>CAVPUS010000019.1:0-245339 GCA_963709005.1 uncultured Acidobacteriota bacterium
TGGCTTGCCAAAGGCGCGCCCGATCTCATGCAACGACTGCCCGGACTTCCAACGCCTCCAGATCTCGGTTCTCTGCGTGAGAGAAAGTCTCGATCGTTTCCCTTGGGTCATAGACACCATCCTTAAACTGCACGTCTATCAGATGGTGTTGCATCGACCTATCGAATGCACCCGGCTTACCAGGCACAATGTTGCAGTCGGAGGGGGCTGCAAGGTCTGTCCCTGGACGCGTCGTTCATTTTTGAATATCATTGCCACCGGGTTCAGTAGCTTATGTTGTGCTATCGCCCATTTTCCTCGAAGCTATTTCTGGCAATTGCGTTTGCACTCGCGCTCCTTTCTGTGTCGGCCTCCGCGAAGCAAGTCGAAGACAAGTCAAGCCCGTGCACAGCGGCTATTCCGGTCACGGTAACCGTGAGTGACGGCAGGGCGGTCACCCCATTGACCTCAGCGGCGTTTGAGGCCCGCGTGCATGGGCGTCCGGCGAGTATTACGGCCCTCGATCAAGACGATACACCTAAGCGGATTGTGCTGGTTCTGGATGCAAGCAGGAACGTAAATGCAGAGGCCTGGAAAATGGAAACGTCCCCCTCGCGAGCTTTCTGGCAAACGGCGTCCCCTCACGAGTTTCACTCGCCTTGGTTGTGTTGAATTCCGACGCACCCGCGTTGGATTTCACAACTTCACGCGAAACACTGAGATCGACACTGGCAGACCTTGCGTCCATTCGGCCGGCGAATGCCAGGGAAGGGGAGAATATCTACCAGGCCCTCGTGAGTGACCTGCGTCTGTTCGGAACGAGACAATTCGGCGATGCCATGTTCGCCTTTTTAGGCGGCTCGGACGACTCAGGTCGAATCGATGCCGGCGAAATACGGCGGAGATTCATCGAGCAAGGGGTGCGGGTATTCGGGTTTGTGCTAGGTCAGCGGGCTTTGTCTGGTTTCTACATGCTCAAGCCCGGTGGTTCAGGTCCAGCAGAAATCCCGTGGGATCCAGATACCGATGAGATTGGAGGCATTGCGGCAGCAACGGGAGGCTTACTGGCGGTAGAGAATACGCGGATGCCGAGCGTGACCTATCACCTCAGCGATGAGCGGTTGAAGCAATTGCAAACCACCACATATCGACTCTACACGCACATCGTCACGCCCTATCGAATCCAGATCTCCGCCAACGCTCTGACGAAGCCGGAAAATCTGTCCATCGAATTAAGCAAGGCAACTCAAACACAGGTTCCCAATGCAAGAATTCTGTTTCCCCGCCAACTTATCCCCTGTGCCGCAGTCAGCGCCCGCTGACCGTGCCTATTCCGAAGACGTTCGGCTCACTTATCCGGTTATCCGACTTATCGGGACTTACCGGACAAATGGTTTCGGATGTTCGATAACCCGGGCCGCATGGGTGTCCACTGACACGGCGCGTCGAATTCGCTGAACTCGGCTCGTCTTCCGTTTACCCGCCGTGTCGGGTTTACTCGCCGTGGCGAGCCTGCCCGCCGCTTACTTGGCGGGCTACCGTGGACGATTTTCGCCTCCCACCAGAATGTACCTTGACTCTGTTTACTAGCTGTGATATAATACCTGGTGAGTTATCAAAATGAAGGACTTAGCTCACATAGACAGGGCCTCCCAGTGTCGACGGAACACAGGGCTCCCGAGTCGACGGCAAGTCGAGCTCGGGAGATCAGTCGAGCCTGGGGAGACCAAACGCATTTCTAATCGTCACCCATGTCAATTGGAAATGCCCGTAACTCTCACAAAACACTCGACGGACACCCCGTCTAATCGTCACTCAATCCGGCCTACAATCTGTGCGCAATTCGATGCGCATCCCCAGAATGCTTGCTTGGGATGGCGTCAAGAATCGAGTAGAATTATCTGGTTGGGGGAACGACCCCATTGTTGTCCGCGTCCGAAGAGACGCCTGAGGGGGCGATAGATGCCGTCTGTAATGAAAACGCTTTTCTTGAATCCGCCGAGCTTTGAAAAGTTCGACGGAGGCGCCAGCTCGCGGTGGCCCGCGACTCGCGAGATCGAATCCTATTGGTATCCCGTCTGGATCGCGTATCCGGCGGGCATGCTGCCGGGCAGCCGCCTGCTCGACGCTCCTCCCCATGGCGTCACTCCTGCCGACGTGGTTCGCATCGCCCAGGATTACGACTTCGTTGTGCTGTTCACCTCCACCGTGGGCTTTCAGAGCGATCTGAAAATGGCGCGCGGCATGAAGGACAAAAAGCCCGGTCTGAAGATTTCCTTCGTTGGGCCGCACGTGCAGATCAAGCCTGCGGAAAGTCTGCTCGCCAGTCCGGATCTGGATTTTGTCGTGCGCGGCGAATTCGATCATGCCGTGGTGGAATTCGCGCAGGGCAAGCCGCTCTCTGAAATTCTGAATGCAAGCTACGTCAAAGACGGTAAGGTAGTCCACAACCCGCCGCGGCCCCTGATGCAGACCGAAGAGCTCGACGCGCTTCCTTTCGCCACCGACGTGTACAAGGACAACCTCACCATCGAGAAGTACAACGTCCCATTTCTCTTGCATCCCTACGTTTCCTTCTACACCGCTCGCGGCTGTCCGGCGCTTTGCACCTTCTGCCTGTGGCCGCAGACGCTTTCGGGCCATGCCTGGCGCGTTCGCTCGGTGGATAGCGTCGCGCGCGAATTCAAGCAGGCGCATGCGATGTTCCCGCAAGCCAAGGAATTTTTCTTCGACGACGACACATTCAACATCCGCAAGGACCGCGTCATCGCGCTGTGCAAGGAATTCAAGCCGGTTGGTTTCCAGTGGTCCTGCACGTCGCGCGTGCATGCCGATTACGAAACTCTCAAGGCCATGAAGGACGGCGGCTGCCGCCTGCTGATTGTCGGATTCGAATCGGGCGATCCGCAGATTCTCAAGAACATCAAGAAGGGCGCTACCGTCGAAATGGGGCGCAGGTTCATGGAGAACTGCAAGAAGGTCGGCATCCGCGTCCACGGCGACTTCATCATCGGCTTGCCCGGCGAGACGAAAGAAACCATCGAGAAGACCATCGACTATGCCAAGGAGCTTGATTGCGAGACGATTCAGGTTTCCATGGCCCACGCGTATCCCGGCACCGAGCTTTACGAGCAGGGTGCGCGCGAGGGTTTCCTGGCCACCGAGGCGATCACGGATGCCGTCGGCCACCAGCTTCCGCACTTGGAGTATCCCGGCCTCTCGCGCGAGTACATGGTTGAGTCCGTCAACCGCTTCTACGACAGCTACTATTTCCGGCCCCGCGTTGCCTGGCGCATCGTGCGCGATTCGCTGTGGGATTCGCACGAGCGCGCGCGCCTCTACCACGAGGCGGTGGACTTCCTGAAGCTGCGCCACGACCGCTGGAAAGTGGCGCGCAAGGGCGGCGTCACGAAGAAGGCCCTCGCGCAAGTGCCGGCGGTGAAAGGAACCCCGGCCGTCGGAGTGGCGAGCGAATCCCACGGCGCATGAAGTCCGCGGCAGGCCTGCACGTCAAAACCTTCGTTTTGATTTTCCTGATGGTCATCTTTGGACCTCTCGGCGATATCCTGCTTGGGAAGGGCATGAAGCGCATCCCCGCGATGGTGAGCTGGGCGCCCGCCGATTTGTTCCGTTTTTTTTTCGCGGCGTTCACGTCGGGAACCGTCTGGCTCGGGATTTGTTCTCTGCTCGCTTTTTTCGTCGCCTATCTTCTCGTGCTCTCCTGGGCGGACTACAGCTACGTTCAGCCGGCCTCCGCGCTTTCGTACGGTTTGATCGCGCTGCTCGCTTATCTGGTGTTGCATGAAGTGATCACGCCGATGCGCTGGGCCGGCGTTCTGCTGATCTGCCTCGGCGTTTTGGTGGTGGGCCACACATCGCCGCGCACCACGGAGCACCACTCGTGGTGACGCAGCTTATTTTTTACGCGCTTATCCTTTTTCCCGGAACGGGCGGAGAAATCTGCGTCTCGCGCGCGATGAAGACGGTCGGCGAAGTGACGGACTTCCGCCCGCGCGCGATCGCCCGCGCCATCCTTCGCGCGATGAAAGTCCCGTGGATGTGGATCGGCGTTTCCATGATGGCAATGGGCTTTTTCGCGCTGCTCGGCATGCTGTCGCTTGCCAACGTCAGCTTCGTCTTCCCAGCGACGGCGCTCAGCTACGCCGTGGGCGCCCTGGGCGGAAAAATTTTCCTCGGCGAACGGGTCACGCCGCAGCGCTGGGCCGGCGTCCTGATTGTTTGCTTGGGCGTCGCCCTGGTGTTCATCGGCAAAGGCTAGCCCGGCGATGGCGTGGACGGCGATTCGCGAAGCGCTCATGGTGCTGGCGCTCGCGCCGTTTGCCTACTATCTCGTTGCCATCATCGCCGCCGGACGCTTTTTTCGCGCGCGCAGCGACGCTCCCCCGGATTTCACTCCGCCCGTCAGCATCCTGAAGCCAATCCGCGGGCTCGACCGCGAGACGCACGAAAATTACGCGAGTTTTTGCCGGCAGGATTATCCGGAATTCGAAATTCTTTTTTGCGTGACGGACAAAGACGATCCGGCAATTCCCGTCATCGAGAAACTGATCGGCGATTTTCCCGCGCGCTCCATTCGCCTTCTGATTGGCGCGCCGGCAGCCGGCGCAAGCGACAAAGTGAACAAGCTCTGCCGCATGGCCGGCGAGGCGCGCCATGAAATTATCGTCATCACCGATAGCGACGTCCGCGTCGAACCCGGCTATCTGCGCGCGGTCGCGGCGCCGTTTCACGATTCAAAAGTTGGGGCGGTGACCTGCCTCTACCGCGGGATCACGGATGGCGGGTTCGCCGCCGATCTCGAAGCGCTCGGCAACAGCACCGATTTTGCGCCGGGCGTGCTGACCGCGTGGCTATTGGGCGACGTGGATTTCCTGCTGGGCGCGACGATGGCGACCACCAAGAAGCATCTCGCGGAAATTGGCGGCTTCGAATCGCTGGCGGATTATTTCTGCGACGACTACGAGCTGGGGAACCACATCGCGGCGCGCGGCCATCGCGTGGAGCTGAGCGCTTTTCCGGTTGACATCGTCTATCCGCGGCAAGGTTTTCTCGACGCGTTTCGCCATCAGGTTCGCTGGAATCTGAGCATCCGGTATTCGCGGCCGTGGGGCCATCTCGGAATGATTTTCACGCACGGGCTGCCGTGGATGCTGGTCGGGGTTTTTCTCGCGCAATCAACGTTAGTGGCGTGGGCGTACGTGGCGGCCTATGCTTTGTTGCGCGGCGACGTGGCGCTCTCGGTGGGCGCGCGGGGGATGGCGGATCCTCTGGTGCGGCGCAGAATATGGATGTTGCCGCTACGCGACGCCTTCGCGTTCGTCGTGTGGATTGCGAGCTTTTTCCCGCAGCGCATCCATTGGCGCGACCAGCAATTTTACGTGCGCGACAAACGCCTGGTGCCTGTCTCTCCGCGCCATTCGTAGGGGCACAGCATGCTGTGCCCGCCTGCCGGACAGGTAGGTCCGTTGCAGCGTTTTTCCCGGGCATTTGTCATTCCGAGGAGCGCGGTTTCTTCAGGCGACGAGGAATCTGTTTGTTGGGTTGCGCGGAGGAAAAGCAGATCCCTCGTCCCGCGAATGCATCCGGGACGCAAAAGGTGCGTCGCCCTGAACGACGGCTCACTCGGGTCCGATTTCAGGACTCCGGTGGAGTCCATCGGACTCCCGAAACCGGAGATGACGACGTCTGATTTGGGCGGCAGTGCCAAGGTCATTTGGGCGGGCACAGCCCCTCAGTTCGATTCGGGACGCACGATACGCGCATGCTGTGCCCCTACCAAGAACCTCCCGATCATTTGGCGGGCACAGCCCCTCAGTTCGATTCGGGACGCACGATGCGCGCATGCTGTGCACGGCGCAGATGCTTGGCGATGCGTCGCGCTTTCGAGATTGTTGTGGTTCGCCCTACTGTTGACGAAAAGGCGATGCGCCGCTAGAGTAGAGAGGGGTCGTGCGAACGGCCCTTTTTTGTTGTCTCCTGCGCGCTGCTGGGAGGTCGTACAATTGGCAGTACATCAGATTCTGGATCTGATTATCCTGGTTCGAGTCCAGGCCTCCCAGCCAAATCTTCGGGCAAGTTGATCGTCACTTGAATGGGGCTTTCTTTGAGAAAGCGGCGTCCCTTCGACTCCGCTCAGGACAAGCGAGCCTGCCTGCGGCAGGCAGGCCTCCGCAGGCAGGCCGCCGCAGTCCATAGTGACGGCGAAAATGCCGCGCTTCGCACGCGACATTCCAGCGTAGAGCGATTCCTTCCTTACGAAATCTTTATGCTTTCCTTATGTCCTCTCTGGGACTATTCCCCGCAATACGCGCGCGTCTGACACGGCGAGCAGGGAACCAAGAGATCGCCGGATGGCGATCAAGGCTCTCGCAACGGCTGCGTGTGATCTCTCCACCGGTTTGGGAAGGGGCGAACGGGAATGAAGGGGAGAGCCTTGGCAATTCTTTTGATCGGCGTGATCGGGGGCACATTGCCGGCGCGCGCCACGAGGGTGCAGGACAAGGACGAACAAAATCTGTCCTGGTGCAAGGGCAGCGACGTTGACCTCAAGATGGCCGGCTGTACCGCGCTGATCAATTCGCCCCAGGAAACGCCGCAAAACCTCGCCATCGCCTACCTCAACCGCGGCAATGCTCTCGCCGAAAATGGACAGATTGATGTAGCGATCAAGGACTACGACCAAGCCATCAAAAACAATCCGCTGAGCGCCGAAGCCCTCTCCCGCCGCGGCTTCGCCTTGGAGCAGAAGGGGGAGTTCGATCTCGCCGCCCAGGATTCCGACCAGGCCATCAAGCTCGATCCCCAAAACGCGAAGGCCATCGCCAACCGCGGTTACGTTCGCAGCCACAAGAAGGAATTCGACGCCGCCATCGAGGACTTCAAGCAAGCCATCAAGCTCGACCCGAACGACGCGCGGACTTATCGCCTCCGCGCCAGCGCCTACCGCGAAAAGGCCCAGTACGACCTCGCCATCCAGGACTGCGACCAGGCCATCAAGCTCGACCCCAACGACGCCGTTGCCTACTACGTCCGCGGATTGTCCAAGCAGAAGAAAGGCGACAAGTCAGGCGGCAAAGCTGATATCGCGAAGGCCAAGGAGCTCGACCCCAGGGTCGATCGGCAGTAGGCGGCGGGCCCCCTGGTTCGTGTCCAGGCCTCCCAGCCAAACTTTTCAACGGGTTACAAGAAATAAAAAGGCTTGGTGGAAGCCTTCCTTGCTGCTGGTTGCAGCCGATTGCTGCTGATATGGGGCCTGTACGGGAGATGGGCAGTCACTGGCAAGAACTTTCTCGATGGTAAACATGCTCGATGGGGCTTCGGTACCAATTTCATGGCTCTGGGCGGACTGTGATTCTAAATAATTTCGGGGCCGTTAAGCGGTAACTCCCTCCACAACCGAATCGGCAGCAGCGGTGGGGATGATGCGACTTAACTGCCAGCCCGCCGCCGCGAACAAGTGACGAAATTGCTTTTCGGTGCGCTCGCAACCGCTGGGGAAAATCAGCATTTGCAGATCGAGGAACTTGCCCGGGGAGAAGTCGTTGCCCGGCTGAATTACGTTGTCAACCACGAGGAGCCTGCCGCCCGGATTCACGCTTTTTCGGCAGGCTTTCAGTATCTTGACGCAAAGATCGTCCGGCCAATCGTGAATGATGTGTTTCATGATGTAGGCGTCGGCACCCGCTGGAACCGAGGAAAACATATCGCCGGACGCAAGGGTACAGCGTTCCATCACCGGCTTGAGCGGTCCATTCGCGGCTCCCTCTATAACGTGCGGCACCTCGTAGAGCGTGCCTTTCAGATGCGTGTTTCTCTTCAGGATGGTTGCCAGAAGAAGTCCGTGCCCGCCGCCTACGTCCACGATGGACCGGATGCCGTCGAAATTGTAGGCCTCGGCCACGGCCGGGCCGTCAATCATGGATAATTGGGTCATGGCGTCATTGAAAATCCGCGCTTCCACTGGATTCTGCTTCAGAAATTCGAAGATGGGCGCGCCATAAATCTGCTCAACGGCTGGCTTGCCGGTTCGGACGCAATATTCAAGGTGTGACCACCCGCGCCCGTGCCACTCTCTGCCTCCCATGATCGCAAGGGCCCGCAGGCTGGGAGTCGCATCGCTGCGCAGAACCGCCGACATCGGCGTTTGCGAAAACTTTCCGTCGGGCCCCTCCAATAGCACTCCGACACTTGCGGTGGCGCGCATGAGACGGTAGAGCGCTTGAGGGTCAGCTGAGATCTGACTCGCCAACTCCTCAGCCGATTGGGGAGCAGATTCGATGAGGTCCGGGATTCCGAGTTGGGCGAGGCAGGAGACCGCGCCCGCGACGTGAGCGCCATTCAACAGTTGGAGTATGCCGACATGCGCAGGGGCAGATTGGCGCTCTTCCATCATTCGTCGTCCACCTAGATTTCAATTTGAGCTACCGAGCGCGGAAGTATACCTCGACCTGCGTCTTTTTTGACTTCCAGATCTGAACCGATGCGCGGGGAGCGATATAATATCAAGTCAGAAAAGGATGTGATCGAGGCGATGGAAGGTCAGTTCGATTCGCTCGCACGATACATTTGAAGCATCGCAAAAAGAGGGGGATTCACAATGGCAAGCTCCACCACCGGTCCCGAAACCAGGCTCGAAATCCGCCGAATGTTCGCGGCCCCGCGTGAGAAGGTCTTCGAAGCCTGAACGCAACGGGAAAAAATAGAGAAATGGATGTGCCGTTTCCCGCAGAACGAAACGCGCTATACGGCAGCGGACGCGCGCCCGGGCGGGACAAACTTGATGGAGGTCACCAGTCCGGACGGCACCACTTACAAACAGCGAGTGACGTTTCGGGAGATTCGGCCTCCGGAAAAACTGGTGTTCACCTGGACCTGGGAGAAATTTTCGCCTTCGGGGCAAAAGGTCGGCGAGCAGAATGAGACGCTGGTGACGGTGGAATTTCAGCCGCGCGGCACTTTTACGGAAATATTTCTGAGGCATGAGGGCTTCAGCAACGCGGAAGCGCAAGCGGACCACAACCGGGGTTGGAATGGGTGCTTCGACATGCTCGCGAAGGAATTGAAAGCGTAATGCGGCATTCGAGTCGAGGCCTCCCAGCCAAATCGAGCTAACCAGTCGCGGGCAACCCGTTTCGTTCGGTAGAGCGAGCTCGTATTCTCCAGGTGAGCCGGTTCGGCAATGAACTCGCTGGCGGCGTAGCCTTGCCATTTATCCTCCGGCCTATTTGATGTGTGCCATGGACCTGCCTGATGTGTGCTGTGTTGAACAGATGCGCCGGATGGCGGCCTGATAACGTTGCGCTGCGCAGTGGTCATCGTCATGGAGAAGGAATCACATGGCCGCTCCAAGAGGCATTTATGAAATCCCCTTTCAAGATATTGTCGTGTTTGGCCGGAGGCGCAGCGATTCTTCTGGGCACATCCACCTCGATCGCAACGAAACGCCCGGCTCCGCCGGTTCGTGCGATCCAGACGACCGAGATCGAGACGCAGGTCCTTCTGGATCGCGCCGACTTCTCGCCGGGTGAGATCGACGGGAACAGCGGACGGAACAGCCGCAAGGCGCTGGCCGCGTTCCAGTCAGCGCACGGGCTTGCTCCAGGCGCGCGGAACCGCAAGGCGCTGCTCGATGCGCTCGGCGCCGGTGCTATTAAAGCAATCGTGCCCTATACGATCACCCAGCAAGACGCCGCAGGGCCGTTCACCAAGACGATTCCTGAAGACATGATCGAGAAGTCGAAACTTCCGGGCCTCTACTACACATCCGTGCTGCAAGAGCTCGGCGAGAAATTCCACTCGGCGCCGGCCCTGCTCAAGCGCCTGAACCCGCATGCCCGTTTCACCGCCGGAGAGCAGATACAGGTCCCCAACGTGACAGGTTCCGAGCAAGAGGCGGTGGACTCCGCGCAGGTCCGGGCTGGGATGATCAAGGTGGTTGTCTCGAAGAAGGCGTCGAGCCTGACGGTGTATGACCGGAAAGGCGAGATCATCTTCTACGCCCCGGTGACCAGCGGCAACGACCGCAACCGGCTGCCCATCGGGAATTGGGAAGTCACCGAGGTGCAGCGAAATCCAATTTACAACTACAACCCCGACTTGTTCTGGAACGCCGATCCCGCAGGCGCCAAGGCGCAGATCGCAGCAGGCCCGAACAATCCGGTGGGGGTTGTCTGGATTGGCATCAACGATCCGCACTACGGGATCCACGGGACGCCTGAACCAGGGCGAATCGGCGGTTCCAGCTCTGACGGGTGCGTGCGGATGACAAACTGGGACGCCTCGAGGGTCGCCGGCATGGTCACCAAAGGGACGCGGGTGGTGTTCGAGGAATGAGCACAGCGAAGCATGGTTCGACGCGGCACACAGGTCATTTTGGAGGAATGGGCCTGAGGCTCTGCATTGGTATTGCCGTGTTTTTCCTAGTGGTTCTTGCTGTTGGCAGGACTTCTTCCATCCTCGAGATGACGCCGCCCATCAGCGGCCTGGCCCTCGCGAATCTGCAGGATTCGTTCGGAGACTTTCACAACGGACACCGGCATGAGGCAATCGACATTCTGGAGCCCAGAGGGACACCCGTGCACGCGGTGGTATCCGGGGCGATTCGCAAATTGTTCTTCAGCATCCGGGGTGGCATCACAATATACCAGTTCGATGAAATGGAAACGTATTGCTACTACTACGCGCATTTGGACCGGTACGCGGACGGGTTGCGGGAGGGAATGCGGGTCGAGCGTGGGGACGTCATTGGGTTTGTGGGATCGACGGGAAATGCGGTTGCGAGCGCGCCGCACTTGCATTTTGCGATCTTTGAGTTGGGGCCGGAAAGGCAATGGTGGAAGGGGACGGCCGTTGACCCCTATCCCGGCCTGGTAGCCGCGGTGAAGCGAGTGAAATAGCGGACGATCCAAACGCGAGCGGGGTTCGCATTTTTGGAGTGCAACTCAGCAGGCCTTTTGCGCGCAGGTTGCCGAAGCTTGCGGCGTTATCGACCTCAAGAAGTAGCAGAATCTATGACCCGGGTGAATTCATTTTCCCTCGACGGCCTCAGCAGCGGCAAACTTCCGGTCTACGTGAGGTTCCGAGCGCAGAGCACCCGAATTCAGCACACAACGCTCTCCGACACCGACACCACACGTAGGGCAGGGGACGGAGGATAATTGTTCGGGCGTGAGTTCCTTCCGTTTCATTGTGCCAAGATGCAACAACATCAAGGTGCGAATCTGCCCAATTTTGAACACTCTCCGTATTAGCCGCTATCGCCCGGAAGGGCCGTACCTTTCCGTTGGGCGCGAAAGGTGACTAGTCGTGGAGGACAACACTCAGGAGGGACTTGTTGATCTGGATCTTGCCATTATATTGGATGAAGCCCAGCTTCCTGAATTTGTTCATGAAAAAATTGACGCGGGACCGCGTCGTGCCAATCATCTCCGCCAGCATCTCTTGCGATACTTTGGGAAGCACGTTTTGAGGCTGGCCCGGCGCGCCATAGCGCGCGAGCAGCAGCAGAGTGCGCGCCAGCCGTTTCTCACTGGAGTTGAAGAGCTGGTCGATGAGGTCCTCCTCGACCCGTATGTTTCGCGCAAGCATGTGAGCGATGAAGCGGTCGGAGAACTGGTGTTCCTCGTGGAGCGCGCGAATCATCTCGTTTTTCTCAATGACGAGCACGGTGGTTGGTGCAATGGTGGTCGCAGTCGCTATGCAAACGGACTGGCCCGCAAGGCACCCTTCCCCGAAAAAATCGCCCGGCCCAAGGATTGCCACGACGGCTTCTTTGCCGGACTCGTTGACCACAGTAAGCCGCACACCGCCTTCCTGAATGTACATTACTTTCTTCGCGAGATCGCCCTGGGCGAAGACGGTTTTTTTCCCTCGAAATTGTTCTACTTTTCTCCCCAGACCTGCGGAGTCGAGAAACAATTTCACATTAAAAGCAGGGCTTCTTGTGCTCGCTTTTTGGGGGGAGCGTCGGACGCTGGCGGATACACGTCGGGGTGCGGATGACAGCATGGTAAAGAATAGCATGAAGCCAGACCCCGCTGACTGTTCAATATTGCACAGTCCATGCCGACCGGCACTTAGCGCATGTCCATCCGAAAAAGGGTCAGCATGGGGCCAGACGGGGAAAAGCCATCGTCATTTACAAGGATTTTCACAAGGAAACTGCGATTCTGGATCTGCATTATCCTGGTTCGGTAGGCGCCATCGCCTTCAGGGATCCTAACCAGCGGATCTACTCAGTTGGGGTACACTTCCTGGTTCTGAAGCAGCAGCCATCGGGACCGGCAACTCTACCAAGATTTTCGTACCTGTGGCGCCGGACTGAATATCCAAAGCTCCTCCAAAATGGCGGATACGCTCGCGCATTCCCGTGATTCCCACGCCCGAACGCTGCGCTCGAATTCCAGCCAGCTTTTCAGGGGATATTCCCTTGCCCTCATCCTGAATCTCCAGGGATACACCCTCGGCTCTGCGCGAAAGCCGAATCGTCGCAGTCTTGCTGTCAGAATGGCGATGAATGTTCGTCAGGCATTCCTGCACGATACGAAACACCGACAATTCCATCTCGCCGGGGAGCCTGCCGAAGTTTTGAGAAATGCCAAGTTCGATCTGGAGATCACTACGTTCCATCAGGCCTTGCACGTACCAGCGAATCGCTTCGGATAAGCCATTTTCATCCAAGAGCGGGGGATGCAGCAGATAAGACATCGTGCGTATCTCTTTGCTGAGCTGCTGGATCAGCGCATGGCTATCTTCTATAGTCTTGTCGAGCGGTAGATTTTGCCTTGCGAGTTCAGTGATGCTGGAAAGATTCAAGCCCAGCGCCGTTAGGAGTTGACCGGCGCTGTCGTGCAGCTCGCGCGCAATACGCCGCCGTTCATCGTCCTGGGTTTGCACCAAGCGGTTGGACAGCTCCCGCAACTGTTCAGACTGCTGGACGACTTCCGCGTTTCGCTGCTCCAGCTCCCGGGTCCGAATGCGTACTTGGGTTTCAAGCCCATCGGTCAGTGTGCGGAGCCGCTCCTCGCTCTCGCGTAATGCTCGCTCCGCCCGCTTTTGTTCAGTGATGTTCCGCGCCACTTTCGACGCGCCCACAATGCGGCCTGCGCCGTCCTTCACTGGCGAAATGGTCAAGGAAACTTCGACCGACGTGCCGTCTTTTCGCAAGCGCACAGTTTCGAAATGGTCGACGCGTTCGCCTCGCCTGAGCCGCTCAAGAATCGCTGTTTCTTCATCCCGGTGAGCAGGCGGAATTATTAGGGTAATGTGGTGGCCAATGGCTTCTTCCGCGCTGTAGCCGAACAAGCGTTCCGCACCCTTATTCCAACTGGTGATAATTCCACCCAGATTCTTGCTTACGATGGCATCGTCCGAGGAATCGACGATGGCAGCCAGCAGACCGGCCGGATGCTCGGCCAGATTCCGAGCATCAGCGACATCATACTTCTGAGATGCGGTAGATTCAGCCACGCTCTCGCCGCGGTTCAGAATAGGTGCATTTGTAGCGAATCGAGTGTCAGAGAGGTTCTGGCGCGAGGGTAGCACACCCGCTCCATGGTTTGAAGCGCTCCCCGTGTTTCGATGGCCAGCTAGGGCGTCGAGCGCCGGGAGCAAGTCTTGAAAGACATTACTCTTCGAAATACAAGCCGCAGCATCTACTTCCTGAGCCTGGCGACGGACTATTGTAGGTTCGTTCTGGCTGACGATTACGACTTTGGTTTCCGGGAGTTCTCGTCGAATGATGCGGGTCGCGTCGAGGCCGTTCATCCGAGGCATCGAGATGTCCATGAGGACAACGTCGGGTCGGAGGATCCTCGCTTTTTCAACAGCTTCGAATCCGTCCACTGCTTCACCACATAGGAGCCAATCGGCGCGAGGCGCGAGGAAGGAGCGAAGTCCACGCCTGACGGCTTCGTTGTCATCAACGAGAAGGATGCGCAAGGAACTCAAGGGCTGCGGCGGCCTCCCTTAGGGCGGGTTACCGGCCAAGTTTACCGAAGGGTTCGCGCGATTCGCCATACAGGATTCACCTTAACTTTTCATCAGATTGATTTCAGTAAGCCCGAGACCGCCAAAACGCCCAGGAGCAGAAATGTGGTTGTCTGACTGACGAGTAGCTCCTGCTCTCCGCGAGGATTCTGTTACCCTGAAAGAGCTGTCCCGGGCCCAGAGCTGCCAGCCGAGTTTCCCTGAATGCCACAAGCATTGAGAGCAACGTAGGCCTCAGCAAGGAAAGGGCTTTCACCCACCGCTTCTTACCAGACCCATTGCATCATGCGGCCTGATTTTGCTGTACGATGATGCTCGCACTTCATTCAAATTGCGCGGAGGATGCATGGCAACAACGCAAAGACGAATCCATGTGCCACCACCATCGGGCTTTGGTCCGCTCCCGTTCAGCAGCGGCGTCATGGCTGGCGAGACATTCTATCTGGCGGGCCACATCGGGATTGATCCTGCGACAAGGAAAATTCCGCAAGACATCGAGGCGGAAGTTCGCTTGCTCATGGAAGGCATCCGAAACACGCTCGGAGAAGTGGAACTCACCCTGCAGGATGTTGTATCCGTCCAGATCTTCTGTCCGGACGTGTCGCTGTTCGACCGGTTCAATGCAGTGTATCAGACGTATTTCGAGGAGCCTTTACCTGCGCGGGCGTTCATTGGCTCGGGTCCGCTGCTCTTTGGAGCGCATTTCGAGATTCAAGGAATTGCAGTAAAGGCCTAGGGAGTCTTGCTGTTCTATTGCGGCTCTTAAGCCGTTGCTTGGGTGAGGTTTTCAGGGAGCTCCAAGTTTTCTGCTTGGAGCGAGTAGATATGCCGTTCCCGCCTTTGCTCGTCGCGCCGGGCTCGAAGAATCATGCACTCAATGTCCGTCGGTATGCATGGGGAGGCAATTACGTCGAATGCTCCCAGGCGCATCGCTTCGAGATACTCATCCCACTCGAATTCGCGGGACATGACCACGAGCCGCACGGCTGGGCTTAGAGACTTTGCCGCAGCCAGGAGCTCCCTGAAGTTGCCATCCGCGAGGTTTCGATCACAAAATACCAACCCAACATTTTCAGTAGCGATGATTTTTCGAGATTCGCTCACCGTGGATGTGCAAATCGGATCCAGGCCTTCTCGCTCTATGATCCTCTTAAATGCGCGGCGGTTTTCGAAATCTTCGGAAGCAACAAGAATGTAAGACGGAAACGTCATTTGGCCCCCCCATCGACTCCGATTCATCCTCAGCAAGGATACCTTTCGTGCATGAACTGGCCCCCCACAACGCTTCGCACAATAGCAAGTCGGCCTGGAAGCTCAATCGTCGGAATCGAGTAGGGAATCGTGTAGCGCCGCAAAACACCGGCGCTGAGATTGCATCCCTCGAAGCCTGCCAGCTCCCAGAAAACCCTTTGCTTGCATTAAGTTAGTCATTGCTCGTCGCATCGGTGGCGCCACATGATGCGCACGCTACACAAAGGCGTGCCCAAGGCAGTGCTCGAAGCCGCGCCTCCGGAATCTGCTCGCCACAGGCCCCGCAGGTTCCGTAGCGCCCCGTTTTCATACGCCCCAGCGCCGACTCAATTTCTCTCAGTGTTTGGCGCTCTCGTTCGAGCGTAGCCACGGCCAAGTCCTTCGTATAGCTGAGGGTTGCAAGGCCAGCTTCGTCGTCCGGTTCGCGCTCGACGGATACATCATTTATCCGCTCGCTCATACGTGCCTGGAGTTCCTCTCTCTTGGACTTAAGCGTCTGCTGGAACGGAACGAATTTTCTGCTTGTAGTCTTAGTCTGCACCATGGACATATGTGGGTACCTCGCCTTTATTTGGATTATTCCCCGCAAATCGCCTGCGGAACGTACGGGTCTGCTGAATGAACTCCATCTTTTGCTTTCCTAACTCGCCGCTCGATGTACCGCGCGGCGTCCTTTCGCGGGACTTGCGCTCGCGCGCGTCCCCCGCTTCGTCGTTCTGGACGTCGTTTCCAGGCTTTTTTTGAGCGCGGACATGATGTCGATCACCGGGGCTCGATGCGGTACCGGCGCGGCCGCGACTTCCTTGCCTTTTTGTTTTGCTTCGATCAATTGTTTCAGCCGCGCCTGGAATTCGTCGTGGTAATTCTTCAGATCGAATTTCACAGAAAGCGTATCGACGAGCTGCTGTGCAAGTCTTGTTTCCTGCGCCGTGACGTGAACGTTGTCCTTTTTTCCGTATCCCGGCGCTTCGCGAATTTCGTTGGCAAAGTACATCGTGTGCAGGGCGATTCCATGATCGTAAGGGCGCATAAACACCGTGTATTCACGCTGATGCATGGTCACTTGCGCAATCCCCACGCGCTCGGAATCTTGAAGCGCCTTCAGAAGAAGCTGGTAGCCCTTCCGGCCCTCTTCGTCGGGAACCACAAAGAAAGACGAATCAAAGAACAAAGGATCAATCTCCGACTCCTTTACAAAGCTCAGAATTTCCATCGTCCGAGCCGACTCTGGCGCGATCTTTTTCAGCTCTTCCGGATCGATCAGGACGTAACTGCCATCCTCGTTCTCGTAGCCCTTCACCACTTCGGAGCGCTCCACCATTCGATTGCAGGTGGGGCAAAAGAGCGGTTGTTTCAATCGCGTATGGCACACGCTGTGGATTTGGTGGAGGTTGATCCTCGAACTCCGCGCTGCGGGGTAGAGCCGCACAGGGATCGACACTAGCCCGAAGGAGATGAACCCTTTCCACGCCGAAGACGCCATCTTTTCCGGACCTCCCGCGGACATTACTCTATGTCCCGGTTGTAGACCCATCTATCGGGGCATCCATGTAGGCGCGGGAAATAGATGTTGTATTTGGCGTTGTCCGCTTCCTTTGTTGAAATTCTTGCACCTATAATGGTCGGCGATGTCACTCTCCGACTATCGGGAAAAAAGGGATTTCAAGGCCAGCCCGGAGCCTCGAGGCAAAGCGGAAGCTCATCGAGGGAACAGCTTCGTGGTTCAGGAACATCATGCGCGGCGCCTTCATTACGATTTTCGTCTCGAGATCGATGGGGTGCTGAAATCCTGGGCCGTGCCCAAGGGCCCTTCGCTCAATCCATCCGACAAACGCCTCGCGGTCCAGACGGAAGACCATCCGCTCGAATACGGCAAGTTCCACGGGGTAATTCCGGCGGGCCATTACGGCGCAGGTGAAGTGAAAATCTGGGATAGCGGCACATTCGAACCCGAAGGCGCACTTTCGGCGAGCGAGCAAATCAACCGCGGCGAATTGAAATTCGTTCTGCACGGGAAAAAACTGAATGGCAGCTTCGTGCTGGTAAAAATCCGCGGCAAGGATCCCACCCGGAAAAACACGGGAAAGGAATGGCTGCTGATCAAGCACGCGGATGGCGCGGCGCATAGCGCGTCTCGAGCTCGTCCGATGACAGTTATTTCGCCCGCGAGTCCGGATGCTGCCGGATCAGGTTCGAAAAAAGCCGCCACGCTCCATGCGCCTGTGAAACTTCCGCCCGGTGCCCGGCGGGCTTCGATGCCAGAAAAGATTCAACCGGCTCTGGCCACGCTCACGGACAAGCCATTCTCGGGGCCGGATTGGCTCTTCGAAATCAAATGGGACGGAATCCGAACGCTTGCGGAAATCCGGGATGGCAAGACGCGCCTCTGGGCGCGCTCCGGCCGTGACATCACGAGCGAATATCCGGAGCTTGCAGACCTCGTACACCATGTTGCGGGGAATCGAGCCTGGCTCGACGGCGAAATTTTGGCGCTCGATTCCCATGGCAAGAGCGATTTTGAGCAATTGCAATCGCGATTCGGTGTCAGGAAACCGTCGGCGGAATTGATGGAAGAAGTTCCAATTGTCTACTACGTGTTCGACATTCTGTACTTCGACGAGCACGACCTTCGAGGCGTGCCGCTACTCGAGCGGAAGGAATTTCTGAAGCAAGTCCTCCGGGGCGACGCGCGCGTTCGTTACTCGGATCACGTTGTCGAAAAGGGAGAGGAACTTTATGAGGTTGCTCGCGCGCAACACCTGGAAGGAATAATCGCCAAGAAAATTGCGAGCCCGTATCCGCAGGGACGCGCTTCCACGTGGATGAAGATCAAGCTCGCTGCGGACGTGGACGCTGTCGTGGGTGGATGGACGGACCCACGCGGATCGCGGGAATATTTCGGCGCGCTCCTGGTTGGCCTCTATGAAAAAGACCGCCTCGAATACATCGGGAATGTCGGGACCGGATTTTCTGTCGAGGTGCAGAAGCGGCTGTGGTCGCAGCTGCAGGATTTGCGCGTAACCGAGTGCCCCTTTGCCGCGAAGCCCGTGACACGTGAACAGGCTTTCTGGATCAAACCTGAGCTTGTCGCCAGAGTCAAATTCGCGGGTTGGACTGATTCGCGGCACCTTCGCGCACCTCGATTCCTCGGTTTGCAGGCGGATCGCGATCCGAAGGCATGCACTTTCGAGGAGCAAATGAAGGGGGCAACTCTTGTCCCGGAGAAGTTGGAAGACGTGAAGCCGCCATCCAAAACAGCTGAGCGAGTGCGGAGGCCGCGTGGTTCCGGCAAGGAATCGAAGCTCTCGCAACCCTCTGTTACGAGTTCGGAAGTTGAATTGACGACCGAAAAGAGAATCGAAGAGGAGCTGGGGCGGGGATCATCCGACAATGTGTTTATCGAGCTCGACGGACGGCGGCTGCGATTCACGAATCTCAACAAGGTTTATTTCCCCGAAGACGAATATACGAAGCGGGACCTGCTCGCGTATTACTACCACGTGGCTCCTTTGATTTTGCCGTTCTTGAAAGACCGTCCGCTGGTGTTGCGCCGCTATCCCAATGGGATAAACGGGGAGGCGTTCTTCCAGAAAGATGCCGGGAAGGGCACACCGTCATGGGTCAAAACCGTGCCGATCATATCGGAGGGTAAAGGCAAGTCCATTCAATATATTGTCGCGAACGACCGCGCAACCCTGCTCTATCTCACCAACCTTGGCTGCATTGACCACAACCCATGGTCGAGCCGGTACGACGATCCCGAGCATCCCGATTATATTTTTTTCGATCTCGATCCAACGGAAGGCACGCCATTCGAAACCGTGATTAAGGTTGCGAAGGATATTCTCTCGACGATCGAAAAATTTGATCTCACGGCATTCGCGAAAACCTCCGGCGCCACAGGTTTCCATATCTACATGCCGGTGGAACCGCGCTATACCTACGAGCAGGCAAGGCTGTTTGTGCAGGCCATCGCTTCGATTGTCGCGAAGAAACACCCGGGAGTAATTACATCCGAGCGCACCGTGAAGAAGCGTGCGCGCGGCACGATCTATATGGACGCGCATCAGAATTCGCAAGGGCAATCGCTTGCTTCCGTGTATTCGGTGCGCGCATTTCCACATGCGCCCGTGTCGGCACCCATGCGGAAATCTGAGTTGTCGCGTGTTTTTCACCCGGAGAAGTGGAACCTAAAATCCATGGCCCGCCGCATCGAGAAAGAAGGAGATTTGTGGGCTGGATTCTGGCGCGCGCGGCAAACCCTGGAGTCGATGCTGAAACATGCTGACGTGAAGGTATAAGACCGCTATGGGGTGAACGAGACGCCGTCTGAAGAGAGGAGCAAAGCAAATTGCAATTGGTTCCAGTGTTTCCGGGATCGCGCCGATCGAGCTTGGTCCGAATGAAGGTTGCTGCAGCGATTCTCCTTTTGCTGCTCGGGTTGCCAATTTGCTCCCGGGCATATTCGGTGCTCGCCCACGAAGCGATTATCGATTCCGCCTGGGATGACGCGATTAAGCCGCTGCTGCTGAAGCGTTTCCCCAGCGCCTCTCCGGAGGATCTGAAGCAAGCGCACTCCTACGCGTACGGAGGCGCGATCATTGCGGACGCGGGATACTATCCGTTTGGCAACAAGTTCTTCAGTGATTTGATTCACTACGTGCGCAGCGCAGATTTCGTCGAGGCTCTACTGCGTGATTCCCAGGACGTCAACGAGTATGCCTTTGCGCTGGGCTCGCTAGCGCACTACGTTGCGGACAACAATGGCCACCGGCTCGCGGTGAACCTTGCGGTTCCGATTCTCTATCCGAAGCTCCAGCGGAAATACGGAAACCGAGTGATGTACGATCAAAGCCCCGGCGCGCACCTCAAAACAGAATTCGGGTTTGACGTGGCTCAGATCGCGAAAGGGCACTACGCGCCCGATAGTTATCACGACTACATCGGGTTCAACGTCTCAAAGCCATTGCTCGAAAAGGCGTTTCAGGAAACGTATTCGATCGAACTGCGGTCGATTTTCGCGGACTATGACCTTGCGTTAGGCACTTTCCGGCGAAGCGTTAGTACTGTGATTCCGGAGATGACGAAGGTCGCATGGGATCTTAAGAAGGACGAAATCCAGAAGGACATTCCCGGGATCACAAAGAAGAAATTCATGTACAACTTGTCCCGCGCCGGCTATGAAAAAGAATGGAAAGGGAATTACCGCCACATCGGCTTGGGGACGCGAATTCTCGCGCTGATCATTCGATTGATCCCCAAGGTTGGTCCCTTCCGGGCGCTGTCGTTTCGAGCGCCTACTCCGGAAACCGAAAAGCTGTTCATGGCGAGTTTCAACGCTACGATTCAGCAATACGAGCAATCTATCCGCGACCTGCGCAATGCGAGCCCGGTTCCCTTGGTGAACGACAATCTCGACACAGGGGCGGTCACCGCGCCCGGCGAGTATCCGCTCGCGGACAAGACCTACGCCGAATTGCTCGATCGCCTCGCGAAAGATCATTTCGCGAATGTTAGTCCCCAACTTCGTGATGATCTTCTCGCCTACTATAGCGACCCGAACGCGGCGCTGGCCACCAAGAAACACAAGAAAGACTGGTCGAGAGTCGAGGACGAAATCCGCGATTTGAAATCCTATGCACCCGCGAACCAAGCCGCGTCACCGGTTATGAGTGAGCAGAGTGATTAACGCGGGAGCGCGGCAGATCCTGGCGGCGCAAGAATGCGGCGAAGGCAAGCAAGAACACCGCGGTAATTGCGGAAATAGCTGCTCCCGCCGTGCGATCCCAGGTGCGGCGAAAGGTCAGTTCGATGTGGTGGCGTCCACGAGTTAACGGCAAAATCATTTGCGCTGTTTCCGGTTCCGAGTCTGGGATAGCGGGCTGGCCGTCCACTCGGGCTTCCCAAGCGGGATAATTCACGAGCCGTGGGGCTAGCGCAACTGCCGTGGCGGAATCCACGGAAAAAACTCTGCGTTCGGCGGTCCATCGCTCGTCGTGGGAGCGAACTCCAGTAGCGGCGACGATGTTTCCCGTCTCTGGATCCACTTTTGCAATCCGCGGCGCCGCCTCCGGCAGGTTGTAGCGGTCGCAGGCAAGCGGCGCGTATTCGTCGGTTCCTTCGTAGCCGTGATCGGCGCGGATCCCGCGCGCCAGCACGGGAATGTCTTCGCTGTCCCACCAGGCGTCCGGAACGATCAGGGCGGCAGTAGCGCCGATTGCAGCAGATAAAACAACCACGAGCAGCCACAGCCTGCGCATTCGGCCCATCGCAGCCGCGGCGAACAACGCGAAGGCAAGATCGAGCGGGAGGAGCCACCGCCACGGGAATTGCACGAACTCCAGCTCCGGCAGAACATGCCACACCGGGGTGCTCGGGGGGAACATCAACAGCACGGAGGCGGCGCCGAGGGCGAGGAGCATCCACCATAGGTCAGCGAAATTGCGCCGCAATTTTGCTGTCATCACGGCTGAGATTCCTGCCACGAGCATCACTCCCATCGCCACTCCCGAAACCTTCCAGTTGAACAGAAGGAATTCGGGGTTGTCGGCGCGCGTGAAAAGAAAATTTTGCTGGGGCCGGAGATTATCCGTGATTACCTGCGCGATCTGCACCCAGCGGCGTTCCCAGGCTGCCGGAAGGATATAGAACGCAGCGAGTCCAAAGCCGGCGGCCATGGCTGCGCCGCCGCGAACGATCGGCCACACACTGCGGCGCAGAAAGCAGCCCACGACGAAAAGCAGCACGAGCGAATACGTCGCAATCACCGCCGCCGGCGCGTTCGAGAGCCATATCGCCGCGAACACCGTTGCCAGCATCGGCACGCCGTGCCAGCCTTGCCGCAGGGCGCGCAGCACTCCCAACAACAACAGAGGAAACAGAGCGCTCGCGAGCAACTCGGCGAAGTCGCTTCTGTAATAGATCATGATGAGGTGGTAGGGATTCACCGCAAAGAAGAGCGCTGCGGCGGATGCCTGCGGCCCTGGCAGCCATTCACGCGCAAGCCGCCACATCCCCATGCCAGCCGCAACAATCGTCAGCCAGATGAAAGCTCCCGGCGCCATCCGCCACGGCAGCACGGAGCCGAGTGCGGCTCCGGCGATCCACGACACGGGCGGATAGAAAATGAAACGCGGCTCGCCGAATCCCCAGTTCGCCCACTCAGCCCAGCGCGGAAACAGAATTCCTTCTCGCCATTGGCCGGCCACGTCAAGCCACGACGCAAGGTGAAACTGGAAATCGTGGCCGGAAGCCTGGCCGAGAAAAAGCATCGGTGTGACGATGGCCGTCGCCGCAATGATTACGAGAATGAGGGCGGCGCGCGCCGAACCGACGCCGTGCCGCTGCTCGGTTGCATGTACTGTTTCGGTTGTACTCTCTGCGCTCATCGCCTCGACTCGAATCGTCGAGGATACATAAAGGCGCGCTCTTTACGCCAGCGGCATGGGGAAAGTGCGGCAATCAGGCCAGAACGAAGGGCTCGAGACTCTCGCGCAGCATTGCGCCATATTTCTTCCGGTCGTATCCATGCCATCCTTCCCACAAGGCATAGGCACGAACACGATCATTGGGCACAGCCGCATCCGCGTCCGTGATCACGTACTCAACCGTCTGTCCTTGCCGCAGCCTTACACCACTGCCATACAATTGCTGCGCGGCAATAGCCGTCAGGCTGGCCTTACTGTAATTGCGAGGTTCGCGCGTAATGCGCTTGCTGATGACAAGCTCCTCGATCGCGACGCTACCGTCTTTGACCCGCTCCAAGTGACGGTGAAGCACTTTTCGTGCTTCGTCGAGCTTCCGGCAGTAAGCATCGTGATTGTGCGCCTCCGCGAGTATGGACAGAGCTTCGCGCTGCATTTCGGCCACGATGGGCGGCGTGTCGTGGCGGCGTAGTTCAAGTCCCCGTACTTTCAATCCATCCGCTCCGCCGACCGCGAAAAACCGATTCGGAACCGGCACGCCAACAAATTGTTTCGACGGCAGGAACACAACATATTTATAGACGGCTTCGACCGCAATCGGCAGCTGCGTTCTGGCCTCGATCTTTCTGGCGAGCTTTTCGTAGTCTTCCGGCGTGGCGTCCGCCTTCCCAATGTAGATCGAGTCCACGAGGGCGTGCAGCAAGGCATAACCCTCATCCTCCGCCATCTCCTTGGCGACCAGAAGAGTTTCGCGCGCGACAGCGTTGATGGCTTCGTGCGCCTCGATCTTGCCGAAGCGTGCGTTCTTATAACCCGTGTATCCGAAGCAGCAGACCAGCAGCCACTTGAGCGCATCCCTCTGGAGCTTATATTTCTGCGCCGCGTCCGCAGCAGAGGCGCGCTGCAACCGTTTCAAATCCGTTCGCTTCGAGATGAGCCGTTCGACCGCACGGCTTGTAATGCCTCGCCGCTTCCGGCAAACGCGGTAATTCAGTTCGGGAATGCGAGGCGCATCGGGACAGCAGGGGCAGTTCACCGTCTCCGGCGAGATATTGAACCGCGCCATGATGCTTGGGTACTCGCTGACGAAATCCAGTTCCGCCACATTTTCGTGGAAGCCGATCTTCGGAGTGAAGACCAGGCCGCCGCGATCCGCGCAAAGCAGTTCATCCGGCGTCTTCATGTCTTCCGGTTCCGCCTTCTGCGCCGGGATGAGCACACCATCGCGCCAAGCGATCTCCATCTGCATGTAGGAGATGCCGGTTCCTGCCGTGGTCCGCGCGGCGTATTGAACGGGCAACTTCGTCATGCGCACCAGTTCCCAGAGTCCCGCCAATTCACATTTGCTCGCCATGAAAGAATTCGAGCTGTCCACGTGCAACCGGCCCAGGAGGGTGGTGGCGGAGTCCTTGAACAAGATTCGTCCATAGCTCGTGTAGCTTCGCGCGCGGCTCTTCTGGATGGGCAGCGAATCGCGATTGAGCGGAAGCGGGATGCGGTATTGCTCCGCCTGCCGCAGCAGGCAGGGCAGGATGGTTGAATCGCCCCAATTCGTGAGCAGCAAATCGGGGTCATATTTCTTCAGCAGCCGTGCGAAATTCTCGGCGGCGGGAATATCCGCATCGTCGAGCGAATGCGTCTCGCCGTCGCTCTCGATTTCAAGGGCGCCCCGCTCGCCGTGCGCAGGGTTGATGCGTGAAAGGCCGGCCAGCCGCATCTCCATGATGCGGAGCGGCGGCAGTTCGTAGACGAGCGCCCACGGATCATCGGCGCAGGTAAGCACTCGGATTTGGCCCTGCTCGTCCACGTCTGCCTCCACGCGTGCGAACGGGAACACGTTCCGCTGCCAGCAATACAGCGAGGCGAGCATGAGGTCTGAGTTGTAGAGGCGTGCTTCCTCGTCCGCGTTCTGGATGAAATTGACAACCGAACGAAAGAGCGTCGGATCATGGACGGCGATTTCGAGAGTCAAAATCGGCTTTGCTTGCCAGATGTCCGTGCGCTCCGTTCGGCCGCAATCGGCCTGGAAGCGCGCGGACACCAGATGGGCGAGCCTTTCGAGCGCGGATTCCTGTGCGTGGACGTAGAACGCAGGACGGAACGAGGGATCAATCACTTTTTGGACTGTCCGGTTTGCCGTCAGAAACCACAACGTCATTCCCTGAGAGCAAGGGTAGAGGTCCAGAATCCATCCTGTGAGACGCATGGTCAGGCCCCGCTAGTTTTTCCAGCACGCCGATCCGCTTTTCCTGGTCGAGCGCAATGGAAAGCAAAATGGCTTCCATCGGGTTGTCGCTGCATTGGTAGGTTGCCGCCTGCGTGTAGCAGCGGACGCGATGGAATAGCCGGTCGAAATGCTCCTGGTCCTCGCGCCGCAGGGCGCGCCGGAATTTCCGCCATCTCTGCGCGGCTTCCTCGACCAGTTGAACGAACGTAGGGACAGTGCGGCCCATGGCGGATTGATCCTTATGCAGGAAGCGGCAGCGCCGCCTTCTCGCTCACGAGGCGCGGCCTGCCGTTGTTTTCGAGATCGAAGCGCCAAACATCGGAAGCTTGCGCGACAAGCTGCCGGAACATTCCGAGCCGCGCCGTCTGGAAGGATGTAGCGTCAGAAAACAGCGCGACGCCCAAAGGAAAAGAACGCAATGCGCCCAGCGCGGCAAGTGCGCGGCGGAAAGAGACGTATGCTTCGCGTTCGCGCACATCCTCATCGAAGTACAGTTCCGGCAAACCCGTGACGATGAGCGCATCGGCAGCAAACTTTTCGAGAAGACGCGGCATGCGAACGAGCAGTTCGGTCAACTGAAAACAAGTAAATGCACGCGCCACGCGCACGCGCTCGCTGAAGCCGGCAGCCTCGCTCCCTTTCTGGCGGCCCATCCGCCCGAGGAGCAGAGGATCGAAACGATTCACGCCGTCAACGTAGAGGACGCGCCGACCCTGCAGCAGAGCGCGCGGCAGAAAGTAGTGCGACAGCCGGGGCGACTCCGGCAGTCCGTAGAATAAGGACAGACCGGAGAAGGGCAATACCCACAACGCGGGCTTGACGAGAGAAGTCATGGAAGTTACCGGCCTCAGACGGCGCCGATTATGATAGGCGAATAAAAAGCGAAAGTAAAGGAGGAGTGTATGCGAGCTGTGAGGCGAAATCAATTCTCTGTGAGATGCCAGATGATGCGAGGTATGGTCCGCGGTTGATATTCTTGGAAACGGGTATGGCAACGCTCACGACAGAAAGATTGATTCTGAGGCGGTGGCGAGAGGCTGACCGGGAGGCGTTCGCGTGCATGAATGCGGACCCGCGCGTGATGGAATTCTTCCCGGATCCGCTTTCGCGAGAAGAAAGTGACTTGCTTATGGGCCGGGTAGAGGCTCACTTCGAGCAGCATGGCTTCGGTTTGTATGCTGTGGAACTTCGCCGCGATCACTTGTTTATCGGCTACGTCGGTCTGTCGGTTCCCACTTTTCAGGCTGCGTTCACGCCGTGTGTGGAGATTGGATGGAGGCTCGCGGCGGATTATTGGGGCGAAGGGCTGGCGACGGAAGGTGCGCGGGAAATGGTGCGCTACGCATTCGCGGACCTGCGACTTGACGCGCTGGTTTCGTTCACCGTTCCCGGCAATACCCGATCCCGGCGAGTGATGGCGAAGCTGGGCATGACTCATGATCCGGCCGAGGATTTCGATCATCCGAATCTGCCGGAGGGCCATGCACTGCGGAGGCACGTACTGTACCGGCGGGCGAAATGACGCCGAGAAACAGTGTGTACTGTGCGTCCATCGGTGCGGCTTGCCAAGGCGTCCGGGAAAAAGATAGAGTGCTCCACGCCAAGTAAGAAGCATTCGCACTGTAATGTGAACTCCACTATTCGAAAGCTTAATCCATGAGGCAGGACCGAGCGATGACGGTAGAAGACAAGAGGCTACAAGAGAATGCCGCCCGCAACACCAACTGGAAGCGCTGGGGGCCGTATCTTTCGGAGCGCCAATGGGGCACCGTGCGCGAAGATTACAGCCCCAATGGAGACGCCTGGGGATACTTCACGCACGAACAATCCCGCTCGCGCGCATATCGCTGGGGAGAAGACGGCATCGGCGGAATCTGCGACCGTCACCAGCACATCTGCTTCGCGCTTGCGCTGTGGAACGAGAAGGACGGAATCCTGAAGGAGCGCCTGTTCGGTCTCACGAACGGGGAAGGCAACCACGGCGAGGATGTGAAGGAGTATTACTATTATCTCGACGCGACGCCGACAAGCTCGTATCTGAAGTACCTCTACAAATATCCACAGGCCGCATACCCTTACCAGCAGCTCCTTACGGAAAATGCGCGCCGCACGCGCCTCGACCCCGAGTACGAGCTGGTGGAAACAGGGGTGTTCCACGAGAACCGCTATTTCGATGTGTTCATCGAATACGCCAAAGCGAGTGTGGAAGATGTGCTGATCCGGATTACGGCGTGGAATCGCGGGCCGGAAAAGGCGCGTCTGCACATGCTTCCGACGCTCTGGTTCCGCAATCGCTGGGCCTGGGGCGAAAACTACGAACCGCCGTGGGTGAAGCGAGTGGAGGGGCCAGCGGGAACGGCGCTGATAGCGCTCGAAGAGTTTCACTATGGCCAGCGGTGGCTCATTGCCGAGGGCACGCCCGAGCTGCTTTTCACCCACAATGAGACAAACACGGAACAGTTGTATGGGGCCCAGAACATAACTCCGTATGTGAAGGATGCATTCCACCGATATCTGATCCACGGTGAGCATGGCGCCGTGAATCCCCAGATGGCAGGGACGAAAGCGGCGGCGCACTACGCCGCGGAAATCGAGCCGGGGAAGAGTTGGACGATCCGGCTGCGTCTTTTGGACTACGATCCGGCGGCCGTCCCTGGCGCGGCGAAAGATCTTTTTGGAGGGGTATTCGATGCAGTTTTCGCTCAGCGCTTGAAAGAGGCCGACGAATTCTATTATGCCCGGCACACGGGTCAGGGGATAGACGAGGACTCGCGTCTGGTGCAGCGGCAGGCGTTCGCGGGGCTTCTGTGGGGCAGGCAGAGCTACCACTATGATGTCCGGCGGTGGCTGGCGGGCGATTCCACGCAACCGGCGCCGGATCCGCAACGGTTACACGGCCGAAATCACAGCTGGATTTACCTGCACAATTCGGACGTTATCTCGATGCCGGACAAGTGGGAATATCCGTGGTATGCGTCATGGGACTTGGCATTTCATTGCGTCGCGATGGCGCTGATTGACCCCGAGTATGCCAAGGATCAACTCATACTGCTTCTGCGCGAATGGTACATGCATCCGAACGGGCACTTGCCCGCGTACGAGTGGAATTTTTCCGACGTAAATCCGCCAGTGCACGCCTGGGCAGCCTGGCGCGTCTATAAAATCGCGGGGCGCATTCGCGGCGGAGAAGACCGCAAGTTCCTCGAACGTGTTTTTCACAAGTTGCTGTTGAATTTTACGTGGTGGGTGAATCGGAAGGATCCCGACGGCAAGAACGTCTTCGAAGGCGGCTTTCTAGGCCTCGACAATATCGGAGTGTTCGACCGCTCGCACCCGCTCGGGCCGGGAAGCTACATCGAGCAATCGGACGGGACGAGTTGGATGGCGATGTTCTGTCTGGATATGCTGTCCATAGCCATTGAGCTGGCGCATGGCGATCCCGCTTACGAAGATGTTGCCAGCAAGTTCTTCGAGCACTTTGTGTACATCGCGCAGGCGATGAACGATATGGGAGGAGACGGCATCGGCCTTTGGGATAGTAAGGATGGTTTCTACTACGATGCACTCCATCTAAACAAGGAAGAGCCCATGGCCATGAAAGTGCGGTCCATGGTGGGGCTGGTTCCGCTGTTTGCTGCGCAGACATTCGAGCCAGAAGACCTGGAGCGCCTCCCTGGTTTCCGGCGGCGGATGCAGTGGTTTCTCGACCATCATCCCGACGTGAGCGAACACGTGGATATGACCAGCAAGTCGGAAAAAGGAACGCGGATCCTTCTGACGATCGCCAACCGCAAAAAACTCGAAAGCATCTACCGGTATTTGTTCGACGAGAACGAATTTTTGTCGCCGTACGGAATCCGCGCGCTTTCAAAATTTCACGCTGAGCATCCATACATGCTCACGGTGGACGGCACAACGAATACGGTGGATTATCAGCCCGCCGAATCCACTACAAGTTTGTTCGGAGGGAATTCCAACTGGCGCGGGCCGGTGTGGTTCCCGATGAACTTCCTGATTATCGAGGCATTGCAGCGCATCCATTATTACTACGGCAAGGAATTCAAGGTGGAGTTTCCGGTGAGGTCGGGACAGAACATGACGCTGTGGGATGCCGCGGCGGAGGTCTCAAGGCGATTGACGGGAATTTTTCTGCGGCGTGACGGGCGCCGGCCCGTCTATGGGGGCGTCTCGCTCTTTCAAAAGGACCCTTATTGGCGGGATCTGATTTGTTTTTACGAGTACTTCCACGGCGAAAATGGCGCGGGGCTTGGCGCAAGCCATCAAACAGGTTGGACTGCGCTCGTGGCAAAGCTGATCGAACAAAGCGGAGGCAAATAATCAGTCAGTCTTCTTGGGGGTTTCCACCAGCTCGATGAGCACCTTCTTTCCTTGGAGGGGCACCGCGAGGAAGAAATTTATGCGGGTGCCATCGGCTCCGGGGCGCGTGGCGGGATAGACCGGATCGAGCTTGAACCGCGTGCGCAGAATATCCGTGGCGCGATCCACATCGCGAACGTAGATTTCCACCTGCTGGATTCCCTCGCCGAATTTCTCGAGAAATCGCGCGATCGCCCCCAAGCCACCGGGCTCGCGCGTCGTCAGGATGTCGAAGTCCATCTCGCCGATGCGAAGCTCGAACTCTTTCGCGTCCTGATCCCGAGGCACATCCGCCAGTTTCGGCGAGTTGTTCGCGGCGCGGATTCTTTCGAAAGTAGCGGGATGGACTGCGAGTCCGGCTACAATCGCCGGAAACCCGAGCTCCGCATGAGGCGATTCCGCGCGGACGGGAAGCGAGAGCTCGCGAAATTCAGCATCCTTCTGCCACTGATTGAGCAGCGGCAGCCACAACTTGCTCGCCACGCGCCACAGGAATGCCGCCGAATTGGTGCGCGAATGGGAATCAGAATCAGCGAGACGGTGAATCGATTCGGTTATTTGGCGAGCAGTATCAGCGGCATCCGTCATAAGCCAGCAACGGGCTAAGGCGAGACGCCCGAGGGATGAGTGGCGTTGATGTTCGTAAGCGCGATGGTGGCCGAGCTCCCCGCGCGAACAGATATGGGCACGTCCCAGCGCAAATGCGCGTCGCCGATGCTGGCGGCCACCTCGAGGGTGGTGAGCCAGTAGTTCCCGGGTGGAATGCCGCGCAGAAATCCTTGCCCCTGCAGGTCGGTCTGGGCGCGCGCGACCAGATATTTTGTTTGCGCCAATTCAAGCAGGCTGCGATGAAACTCCGGCTGGTTTTTCGCCACAATCTGATCCCACTTGTTCGACGGGTCCACGTCCTCGAGATTGAGGTCCATTCCATCGGTGCTTTTCGGATTCGCAATGAGAAAGCGGCGGACGGCGTCGTGATATTCGGCGACGAGCCGGTCGTATTTTGCGGGGTCTTTGGCTTTTTCAGCAGGTTTGTATTTGGCCGTGGGAAACGTCACCGTCTGGTCGCCAGTCATGCGCTCGACGTAGGCGGCGAAGAATTCGGGAACGTCCATGATGTCGGACACATCGAGTTTGGTGACGAAGTCCTCGCCAGACAGGCGCACGCGGTGGTTTTTCTTCATCCAGGCTTTAAGAGGCTTGGAGTATTCACGCGAGTCAAGCGTGTCAATGAAAGCGTCCATATCGGGTTTCGGATACGTGGCTTCCGCTTCCTTGTTGATTTCCCGGAAGCTCTTGCTCAGGAGATAAAACGGAAATCCTCGCACGGGTTCTTCGATGCCGCTTGAAGGAGTGGCCCGCGCGACAAACTCAATCGAGCCTGTTTGCACGCCGGTTTGCGCGACGATGTGCGGTGCGCTGATTGCGCCGATGACGCATGCGAGGAGAAAAATGCTGACGGTTCCAAGATGTTTCATGCTGCTCATCGTAGCAGAAGCGAATGCGCGCTGATACGTCGTGGTCCTTAAGGTAAACGTTCGCGTTCGAGGTTGGCGGGCTTCAGTACAGGCGGAATGTGACTTCAATCGGCGCGGAGACTGCACTCGGCTTGCCGTCGGGACCCAGGGCTGGTTTGAAGCGCCAGGTGCGAACTCGCTCAATGGCTTTCTCATCAAGCCCGAGGCCCAGGCCCTTGGCGACGTGAATGTCTGTGGCACGTCCATCCGCCGTGATAATAGCCATTAGAACCACGACGCCTTGATATTTTGCCTTCACGGCCGCGTCTGAATATTCCGGAGGCGGACAATAGAGGCAGTCAGGCACGCCATAACCGTTGGTGCCTGCGCTTGGAAACCCTCCGCCGGCTCCCCATTGGTTCCCCGGCCCGACGCCACGGCCGTTTCCGCTGCCAACACCACCGCAGCATCCCGAGCCGATTCCGCCGCCGCTCCCGGGCCCACTCGAGTCGTTAGTCACTTTTGCGAGCGGATCGCCCCAGTTCGCCATGTTCGGGCTCGGCAGTTTCAGGTCCGGGGGGCCGAGCACAGTGGGCGTCATGGCGAGCTTGGGATTATCCGGTGTCTTAACCCTGGGTGGCGTGAATTGAGTCCACGAGAACTTGGGCAATTTGCCTTTGCTCGCGGGGAGAATGTTGTGCTCGCCGCCGCCACCGCCGCCGCCGGCTTTCTTCGCCCCCGGAGGCAGCTTGGGGAGGTAAGGCGAAGCGATTTCGAGCGGCGTGACGCTGATGGTTTTTGCTTGCGTTGTCGGTGGCGACATCAGTTCCGGCAGAAGCGGAACGATAATCAGCACGAGGACTACGACGTGAAACGCGAGCGAAAGCGCCTGGACGCGGGTGAACTGCGTGTTCTTCGACCAAATCTCGGGAACAGCTACCGGCGCGCTCGTGGTTTTCAGAGGGGGCAGCTTTGGCGGAGCGATTATGTCGCGGATGTTCTGCCACAGGCTGCTGCTCTCTTTCCAGTTTACGAGAAGTCCGGAATTCACTTCGCCGCGCGGGGCCGAACGGAAAAGCTCTCTTGCGTTTTCGCGCAGGCTGGCTCCAAAGCCGGGTAAATCGAAAGCGGTTGGTTGTGCGCCCCGAATCTTCTTGGGCCGCTCGAACAGAAAATCTCTGAAGTTCGAGAAAAAGCTTCTCACGCCGGATTCGCGCAGAGGTGCATTCAGACGCACCAAGCGGGCTATAGGATCAGCCTCTTGGCCGCTCGCATTGTTCAGTTGTGCGCTCATATGTGCCATGTCCGCTGACTCGACCCCCCACCGCGTGCTGATTATTTAGACGCGACGCCCCGGAAAAGGATGTATGGGCCGGGTACGGCTGACACGCTTCCGAAATCTATTGTAACATACGAAGTTTGATGAGGGACGCGGGTTCCTCACGGCTGGAACCAATTGCAATTCTTGGAGACGCAACGCGGAAAGGGCTCCTGAATCCCATAGAGATGGCCAAAACCCTCGACCTGAAGAGCACGCTGAACTTACCGAAGACCGATTTCCCCATGAAAGCCAAGTTGCCGGAGCGCGAGCCCGAGCAACTCAAGGCATGGGAGCAGATGGGTTTGTACCATCGCATTTTGGAGGCACGCGAAGCAGCGCCGCCTTTCATCTTCCACGACGGGCCGCCGTACCCGACGGGCGAAATCCACCTTGGCACCGGGCTGAACAAGATTGTGAAAGACATGGTGGTGAAATCGAAAAGCATGGCGGGCTATCGCGCGCCGTATATACCGGGCTGGGATTGCCACGGCCTTCCCATCGAAACCAAAGTCGAGAAGGAACTCGGGGGAAAGACGAGCAAGGTATCCGCGGCGGAGTTTCGCCGTTTCTGCCGGGAATTCGCCGAGCGCTATATCGATGGCCACCGCTGGGACTTCAAGCGCCTCGGCATCTTCGGGCAGTGGGAAAAGCCTTACCTCACGATGAACCCCGACTACGAGGCGCACATCGCCGAGGCGTTCATCACCTTCTTGGAAAGGGGCTACATCTATCGAGGCCTCAAACCTGTGTACTGGTGCATCTATGACCGCACCGCACTCGCCGAAGCGGAAGTGGAATACGAAAATCATACGAGTCCGTCGATCTGGGTGAAGTTTCCCGTCGTCGCCGATGAAAAATCGAGCAAGCTTGGCAGTGACGTGAACGCGCTGATCTGGACAACCACGCCTTGGACGCTCCCTGCAAATCGCGCTCTCGCATTCCATCCTGAGTTTGAGTATGTCGTCGCCGAAACTTCGGCGGGCAAATTGCTGCTTGCGAAAGATCGCCTGCAGGCTGCGGCAAACGATCTGAAGCTAGAGGTCCGCAACGTCCACGGCTTTTGGAAGGGCAAAGAACTCGAAGGAATCGAATTTCGGCATCCGTTCCTCGATATGACCGTGCCAGGCGTCCTGGCAGACTACGTCACGCTCGATCAGGGCAGCGGAATCGTCCACACCGCACCGGGGCATGGCGCTGAGGACTTCTACACCGGCCAGAAGTACGGACTCGAAGCTTATGCCCCTCAGGACGACGAAGGGAGGTTCGTCGAAGGCCTGCCCGAATACAAGGGTAAGACAGTCTTCGAGGCCAATGCGCCGATCATCGCTCTGCTAAAACAACGTGGCGCGCTCGTCAGCGAAGGAAAGCTCACGCACAGCTATCCGCACTGCTGGCGTTGCCACAATCCCGTTATCTTTCGCGCCACCGAGCAGTGGTTCATCGAAATGGATCACGATGACTTCCGGAAGCGCGCGCTCGCAGAAATTGCGAAGGTGAAATGGACACCCGCCTGGGGTGAACAGCGCATCCACGATATGGTGGCCGAGCGGCCGGATTGGTGCATCTCGCGGCAGCGTTTCTGGGGCGTGCCGCTGATCATCTTCTTCTGCGATGCTTGCGGGAAGCTGCTGAAGGATTACTCGGCTCTGCGCAACGTGGTTCGTTGGTTCGAACGCGAGGGCGCCGACGCCTGGTACACGCACTCAGCCGAGGAGTTGCTCCCTCCGGGAACGAAATGCTCCTGCGGCGCATCGAAATGGCGTAAGGAGAAGGACATTCTCGACGTGTGGTTTGAATCCGGATCGAGCCATCAGACCGTCCTTCAGAAGCGGGAAGACAGGCCGCGCGCGGATGTGTATCTCGAGGGCCCCGATCAATTTCGCGGCTGGTTCCAAAGTTCTTTGCTGATTTCCGTGGCTGTGGATGGCATTCGGCCATACGAACAGGTTGTTACACATGGCTGGACGCTCGACGAAAAAGGCGCGCCGATGTCGAAATCGCAGGGCAACGCCATGTATCCGATCGAGATCTGCGAGAAATGGGGCGCGGACTTGCTGCGCCTCTGGGTGGTGTCGCAGGATTTCACGCAAGACGTGCGCATGTCCGACGCGATGATGACGCAGCTCGCGGAAGCGTATCGCAAGATTCGCAACACGTTCCGCTTTGCGCTCTCGAATCTTTTCGATTTCGATCCCGCGCGCAACACCGTTGTGGACGCGGATTTGTGGGAAATGGATGCGTGGATGCTCCGCCGCACCGGCGAGCTCGTCCGCCAGTGCCGCGAGTGGTACACCCAATTCGAGTTTCACCGCGTGTATCACGCGATCCACGATTTCTGCGTCGTGGATTTGAGCTCGTTCTATTTCGACGTGCTGAAAGACCGATTGTACACGTTCGCGCCAAATTCCCGTGGTCGCCGTTCGGCGCAGACGGCGGTGTATCGTATCGCGAGCGCGCTCGTCCGCTTGATCGCGCCGACTCTGGTTTTCACGGCCGAGGAAGTCTGGAGATATCTGCCACGTGCCGCTTCGGAATCCGTCAGTGTTCATATGGCGACATTTCCGGCTGCCGAAGAGCTGGAGCGCGCGTTCGATGAAAAGCGTGCTAGGAATTGGGACCGTTTGCTGGCAATTCGCGAAGAAGTTTTGAAGGCGCTCGAGCCCGTGCGAGCCGCCAAGACAATATCGGCGAATCTCGAGGCGCGAGTCACGCTCGACGCCAGCGGAGACCTTGCGAAGCTTCTGAAGAAGTATGGGCCGGACCTTCCGGGTCTGTTCATCGTATCTCAAGTCGAGGTTGCGAATGAAGCGCGGAGCCCGCAAGCAGGCGAATCCGGAGAGGTTCGAATTCACATCGAACGCGCCCGGGGAGCGAAATGCGAGCGCTGCTGGAATTACTCGACGCACGTGGGCGAGAGCGCCGATTACCCCACGATTTGCGAGCGCTGCGTTGCCGCGCTGGCCGAGATCGAACGGGATGGTGGCGTTCTGGCGGAGAGGGCGAAATCCTGATGTCCTCTTTCACCTCGCGTTCGGGATGGCACCGCCTGGCGTTCCTGGCGCTCGGGATACTTGCGGCGGACCAGATAACAAAGTTTGCCGTGGAAAAGTTTTCTTCCACGGGCGCGCTTCGTGTTCTGATTCCCGGCTTGCTCAACCTTGTGCACACCACCAATTCGGGCGTGGCATTCGGCTTGGGCGCGGATTCCGAAACGCCCTGGCTTACTCCCGTGCTTATTATTTTCTCCATAGGCGTGATCGGGTTGCTTGTATGGCTTCTTGCGACGGGCCGCGCCGGTGGTTGGCTCGGTCAGATCGGACTCGCGCTGATTCTGGGTGGTGCGGCCGGGAACGTTCTTGACCGCGTTCTTCGCGGCAGCGTGACCGACTTCATTGATTTCCACGTGGGCATCCATCACTGGTACACCTTTAACCTGGCGGATTCGGCGATTGTTGCCGGTGCGGGCCTGGTGGTGTTGGAGTTGTTCCGCGATTGGAAGCACCATCCCAGTCAGGAGCGCGCTTAGTGGCGTTCCCATTCGACTGACGAGATGCACCCAATTCTTTTTCAACTCGGTCCGGTAACGATTTACACCTACGGCGTGCTTGTAGCAGTGGGCGTGCTTCTCGGCCTGTGGTACGCGCGTCGGCAAGCGCCTCGCGCCGGGCTTGATCCCGATCAAGTGTGGAACCTGGGAATCTACATGGTTCTCGCCGGACTGATTCTGGCAAAGGTTTGGCTCGTCCTCAGCTCATGGGACTATTACTTCGCGCACCCGCGCGACATCTTTAGCATTGCTACGTTTCAATCGGGCGGGACGTTTTACGGCGGCCTCGCCGGCTCCGTTCTGATGATTGTCATCTACACGCATGTGCAGAAAATCGGCGTCTTGGCTGTGCTCGACACGTTCTGTGCGGCTCTGCCGCTGGGCCATGCGATCGGCCGCTTGGGCTGTTTTGCCGCAGGATGTTGCTTCGGCAAGCCCACGTCGCTTCCGTGGGGCGTTACGTTCACGAATCCGTTGGCCCAGCAATTGGCCGGAACACCGCTGGGCATTCCTTTGCACCCTACGCAACTCTATGAGGTTGCGCTCGAGCTGGTGAATTTTGTTTTGCTGGTCTGGCTCGGTGCGCGGCAGCGGTTCACCGGCCAGATTCTCGGTGCCTATCTGGTGCTGTATGGAATGGAGCGCGGTATTCTCGAGTTCTTCCGCGGCGATCCTGGCCGCACACTGATGTTTCACGATAAGGTGTCGCTGATGCAGTTTGTGAGCGTTGGGATGATTTTGACCGGCGCATTTCTTTGGTGGCGAGGGTTGAGCGGTGCGGCACCGCTTCCGCCGACAACTCGAGTGCCGCTCCGATCAGGATCAGCATCCTGAGCGAACGCAGTGAGCGAGGGGTCTCTCCTCTGAACGCTTACGGCCGCGTGCTTCCGTGAATACTTCCTCGAAAAAAACGTTTACTGTTTCCGCAGCCGATGCCAGCCAACGCTTGGACCGCTTTCTCGCATCGCAACTTCCAGAGATGAGCCGCACGCACATTCAATCGCTGATGGAAGAGGGCCGCGTTCACGTTAACGGAGTTGCCACAAAGCCGTCGTATCGCATCGAGCTGGGTGAAACGGTCGTAGTCGAAATCCCCCCCTCGCCGCTGCCGGGCGTGGAGGCCGAGAAGATCCCTCTCGAAATTCTCTATGAAGACGACGATCTCGCGATCGTGAACAAACCTGCCGGAATGATCGTCCATCCCGGAGCCGGCGTTCCCGCAGGCACGCTCGTCGCGGCTTTGTTATATCGCTTTGGGAACAGCGGGCTATCCACGGTTGGAGGGCCTCTGCGTCCCGGAATTGTGCATCGCCTCGATAAAGACACTTCGGGCGCAGTGATCATCGCGCGAACGGACACAGCTCATCTGAAATTGATCGAGGAATTCCGCCAGCGCCGCATCGAGAAGACCTATGTCGCGCTGCTGCACGGCAAAGTGAAAGGCGAGGCAGGAAGCGTTGATCTGCCTGTGGCGCGTGACCTGCGCCGCCGTTCGCGTATGACGGCTCGGCGCCGCGAGGGTCGGGAGGCTCGCACGGACTGGCGCGTGCAGCTTCGGCTCGATGGCTTTACTTTCGTCGAAGCAAATCTGCACACGGGAAGGACACACCAGATTCGTGTTCATTTTTCCGCGCTGGGATGCCCCGTAGTGGGCGACACGCTCTATGGAGCTCCGCGCGAGGAGCGCATGGGAAAGCAGCTCCTTCCATCGCTCGGGCGCAATTTTCTTCACGCCGCGCGCATCGCATTCGCTCATCCCCGGAGCGGGCAACGGCTGGAAGTTCATGCAGCCCTGCCACACGACCTTGTGACATATCTGAAGAATCTTGGTTTGGCGGCAAACATCTCGCCGCAATCAATTGACGCTGCCTTGAAGGAGTTCCTATAATTCCTCTCGTGAGAAACATGCGCTCTCAAATTGCACTCGCGATCCTGCTTGCCTTCGGTTCGAGCAGCGCGTTTGCTCAACAGTCCTCGCCCGCCGTAATGCCGCCAAATGCCGCGCCATCGGGAGCACAACCTCAAACGCAGCCGGGGCAGCCACAGCAATCGAATCAAGTTCCCACTATCCGGACGACCGTTGGCTTGGTCCATCTTGTCGCCACGGTCACCGATCGCCGCCACAATTTCGTCACGAATCTCGAGCAGAACGATTTCAAGGTTCTGGAGGATGGCGCCCCTCAGGAGATCCGCTTCTTCGGACGCGAGACGGATCTCCCCCTTCGCATTGGCCTTTTGCTCGATACTTCGAACAGTATCCGCCCCCGGCTGGAATTCGAACAGGACGCCGCGATCGATTTCCTGAGCAGCGTCATCCGCCGCAATCGGGACATGGCGTTCTTGATGACCTTCGACAATGAGCCGGAAGTGGTTCAGGACTACACGGGGGATGTTTCGGTTCTTACTACGGCCATTCGCAGACAGCGCGCGGGCGGAGGCACGGCCCTGCATGATGCCATTTACCGCGCCGCTGAAAAGCTCATCAATCCGCCGCCTCCAAAAGGTTCAGATCCAGGCCTAGAAGTGCGCCGCGTGCTCGTGGTGATCAGCGATGGCAACGACAACTTGAGCGATCACGCGTTGAGCGATGCGGTGGAATCCGCGATTCGCGCCGAGGCCTCGATTTATGCGATCAGCACGAACACCGATTGGCTTACCACCAGCGGAAACGTCCCGAAGAAGAGGTACATCGAGCAAGGCGACAAAGTGCTTCAGCAATTTGCCGATCAGAGCGGCGGGCGCGTCTTCTTTCCCTACAAGGTGGACGATCTCGCCCAGTCGTTCATCGACATCAGCACGGAACTTCGCAGCCAGTACTTCATCGCGTATTCCCCCACCAATCCGCAGACGACCGGCAAATACCGCAAGATTGAGATTGATGTTGACCGCAAGAACCTGAACGTCCGCACGCGCAAGGGGTATTACGCCACGTCCGCGGCCGCGCCGGAAGCGGCATCTCGAAGCAACTGAAATTTCCTGCTCTGGAATTGGCGCGCGGACGCGGAATGTAACCGTGCTAACGGGGCGCGTAGTACCCTTTGCGGGCGAGGATTTTCACATCCGGACGCGCGACCTGCACTGTAATCTTGCGGAACGCACCGTCGCGCTTCGTGTTCGTGGGATAGTAGCCAAGCACGTATTGGGACCGCAGCTCTTCGGAGATTTGGTCGAAAGCTTTTTCGAGAGTGCTCTCGTTGTGAACTTCGATGACGCGGCCGCCCGTGTCGTCGGCCATTTTTTTCGCCACACTGGCGCCGCTGTACATCATCCCTGCGCCCATGAATGCCGCCCGGTCCGCCAGCAGCAGAACGTGAATGACTGCGTCAGCCCGCTGCGCGGCCTCGATGCCATCCTGCACGGTGAGCTTGCTCCCTTCGTCTTCGGCATCCGTGAGGAGAATCACGGCCTTGCGGCCCGCTTCCGTGGTGAGTTGATCGTGGCAGGCGACATACACGGCGTCATAGAGGTGCGTGCCGCCCACATTCGCGTTGGGAATTGTGCCCGGCGTGAATACGCCGCCCGCGCCGGCCGCGTTCACCGTTGTCCGGCGAATGGCGCGTTCGAGAACCGCTGTGTCCTCCGTGAAGTCGGCGAGCAGATCGGCGTCGAAGTCGAAGCTGATGACCATCGCTTCGTCCCTCGGCCGCATCACTTCCTTGATGAAGCGCGATGCTGCATCCTGTTCGGCGCCGATGATCCGGCCCATGCTGCCGCTCGTGTCCATCAGCAGGCCGAGCGTTATCGGCATGTTGACTTCCTTCGAGAAGAAGGCAACCTTTTGTTCCTGGCCGTCCTCAAGAATCTTGAAGTCTTCCTGTTTCAGATCGGCGACGATGCCGTGATGTTTGTCACGCACGGTGGCGAAGACGTTGACAACCGTGGTTTGAACTTTCAACGGCTGCTGAGGTTGGGCAGACTGCTGTCCTTTTTCCTGGATCGAGCCGGACGTGTTCGGCAGAGCGCTGGGCGGAACGGCAGCCGTGGCTGCCAGATACGCAGCGAACCCCAACGCTGTAATGCCCGCCGCGATACTGGTCAGTCGCATTGTATAATCTCCCAGAGAGCGAACTTCGAATGATACGATGCGTCGCGCGCTCCATCGGATGTTTGCATGCAACTCCGGAGTGTACGACAATCGCGCGAATGCCAGCCGCGTGAGGGCTGGAAGCGAGATACTGCCATGACGCGAAGAGTTCTTGTGGTTGGCATCATTTTAGTTCTCGGTCTTGCCGCCAGCGTACTTCCGGTCGGCGCTCAGAATCAAGGGGTGCAGCCGCCGGTGAACGTACAACCCGGCACGCCCGCGCAAACGGGAGCTTCCCAGAGCGCTCCCCCGGAGACCACGCGTCCGCAGAGCGACACACGCGCGCGAATCCGCGCCGAGACGAGTCTCGTCGTGGTTCCCGTCACGATCAAAAACCGCCAAGGCCAGCTTGTCGGAGATCTTCAACGCGATGAGTTCCGGGTGCTGGAGGATGGCGTCGAACAAAAAATCGTCTCTTTTACCGCCGATCCCTTCCCGCTTTCTGCTGTCGTGCTCATTGACAATGATCTCTCGCAGAAGTCCGCCGATCAAGTGCAGAAGAGCCTGACGGCTATCGCCGCCGGCTTCGGTCCCGCCGACGAAGCCGCTCTCGTCACTTACACCGAGTTTCCCCGCACCGTTTCCGATTTTTCGTTCAACAACGATCAGCTTTCCGCTCAACTCAAGGCGCTCGACCTTGGTTCGCATTTCCCCGGCGATGATCTCGGCGGACCCATGACCGCGGGCCCGGTGATCAATGGCCGGGCCCCGGACGGCAGTCCCACCGCGGGCGCTCCGGTGAGCAAGGAAACCACGGACCTCGACGACGCATTGTTTGCCGCCGCGCAAATGCTCAAGGGCCGCGGCCGCGACCGCCGCAAGATAGTCTTCCTGATCTCCGACGGAAACAATTCGCGCCATAACGAGCACAGTTTCGACCAGACGCTGCAGATGTTGCTGGCGGCCGATGTTTCGGTTTACTCCATCTCCGTCGGCCACGCCTTCCTGCAGCATGAAACGGGCCGCCTCGAGCACTATGCTAACGGCACCGGAGGAGATACTTTCTTCGCGTCGAAGCAGAGAGATCTCGAGCGTCTCTACTCGAATGTGACTGAGCAGGCGCGCAACCAATATACTTTGGCGTTCAACCCCGAAGACATTGACCGCAAGCGCGACTACCACACGCTCGAGGTACGCGTGCGACGCCCCGGCCTGAACGTGTCCACGCGGCAAGGCTACTATGAGGGTGCGCGGGCTCCGCACTGAGCGGTTCGAAAAAAAAGTTTCGCAAATCGAACGCGCGCGAAAGTTTTTCCTCTTGACTTCATTCCCGTGCGCCTTTATAGATTGAAGACAGCGAGCGAAGCGCGACGTGACATTCGATGCGCGCGCGTTCGTGGGGAGAAAGTTCCAAAGTAGTTCGTGCGCGGAACCAAACCTGGCTTCGATGGAAGCTCGGAAAAGGAATAGGCGGGGCGCCGGCGAGGCAGCCCCGCCTTTTTATTTTGCCGAAGTTTTGTTTGCGCTCTTTGGCTGGATTGAGATCAACTGCTCGTGCGCGGGGCACAGCGGCTTGAAATCGCAGTGGCGGCAGAGGAATCCGGGCTTGGCTCCGAAATCTCCGGCACGAATCTGATCGCCCACCTCCGCGATCGTTTGCCGTGTTCTCGCGAGAGCCTTCTCATCGCGCGTCGTGCTCACGGCTGTATTCGTCGTCAAATTGTAAAAAACCAGCCGCACCGGGTCGAGCTCTAGGACTTCCCGCGCTGCGAGCGCGTATACGCTCAACTGCAGGCTCTCATCCGCCTTTTTTTCGTCCTTGTGTTTGCCCGTCTTGTAATCCACGATCTCCACCTCGTCCGGGCCGATACGATTCACTTGATCCATCCGGCCCGTGACGACGATATTGTGCTCCAGTGGTAGCTCGAACGCTTTTTCCTGGTACAGCACATCGCACGGCCTGGCCGAATAGCTCCGGTGGAACTTTTCAAGCTGTGCGCGGCCTTCTTTCCGGTATTCCCCCTCCAGAAAGTCGTCGCGATAGCCTGCCGAAGACCATTGGCGATCGAAGATGGATGCCACCTCTTCAAAGGAAGCCTTTCTGCCTTTGCGCAGCTCGGCCACGAATTCCTGCACCGTCGAATGCATCACCTTGCCGAACGTCATGTTGGCGTGCGCTCCGCCCTGAATGCGCCAAACGTAGCGGAACAGATACCTCATCGGGCATTTTTCGTACTGCTCGATTGCTGACGCGCTCAATTGTAGCGGCTCGGCCGGGGGCGGGTGATACGCCTTGGCCCAAAGTGCCACGCGCGAGTAAGCGCGGGCCGTTGCACTTGCCGAACCAAAGAGACCGCCCGGATCAGCGGAGTTGGGTTCCGGCCCAACGGTTTCCTCGGACACCGGGAGCTCGACCTTCGGCGTAAGCTGCGTCACGTCCGACCGCTGGATGTCTCCATTCATCAGGATGTCGTCGAGGAACATCGAAGGTTTTCTGCGTTTGTTGACCACCGTGCTGAGCGTGAGATTTCGGCGCGCGCGCGTCAGCGCGACGTAAAAAAGCCGCCGCTCCTCCTCCGACTGGAAGTCCCCCTTCGGCTTCTCTTCCTTCATCAGTTCCGGCGGAAACTCGAACATCGGTGCCTGGGGCCGCGCCGGGAAGTCGCCCTTGCTGAGCTGCAAAATGAAAACGTGGCGGAATTCCAGTCCTTTCGCTGCATGTACGGTCATCAGTTGCACGGCATCGTCCGGCGGCCCCTCTTCGAGGCAAATATCGCCGCCCGCTTCGTCGAAGTAGCGAAGATATTCGGCGAAGCTGCGCAGACTTTTCTCTTCGTTCTTCGCCTGCCAGCCCTTCACGAATTCCACGAAGCGTACGAGGTAGTGATAGTCGGCATCGGAGGGCAACGGCGCCAGCTCGAGGGAGGCGATCAATTCATCGAGCACTTCGCTTGCGGTATTCTTCTTAGCCGTCTGGCGTAGGCGATTCAACAGTAGAACCAGCTCGCGGAGCCGCGTGGCATTGCCCGCAAACGGTAAATCTTGTTGCGCCGCGTCCATCTCGTCCGAGAGTGGCCGCCGGCGGTTCTTTTCGGCGCGCTCCGCCAGCCTTACCAGATCCCGCGGCTCCAGCCCCCAGTATGGAACTGCAAGCACGCGCGCGGTCGCCACGTTGTCCGAAGGTGTCGCGATCGCCCGTACGTACGCCAGCAGATCGCGCACGATCGTGCTCGAGAGGATTGAGAGATTTTTAATTACAAAAGGTATATGCCTCCTGCGCAGCGCGACGAGCAGCCGCTCGCGATGCGTGTGCTTGCGGTACAGCACAGCAAACTTGCGCCATTCACTACCGGCCGCATGCAGGCGCTCGATCTCCATCGCGATCCATTGTGCTTCTTCTTCCGGTGTGGCGAATTCAGCGATGCGAATCCTTTCGCCGTCCGGCTGTTCCGTGGTCAGTTTCTTTGGCGGCAGCAACTGCGATTTCTCGTTATGCGAAATCGCCTGGCCGGCCACGCGTAGAATCCGGCGCGTCGAGCGGTAATTTTGTGAGAGCGTGACGAGAAACCTCTTTGCCTCCGCGCCGAGCCGCGAGTCCTTCACGCCGCAGAATCGCTTGAGGAAAATCGTGAAGCTGCCGAACGACGCGCCGCGAAAACGATAAATCGCCTGGTCGTCGTCGCCCACCACCACGATGTTCCCGCGTGCTCCCGCGAGCAGCCACAGCAGCTCGAGTTGCGCGATGTTCGTATCCTGAAATTCATCAACGAGGATGTAGCGATATTGTTCGCGCATGCGCTCCAGCAGAGCTGCGTCCATGCGCAGCAACTGCACCGCATGCATCAGTTGCTCGCCGAACGTGACGAAGTTGCGCTCGCGCACCAGCCGCTCGCTCACGCGAAACGCGCGCGCCAACTCTTCCTGCCGTTCGATTTCTTCCTCTTCGATTTCGCGCGCGTCCCCCTCGATCCACATTTTGCGCGATTCGAACGCGCGCCGCAGCCCTTCCACGTACCGCTGGAAATCGTCCGGCGTCACGAGTTCATCGTGGCAGCGCGAAAAAAATGCCACGAAGGCGTTCAGGAATTCGCCCGGGTCCGTAAGCTTCCAGAATTTCACAAGCTGGAGTTCGGCGATATTCCTCCGTAACAAAATCCATTGGTCAATCGGTTCAAGCACCTGGAGATCCGGATTCACTGCCTGCAGGATTTGTTCCTGGCAGAACTTGTGAAACGTGCTCAGCCATACTCCTTCGGCCCGCTCGCCGATGGCTTTCACCACGCGGGACTTCATTTCGCCCGAGGCCTTGTCGGTGAACGTGAGTCCCAGGATGTGTTTGCCCGCAAGCGTGGGATTGGTTTCGAGTAGGTGGCGGATGCGCTCGATGATCACGCGCGTCTTGCCTGTTCCCGCTCCCGCCACCACGAGCAGCGGGCCGGCGCCGTGCTCGACGGCTGCGCGCTGCTCGGCGTTCAGCGGAAACGCCGCCGCCCCCTCTGCCGCTGTCCCGAAAGCCATCGCAAGCTGTTTCATGGTGATGAGGTCATGATAGCGGAAATTCGTGCTGCTAGCTTACGCTTTTTCTTCGCCCCAAAACGAAGATGGCGGGCTTTAGCCCGCCATCTTGATCATTTCGATTCCGATTTCGCGCGCCGAAATTCCTCGCGCTTCCTATATTGCCCTTTATTGCACGATCAGCGTAAGGTTCAGCGTCTGTACCTGCTGCCCTGAAGTTGCCGTCAGCGTGACCGGATACGTTCCCGGCGGCGTCGGTCCGTTCGTTCCCGGATCCCCGCCACACGCCGCTCCGCCAATTGCAACGAGCATCAGCAGGGCAAACGACAGCGCCCAGCGCGGCCGTCGCCGGTAAACCCAGGCCATCGCCGCGAGCGCCATCGCCAGCAGCAAAAGCTTCAGCCCTCCCCCTCCGCCCGGCACGCGTGGATTCGGTCCGATTCCCGCCGCGCGGCAGAACGTCTGCAGCACCAGCGCAAACTGGGTGTTGCCGTTGCCCGTGATCGTCACCGACTTAGGCGTGACGATAACGGTGATGGTGTTCGACGTGGTGCTCGCGGTGAAGTTGATGGTCTGGTTGATGCCGGGAGTCCCCGTCACCAAGATTCCATACGCCGCCGTGCCTCCGGGTACAACCGTGACCGTGGACGACGACCCCGGCGCCAGCGTGAGAGTGAAGGTGGAAATCGTGCCGTTGCCCGTCAGCGCCACATTGAACTGCGTGGGCGGAGGGCTGTTCTGCGGGCCTGCCGTAATTACCAGGTTGCCGCTGAACGCCGTTGCGGACGTGGGCGTGAATGTGACGTTGATCGTGCAGGACGCGCCCGGCGCAAGCGGCGCGCCGTCGTCCACGCAGTTGTCGGTCTCAGCGAAGCCTGCGGGGGGAACGATCGACAAGATGAACTGGTTCTGCACCGTGCCGTTCGTCACCGTCACGATTTGAGCCGGGCTCGTCGTGTTGATTACGACGGTGCCGAAGTTGATAGAAGACGGTGCGACCGTGAACTGCCCACTCACGGCCGTGCCGGTAGCGGTGATCGTGATGTTTCCGGCGTCTGTCGCGATCGTAATCGTTTCGCTGAGTGGTGTGTTCAACGGCGTGGTCGCTCCCGGCGCGAACGTGACGACCACCTGGCACGTCTGCCCCGGCGCCAGCACCACCGGCAGCGAAGTCACGCACGTTCCCGCAGCGCTGAAATCCGCCGCATTTGTGAGCGTCTGCAGCGTAAGCGGCCCCACTCCCGTATTGCTGAATGCTACAGGAGCGGATTGCGCAGTGTTTCCCACCGCCACCGGCGCCGCAAAGTTCACCGAGGTAGTTGCCGGCGAAGGCACACCCGGCGGCTGCGGAATGGATTGGGCGATGATCAGGTTTGGATGGACCGAAGGCGATGGGTCGGAGGTTGGCCCGCTTGTGTCAAAGAATGCGACCTTGAACCGTGAGACGACATAACCCGTTAGGCCCCCGTCGCGCTGCTTTGTGGCACCGTGAAGTGGCCGGTGGAATCTACCGTGTAGGACAACGGAATCGACTGGCCGAAGGTCAGGTCGCCACCGCTGTGGCTATTGTCGGCGGTCACGTTAAGGACGTTTGAGGGTGCGAGCACTGCAACGCCGGTAAGATCTTCCTTCCCGTTCGGGGCCAACTCGTCCTCTCCCAGGAAGAAATTATTGAGGAACGGCGAAGCGGGGAATGGCGCGCCCACTTGCGGCTCAATCTGGCCAAATGGAGGATCGCTTGGGTCCTCGCCGATGAAAAAGGCGCGATCTTGCTGAATGAGGTATGCGATTTGATTGGTGCTTCCGAGGCCCGTCAGAGCGGTACGGCCGTTCGACGCGACCGTATACGTGCCGTTGAGCACCTGCCCCAGCTTCAAAGTGCCGCCATCATTGGTATCGGCGGTGATTGAGATGTTTCCGACATTGTTCACCACGCTCGCCGTGAGCACACCAACCCCGGCGTTGGTTCCGCCTGAACTCGTTCCGCTGAAACTCAAAATGTCCGGGCCCGCCAGAGAATTCAACCCGAACGAGTTCGGATTGAACTGGCGCTCGCCATCCCCGGCGAGCACGAGGTTCGTCGTCGGGGGATCAAGAGTCAGCAAGAACACCTCGTTCGCGGAAACGATGTAAATCACACTGGTACTCGTGAAACTAACCCCCGGCCCGACAATTGTCACCGTCAGGACGCTGCGCCCATTCGCGTCGGGCGCGGTGTAGCTGCCCGAGAGCGTCCCGGAGTTCAAGGTTCCATTGTCGTTTAGGTCGAAGATGCCGCTTGTGATATCAAGGGTGCCATCAAAGGTCGCGAGCGCCAGTTCGACGGCGCGTCCAAGAGACGTATCCTGCCCCGTCAGCCCGACCACGTACGTTCCGGCGAGCGAAGCGGAGGTGAACGCAGACGGATTCTGCCGGCGCATCAGCCCGGCACCGAGCCCGTCGCTTCCGTCGCTGTCATCGAAGTTGATGAAGCGTGCCGTCGATGCCACGCCGTTCTTGACGTCGCCGAGAGCAAACGCAAACATGGCGCCCCCGCCTCCCTGGCTCCCAGTCACGCACGGGCCGTTTGTCGTGATCGCGATCAAGCCGCGATTATCGGCGCCTACTGAGTACGTACCGGAGGCGGTGCACTGGGTTTGCGTGTTGCCGCCCTCGTCGTTTTCATCAAAAAGTATGCTGACATTCCCTTGGCCGTCAAAGTTGAAGCTCGCGGCGTCGTCTGAGACAGAGGTGCCACTGCGTGTCCGTCCCGCGGAAGAGCACCGCATATTGCCCTGTGAGCAGTGCGAGTTGCGCGGCCGTGCTTGTCGGCGCGGGGTTGATGGTCAGCGAGATTGTGGCCGTGGCTGATTGATTGTTGGAGTCGGTGACGGTGACGCCGAAACTAAAGGTGCCAGCCGCGGCAGGACTACTGTTGAAGATGTGCCCCGCGGAGACATTGCCGTTCGCTGTGGGGGCCAGAGTAAAGCCTGCGGGCAAGCTGCCGGTCGTGACCGCGAAGGTATAGGGCGGCGTGCCGCCCGTTACTTGCAAGTCCGCGCCGTAAGGCACGGCCACGCCGCCTGCCGGCAGCGTCACGGACGTGAACGAAGGGCCGGCTTGCGCCTTCGCCGCCGCGGCGAACACAAGCGCCGCTATGAGAATTATCAGAACCCGCTTATTCATCGTTTGATCTCCCAAGATTGCCAGCGCCCCGCGGCTATGCCGGAGAGTTTTCAGCATGAATAAGTGCGGTACCGAACTTTGCGCGAAAATCTGGCATGCGGCGATACTAGAACCCAAGTACCCACTGAGCAAGCTGGCATTCTCGAAAAAAATGCTCGCAGTCGCTTATCGTTCACCGTCTGCGCAAATTGACCGGGACGCAACACCACGCCTATACTTGGATTTCTAGCCTGAAGAAACTTCGCCCAGGCTCGCCGCGGCGCGTCTGTGCTACAGCGATTCGAAGGAGAAGCCATCATGGAACAGCCTGTGATCTTGAGCGCGGTCCGCACTCCGATTGGGAAATTCATGGGAGGGCTCGCGCCGCTTTCGGCGACGGAGCTGGGCGCGAAAGTCGTCGCGGAATCGGTGCGCCGCGCGGGTATCGAGCCGAAGCAAGTGGATGAAGTCATCATGGGCAACGTGGTGCAGGCGGGGCTCGGGCAGAATCCGGCGCGCCAGGCGGCGTTGCGCGGCGGACTTGATCCGCGCGTCGCCGCGATGACCATCAACAAGGTTTGCGGCTCGGGACTGAAGGCCGTCGCGCTGGCGGCGCAGGGCGTGCAGCTCGGCGAATCGGAAATCGTCGTCGCGGGCGGCATGGAGTCCATGTCGAACTGCCCGTACCTGCTGAAGGGCGCGCGCACGGGCTTCCGCCTCGGCAACCAGGAAATTTTCGATTCCATGATCACCGACGGCCTGTGGGACGCGTACGAAAATTTCCACATGGGCATGACCGGCGAGCTGGTCGCGGAGAAGTACAACATCTCGCGGCAGGAGCAGGACGCGTTCGCGGTCGAAAGCCATAGGAGGCGGTGCGCGCGATCAAGTCGTGCTTCTTCGGCGAGCAGATCGTGCCCATCGAGATTCCGCAGAAGAAGGGCGATCCGGTCGTTATCAAAACGGACGAATCGCCGCGCGAGGATTCGACGCTCGAAGCGCTGGCGAAATTGAAGCCCGCGTTCAAAAAAGACGGCACGGTGACCGCAGGTAACGCGCCGGGTACAAACGACGGCGCGGCGGCGCTGGTCGTGACCAGCGAGAAGAATGCGGCACGCATGGGAAAAGCAGCCGATGGCGCGCATCGTCGCGCAGGCCGTGAGCGGCGTCGAGCCGAAGTGGGTGATGATGGCGCCGGTGGACGCGGTCGAAAAGCTGCTGAAGAAGACCGGCTGGGACCGCGACAAGGATGTTGACCTCGTCGAGCTGAACGAGGCGTTCGCCGTCGCGGCCATCGCCGTCACGCGCATGCTGAAGCTCAATCCGGAAAAAGTGAACGTCAATGGCGGCGCGGTCGCGCTCGGGCATCCGATTGGCGCGTCCGGCGCGCGCATCCTCGTCACGCTGCTCTACGAATTGCAGCGCCGCAACCTGAAGCGCGGCATCGCCGCGCTCTGCCTCGGCGGCGGCAACGCCGTCGCCCTCGCCGTCGAGCGCCCGTGATCTCCGTGTTCTGCCCTCAATGCAAAACGGAATATCGGCAAGGATTCACCGAGTGCTCGGATTGCGGCGTGGCACTGGTGGAGAATCTGGGCGAAGCTTCTGCGAACGTGGAAGGAATGGAACTTCTGTGGGCAGGCAATGACCCGCGTGCATATCAGGAGTACAGGCTTGCGCTGCAAACGGCGGGAATTGCGTTCACGGATAAGCCGCCCGGACAACGATTTTTGTATACGTCGCTGCGGCCGCCGTTGGAGATCTGGACGCACCGGCGGGATCACGAGGCGGTCAAGAAAGTTCGCCAAGAGATTCTCGTCGACGATGACCCGGCGCAGGAGACCCCCGAATATGGCTCCGACGCGGAGGCCAGCTTCAATACCGAAGGCGGCTACCAGAAGCGTACGGAGCCTTTTTGGCTGAGAGCATGGACCACGAAAGCCATCAAGGGTGAAGCCTTCCAGGAGCAGGAAACACCGGAGCTGGTTGACTCAGAGGAACCCGAGGAAGAGTCTGCCGACGACATCATCGAAGATTTCAATCCTGAAGCTGCGACCGTGGAAGTTTGGTCCGGTGAGGAAGCGATGGCGCGGATGTTCGAGAGTTGCCTGCGCGAAAACGGAATCGGTTGCGCGATCACTGCTGCAAGCGACGCAACGAAGGTGTTTGTCCTTCCGAATCGCGAAGCGCGCGCGAAAGAAATCATTCGCGAGGTTATGGATGCGACTCCGCCGGAATAGCAGCCTCAATCTTCGGAACTGATCCGGCTCTTTCATCGCCAAGCGTAACTCCGCCGCCGCTTGACGTTCCTCTGTCTCCTGTGTTTCCTTCTTGCCCTGAGGTTCCCATTGCATCGGAGCCGAATGGGTGCATCCTGCTTGTACTCGGAGGGTTTGATGTCGGCGGACGCGATTAAGACGGTCGGCGTGCTCGGCGCGGGCACGATGGGCAACGGGATCGCGCACGCCTTCGCGCGGTCGGGCTTTCGCGTGATTCTGCGCGACGTCGAGAAAAAGTTCCTCGACCGCGGCCTCGAGACGATCAGCAGGAACCTCGACCGCGAAGTGAAGAAAGGCAAGATTACCGAAGCCGACAAGCCCATTGTGGTGGCGCGCATTCGTCCGGTGACCAACGCGGCGGAACTTGCGGCGGCGGATTTTGTGGTCGAGGCCGTGCCGGAGCAGCTCGATTTGAAAGTGCGCGTGCTGAAAGAAGTGGACGCCGTGCTGCGGCCGGGCGTGATCCTTGCGAGCAACACATCCTCGATTTCCGTGACGCAACTCGCGGCGCAGACGAGCCGCCCCGAACGCTTCATCGGCATGCACTTCATGAATCCCGTTCCGGTGATGGTGCTCGTGGAAGTGATTCGCGGCCTCGCGACGAGCGACGACACGTTCGAAACCACCATGGCCCTTTGCGAGAAACTCGACAAGAAACCGGTTGCCGTAAACGACGCGCCGGGCTTTGTGTCCAATCGCGTGCTCATGCCGCTGATCAACGAGGCGGCGTTCTGCGTGATGGAAGGCGTGGCGACGCCTGAAGCCGTTGACGCCGTGATGAAAATGGGCATGAACCACCCGATGGGCCCCCTTGAGCTGGCGGACTTCATCGGACTCGATGTCTGCGTGGATATTCTCGAAGTGCTGTTTAAGGGCTTCGGCGATCCGAAATACCGCGCCTGCCCGCTGCTGCGAAAATACGTTGCGGCGGGTTGGCTGGGACGCAAATCCGGCCGCGGCTTTTACAAATACCCCTGAGATTCAGAGTAGAATTTCACAAGGGGGCTGCGATGGCGCTTCTGAGATGGGTCGCTTGCCTGCTTGGTCTTGCAATTCTCCCGCTGGTTTTTGCGCAGAACCCTCCTTCCTCTGAAATTTTTGTTTTTGAAAAACCGAACAACGAATGGTTCGAAGGTCCGTTGACGCATGTGAGCGTCTCGCCCGACGGCAATTGGGCGTTGTTCTTCGGCGGGCTCGGCAATACGCAGCTCTATTCCCTTGCTACGCGCCGCGCCGACCCCGTAACGCTGCGCGGCGGCCTCGACCGCCTTGAAGCCGCGGGGTTCTGCGGACCCCGCGGATTCGTCCGCCTCGGTGCGCGCGGCACCGAATTCGGCATTTTTCTTCCGGGGAGCGCCGCGCCGGAACTCGCGTCCCTGCCTCCCGACGCCATTCCTGTCTGCTCGTCGGACGGCAAGGAGATCGCCTACTATCGCGCGAGCGCTCCTGAGAAAGTGCTGTACGCGGGACCGCGAGGCGGCGATTACCACGATTACGGCATCGACGGGAAGGTTACCGCGATGACGTTCTCGGCCGATGATGAGCAGCTCTACTATTTGCTCTTTCACACCGATGGCCAATCTTCGCTCGGCCGCATCAATCTGCGCACCGGCAGTTCGAAAACGCTCGCCAACGGCTTGGACGCGAGCCCTATCCCGGGCAACATCGCCATCTCGGCGGACGGGCGCCGGGCGTTTGTGGCGCTCGCCGGCGCGGGCTTGCCGGACAACGAAGCTCGGCACAAGCCTGATGCGAATCGTTGGCTGAAGATCTATGAAATCAACCTCGCGACCGGCGCGCGGCGCGTTGTCGCCGAATCGCCAGGCCAGGACAACAGCGGCCCGCAAATCGCCGGCGGGAGTCTCTATTGGTCGCGCACGATTATTCACGATTCCATCGTGCTGGTGCCGGTTGGCGGCGGTGAAGCGAAGGAAGTGGTCGCCGGTGGCGAGGTTCCCATGTGGAGCCCGGATGGCAAGCGCATCGCCTACACCTTCGGCGGCTGGCGGCTGGCGGATTGGGCTCTCGATCTCGACGACGCCGTCGTCAGCGTGGACGCGGAAGGGAAGCGCACGTCCGGACCGTACGTGATCGTTTCCGGTTATCACGAGGATTTTCCGCCCGCGTGGTCCCCCGACGGCCGCTGGATCGCGTTTCATTCTCATCGCTCGGCAAAGCCTGTGCCGGAGTATTCGAGTCTCGGCAGTTCGGACGACATCTACCTGCGGCGTGCGGACGACGTTCACGCCCCCGAAATTCGTCTCACCGATTTCGGATGGGAAACAGGACCGGCTTATTGGTCTCCCGACGGCAAAAAGCTGCTCTTCACCTCGTGGGAGCGCAGCGGGCAACCGGGCATCGACAAGCTGTGGGTTCTCACCATTGACACGGAGATGGGCCAGGCGCTTCACGTGGAGCGCCTGCCGCTGCCCGAGGAGATTCACAGCGCGCAATCGGGCGCGTGGTCTCCCGACGGCAAGGAAATCGCGATTGAGGACGCTCGGGAAGGCCAGAAGCGTATCTTGTGGGTTGTTCCGGCGGTTGGATCGGGGGATGGCCCGCGCAAGGAAAAGCTGCTCGACTACGAGGGCACCACCTACGGCGGCCTCGATTGGACGCCGGATGGAAAGACGATCGTCTATAGCGGGCTGAGCTACGACGGCATGCAACTGTTTGCCATCCCCCGCGAAGGTGGAACGCCCCGCCAATTGACCCATGATTCCGGAACTATGCTGCATCCCCGCGTTTCACCCGACGGCAAATGGATCGCCTGCACCCGTATTGTCCAATCGAAGCAAATCTGGCGCCGCCCGCTTCCCTGAGTCCGGGCAGGAGCCGTCCGTTTGGTCTGAAACGGCCCCCTAAATCTCTTTGCTTTTTGTTCGCCTAGTGGTACTATGGCCGTAGAGATACGGATTCAGGGGGTACACGCGCAGTGGTACACTGTGCCGCCTGAGTCCCCAGGTGGACGAAAGAAACTAAACGCCCTCTCGAGGTGGCATTGTGACTGACGAAAAAACAAAAAATCTGGATATGGCGATCTCAACCATCGAAAAGGCCTATGGCAAAGGTTCGATCATGCGCCTCGGGAACCGCGACGTGCTCGTCCCGGTGAACGTGATCCCCACCGGCTCGATCTCGATTGATGCGGCGCTGGGCGTCGGCGGATTTCCGCGCGGTCGCGTGATCGAAGTGTACGGCCCTGAGTCCGGCGGCAAGACCACGCTGACGCTGCACGTCATCGCCGAGGCGCAGAAGCTGGGCGGCCAGGCGGCCTTCATTGACGCCGAGCACGCGCTCGATCCCACCTACGCGCGCAAGCTGGGCGTGGATGTGGACAACCTGCTCGTCTCGCAGCCCGACAACGGCGAGCAGGCCCTTGAAATCGCGCAGGAATTGATTCGCTCGAATGCCGTGGACATCGTCGTGGTGGATTCCGTGGCCGCGCTCGTGCCCAAGGCCGAGCTCGAAGGCGACATGGGCGATCCGCAGATGGGCTTGCAGGCGCGGCTGATGTCGCAGGCGCTGCGAAAGCTCACCGCGATCGTATCGAAGTCGCGAACCTGCCTGGTCTTCATCAACCAGATCCGCGAGAAAATCGGCGTGATGTTCGGCAATCCCGAAACCACCACGGGCGGCCGCGCGCTGAAGTTTTATTCCTCCATTCGCCTCGACATTCGCCGCATTCAATCCATCAAGGAAGGCGACCGCGTGATTGGCTCGCGCACGCGAGCCAAAGTGGTGAAGAACAAGGTAGCCGCGCCGTTCCGCGAGGCGGAATTCGACATTCTCTACGGCGAAGGCATTTCCCGCGAAGGCGATTTGCTCGATCTCGGCGTCACCAGGAACTTGCTCGAGAAATCCGGCACGTGGATTTCCTACAAGGGCGAGCGCCTGGGACAGGGCCGCGAGAATGCGCGCGTGTTCCTGAAGGAACACGCGGACATTCGCGACAAAATCGAGCACGAACTGCGCAAGCAGTTGGGTCTCGCGTCCGCAACGACCGAGGACGACGTGAAGGGTGCGGGCGACGCGCAGAAGCCCATCTCCATGGCCGCAGCCGCCGCCAAGGGCCGCACCGGCCGCTAAGTGCTTTCCATGGCGCAAGGCTGGGCAGCCCACCCGCCCTGCCCGTTAGGCCACGGAACACCTGTCCTTCAAAACAGTTGCGCAAACGCGCCTGATTCCCTAAGATTCAGATTCAATCAGGAGAGTCAGGCTTTCCACGGCCCGGAACAACATAGATGCACGTCCACCCAGCCTTCCGACATGCCGTTTCGATTTTTTGTCTCCTCTTGGTGGCGGCCGCCGGAGTTGCATTCGGCGCCAAGCCCCCCACTCGTACGCATCGCTCGCGCGCGCTTTCGGCATGGGCCGATCCGGCGAAAGGCGACGTCGTTGACTATGACGACGCGGTAGTCCGCCAGATTGCCGTGGACGCGCTCGGCCACGCCAATGGTTCCGTCCTCGCGATGGACCCCTCCACCGGCCGCATTCTCGCGATCGTCAATCAGAAGATGGCATTCTCCGCCGGGTTCGAGCCTTGCTCGACGATCAAGCCGGTGATCGCCCTCGCGGGATTGCAGGAAGGCGCCATTACGCGCGACACCATGCTCAAGGTGGGCCATCACCGCTACATGGGCCTCACCGAAGCCATGGCGCATTCGAACAACGATTACTTCGAAGAAGTGGGACGCACGCTCGGATTCGACACGGTGCTGCGCTACGCGCGCCTCGTCGGGCTGGGCGAGCGCGCCGGCTTCGACATCGCCGAGGAAAAGCCCGGCGCGCTGCCCGAAAAACCCTCCGCTTGGGGAGGCGTCGCGCGCATGTCGAGTTTCGGCCAGGGCATTCGCATCACCCCGCTGCAGCTCGCGTCGCTTGTGGGAATGCTTGCCAATGGCGGCACGCAATATTATCTGCAATATCCCCGCTCCGCCGAGCAGCGGCAGAATTTCACGCCCCGCATCCGGCAGGAGCTCGACATTGCTTCGCTGCTTCCGGATTTGCGTGAGGGCATGCTCGCCGCCGTCCTCTACGGCACCGCAAGGCAGAGCTTCGATCCCGACGAGCAGGCGCTCGGCAAGACGGGCACCTGCAACGATGAAAACCAGGGCGGAAGGCTTGGCTGGTTTGTCTCCTACGCCGACCAGGCTCACCCCAAGATCGTGCTCGTCGTTCTGCTGCGCGGCGGCAGCCGCGTCGTCAGCGGGCCGCACGCCGCTGAAATCGCCGGCCGCATTTACTACGGCCTGCGCTCGCGCAACTACTTCGCCGAAGCCTCGCGCGGCTCCGCATTCACCTCCGCCGCCGGCGCCTCCCACTAGCCTGCGCTGCTTGGCAATGGTTTCATTCTGATCCCGAGCGAAGTCGAGGGACCTCTCTTCGCTTTTCGGCTCTCCCCGCACTGCTTGTCATCCCGACGGAGTCCGCCGCGGCGGACAGACGAGGAATCTGCTTCTGCTGTTGCATTTTCATTTTGCCGCGCGCTCCAATTCCGCCCGATTCCAATTCCCCAGCTTGGCCCCCGCGTCGTATGTGCTTTGGCAAAATTCCAGCAAAGCTTGCTCGGGAGATTCCGCGGATCGGATGTCGTCATACATCACGAAGAATTCGTTTTTCTGCGCGCTGTAGAAGGCCTTTGCCGGGCGCACGGCGCTGTCCTTGAAGCCCGCGGGCTCGGGAGCCGCATACGCGTAGAACGCCGCGTCCTTGACGATCTCTCCATCGCCCGGCCAGAATCCCACGCTGATCGCCTCGTGCGAGTACGCTTCCTTCGTCACTTTGTCCGCGCCCGGCCGCTCCGGCGCGCGCCGCCCGGAAAACCGCGTCACCGCCAGATCGAAGCTCCCCCAGAAGAAATGGACCGGGCTCGATTTCCCGATGAACCCCGCGCGAAACTTCTGAAAAATAGGATGCACGCTCGCGAGAATCCGCCAGAAACGGTGCGCATATTCGCTGTCGTACGACTTGTGGCTCTCATCGAGATTGAATCGCACCGGCCGCGGCACTTCCACGGGCATGGCCCAAACGTGCGCGTGGATCCCCAGCGACTCGAGGGCCGCCATAAATTCCGCATAGAATTCGGCCACCGTGCGCGGAGCCAGGCGAAATGCCCTCGTTTCCCCAAGGCTCGTCGCAATTTCGAGGCGATGCGCGATGAAATCGAAGCGCACCTCGAAAATCCCCGCGTCGTAGGGGATCGCCGACGTCGTCAATCCTCGCGCGGTCACGTAGAGCGTCGTTCCCCAGTAATGGTTGATGTTGGGGCTGAGCGCCAGCCGAACCTTGCCGACCATCTGCGTCCACATGTGCAGCGTTGCGTACGTGTCCTTCCACGCCGCAAAGGGCAGCGCCGGCCACCGTTCTTCTTGTTTCATCCCATTCCTCCGTTCGCAAGTGCGGCGAAGGTGGATTGTAACGCCGGAGGATGTGAAAAAGGTTGATGTGCGCTCTGACCGCCAGTGCTAGCAGGACGCCGCAGCCGCGAGTTGACGTGCCGATTGGGACAGCGCAATATGTCGCTGAGGAACCGCATTGACTGCCACCACGCAAACGCTTGCGGCCAGGGTCCAGCAAGCACGCTCGCTCGAAGAGATACGCAAGAAGGATCTCCACGCCGGCGATCGTGTGCTCGTCACGACCAGAAACTCTCTTTACACAATTTGGGTGCTTGATGAGGGAGTGTATCGAGTCTCGGGCGGCTGGTTCGACCTCCAACACATATCGCCCCTGAGAATAGCCATCAACGGTTGCACCTGGGGCGGAAGCGCGATCAAGCGGGACATCCTTGCTGCTTGTGGGCTTCGCCTGGAGTTCGGGAACACGGTTCGCACCACTCGAATCAGAGAGGTTCGCGTGATTCCAGCCGAAGCACAACCCTCACTCAATTAGTGCACCTGTGGTCCTACCCGCCAAAAGCCTATTTACCATCTCATCGAGTTGACGGGATAGGGGTTGGAGCGAGCGAAACTGCCCTTTTTTGCACAATTTTGGTGCACGTGCTGCGGAACACCCCTTCCAGCGCCAACCGCAGTTAGGCGCAGATAATTGCTGACCCGTCTAGTGATAGAATTGCGCCAGCGTGCGGTCCAGTCATCCCAACCTGTCTGGGTTTCAAATCCGCAATCCGTTAAGCGGCCAAGCGAGGTGCTGCCCGAGCCGTTCGTGGCCAACCACGCTGCGAAACCTAGTTGTACTTATTGTCCTGATTGTCCATATCGCGCGGGCACCGTCACTGAGCGCTCAAGAACCAAAGACCGGGCAGGCCCCAGCAGCCCCTGTTGCGCAGCCAAGTGCAACTTCCACGAATGCGACGACGGGAACCAGCCTTCGACCCGAAAGCGGTTCTACGTCAGATAACCTGTACACCAACGATTTTTTCGGCTTTACTTACGAGTTTCCGAAAGGCTGGGCCGTTGAGGATGAGCAAACCAAGAAGTACGTCATGGAACTCAGCAAAGCGGCCATGAGCGCTGGCGATCCCGCTAAGAAAGCCGTAGTTGAAGAACAAATGAAACGCACTCACGTTTTGCTTACAGTACACCAACGTCCGTACGGTACTCCCGTTCCCGTGAATCCGGCGATCACCGTCATGGCGACGGACGTGTCTGTTGCACCCGGCATTCAATCTGGTAGGGACCAGTTACTTGCTCTCAAAATGGGCCTCCCTCAGCAACGGCTGGACTTCAAAATCATCCGCGAGCCCACCGATTGCACTTTTGGCGGAAGGCCTTTCTCTCGCATGGATATTACAGTTGAGGCAGCGAATGGAAAAACCTTATATTTAAGCCATGTCGCACTTGTGCTGAATCGTTACGGCATCGATTTCATGTTTACGGCCCAAGGGTCAGACCAGTTGGAAGTATTGGTCCAAACACTGAACACTCTCCAGTTCAAACCGATTCCGGAGCCACCTAAGTGACGAATTTTAACTCGTTCCTTAACTCTTGGAACCGGTGGAACCGCGCCATGCACGGGGTCAGCTTTGAGCTAAGATAGCCGTAGAATTCAAAGCACAGGAAGAAGTTGTCTCCATTCGAGGTTATATCGCCTATGACAGACTGGTTCGCGCGCCCCGTCCTGCACGTGACCGACGTTGAGGCCTCGCTCCGCTTTTACGTTAACCGGCTCGGCTTCACGAGCCCTTGGCGCTACGAGGAGGACGGGGTTGCACAGGTCGAGCGGCAGGGCTGCGCGCTTATCCTGGCCGACACGTGGCCGGAGAAGATTGGCAAGGGGCTGATCTTCATTTCCCTGAACACCGAGCCGGAGATGCAGGTCGCCGCGTTGGACGCGCTGCGCGCGGAACTCGAGGCCAAGGGCGTTCCGGTCAAGGAAGGCTCGTGGGGCTACCGTCTCCTGGTGGTTGATGACCCCGACGGCAATCAGCTCTTCTTCAACTACCCGAACGAGACCGCATCCGCCAAGATTGTTCGTGATGAAGCGTAATCGGCAGTCTTGAATTTTTGCTTGCGGCGCGTGGCTCGTCTCTAACGGGTTTCTTTGGTGGCTTTGCCTTCTACCAGGGTCGTGTAACCGCCCTTTCCGTCGGCCATTTCATACTTGCTTGTGTACTGAGTGGGCGATAACATCGTGATTGTGGTTCTTCCTTTGATGGCTTTACCCGCGAACTTGTCTTCCACCATCCACGTCCAAGTATTTCCGTTAACCGTTCCTGTGCCCGTACCCACGAGTCCGACACTGCTGGCGTAATAGGATGTGTAGACCTTCGCCTGGCTGTCGTAGCCGATGATGCCGAGGGTCGTCCCTAAATCGCCTTCCCTGCGGCACTCGACATAGAATCCCCCCGGCCCCAATGTATCTGTTTCGGTGTTGACAGTCTTACCGGCCAGCCCAAACTCGTTGGCTTTAAACTCGCTTTCCACAGTCCATTTGCCAACGAAGGACTCCAACTTCTTGTGTTCCGGACCAGGCTTGGGTGGCGCTGGTGGAGCTTGTGCGAGCGATAGTGATGTGAGTCCGCAGATCAGAATGACGGCGACCGATCGTGTGCTCATTTCGTGAATCCCCCCTCAATGTGCGCAGAGTAGCAGCCGGGCCGCGACACGTCCCGAAGGATTTGTTAAGATTCGCCGAAAACTCAATGGCTAGCCGGGGAGTATTTCATTTCGACGAGTTCGCGCTGGACGTGGGAGAGCGGCGGCTGCTGCGCGGCACCGAAACCGTTCGCTTGTCACCGAAGGCCTACGATGTGCTGGTTGTGTTGGTGCGGCAGTCGGGGCGGTTGGTCACGAAGGACGAATTGCTGGCGCATGTTTGGCCCGAGTCGTTTGTCGAAGAAGGCATTCTCAATGTTCACGTGGCAGCACTGCGCAAGGCGCTCGGCGACGACACGCGGCCTCCGGCCTACATCGAAACCGTCGTGCGGTCAGGGTATCGCTTCATCGCTGCAGTCAGGTTTGATTCGGCCGACGAGAAGCCATTAACACCGACCGCCATAACGCGACCCGTCGAACTCTACGAGCTGGTCGGCCGCGGCCGGTCTCACCTGTTATCAGGCTCGTACTTCGAACTCCCTACCGCCGTGGACGCCTTTCGTTCCGCGATCGAGATCGATCCGACCTATGCACCGGCGCACGCCGGCTTGGCGCGCGCACGGTGCCAGCAAGCAGCGTTTCGCGCGGCGCCGCACCAGGAAGCGTTTACAGAGGCGAAAGCGTCTGCCTTGCGCGCACTGGCGATGGACAGCGCCTCGGCGGACGCGCAAGTTGCCCTTGGCACCGTCCTTTTTCTCAGCGAGTGGGACTGGGCGGCGGCGGAGCGCAGCCTGCAGCGTGCGCTCCAGATCAATCCGGATCACACCGAGGCGCTCCTGCAGTATGGGTCGCTCCAGGAAGCGCTCGGACGGCTCGACCATGGGCTGCGATGCAAGCAGCAGGCGCTCGCACGCGATCCGCGATCGCCCGGCGTTCTGGTGCAGATCGCCATCTCGTATTGGCATCAGCGGAAGTACGACGACACGCTTGTCTGGGCCCAGCGAGCGCTCGACGTCGACCCGAAGCATGTGCTGGCGAGCCAATTCATTACGCACGTCTATTGGAGGATCGGGGACGTCAATAGATTCGCGGCCTGGACCGTCAGCCAGGCCAGCCAGGCCATCGCGTGGGGCTTTCCCGAAGAGAGGGTGGCGGTGATGAAGCAGGTCATCGCGGATATGCAGCAGGTGTACGCGACGGCCGGCCTCTCCGGGGTGAGAAGATTCATGGTGGATCAGATCACGAACCCGCAACTGGACTTCGACGTCTTGCTGAAGATGGCATTCTTTCGCGCCGTTCTGTATGGGGCAGCAGGCCGGCTCGATGAAGCGTTCGACTGCCTTGATCAGGCCATCGCGTACCGCGACCCAGCACTCGTTCACCTGGCAGTCGCACCGGATTGGGACAGCCTCCGAGCTGACCCGCGGTTCGCAGAACGCCTGCGATCGATGGCGCTTCCTTCGGTCGCCTATGACAACATCGGCAACGTGTAGCGGATGCGGCGTCAGCTTTGAGACCGCCAAACTCGTTTTCGATGATCCCCGCGCGCTAAGCCAAATCGACGAGACGCAGGAGGACGAAGAACGGTGGATCACCATTGGTTTAGCGGCAAGAATTGTTGTGCTGCTTGTGGTTCACACCGCTCGCGAAGAAGGCGGCGAAGAAACGATCCGAATCATCTCCGCGCGTAAAGCGACACCGCGCGAAAGGAAGGCATACGAAAATGGCATCTAGAAAGCAACGAATAGAGCTGGCTGCGTTGGCATCCTTGCCCGACGCCAAAATCGACCTGAGCGATATTCCCGAAATCCACGGCTGGCAGCGCGCAGCCGTGGGCCGGTTCTATAGACCCAAAAAAGAATCGCTTACGATCCGCATTGATGCCGACGTCCTTGCCTGGCTGCGGGCTGAAGGGCCGGGTTATCAAACCCGAGTGAACTCGCTTCTTCGCGCAGCCATGGAAGAACAACTCGCCCGTGGCCCCGGCAAGTTGCCGGCGCCTTTTGTGAATAAGAGATCCGGGAAAAGGCCTGGCCTTCAGAAACACGATTCGTCGAGGGAATCGCACAAGCTCGCGAAATGACGCGAGCGGCGCCCCACGGAACTCTCGCCTTCCTCTGGAGAATGAAATCACTTCGTCGCACAGTCTCGAATTCTTGCTTACGCCAAAAACCATTTGACAGATTCGCGCAGATATGCGATCGTTAAGTTATTCTAAGATAATCTAATAATATTTGTGTGTCGCCCCGAAGCGGGGCCGGCGCCGACGTGTGTCCGTACCGCGCGCACGAGGCGCAAAGGGGGGAGTGTGTTCGGGAAACGAATCGACGAAAAAAGGGCCGCCCGCGTCTCCCGCAAGGAGAGCCTGCGGGATCAGCGGCACGCTGGCCGCATTTCTAATCGCAACATACCAGAATTAGAATCTCTGCAAAGGCCAGAAAACAAAGCACATGAAAATTCCTAATCGCAACACAAACGCCGATCCGCCAAAACGGGCCCGCCGCTTTGTGCGTCGGAGCTTTCAGTTTACCCTGAGGCACTCGCCGAAGGGCTTCCGCATAACCAGAGACGGCCGGCGCGCCTGCCATTGCGCTGGATCTCTCGCGGCATGTGTTCACCCCTCCGATCAATCATCCGAAGACCTCATTTCTAATCGAATTTCTAATCGTCACTCGTGCCGATTAGAACTCCCTGTAACTCCATGTAAACAAACGACGGCCGGCATCTCTAATCGTCAAAGAACGGGGCACCTTTTCACGTGCGGTTTGCGCATCCTTTTGCCTCCGCCGGTGTTTACTCCGATGGAGCAGCCCGCTCATTACGCTTCCGCGACCCGTTCGCCTTGGGGTATGCTCCTTTGCTTCTGGGGCGATGAGGGGGAATGTTGAACAAGTTTAGGGTCGTCTTCTGGGTGGTGTTCATCGCAGCGGGCGCGGCTTGCATCACCGCGTCATTTCAGTATCGCTACGCCGCGGAAAGGCAAGTCTTCGCGCAGGCCGCAGGCGGGCGCGAAGAAGTGCAGAAAATCCAAGAGAACGTGATTTTCTTCACCGAGCACACCCTTCCCGCCCGGCTGCCCTTCAACGCAGCCCTGCAAGGCCTGGGAATCGACAACTCCACCGCCGCGCGCATCGCCGCTTCCGCGCAGCCGGTGTTTGATCTGCGGCATCTTCGCGCGGGGAATCGCCTGGCGGTGGGACGCTCCGTGATGGGCGAATTCCGCGCGGTGCGCTATCGCATTGATGCCGACCGCGTGCTCTGGATCGCGCCGCAGGGAAACGATTTTCATTCCGAGATTCAGGTCATACCCTCGGAGACCGAAACAGCCGGCGTGGGCGGCGAGATTAAAGGTTCGCTCTTTGAATCTGTGATTGATTCGGGCGAGAAACCCGAACTCGCGATGCGCATGGCCGAGATCTTCGCCTATGACCTCGACTTTTACACCGACCCGCGTCCGGGCGATACATTTCGAGTTGTGGTCGAAAAGAAAAAGCTTTCAACCGGCGAGGTGGCCGCGTACGGACGGATTCTCGCCGCGGAGTATGTCAACGAGCGGCACGCCTATCGCGCCGTGCTGTTCCATGATTCCTCGGGCCATGCCGCCTACTACACGCCCGAAGGGAAATCCATGAAGAAAGCGTTTCTGCATTCCCCGCTCAAATTTGCCGCGCCGATCACCTCGCACTTCAGCGCGCACCGTTTTCACCCGATCCTGAAAGAATACCGTCCGCATCTGGGCATCGATTACGCGGCGCCCACCGGCACGCCGGTGCAGACCATCGGCGACGGCCGCGTGGTTTTTGCCGGCCGCAAGGGCGGCGCGGGAAATCTGATCGAGATTCAGCACACGAACGGCTACACCACGTACTACATGCACCTCTCGCGCATCTTGGTGCGCGATGGCCAGCATGTCGCGCAGGGCGAGCGCATCGGCCTCGTGGGAATGACCGGTCTTGCCACCGGCCCGCATCTCGACTTTCGCATCCAGCACAGCGGCCAGTTCCTGAATTTCGAGCGGCTGCCGCTGCCTACCGCCGATCCCATCGCGAAGCGCGACTGGAGCGAATTCGCCGCCGCGCGCGACCGCTCTCTCGCCGAGATGCCGTCCCTCGCGCCTCAGCCCTCCATAGCGAAGAACGCACCCTTTCCGCGCGTCTCGAATTGAGTTCTTTCCCGCGTTCCGCCGGCCGCTAGCTCGCAATTCGCCGGCTTCGTGCTCGGCGTTGGCTGCCGGGTTCAAGCTATAATGTCGGTAGCATGCCCGGCTTCCTGGCCAACCTGTTGCGAATGCTGCGCGACCGACGCGGCACGGACATGCGGTTCCTGTGCCGCCGCTTGCTCTCCGAGGGCGGCGAGGCTTCGCAGACCGCGCTCGCGCAGGAAATTATCAACACCTACAGACGGATGAACTCGGCGCAGCGCCTCGGCTTTTTCGAAATGCTCGATCGCGAATTTTCACCGGATGACGCTGCCATCCGCCGCGCCGCCGCCGACTACCAGCAGACTCCCGGGACGAAAAGCCTCGCGGCGCTTTCCGCAGCCGTCGAGCCGCCGCGCCAGGAACTCATTCGCAGGATCAATACGGCGCTGGGAGCGACGCAAACCCTGGTCGCCTTGCGCGAAGATCTGCTCGAAGCATCTTCCAACAGTGCGAACTTCGAGGCGCTCGACGCCGACCTGAAGCATCTGTTCAAGTCGTGGTTCAACCGCGGCTTCTTGCGCCTCGAACGCATAAGCTGGCAAACCTCCGCCTTGGTCCTCGAGAAGCTGATCCGCTACGAATCGGTGCATGAAATCAACGGTTGGGCGGATCTGCGCCGGCGGCTGCTCGCGGACCGGCGATGCTTCGCGTTTTTTCATCCGGCGCTTGCCGATGAACCGATCATTTTTGTGGAAGTGGCGCTGTCGCAAGGTTTGACCGGTAGCCTGGAGCCGTTGCTCGACGTCGATGCGCCAGTGCTCCCGCCGGAAAAAGCGGATACCGCCATCTTTTATTCCATCAATAATTGTTTGCGGGGCTTGCGCGGCGTTCCGTTCGGCAATTTCCTGATCAAACAGGTTGTGGCCGAGCTCGCAGCCGAATTCCCGAATATCAAGACGTACAGCACGCTTTCGCCGCTTCCGCGCTTTTCCGAGGCGTTGCGCGATACGCGGAATGAACGCGGCTTCACTCCCGAGCGCCTGTCGCGATTGCTGGCAGATTTCGCCCGCGACCTTACCAAGGCCGCCGGGCGCCGCGACCCCGTAGATGCGTTCTTTCGTTTGTTGGAACAGCCGCTTTCGCACCGGGACGTGCTGGCTGCGCCACTGGAGCGTCTGGCGCTTGCTTACCTCACAATGGCGCGCCGGGATGGAAAACTCTACGATTCGGTAGCCACATTTCACCTTTCCAATGGTGCGCGTCTCGAGCGCATCAATGCGTTTGGGAACCTGCGGCCTTACGGGCTCGAGGTATCCTATGGCGTCACCGCAAATTACCGGTATCTGCCAGCCGAACTCGAAGAGAATCACGAACAATTTGTGCGCGAGGGGCAGATTCGTATGTCGAACAGTTTGTCGCGGGAGCAAAAGGCGGTAGCGGCGGCGTGGCAAGCAACGCGAGAAGTTTCATCGCCGCGACCCGCCGCCGCAGGCAAAGGCAAAGCCTGAGCGAGGCAGAGACGGAAGCTCGGCCGCAACCGTTGCGTTGACTTGCTTTCGAGCCGCGACCTATCATGCTCACACGAGGCTTGCTCTCCCGTCCGCATGGACTCCATCGTCGCTCACTACCGGATCATTGAAAAAATCGGCGAAGGCGGGATGGGTGTCGTGTACCGCGCGCATGACGAGCGGCTGGGCCGCGATGTCGCGCTAAAGTCGCTTCCCCGGGAATTGCTCACCGACGAGTCCGCTCGAAAACGTTTGATCCGCGAGGCGCGCACCGCTTCCGCTCTGAATCATCCGAATATATGCACCATCCATGACGTGGGCGAAGCCGCGGGACAAAATTATATTGTGATGGAGTACGTCAAAGGGGATTCGCTCTCGGAGCAGATTCACGAAGGAGGTCTGCCAGTGGAAACGGTGATCCGCTATGGGGAGCAGATTTCCGATGCGCTGGCGCACGCGCACGAGCACGGTATTGTGCACCGCGATCTGAAAAGCGCGAACATTGTCATTACCCCGGACGGCCGCGTGAAGGTGCTCGATTTCGGGCTGGCGAAGCGCAATGCCGTAGAGGGAATCAGCGGCAAGACTCAGTCACTGCAAACACAAAGCGGAGAAGATGCGATGGCCGGCACGTTGCACTACATGGCGCCGGAAGTGTTCCGCGGCGACACGCCGGATTCGCGGTGCGACATCTGGTCGCTCGGCGTGGTGCTCTACGAAATGGCGGCTGGGCGGCGTCCGTTTACGGGGAGGACGAGCTACGAACTGACCTCCGCAATCCTCCATGATTCCGCGCCGCCGATGCCGGCAAAGATAGGCCCGGGACTCCGCGCCGTGATTGATCGTTGCCTGGCGAAGGAACCCGGGCAGCGCTACCAGCGCGCGAGCGAGGTCCGCGCGGCGCTCGAAATGTTGCAGACGGGCAGCGCGGTTTTTCCTCCGGCCGCGGCGGTGACGGCGCCAGGGGCTACTCAAACGCAAAGTCACCGGACATCGCGGATCGGCGGCGGAATTATTGGTGCGCTGCTGATCGGCGGATTGATAGTTGCCGGGTGGATGATCGCGAAAAAGCGTTGGGGCTTTGCCGCCGCGCCGTCGATACATTCACTCGCCGTGCTGCCGCTCGAAAATTTGTCGGGCGACCCCTCGCAGGAATATTTTGCGGACGGCATGACGGAGGAATTGACGAACAAACTGGCGCAGATCAGCGCATTGCGCGTGATTTCGCGCACGTCCGTGGCGCAGTACAAGAATTCGCACAAGTCGCTGCCTGAAGTTGCGAAGGAGCTGCACGTGGATGCCGTGGTGGAAGGTTCCGTAATGCGCGTGAACGATCGCGTGCGAATCACGGCGCAATTGATACAGGCTTCCACCGACCAGCATCTCTGGGCCAAGACGTACGAGCGCGAGCCGCAAGACGTGCTGACCCTGCAGGATGAAGTGGCGCAGGCCATCGCCGACGAAGTGAAAGTCACTCTGACGCCGCAGGAGCAGGCGCGGCTCTCGAATTCGCGGCCGGTGAATCCCGCCGCGCACGAGGCGTACCTCAAGGGAAATTATCTGAAACTGGGAACCGTGGCGCAGCGGCAAAAAGCGAAAGAGTATTTCGATGAGGCGATTCGAATCGATCCCGACTACGCGCCTGCTTACGCCGGTCTGGCTGATTACTACTGGTCCGCGACGGAGCTGAACCCGAACGCAGCCATGCCCAAGGCCAAGGAAGACGCGCTGAAAGCCCTGGCGCTCGATCCGTTGTTGGCGCACGCGCACACCGCGCTGGCCGCCATTCATTTTTACGCCGATTGGGATTGGGCAGGCGCCGAGCAGGAAGTCCGCCGCGCGCTCGAACTCAATCCGAATGATGCCGACGGTCACCGCATATATTCGTACTTCCTGGTACTGCTCGGACGCAACGAGGAAGCGTTCAATGAGATCAGGCGAGCGCAGGAACAGGACCCGCTGTCCATCGCCACTCAGGTTACGGCCGGATGGGTGTTTTATTTTGCGCGGCAATATGACCAGGCCGTGGACCAATGCAAGAGGGCGCTCGAGCTGGACCAGAACTCCGCCGGCGGCGTGGACTGCCTGGGATTGAGCTACCTGGCCAAAGGAATGTACGAGCAAGCTATCGCGGCCACTCATCGTGCCGTCGAGCTTTCGGGAAACGACCCGAGCCGCCAAGTGGGACTCGGGCGCGCGTACGCATTGGCGGGTAGGAAAGCCGATGCGTCAAAGATTCTTGCCGATCTTCGGCAGCAATCCAGCCGAACGTACGTCGCGCCGTACATTGTTGCGACCGTATATGCGGCCATGGGCCAGCGCGAGGAGGCGTTTAGCTGGCTCGATAAGGCGTATAGCGAACACGACAGGTATATGGCAGAGCTGAGAGCGGACTGCGCTTTCGATTCGCTGCGCACGGACCCGCGCTTCGCCCAACTGCTGCGCCGGGTCGGCTTCCCGGAGACGCAAAACGGCGGTTAGCAGCCATACCATTTGCCGTCCTGCCGGCGCTAAGGATGCTGAATAGCGTCGTAGAGGACAGTGCTATTGGGCGTATGTGACACGATAACAGTCCAATTACTGGTAGCAGGATCGCAGGGATTAGAAACAGGGGCGCAAGGCAAAGCTCTAGCCGCAACGCTGTTGGATGGTTTGGAGATTATCTGGTACATGCCGTATAGATAAGTTGCTTCTTGTCCGAGGAATTTGTGCTGATATTCGCCGTTCGTCATTTGGAGAAAGATGATTTCTGGCTCGGTAGAACTAAGGTACGCCGTTCTCCAGCATGTGACGCCCGAAGGGCAGATGACCGGCGTCCATGTAGGACCATTACTGTTAGATTGCGGGCCATGGAACCATCCGCACCCGCCCAGACCGAACGACGACAAAACGACGAGGGTCACGAGAGAGATCCGCTTCATTTTTTTTCTCCTTGAATTGCGGGCTTGACCTTACTTCCCGAGTCGCGGGTCTGGCCAAGCGACGTATGTCAGCGTGCTGTTGGGAGTGTGAATGATGATGATGTGCCACGAGCAGCCAGCCGGCCCGGCTAGGACCTCTCCTGCTACAACCTTATTGATCTTCGCGGCGAGGATGTGACGATCGTCAATAAATTGCTTGGGGTTCGCGCTGAACTTCTTATAGTCGGCATCGGAGAGATGCAGGATAGCGATCTCGGGATAGTCAGCGCCGAGTGCGGTTTTCCATTGGCCTTGCGCCAGACTTTCCCAGCGGGGACTTAGAGGCGTCTGTGCCATTGTTTACTCCGCCGTACTGTGTCTCGTGATGGGTCTGGCGGGTTTCTACACCGGGAGCAATTCAAAGTCAATTCAGTATTTAAATTGCGCCAGTCCGGAACGGGGCGAACGCATCGGACTGGTGGGAATGACCGGCCGTCAGCCGGAGCGAGACCCCGCGAACCAGACGATCAGGATTACGACAACAATGCCGTCAATGAAAATCCCTAACGGGTGATAGTAGTCGTACCAGGCGTTGAAGGCGACGATGCAGACGATAGCTCCCCAGATCTTGGGAGGAAGGTGCCGGAGCCGGTCGTAAAAGGTGCTCCACATGGAGAGCGAGTTTTTACCGCTGCCGGCGGAGAAAGCTTGTTACGCGCGAACTTCCCAGGTGTCGCCGGTGCGAAGCAGCTTGGAGAGGTCGCCCTTGCCGCGCTTGGCCTGGACGTCGCGAATCTGGTCGGCGATGAGGTCTTCGTAGCGCGGGACGTGGTCCCAGGCGCGAAGGACGCCGATGGGAGTGGGGAAGCCGGGACGCTGCTCCATGTGCGCGAGGAAGAAGGCGTAGGCGGCGCGCGGATGTTTCTCGTCGTGAACGAGAAGATCCTTTTCCGTGACGCCGTTGCCGAGCTGGACGACTTCGAGATCGAAGCCGTTCATGCGAATGCCCTTGTCGCGATTCTTGCCGAAGATGAGCGGCTTGCCGTGCTCGAGCTGGATGACGTTGTCGCTGCGCGCGTCCTTTTCGGTGACGCCTTCCCACGCGCCGTCATTGAAGATGTTGCAGTTCTGCAAGATTTCGACGTAGGCCGCGCCCTTGTGCGCGGCGGTTTTCTTCAAAGTGTCCTTCAAATGTTGCTGGAAAACGTCCACGGAGCGGGCCACGAACGTAGCTTCCGAGCCAATCGCAAGCGAAATGGGATTAAAGGGACGATCCGTGGTGCCGAAGGGAGTTGATTTGGTCTTCTTGCCGATTTCGGAGGTCGGGGAATATTGCCCTTTCGTAAGCCCGTAAATGCGGTTGTTGAACATCAGCACTTTCAGTCCCACATTGCGGCGCAACATGTGGATCGTATGATTCCCGCCGATGGAGAGCGAATCGCCGTCGCCGGTGACGACCCAAACATCGAGATCCGGCCGGGTGATCTTGATACCGGTGGCGACAGCCGGAGCGCGGCCGTGGATCGTGTGGAAACCGTAGGTGTTCATGTAGTACGGGAAGCGGCTGGAGCACCCGATGCCGGACACGATTACGAATTTTTCACGGGGAATGCCAAGGTCGGCAAATACGGACTGAACGGCGGAGAGAATCGCGTAGTCGCCGCAACCGGGACACCAGCGGACCTCCTGGTCAGTCTGAAAGTCTTTTCGCGTGTAAACCGGCAAAGTGGCCGTGGTCATTTCTTGTCTCCGTATCCGCGGGCGTTAGCCCAAAATCTCTTGAATCTTCTCTTCGATCTCCGACTGCTTGAAGGGCTTGCCCTGAATCTTGTTGTAGCCGATGGCATCGACGAGATATTTGGCGCGCAGAATCATGGAAAGCTGGCCCATGTTCATTTCGGGCACGAGGACTTTTTTGTAGCGCTGGATCACTTCACCGAGATTGCGCGGGAGCGGATTCAAGTGGCGCAAATGAACGTGTCCGATGCGGCGGCCCTTGCCGCGTTCCGCATGCAGAGCGGCGGTGATGGGGCCGTGCGTTGAGCCCCAGGCGACGATGAGCAAGTCGCCGGAATCGTCGCCTTCGGGAACGACGTCGGGAATGTCCTGCGCGATGGCTTCGACTTTCGCGGCCCGCGTGCGCACCATGTGCTCGTGGTTGATCGGATCGTAGCTGATGTTGCCGGTGACATCCTGCTTTTCGAGGCCGCCGAGGCGGTGCTCGAGACCCGGCGTGCCGGGAATGGCCCAAGGACGCGCGAGAGTTTCCGGGTTGCGCCGGTACGGGTGGAAATCTTCCGGGTTGGTCTCAAAGAGCACGGGAATTTCGGGCAGATCTTCGACGTTGGGAATACGCCAGGGCTCCGCGCCATTGGCGAGATAGCCGTCGGACAGCACGATGACGGGAACCATGTATTTCAGCGCGATGCGGCTTGCTTCGAGAGCAACCCAGAAGCAGTCGCCTGGAGAAGACGCGGCAATCACTGGAATGGGCGCTTCGGAGTTGCGGCCGAACATGGCCTGCAAGAGGTCGGCTTGTTCGGTCTTCGTCGGAAGCCCGGTGGACGGGCCGCCGCGTTGAATATCGCAAATCACGAGCGGCAGCTCGACCGCAATGGCCAATCCGATCGCCTCGGTCTTGAGCGCCATGCCAGGGCCGGAAGTGGTCGTGATGGCGAGCGCGCCTGCATATGCAGCGCCGATGGCCGACGTGACCGCGGCTATTTCGTCTTCCGCCTGAAACGTCATTACGCCGAAATCCTTATAGCCGGAAAGCTCGTGCAGAATGTCGGATGCGGGCGTAATCGGATACGAGCCCAGGAAAAGCGGAATTCCCGCCTGGCTCGAAGCGGCGACGAAACCCATCGCCAGCGCGGTGTTTCCGCTGATGTTGCGGTACGCCCCGGGAGCGAGCTTGGCCGGCGGAATTTCGTAGCTCACCTGGAAGGCTTCGGTGGCCTCGCAATAGCTGTAGCCCGCCTGCATGGCAAGTTTATTGGCCTGGACTAACTGCGGCATCTTCTTGAACTTGTCTTCCAGCCATCGCGTCGTCGAATCCATCGGCCGGTTGTAAAGCCAGTAGCACATGCCGAGGGCGAAGAAATTCTTGCAGCGGTCCATCTTCTTGGCGTCGAGGCCCAGATCCTTCAGAGCGGCACGAGTGAGGCGGGTGAGTTCGACGGGGAAAAGGCGGTACCCGTCGAGCGAGTGATCTTCGAGTGGATTTACCTTGAGCTGGGCTTTGCGGAGATCGGTTTCCTTAAAATTGTCGAGGTTGACGATCAAGATCCCGTTCTTCTTGAGGTCCGCAAGATTCACCGCCAGAGCCGCGGGGTTCATGGCCACGAGCGCATCAACAGCGTCACCCGGCGTGTAGACATCGCTGGAGGAGAAGTGCACCTGGAACCCGCTGACGCCCGGAAGCGTGCCCGCCGGGGCGCGAATCTCGGCGGGATAGTCGGGAAAGGTAGCGAGGTCATTACCGTAGAGCGCCACGGTATTGGTGAACTGGCTGCCGGTGATCTGCATGCCGTCGCCGGAGTCGCCACAGAAGCGAATCACCGCCTGATCAATCACTTCCCGCTTGCGTTTCGGAGCTTCAATCGTAGTGGACATGAGTCTTTAGGTCCCCATTCATTAGACGGACGAATAGCGGAAATCCATTTCCTGAATAACAAAGCGTAACACAGCGCGCCGGAGCGGGAAACGGAAATTGCGGAAATGGTGACATTCCATGCATCGGCACAAGTCTTGCTTTTATATTAGATGCGCGCCGGTGGGGACGGAGATATCCGCGCTCTGGCAATGATCAGGCGCGCGCTGGAGTTGGCCTTCAGCCAAGCGGAAGCTCGAGGAAGCGGGAACCGGGAACGGGATTGAAGCGATAGGGCGCAATCTCCTGAAAACCAAGCGAACGATAGAGAGCCTGCGCCTGCGACATTTCCGGCAGCGTGTCGAGGCGCATGAAGGTGTAACCGATCTCTCGCGCGGCGGCAATCACTGCGAGCGCGAGCGCGCGGCCAACTCCGAGGCCGCGAAAGTCCGCGCGCACGTAGAGACGTTTCATCTCGCAAGTGTCACCGCTGATTCGCCGCAGAGCGACACAGCCAGCTGCGTCGGTTGCGCCGTCGACAAAGGAGAGAAACAAGCGGCCCGGGGGCGGCGCATATTCGCCGGGAAGGGAAGCGACTTCATGTTCGAAATCCTGAAAGGCGAGGTCGATTGTGAGGGCAGCAGCGTATTCGCGGAAGAGAACGCCCGCCTGGGAGATGGCTTCGACGGTATCTGCGAGCACAATGCGGGGCATGGACTTGGGCGGTCAGAAGGAACTGTACTTTGCGCTCGAGAGGCCGCCAACGCCCAATTTGGCCGGAAATAAGGGTGGCTGGAAGGGAAGCGGGACAATCGAGGGGTTGAGAAGCTGAACCGCGCGCACAAGTACAGGCTGGCCGAAAGTACCATTGACTTTCGCTTTTACTTCGCCTATGCTGCGGAAGGCTCGAACCTTGTTCGGGGGAGATTCGCATGTCGTTGACCAAGCGGCAAAAAGAAGTGCTGAACTATCTCGTGGGATTTTTGAACAAGAACGGCTACTCGCCGAGTTTCGAGGAGATCGCGCACGCGATGAAGCTGACGTCGCTCGCGACGGTACACAAGCATCTCTCAACGCTCGAGAAGAAAGGATTTATCCGGCGCGGATACAATCAAAGCCGGTCCATCGAAGTGGTGCAACTTCCCAAGCCGGTGCGCGACCAGGTGATTGAGCGCCACGCCGTGGGGTTCCCGCTCATGGGACGCATCGCTGCAGGGAAGCCGCTCGAAGCCGTCGAAGACCGCGAGTCCATCAGCCTGGCTGATTTCGCCCGGGGGCCGAACACATTCGTGCTGCAGGTGAAGGGCGAGTCCATGCAGGAGGATCACATCCTGGACGGCGACTACATCGTTGTCGAGCAGACGCAGGTTGCCAATCAGGGTGAGACGGTGGTCGCTCTGGTCGGCGAGGATGAGACCACGGTGAAGCGTTTCTATCGCGAGCCGGGAGGCAAGATACGCTTGCAGCCCGCGAATTCGCAGATGTCGCCCATCGTCGTGAACGGCGCGGACGTGAAAATCCAGGGGCGAGTAGTGGGCGTGCTGCGGAAGTACTAAGAGAGTTGCAAGGAATGCGTAGCCGGTAATTCCATTTTTGGCCGGGAAATACCGCGCCTGCGCAGTTTGACCGTTATCTCGCCAGACACTTTTCCCAAAATTGCATTTGCCAGAAACGCCGCCAGGGGCTAGATTTAGCAACCCAGCCCTCATCCCCGTTCTTATATCCGGCGAACTTGGGCCCAAGGAGGTTAGGCTACATGTGGGGAGACAAGAAATCGGATGCTCCCGCAAAGGCACCGCTCCCGCAATCGCAATCGCCAAAACCGAGCGTTGCCCCCGCAGCAATCGCAACACCATCTTCTGGGGAGGCAAAAACGACAATGGCACCAATGGATTCGACGTACCCAACGACCACAAGCGGCGGCACGGCTCGGCTAGGCGCGAGTCTGCATATCAAGGGCGAGATTACGGGCAACGAAGACCTGGTCATCGACGGCAGCGTCGAGGGGCTGGTCCAGCTTGAAGACCGCAAGCTGACAATCGGGGCCAGCGCGAAAGTGACAGCGGACATCATTTCCCGCGAAGTCGTGGTATACGGCAACGTGAAGGGAAATCTGCGAGCGCGCGACCGCATCGAGATCAAGAAAGATGGCTCGGTGGTCGGCGACTTGACGACCGCGCGCATCATGATCGAGGACGGCGCGTATTTTAAGGGCTCGATCGAGATCGACAAGACGGGCGACGCAGCGGAGAACAGCGACAAGTCGTTCAGTCGTGCTTCCCGGGCTGCGGCGACAACTTCTTCCTCGGATTAACTCCTGGTCCTGTGGTGCGCGGGTGCCGTTATGGCGGTGCCCGCCGCCGCACTCTGCTGTATTCTAACCAATCATTCTGCGCGCAGGAAGATTCTCGCTTCGCGCAGGTGACGATGTGAACCAGCCGTGGCAGTTCAGCAAGATTCATCAACTCAAGAATTGACGGCCCCAGACGGCAGTGATATCTACTTTTGGCATCTATATTGTTGCTATGATTCTTGATGGCGCGGTTCAAGTGGCGCATTGCGAAAACGTCCGCACAGGAAGATGATCATGAATCGCATCGGTAAGATTTTGTTCGCGGGAGTTCTGCTCGCGGCACTCGTAGCTTGCGGCTGTGGTGGCGGAGGCAACGGCGGAGGCGGCGGTGGCGGCGGAATGGTGCCGCCGCCGGCGAACACTCCCTTCTGGGCGCAGTGGGGCGCGAATCCGCAACACTCGGGAATGGTGACTGTAGCAGGGCAGAACTTGACTAAGCAGCTTGCCGACATCATTTACGATCCCTTTGTCGCGCAGGAACAGGCCGATAGCGGCGGTGTATTGCTGGCGCACTATCAGGCCACGCTGGTGGACGGTAACGATGTCTACCTCATGATGAAGACGGGAACCTACACAGGTCCCAACACCTGGAACACGCAGATATGGAACGAAGCTCGCTTCACATGGGAGAACGGATCGCTCGTTCAAATATGGATATTCCCGAGCGACTGGAAGCCGGAGACCAACGGCGCCGCGTTGCAGGGATGGGAGCCGGTGTTTCACGCGCTTGACGCCAACAATTTCATCTATGTTCCCGGCGCGGGCGGTGCGATTTGGAAAGTAAACAAGACGACCGGCATGGCTGCGTCGCACATCACCCCAACGTTCACCGGACCGAATCCTCCGAGCGCAGCGAATACTTTTGTGGCGGGACCGCTCGCGGCAGATTCGCAGGGGAACATTTATTACAACGTGATCCAGCTCGCGGACCCAAGTTTGGGCGATCCCTGGGCGAACAACGACGTGCAGGGCACGTGGCTGGTGAAAGTCACGTCCCAGGACGCTGCGACCACCGTGGAATACGCCACGCTCGTACCGAATGCACCGCTGGCGACTTCCAATGGCTGTCCTGGCAATTTCAACTCTCTTCCTAACGCAGCGTCCACGCTTCCGTGGCCGCCCAGCACGACCGCGGTCGCTCCCACGCAAGTTTGTGGATCCCAGCGCCCCGGCGTGAATATCGCACCGGCAATTGGAACGGACGGCACAATATATACGGCGAGCCTCGCGCACTTCGACTCCATGGTGTCGTTCCTCGTCGCGGTAAATCCGGATTTGACGCCGAAGTGGGCGGCGTCACTTCAAAATCTGCTAAGCGATGGCTGCGGCTTCATCGTGCCGATTGGCCCGACAAATTCCACGCCCAACGCATGCCGCGTGGGCGCGAACTCCGGAGTGGACCCCACCACGAACGCCCCCGGATCGGGCCAGATCATCGACCAGGGATCTTCCTCGCCTACCGCGCTCCCGGATGGTTCCGTCATTTTTGGCGCGCTTACGTTCTACAACGCCGTTCGCGGGCATCTTTTCCATTTTGACGCGGAGGGAAATTTCCTGAACGCGTTCGATTTCGGCTGGGATTCCACGGCGGGCGTGTACGCGCACAACGGGACGTATTCCATCGTGATCAAGGACAATCACTACGATGCGCCGCTCTATTGCTTTCTGAACAGCCCGATTTGCCAGACGTTGCCGGCAGGGCCATATTTCATCACGCAGCTCGATCCGAACATGAACATCGAGTGGCAATTCCAGAATACGAATACGGAGAGTTGCTCGAGGAACGCCAACGGCTCGTTGACTTGCGTTTCGGACCATCCCAATGGTTTCGAGTGGTGCATCAACATGCCCGCGGTGGACATGAACGGCACGGTCTACGCGAACAGCGAAGACGGCAACACGTATATGCTCCCGCAGGGCCACTCGGGAATATTCACGCAGGCAGGCGGCAATATTTTTCTGAATCTGGCGCTCGGCGCGGCATATACGCCTCTATCCATCGGCCCCGACGGCAAGTTGTACACCCAGAACGACGGCCACATGTTTTCCGTCGGCAACTAGGACAATCCGATGGCCCTGTTGGTCAGGGGAGAGTGAAGGCGACGAGCGCATCGCCGAGAGATTCTTCCGTGATTTTGGGATGACCGCCGGCTGCGATTACTACGTATTGCTTTCCGTTTGCGGCGAGGCGGTAAGTCATTGGCGTGGCATGTCCGCTGTTCGGTAATTGCGCTTTCCACAATTCCTTGCCGGTCTCGACATCAAAGGCACGAACGAAGGGATCGAACGTGCCGGCGATGAAGACCACTCCTCCCGCGGTGATAATCGGCCCTCCCAGGTTGATCGATCCTGGTGGGACCGGCGGCTGCTTGCCTCCGAAGTCCTGCATCGAACCGAGCGGAATTTGCCACCGAATCTTCCCTTCGCTCATATCCACTGCGGTGAGCAAGCCCCACGGCGGCGCAGTGCACGGCAAGTCCGATGGCGATTGCAGAAATCGGCGAAACAGCCCAAACGGAGCGCCCGCTTGAGGGGAATATTCGCCATCCTCAGTGCGGGCATCGTCTCGCCAGAAATTAGCGCGGGGGATGAGCTTTACTTTGGCAGGCAGGTTGTTTGTGTTGACCACCAGAAGGCTGTGCTGCGGATCAAAGGCGTAGCCGCTCCACGTCATGCCCCCCAGATTTCCAGGCACGGCTAGAGTGCCCTGGAGGCTCGGCGGAGTGAATATACCTTCGTTGCGAAGCCCGCGAATCCAATTGCGGCAGATCTCGAGATCCTGGGGAGTTGGCCCCCATGCATCCTCCTCCGAGATTTTTTGCGGCGCGAGTGGCGGCGGAGCTATCGGGAAAGGCTGCGTGGGCGATGCGAGTTCGCCGGGAACATCGCTCCGTGGAACGCGACGCTCCTCCACCGGAAACACCGGCTTTCCCGTATCGCGATTGAGTACGTAGAGAAGTCCGGTTTTGTTGCCCTGTATGACGACAGCAACGTCTTCCCCGCGATAGCGCAACGTTGCGAGCAACGGTGGCGAAGCCGTGTCGTAATCCCAGAGATCGTGATGCACGAGTTGGAATCCCCAGGCGACCTCTCCTGTTTTTGCGCGCAGTGCCACCACCGAATTAGCCCATTTGTCGTCGCCGGGCCGCAGCCCGCCGTAGTAGTCAGGGCTGGCGCTTCCGGTTGGGACGAAGATTAGACCGCGCTGCGGATCCACGGACATGATGGACCAAGCATTGGCGGCGCCGGTTTGCCAGTCCGCACCTTTGCCATTCGCAGGAATGGGTTCCCAACTCCAGCGCAAGGCGCCGGAGCGGGCATCAAAGGCGCGGACGACGCCAGCAGGCATCATGACGCGCTGATTGTCATCAATGGCCGAGCCCACGACGACGAGATCATCAATCACCGCCGGAGGCGAAGTCATGTGATACCACCCGGCGCGATAACCCGGCACATCCCGTAAGTTGACCTGGCCGAGGTCGCCGAAATCTGAACAGGGCTTGCCTGTCGTCGAATCAAGAGAAATCAGTCGAGCGTCCTGCGTAGCTTCGTAAATGCGGCGACGGCAGGGCTGTCCGGAAGGCCGATCACCATCAAGCCAGGTGGCCACGCCGCGATTCACGAGTCCATCGCCATAATCCAGGGTTTGATCAATCTTGGGATCGTAGGCCCAGCGTTGTTTGCCTGTCTCCGGATCGAGCGCGATCACTCGGTTGAAGGGCGTGGTGAAATATAGCGTTCCATCAACAAGGATGGGTGTGGCCTCAAATCCGCTTCGTTTCCTGTCACGGCTGCCATCCGAAACGTCGCCCGTATGAAATATCCAGGCCACCTTTAATTTCGACACATTTTCGCGGTTGATCTGAGTAAGCGGCGAATATCGCATTCCGCCTGGATCGTTCCCGTAGTTCGGCCAATCCGTATTGCCAGAAACTTGCCCGCGTGCAGTCGAACTCGCAAGTGCCGCAGCAAGAATAAGAAGCAGCCCGAACATACTCCGCTGATATCTTGCTTCGCTCATGGGCAACATGTTCAATGAATTGTTTTCTGAAAGCAAATGGTACGCGAGATTCCCGGCACGGCGCGCGCCAACTTTACTATGGAAATTCTCATCCCTCGAGTTCACACTAACCGAGAAAACCGCCGCGCGATCCGCACACCCGGCTCGAATAACATGGCCTCACCGCGGAGACAGGCGGAAGACCCGGGAAGGAGAAATAGATGAGCGGCGTACGAGTGCTGGTCGGCACCCGCAAGGGCGCATTCGTTCTGACTTCTGATGCAAAGCGCGAACGGTGGGACGTCAGCGGCCCCCACTTTGCTGGCTGGGAAATCTACCACCTCAAGGGATCGCCCGCTAACCCCAATCGCCTGTATGCATCACAGTCGAGCGGCTGGTTCGGACAAGTGATCCAGCGCTCAAACGACGGCGGCAAGACTTGGGAGACTCCCGGAGGGGAGGAGATGCCGAAGCCGGATTCCCCGCCTGCAGGCAAGAGCAATAAATTCGTCTACGACACTTCTGCCGCCACTGGTAAGCCCCTCACCACTCACCAGTGGTACGACGGTACACAGCATCCTTGGGAATTCAAGCGCGTCTGGCATCTCGAACCGTCGCTCACCGATCCGGACGAAGTCTATGCCGGAGTAGAAGACGCCGCATTGTTTCGCACCACAGATGGCGCTCATACCTGGCAGGAGGTCGCGGGACTCCGCGGCCACGGCACAGGGCCGATGTGGCAACCCGGCGCCGGCGGCTTGTGTTTGCATACGATTATTTTGGATCCGAAGGATGCGAAGCGGATGTTCATCGCCATCTCGGCGGCAGGCGCGTTCCGAACGGACGATGGAGGCACGACGTGGCGGCCGATCAACCGTGGCCTGCGCTCCCCATACATTCCCGACCCGAATGCCGAGATCGGCCACTGCGTTCACCACATCGCCATGCACCCCGCTCGTCCCGGCGTCTTGTTCATGCAGAAACATTGGGACGTCATGCGCAGTGAAAACGCCGGGGACTCCTGGCAGGAAGTCAGCGGAAATCTTCCCAGCGACTTTGGCTTCGTGATCGATGTTCACGCGCACGAGCCGGAAACCATTTACGTCGTGCCGATCAAGAGCGACGGAGAGCACTTCGTGCCGGATGGCAAGCTGCGTGTCTACCGCAGTCGCAATGGCGGAAACGAGTGGGAGGCGCTCACCAAAGGTCTGCCGCAAGCCAACTGCTACGTCAACGTACTCCGCGATGCCATGGCCGTGGACTCACTCGATAAATGCGGCGTCTATTTCGGCACCACCGGCGGGCAAGTTTACGCATCCGCCGATGCCGGAGACTCGTGGTCGCCGATTGTGCGTGATCTTCCAACCGTGCTGTCGGTTGAGGTCCAGACGCTGCCATGATTCGCGTCGTTCTCCCGCCGCACCTGCGCGGGCTCGCGCGCATCAGCGGCGAAGTCGAACTCGACCTGCAGGCGCCCGTCACACAGCGCTCCGTCGTCGACGCACTCGAAAGTCGGTACCCGGTGCTGAGCGGTACGATCCGCGACCACGTCACGCAGGCGCGTCGGCCCTTCCTGCGCTTCTTCGCATGCGGCGAGGACCTTTCTCATGAGCAGCCCGACGCCCCACTGCCCGACGCGGTCGTATCGGGAACCGAGCCCCTCCTCATCGTCGGCGCAATCGCGGGCGGCTAGGCTGAGCACTAGGAACGATACTCAATCCCCAAAAGTTTGTTGGTGGGTCCAAAAGGAGTTTTCAACGCCTATTCGTGCGGGGGGTAGAGCGTGAGGTACAAATATGCGTCAGCCGCTTCATCCGCGCTCAGGTAATGAAACACCGGCATCCTCCCTCTGAAAGAATCTCGATAGGAAAATGGCGGCGTGCCCATGATGATGGGCGCACCGTTCGTTACTTTTCGAACGAACTCCGGAAGGCCTGTCCGTGTCGTAAGAGTGCTCAGAGGTGGGATCGCCCCGTCCAAGAGCTGCTGGGGATCGGGGTTCGGCCCTGCGGCGCTGTGGCAGATTTGACAGGTAGATTTTACGATGTGCTCGCCCATGCGGTAACTGGGTTCCTTTATTGCTATCTGTTGCCTTTCCGCGCCTGGAATCCCAGAAAGCTGGTCCAGGTAGGCGACCAGCGAGCGAATCTCTGCTTCGCTTAAGTGGGGAAACGGCGGCATGGCCTGTCCCCCCTTGTGGAATCGTTGCATCAAGAGACCCCTGGCCTGCTGTGCGAGTACTTCCGTATCCGCCCGGCTCACGTCCTGACCGGTTTTCTTCGCTCGCGCCATTACGACCGCGACAGAGGTTGCCCGGACGGGGTCGATGATGGAGTTGATTTCCGGGGGAGCGCCGAGGCCGGCGGCTCCGTGGCATCCCTGACAATTCAGGCGGTACAGATCCGCACCGTGGAGAGTTACGGTCTGCGAAGCGAAGTTGGACGATATCTCGGGTTGCCAGGGGGCGGATCCGTCTCCCGGCATGGGTGTGCGCGGTCCCAAATCCCACGTCCTGCCCATGCTCGTCTCGTGGAGCGACCTATGAAGATGCTCAAGCCAGCTTTCGCCTTGCGCCGCCGTAACCGGAGCGCTCTCCGTGCCAGCCGTCTGGCCGAACAATGACGACGCCAGTATGACAACAAGCGCCGGACCTATCAGATACAGGAGCTTCTTGACAAAGGGAGCTCGACGCAGCAGAGCGGTCATTCGACGCGCTCCAGGTTGAGTTTGATCCGTACGCCGTTTACGAGCACAAGGCTTTGGTCAATCAAATCCTGGCTGGTGATTTCGTCCTCGACGAAAGAGCGGATTGACCCCAGAGGGCAAATGAACTCGACCGCCTCGGAAGAATCCTTCTCGTTGCCCAGCCGATTGAGGATGGAAAAATCGAGCGCGCCGATTCGAACGTCTGCCGGAAGCTTCGGCAACAGCGCCTTGAGCTGCGGCGCGAGGAAAAGGTCGAAGCTTTGCGCCGCGCGCCTGTAAATCGAACTCGAGTCTTTCTCGAATGCCAGAGAATTTCGAAGCGTGAGTTGCAATACCAATTGCTTATGATCGACGACGAAAGACGGCGGCGCATAGTCCACGAGGTGGAATTCCGCGCCGTGTTCTTTCAGAAGCGCGTCGAGTTGGGGCTGAAACTGCGCCTGCAGCCGCTCGGCATCGGCGGGCGAGGGAGCTGTCTTCGGATCGCTCGGCCGGGCCGGCGGGCTGACGATGCCCGTCGCCCCCTTTTCCCTAGGTTCGGCTCGCGAAGAGCTCGAAGGTGCGGCTGGCGTGGGACGAGGATTCGTGATGGATAGCCACGCGTTCGCAAGGGCCCCAGGGGTAGCGGACGCCGTTGCCTTGGCGTCTCCGGCGCCAGTTTTTCCGATGGCCTCGAGGTTGAGCGCATCTCTCTGACCCAGAGCGAGCCCGAAAAGTTTGCCATCCAAATAGATTTCCGAGCGGTCGAGGATAGCCTGTCGTTGCTCGTTCCCCGGTTCGGCCAGAAATGCGGCGGCATCTGCACGATCGAGCACCACCACGAGGATTTCCCTGCCCTCAAAATCTGAATTCTTGCGCGGCGCACGGACGTGATAGGCAATTTCGAAGCCGATGCCGTCGCACTCCACGTCCGGGGGAATCTCACGCGCGATCAGGCGAAGGATGGGAACAATGACTTCCTGAAAAGTTCGATTGGCGCGCTCGTTCTCTGTAAGCTGCTCCGAGTCGAAGGCGACTGTGTAGAACCCCGACGTCTTTAGCAGCATTCGGTTCTGAAAATGGACGAACTCAATCCCGCGCGTATCCAAAGAGGTCTGGCGAGAAGGATCCACGCCCACATAGCGAGTCAGTATGAAAGGGAGCGGGAATTTCGTCTCGCCGATCGCTTTTTGCAGCGAACGAAGCTGGGGGAGATACTCTTGCTCGGCCGATTTCAATTTTGGATTGGCTATTTCGGCTGGACTCACTTGAGCGAACGCGGAGCCAACGGTAAGCAAAGTAATTGCAAAATTGAGAACAGCGCAGGCAAAGATTCTGTTTCCGCAATTCATTGAGCGTCATCTCCGAACATACGGAAGTCAACGAAAACGAGGCGGCGGCCTGGACCGGCATTCGGGCATGGGAGATGCAACTCCAGCCAGTCCAGGTTCACCAGTTTGGTGCGAGATTCCATGCGCATCTCCCGGTGCGGTCCGCTACTTCTTTACTGTCAGTGCGACACTTGCAGTCCCGCTTGTCACGGTTACCGACTGTGTCGTTACCTTGCCTTCTTCGCTCCAGGTCTTCAACGTGTAGGTGCCCGGAGGAACGCCCTTGATCTCAAACGATCCATCCTGGTCCGTGACAGCGAAGTACGTCGTGGAAACAATTACAAGATAGCCGGACATTTCCGGGTGGACGCTGCAAAGAAGCGGGGCAACGCCTGGATCATTGAACTGGAACGACTTTTTCTCGCCCTTGGACCAGGTTCCTAGATTGTGCGTCAGCTTCTTGTTGCCGCTGATCGACGGCCAATAGACGTTATGACCGACCGAGTCGCTGTTCAGGAAATCCACCGTGGTCCCTTTCAACACGACCGTGACGTGCGGCACAAATGCCATTTTGCGTTGATCGATCACCACGTGCTCCGTCGGCGGATCGAATTTCTTCCCGGGCACCGCGTCCACATAGACAGCGATGTTTTCCGCCGAGCGCAAGCCTTCGACCGACACCTTTCCTTTGATGTCTCCCGCCTGCGCGAAGCCGGCGAGGAGTAATGCGCCGAGAAAAATCGCTACGATACGTGTTGCCCCTTTAAGAATGCTCATCCGTTTTCTCCTCTCGAAGTTTCCACCGGCCCTTCGGGCCGGGGTCTCACAAGGCATCAGAACAGGAAATCCGTTCCGATCTGGAATCCGTTTTGCCGGAAAAATTGAGTCGTACCCGGAACCGGTTGCTCGAAGCGGCGCTGATACTCGAATGCCAGCTTGATGTTCGCGCGGACCAGCCACTGGATACCCGGGCTGAAACGGCTGCGCGTATCGCTGCGCGAAAGCCCAGCCTGGAAATCGGTCGGTGAATTGACGAAGTCGTAGCGCATCAAACCGATGAGCCATGGATAGACCCAGTATTCACCCTCGAGGAATCCGCCGGTGAAAGTGACTGGCGTGGCTTTTACGAATCCGGTCGGTGCTTCCGGATCGTTGGGAACAACGTCCGTGTCGTGACCATACATGCCCAGCCCCCATAGCTCGAACTTCCGGTACTTGAAGCGGAAGTCTCCGCCGACACGATAGAACGGCTCGCGAATGGTCGGCAATGTTGGAAAGAGGGTGCCGCCGATGTTGAGCGCGTTGCGCCCGTAGTAGCTGAATGCCCCGATGCGAAGAGAGGTGTGATCGCGGGGGCCTGTCGGGCCGGCCGCTTGCACCTGTTTCCGCACGCTCGCGTCTCGCTCGAGATTAAAGGTTTGTGAAACCCGCACATAGACATCCTTGGAGTTCCGGGCTGCGGGGCTATCGTTGTTGCCGTTCACGATCGCCACCGACCAGGTGAAATTGCCGTCGTTCGGATAGCCGCCGAACTCAATCCCACGCTGCGGGACGCCAAAGACGAACGGATTACTTGTGGTGCACGGGACGGCGGAAAACCCGCACAGAGCGTTGTTCGAGAGAGACACGCTGGCCTGATCGTAGATATCGTAGTCGGACAGGTTGATTGTGCGCGCCTGCGAAAACGGAAGATCGAGCTCGAATTGCCCGAACCGGACATTCAGGGTGTCCTTCGGAAGACCCAGATAATGCCCGAGGTCATTGGCCTTCAGATAACCGTCTCCCAAGCCACCTGCGGCGCCAGAGCCTCCGGTCGAAATGTCATTGTCAATCCAGAATGAGAGGTTCGGCCCAAAGCTGCCGGCGGCAATGATCGTGAAGGTGTTGGGCGCAAACAGGTCGGTGCGCGGCACAAAGCCGACGGCGAGCGGAACTTTGCTGTTGTATTGTAAGAAGCCGGAATACCGGAAGGCGATCGGCAGGTTCCCCGGTATTTCTCCCGGATAGAGCGCTTCGGGGAAGGCTTCCTTCTGCGCCTTCGCGCCCAATAGCACGGGAACGTCCTTTACGAAGGTCTCGTCGTCCTTCGGAAACTTGAAGCCATTCTTCTTGAACGCTAGCCCGAAGTCGTTGAGTTCCGGAAAGTTGTTATGGCACGTTGTGCACGACGTCTGGTACTTTCGCGAGAATGCTGGAATTGCCGAGGCTTTAGGTGTTGAAACCAGCTCCCAAACCAGACAACCAACCGTCAGGAAGATTGCCGTCAAACAACTCTTCGCTGCTCGTTGACGCATCTTAAGCACCCCCTCCTGTGCTTCACCCTTTGGACATAGAGGCAATTGAAGAACCCGAAATCAGTTAATACCCATCACTCTCAAAAGAAATGCCTTGTGGCCCTACTGGTATCGTGTACCCAAGGATTAGCGTCAACATACATGCAGGTGCCAACGTGTTGACAGCCTACTCGCGCGAGAACGCCGGAATCACCGACGCCTTGAATCGCTCGTTGACGCATCTTAAGTACCCCCATTTGTGCCGTGCGCGATAATGGCGAGACTAGCCGGGCGAGGCTATGACGTACGTCACATTCGATTGTGATTATCGTCACAATAAGCTTCTCGGTTGACAGGTTAACGTCGGTCCGGGGGTAGAGTATTCGGAGGACTGATGATTCTCGTCGGCCCACTGCTTGCCAACTCGATTCTGGAAGGTGAGACCGCGGGGATTAAGGAGGGATCGGTTTCGGTTAATGCCAGCCGATTTTCCAAGCCTCCAGATCATCCGCCGTCATTGGCTCCCAGGAACTAGCGAGTAGAGCAAAGCTAGTCCCCCAAAAAGTTCATGATTGTGGAGGGTTTACATTGCCTCCGCTGTTCCAAATTGCACACTTTTGCAAAAAATGAGGATTAGGACCTTCCCCCCTTGAAGAACCGTGATGCGAAGATCAATCCCGGATGTGAGCTCGCCACAGTTTCACTAGGACTAAACAGGAGGCAGCTGGAGAGGCCAGACGGGGCTAGGAGGCTATCAGCTTCTCCAGGCCCGACTTATTGCGGATCACAACTGTCGATCCCTTGACTTCCAGGAGCTGCTTCTTCTTGAAGTCGGCAAACAGGCGGGTGACTGTCTCGCGGGAAGCGCCGATCATCTGGGCAATTTCCTCGTGGGTCAAAGTCAGCTTCACGCGGATTTCTCCATCTCCCTTATCGTGCTCCGCGCACCAATCCAGGATAAACCGCGCCAGCTTCTCTCCGGCGGAGTGCGATAGCCCAATAGACCTCATTTCAGCAACAGCGGCATGGTAAGTCTCACCCAATTGCTGGGCCACGCGCAGGGACACTTCGCCATGTTCGCGGAGGAAGCTCAGAAAATCGGCCCGCGAGATAAAATTGGCTTGCGTCGGCTCAATCACATCCGCCGTAAGCTCATAAGGCGTACCGGTCACAGTTGCCGGCAGTCCCAGGACTTCTCCAGGCTGGGAAATCCGCACGATCAGCGTTTTCCCATCGATCGAAGATGTCGATAGCTTCACGCGTCCGTTGCACAGGATGAAGACGCCGCGCGCCGCCTGCCCCTCCACAAACAGCGTTGCACCTTTTGGATAGGAAGAAGCCGACGTGATTACGGATAGGCGCTGCACAGCCGCCGGCGGGAGATTGCAAAAGAGCCGATCCTCCCGATGCGGACACGTAACGCAGTTCTCGATTATTTCGAGACCGTAGGGAGCGCGCATAGATACACCGGGCCATATTCTACCCCTTTTTTCGCGCGGAACAATTCTGAAGCCGCTGGTCATATCTCCATGGCCCGTCGGGTCGCTTCGCTTCCCGGTCGAAGTCTGCCTCGAATCTTCCCGGGCGCAAGTGACCGGAGTCACCTCTTCGCGTGACGGCCGTCACAGCAGTCTTCTCGATGAGAGCAGATGCTTGAGATAGAAAAGGAGGCGGCCATGCAAAAAGACGAGCGAGACCTTTTAGAGGTTCTAAAGTTTGAGCTTCAATTCCTGGAGAAGGGCGGATATGGGCGTTCGCCGAGAGAGCCCTGGAGACCGCGCTTTATCTTCGAAGACTCCCCAACCTGCATGAACTACGATTGCAAAGAAAACCCGGAGCCATGCAGCCACTGCGTCCTAATGCAATTGGTCCCACCCGACCTCCGCTCCGAGCCATTTTCCTGCCGCCGCATTCCGCTGAATGGCACAGGAGAAACCCTGGATTCACTCTATCGCTGGGGCGATGAACATGAGATCGAGGAAGCGGTTCGAACCTGGCTGCGGGCCAATATCGAAAGCTTGGAAGAGCAACGGAAATTGGCTCATTCCGGAGCGAGCGAACTCGGGCTCTCAAGTGGCGACACAATGAAGGGCACTCCGCTGTATCAGAAGTTCCATCCCAAGTGCGCGAACCCTGCATGCCCCACCGCCTTTCATTGGCTGGGAGGGGGCAAGTTCTTCCGCTTTCGACAAGATCAGGCTGCTGAAAACTTGGATCACGCGGCCACGAACTTGCCGGCTAACGTACACGGAGTGAAGCATTTCTGGCTATGCGAGGGCTGCTCCCACATCTTTACTCTGGTGTACGAGGAAGAGTCCGGCGTAGTGCTCAAGCTGCTCCACCTCGAACTTCCCCTCGCCGAAGCTCACGCGGAGTTGGCGGCCGCGTCGCAGAACTAAGATCTGTCTGGACAGGCGTTTTGGCCGTGGGGGGGTGGGGGCACATGGCGAGGCGGGCCCGGGCTCCCCTTGGCGTTTCCGCGCAAACTTCAGGTATTGACCTAGTCTTGCGGTACAGGGCTTGCCTCGTGGCCCGTAATCTGCTCGATATGGATTCTATAGAAGACCGGCACCAACGGGCGCTCTGTGCCATGGAGGATTGTTTTCACGTACGCGGGCTTCCACCACATGGCTTTCTTTTGCAGCAGATCGTGGGCCAACGCGCGCACGCTCTGCCATTCGGGCGCGTCAGGGAGCTCCGTAAAGCGGCCCAAAACGATGACACTCACCCACTCCTCCGAGCTCACCACCTCGTCCGCTTGAACGCAAACTAGCGGGTTGGCCCGCATCCAGTCGATCTTTTGTCCAACGGTGGAAAAGCTGTAGAGGTAATTATTGTGATAGGTGAAATAGATCGGCACGATGTAGGGCTGGCCTGCTTGAGCGCACGCTAACCTGCCGAGGTGCGTACCAGCCAGGAAATCCAAACTCGCTTGCCTGGTCAGTTCCCGGATCAAAAGGGCTACCCTCCAGAGATCCTATCTCCCGCAGGTACAGTAACAAACGCTGACAACGGCGTCACCTTCGCCTGGTGGCATTCGCCGGGGCCAGGGTGATTTGCGGTTGTTCGTCGCGGAAGGGCAACCTTAATTTCAGGGCGATCTCGGGCCAGAATTCGCGCAGCACGTCGAAGCCGGCATCCCACGCGACGTTGATTCCCAGGCGTTCAGCGGCGGGAGCGACGCCGCGTCGATTGTCAGGTTCGTATGTATTGCTCAGGACGATGGCACTCGTGCTCCCAAGCCACTCGGAAATATTGAACATGCGCGAAGCATCCTCGTGACGGGCTAGGAAGACGTGCAAGAGCGCGTGGCGCAAACGTATCTCGGTGCTCCCCTGCCCCAAACGATAGTAGCGTGGATCCTCCGAAAACATTGTGGGATAGAGGAAATATTTAAAGAACTCTGCGGATGCCTGGTTTGCCATTTCCGCGCCAAATCGCTTGCCGTAGCCTTCCGCACCCTGGCCATAACTGTGCTGCGTATCTTCGGCTTGATTGAGTCCCGCGTTGAATCCAGCGGTGATAAACGCAAGCGGATCCGAAGAGTTCTCAACGAAGATGATGAATTTTTCTTTCGTCTGCAGAGTGCACAGCGCCACTCCAGGTTTGTAATGCGACTGAGGATGAACGGATGTGCGGTCCAGTCTGCGCGCGAATATGCTCACCGTCTTGGCATATTTTCCATCGTAATCCTGCCAGCGCAGAACGGGCGCCGGCTGGACGCATGGCGCGTGAGTGTTTTGCTGCGCGTTTTCCGGCACACCCGGTTGGACTTCAGAAGACTGTTGGGCGGAGGCGGAAGATTGTTGCGCGGAGGATTGCGCGGGTTCCTGTGCCGCCGCTACGGTGCTGCAGAAAAGCGCGGCCAGCAATACGGTTGGCCTCCACACGCAAAACACTCCGCGGACAATGAGAGGTCTACGCGTGCGCTTCTCCCACTTCTTCTCGAACATAATCTTAATGCAGTGTAGTGTTGCCCTACGTTCAGCTCAATGATGTTTTTTTCCGTCTCAGCTTGGCCAGAAACCAGCAAAGACCGGTGGCCGCGCATGGGTTCCGGCGGCCCGAGGCGGTCGAGCGCGCCGATAAGATCAGCTAGCCACAACCAACTAACTAAGAACCTGGCGGAGGTATCCTGCCACGTCGCTAACGAAGCGATGAACCGACGCCTCCGCGATGCGGTGGCCGACGATCGCGTTCATAGCATTTCCCACGGCGCCAAAGGGTGGTTCGTAAAGTCCCCACAAATCCAATTGCGTTTCGGTAGCGGTCAGCGGGTAGATAGAAAGCTCGGCCTTCATGAGAGGGAACAACCCTGGCATGGTCGCGGCCTCCCATTCGAGCAGCAACCCGGTGACGGGAGTCGACATGCCAGAAACCTTCTCCTCGACGTTTTTGACGGAAATCCTGATATCGCTCTTGACCCCGATACCGCCAACATCAACGTGCAGCTCGGAGGCTACCGATTGCGCCCGGGAAGCGGCAGCCTTCGTAGCCGATCGAAACACGGTGATTGCGTCGTGCCGCAACGCATCGCGGACTTGTTCGTAGGGATGGTTCACGTAGTCGTAGCAGCGAATCTCGCGCCCTTTACTCATCAACGTCGCTCCGTCCAGTTTGATCACTCCCCCCGCGGACGGTGAGAACAGGGCACGGCGCATGAGTTACGATCTTGTGTGCCGTCGCTATCGGCAGGTGCGTCGCAGCACCGGGAAGGCCGGTGGGTCGATGCACGCCCAGCACGATCAGATCCGCGTCTCTTCGTTTCGCAATCTCCAGGATCCTCTCTGCCGCCGGACCCGTCTCGACCATGAATCGAGGCTCGCACCAGAGATTGGCCTCCGGCGGAACCAGGTTGCGCAAGCGTTGCTCCGAGGCTTTCGCGAGTTGCTCAGGAAGCACCAGGTCCCCCGTCTTCGGCTCGGCGATGACGTGCAAAAGCGTCAGATGCGCCTGAAACTCCTGTGCCAGTGAAATGGCATAGGACGCGGCGGCCGCTGATTCCGAGCTGAAGTCCGTGGCATAGAGAATCTCGGCAATGTCACCGTCTCGCGGCGGTTCTGCGTTCGAAAATGGGCCTACCGTCAGCACGGCGCACGGAGCCTGCCGGAAAATCTCTTCCGCGGCAGAACCCAGGAAAAACTTCCCCACTCCCGACCGGCCACGCGTCCCGAGCACAATCAGATCAATTTTGTTCTTCTCGACCACCGCTGCCAGAATGGACCACAAGCCTCCCTCTTCGATGATCACTTCCGGTTGCATCCCCGGAAATGACTTGACTAGCGTCTCTCGCTGCTTTTTCGTTTCCGCCTCAGCGGCCTTTTCAAGGACCGCCCAGGTGGCCGGCTCCGTCAGCGGGTTGACTACCGGCGTCTGCACGTGCAAGGCGTAAAGTTTTGCGCCGAAACGCTCTGCAAATGCTGTGGCGAAGGGGATAGCCGCGCCTGCCGCGATGGAGAAATCGGTTAGGAAAAGGACATTCTTCAGCTGAATCCGGGTTGGAGATTCAACGGTTTTCATATTGCACCTCCATGCTGTGGCCAGACTACCCAGACACTCTCCTCACGGCTGTGATGGCTGTCACGTTCAAACGTGACGCAAATCACCGCGGATGAACCGGGTCTCGGCGCAATGTGCAAAGGGAGGCGGAACATGCAAACCGTTGAAGCTGGAACACGAATCGCGCTAAAAAACATTCTCTATCTTACTGATTTTTCGGAACCTTCCGAAGCCGCGCTCCCCTTTGCCACGGCGGTTGGGCGCGGATACGGAGCCCGCGTGCATGCGCTGCACGTCTTGATGCCGGCTCCGTACGTCTACACGGCGCCCGGGCTGACATCTATGGCCATCGAAGCCATAGAAGAAGGGGCCCAGGTGGAGATGCAGCGCGTCGAGTCGCAGCTTGCCGGCCTGCAGCACGAAACGATCGTGGAGAGGGGAATTGCGGTCTGGCCAACCGTCGAGCAGGCGATCAAAGACCGCCACATTGACCTTATCGTGCTCGGCACGCACGGTCGCACCGGCGCGCAGAAATTTCTGCTCGGTTCCGTCGCCGAAGAAATCTTCCGCCGTTCGCCTGTGCCGGTGCTTACCATCGGTCCGCGTGTGCGCGGCAGCGCGCATAACGCCGCGCGGTTCCACCACGTGCTCTTCGCTTCGGACTTCTCGCCCGAGGCACGTGCGGCGGCACCCTATGCCGTTTCTATCGCGCAGGAAAACCAGGCACATCTGGTTTCGTTGCATGTCATCCCGCAGCGGGAGCTCCACGGAGACAAGGAGCGAGTCGAGTTGTCTGTCGCCGAGGCCATCCATCAACTGTACGAAATCGTTCCCAAGAACGTGGAACTCCGTATGCCTCCCGAAGTGGCCGTGGAATATGGCGAGCCGGCGGCGCGAATTCTCGAAACAGCCAGGGAGCGCGGTGTGGACTTGATCGTGTTGGGCGTTCGCGGCGCCGCCGGTCGCCTCGGTGCGGCAACACATCTTGAGCGTGCTACTGCGCATAAGGTGGTCGCGCATGCCGCGTGCCCGGTCCTCACTGTGCGCGGTTAGTATCGACCTAAGCTTCGAGGTTCGTAAGCGTTGAACGCAGACCGTCTTGACGTATCAGCAAAAGGTGCAATTGACCCAACGAAAGGATGATCGACACGATGCGCTTAGTCCCGTCCAAGGGGCAACGCGCCAAATCAAGCTGCGCCACTCGCACCGTGCTTCTCGACGAGTTGCTCGACCACGCTATCGAGATCGGGATAGCCCGCGCCAAATCTCCGTGTGAACCAATTCCCACCTCGCTCGGCAATCTTCTCGCCTTCTGCGATAACCTCGAACTGGCCGGTCTTACCAGGCGTAATGATGGCTTCGATGCTTAGGCGCCTCTTGATGAGGGTCACGAGACTCGTGACCTTGACCATGTTGTTCTGTCACGTCGGGCAGTGAACGATTTCTATCTTCATTCCGTTCCCTCAGTCTCTTGAATGTAAATTGGAGCATACACCCTTCGGCCCTCAGCGGAGAAATTCGTTGGACCTCGATTCAGGGAAGGTTCCGCGGCAGCTGCGACCGCGTCGTCTTTGGCGTCGTCAGTCACATGAACCGTTCCTGGGAAACGTAAGCCCCTCCCAGTATTTGCACAAAATGCTTGCCGCTACCCTACCCTCAGGTAGTGGGTCAGTTTCCGGTTAGGTGGGGAGCACTAGGTGGAATCAGAGGAAACGGCAAGAAGGTAGGATCGCTCGATGGCGTATCTATTTCCAGTCGCACACGATGTACTCGTATCCTCTCGCCCCAGAGCCAGCGACTAGACTCAGCTTTCGCGTTGAAATATCTCCGATCACAAATCGAGAAGCATTGAAGTCCACGAACATTACCTCTTTTGAGTCGGGCGAAAATTTCGCACGCATCGAAGGGGCGTTTTTCGAAAGCTGGAATTGTTCTTTCCCCTCCACTGATCTGATGAATACGGCGCCGTCATCTGGTGGGTAGTCACCCACATCCGTGCCGGTGCCGATGGCGAGGAACCTCCCATCGGGCGACCAGTCAAAATCCCAAACGCCGCGCATGATCTTCTCCGCCTTTTTCGAGTCCAGGTGCAGAATCCACAAGTCGCAGACGGAGCCGCCAGAATCGCGCTCCGATTTTTCGTCCTCCGGATCGGCCATCATGAACGCGATGCTCGATCCGTCCGGTGAGTATTTGGCCTCCCAGATTGTTGTGATTCCCTTGTAAATCGTTTCCCGTTTGCCGGTTTCCACGTTGACTGTTTCCAAGATGGCCGGAGGGCCCGGAGGGCCGGTCTCGTCGAATGACGGATGAACGATGAATTTCCCATTCGGTGAAAAACTCATCGTTTCATACCAATGGCCGAGATTGCGTGGCGCGTCCCCGGCGGGAGGGTACCAAGCCAGAAACAAATCCCAGCCCTTCGTACTTTCCACGTCGAAAGCCAGGTGTTTCTGGTCGGGCGACCACGCCAGGCTACCCACATACGCTTCGGTAAGGGGAGCCAGAGTGACTGACCGGCCGTCCACCAGCGAGAAGACGTACACGCCTTTGTGATCGGCATAAGCGACTAGATTCCCGTCGCTCGAGAATGCCGCGGCATCCACGTTCTCCGCGATCTTCCGCTGGCTCATCCCGCCTGGATCCATCACGAAAAGTGTGCTGGACTCCGTGACCAGCACGCGATCGCCGCGAGGCTTGGCGTCATCGGCGTAGAGACTCTGGCCAGCAAGTCCAATCAGCACGATGAAGAGAAGAAATGCTCTCTTTTTGGGCATAAAGGGAAGTTCTTCCTGGAAATAAGCATACTGCGGAGATGTGCAGAGCGGTTGGCTCGTTCCACCAGAATTGCTTGTCAATCACTACAGGGTTTGTTTTGACCGGCAGAACGTGCGGCTAGATTGTCTCCGGGAAGTTACTTTGATCAACGCATTTACCAGGGGAATGCGTACTAGCCCGGAACATCTCCGGTTATCCGACTAACCAGGACTTGACCGCGTGGTCCGTCGATAACTTCCGGTTTGCCGACCATCCAGGAGGAATCGCGCGGCGTGAGAATCAATAAGACCTTAACGCCTCGCTGTTGACGGCTTGAATGAGGGCTTTGATGTATCCGTAACTGAATGCGAACGCCTGGAAACCGCCGGGATCGTCCGGATGAGTTGGCATGTGGTCCGGACAGATCGAGCCTGAGAACTGTGTGTCCCGCAAGATCCGCATCACTTTGGAAAAGTCCACATCGCCTTCATCGGGAAAGACTTCGTAGAAGTTGTTGAGATTGCCGCGAATGTTGCGCATGTGTATCTGATGTATTTTCCCCCGACGGCCCAGGTATTCGACGATCGGCAGCACTTCGGTGGCCGGATTCTTTAATCCCGCCGCTGCGTTTCCCAGATCCAGTTGAAAACCGTTGTAAGAACTGTCGACGATTGATTCGTAGCGCTTGATCGCTTCGAAAATCGCAGGTGAATCCCATTGGTCCACTCCTTGGTACCCAAACGGGAGTCCCGGCGGATCGGCGGGGTGACATGCCATTCTTACGTCATTCTCTTTCGCGGCAGGAATAGTCTTTTCCAAGAAGTAGGTAATTCGCTCCCAATACTCCTCATGAGTGACTCGACCTTCGTCTCCCATAGGAACACTCTTCCAATCATCTTCCAGCTTGAAAGAATCGCAGGAGATTCCTCCGCGTCCTATGGTCTTCCCGTTCCGGCGATACGGGATCACCTCGCAGTGGTAGGTAATGATTTTCACGCCGATCTGTGCTGCCTTCCGGATATTTCCGACAATGATGTCAATCTCGCGCTCTCGTTCGGACCCCTTGCGAAGCAAATTGATGTAATGAGAATTCATGCGAATTGCTTCAAAAACAACGCCGTATTTGTCGCAGTTGTCCTTCATCCGCTGCAAGTCGTCCGAATCCCAAGCGCCTTGTGGATTCTTGTCGATTTCCGCAGTCAGGTGCTTCACGCCGTGACGAAGGTTGTATTCGAGGTTTTGTTTCGAGGTGATGTCACTGCCGACGATGCTGTGGTAGTCGCCGCCCACGTGCATCAGGGTGTTCTTCCGGGGTTCTTGCGATGCCTCAAGGTCGTTCCTGGGGATGCTTCGGGCAGTAATCCCCATCCCCACAAGCGCGCCACCGAACTCTCTTCGATTAATCATGCTACCCCTCCACTAGCAACCTGTTTATCAGATGATGATAGCGCGTAGTGGATGTGGAAAGCTCCGACAGAGCGTGCCGCCGATTTTTGGCGGATCACGGGCAACCCGGAAAGTAATCCTCAAGTCCCGATTAACGCAGCAATCGGAAACTGACCCACCACCTACCCCCACTCTCCGTTGACATGAATTCGCTCGTAGTTTAGACTTATCGTTTGCCTTTAGAAGGAAAGGTGTGACTGGGCGAATGCCGACGCATGTTCCAAAGGGCCGAGAGGCCGAAGATCTGATGGTAGGGAAGAATTGGTTCGTTGTGGACGCCAACGGGCTGGTGCTCGGCCGCGTCGCCACGCGTATCGCGCGCTTGCTGATTGGCAAGGACAAGCCGAATTACACGCCGCACCTTGATTGCGGCGATCACGTCGTCGTAATCAATGCGGAGCGCATCCGGCTTACCGGAAACAAGATGGATCAGAAGGTGTATCGCCACCATAGCGGTTTTCCCGGTGGTCTAAAGGAAGTCTCGATCCGGTCGTTGATGCAACGCCGGCCCGAAGAGGTTCTGCGCGAAGCCGTGCTTGGGATGCTTCCCAAGAACAAGCTTCGCGCGCGCCGCGCCAAGAAGCTGCGTGTTTATGCCGGAAGTGAAGCGCTCGCCCGCCACGCCGGACAGAAGCCCCAGCCGCTCGCGCTCTAACGTCGCGCTGATTTGAAAAATTTCGCTCCCTCCGGAGAAATCCGCCGCGGGCTTCTCGAAGAGCCATCTAGGTAGGAGGTACGTTGAGTTCAGCTCCGAGTCCGATTGAAGGTGCCGCTGGAAAGAAGTTCTACGGCACCGGCCGCCGCCGGGAAGCGGTGGCGCGCGTGTACATCAAAATGGGTCCGGCTGGATTTACGGTGAACGGCCGCCCGGTGGACGAATATTTTCGCAATGTCGCGTGGAACACGGCCGCCATCGAGCCGCTGAAATTCACGCAGATGCACGACCAGCTCGATGTGAAGTGTATGGTGAAGGGCGGCGGCGTCGGCGGACAGTCCGGCGCGGTTCGCATGGGTCTTTCGCGCGCGCTCGCCAAATTGAATCCCGATCTTCGTCCCGGGTTGCGCAAAAATGGATTCCTCACGCGCGATTCGCGCATGAAGGAGCGCAAGAAGTACGGACAGAAGGGCGCGCGGCGCCGCTTCCAGTTCAGCAAGCGGTAAAGAGTGTGGTTTGGCGTGTGTTGTGCAGTTTGGTGTGTGATGTATTAACCGGCTCGGTCGTTCCGCGGCCCAGCCGAATTTCACGGCCGGAAAGGAACCGGCAAAAAAGGATGCTGCTTCGGGGAACCGGAGAATAAGCGTCCCTTTCACGAGAGGGGGTAATTTGGGAGTCGAAATTACGATGAAGGAGCTTCTGGAGGCCGGTGTTCACTTCGGCCACCAGACGCGGCGCTGGAGCCCGAAGATGAAGGAGTACATCTTCGGCGAACGCAACGGAATCCACATTATTGACCTGCAGAAAACCTTGAAGATGTTTCGTGAGGCGGCGCGCTACGTTTCCGAGCAGGCCGGGCAGGGCAGGAGCATTCTTTTTCTCGGAACCAAGCGCCAGGCGCAGGAAGCGATTTCCGAAGAAGCGCAGCGCTGCGGCATGTTCTTCGTCAATCATCGCTGGCTGGGCGGCACGCTGACGAATTGGGTCACCCTGCAGAAGTCCATCAAGCGCATGAAGCTGCTGAAATCCATGGTGGAAGACGGCCGCATGGCTGCGTTTTCGAAGAAAGAAGCGGCGCGGCTCGAGCGCGAGCTGAAGCACCTCCAGCAGAATTTTTCCGGGGTCGAGAATATGACGGTGCTCCCCGACGCGATGTTTGTGATTGATCCGAATGCGGAAGTGATCGCCGTGCGTGAAGCGCGCCGCATGGGAATACCTGTCGTCGCCATCGTGGATACCAATTGCGACCCCAACCTCGTGGATTGGGTCATCCCCGGCAATGACGACGCCTTGCGCGCCATCCGGTTGTTCACTTCGAAGATTGCGGATGCCGTGCTGGTCGGACGCCAATCATACGAACAGTCGCAGATCGCGGACCAGAAAGCGGCCGCCGGCGCTGCGGGTGAGGAAGGCGTCGAGTACGTGGACACCAGCGCGTACGAGCAATACGAGAAGCAGGAAGGCGATTTCGTTGACGCGGTGCCTGTCGAAGTTCCTTCCGCGGAAGAACCGCCTGCGCCGCCGGCAAATGAAAACGAACCTCCCTCCTGATTGGTTGGCCGCTACCGGAACGCGCTTCCATTCATCTAAGAGGACTTGAGCGAATTTATGGCCACACCTGACGGAAAGCCGAACGTATCTGCACAACTCGTGAAGGATCTGCGCGACCGCACCGGCGCCGGTTTTACGGCGTGCCGCGAGGCGCTGATCGAGGCCGGCGGTGATCTCGACAAGGCTACGGTGGTGCTGCGCAAGAAGGGGCAGGCTGCCGCGCAGAAAAAGGCGCAGCGCGCGACGTCGGAAGGGCTTGTCGGTTCCTACATCCATGCGGGCGGGCGAATCGGCGTCCTTGTGGAAATAAATTGCGAAAGCGATTTCGTCGCGCGCACGGAAGATTTTCAGCGCCTGTGCCATGAAGTGGCCATGCACATCGCCGCGCTTGACCCGCGATTCCTCCGCCGCGAGGAAGTCACCCAGGAAATCCTCGATCGCGAGCGCGAGATTTACCGCGAGCAGGCGAAGCAAACAGGAAAGCCTGAAAACGTGATCGACAAGATCGTGAACGGCAAAATGGAAAAGTTCTACGAAGAGAACTGCCTCTACGAACAGCACTTCATCAAGGATGAAGGGATGACGGTGAAGGAGCTGATTGACCAGGCCATCGCCAAGCTGGGCGAGAACATCGGCATCCGCCGCTTCTCGCGTTTCAAGATTGGCGAGATGGACGGCCCGGCTCCATCGGCTCCTCCGGAAGGGCCGGATACGACGGCGCCGGTTGCGCAATCCTGATTCGTTTATTGATATCCAGTCGCCATCCAAAATTGGGAGACATAATCGCTCCGGCCCGCCGCAGCAAGTTTCGTTCGCGCGCGAGAAACCTGCTTTCAATAAAAATCACTAGTGCCAAATCGTTCGAACGGCACTAGAATGCCCGCGGGCCCGGGGGATGGCTCGACACGCGATGACAACAGCGGACACGGCAGGCCAATCCGGCGCGGCGCTCCGCGCGCCTGTGTATCGAAGAATCGTTCTGAAACTTTCCGGAGAGTCCCTCCAGGGGCCCGAGAGCTCCGGAATCCATGCCGAAACAATTCAGGGCATTGCGCGCGAAGTGAAGGAAGTGCGCGAGCTGGGCGTCCAGGTTGCGATTATCGTTGGCGGAGGCAACATCTTCCGCGGCACGCGCCAGAAGCAATTGGCCATCGATCGCGCCACCGGCGACTATATGGGAATGCTGGCGACGGTGATCAACGGCCTCGCGCTCATGGACGCGCTCGAAAAGGCCGGCTGCATCACGCGGCTTTTGAGCGCTATTGAAATGCATCAGGTAGCCGAGCCGTTCATCCGCCGGCGTGCCACGCGCCACCTCGAAAAAGAGCGCGTGGTGATCTTCGCGGCGGGAACCGGCAATCCCTATTTCTCCACGGATACGGCGGCCGCATTGCGCGCGATGGAAATCAAGGCTCAGGTAATCCTGAAGGCCACGCGCGTGGATGGCATCTACGATGCCGACCCGGAAAAGGTCCCGGGCGCGAAAATGTTCCAGCGGATCACCTATCTCGACGTTTTGCAGAAAAGCCTTTCGGTAATGGACTCGACGGCGATTTCGCTGTGCATGGACAACAAAATGCCGATCGTCGTGTTCAACATGAACGTTCCGGGGAATTTGAAGCGCGTGGTGCTGGGCGAGCCGGTCGGCTCGATCGTCAGCGCCGCGTGAAGCGCGGCATGCGGCACGACGGGGGGAGCGGAATTTTCCAATGACCACGATTGCCTCAAGCAAAGACGCACTGGCCCAGGCGAAGGTGCGGATGGAAAAGGCTGTCGAGGATTTTCGCAAGGACCTGTCCAGCGTGCGCACAGGGCGGGCGAACGTTTCGCTGCTCGACCACGTACGCGTGGATTATCACGGCACGTCCATGCCGCTCAATCAGCTCGGCACGCTCTCCGTGCCCGATCCCACGGTGATCGTGATCTCGCCGTGGGATCCGAGCACGGTGCCCCTGATTGACAAGGCCATTCGCACGACGGATCTCGGACTCAATCCGACAAACGACGGCAAGGTCGTCCGCGTTCCGATTCCCACGCTCACCGAAGACCGGCGCAAAGACCTGGTAAAACACATCCACAAAGTTCTCGAGAACCACCGCACGGCGGTGCGCAACATCCGCCGCGACATCAAGGAAGCGGTGGAGAAGCTCGAGAAAGACAAGAAAATCAGCGAAGACGATAAGAAGCGCGCGCTCGACGAACTCGAGAAAGTCACGCACGCCGAAACCAAAAAGATCGAAGATCTCTCCGCGGCGAAAGAAAAAGAAGTCCTCGAAATCAAGTGACCATCCGAAGAGGATCTTGTCCCCCCGCCCTGCCTCGATCTTCGCCGCGGTGAGCGCGCAGGTGCAAAACCCACGCAAAGAGCGCTTGCAAAAAGTGACGATTAGACGGATTAGACGGCGCCGCCGCCCTTTGTTTTCAATAAGTTGCATCAGTTTCTAATCTCCGGCCTCCGCGATTAGATTGACGATTAGAATCGGGAGTAAGTTTGCGTCAGTTCACCGTGCGGACGTCTTCGGGAAGAATCAGGGTGAAACTACAATCCGCGGTTGCCGAGCACTTGAGCGTGGCGCGGCGGACCAGCTTCACCGGTGAGGCATCGGGGAATATGTTGCCATAGGGCACCGTGGATAATTGATTGGCAAAAGAGCGCAGGGCTTCGCTGCCGCCAACAAACTTCACGGTCTCGACTGTCGGCGGAGCCGCATTGCGCTTATCCGGCGCCAGCAGGATCAGAAAATCCGCCGAGCCGTCCACCTTGCCGGGATTCTTAAGCGCAAAAGTTCTCTGCGAGAGGAGCTCTGGCCGGACTTTCTCGATGAACTGATCGATCTTTGGATCGATGGCATTTACTTTGAGATGCGCGGCAAGGCGTGCGCGCGTCTCGGGAACGGAATGTAGCGCGGCGGCGGCGAGGGCGTAAGAGTGAATCGCAGAATCGTTCCCGCCGCTCTTCTCGTAAATCTGCGCAAGATGGTCGGCCACTTCGCCATGCTGGTTCAGCTTCCATGAGGCGTCGACGTAGCGCTGCGCGGTCGCGAGGTCGCCTTTCTGGAAATAGACCCAGCCAAGCGTGTCCCAATACGCGCCGAGGGAGACGACCTGGCCGAGATCCTGAATGGTGAGCCGCGAAAGCTCCACATTTCGGAGGCTCGCCGTGGTTGCGGCAACAGCGGATTCGGCGTACTGCATGGCTTTATCGAGCTCCAGGTGGTGGTCGGCAAGGCTGTAAGCGACGTTGTTCCATACGATGGGAGTTTGCGAAAGCTCGGCGCCTTTTTCGAACGCTGCGAGGGCCTTGTCCTTTTCGCCGGTGTTGAGATAGGCCTGGCCCAGGCTGACTTGCAAGCCGGCATCGTCCGGTGAAAGAACGGCGGCTTTATCGAGCTCGGGCAAAGCATCGGCGTATTTATGCTGCTCGAGATACAGCGCGCCGAGCCCGGCATGGGCAATCGTATCGAGCGGGTTCAGCTCAATCTGCTTGCGGTAGGCGGTGGCGGCTTCGTCGAATTTTCGCTCCTGGGCCAGGGCGATGCCGAGATAGTCGTAGGCGTGCTCGTCATACGGATTGACTTCGATCTGCTTGCGGAACGCCGCAGCGGCGCTGTCAAATTGTCCCAGGCGCAAATCGGCGATCCCCAGATCATTCAACGCCTGCTTGTGCTGGGGCTCAATCTCGACGGCGCGCTGGAAGAGCGGAATCGCTTCGCGCACGTTGCCGGCATTAAGGGCCGCGAGGCCGGATTCGATGAGTTCGTCCGCCTTTGCGGCCGAAGGAATGGCCGGCGTTCCCGGCGAAGAGTTTTCAACGCTGAGCACCTGGCTTTCGTCCGATTCAACCGCGCGCGTGAATGCCATGTAGTCGCCGGTACGCGAGGCAGGCAGGTCGTGCATCTTGAAATTGAGCGAGCGCTCCACCACAAGGACGTGATCCGCGAACCGGTAGCTCGATTTGAAGTCGGCATAATCGCGGGAGACGGCGACGGCTATGGGTGGCTGCGCGGTGAAACTCGCGGGCAGCGTCAACTTGAGAGTCATGACGACGCCGAGCGGGCTGCCAAGCTTGATCGGATCGGTATTGTCTTCGGCGACGGACGGCAAGCCGATGGTCAATAGCGGCAAGGCCACTTTCGCTTTCTTGCTCGACCAGTCAATGAAATTGGGCAGGGAGTATTCAACGGTCATCTCGAAAGGCTCACGCGTATCGGAAGGGTCGCTTGGTTTTATGGAGATAACGTTTCCGCGAATTCCGTCCATGGCTGCAATCGTTTGGCCGAGCTCTTTCCACTGTGTTTGCGGAGTGCGTCGAAAAGCGGCGCGAAGAACGAGCTCATTGTCCCCACGAAGAAAATAGCGCAGCTTGGCCGTAAGCTTTCCGAGGTCGCTGACCTGACCTTCGATTTCAACGCGCTGCGTGGATAGGAACGGAGGATCGACAGGCGTCTCGACGATTTTCCCCGCGCCGTCCGGCGGCACGAGCAGCGCGGACTTGCCGCGTAATGCGGATACGAGCAGGCGGAACGGCGCGACTTCGGCCGTTGAATCCATCCAGATAAGTTCATCGCCGCGCGGAACCGCCGTAATCACGTGGTCAAACTGCGAAGGCGATGGGAAAGACGTGTCCAGCTTGCGCGTGGAGGGAATCAATACGGCGTCGGACGGAATGCCGGCGGCCTGGAGCATGGCGGCGAGCAGCGTGTGCTTGTCCTTGCAGTCGCCATACTGGTTCTTCAGGACTTCTTCAGCCGAATGAGGCTGGTAGCGCCCGAGGCCGAAGGAGAGACTGACGTAGCGAATATTTTTCGAGACGTAATCATAAAGCGCCTGCATCTTCTCGAGATCGGTTTTCCGGCCCTCAATCAGTTCTTGCGTCCTGGCGCGGATTTCAGCAGTGGGCTGCGTGCGATCCTTTTCGAGCTTCGCATACCAGCGGGCTACGTCCTCCCAGCCAGGGAAAGTGGTGAACTGGATATCCGGCTTGATTTCTTCGGAACGGCTCGATTTTTTCCGGGATTGTTCTTCTTCGGTTGGCCGGGCCAGGTTGGAGTGCTTCCAGTGATGAATTTCGCGGTCCCCGGAATAGTCGACCCCCATCTGGCCCTGTTCGCTCGAACCATCGAACCGGTGAACGCGGCCCTTGGGGAGATCGATGTCGAGGCGTTCATCCAGGACAATCGCGTCCTTGACGAAATTGTAGTCGTACCAGAATTGGCCGGGCGCGAGCGGCGTGACGAGGCGCGTGGCAATGTCGTATTCGAGAGTGTCGCCCGGGTGCAACGACGGAACGGTGATGTGTTTTTCCTTGTAGTCCGTGTAGACGGGCGCGTCGCGCGCGATGGGCGCGGTCATTTCCTTTACCGCGTCGGCCGCGGCAGTGACGACGGTTCCGTCCGCTTTGCGAATGCGAACGTAGCGCACATCCATTTGCTCGTTCGCGGAGCTGTAGCCGAAGACGAGCTCGCCAAGCTGCTGCACGCCCGCGTCGCTCTGAACGTGGATGCGAACAGCAGCGTCGCGTTCACCGGTGCCGTCGTTTTCAAATCGCGCCGTGGTGTGGAATTGCTCGACGACAAATGGCTCCTGCGAGTAGTCAGGCGCGGATTTTTTTTCGACGCTGGGGGCGGTGGCACTCTGCAGTGGCGCAGGGAGAGCTGTTTGCTGTTGCGCGGGAAACAATGCGGGCGCACTTGTCAGTGTCAGGAACCAGAGCGTGAACCAGGGACGCCTCATGCGAGATTCTTTCGATCCTTTCGAAGACTCAGTCTAGGCAAGTTCCGTGAGCGGGTAAAGCCCGCGCGACAAAGAGAGTGAGCAAAGTGAAACCATTGGTTCGCCATAGGTTGGCTTCTTCAGGTGGCGCGAAAAGCGGGAGTTTGTTGCGATTAGAAAAAGTGAAGTGCTTTGTTTTGTGTGCGTTGGGAGATATTCTGATTCTGGAATGTTGCGATTAGGATTACTGGCCCACATATGCCGACCCACGAATCGAGCCTTCTCCCGATCCGGCAACGGCTTCGTCCTTTGTTTGCAATCAGTTAGCATGGAAACCGCCCTTTATTTGACTGCCGATCTGGGGAAGGCTGCGGAGGGGCCTCCAGACCCGGCATGGGAGCCGGAATCGCGGCACTCGGTAACCGGCCGTTGAGGGCCATTTCTTCTGCGCCCATATACTGTTGTAATTATTACACTTAAGCTATAATTGGACATGGCAATTCTATCATGGTAGGCGGACGGATTCAAGCGAGAAGCGATCTGGCGTGTAAACATTCTTCGAGAATTGCGGGCCCGGGAGAGGTTGGGCGGTTGGAGGGACATAAGGCTCAAGAGATGGGGGTGGCGAAGCCGGATTAAGGCACCGCGATAATGGCAGTTGCTCGGTTCGCTCCGAGTTCGATGACAACAATCAAGATGCAGGCGCGACCACTTATCTGTGAGGGAAACGAGTTGACACAGCGCGTTGTTTCTCCTATACTTCCGCGGTTGTCTTAGGCCCGTTGGGGCCAGTGGTGAAAGGGAAGTCTTCTGTCCCCGGAACAGAGAAAGACGGAACGGGGTTCGGAAGAACGGCCGAAATGGGGCGCCAGCCCCGCAAAGCCGTGTGAAGCCTCTCCGCAGTTGGTAGAAGATGCAGTTCACTCCTCGGGGTGAAGCGTTTTCGCGGAGTACCTGATCCAGTCCTTCGGGTTAGAGGGCAGCCTTCTGATTCATTCACTTGGAGAAATTTGCGCTCAGGCGCAAATTTCGGCGGCGCTGCTATTGCCATTGGCGGCGAAAACGCCAGCGCGAATTTGCGTTCGCGAATTGAAGGGGGAAAGCGTGCCGACGTTTTCGCAACTGGTGCGACACGGCCGGGAAGCAATCCGGACGAAGACGAAGTCACCGGCGCTCGAAGGGTGTCCGGAAAAGCGCGGCGTATGCGTCCGCGTCTACACGCAGACGCCGAAGAAGCCGAATTCAGCGCTGCGGAAAGTGGCGCGCGCGCGGCTGACGAACAGCGCCGAGGTGACGACATACATTCCCGGCATCGGGCATAATTTGCAGGAGCACTCGATCGTGCTGGTGCGGGGCGGCCGCGTGAAGGATCTGCCGGGCGTACGGTATCACGTGATTCGCGGGACGCTCGATGCGGCCGGAGTGGAAAATCGCAAGCAGGGGCGCTCGAAATACGGCGCCAAGCGGCCGAAAGCCGCGCAAAAGTAGGAGAGCCGAACGATGCCACGCAAGGGTTGGGTTCTACGCCGCAAGATTCCGGGCGATCCGATTTACGGAAGCGACCTGGTGCAGAAGTTCATCTCGAGCATGATGTACGACGGGAAACGCTCGACGGCGCAGGCGATTTTTTACGAAGCAATGGATGCAGTGGCGAAGAAAACGAACGACGACGCGTTCAAGCTGTTCAAAAAGGCGATCGAGAACTGCAAGCCGGTGCTGGAAGTGAAGACGCGGCGCGTGGGCGGCGCGAACTATCAGGTTCCGGTGGAAGTGAATCCGTTCCGGCGGCAATCGCTGGCGATTCACTGGCTGGTGCTGTATTCGAGGACGCGCGCGGGGAAATCCATGACGGACAAGCTGGCCGAAGAAATCATGGACGCAGCCAACGGGCGCGGCGGGGCGGTGAAGAAGCGGGAAGACGTGCACCGCATGGCGGAAGCGAACAAGGCTTTCGCGCATTACCGGTGGTAGGGCACACGAGGGGCGATGGCAGCGACGGTTGAAATCGAAATGCCGAGGCAAGTACAACTCGATCAAACCCGGAATATCGGGATCATGGCGCACATTGACGCCGGGAAGACGACGTCAACCGAGCGGATCCTTTTCTATACGGGTGTGACGTACAAGATCGGCGAGGTGCACGACGGCACCACGGTGATGGACTGGATGGAGCAGGAACGCGAGCGCGGGATTACGATCACGTCGGCGGCGACGACGGCTTCGTGGAAACGGTTCGACAAGACGTACCGCATCAACATCATCGACACGCCGGGCCACGTGGATTTCACGGTGGAAGTGGAGCGCTCGCTGCGCGTGCTGGACGGCGCGGTGGCGATTTTCGACGCGGTTGCCGGCGTACAGCCGCAGTCGGAAGCGGTATGGCGGCAGGCGGACAAGTATCGCGTGCCGCGCATTGCGTTCATCAATAAGATGGACCGCGTCGGCGCCGACTTCGACCATTCCATCCGCTCGATGCGCCAGCGGCTTTCGGCCCACCCCGTGCCTCTCCAGTTTCCCATCGGCAAAGAAGACAACTTCATCGGCGTGATTGATTTCATCGAAGAGCGCGCGATCATCTGGAAGGACGAGACGCTGGGCGCGGAATATGAAATCTTGCCGCTCGAGAAACTTTGGGATGCGGCCTATGTGAAAACGCGCCCCGAACTCGAGGCGGCGATCAAGGCTTCTGCACTGACTCCGGAATTCTACAAAGAGCATCGCGACAAAGTGGTTGAGTACATCGCCGAGCACGACGACGCCATCCTGACGAAATATCTGGAGGCGCATTCGCTCGAGCCGGCCGAGCTGCGCGCGTCGATTCGCCGCTCGACAATTGCGCTGAAGCTCGTGCCGGTGCTGGCGGGTTCGGCGTTCAAGAACAAAGGCATTCAGCCGTTGCTGGACGCGGTGGTGGATTTTCTGCCGTCGCCGATGGACGTTCCGCCGGTCGAAGGTTTGGATCCGGCGAATGAAGAGCCGCTGCTGCGGCGCGCGGCGGACGACCAGCCGTTTGCGGCGCTGGCGTTCAAGATCATGACCGACCCGTACGTCGGGCACGTGACTTATATCCGCGTGTATTCGGGCGTGCTGAAAACGGGGGAATCGGTCTACAACTCGACGAAAAAAACGCGCGAGCGCATCGGGCGCTTGCTGCGAATGCACGCGAACAAGCGCGAAGAAATCGAATCGATCGAAGCGGGCGACATTGCCGCGTGCGTTGGATTAAAAAACGTGACGACCGGCGACACGCTGTGCGACGAAGAAAAGCCCATCGTGCTCGAATCCATCGAATTTCCCGCGCCGGTAATTTCGGTTGCCATCGAGCCCAAGACCAAGGCGGACCAGGAAAAGATGGGCACGGCGCTCGGCAAGCTCGCGCAGGAAGACCCCACGTTTCGAGTTCACACGGACCACGATACCGGACAGACGCTGATTTCGGGAATGGGCGAGCTGCACCTTGAAATTATCGTCGATCGCATGATGCGCGAGTTCAGCGTGCAGGCGAATGTCGGACGCCCGCAGGTGGCTTACCGCGAGACGATCGTGAAAGCCGCGGAGGCGGAGCACAAGCACATCAAGCAGTCCGGCGGCCGCGGGCAATACGGCCACGTGAAGCTCATCGTGCAACCGCTGCCCAGCTCGGCGCACGAAGATATGCACGAGATGTCGACCGACGAGCTCGACGAACTATCAAAACAAATCGCGGGCAAGGGCGGGAAGTGGCGCTTCGACAAGGAGCACCGGCTCCTTTTCATCGACAAGCTGGTGGGCGGCTCGATTCCGAAGGAGTTTATGCCTCCGATCGAGAACGGCATCAAGGAAGCGATGGAGACGGGCGTTCTGGCCGGGTACGAAATGGTGGATGTCGCGGTGGTCGTGATCGACGGCAGCTACCACGACGTGGACAGCTCGGAAATGGCGTTCAAGATTGCGGGGTCGATGGCGTTCAAGGAAGCTTGCCGTCGCGCGAACCCGAAGCTGCTCGAGCCGATCATGCGCGTCGAGGTGGTTGTTCCCGAGGATTACATGGGGCCCGTGATCGCGGACTTGAACTCGCGGCGCGGCCAGTTGCAAGGGCGTGAATCGCGCGCGGGCAGCGAGATCATCAACGTGCAGGTGCCGCTGGCCGAGATGTTCGGGTACGCAACGGAAATTCGGAGCCGCACGCAGGGGCGGGGCAGTTTTACGATGCACTTTTCGCATTATCAGCAGGCGCCACCGAATATATCGGAAGAGATTATTGGCGGCGCGAACGGCGACAAGCACAAAAAGTAGCCGGGTCAATGTAGGCCCAGAATCACACGGGAGCGGAGATACACATGGCGAAGGAGAAATTCGAGCGCAGTAAGCCGCACGTAAACGTGGGGACGATCGGTCACATCGACCACGGCAAGACGACGTTGACGGCGGCGATCACCAAGGTGCTGTCGAAGAACAATCCGAAGGTGCAATTCCGCGCGTTCGATTCGATCGACAACGCGCCGGAAGAGCGCGAGCGCGGCATCACGATCGCGGTGGCGCACGTGGAGTACGAGACGGCCAACCGCCACTACGCGCACATCGATTGCCCGGGGCACGCGGACTACATCAAGAACATGATCACGGGCGCGGCGCAGATGGACGGGGCGATCCTGGTGGTGGCGGCGACGGACGGCCCGATGCCGCAGACGCGCGAGCACATCCTGCTGGCGCGGCAAGTGGGCGTGCCGTACATCGTGGTGTTCCTGAACAAATGCGACATGGTGGAAGATCCCGAGCTGCTGGAGCTGGTGGAGCTGGAAGTGCGGGAGCTGCTGAAGACGTATCAGTTTCCCGGAGACACGGTGCCGGTGGTGAAGGGGTCGGCGCTGAAGGCACTCGAGGGAGACGCGAAGTGGGAGAAGTCGATATTGGAATTGATGGAAGCGGTGGACAAGAACGTGCCGCTGCCGCAGCGGGACGTGGACAAGCCGTTCGCGATGCCGATTGAAGATATCTTTTCGATCTCGGGGCGCGGGACGGTGGTGACGGGACGAATCGAGCGCGGGAAGGTGAAGGTAGGCGAGGAAGTGGAGATTGTGGGATTCCGTCCGACGATGAAGAAGACAGTGACGGGCGTGGAAATGTTCCGCAAGCTGCTGGACGAAGGGATTGCGGGCGACAACGTGGGATTGCTGCTGCGCGGGACGGAGAAGGATGAAGTGGAGCGCGGGCAGGTGTTGTGCAAGCCGGGATCGATCACGCCGCACACGAAGTTCAAGGCGGAAGCGTACGTATTGACGAAGGAAGAGGGAGGGCGGCACACGCCGTTCTTCACGGGATACCGGCCGCAGTTTTATTTTCGGACGACGGACGTGACGGGAGACGTGAAGCTGCCGGCGGGAGTGGAGATGGTGATGCCGGGAGACAACGTGTCGTGCGAAGTGAGCTTGATCACGCCGGTAGCGCTGGAGAAAGGGCTGCGCTTCGCGATACGCGAAGGCGGCCACACGGTGGGCGCCGGCGCCGTCGTCGAGATCATCGAGTAGCCATGCCCAACGGAGAAAAAATTCGGATTCGTTTGAAGGCTTACGATCACCGCATTCTCGATCAATCGACGAAAGAGATCGTGGACACGGCAAAGCGCACCGGGGCGGACGTGGCCGGGCCGATTCCACTGCCCACGGTGATCAACCGCTGGACCGTGCTGCGCTCTCCGCACGTGGACAAGAAATCGCGCGAGCAGTTCGAGATGCGCACGCACAAGCGGCTCATCGACATTCTCGAGCCGACGCCGGATACGGTGGACGCGCTGATGAAACTCGACCTGCCGCCCGGCGTGGACGTGGAGATCAAGGCTTTCGGGCGGGAGCACACGACCAAGTAAAGTGACATTGCTTCCTTAATAGGACGAGAAGGAAAGAGCGGACGAAATGGGAGTCAACGGCATACTGGGAATCAAGCTGGGGATGACGCAAGTCTTCGCCGACGACGGCACGGCCGTGCCTTGCACGATACTGCAGGCCGGCCCGTGCGTCGTCGTGCAGCGGCGGACGAAAGACAAGGACGGCTACGACGCAGTCCAGCTGGGCCTGGTGGAATTCATCAAGCCGCAGCGCATCCGGAAGCCGATGACCGGACACTTCAAGAAGGCCGGGGTGGCGCCCATGCGCTACGTTCGCGAAGTGGCGATCGAAGACGCGAAGGATGAAACGAAACCGGGCGACCGCGTGCTGGTGGAAGGTTTCAAGATTGGCGAATACGTGGACGTCACCGGCGTGAGCAAGGGCAAAGGATTTCAAGGCGGCGTCAAGCGTTGGCATTACCGCGGCGGCGACGCGTCGCACGGGTCGATGTTCCACCGCGCCCCCGGCGGCATCGGCGGCAGCTCGTTTCCTTCGCGTGTGTGGCCCGGCCAGCATTTCCCGGGACACATGGGGAATGAGCGCAAGACGTCGAAGAATCTGCGCGTGGTGAAAATAGATTCCGAGGAAAATCTGCTGCTCGTGCGCGGCGCAGTGCCGGGGCCCGCCGGGAGCTATATTCTGATTCGCAAGGCCAAGACGGCCCGGTAACCAAGGGCCGCGGGCGGACAAAGAGAAAACGACAATGCCTGTTGTGGACGTGAAAAATCTGGATGGAAAGAAGGTCGGCACGATCGACCTCGCCGACGATGTGTTTGGAGCGAAGGTAAACGCCCATCTGCTGCACGAAGCCGTGCGGCATTATCTGGCGGGCGAGCGCGCGGGAACGCACAAGACGAAGGACAAGAGCGAGGTAAGCGGCTCGGGGAAGAAGCTCTGGAAGCAGAAGGGAACCGGCCGCGCGCGAATCGGTTCCATCCGTTCGCCCCTTTGGCGCCATGGCGGCACGGTGCACGGCCCGACGCCACACAGCTACGCATACGCGCTGCCGAAGAAAATGATTCTGGGCGCGCTGCGCTCGGCGCTTTCGGCCAAGGTGGCGCAGCAGAAGCTCACGATCGTGGAGGACTGGACGCTCGAATCGCACAAGACAAAAGCGTTCCGCCAGACGCTAGGGAAGCTCGAGAAGGAAACGCGGACGATTCTTGTGGTCGAGAACGGCGCAAACGTGAATCTGGAGCGCGCGAGCCGGAATATCGAGGGCCTCACGCTGGTTCCGACGACGGCGCTTGAGCCCTACGACTTGCTGCGCCACGACCACCTGATGCTCAGCCGTGACGCAGCGGCGAAATTGAGCCGGGCCCTTTCGGCGACGAAGCCCGAAACGCCCATTCAGATCGAGCCCGCGCCGGCGGCTTCGGCAAAGAAGGCGTCTTCCGAGAAGAGCGCCGAGAAACCGGCGGCGCATGCGGCAAAACCGGCCGCGAAAAAGGAAGCCGCGCCGAAATCGGAGAAGAAGGCCGGGGCGGCGAAGAAAGAAAAGCCGAAGGCAAAACCCAAGGCGAAAAAGGAATAGGCGATGGAGACGAGGGTCTACCAAGTGATCCGGCGGCCAATCATCACCGAAAAGGGTCTCGGGGTGAAGGAGACTCAGCACACGGTCGTGTTCGAGGTCGCCTCGAACGCCACAAAGACGGAGATCAAGGAAGCGGTGCAGCGCGTGTTCAAAGTGAAAGTGGAGCATGTGCGCACAGCGAACTATCACGGGAAATTCCGCCGCCGCGGCCGCGCCGAAGGGCATCGCCGCGACTGGAAGAAAGCATACGTGAAGCTTTCTCCCGGCGAAAAAATGATCGAGTACGCCGAGAACCTTTAGTCCGGCAAGACCACGGGGCAAGAGCAAGAGGCAACGATGGCACTGAAAACGTTCAAACCATACACGCCGTCAAGGCGATTCCTTACGATGCTCGACAAGAGCGAAATCACGAAGGAAACGCCGGAAAAATCGCTGACCGAATCGAAGGGCCGCTCGGGCGGACGCAACGCGCACGGGGAAGTCACTTCGTGGCATCGCGGCGGAGGGCACGCGCGAAGGTACCGGTCAATCGATTTTCGCCGCGAGAAAATCGGCATCCCGGCGAAGGTCGCAGCCATCGAATACGATCCCAATCGTTCTTCGCGGATTGCGCTGCTGCATTACGCGGATGGAGAGAAACGCTACATCCTGCATCCGGTAGGGCTCGAAGTGGGCATGACGGTGCAGAACGGCGAGGGCGCGGACATTCTTCCGGGCAACGCGCTGCGGTTCCGCCATATACCGCCGGGAACGATGGTGCACAATCTCGAGCTTTTTCCCGGCAAGGGCGGGCAGGTGGTTCGCGCAGCGGGCGGGGCGGCGCAGCTTTTGAGCAAGGAAGGCGATTTCGCCCTGGTGAAGCTGCCTTCGGGCGAAGTGAGGAGATTCAGCGTTGATTGCATGGCCACGATCGGCCAGCTCGGGAATCTGGATCACGAGAACGTTACGTACGGAAAAGCGGGCCGCACCCGCTGGCACGGCAAGCGTCCAACGGTGCGCGGCGTAGCGATGAACCCGGTGGACCATCCGCACGGCGGCGGCGAGGGCCGTGTGAAGGGCAACCACCCGCAGACTCCCTGGGGCTTTCCAACTCTGGGCGCGAAGACGCGAAAGAAGCGCAAGAGCGACCGGATGATTGTGGAGCGGCGACCGTAGTGGAGTTTGCGGCAGAAGCGAAGAGCAGAACAGAGAGTAGAACGAAGAGTAGAAGCAAAAATGAATCCGGCGCGGCGGGGAACAGAGAGCAACCTTATGACAGCCACACGAACATCTCGGCGTGCAACACGGCGAACCACGCGCGCGCGGAAAGCATCTCCGCGGCGCGGGACGAAGCCGGCAGTAAAGGCCGCCGCGAAAATGGCGTCGAAGCTTACGCCCGCACCCCAGACACTGTTTCGCTTGTGCAAGGCTGGTTGGTCCGTGATCGTTGAAAAGATACCGAACGCGCAGGGGACCCGGTTTGTGTGTCCTTTCTGCCCGGTCTCGCACCGTGTTCCAGGACCTGTGCGAGGCTTCCGGAAAATGCGCCGGGCGCAATGGGTGAAGCTGCGCCGGGTGGAGGAATAGGAAAAAGATGCCGCGCTCGCTGAAAAAAGGGCCGTTCGTTGACGATCCGCTGCGGGTAAAAGTGGAGGCGTTGAACGCGCGGAACGAAAAGAAAGTGGTGAAGACGTGGTCGCGCCGCTCGACGATCCTTCCCGAAATGGTGGGACACACGATCGCCGTACACAACGGAAGGAAGTTCATCCCTGTGTATATCACCGAGCAGATGGTGGGTCATAAACTCGGCGAGTTTGCTCCCACGCGGACGTTCAAGGGCCACGCGGTGAAAGCCGCGCTAGAAAGGGCGGCTGCCGCGGCAGGCGTTCCGGCGCCGGGAGCGGCTCCGGCACCCGGGGCGGCGGGCGGCGGCGCAGCACCCGCGGCGCCGAAGGCATAAGAGGCGAAAACCATGGCGACGGCAGGGCAGGCTTCGGGACAGATTGAAGGAATGGCCAACGCGCGGTTCATCCGCGTGTCGCCGCAGAAGGCGCGGCTCGTGATTGACCTGATTCGCGGACAGCGCGCCGAGGCTGCGCTCCAGACGCTGCGCTTTACCAAGAAGCGTGTGGCGCGGGAAGTGGAAAAGACGCTGCGCAGCGCAATCGCCAACGCCGAGCGCAAGGCGGATGATTCCGGCGAATCGCTGGATGTGGACGCGCTGTTCGTCACGCGGTGCTTCGTGAACGAAGGGCCGCGCTGGAAGCGGATGCGTCCCGCGCCGATGGGACGCGGGTTCCGGTACCAGAAACGCACGAGCCACATTGTCGTCGAGGTATCAGAGCATCACCGTGCGGCTGCCGACCGCGCGGCGGCAGCAGCAGCCGAAGCGGAAGCATCGAAGGGTGTGAAGGGCGCCGTGCGCAAGGCGCGCAAAGCCCTCGAGAAACGCGCGCATAAAGCGCAGTCTCACAAGAAGAAAAAGTAGGAGGGAAGTTTGGGGCAGAAAACACATCCGTACGGTTTCCGGCTGGGGTACAACAAGCCGTGGAAGTCGCGCTGGTTCGCCAAGCGCGATTACGCGGACCTGCTGCACGAAGACGTTGCCCTGCGCAAGATTCTGAAGGAGAAGCTTAAATCCGCCGGGGTGGACGCCATCGACGTGGAGCGCGCGGCGAACAAACTCGTTGTGCGGATCTACACCGCGCGCCCGGGAATCATCATCGGCCGCAAGGGCTCGGAAATCGACAAGCTCAAGAATGAAGTGCAAAAGCGCACGAAGCGCGAAGTGCACATCGACATCCAGGAAGTACACCGGCCGGAACTGAACGCGCAGCTGGTGGCCGAATCGATTGCGCTGCAGCTCGAGAAGCGCGTGGCATTCCGGCGGGCCATGCGCAAGGCGGTGGACTCGGCGCTTCGGTTCGGCTGCAAGGGAATCAAGGTGCGCGTGGCCGGCCGGCTGAACGGCGCGGAAATCGCGCGCAAGGAATGGTATCTGCAGGGGCGGCTGCCATTGCAAACGCTGCGCGCCGACATTGATTTTGGCACGGCCGAGGCGCACACCACCTACGGCGTCATCGGCGTGAAGTGCTGGATTTACCAGGGCGAAAAAATTCCGGCGAAGGGCAAGCCCGGCACGGAAAAAGAAGCGTAAGGACACAGCAATCATGTTGATGCCGAAAAAAGTGAAGTACCGCAAGCAGCAGCGCGGGCGCCGCAGCGGCAAGGCGTGGCGCGGCGGCTCGCTCGCTTTCGGCGAGTACGGGCTGAAGGCTCTCGAGCCGGCGTGGATCACCGACCGGCAAATCGAAGCGGCGCGCGTGGCGATTACGCGATTCATCAAGCGCGGGGGAAAACTCTGGATTCGCGTGTTTCCGGATAAGCCGTTCACAAAGAAGCCTGCCGAAACCCGCATGGGCAAGGGCAAAGGGCCACCGGAGCACTGGGTAGCGGTGGTGAAGCCGGGACGCGTGATGTTTGAAATGGCGGGCGTGGACCTAGCGGCGGCAACCGAAGCAATGAAGCTCGCTTCGCACAAGCTGCCGATCCGGACGCAATTCGTCAGCCGGGCGAGTGAACTCTAATGGCAAAGGGCATGGAGAAATTTCGCGACATGAACCACAACGAGCTTGAAGTGCAGCAGCGCGAGCTCGCCGAACAGATTTTCCGGCTGCGCTTCCAGCTCTCGACCGGGCAATCCGAAGGGCTGAAGAAGCTGCGCGAAACCAAGCGCGACCTCGCGCGCGTGATGACGTTGCTGCGCGAAATCGAATTGAGGAAGGCGTAATGGTAAACGAGAAGACAGAAGTTCACGGCGGACCTTCCGGGAAAGAGCCGGCGGCCGCTCACGAGCGCGGGGCGCGCCAGGAACTCACAGGCATCGTAACCAGCGCCAAGATGCAGAAGACGATTGTGGTGAAGGTGACGCGCAAAGTGCAGCACCCGCTCTATCACCGCGTGATGCGGACTACGAAAAAGTATTACGCGCACGATGAGACCGGCGAGGCGCGCGCAGGCGACACGGTAAGGATTATCTCCACGCGGCCGCTTTCGAAGCTGAAGAGGTGGCGGCTCAAGGAAGTCCTCGCGCGTACCACGCGCGTGGTGCGAGTCTGAAGCGGCGTTAAGGGAGCACGAACATGGTTCAGATGCGAACATGGCTGACGGTGGCCGACAACTCGGGCGCGCGGCAAATAACCTGCATTCTCCCGCTGGGAGGAGATGCGGGGTTAACGGCGGGCCTGGGTGACGTGATCACAGCGGCGGTAAAAGAAGCGACGCCGGACAGCCAGGTGAAGAAGGGGAAGGTAGTGCGCGCCGTCGTGGTGCGAACGCGCAAAGAGCAGCGGCGGCGGGACGGCACGTACATCCGTTTTGACGACAACGCAGCCGTGCTGATCAACGACGCGAACGAGCCGGTGGGTACGCGCGTGTTTGGGCCAGTGGCGCGCGAGCTTCGCGAGAAGAAGTTCACGAAGATTATCTCGCTGGCCCCGGAAGTGTGGTAGCGATGAGAGAAACCAACGAAACTCCGGCGTCCATGGGGATTCGTCACGGCGACATGGTGAAGGTGATGGCCGGGCGCTCGAAGGGCAAGACCGGAAAAGTGCTTTCGGTGAATCCGTGGAAGCGCACGGTGACGGTCGAACACACAAACATCATCAAGAAGCACACGCGGCCGAACCCGTCGAAGAACATCAAGGGCGGAATTCTCGAGAGGGAAGGGCCGATTCACGTTTCGAATGTGATGCTGGTATGCCCGGGATGCGGCAAACATTCGCGCACGGGACACACAAAACTGCCGGACGGCACGAAGGTGCGCACATGCCGGCGCTGCAATACGACATTTGAGAGTTAGGGGACAGGCAGAGACATGATCAGCCGGCTGCACGAAAAATATCGCAAAGAGGCCATGCCGGCGCTTTCGAAGCGCTTCGGATACAAGAACACGATGGCCGTGCCGCGAGTGGCGAAAGTGACTATCAACATCGGGCTGGGCGAAGCGAGCCAGAATGTGAAGCTGCTCGATGCGGCGGCCGCGGAACTTGGACAAATCGCCGGGCAGAAGCCGGTGATCACGCGGGCCAAGAAGTCGATCGCGAATTTCAAGATCCGCAAGGGCATGCCCATCGGGTGCATGGTCACGCTGCGCGGCGAGCGGATGTACGAATTCCTCGACCGCCTCGCGTCGGTGGTGCTGCCGCGTGTCCGCGACTTCAAGGGCCTGCCGCCGAATTCATTCGACGGCCGCGGCAATTACACGCTGGGATTGAAGGATCAGCTGGTGTTTCCGGAGATCGATTACACGCGGGTGGACAAGATTAAGGGCATGAACATCACCATCACTACGACGGCCCGAACCGACGAAGAAGGGCGCGAGCTGCTGAAATCGCTCGGCGTGCCCTTCCGAGCGTAAGCACGCAGGGAGAGACCCAGAATGGCTCGAGACAGTCAATTCGCGAAGATGCGGAAGAAACTGAAGTACAAAATCCGCAGACGCAACCGCTGCCGGATTTGCGGGCGACCGCGCGGTTTTCTGCGCAAGTTTGAAATGTGCCGCATCTGTTTCCGCGGCCACGCGCTCAAGGGAGAAATTCCCGGCGTGGTGAAAGCCAGTTGGTAGGAAGGAAGCCCTGCAGGGAGAAAAATGACGACTGATCCCATTGCCGACATGCTGACGCGGATTCGCAATGCCGCGCGCGCGAAGCATCCGCGGGTCGATATGCCGTCTTCGAAGCTGAAGGTGGAAGTGGCCCGCATACTGAAGGACGAAGGATATCTCACGAATTTCAAAGTGGTCGAAGAAACGAAGACGAAGAAAACGCTGCGCGTGTTTCTCCGCTACACGCCGGAGCGCCGCAGCGTGATCACGGATTTGCGCCGCGTGTCGCGGCCCGGCTCGCGGCGGTACGTCGGCAAGACGGACATCCGCGCCGTCGTCGGCGGATTGGGAATTTCGATTGTGTCCACGCCGCGCGGCGTGATGACGGGCCAGTCGGCACGCAAGGAAGGCGTGGGCGGCGAGCTATTGTGCGAAGTTTGGTAAGCGAAGTGAAAACGAGGTTTCGATAGAGCCATGTCGCGAATTGGAAACAAGCCGGTTTCGATCCCGTCGGGCGTGAAGGTGCAGTTGAAGGACGGCGCGGTGGAAGTGCAGGGTCCAAAGGGGAAAATGAGCGTACCCCTGCCGCGCGGCATCACTTTCGAGCAGAAGGATTCGACGCTCTTTGCCAAGCGCGAAACCGAGGATCACCGCGCGCTGCACGGGCTCGCGCGCGCCCTGGTGGCCAACGCCGTCACCGGCGTCACTCAGGGATTCAAGCGCGATCTTGACATCGTCGGCGTCGGTTATCGCGCTGAGGTAAAGGGCAAAAACGTGGTTCTGGCGCTCGGCTATTCGCATCCGGTGGAGTTTCCCATTCCCGAGGGAATTCAAATCACCGTCGAGAAGCAAACGCACATGACGGTTTCCGGTGCGGACAAGAACCAGGTTGGCCAGGTCGCCGCGAATCTTCGCGCGCTGCGTCCGCCCGACCCGTACAAGCAGAAGGGCATTCGCATCACCGGCGAACGGCTCAAGAAGAAGGCCGGAAAAGCCGGGGCCAAGACGGCAGCCGCTTAACCGGAGAGGAGAGAGAACGTGGCAGCACCGGTTCGAAAATTATCGAGCGCAGCGCACCGCCGCAGAATTCACGTGCGGACGCGCAAGAGGCTCGTGGGCACCACCGAACGTCCGCGGCTTTGCGTGCATCGTTCGAGCAAGCATATTCGCGCGCAGGTGGTGGACGATCATGCCGGGCGCACGCTGGCATACGCCAGCTCGCTCGATAAGGAAGTTCGCAGCATTATCAAGGGCGGTGGCAATATCGCGGCGTCAAAGGTGGTAGGCAAGATCATTGCGGAGCGCGCTCGCGCGAAAGGCGTCGAGCAAGTGGTGTTCGACCGCGGCGGCTATCAGTATCATGGCCGCGTGCAGGCGCTTGCGGAAGCGGCCCGGGAGGCGGGCCTGAAGTTCTGAAAACTATGCCGAAACAAGAACTAAAAGATACGCTTTCCCTGCGCCGGCTGATCGACGCCAATACGGCCAACCTGAAAGATCAGGTCGTCAATATCAACCGCGTCACGAAAGTAGTGAAGGGCGGAAAGAACCTCAGCTTCTCGGCGCTCGTCGTCGTCGGCGATCAGAACGGTCATGCTGGCTTCGGAATGGGCAAGGCCCGCGAGGTCCCCATGGCGATTCGAAAGGCCATCGAGCAAGCGAAGAAGAACATGGTCAAGCTCAACCTAAAGGGCACAACGATTCCGCACCAGGTGATTGGCCGCTACGGTTCCGGAGAAGTTCTGCTGAAGCCTGCGCCAGAAGGCACCGGCGTAATTGCGGGCGGCCCGGTGCGGGCGGTGATGGAAGTCGCGGGGATTCAGAACGTGCTGACGAAGTCGCTCGGCACCTCGAACCCGCACAATGTAGTCAAAGCGACTTTCGACGCGCTTCTGCATTTGAAAGACGCGGCCAAGGTGGCGGAGAACCGGGGCAAGACGGCCGAGGAACCGGTGGCGACGTAACCAATGACAACGAAAAAGACGAAATCAGGCACGCTGAAAATCAAGTGGGTGCGCAGCTTCATCGGTTGCCCGCGCGGGATGCGGCAGACAATTCGCGGCCTCGGCTTTCGCCGGATGCAGCAGATCGTCGAGCGCCCCGACACGCCCACGATTCGCGGCATGATCGCGAAAGTCCATCATCTGGTTGAAATCCAAGCGTAGGAATATTCAGGGACACTATGGAACCGACACTCTCGAATTTGAAACCGCCGCGTGGCTCGCGCCACCGCAAAGTGCGGGTCGGGCGCGGCATGGGCTCGAAACTCGGCAAGACCGCGGGCGCCGGAAACAAGGGACAGCAATCACGCCGCGGCTATTCACGCCGCCCGGGATTCGAAGGCGGCCAGATGCCGCTGCACCGGCGTCTGCCGAAGCGCGGCTTTTCGAGTCCCTTTCCGAAAACGTTCGCCGTCGTCAACGTGGAGAGCTTGAATGCATTTTCTGCCGGGGAAACGGTCACGCCGGATGAGTTGTCGGTGCGTGGAATGATTCGCAAGGGGCGCGGCGCAGTAAAGGTTCTGGGTGACGGCGATTTGAAAGTTGCATTGACCGTGCACGCGCATGCGTTCAGCAAGTCGGCGCAGGAAAAGATTACGGGCGCCGGAGGAAAGGTCGAAATCCTGAAATGAGGAAGCTGGTCGAGGCATTTCGAAACATCTTCAGCACGCCGGACCTGCGTAATCGTGTCCTGTTTACGCTGGCGTTGCTGGGGGTGTATCGCCTCGGCGCCTTCATTCCCACCCCGGGAATCAATTCGGAGTTGCTTCAGACGCTCTTCCAGCAGGGTCAGGGTTCGGTCCTCGGCCTGATGGACCTGTTCAGCGGCGGTAACTTCCGCCGGCTGACGATTTTCGCGCTCGGCATCATGCCGTACATTACGGCCTCGATTATCTTGCAGTTGATGGTGGTCGTGTGGCCCTACCTGGAGCGCCTGCAAAAAGAAGGCGAGCTCGGCCGCCGCAAGATCACGCAATACACGCGGTACCTGACGATTATCCTGAGCTGCTTCCAGTCGTTCACGATTGCCATGACGTTGATGCGCCAGAATCTGGGCGGCCAGGCGCTGGTCTACAACCCGGGTACGCGCTTCATCCTGATGACCATGCTCACTCTCACGACCGGCTCAGCCTTCATCATGTGGCTGGGCGAGCAGATCACCGACCGCGGCATCGGCAATGGGATGTCGCTCATTATTTTTGCCGGCATCGTCGTCGGCCTGCCGCGCGCGGTGTTTGATCTCTGGGAGAAAGCGAAGACCGGGCAGTGGGGTTCGTTCACGGGCATCGCGCTTGTCGCTCTCTTGGCGCTGATGGGGGCGGTGATCGCCTTCATTGTCTTTGTCGAAGGAGGCCAGCGGCGCATTCCCGTGCAGTACGCGAAGCGCGTGATGGGCCGCAAGGTGATGGGCGGGCAGATGACCTACCTGCCGCTGCGCGTGAATTCCGGCGGTGTGATTCCGCCGATTTTCGCGAGCTCGTTGCTGACGTTCCCGCAGACGCTGGCGCTGATTTTTCAAAGCAAGTCGCCGTTCTTTCAGAAATTCGCCGCCTCGATTCGTTGGGGCGAGCCGCTCTACACATTGGTGTATGTCACGCTGATTATTTTCTTTGCTTTCTTTTACGTGGGCATCATTTTCAATCCCACGGAACTGGCTGACAACATGCGGAAGTATGGCGGTTTCATTCCCGGTATCCGGCCGGGACGGAACACGTCGGAGCACATCAATCGAATTCTCACGCGCCTGACGTTTGTGGGGGGCGCGTATCTCGCCATCGTCTGCCTCCTCCCGGAATGGATGATTTCCGGTATTCATCTGCAGCACCTGCCGATATGGCTCGGCGGCGATTGGTTCGATAGGCACATGTGGCGGTTTGTGCTCGACGGTTTGAACGTGCAGTTTTACTTCGGGGGCACGTCGCTGCTGATTGTGGTCGGCGTGGCGATGGACACCGTACAACAGCTCGAAGCGCAACTGGTGATGCGGAATTACGATGGTTTTGTTCGCAAGGGCCGGGTTCGAGGGCGTCGCGGTTGATCCCACTACGTCGGCGGTTCGCATGACGCACCATCGGGCGTTGATTTTCCTGGGCCCGCCAGGCGCGGGGAAAGGGACCCAGGCAAAACAGATCGCGCAACGCTTTCATGTCCCGCATCTCTCAACCGGCGACATGTTTCGCGATGCCATCCGCCGCGGCACCGAGCTTGGCAGGATGGCAAAGCCGGTGATGGAAAGAGGCGAGTTGGTGCCGGACGCGATCGTGATGGGAATGGTCGAGGAGAGACTGGCGCTTCCGGATTGCGCCGGCGGTTTTGTCTTCGATGGGTTTCCGAGGACGATCCCGCAAGCGGAACAGCTCGACAAAATCCTCGAGCGTCTTGGGTTCGGGAAGCCTGTCGTGATTGATTTTCACCTGGACGAGGAAGCGGTGGTCCGGCGTCTCGCGGGCCGCTGGACGTGCAGCGTGGGCGGCGAGATTTACAACATTTACGAGCGTCCGCCGAAGGTGCCCGGGATTTGCGATCACGATGGCGGCAAACTGGTTCAGCGCTCCGATGACCGTCCGGAAGTGGTGAAGGAGCGGCTGGCAGCATATAGGCGGCAGACGAAGCCGCTCGCGGAGTACTACCAGCGCGAAGGAGCACTCGAAACTATCGATGCTTCTGCGAGTGTCGAAGAAGTGAGCCGTGCGCTGGATAATGTCTTGAAGCGCGCAGAAGGTCGCGATGGTCATCTGTAAATCGGCGGCTGAGCTCGAGAAGATGCATCGCGCGGGATTGATTGTATGGGGCGCGCTGGAGAAGATGCGCTCCATGGTCCGTTCCGGCGTCTCGACGAAAGAGCTGGATGTGTTCGCCGAGGAATACACGGCCGAGCATCGTGCGCGCCCGGCTTTCAAGGGCTATCGGGGCTACCCCGGTTCCGTGTGCACCTCGATCAATCAAGAGGTGGTGCATGGCATCCCGTCGCCCTCGCGCCGGTTGCGGGAAGGCGACATCCTCTCGATGGATTTCGGCGTCGAGCTGGAGGGCTACTTCGCGGATGCAGCCTTGACCGTCCCGGTCGGGAAAATCGCGCCGGGGCGTGAAAAGCTCCTGAAAGTAACGCGCGAGTCGCTCGAGCACGCGATCGAGAAGGTTCGGCCCGGCAACCGGCTCGGAGACATCTCCGCGGCCGTGCAGGAATGGGTCGAAAAGAACGGCTATTCGGTGGTTCGGGAATTCGTGGGTCACGGCATTGGAACGCGGATGCACGAGGATCCGCAGCTTCCGAACTACGGGCCGCCGGGGCAGGGCGCGCGGTTGCAGGAAGGCATGGTGCTTGCCATCGAGCCGATGGTGAACACCGGCGGGCCAGCGGTGAAGGTGCTCGACGATGACTGGACCGCAGTAACGGCAGACGGCAGCGACTCCGCGCACTTCGAGCATACCGTCGCCGTCACCGCCAAAGGGCCTTGGATTTTGACGCGGCCGCGGGAAGCCACCGGGCCGGTCTGGTAAGTGTGTGGTAAGCAGGAGCGCGATTCGGCGAGATTCGAGATAGGGGCGTATGGCTAGATCCAGAAGACCGGAACCGGAGAAGAAGAAGCCGGGCGAAAACAGCGGGAAAGAAGACGCGATCGAAGTAATGGCGACGGTGGTGGAGCCGCTTCCGAACGCAATGTTTCGCGTCGAGCTTGAAAACAAGCATCAGGTGCTCGCTCATATTTCGGGAAAGATGCGAAAGAACTTTATCCGCATCCTGCCGGGGGATCGCGTTGCGGTTGAGCTTTCGCCGTACGACCTCACGCGCGGGCGAATCGTTTATCGCTACAAATAGGATTGGAGCAGAACATGAAGGTCCGGGCATCGGTAAAGAAAATTTGCATGAAGTGCAAGATTGTTCATCGGCGCGGGGTGGTGAGGGTGATCTGCCAGAATCCCAAGCACCGCCAGCGCCAGGGGTAAGCCTGTTGGGGCCCGGGTTTAGGGAGGAAGCGAAATGGCACGTATTGCAGGAGTTGATCTGCCGCCGAACAAGCGGCTGTGGGTTGGCCTGACGGCGATCTACGGTATCGGGCAGCAGCGCGCGCGGTCGCTTGCGGAGAAGGCGAAGGTCGACGCGACGAAAAAGATAAAAGACTTGACGGAAGATGAAGTGACGCGCCTGCGCGCCGCGATTGAATCCGAAGGGCGCGTGGAAGGCGATCTCCGCAAAGAGATGCAGATGAACATCCGGCGGCTGATCGAAATCCAGTGCTACCGCGGCTTGCGGCACCGGCGGAATCTGCCGGTTCGTGGACAGCGGACGCACACGAACGCGCGTACGCGCAAGGGGCCGCGGAAGGGCGCGGTCGCAGCGAAGAAGAAGACGATGGCGCGCAAGTAGGTCTCGCAAAGGAGAAGGAAGAAAGTGGCCAAAGAACCGAAGGACGCCGCCGCAGCAGCACCGGGAGCACCGGCGAAAACTTCGAAGCGAAAGAAGGAATTTCGCAAGAAGAAGGAAAAGCGCGTTGTGCCGCACGGCGTGGCCTGCATTCAGGCGACTTTCAACAATACCGTCATCACGCTCACGGATCCGGACGGCCGGACGGTGAGCTGGGCCTCGGCGGGCTCAGCCGGCTTCAAGGGGTCGCGCAAGGGCACGCCGTATGCCGCGCAGCAAGCGGCGATGTCCGCCGCCGGTGTGGCGCGCGATCAATATGGCATGAAATCCGTGGAGGTGCGCGTCAAAGGGCCGGGCGCGGGGCGGGAGTCTGCCGTGCGCGCGCTGGCGACCTCGGGGCTGCACATCAACGCGATCAAGGACGTGACGCCGGTGCCGCACAACGGCTGCCGTCCGCCGAAGCGCCGCCGCGTATAGGATTTTCGGAGTTGATAAAAAGGAGACAAAGAATTGGCAAGACATCGTGAAGCGGTTTGCCGGCTGTGCCGACGGGAGGGCATGAAACTCTTCCTCAAAGGCCTCCGGTGTTTTACGGAAAAGTGCGCGATCGAGAAGCGCAACTTCGTTCCCGGCCAGCATGGCCAGGCGCGCCGGCCGAAGATGGTCGGTTATGGCGTGCAGTTGCGCGAGAAGCAAAAGGTAAAGCGCACGTACGGTTTGCTCGAGCGGCAATTCCGCGGTTATTTTGAAAAAGCTGTGCGCACAAAGGGGCCTACGGGATCGAACTTGATCGTGATGCTCGAGCGGCGCCTCGATAACGCAGTCTATCGCATGGGGCTGGCCGGCTCGCGCGCGCAAGCCCGGCAATTCGTGCTTCACGGGCACATTCGCGTGAAGGGGCAGAAGGTGAATATCCCGAGCTATCTCGTGCAAGTGGGTGATGAGATTGCGCTCAAGGACAGCCTGCATCAGAACGCGATGGTGCTCGAAGCGCGCAATCTGGCCCAGACCCAGGGCGTTGCGCCGTGGCTCGATATTGACCGCGAGAATTTCAAGGCTCGCGTGGTTGCGTTGCCGCGCCGCGAAGACGTGCAGACGCCGCCGATGAACGAACAGCTCATCGTCGAACTTTATTCGAAGTAGTCCAACAATTATCTTTCGTTTTGTAGAGCTTGCAGGTTCGCCACGGGCGGGCCGGGAGGAATGCAAAGATGTGGAAGGGCTTTCAGAAACCAAAGAGACTTGCAGCAGAACCTGAAACACTGACAGATAAATACGGGAAATTCTCCGCGCAGCCGTTTGAGCGCGGCTGGGGCACCACGGTCGGAAACGCACTGCGGCGCGCGCTATTGAGCTCGATTGAAGGTGCGGCGATCACTGCCGTGAAAATCGAAGGCGTTCTGCACGAGTTTTCTCCGATCCCCGGCGTCGTCGAAGACGCCACCGACATCATTTTGAATCTGAAGCAGGTTCCCCTGAAGCTGAATACGGATCAGCCGAAGACGATTACGCTCAACGTCGAGACGCCCGGGCCGGTAACCTCCGCGAAGATTGAAGAGGACGCCGACATCGCCGTGCTGGACAAGAACGTTTACATCGCCACGGTCAGCGAGGGCGGCAAGTTCGAGTTGGAATTGCGGGTGAAGAACGGCCGTGGTTACGTCGCTGCCGACCGCAATTTCGATGAGGACCTGCCGATCGGCTACATTCCGATCGACTCGATCCACTCCCCGGTGCGCAAGGTCAACTATGCTGTAGAAGCCGCGCGCCTCGGGCAGATGACCGACTACGAGAAGCTCACCCTCGACGTTTGGACCAACGCGGCAATCACGCCGCAGGACGCCATCGGCCTGGCCGCGAAGCTGGTGAAAGATCACATGAGCATCTTCATCAACTTCGAAGAAACGCCGGAGATTGCCGAAGAAGTGGTCGAGAGTTTCAACGATCCGCGGTTGGAATACCTGGACCGGTCGGTAGAAGAGCTCGAGCTTTCCGTGCGCTCCTACAACTGCCTGAAGAACGCAAACATTCAGAATTTGCGCGAACTGGTGCAGAAAACGGAATCGGAAATGCTTAAGACGAAAAACTTCGGGCGCAAGTCGCTGAACGAGATCAAGGACATCCTTTTGAAAATGGGCCTGAGCCTGGGGATGAAGTTCGACGAGCACGGCCGCATCATCTGGCCTCCGCTCCCGAGCCAGACGGCGCCGCCGCCTTCGGAGGAAACCACGACCCTGTAACGCGGGGCCAGGGACCTAAACATGAGACATCTCGTATCAGGATCCAAACTTGGAAAGAACCCCGCGCACCGGCGTGCGGTGCTGCGCAATCTGGTCACGAACCTGATCGAAAAGGAGCGGATCCACACCACGCTCCGGCGCGCCAAAGCGACTCGCCCGCTGGCCGAACGCATGATCACGCTCGGCAAGCGCGATTCGCTTCACGCCCGGCGGCAGGCTGCGTCTTTTCTTCAGACCCCCGAGGCCGCGAAGAAGCTCTTCGCGGACCTTGCGCCGCGTTTCGCGGATCGCCCCGGCGGGTACACGCGGATCATTCGGGTCGGGTGGCGCATAGGAGACGGAGCGGAGCTCGCAATCCTTGAGTTCCTCGGCTCCGAGCTGAAGAAAAAAGATAAGAAGGCCAAGAAAGAAAAGCCCGAAGAAGTGCCGGAAGAGAAGGAAGACAAGAAGTAGCTCCTCGCAAACGGAAATCAAAGGCCTGCGCCCGGGAAAACCAGCGCGGGCCTTTTTGTTTTTGCGCATGTCGCGGCGTTTATTTGATTCCGAGCCAGCTGTTGTAAATAGCTTTCTGCTCGTCGGTCTGTTTTTCCATTGGCTTCAGCGTGTAGGTGGCGTGCGGATTCGCCGCGAGGGTGACCGGAATCTCCTTAATTTCGCCCAGACGCACCACGGTAAGGCGGAACGCATCGCCAGGCTTGCCTTCCTTGAGCGCGAGATCGAAACCATCTGCATCCACGGCGCGGCCGTTCACCGCGAGGATCGCGTCCTGCCGGTCAAGTCCAGCGGCTTCGGCAGGACCGCCGGGGATTATGTTAGTGATCGTCGCGCGGCCGTCATCGCCCTTCTTCGTGTCGGCGCCCATCCACGGCTTGGCTGGGTCGATCTTTTTCTCCACGGTGATTCCGGCGTAGGCGAAATACTTTTCGTATGGAATCGGCTCCTTGCCGCTGATGTACTGCCGGAAAATATCGCTGAGATCCGCCCCGGCCACTTCGGAAGCGGCGCGAATCGCTTCGTCCGGTTCAAATCCCGGTTTTGGCAGCGCGTAGCGCGAATAAAGCAGGCGCATCCAGTCGTCGAGCGACTTCTTGTTCTTGGTCGACTGGCGAATGGCGAAGTCGAGGACGTGTCCCATGATTTGCCCGCCGTCATAGTACGAATACCAGGTATTCGCGAGGTTGTTTTCACGCTGGCCCAACGCGCGCGGCAGCCACGTATCCCAGCTCGTGTCCTCGATGCTGCGTTCCTGGCGGCCCGGCTCTTCTTCAAAGCTCGAAATGAGCTTCGCAATTTCGTCCAGATACCTCTGCGGCGTCAGCAGTCCCGCTCTCTCGATGTTGAGTGAACCGTAATAGCTCGTCAGCCCCTCCGCGATCCACAGCGACGGCGTGTGCACCATCTGCGAGTAATCGAACGGCCCGAGCGGCTTGGGCCGCAGGCGCTTCACGTTCCAGGCATGGAAGAATTCGTGCGAGGTAACGAACAGCTTCAATTCGTATTGATTGGCGCTCCCGCGATGATAGGCTGCCGGTCCCGTGTCGTCCCAATCAGTTTGGAAATTGATTTGGGTCGAGTTCAAATGTTCCAGCCCGCCGCCGGTTTTCGGCCAGATGTGAAACAGGAACCAGTAATCCCGGAACGGCGCTCCTTGTCCTTCCTTGCCTGCCACAGGGCTCCACATCCCCACTGAGGTTTCAACGATCCTTTGTACGTCCGCTACCAACTTTGAAAAATCCTTTTTGCCTTTCACATCATGAACGATGACGTGATAGGTGGAGCCGAGCACCTGAAAATCCTTCTCCGCAAAGTCTGAAATCTCAAGCGGCGCATCGGCAAACCAATCGTAGTCGGCGGCGCGGAACGTGTGATCGGACGTATGCTCCATTCCCGTTGCTACTTTCCACCCGGAAGGAACCGCGATCGTGAGTTCAACAGGCCGCTCTTTCCCACCGACGAGGTACATCCAAACGGCGGGGCCGCCGATGAAGACGTGGCGCTCGTCGTATTGCGCCTGGTTGTTCTGAAGCAGGTCTCCGAACAACTGATACTCAACTGTTACGGCGCCGGCGCCGGCAAGCTCAATCCGCCACGTCTGGCTGTCGGTCTTGCGCCAGGCAAGTGATTTTCCGCCGGGATCCGCGGCCCGAAATCGCTGCACGTTCGCGGCGTAGTCCTCAATGGCATAAGAGCCGGGCGCCCAATCGGGCATCGCGAATTCGACGCTTGGGCCTTTGAGGTCCGTCACATGGATCGTAACGTCCATCAGATGCGTGTTGGGCTTCTCGAAATGAAGCTCATAGCGCAACGGCTCGGATGCGCGAGCCGGGGAAGCCGAAAGCAGCAGAATTGCGGCGAACAGCAAAGCGCAGTGGAAAAAGCCTCGAGTCATCTAGTCTCCTCTCGAAAGTATGCGGACTGCGTAGTGGGGAATTAGACGTACGAAGAGCCCTCTGGTATGCAGATGCGGCGCTCCGAGGCTGGCACTTCCCAGTCTTTCTAACCCCAATGTTGCGCAAACAGGGTAGCGCGACTTCTGTGAATTGCAAGCATCACGTCCAGGAGAAAATCAGGTAGTGGCGGCAGGAGGGACCTTCCCGGCGTGCCCGCGTGCGCGAACGTCACTCAACAGCATAACCAGCGCGGCGAGGATTTGCGCGGCGATGCCGCCGGCGGTATCGAGCAGCACGTCGGCTACGGACGCGGTGCGGCCTGGAACAAACGACTGATGGAACTCGTCGAGCGCGGCGTAACCGGCCACGAGCGCGATGGCCATGAACGCCCAACCGAGGCGGGAGCGCCGGCGTCCCGCGCGAAGGGCCCGCAGGATCAGAAGGCTCAATACAAAATACTCGACGAAATGGCCGCTCTTTCGGATCAAGTAGTGCAGGGACGCGATCGTCTCCGGTGAGGCTCCGTAGAAGATCCAACGGAGGATGGGGATAATGATCTTTCCGGTGTTTTCGGCCGTAAACGTGCCGGTCGAGAGCCAGGAAATGAGCGCGGCCCACGCGAGCACGGGCCACCATTGCTTGAGCCAGCGCATTTTCTCGATTCGACGCGGCTGGAACTGCTCCGCAGCGCGTTCATTTTCTCTGGGAGGGCCGCTCATTCCAAGCGGTAGTTCGGTGCTTCGCGAGTGATGATGACGTCATGGACGTGGCTTTCCCGCAGCCCGGCCGAGGAAATCCGGATGAAGCGGCTGTTTTCATGCAGGTCTTTCAGGTTTGCCGCTCCGCAATAACCCATGCCGCTGCGCAATCCACCCACAAGCTGGTCCACGAGACCACCGAGCGGGCCTTTGTAGGGTACCTGGCCCTCGATCCCTTCGGGCACGGATTTCCCGCGCTCCGCGGATTCCTGCGAGTAGCGGTCAGCGGAGCCCGCTTCCATCGCTCCGAGTGAGCCCATGCCGCGATAGGACTTGAACGTGCGCCCCTGATACAGAATCGTCTCGCCGGGCGACTCTTCCGTGCCGGCGAAAAGGCCGCCGATCATCACGGAAGAAGCCCCGGCGGCGATCGCTTTGGTGATATCGCCCGAAAACTTGATGCCGCCATCGGCCATGAGCGGCACCCCGGTGCCCTTGGCCGCGCGCGCGCACTCGAGAATGGCCGTGATCTGCGGCACGCCCGCGCCGGTGACGACGCGCGTGGTGCAGATCGAGCCCGGCCCGATGCCGATCTTGAGGCCGTCTATGCCGAGCGAGATCAGATCGCGCGCGCCTTCCGCCGTGGCCACATTGCCGGCCACGAGCTGCATCTCGGGAAACTTATGCTTCACCTGACGGATCGCGTCCATCACTCGCGAGGTGTGCCCGTGCGCGGTGTCAATCGCCAGAACGTCCACTTTTTCCCGGGCCAGCTCGTGCGCGCGCTCGAGGAAGTCTCCTGTGGCCCCGATGGCGCCGCCCACGCGCAGGCGCCCGTGTTCGTCTTTTGTGGCGAGCGGGAACTCGATCTTCTTCTGAATGTCTTTGACGGTGATCAGGCCCTTGAGGTTGAAGTCTTTATCCACAACGAGAAGCTTTTCGATGCGGTGCCGTTGCAGAAGGCGTTCGGCTTCCTCGAGAGTGGTGCCCACGGGAACGGTGACGAGATTGTCCTTGGTCATCACCTCGCTCACGGGCTGGTCGAGATTGCGCTCGAAGCGAAGGTCACGATTCGTCAGGATTCCCATCAAGTGCGCGCCGCGCGTGACGGGCAAGCCGGAGACGCGATACTTCGTCATGATGTCGAGGGCTTGGCGGACGGAGAGTTCGGGCGAAATGGTCACCGGGTCCACGATCATTCCGCTTTCCGAGCGCTTCACTTTGTCCACCTCGTCGGCCTGGCGATCTATGGTCATATTGCGATGGATGAATCCCAGGCCGCCCTGGCGCGCGATGGCAATCGCGAGGCGCGAGTCCGTCACCGTGTCCATGGCCGCGGCGACGATCGGGATGTTGATCGCAATGCCGCGCGAAAGGCAGGTGCGCGTGTCGGCCTGCGCGGGCAGCACAGCCGATTTCCCCGGCAGCAGCAGCACGTCGTCGAACGTCAGCGCTTCCGGGATAGGTCCTTCAATCATCGGTTCTCCTGGTGGCGCGAAGGCCCCATAAACATTTCAGCCCAGCAAGCTTCGCTGGGCTGTGGGATGATTCTCTTGTAGCGGACAAACCTCATCGTGAATAAGCGATTCTAGGCGCTTCGCGAGGCGAAATCAAGCTGTGTCGCGCGCGGTGGCGGATCTGTTGTCCACGAACTAACTGCACTATTCGTATCGCAGCGCCTGTGTCGGCGCAATCCGGGATGCTCGTCGCGCGGGCACGTAGGCCGCCAGCATGGTCACCAGAAACATCGACGGCACGACGACGATATAGGCCACGAAGTCTACGCCTCCGGCATTGAACAGCATCGAATTCATGAGCTGCTCGACGGCGAAACCCATCGCCAGCCCGATCACCGTTCCCATCCCCACCAGCACGAGGCCCTTGCCCATCACCAGGCGCAGCACGTCCGACTGACCTGCGCCAAGGGCGATGCGGATGCCGATCTCGCGGGTTCTGCGGCTTACGTTGTACGCCACCAGTCCGTACAAACCGGCGATGGCCATCAGGAGGCCCACCAGCCCCATGGTACCCACCAGCTGTATCGCAATTCCCGGCCCTTTCACGGCCGCATTCAGGTAGAGGTCCTCGTAGGACCTCGTCTGCAACATCGGCAGGTTCGGATCGAGCGTACGGACAACGTCCTTCACGGATTGAACCAATTGCAGCGGATCGCCGCTCGAACGCAACATCAAGGCCATTCGCGCGATGGGATGTTGAGCCAGCGGTAGATACACGAAATCCATCGACTTTTCCATGGCCGATTGATATTTGATCGTCTGCGCGATGCCTACTATCTCCACCGGCGTCCCCGTGCGGCTATCGAGGCGGATGTATTTGCCTACTGCGTCGCCGCCCGGCCAATAGTGTTTCGCGAACCGTTCATTCACCACGGCGACGCGCGGCGCATCCGCGGAATCGGAGGCCAGGAAGCCACGGCCACGCAAGATCGGAATCCCCATGGTCACGAAATATCCTTCGTCAACCGTATCCATCGTCGAATTAAAATTCTCGCGATCCTTCGGCATCTCGAAACCGTCCGGCACGAACGCCAGACCGTAAAACTCGTCCTGTCCCAGCGGAATATTCTGTGTGAGCGCTTCGCTCCGAACTCCCGGCGCTTCCCGCACACGTTCGGCCAGTTGCTTATAGAACTGCTGCGTCTGAGCTGCGTTGTACTGCACCAGACGCGGATCGAACTTGACCATCAGTAGATGGTCTTTCGCGAAGCCGGTTCCATCCAGCAAGCTATGCTGGAAACTCCGGGCCATCAGGAAAGACGCTGTCAGCAGCATCAGGGACGTGGAAACCTGCGCCACCACCAGCACATTCCGGCCCCACAGGCGTTTGCGTCCCGGCACATCCGCTTCGGCCGACTTGAGTCCGCTCACCAGGTCCACGCGCGTGCTCTGCAGCGCCGGCGCCAGGCCACAAAGGACCGCGCTCAGCAAAGACAACGCGAGGCTCGCCAGCAGTATGCGCGTGTCCATCCGGAATGGCACCGCGGCCGGCAACTCGGTCATAAATACGATGCTGTCTTTACTGTGGAACCACTCCACGACGCCGTAGCCGATGGCGATCCCGACCGCTCCAGCCAAGAAGGCCAGAATCAGGCTTTCGGTCAACAGCAGCCGGATAAGCCGGAAACGCCCGGCGCCAAGCGCCAAGCGCACGGCGATTTCGCGTGTTCGCGCGCGGGCGCGGCTCAAAAGAAGTCCCGCAACGTTGGTGCAAGCCACCAGCAGGACCGCCAGCGCAAGGATCGCAAAGATCACGCCGAATTTCCAATTATCGTCTTCTATAGTCCGCGCTTGGAACAGGGTATATACCGCTGCGCTGCGGCCGCGATTCGCCTTCGGATACTCGCGCTCGAGGTTTTGCGCGAGCACGGCGAGTTCATCGCGCGCCTGCTCGAGCGTGCGTGCCCGATTTCAAGCGCGCCTTTACATTCAACTCGCGATCGTCGCGGTCCTCAAAAAAATTCTTCTGGAGGTTGGTGGTGAACATCCGCGCCATCGCCAGCGGCACGTAGAAGTCGGGAAGTCCAAATGTCAGCATCCCCGGGAAGGAATCCGGAGCCACGCCAATCACGGTGAACTCCGTGCCGTTCAGGCGAATCGTCCTGCCCACGACGGAAGGGTCGCTCGCGAATTCGTGCCTCCAGAAGTCCGGCCCGAGCACCACCACGGCATTGCGGCCGGGCACCTGATCTTCGTCCTCGCGAAACCCGCGCCCCAGCCGCGGCTCCACGCCGAGCACGTGGAAGTAGTTACCGGAAACCATCATCCCGCCCTTAATCCGCGGCGTGGCTGTGGGTTCGGCGCTGAAGCCGACCGCTTCCATATCTGCGTTGGCGATCACGCCGTCGTAGCTCTTCGTTTTGTCGCGGATGTCCAGGTATTCGCGATAGGAGAAATCGTCGAAGGTGCTATCGTGCGTAGTGCTCACCAGCGTGACCACGTTGCCCGGATGCGGCACGGGGTAAGGCCTGAAGACCAGGCCATCCACCATGCTGAATGTCGCCGAGGTCATCCCGATCCCCAGCGCGAGCGTGATCACCACGAACGCGGTAAGTCCGGGCGTGCGGCGCAGGCTCCGGATCGCGAAGCGCACATCCTGCACCAAATTTTCGACGAATAGCAGTCCTCGCGCGGCTCGATACTCTTGTTTCATCGCCTCGACGCCGCCAAACTTCAGCATGGCCTGGCGTCGCGCCTCAACGGGTGATAAACCGGCGCGAAGATTTTCCGTCGGTTTGCAGAGCGATATGTTCCTGAATCTCTTCGCTCAATCGTTCGTCCTGTGTCCGCCTTGTCGCCAGGTTGACCACACGCGTGAAGAACCGCCTCAGAGATTTCATGACAAATCCTCCGCTTTGGCTTCGAAGAACCGGCCGATGATCGCCGCCGTTTGTTCCCAATCCTGCGTTTCCACCTGCAACTGCTTGCGTCCTTCCTTTGTCAGCCGGTAGAAGCGCGCCCTGCGATTATTCTCTGAGGCGCCCCACTCCGATGCGATCGCGCCTTCTTGCTCCAGCTTCAACAGCACGGGATAGAGAGTCCCTTGATTCACGGCAAGCAGGTCTCCGCTGATCTGCTCGATGCGCCGCGCGATTCCGTACCCGTGCAGCGATCCCAGGACATCGAGAGTCTTGAGGACCATCAGCGCCAGGGTTCCTTGCGGGACATCCGTTTTTTGTTTCATGGCACCGCCATTTTGGTTTCCAACAGGAAGATGCCACACTTCCTTTGGGAAAGCAACAGGTAAATTTTCAACCAATCCTGCTGTGTCCGTCCCACTGTGCCCGTACCTCGGTTGGCTCGTAGCAGGCGCGATCCCAGGCAAACGGAGAGCGAGGTTTCCGCGATGGGTTGCGCGAACGCCGAAGAGTCCCTACCATGAGACATGGTGAAAGATTTCGAGCCAATCTCGATTCTGCGCAACGCACACGCCATGACGGTTGCGGCGAATTTCTGGCCGCGGCGGTTTGCCCGGCTCGGCGAGAGCATATCTCGAACGTTCGAGACGGAGCCGGGAACGTGCATTCGCGGAGAATGCCACTGGCAGCAGAATTCGCGCGAGCATCCCACGCTCGTGCTGGTGCACGGGCTCGAGGGCTCGTGCGAGTCAAACTATATGCGCGGCACGGCAGAGAAGGCGTCCGTGGCAGGCTTCAACGCCGTCCGGCTGAATCAGCGGAACTGTGGCGGGACGGAGAAGCTGACGCCGACGCTCTACCATTCAGGTTTGAGCTGCGACATTCGCGCCGTCATCACCGAATTGATCGAATGCGACGGTCTGCCGGAAGTTTTCGCCGCCGGTTTTTCGATGGGCGGCAATCTGGTGCTGAAGATGGCGGGAGAATGGAGCGACGCCGCGCCCTCGCAACTCCGCGCCGTGGCGACCGTCGCGCCGTCTCTCGATTTGACTGCTTGCGCCGATGCGCTTTGCGAGCCGCGGAATTTCTTTTACCAGCGCCATTTCGTCACGCGGCTCAAGAGCCACATGCGCTATAAGGCGAGTCTTTTCCCGGAGCAATTCCCAATCGACGGAATGCGCGGCATCCGCAGCGTGCGCGATTTCGACGAGGTGATCACCGCGCGCTTCTGCGGCTTTCGCGGTGCGGACGATTATTACGCGCGATCGAGCGCTGCCCAACTGCTTGGGCATATCCGAATACCCACGCTGATTCTGACGGCGCAGGACGATCCCTTCGTTCCCTTTGCTTCATTCGAAAATCCGGCCATTCGCGCGAACGCGAATATCACATTCGAGGCGCCGCGGCACGGAGGGCATTGCGCGTTCATTTCGCGCGAGAGCGGCCTGGGACGATTCTGGTCGGAAGCTCGGGTTGTAAACTTCTGCCGCGAAAAATCAAAGATGCTGAGTGGCGCTCAGGCGACGGACTTCTCGAGCGAGGGCGCGAAACCGGGCGTCAGCAAATGCGCGGCGCCGGATTCGGCAATCACCATGTCGTCCTCGCAGCGCAAGCCGTAGTCTCCAACGACATAAATCCCCGGCTCGTTCGAGAAGGTCATTCCCGGCTTGAGGATCGTACGATTTCCGCGCACCAGGTAAGGCCATTCGTGGCCGTCCATTCCCATTCCGTGGCCGAGGCGATGAGGAAAATATTTGTAGCCCGGGCCGAAACCGGCATCCACGATCACTTTGCGGGCTGCATCGTCCACCGAGCCGCATTCGCGGCCGGCGACCGCAGCGGCGAGCGCGGCATCCTGCGCGCGGCGAACGATCTCGAAAGCGCGCCTAAGTTTTTCCGATGGCTTTCCGAACACGCCCGTGCGCGTTACATCGGACTGATAGCCCTCGATGCTGGTCCCGTCGTCCATCAGCACGGCATCTCCCTCGCGCAGCGAGCGGTTCTCCCGGGTTCCGTGAGGCATTGCCGCCGCGGGCCCGAACAGCACGAACGCGTCACCGCGAAGCCCCATGCGTTCGTAGCCGCGTGCAACCATGTTCGCGACTTCGCTCTGCTTCATGCCCTCGCGCAGGGACGCGAACGTGGCGCGATAAACATCACACGTGGCCGCGCAGGCCAGCCGCATCAGTTCGAGCTCGTGCTCGCTTTTCTGCGCGCGGCAGCCGACGGTGACCTCATCGGCGCTCGCGTATTCGAGCGATGGAGCCGCTCGGCGCAAGCCGTCGAAGAACGCATACCGTGTGGTCTCCTCGATTCCGGCGCGCCCCGTGCGAATGCCGCGTTCCGCAAGCCAATTCGCGGCCAGCGCGTAGGGACTTTCGTCCTCCTGCCACGTGCGAATTTCGATGGGCCAGCGAATCAGTTCGCGCACGCGGCCTTCTTCAAATGCGGGGCACACGAGCGCCGGTTCGCCCTGGCGCGGGAGAAGCAGAGCGAGAAGCCGCTCGCTCGGCCACCAGCGAATTCCGGTGTAGTAGGCGAGCGTCGTGCCCGGCGTAACGTAGAGCGCATCGAAGCGCGGTTTTGCATCCGCCATCAATTGCTGCGCACGCGCGACACGCGCTTGAAATTCTTCCGTGCGGATCGGCTTCACGCGATCGCCGAGGGGCTTCAGCGCATCGAAAGCCGGGGGTAGCGCCGTCGAGGCTTCCTGCAATTCACAGGTCCGCGCGCCACGCGGTGCGCCGAAAATGGCGCCCGCGGCAATGCTTCCGGATGCAGCCGAGGCAGTCTTAAAAAGTTCGCGCCGGGAGATTTTCATTTTGCTCCGCTCGAATGCAACGCTAGTGGAAGTGCGAGATCAGCACCGCATCGGTGGCGTCACGGCCACTGGCGTAAAGAAGTTGCTTACCGTCCGGAGAGATCGAACCGGCCCACACGCGCGTCTCGGGCGGGAAGCTCACAATACGCTTTGGAGCCGAAGGATTGGAGCCCGGAGCGCCGATAGGCTGCGCCCAGATACTTGCGGTTTCGTCCTTGTATACCGCGTAGATTACATTTTTTCCGTCTTTCGTCCATTCCAGCTTGTGTCCGCCATCGCTTGCGGTCGTGACCGTTTCCGGCGGCACGTCGTACAGACTTCGAATCTCGCCGCCTTCAAGACCCACGATCGCGATCTTCGGCGGCTTCGCCGGATCCGGGAAGTAGAAGGCAGCCATGGTCTGATTGTCCGGCGAAATCTGAGGGGAGTGCATAAAATCCTTCGTCAGTTGAGTGGGCGTGCCGCCGTCAATGCCAACTCGCATTACATGCCCGGTGCCCGATGCGTCGCTGTAAACGATGAATTTTCCGTCGGGCGAGCAGGCGGGAAGGATATCGAGAGTTCCCGTGGTGATCTGCTTCGTATTGCCGCCGTCAATATCGGCGCGCCAGATGGAGATGCCTTGCGATTGGTTGCGAGCGCCGAAGACGAAATGCTGGCCGTCGCCACAGGCGGCAGGCCACAGCGGCTCGACGGCGTTGATCGCAAGATCGTGGAGATTGCTGCCATCGGGCGAAACGCTCGCAAACCGGATCGCTCCCCCGGCGTAATAGCCGTAAATGATCTTGTCGCCGGGCGCCCAGGTAATGCCGCCCAAGCCATCCGCGCGTCCCACTCCGCTGGTGATTTGATGGGGCGACGAGAACGAGGCGGCGCTTCCGAAATTCATGGTTGAGAGATTCGCCATTAGAGTCACCTGAACGGTTGCGAGCGCCGAGCCGTCTGCGGTGATCGTGGCTCCGCTATAAAAATTCAGGTCGTTCGTGATTCGGCGCGCCTGAGCGTCCGGGTAGCTCACCTGCCAAAGCTGCGGGTTTATGGACATTTTGTCCACGGCAGACGCGAACACGATGGCCGTGCCGTCAGGCAGCCAATCCATCTGGCGAGGAGATTGCCAATCGCGAGAACCCAGCCGGGTCTTCGCGCCGGAACCCACGGCGACTGTTTCCAGTCGGAACTTCAGGAAGTCTCCGTTAGGAGTCTCGGAAACGGCGATGCGTGCACCATCGGGTGACCATGCCGGACCTGAGGTTGAAAAAAAGCCCGGATTATTGAGGACCGCAAGAGGTGTTTCGCTGCTGCCATCCGCGTTGGCGATGATCAGATTCGACGTTTTATTTTTTGACGCCTGCCGGACAAAAACGAACTTCTTGCCGTCCGGGGAGAAATCGATGGGGCTGTCCACGTCCACAATCAATTGCCGCGGTGCGCCGCCGAGAGAAGGGACTTGGAAGAGCGTCCCCAATCCCCGGGCCTCATCACGCTTGACGAAATAGAGGTAGTTGCCGTCACGCGAGAACGTGATCCCGGCGATCTCTCCCGGCGATCCGGGAACCACCTGCGCGGTGCTTCCCGTCCCAAGCTGCCGCACCCAGACGCCGTGGCCCGCTTTGTCGTCTTGCACGTAAGCGAGCCACTTGCCGTCGCTGGAGATGGCCGCGGAATGAATGTTGCCGGTGGACGTTACCGGCGTGATCGTCATTTCGGCGAACGACGACGCCGGGGCTTGCCGCGTCGTACGCAGGCGCAGGACGAGCGCTACAAATGCAACGATAATGATCGCCGCCACGGCAACTTTCATCCACGGAAAAGGCCGCCGCAGTGGAATAGCCGCCGTCGTCGCAGGGACGCTTCCCGAACCCGGAGCTGCGCTCGCGGCGGGCCACGAGCTGGTGCTGGCTGCCGCAGTCCGCGACGAATCCATGTCGCGCTTCAATCGCTTCAAATCCGCGCGCAGCTCGGCCGCCGTCTGGTACCGCAGTTCGCGGTCTTTCTCGATCGCCTTGCCGATGATTTCTTCGAGCTTCGGGGGAACCGCCGGGTTCAGCGCCGACGGCGCCGTGGGGTTGCGGTTCAGGATGGCATCGAAGATCACCGCGGACGTGTTGCCGCCGAAGGCAGATTGTCCCGTCGCCATTTCGTACAGCACGGCGCCGAGGCTGAAAAGATCCGTCCGCGCGTCGAGCATTTCTCCGCGTGCTTGTTCCGGAGACATATACGCCACCGTGCCAAGCGCCGACCCGGGGCTGGTAAGAAAGAGATTGTCGGATGTCTGCTCCGCCGTCGTGGTGCCCGCGCCGATCGCTTCCGCAATGCGCTGCGGAGCAGTTTGCTTCGCCAGGCCGAAGTCGAGGATTTTCGCCTGCCCGCGCGCGGTGATGAAAATGTTCGCGGGCTTGATGTCGCGGTGGACAATCCCGCGCGTGTGGGCCGCATCCAGCGCATCCGCAATCTGGATGCCGGTTTCAAGCAGCGCATCGAGCGCCATGGGCCGCCCGCCGATTCGCGCGCGCAGCGTCTGCCCTTCAAGGAGCTCCATCACCAGAAACGGCTGGCCGCCGTGTTCGCCCACATCGTAGATGGTGCAAATGCCAGGGTGATTCAACGAAGAAGCGGAGCGGGCTTCGCGCTGAAATCGTTCGAGCGACGACGCATCCCGCACAAGTTCCGGGGAGAGAAACTTCAAGGCCACGGCGCGCCCCAGGCGTGTATCTTCCGCCCGGAATACCTGGCCCATGCCGCCGCTCCCCACGGGTTCGAGGATGCGGTAATGAGAAATGGTCTCGCCGATCATTGATGAGCGCGCCAGGAAGTCGGCGCCTTTGAATCGTAAACAACTCGTGCCAAGCCTGCAAGCAGCTAAAAGACGAAAATGGTTTCGCTACGTCATCCCCAGCTCACTTGAGCCAATCGGAATCGGAAGCCTGCCGGATGAAACTAAGTCTACGGTTCGGATGCGTGGCCGGAGGAACGCAGCTCGCGAAATTCAGGGCTGGTCTTCAATCGCTCGGGAAAGTGTTCTTCGTAGGACGTTAGCCCGGTGCAAATTCTGCGGTGGAACCAGTTGACGCCGTACGCCTCCATTTCCTTCTTTGCTTCCTCCGCAGTCCACCCCTGTTCGGCCATCCGGTACGCCGCTATGTCCATGCCCGTGCGGTCGTCGCCCACGCGGCAATGGACAAAAACCTTCTTGCCGGGGTTTTTGCGGAGCAACATGAGGAATTCGGCAAAGGGTTTGTCCCGCGGCAGATAACACCGCCAGGGCAACGCGACATACCGCATCCCCAGCTTCGTCACAAGCTCGCGCTCGCTTTCGCGTGAACCACGCAAGTCCACGACGATGTTGATGCCCATGGCCGCGAGATTCCGAAACCCTTGTTTCGTCGGCTGGGCGCCGCGATACAGCATCGGGGTTACCTCGCCGAAATCAGGCACGCCATGGAGAGTCATCTTCCGCCCAATTGTGTGGTTCGTCCCTTCGGACGCCAGGGGAGCGCTCGGGCGCTCCTCCCCTGCCGAGGACATCATCCCCGCAAGGAGCGCGAGAGCACAAACGGCTCTCGCCGCACGCTTCAGCTTGTCTATGGCAAACATGGCGTTTCCCGCAGGCATGTCAGCCTCTCTTCCAGGGATTCACATCCAGGCCGTCGATCCCCCACCCTTCATTTTACGGGCGAATCGTCCTCAACGCTCGGCAAACACTTTGCAACGCGCGCTGGATCCTGTCCCTGGTTGACGAACCAATACTATCCAAGACTCGCCGGTAAAACTGCGGCATGGCGCATTTCTCCTACGGCTCAATCAACGATTCGACCCCCCCGAGCCGCAACTTTTCCGGCGTCCCTGTGTTCTACACACAGCAGCCGAAGTGGGTGTCGGCCTGGTTGTTCTCGATTACTGAGTGAATAAGGAGAAAACGATGCGGAATTCAAAGGCTACGGGTGTGTTCATTGCGTTTCTTTCTGTCCTCATGCTTTCGAGTTGTGGTGGCGGAGGAATGTCGTCGGGTGGGTCGGGCGGGCAGCAAATGGCCTCCGTCTTTACGGTCGGCACCGACGCGTCGCTTCCGAGCGTTGTGTCGTGCCAGGTGCTGGTCAGCGGCGTCACAATCAACAACGGCACGACAAACGTGTCGGTCCTCAGCACTCCTCAGACAGTTGATTTTGCCCAGCTCAGCGGCCTGCACCAGCTTCTCGATTTGACCGCCGTGCCCGTGGGAACCTACACGTCGGCCACGGTGACGATTTCGAATCCGGTGCTTGGATTCATTGACACCAGCGTGAATCCGCCGGTCATCAACACGATAAATGGAACCTTGCAGCAGAATGGCATGACGGTAGCGCAGGCCAACGTCAACGTGACGTTCAGTTCGCCGTTTGTCTTGAGCAACGCGGATCTCGTCGGGCTCCGCATGGAGTTCGATCTGCGGCAATCGCTTCAAGTGGACGGCAACGGCCAGGTGACGGGCGTCATCAATCCGACCTTCGAAATGGCGCTGCTCAACTCAACGGATGCGCAAGTCTCTATCGATGATTTCGATGCGGGCGTGGTCGGCGTCACGGGCGCCAACACGTTCACGGTTCAGGGACCCAAGGGCCGCCAGTGGATGGTGCAGACGGACGACAACACCATCTTTGACGATCCGGATGATCCGATCAGCTCGTTCACCACGAACACGATCGTGGCTCTCTCCGGCACTCTCGATCCGGTGAGCCACGCCATTGATGCTTCCGAAGTCGAGGTCGTGTCGAACGACGGCTTCTATCTCGGCGGATTGCTCACGAGCGTGCGTCCTCCGGCCCCGCAACCGGCTACTCAGGCGGATTTGTTTGTTCGCACGGAGCTTCCCGCCATCAATGGCATCTCCGACGGACAGATTGAAACTCTCACTTTGAACGGCTCCGAGAAGTACAAAATCGGCCGCATCAATAATCCGCTGACCATTCTCATCTTCAACAATTCCGCGATGGCGGCGGGGCAGAGAGTCAGTTTCGCCGGTACGCTCAACACGACGAACGGCACAACCACTTTGACTACCGATCGCGTCGTGCTGCGGAGACAAGGCCAGGCGGGCGGCTGGGTTCCCGGAAGCACCGTTGTGCTGTCTGGAAACGCCGGCAGCTTCCAATTCACCGACAAGTGGACGGCGGGAATTCTGCTGCCTTCTCCGCTCACCGTGTTCACCACCAACTCCACGAATTTCATAAACCTCAGCGGTCTCTCCGCGCTGACGGGCTCACAATCAATTCCGGTTCGCGTGGTTGGTTTCGTTCTCTTCGATCCCGCGACGCAGCAGCCGGTGATGGTCGCTCGTTCCGTGGAGGAATTAATGAACTAACCGCGAAGGACCTTCCAGCCACGCCGCCGTCCCCGTTTCGCTGAGAAGCGGGGCCGGCGGCTTTTTTTCGCGGCTTGAGCGCGCGGGAGCTGCGCTACAATCGGCGCATGCAAGAGCCGCGCAGGTTCTCAGAGTTCTGGCCGCACTACGTGCTGGCGCACCGCCAGCCGGCCACGCGCATCTTTCATTCCGCCGGCACGCTCACCGGGTGGACGCTGCCTACGCGCTCGCGTGGATTTCGCATTTCTTCGTCGACACAATCGCCCGGCAACCTTCGGTCATCCTTTGTGGTCCTGGCTGGCGGATCAGAAGATGGTGGCGATGGTGCTGGCCGGAAAAATGAGCCGTGAAGTGCAGCGTTGCGCTTCGCTCGAAGGCAGCGCGACCGCGGACTGAAGGAAAGCTACTCCATGCGTACGGCGAGGATTTTGTTTCCCTGCTCGCGAACTTCAATCGCCATCGGCGGTCGCACCGCCGCTCCGTGCACGATTTCGCCGCGAACGAGCCCGTTGGGCCCGTTGCCGTAGCGCGTCAGATCGAAGACGCTGTGGTTGCATGGATCGCCGATCATCGGATGCTGGCTGCGAAAACCATAATCCGTTTGTAGCTTGTTCAGGTCCGTCACCCATTCCATCTCGCAGCTTCCGTACGGCTCGCGCAGTGAGAAGCCCCAGTACACTCCATTCGGCAACCGCACCACCATCGCGGGCACTTGCTCGTCGGTGAGTTGATTGTGAAAAACAAATCGCTTGGAAGACCACGGCTTCGCCAGTTCCTCGGTGCTCGCAATTTCGCCGGGACCTATCGGCAAAGTCTCCCGGATCTTGGAAGCGACTTCCGCCGGCGGCTCTGCGCCCATTGCCGCGGGAACGCGAAACAGTTTGCTGCGGCGCCGAGCGATGACTCCACCACACGCCGGCGATGATGAGGATCAGCACGCCTGCAATCGAAAGCGTGATCCACGCAGGCAGTCCTTCCGACTCGGAAGTTTTTGAAACGGACTCGGATGCGGAAGTTTTTGAGGCGGGCGCAGCGGCGCCCGAAGCCGCGGAGTGTGGATGTTTCCGCGGGCGCGTCCGACACGCCGGGTATCTTCGGCTGCTGCGGTTTGAATGCGTCGCTCTTCCTGTTGTCGTCCGGCATGCCGTGTTTCCAGAGGGAATTCTTAGGTTGAACGGGGGGCGGAGAAAATGCAAGGTGCGACTGTATCCGCGGTGTTAACGCTTTCGCATTCGAGTCGAGGCGGCACCGGACGGCGAAGAATCACGCCAGGCGTTGCAACCTGCGTCGAATGGTGCGCGACGTACTCCTGCAAATTCGCGACGATCAGCAGCAGCTCCAGCATACGGTCGCGCTGATCCGGATTCGGCTGGTCGGCGCCTTCCTCGAGATTCTTGACGATCGCGAGCGCGTCCGAGAGCAGCCATTCGATGCCGCTCGAATCGAGAGGCTGGCCCTGGCTGCAAAGTTGGAAAGCCCTTTCGTTCCTGACGAACGCTTCGTCCAGGAAATGGTCGAGGCAGAGTTGTTCGGACACCAGGCCGCGGCGGAATCAATCTTGCGCATCCCGACCGCCGGCAGTTTCCGAACACATCAGCATTCATTGACGCACCCCGCGCCTCGCTGTGCTTATCGTCCCGAGGCAGGGGGAAATCTATCACAAATCGCGCCGCGCGAAGCGCGATGCGCGAAAGATGCAACAGCGACCTGTGGAAATGGCTCAGGCCGAAGCGCTAGCGAATTTGAATGCTTCCTGAACTGGTGCTCAAGTCCACCAGCACGCCGCCGCCGTGAACTTTGCCCTGCAGCTCGCGCGGAGTGATCGAGCCCTGCACGGTGATTTCACGATCGCTCTCGATTCTTCCTGAACTCGTGCGAGCGCGCAGATCGAAGGCCGCCTGTTGCGGAAGTTCGGCGATCACGTTGCCCGATCCGGTGCGTAATTTCCATTCGCCGGTGGGCTCGCCCTGAGCGTGAATGCTTCCACTACCGCTCGAAGCGCGGACGGCGCCTTTCACGCCCTTGATTTTGACCTCGCCCGATCCCGTGTCGATTTCGACGTCGCCCGCGGCGGTCTGCTCGAGGGTTATTTCGCCGCTGCCGCTCGAGGCGTTGAAGCCGCCTGCGATGCCAATGGCGCGGATGCTGCCGCTGCCGGCGCGGGCGTGCGCGCTGCCGTTGATGGAATTCAAGTCGATGTCGCCGGAGCCGGTCTGCGCGCGAGCTTCGCCGCCGATTTTCGAGAGCCGCAGTTCGCCGGAGCCGCTCGTGGCTTCGACGGGCCCGCGAATTCCTTCCACCGACTGGCCGCCCGAGCCGGATGCCGAATGCAGTTTTGTTTCCGCAGGGACGATCACTTCGTAGCTGATCGAAATGTTGCGCGTGCGGTCGTGGTCCTCGATGTGGCCGACGCGAATGGTGTTGCCGGTCTGCTCGATCGGCGGATTCGTCTCCAGTTCGTGGATGCGGGATTCCACATCGCCGCTTTTCCAGCCGTTGTTTGCATGGATTTTGCCGTGAATCTCAACCTTGCCGACATCGCCGGGACGAACTCGAATCTCACCCGAGCCGGTCTGAACGTCCAAATCCACCGGGCCGCTGACAGTCAATGTGCGGTCAAAATGGCCGTCGTCACTACTGGCCGCCGCCGGAATTGGGTTGACGGCTGCCGCCAGCGCCAAAATCAGCAATGCGGGGAATACGCGCAAGCATGTCTTCATCGTTCGCTCTCCTGTGCAAGATTGCCCCAGTCTCGGGAAGGTACGCAAAGCCGGGCCGGAAAGTTCAGACGTTCTGGAGGCGGGAAGGTGGATATTCTGGCGGCGGGCAATAAGGGCGATGGGCAAGCCGACAAAGATCCTTCGCGGACGCCTTGTCGGGGCCGCTCAGGATGACACGCGTGAGAGGAGTTTTAGGCGGCGGCGCGGCCCCTCGGCTAGGCTCGGGACTGCTACGCAGCGGCGCCGCCCTTCGGCTGCGCTCAAGACGGCCCTAGGCGGCGGTGCCGTGGCACTTTTTGTATTTTTTGCCGGAGCCGCAGGGGCAGGGGTCGTTGCGTCCGATTTTCGCGCCGGCGCGGACCGGCTTGGGGGCTTCGGCCTGCGCGGGGCCAGCCTGAAACTGGAGGTTTTGCTGCTGGCGGCGCTGGCGCTGCTCGATCTGTTTTGCTTCGGCTTCCGGCTTGGCGGGCTGCATGAGGAACAGGAAGCGCACTGCTTCGTTGTCAATCCGGTTCATCAGATCTTCAAAAAGGGTGAAGGCCTCTTTCTTGAATTCAACAAGGGGATCCTTCTGGCCGTATCCGCGAAGGCCGATACCTTCCTTCAGATGGTCGAGAGTGAGCAGGTGGTCCTTCCACTGCGCGTCCACGATATCGAGCAGGATGTGGCGCTCGAGCCAGCGAAGAGTCTGCGGGGTGAAGAGGTTTTCCTTTTCGTCGTAGCGCGTCTTCACTTTTTCGATGAGGGCGTCGGCGAGCTGATCGTGATTGAGCTCGAGGGGATCAATGCCGGCGGTCTTCAGGTCGAATCCGAATTGATTGAGGACTTCGTTCGTAAACTGGGTGACATTCCACTTATCCGGATGCTGGTCGCGAGGGCAATAAATATCCACCAGTTCGCCTGCAATCATCTCCGCCTTGTCGAGAACAAGTTCCTTCTGATCGCGGCCTTCGAGGAAGGCGCGGCGGAGGGAATAGATGGTCTCGCGCTGCCTGTTCATCACATCGTCGTATTCGAGGAGGTGCTTGCGGGCTTCGAAGTTCTGCGCCTCGACGCCCTGCTGGGCGCGCTCGATGCGCTTGCTGATCAGGCGCGATTCGATGGGGATGCCTTCTTTCATGCCCAGCGTGTACATCAGGCCCTGCATGCGCTCGCCGCCGAAAATGCGGAGGAGATTGTCCTCGAGCGAAAGGAAAAAACGCGATGAGCCGGGATCGCCCTGGCGGCCAGCGCGTCCGCGAAGCTGATTATCAATCCGGCGCGCGTCGTGGCGTTCCGTCCCGAGGATGTGCAATCCGCCGAGCGCGACGACCTCGTCATGCTCGGCACGGCACTGCTCGGCGAAGCCGTCGTAGAGCGGCTTCCACTGATCGAGGGGCACCTGATAGATTTTGCCTTCCTGCTGAAAGAGGACCATCTGCTGGGCGGCGGCCGCCGTTCCGGCGCCATTTCCGCCAGGCGCGTCGGCCTGCGCGGGAGTTTCGCCTCCGGGCGCGGAGCCAATGATGGAGCCCGCGGGCAGGTAGGGCATCGCGATTTTGTTTTTCAGGCAATGGTCGCGGGTCATGGCTTCGGGATTGCCGCCCAACAAAATGTCGGTACCGCGGCCGGCCATGTTGGTGGAGACGGTGACCGCGCCCTTGCGGCCCGCCTGCGCGATCACTTTTGCTTCGCGCTCGTGCTGCTTGGCGTTGAGCACCTGATGCGGGATGCCCGCCTTCTTGAGCAGCTCGGCAATGGCTTCCGACTTTTCAATCGTGATGCTGCCGATGAGAACGGGCTGGCCGCGTTCGTGAAAGTGGCGCACGCCATTGGCGTAGGAATTGTCTTCCTGCAGGATGCCGTTCACGACGGCGTGGAATTTTTCGGCTTCGGTGCGGTAAACGACGTCGGGATATTCGTCGCGGATCAAGGTCTTGTTGGTGGGGATGGAGACGACTTCGAGCTTGTAGATTTTGTCGAACTCCGGCGCTTCGGTTTCCGCCGTGCCGGTCATGCCGGCGAGCTTCTTGTACATGCGGAAATAATTCTGGAACGTGATGGTGGCGAGGGTCTGATTCTCGCGCTCGATTTTGACGTTTTCCTTGGCTTCAACGGCCTGATGCAAGCCGTCGGACCAGCGGCGGCCGGGCATCTGGCGCCCGGTGAATTCGTCCACGATCACCACTTCGCCGTCGGGCTTGACGACGTAGTCCACATCGCGCTGGTAGAGGGTATGCGCGCGGAGGGCCTGATAGACGTGGTGAATGATGTCCATGTTGGCGGGATCGTAGAGATTGCCGAGGTTGAGCAGGCGCTCGCATTTCGAGACGCCCTCTTCGGTGAGCGTCGCGGTGCGATGCTTTTCGTCGAGGGTGTAATCAATTTCCTTGATCAGCTTGGGGACGATTTTGTCCACGCGATAATATTTGTCGGTGGATTCCTCGGCGGGGCCGGAAATAATCAGCGGCGTGCGGGCTTCGTCAATGAGGATGGAGTCCACTTCGTCCACGATGGCGAAGTGATGGCCGCGCTGGACGCAGTCTTTCAGGTCGTACTTCATGTTGTCGCGGAGATAGTCGAAGCCGAATTCGTTGTTCGTGCCGTAAGTGATGTCGGCGCCATAGGCGGCGCGGCGCTGCGCGTCGTCGAGATCATTCACGATCACGCCGACGGTGAGGCCGAGCATCTTGTAGATGGGGCCCATCCATTCGGCGTCGCGGCGGGCGAGGTAGTCGTTGACGGTGACGATGTGCACGCCCTTGCCCGTGAGGGAATTGAGATACGCGGGCAGGGTGGCGACGAGCGTTTTTCCTTCGCCCGTCTTCATCTCGGCGATTTTTCCGTGATGCAGGACAATGCCGCCGATCAATTGCACGTCGAAATGGCGCATGCCCAGCGTGCGTCGCCCGGCTTCGCGCACCAGGGCGAAGGCAGGAGCAATCGCGGGCTCGAGCGCGTCCTGAATCTCTTTCTTGTATTGTTCCTTGAACTGGGGGTCGCTCGATTCCTCGATGCCCTGCATGCGCTCCTGGACTTCGGCCCGCAGCGCGAGGGTGCGCGCGGCAAAGGCGGAGTCAGCGAGGTCGCGCATCTCCGGCTCGAGCGCGTTGATCGCTTCCACAAAGGGCTGGATGCGCTTGACGTCGCGTTCGTGCTTGGTGCCGATAAAGCGCGCGACGACGCTATCGATCATGCGTTCAACTTGCATGGTGTTCGGTTACGTATCGCCTTTGGCTGGCCGGGAAAGCGGCCCGAGACCATTCATCTATCGGATGCTCCACTTATTGGATGCTCCGCGCAAAATAAAAGCAGTCCCGCAGAGCAGGACTGCCAGGCAAACCCTGCACGACGCAACTCTCTATTGTAGCCGCTCGCGTGACAATCCGACAAGGATGGTCATGCTATGATTGGAATTACTCGGGATGTGCGCGAGCCTTCGGAGATTCGTTCAGCGAGAAAGGAAATTCATGCCACCGGGAATGCCAGAGCAGAGAGCGCCAATTCCAGGGATCAAGAACCTGGTCGCCGTGGCGAGCGGCAAGGGGGGAGTGGGGAAGACGACGGTCGCGGTGAACCTCGCGATTGCGCTGCGCAATTTGGGAGCGACGGTTGGCCTGCTCGACGCGGACGTGTACGGCCCCAACGTGCCGGTAATGCTGGGCACCACGGAGCAGCCGAAGGCGATTGACCAGCAGACAATCATTCCCGTGGAATCCTACGGCGTGAAGATGATTTCGATGGGGCTGCTCAATCCGGGCGACAAGCCGTTAATCTGGCGCGGTCCGATGCTGCATAGCGTGATCCAGCAATTCCTGCGCAGCGTGCAATGGGGCGAGCTCGATTACCTGATCGTGGATTTGCCGCCGGGCACGGGCGACGTGCAATTGACGCTGATGCAGAGCGTGGCCGTCACCGGCACGGTGGTGGTGACGACGCCATCGATCGTCTCGCTGGCGGACGTGCGCAAGGCCATCGAAATGTTCCGGCAGGTGAACGTGGAAATTCTGGGCGTGGTGGAGAACATGAGCTACTTCAATTGCCCGCATTGCAACGGGCACATTGACGTCTTCGGGCACGGCGAGGGCGCGACGATGGCGCGAATGTTCAACGTGCCGTTCCTCGGCGAAATTGAAATTGATCCGCAGATCCGCATCGGGGGCGATACGGGCAAGCCGGTGGCGTCGCTGGGCGAGGACGCGCCGGGCAGCAAGAGCATCTACGCGATGACGCGGGCCGTGATTGCGCGGCTGGAGAAGGTGAATGCGGCGGCGGGGGGCAAGCCGGTCGTGCAGATTATGTAGAAGAAGTGGCTAGTGGCGAGTGGCGAGAAACCAGATTGATCTTCCAGGTCGTCGGAGCACAGACAGGATTGTCTGTGCCACTAAAGCTTCTCGCGGGGGTCAACGCTGCGAAAGCCGTAGGTTTCGTAGCGCGTGCTGATTTTTCCTTCGCGGAGGCTGACGAACGTAAAACCTTCGGGCGTGCCCATGCGCGGGCCGTGCCACCAATTTCCGCAAACCGCTCCGCTGGTGATGTACTGCGTGTTCCGGTAGGCGACAACTTCGTTGATGTGCGTGTGGCCCTGCAGCACTGCTAGAACATTTGCGCCCTCGAAAACTTCGAGCACTTCGGACGCGTTCGAGACAGTCATCGTGTTGTACTTTCGGCCTTCGGTGACCACTTGCGCGTAAGTGGCGAACGCGGTGACGAGCGGGCAGTGAATCACGGCAATGACGGGCGCATGCGCAGGCAGCCGCTTCAAATCGTCGCGAAGCCAGTGGAGCTGGGGCTCGTCCACGCGCGCTTCCCACAGTCGGTCCTCGGTTGGCTGAATCGAATCGAGCACGACGAAGTGATAGCCCTTGTGGTCGAACGAGTAGAACGTCTGGCCCATGCGGTCCTGATACATCTTCTTGCCGTAGGCGGGATCGGCGGGAGCGACGCCGCTTTTCGCGAGCACGCCGAAGACGTCATGATTGCCAATCGCATGGTGAAGCGGCATGCCGAGCAACTGCTCGGTGCGCTTGTAAAGATCGTAGACCATTCCGGCGCGCGCGCCATTGACGCCAATCGCGTCATAGACGTGGTCGCCGCCCATGATGGCGAATTCGGGATTGGCCGAAGCGATTTTGCGGAAGCACATGTCGCAGCCTTGGGCGGCGTCGAGCTCAGGCTGGATGTGCGTGTCGGTGAAAAAGACGAAATCGAACGAGCCGGGCGCGGGTTCTTTGGCCGCCGGAAACGGTGGCAAAGCCATGGCCGCGCCAGCGGCGGCTAAAGTCCTCAGGAAATTTCTGCGATCCAGGATCATTGGCGATTCCTCGCTGGAGAATTTCGCGCCAGGAGAAGATGTTAGCACGGCGGTCGCCTTGTCACCGTTTGGGGGCGTGTGTTAGTTTCGATGGTTATGCTGGAAGGGATGCGGTTCGTGGTGTAAGCCGTGCAGGAATGCGGCGCGGATGACACCGCGGGCTTACTCGAGGAGCAAAAGTTGATACGAAGCTATCGCGGGCGAATGCCGAAGATTGCGGAGACGGCGTACATTGACGCGCAGGCGGTGGTCATCGGCGACGTGACCATCGGCGAGCACGCAAGCGTGTGGCCGTGCGTGGTGATTCGCGGCGACGTCCACTATATCCGTATCGGCGCGCGGACGAATGTGCAGGACGGCTCGGTGCTGCACGTGATGCGCGACGAGCATCCGTTGATCCTGGGCGACAACGTGACCGTGGGGCATGGCGTAGTGCTGCACGGCTGCACGATCGAGTCGCGCTGCCTGATCGGGATGGGCTCGATCATCTTGAATGGCGCGAAGATTGGCGCGGGGTCGATTGTGGCGGCGGGAACGCTGGTGCCGGAGGGCACGGAAGTGGCGCCGGGAAGTTTGTTCATGGGGCATCCGGGAAAATTCCGGCGGTCGCTGACGGCGGCGGATTTGCAGTCTATTGATAATTACGCGCAGCGGTATGTGGAATACAAAGAGACCTATATCGCAGAGGCGAAGAAGTGAATGTAGGGCCGAGCTTTCGCGCTGTCGGCGTCCCCGGCGTTTTTGGCCGGGAAGCCCGGCATCTTGGTTTGAAGTTGAAGTTTCATTTGCAGCTGGAAGGTGCCGCCCTGAAGGGCGGCGCTACATTCAAATCGTGAGCGAAAAGAAACAATTTCGGGCGATCAAAGGGACGCGCGACATCCTGCCGCCGGATTCGTCGCTATGGAATTGGTTCGAGCAGGCGGCGCGGAATGTCTTCGAGTCGTACAATTTCGGCGAAATTCGCCTGCCCATCTTCGAGGAGACTGAGCTGTTCGCCCGCTCCATCGGCGTCGAATCAGATGTTGTTTCCAAAGAAATGTATACCTTCACCGACGAGGGGTTGGTTCAATTGGAGCGGACGCGGAATGACATTCTATTGAGGCGTCCATCGCATAATGACCGAGTTGCCGTGGACAAGTTGGTCTCGCAGGTTGAGTTTGTCAGGATGCAGGCGGCAACAGCCATCCAGAATGGAGAGATGCCGAATACTCCTGAGAACGAGCGTGCCCTCGAACAACTCCGGGTCGAATTACTCACCATCAACGTTCCCACTGGTCCGGGAATTGCCGAGTTTGAGGCATCGACGCTCAAAATACAGCAGGAGGTCTCGAAACTCAGGCTCGGAGACGTCTTAACGCTTCGTCCCGAAGCCACCGCGAGCGTGTGCCGGGCGTACATCGAGCATGGGATGCAGACCCAGCCGGGGAACGTGAAGCTGTACTACATCGGGCCGATGTTCCGCCGCGAGCGGCCGCAGAAGGGGCGCTACCGGCAGTTCTACCAGATTGGCGCGGAGGTGCTGGGGCAGTCGGACGCGCCGGCGATTGACGCGGAACTACTCGAAATGCTGCTCGTGTTTTTCGCGCGCGTGGGCCTGACGCGGACGACGCTGTACGTCAACTCGATTGGCGACAAGAATTGCCGACCTCAGTACGTCGAGCGGCTGCGCGAAGAGCTGCGCAAGGTGAAAGATCAGTTGCGCGAAGACAGCCAGCGGCGCATTGAGACGAACCCGCTGCGCGTGCTCGATTCGAAAGTGCCGGAAGAGCAGGCCATCATCGAGAAGCTGCCGCGCATTTCGGACCATCTTTGCGATGCGTGCCGCGAGCACTTCGCAAAGCTGAAAGAGGAATTGAAGCTGCGCAACATCCGCTATGAAGAAAACTGGCGGCTGGTGCGCGGGCTCGACTACTACACGCGAACGACGTTCGAAGTGACGGCCGAGGGGCTTGGCTCGCAGAACGCGGTGTGCGGCGGCGGGAGGTACGACGGGCTGGTTGAGCTGCTTGGCGGGCCGCCGACAAAGGGCATTGGCTTTGCGATTGGCAGCGACCGCGCGATTTTGTCCATTCAGGAGGGCGGCAAGGCGCCCGCGATGGGCGGGTTGAGCGTGTTCACTGCGTGGATGGGCGCGCCGGCATATCTGGCGGCGTTGAGCATCGCGCGGAAGCTGCGTGGCGCAGGGGTGAGCGTCGAATTGCCGCCCGAGGAATTGAAATTCAAGAAGGCGCTGGGGCTGGCGGACAAATTGGGCGCGCGCTACGCGTTGATCATCGGCGAGGACGAAGTGGCGGCGGGGACGTTCACGCTGAAGAATCTGGCGGACGGCACGCAGGAGAAGTATTCGGAGAATCAGTTGCTGGAATACTTGGAGTCGGAACGAAGGGGTTCAGGTGCTTGACACACTCGGAAATCTGAAACGGACGAGCTACTGCGGAGCGCTGCGCGCGGCGGACGCGGATAAAGACGTCGTGCTGATGGGCTGGGTCCACCGGCGGCGCGATCTGGGGCAATTGATATTTATTGACCTGCGCGACCGCGCCGGAATCGCGCAGATTGTTTTCAACAAGGAGCTGCATCCCGAGGCGCACGCGAAGGCCGAACAATTGCGGTCGGAGTTCGTGGTCGCGGTGGAAGGTCGCGTGCTTCGGCGGCAGAAACCGAATCCGGAGATTGCGACGGGCGAAGTGGAAGTGATGGCCTCGCGGCTGCATATCCTGAACAATGCGAAGACGCCGCCGTTCACGATTGAAGATGAAACGAACGCGAGCGAAGAGACGCGGCTGCGCTACCGCTATCTTGATTTGCGCCGCCCGCGGCCGCACAGGAATCTCGAACTGCGGCATCGCGTGGTGCTGGAGATTCGCAAAGCACTCGACGAGCTGGGTTTTTTCGAGATCGAAACGCCGATGCTGACGCGTTCGACTCCCGAGGGCGCGCGCGACTATCTCGTCCCAAGCCGCCTGCACCACGGCCAGTTCTACGCGCTGCCGCAATCGCCGCAGATTTTCAAGCAGATCCTGATGATTTCGGGAATGGACCGGTATTTCCAGATCGTCAAATGTTTTCGCGACGAAGACAGTCGCGGTGATCGCCAGCCCGAATTCACGCAGATCGACCTGGAGATGTCGTTCCCGCGCCAGGAGGAGATTTTCGAGGTGATGGAACGCACGATGGAGCGCGCGTTCGCGGCCGGCGGAGTGGCGGTGAAAGGACCGTTCCGGCATCTCGACTACAAGGACGCCTTGAAACGCTACGGCTCGGACAAGCCGGATTTGCGATTTGGCATGGAGCTGTACAATGTGACGGAGTTCTTCGGACCGGCGCGCGCGACACTGCATATCGAAGGCAACGTGCAGGCGGTGGTCGCGCCCGCCACGGCGGGCGGGCCCGGTGCGGCCGCGTGGTCGCGCAAGCAACTCGACGAACTCGCAGAATTCGCGAAGGCGGCTGGCGCGCGCGGCGTTTACACGGTGAAAGTGACGGCGGAGGGGATCAGCTCGCCGCTCGAAAAGAATGTGGGCGCAGAAGGATTGAAGAAACTGGCGGCAGCGGTGGGCGCGAAGCCGGGCGACTTGATTGTCGCGACCGCGTCGAAAGAGCAAATTCCGCATTCGGATATGGCGCTCCATGTCGCGGGGCAGATCCGGCTTTATCTGGGCGACAAGCTGAATTTGATTGACCGCAGCAAGTGGGAGTTCGCATGGATTACGGGCTTCGCGCTGTTCGAGTGGAGCGAGCGTGAAAAGCGCTGGGTGAGCGCGCAGCATCCGTTCACGGGCATCGTGGAAGAAGACCTCGACAAGCTTGAGACCGCGCCGTGGGAGTGCCGGTCGAAGGGCTATGATCTTGTGCTGAATGGGCTGGAACTCGGGTCGGGCAGCATCCGGATTCACCGGCAGGATGTGCAGGCGCGGATGTTCAAGGCACTTGGGTTGACGGATGAGCAGGCGCGCCAGCGCTTCGGGTTTTTCCTCGACGCGCTGACGTATGGCACGCCGCCGCACGGCGGGATTGCGCTCGGGATCGACCGCATCGTCATGTTGCTCGCGGGAGAGAAGTCGATTCGTGAGGTGATTGCGTTTCCGAAGACGACCGCGGCGCAGGATTTGATGGCGGAGTCGCCGGCGGAAGTGGGCACCGACCAGCTCGATGAATTGGGAATAAAGATCAAGGAGCTCAGTAAATGATGCATCTGTCCTCAGGGGCTGAAGCCCGCGAATAAATGACAGCCTGAATGTCGGACCTGAAGGTCCGACCCCCTAATCTCGCAGTCGACTCGGGAGTTCGGAATTGGCCTCGAAGGACGAATAGGATGCGCGGCATTTGAATGCGGGATGAGTGACGGGAAATTTTCTTTAGGGAACCCAACCTTCGGCTTGGGCATTCGGACCTACCAATAAGCGCACAGTCTGCCTGCTAGGGTGGCCGATTGAGAGATTTGCTCTTTAGGGGGTCGGAGCTTTAGCTCCGACATAACGAGGGGACAAAGAGGGGGCTTTAGCCCCTGAGGAAAGAAGTGGGAAGGCTAACGCATCGAACCGCTCCGGGATGCACCTATTTCGTTACGACGAAGACGTGGGAGAACCGCGCTATCTTTCAGCTAAGGGAAAATGCGGAGATTCTAGTGCGTTGCATGATGGAGTATCGCGGGCGGGGAGTATACTTACTCCACGAATTCGTTGTGATGCCAAACCATCTGCATTTGCTTCTCACTCCCAGCGGCGAGACATCACTTGAGAAGGCAGTTCAGTTCATCAAGGGCGGATGTTCCTATCGGATTCATCAGCAGCGTGAAAACAAGATGCAGATTTGGAGCTCTGGTTTCCATGAAGGCACGATCCGGGATATGGAAGATTTCGAAGGCCGGCGGCACTATATTCGGATGAACCCGGTGGAAGCGGGGCTGGTCGCGCGGCCTGAGGATTGGGTCTACGGCTCCGCAAGCGGCAAAGTGCCGCTCGATTCAGTGCCTGACCGAGTGTCCTCAGGGGCTAAAGCCCCTTTCGCAGCGGAGACTCTGTTGTCGGAGCTAAAGCTCCGACCCCCTAAGGAACCATGAGTAGGATACGCATACTTCCGGAGACGGTGGCGAACCGCATTGCGGCGGGCGAGGTGGTGGAGCGGCCCGCGTCGGTGGTGAAGGAGCTGCTCGAAAACGCGCTGGACGCGGGGGCGCGGTCGATTCGCGTGGAAGTGGAATCGGGCGGCAAGCGCATGATTCGCGTGATTGACGACGGCTGCGGGATGAACCACGACGACGCGCTGCTCGCGTTCGAGCGCCACGCCACATCGAAACTGCGCACGGCGGATGACCTGCTCTCGATCGCGACGCTCGGATTCCGGGGCGAAGCGTTGCCCTCGATTGCGGCCATCTCGCGGCTGCTTTTGGAGACGAGCTCGGCGGAACCGCCAGCCGAGAATGGGCAGGGAACTCGCATCGAATTCGCGGGCGGGAAACTGCTCAGCGTGAAGCCCGCGGGCGTGCCGGCGGGGACTTCGATCAGCGTCGCGGATATTTTTTACTGCGTGCCCGCGCGGCGGAAATTCCTGAAATCGGAGACCACGGAGCTGGGCCATATCGCGTCGCTGGTGACTCATTACGCCCTCGCGCATCCCGAGACGCAATTCCTGCTGAAGACGCCGTCGCAGGAAATCCTGAATTGCGCGCCAGTGGAGAAGCTTTCCGAGCGCGTCTATCAAGTGTTTGGACGCCAGGCGCTCGACGAGCTTGTGGAGATTCCCGCCGTGGAGGCGCCGGTGCGCTCCGCGATCACCGAGCCGTCACTCGAAGCGGATGAACAGGCCGCAACGCTGCGCGCGACGGGATTCACGTCGCGGCCCGAAGTGCAGCGCACGAACCGCAACGGGATCTACATCTTCGTGAACCGGCGGCTGGTGCGCGATCGCCTGCTGCTCCACGCCATCGGCGAGGCGTATCGCAACATCGTGCCGCCGGGAGTTTTTCCGGTTGTGCTGCTGTTCCTGGACCTTCCGTATCACGAAGTGGACGTGAACGTGCACCCGGCAAAAATTGAGGTGCGCTTCCGGCATCCGCAATTCGTCCACGACTTCACGCGCGACGCCATTCGCCAGGCGCTTGCGAATGCGCGGCCGATTCCCGGGTTTCCCATGGCGCGCGCCGCGGCGGCATCCGGTCCGACCTCGGCGGGCAGCGCGCAATCCGCGCCCGCGGTTGCGTTTTCCGCAGCGGCTGCAACGGGCGCGAACGAATTCATCGGGCCGCCAAGGGCGGATATTCCGAGGTCATTTGAAGCGGTAGCTGCGGGCGCAGGCATTGCCGAAGAATTTGAATTATCGGGCGCGCCGGACCGGCCGGTGCCACAACGATTTCAATTCGATCCAAGCAGCACAATGAATTTTCCGATGCCGGCGCAGGAGTCCGCAGGGCCGATTAGCGAGGCGGCAAACGCGCCGGGAACGTTGCCGAGTCCCGAACAAATTGTTGATTTGAAACCGCTCGGGCAGGTGAACAACAGCTTCATCGTTGCGGTGAACGGCGAAGGGCTGTGGATCATCGACCAGCACGTGGCGCACGAACGCGTGCTGTTCGAGCAGCATCTGCGGGCGCGCCGTGCGGGCGAACTTGGCGGGCAGCGAATGCTGGTGCCTCTGATCGTCGAGCTGAATCCGCGGCAAATGGCAATCTTCGAACAAATCGGCGAAGAGCTGCGCGCCAACGGGTTCGAAGCCGAGCTGATGGGTTCGCGCAGCGTGGCGATTCAAGCGGCTCCGGCGGGCATCTCGAGCGGCGACGCGGAAAAGCTGCTGTTTGAGATCCTCGACGGCATCGCGCGGGAGAATCAGGCGATTTCGATTGATTCTCTTCAAGCGAAAATCGCGGCCTCGACTTCCTGCCACGCGGCAATCAAGGTCAACACGCCGCTCGATGGGACGAAAATGGAATGGCTGCTCGGCGAGCTGGCCAAGACGGAATATCCGATGAGCTGCCCGCACGGGCGGCCGGTGGTGCTGCGCTATTCCGTGCGCGAAATCGAGCGAGCGTTCAAGCGCATCTAGCGTTGCGCGTTCATGAGAAAACTGATCATTGCGATTGACGGCCCGGTCGGTTCGGGGAAGAGCACGCTGGCGCGGCGCGTGGCCGATATGCTGCGCTACGTGTACGTGGACACGGGAGCGATGTATCGGGCGATCGCGCTGAAGGCCTTGCGGCGCGGCATTTCGCTCGGCTCGAGCGACGCTCTTGTGTCGCTTGCGCGCGATACGCACATTGACTTGCGCGCGCAGGAAGGCACGCAGCAAGTGTTTCTCGACGGCGAAGACGTAACGGCGGCGATTCGTGGGCCCGAAGTTTCGCAAGCAGCGTCGAAAGTCGCTGTGGTGGGGGGAGTGCGGCATGTGCTCGTGGCGGAGCAGCGCCGCGCGGGCGAGCAGGGCGGCGTGGTGATGGAAGGGCGCGACATCGGCAGCGTTGTGTTCCCCGACGCCGACTTGAAGATTTTTCTTACCGCTTCGCCCGAGGTGCGCGCCGAACGGCGCTGGCGCGAGCACCAGCAGAAAGGCGATGCGATTGACCTGGCGCGGACGCTCGAGGAAATCCACGAGCGCGACCGGCGCGACCGCGAGCGCGAAACGTCGCCGCTGGTGCGGGCAGCGGATGCCGTGGTGGTGGACAGCACGGCGATGGAGCCGGAAGAGGTTGCGCGGCTCGTGGTGATGCTGGCGAGCGAGCATAAAGCGGCCTCGGCACCGTCGAAGCGCGGTTGAAGTTTCAGATCGAAAAGGCCGACGATTTTCGAGGAAGAGGGGAGTACGTTGCGTCCAGCAGCCTAGGCCGGGCTGGACATGGAAGAGAGAAATTCCGCGTTCGTTTTCGTCTTCGAAAGCCGCCCGAGAAGCAATTCCATCGCCTCCACGGTGGAAAGCGGGCTGAGCACCTTGCGCAGCACCCAGATGCGGTTCAACTCATCCGGCGGTAACAGCAGCTCGTCTTTTCGCGTTCCGGAACGATTGATGTCAATGGTGGGGAAGACACGCTTGTCCACCAGGCGGCGGTCGAGATTGATTTCCATGTTGCCCGTGCCTTTGAATTCCTCGAAGATCACGTCGTCCATGCGGCTGCCGGTGTCGATCAAGGCGGTAGCCATGATTGTAAGCGAGCCGCCTTCTTCGATATTTCGCGCGGCGGCAAAGAAGCGGCGCGGCCGCTGCAATGCGTTGGCGTCAATACCGCCCGAGAGGACCTTGCCGGAAGGCGGCGTAACGGCGTTGTAGGCGCGGCCAAGACGCGTGAGCGAGTCAAGCAGGATCACGACGTCGCGCTTGTGTTCGACGAGGCGCTTTGCTTTCTCGAGGACCATTTCCGCCACCTGAATGTGGCGCTGAGGAGGCTCATCGAAGGTCGAGCTGATGACCTCGCCCTTGACGGTGCGCTGCATGTCCGTGACTTCCTCGGGGCGCTCGTCGATCAGCAACACGATCAGCGCGATTTCAGGTTGATTCGCCGTAATGGAATTGGCGATGGACTGCAACATCATGGTCTTGCCGGTGCGCGGCGGCGCGACGATCAGGCCGCGCTGGCCTTTGCCGACCGGGCAGAGCATGTCCAAGACGCGCCCGGTAAGATTCTCCTTCGTGGTTTCAAGGCGGATGCGCTCCTGCGGGTAGAGCGGGGTCAGGTTGTCGAAGAAGATCTTGTTGCGGGCAACTTCGGGATCCTCGAAATTGACGGCCTCGACCTTGATCAGCGCGAAGTAGCGTTCGCCGTCCTTCGGCGGACGGACCTGCCCGGAAACGGTGTCGCCCGTGCGGAGATCGAATTTCCGGATCTGCGACGGCGAAACGTAGATGTCGTCAGGGCCCGGCAAGTAGTTGTACTCCGGCGCGCGGAGGAAGCCAAAGCCGTCGGGCAGGCATTCCAGCACGCCTTCGGAGAAGATCAGGCCGTTTTTTTCGGTCTGGGCGCGGAGGATCTGGAAGATCAGTTCCTGCTTGCGCATGCCCGAGGACCCTGGGATGTTCAATTCCTTCGCAATCTTCGCCAGGTCCGTAATGTTCTTGTCTTTCAGTTCTGCAAGGCTAATACTCATCGAGTTCATTCCTTCTCAAGCCCGTAAATTTTCAGGCGCGATTGTTATGTGATTGGACCCCGGGCGGGCACCGCGTTCGAACCAGCCGTTGCGTCCAGACTTCCAAAAACGGGATAGGTACAGACAAATCTCAATCCTTCGGTCGCGGGCCGTGCCTGCTTAGCAGGATGTGGGGAGACCGAAGGGCTTCAATTGGTCAATTCATTGTCCTGCGTGACATCCGAGCCGAACTTAGGTTCCACGCCGACGGGCGGGATGGCCGGAACTGGCAGCGGGCGCTCAAGCGCGACTTGCAGGACTTCATCCATTGATTCCACAAAATGGATAGACAGCTGTGCTTGAATCTCCGGCGGGATATCCGCCAGATCTTTTTCATTGTCCTTGGGAAGAATCACGGCACGCAGGCCAAGGCGGTGCGCCGCCAGGAGTTTTTCCTTCACTCCGCCGATCGGGAGCACTTTGCCGCGGAGCGTAATCTCGCCAGTCATGCAGACGTCGCAACGGACGGGAATACGTGTCAGGGCGCTCACGAGCGATGTGCAGATGGTGATCCCGGCCGAAGGACCGTCCTTCGGAATCGCACCCTCGGGAACATGGACGTGAATATCGAGATGACGGTAGAAGTCCTTCGGCAAGCTGAACAGGTGACCGCGCGAGCGAACATAGCTCATACCCGCCTGCGCCGATTCCTGCATGACGTCGCCGAGCTTGCCGGTGAGAGTCAGGCGGCCCTTGCCCTGCATAATGGTCGCTTCCGTCGAAAGTACCTGGCCGCCAACTTCGGTCCAGGCCAGGCCAACCGCGAGTCCGACCTCGTTCTTTTTCTCCGCCCAGAAATCGCGGAACTTGACGATGCCGAGATAGTCGTTGATGTTCGTGGGCGTGACCTCGGCCGTGAAATTCTTGTCGGTCACCACCTTGCGTGCCACCTTGCGGCAGACGTTGGCAAGCTCGCGATCGAGATTGCGCACGCCCGCTTCGTGCGTGTAGTAGCGGATGATGTGCGTAACGGACTCGTCGGTGAAATTTACATTTTCCTTGGTCAACCCGGTGGCTTCGCGCTGCTTGGGGACCAGAAACCGCTGCGCGATCTGATGCTTTTCCTGCTCGGTGTAGCCGGGGAGACGCAGGACCTCCATGCGATCCTGGAGAGGCTGCGGAATCGTATGCAGGACGTTCGCCGTGCAGATAAACATGACTTTCGAGAGATCGTACTCGACGTCGAGATAATGATCGGTGAAAGAATGATTCAGTTCGGGGTCGAGAACTTCCATGAGCGCCGCGGAAGGATCGCCCCGGAAATCCATGGACATCTTGTCCACTTCGTCGAGCACGAACACAGGATTCACCGTGCCCGCTTTGCGCATCATCTGGATGATCTGGCCGGGCAATGCGCCAATGTATGTACGGCGGTGGCCGCGAATCTCGGCTTCATCACGCACGCCGCCGAGCGACACGCGCACGAATTTGCGTCCCGTTGCGCGGCCGATCGACATCGCAAGCGACGTCTTGCCCACGCCGGGAGGCCCAAGGAAGCAGAGGATCGAACCTTTCGGATTCTTCACGAGCTGGCGAACGGCGAGGTATTCGAGGATGCGCTCTTTAATCTTTTCCAGGCCGTAGTGGTCCTCGGACAGAATTGTTTCCGCGCGCGCAATGTCGCGAATTTCCTTTGATCGCTTCTTCCACGGCACGGCCAGCAGCCAATCCAGATAGTTCCGCGAGACGGTGGATTCGGCGGACATGGGCGGCATCATCTCGAGCCGTTTCAGCTCCTGCATGGCCTTTTCCTGCGGGCCTTCGGGCATGCCGGAAGTCTCGATCTTTTTCTTGAGCTGCTCGATTTCATTCGCTTCGCCGCGGCCGAGCTCTTTCTGGATCGCCTTCAGCTTTTCGTTGAGGTAGTACTCTTTTTGAGCGCGCTCCATCTGCCGCTTCACGCGCGTGTTGATCGAGCGGTCCACATTGAGCTTCTCGATCTCGGCTTCGAGAACATCGCCGATGCGATTGAGGCGCTCGAGGGGCTCAAAGAGCTCGAGGATCTCCTGCTTTTCTTCCACAGGGATCTGGAGGTTCGCGGCGATCGCGTCCGAAAGCTTGTTGGCGTCTTCGACGCGCACCGCGGCGATCATCGTGTCGTAATTCAGACTTTGCGAAAGCTTGACGTATTGTTCGAACAGGGAAGTGACGCGGCTCGAAGCCTGCTGAAGCTCCGGCGAAGGCTCGCTCTTTGCCGGGACAACCCGAATCGTCGCGCGGAAGAATCCTTCCTCGCTTGTCACCTGGACAATCTTGGCGCGCTCGGTTCCTTCCACCAATACCTTGATATTGCCGTCGGGCAGCTTCACGCTCTGCACGATGTTCGCGAGCGTGCCGACCTGAAAGATTTCGTCGGGTTTCGGATCGTCCACGGAGGCGTCGTGCTGCGTGACCAGAAAAATCTTCTTATCGCCGGCCAGCGCTTCTTCCAGCGCGCGAACCGATGCTTCGCGGCCTACAATAAAGGGATGCATCATCTCCGGGAAAATGACCATATCCCGCACCGGCATCATCGGCACGCGCTTCACTTCGAGTTTTTCCTTATTGAACATCGATTCCCCTGGTCCCAATTTTGCCTAGCCTGCCTTTTCCAGCAGGCTCCAATTGATTTCGCGTCCCTTCACCATGTCGGCGGTCACGACGAAGTCGCGAAGTTTCCTTTGGGCCGGCAAGTGGTACATCATTTCGAGCATCAAATCTTCCAGAATCATGCGCAAACCGCGCGCTCCGACCTTGCGCTGCAAAGCCAGCTCCGCTACGGTTTCCAAAGCATCGTCGGTGAACCGCAAGCGCACGTTTTCGAATTCGAAAAGGCGCTGGTACTGGCGCACGAGCGCGTTTTTCGGCTCGGTAAGGATGCGCACCAGGGCGGCCTTATCCAGATCGCTTAGCACGCCCACGACCGGCAATCTGCCCACGAACTCCGGAATCAGCCCGTAGCGGATCAAATCCGTGGGCTGCGCCTGTTCGAGCACCTCGATGTTCCGGCGCGTCGCGGTGCTGGGCTGCGCATCGGCATGGAAGCCGAGCGATTTCTGCCCCACACGACGTTCGATGATTTTTTCCAATCCGACGAATGCTCCCCCGCAGATGAACAAAATGTTCGTTGTGTCCACCGGCGTAAATTCCTGGTGCGGATGCTTGCGTCCGCCCTGCGGTGGAACATTGGCGACCGTGCCTTCCAGAATTTTCAGCAGCGCCTGCTGCACGCCTTCCCCGGAAACGTCGCGGGTAATGGAAGGGTTTTCGTCCTTCTTTGAAATCTTGTCGATCTCGTCTATGTATATGATGCCTTGCTGCGCCTTTTGGACGTCCCCATCGGCGGCCTGCAGCAGCTTCAAGATGATGTTCTCGACGTCTTCGCCGACGTATCCCGCTTCGGTGAGCGTCGTCGCGTCCACGATGGCGAAGGGCACCTCCAGCATGCGCGAGAGCGTCTGCGCCAGAAGTGTCTTGCCCGTGCCCGTGGGCCCAATCAGCAGGATGTTGGACTTCGTCAATTCCACGTCGCCGGGCTGGCGATTCAAGAAAATGCGCTTGTAATGGTTGTAGACCGCAACCGCGAGTTTCTTTTTTGTCTTGTCCTGCCCGATGACGTATCCATCGAGGAATGCCTTGATCTCGGGAGGCCGCGGCAGGCGGCGATTCGCCGGGCTGGCCTGCTCGCGCTTTTCGTCTTCCAGAATCTGCTGGCAGACGCCCACACATTCATTGCAGATATAAGAGCGCGGATACTCCGACGGAGAGCTGATGAGCTTCTCCACCTGCTCCTGCGTCTTATGGCAGAAGGAACAGCGTAACGGCTCTTCTGGAGTGAACCGTTTCACCGGCTATGTCCCCTTCGAATCGGAAGCCACCCCTTTGACCCTGAATCCATTCTAGGACGAAAGGCCAGCGCGGAGAATTTGTTTCATCGCTTCCGCTACTAACCCTTTGGAACGTTTCCCACACCGTTCCAATAGACGCCGCTTAACGAAATTAACGGTGCTTCGAGATGATTTCATCCACAAGGCCGTAAGCCTTCGCTTGTTCCGCGGTCATGATGAAATCGCGCTCCACGTCCTTCTCAATCTTGTCGAACGTTTGGCCCGTATGGCCCGCCAGCAGCTTGTTGATGGATGCCCGGGTGCGCAGAATCTCTTTGGCGTGAATGTCAATGTCCGTGGCCTGGCCCGAAAGGCCGGACATCCAAGGCTGGTGGATCAGAACGCGCGAATTGGGAAGAGCGTACCGCTTCTTGGGCGTGCCGGCCGCCAGCAGCAAAGCCGCGATGGAAGCGGACTGCCCGATGCAATACGTCACCACATCCGGGCGCACAAATTGCATCGTGTCATAGATCGCCATTCCGGCCGAGATGGAGCCGCCCGGTGAATTGATATACAGCGAAATGTCTTTGTCCGGGTCCTCGGATTCCAGGAAGAGCAACTGGGCGGTGACCAGGTTGGCCACATGATCGTCGATCGGCGTGCCGATGAAGATGATGTGGTCCTTCAGCAGCCGGGAATAAATGTCATAGGCTCGTTCTCCGCGGTTCGTCTGCTCGACGACCATCGGAACGAGAGTTGTTGCGCGCGGACTTGCGTCGTCAGTTTGTCTCATCAGGAGTATTCTTGCACGCTGAGGAACCCGAACCGAAGTTACTTTTCACCTTTGGTTGTCGTCTCGATCCGGGAATTGCGGTAGAGCCAATCGATTGCCTTGTCGCTACGCAACTTCGATTTCATCCTATCGAGGGCTCCCTGCTTTGTCAAGCGAGCACGGATCGCTGTGGCTGATTCGCCACTACGTTCGGCCAGCGCGGCAATCTCTTTTTCGACGTCCTCTTCGGTCGCGTCAATTGATTCGGCGGTTGCAATGCGGTCGAGCAGCAACTCGGCCTTGACGTCATTCACGGCTCGTTCGCGCTGCCCGCGGCGAAGCGAGACCCAGTCCACATTCACCGCCCGGGGATCCACACCCTGCGCAGCGAGCGAACGCACAACGCGCTCCAGGCGGATGTCCATCTGCTGTTCCACCAGGGCTTCCGGCACGGGGAAGTCGTGCCCTTTCACCACCGTCTCCAGAATCTTCTCGCGCGCCTGCGACGATTGCTGCTGATCTTTGGCCGCGTCGAGGTTCTCCCGGATTTTCTTGCGGAGCTCGGCGAGCGTCGCAACGCCTCCGGCTTCGCCCATCGAATCCTTCGCGAATTCGTCGTTTAATTCGGGCAGCTTCTTTTCCTTGATGCCCTGAACCTCTACGGAGTAGTCATACGTCTTGCCTGCCAGCTTTGGATCGGGATAATCCTCGGGATAGACTGCGCGGAATCGCTTTGTCTCACCGGAAGAAGCGCCGCGCAAGTTTTCCGTGAAGCTCTCCAGCGTTTCCTCGACGCCGATGTGGCAAAGGATGTTGTCTGCCTGCACCGGATCGCCGCCACCCACCGGCGTCCCCGTGAGCTTCATGAGAACGTAGTCGCCGTCTTTGGCTGCTCGACCTTCGGTGGGAACAAATGTTGCAGCGCGCTCTCGCAGTTCTTCAATCGTCTTGTCCACCTGCGCGTCGCCGATTTCAACCGCGTCCACGTGGACTTCGAGGTTCTTGTACTCGCCCAGCTGGAATTCCGGAAGGACTTCAAACACGGCGCGGAACTTCAGGGGTTCGCCTTCCTTGAATTCCACCTTGTCCACTTCGGGCCGCGTCACCGGAACTAGCTTCTTTTCGTCGAGAGCCTTCTCAAGGTATTCCGGCACAAGCGACTGCACCACTTCGCCCTGAATATCCTCGGCGAACCGGCGGCGAATCAAGGTCACGGGCGCTTTGCCCGGACGAAATCCGGGAACGCGGGCAACGCGCGCCAGATCGCGCGCGATCTTTTCCGTGGTCTTTTGCACATTCTCGGCCGGAATTTCCAGCTCGAGCTCGCGTTTGCATGTGGCTGCTTCGGTCATGGAAAATTGTTCGGCAGAGCATACGGGCGGAGCCTGGTTCCAATCTGCCTTTGTTGTTCAGAGTCTGAGAAGAAGGGCAGGGAAGGACGGCCAGCGCGAGCTTCAAACCGAAAACCTAGTATAGGGAATCGAATCGCCCACGTCAACCGCACCACACGCGGATTCTTTGTGAGATTGGTGCGGAAGGAGGGAGTTGAACCCCCACGGCCTTTCGGCCACAGGATCCTAAGTCCTGCGCGTCTGCCAATTCCGCCACTTCCGCATGGTGGAGTAAGACCGCCAGCGGAATCCATTGTACAGAATACCTACAGGAACTCGCCACACTGCCCTGGTTGGATACAGAGCGAGGCGTCAACAGCCGCCTCACGCGCGTCGGGCGGACTTCTTTTTTCGGGCGGTACGGCGGCGAGGGAGCTTGCCGCGCACCAGCTCAATCTCTTTTTCAATCGCGCGAATCGCCTTTGGCGACATGGCGATGAATTCGACGCCAATGCCGACGCTCGGAATGCAATAGCGCACCTCGCCCCGCGCCTGAACTTCCGCGCCCGACAGGTCCAGGCAGAAGCGCAGGTTGAGCACGGCGCCTTCGGGGAATTTCTGGCTCGTGTTGATGAACATGCCGCGCGTGCTGACGTCGGGCGGACGAATCGGAACGGCCTGCGTGTCGCCTTCGTAACTGATCGAGATTTCGCGCAAGCTGTGCACGCGCTTGCTGAACCGGACCGTGTCTCAGTCCTTCTGGTTGCGCCCTCGGCTCATCAGTTCACCGTTTCCTGCGGAACGAGCGAGCGCCGCGTAGGCTTCCGTGGCTTGCGGGCGGCGGTTTTCTTCTTTCCGCAGTAAGGGCAGAGCAGAAACCCGGCCGAAAGCTCGCGTTGGCATCCCGCACAGCGCGTGCTGCTGATCTGCGCGAACGGCACAACGCGCTGAACTTCCTCGAGCGTGGTGAGTCCTTCGCGGACGTGTTCGAGCGCGTATTCCTGCATGAGTTTCATGCCGTTGTGGCGAGCCAGCGCGCGGATTTCGTCGCTCCGTGAATTCTCCCGGATGCACGACCGTATGGCATCGTCCAGCACACAAGCATTTCATAGATCCCGATGCGCCCCTTGAATCCCGTCAGGTCGCATTGCTCGCATCCGTTGGCCACGTTCAGCGGCCGGCGGATCGCTGATTCCGGCGAGCAGAAGCTGCGAGATCATATCGGGAGTCGCCGGAACGGTCTTGCGGCAAGCGCACAAGCGGCGAATCAGCCGCTGGGCAACGACCGCGGTCACCGACGACGCGATTTGAAATCCAGGAATGCCCAGGTCGACCAGGCGGGTGACCGCGGAAATACTGTCATTGGTGTGCAGCGTGGAAAGGACCAGGTGGCCCGTCTGTGCTGCTTTGATGGCAATTTCCGCGGTTTCCTTGTCGCGGATTTCGCCGACCATGATTACATTGGGATCCTGCCGCAGGATGGACCGCAGAGAGTTGGCAAAAGTGAGTCCCGCCTTCGTGTTCACTTGAACCTGGTTGAGTCCGGTAAGTTCGTATTCCACGGGATCCTCGACGGTGATGATGTTCACCGAAGGCCTGCGAATGACGTTGAGCGAAGGGTATAAGGTCGTGCCCGAACCGGTCGGCCCCGTCACCAGAATCATCCCCTGCGGATAGAAAAGCATTTGCTTGAGTTTCTCAGCCATCCGCGCCGGGAATCCGAGCCCGGAGAAGGGTTGCAACGGAGCATTGCCTTCGAGCAGGCGCATCACCACCGTTTCGCCGTATTGCGTCGGCAGCGTGGACACGCGCAGATCGATTTTGCGCTCCCCGATTTTTACGAGAAAACGGCCGTCCTGGGGCGCTCGGCGTTCGGCGATATCCATGTCCGATAAAATCTTGATGCGCGACGCCACCGAATTCTGCAAGTTCCTGGGAATGCGCCGGTGATCGCGCAGCGTGCCGTCCACGCGAAAGCGAATGGCCGTTTCCGTGGCATGGGGCTCGATGTGGATGTCGCTCGCCCCTTTTTCCGCCGCGGCGCGGATCATGGACGCTACCACCAGCACCGCCGGCGTCGTGCGCGACTTCGCCGCCAGTTCCGACTGCATTTCGCGCATGGCTTCCACGTTGCGTTCCTGGGAGCTGGAGGACACGAACTGGATGGGTCGAATCCACGGTGGCTTTCTCGGGTTCGACCACGCTCGGTGCTTCGGCGGCCAACAATCCGTAACTTCGCTCGATGGCCTCATTCACTTCCTGGCGGAACGCCAGCCGCGGCAGGATTTCCATTCCTGTCTTGAAGCGCAGCTCGTCGAGGATATGCAGGTTCTGCGGCTCGGCCATCGCGACCAGCAGCTTCGCTCCTTCCTCGCGTATCGCCAAGGCGCTGCACCGCCTCGCCATCGGAGCGGGTATGAGTCTCAGGATCTCAGGGTGGATTTGGACGGAAGAGCAATCGAAGTAAGGAATCTGCGACACCTCCGCCAGCGCCGAAGCAAGGTCGCTCTTCGAAACCAGGTCGCGCTGCAAGAGCAACTCTCCCAAATGAACGAGCTTCCCCTGCTGGTCCTGAAGGGCCTTGTTCAGTTCGGCAGCGGAGACATGACCGCGCTCTCGGAGGACTTCCCCCAACCGCTTTCTCTTCATTTTGCTCTTGCGCTCTCTCCGGTATTTCTGCCCAGCAGCGAGGAGTTCTCGAGGACGAGAGGGGTCACCTATTTCTATAGCACGCATAAAACTCCGCGTGCCTCTTTTTCAATCAGGTCGTTGCCATTTCAGCAATAACGAGGGTGGCCGGTGTAGATGGCCGATGTGCAGACCTCCTCTTTGTCCAATAATGGTCTTGCCCAATAACATCGCGAGTTCCTGCCCGGCCTTTGTCCCGGTCCTTCAATAAACCCCTGGAATCTCCGGAGGCCAAACGCAAAACTTGCCGGAATACGGCTCGTCTGTTAGGCTGCGCCTGCTTCCTGGAACAAAGGCCTCGCGGAGGGAACACACATGGCGCATTGCACGAAATGCGGGGCGGCTGTCGCGGATAACGCGGGGTTCTGTCCCGCCTGCGGTGCTCCCCAAACCCTTCCGGGCTCAATTCCACCCTCAGGAGGTCCTATCGTGGCCACGCAGACTGGAATTGCTGAAAACGTTGCCGGCATGCTTTGCTATCTGCTTGGCTGGGTGACCGGTCTCATTTTCTTCTTGATTGATAAGCGTCCCTCCGTGCAATTCCATGCCAGGCAATCCATCGTGGTTTTTGGCGCGCTCCAAATCATTCAAATGATCGGCATCTTTGCCGGTTTTGCTGTCTGGGGCCTCCATTTCCTTCTCGTTCCGTTTATCGGTCTCGTCGCCACCATTCTCTGGATCGTGTTGATGATCAAGGCTTATCAAGGCGAGCGCTTCCGCGTTCCCGTCGCTGCTGACATCGCCGACAGCCTCTTCGGCAAAACCTCCTAGCGCTGATTCTGGCCCTCGCATTGTCACTCCTGGTTGTCTGAAATGAGGGGATGAGGATATGGCGAGCAAGGTAATCGCGTGGAAGGGGTGGCCGGTCGTGGTGCATTCCGCGCGGACGGCCGTGGCGGTTGTGTCTTCCTTGCTGGCCGCGAGGTTGGTCCGCCTGCCGGAAGCGTACTGGGCGCCCATCACCACCGTGGTGATCACGCAGTCATCGCTGGGTGCGGCGCTCAAGGTTTCCGGGCAGCGTTTCGTCGGAACGGCGCTTGGAGCGATAGTCGGCGCGATTGTGGCGAGTTACTTCGGGCCGCACGTGCTGGTATTCGGTGCTAGCGTGTTCATCCTCGGACTGATTTGCGCCGCGGCGCACGCGGACCGAAGCGCTTACAGGTTCGGGGGCATTGCGCTGGCGATTGTGCTGTTGTTGCCGCGGGCGGAACCTGCGTGGCGAATCGCGTTTCATCGGTTCGCTGAAGTATCCATCGGCATTGGAGTGGCGCTGATTTTCGCCGTGGTGTGGCCGGAGAAGGATCTCATGCCGCCGGGGAAAAGTTGAATTCTTCCTTCACTCTTTCGAAAGGGATGTTGTTACTCCGAACTTCAAGCCAAGAGCCGCTCCTGCGCAAACCTCGAGTCGCTCGTCTTTGGCGTGTCCCAATCGTCCTTCCCCAGCAATTGGATGATGAGACGCGCGTGCATCCCGGCGCGCTCGCGGTATACGGCGCTCAGCAGCAGCCATTCTAGTTCTTCTTTTTTGTCGCCGGATGAAAGATGAGCGGCGGTCCTTTCGCATGTAAGCGAAGCGTGCTCCCACCACATCGCATTTTCTTCGAGGATTTTGAGAATACTCTGATTGGATGTGTCCAGCCGTTTCTCTCGAGGCTCACCCACCATGGATTGATTGTTCTGGCCCGTTTTATCGGTTGTCATGGCTACTCCTATTCGCCGCTCAGGTGCGTCGGCGCATCCGGGATGCGTGATACTAGAGATTGCGGTTTCGCAATACTGTTCAATTTTGTACAACTTTCGAAACGTGCGGTTTTTCGTCACCTTGCGAGAATCTGCGCGACAAGTTTCAGGCTGCGAAGGGAACAGCGGAAGGCCGCCAGCGGGCCGCAGGACGGGATGAAACGGATTACTTCCGATTCGCCGACAACTCGCCCAGAACCTCATTTTGCGCTTCCAGAATCACGTTTCCGCGAGTATCGTGACGGAGTCGGGCTCCTCTCAAAAGGAGAATGGGATGCGTTTCAAGACGTCATCTGCTTCGAACCCTTTCATTTGCTTTCGGGTCGAACTTCATCTGGAGCCGGAACCAACTCGGCATCGCTGCGCAGGCAGCTACACAGCCAAAGGTCTCCCCTCCGCCTGCGGGGGCCGCTGTTCGTGATGGGATCGCTGGAGGAACGGAAATCGAAAAAGTGACCGGAATCGGAGGATTCTTCTTTCGAGCCAAAGATCCGAAAGCGTTGGCGCTTTGGTACCAGCAGCATCTGGGAGTCTCGCCCCTACCAACGAGCAAAGAGGATTCCGTTTGGCAGCAAGAGACAGGACCAACTGCTTTCGCACCTTTTCCTGAGACGAGCAAATATTTCGGGGATGCCCAAAAGGTCTGGATGCTGAACTTTCGAGTCCGCGATCTCGACAAAATGGCGGCCCAGTTACAAGCCGCAGGAATCGAAGTCAAGATTTACCCGCCCGATCCCACCGGCCGGTTTGCCCGCGTGCATGACCCCGAGGGGAATCCGATCGAGTTGTGGCAGCCTGCAAAGCCAGACGCTCCACACTAGCTTGCTGAACAGTTCAGGACTGTTTCTGAGTTTTTCCTGAGTTACGCGCAACTCTTCCATGACCGGGTCAGGGAAAAGTTGCCGGCGATCCGGCCGCAATCCGTAACGCTACGGCGCTTTAGCGGAACTATTCTCCTAGAAGCTGTTGCACAACCTGGGACAAGCCTCTGAAATGACTGTGGTTGAGTTTTGTGAAATGAGGGATAAGCAAGGTCAGCAGCGCCGAAGGAGGGTCGATGGCGCGGTCCGGTCCGTTGCTGACCGAAGCGCAGTGGCAGAAAATCGCGCCCTTGCTTCCCAAACCGCCCCACCAGCGCCACGGTGGCCGTCCGTGGATCGAAAACCGTCGTGTCCTGGAAGGGATTCTGTGGATTCTCCGCAGCGGTGCTCGTTGGCAGGATCTGCCGGAGAAGTATCCGCATCCTTCCACGTGCTGGCGGCGGCTGCGGGATTGGGACAAGCAGGGCGTCTGGCTGGCGATCTGGCGCGCGTTCCTTAGCGAGTTGAACGAGCGCCAGCAGCTGAAGTGGAGCGAATCGTTTCTGGACGGCAGTTTTGCTCCAGCGAAAAAAGGGGCGACGGAGTCGGAAAAACCAAGCGGGGCAAGGGGACGAAGTGGATGGTGGTGGTCGACGGCGCGGGTGTTCCTCTGGGAGACCACCTTTGTTCTGCATCCCCGGCGGAAGTCCGGCTCGCGGAAGAAACGCTCGCGAGGATCCGCGTAGGTCGACATCATCGTGCGGGCCGTCCGCGGCAAAAACCGGTGCGGGTGATCGCCGACAAAGCCTACGACAGCGATCCGTTGCGAAAGCGGTTGCGACGGCGGGGCATCGAACTGATCTGTCCGCATAAGAAGAATCGCGTTCGGCCCGCCACGCAAGACGGTCGAGCGTTGCGGCGGTATCGGCGACGCTGGATCGTCGAACGCACCATTGGATGGCTGGGAAACTTCCGGCGTCTGGTGGTGCGCTACGACCGCTCGCTCCAAATCTACCGGGCGTTCTTTCATATCGCTTGCATCATGATCGTCTTACGGAGGGTTGTGCAATAGCTTCTAGTGTCTGCTCGCGGGCCGGGAATCTGACCGCTGCTGTGTTCGTCACGCCGACTGCGACGATCGTCATGTCGATCCCCACCGCCACAAGTACTTTCCCGCCGCCGAGCAGCGTCGCTGTCGAGGCTATTTCGGTGGCGTGGTTCCGAACCGCCGATTGCGATTCGCCATCATGGAACGGAATCGAGTTATTCTCTCGGCCGGGGTCAACTTGGCGAAACTCGATGCCGCTGACGCTGCAGTGGTTTGTGCTGGACTCTCTTGCGCCGCGGTCTCCGCGTCAACAGTGTCGAAGTCGCAGCCCTCAACGCCTGCGTGATTCTCGTCGCACGGAATCAGAACGAACGCATGGCGGTCTCCGCTGGAAAAGGTTCCTAGGGCAGCAATCTCTCCACGGTCGTTGATGTAAAGCGCGAGCGTCAGTTGTAGATTCGGGTTAGGTGGCACCAGAGTGTTCAAGTCAACCATAGGTCCGCCGCGCCCCCAAAGGAATGCACTGTGATCGACAACCCCGAAAATTCCCGTGCCGCCCACGATCTGGCCTTGCAGATTGACGCTGAAAGCCTCACTGTCCGGGTCTGTGCCCAGAGTACCCAGATTAGTCATTACGCCTTTGCGCCAAAGAAACGCACGGCCGAATAGATCACCTGTCGTCGTGGCAGTGCCTACAACCTCTCCGGCATCGTTGAGGGAGTCAGCGTGTCCAAAAGTCCCTCCGAGTGTGCCCAGGTCTTTCATTCCTTCGCCTTCACTCCAAAGGAAGGGATGCTCGGTAGAATCTTCCGCCAGATCCGAGAAGCCGGCCACCTGACCTCGATTGTTTAGATCATTCGCTTGGCCGCATGTGCCTCCAAGCGACCCCAGATCAGTCATTTTGCCGTTCATCCAGATGAACGGATCCTCGGTTGGGACGTTCGCCACAGAGAATCCGCACGCGGTCATGGCAGAATTAGGCGTCGTGTTGGTGAACGACCACCCGGCGATCTGTCCGCGCTCGTTAATGAAGAGAGCAGAGCTGTCGGTGCCGCCGAGAGTGCCCAAATCCTGCATGCCCTTGGAATTGGTCCAGAGAAATGCATGCACTTGTGTTGCTCCGGGGAGGAAGAAAAAGCCTGAGTAAAGGTCGGGAATCGCATTCAGAGCCGCTCCGGCCACTTGGCCCGAGTTGTTGACAAAGTTCGCTCCGCTTTGGTTTCCCCCCAACGTGCCCAGATCGTTGATGGAACCGTCCTCCCCCCAAAGTATTGCTTCAAGAGCCAGACCGCCAGTCAGGGGATCAATACCGTTTTCGGATATTCCAGCGACCAGCCCGTTATCGCTCACCCAGAGAGCAAAGCTGCTGTTAAAGCCCGGTAGCGCGCCCAATTTGTGAGCGACGCCATCCCGCCACTTGAACCCATAGGAGAGAAAGCAATCGAAGTTGAAGTTAATGCATGAGGGATCGGGGGTCGAAGTATCGGCCCCACCCACCGCCGCCCCACTGTTGTTCAGGAGCCTGGACACTGGTGGGCCTATAACATAGCTGCTGTTGGGCCCGCCGAAGGTACCTACGTCGACGAGCTGGTAGTGACGGTGCCCTGTCTTTTGTTCCTTCTGTTCCTGCGCAGTCAGCCGAACCGGCAACGCCAGCGCAGCCAAGACCGCAAGCGTGATAATCCAAGTGAGGCTGCTCGTTTTCATATCATTCTCCTTTTCTCACTCTTTCTTGCCTTAGGGTTCAGCAATTCCGACGTTAGCAGTCATGCCGAATCTGGTGCTGCCTACGCGCTCGGCGGCCTACCCATCCATCCCTGTGCTTCCCGGCGGTGGAGCGCCTGCACGTCCACTTGCGCACGCAGGCGGTAAAGCAGTGCGCGCAGGCCGAATACGCTGCGGTTGAAATAGACATAGGTCGGATGGGATCGCGTGTAGCGCTTGCGTGTCAGACCAACGAACCAGTGCATTCCTCGCTGCAAGTGTTCGATGTTTCCGAAATCGAAGGGACCCTCGTGCCTGATTGGCTCGCACGTCCAGTCGTGCGATTCCTTCATCAATGCCAAGTGCTCTTCGTTGGCGAAATCTTCGTCAGTCATGTAGGCGCCGCGCCGCAGCACCTCGCGAACCATTTCGGGGCCGCCCCACGTGCTCTCCTCAGACAACCGGATAAGTTCGCACTCTTCGTCGCCGTAGTTTTGAACGCAGCCAAAATCAATCAATCCCAGCCGGCCGTCGTCCATGAACAGGTAATTGCCCGAATGCGGGTCCGCGTAGTTCATGCGCGAGTAATACAGGCGAAAACTTGAAAGGTACATCTTCGTTCCGAACGCGTTCCGCAGTTCCTGCGAAGGATTCGCCGCCAAGAAACCATCCATGTGCGCTCCGGGAAGGTATTGCATCGTCAGAACGCGCTTTGTGGAGAACTCCTCATATACCTGCGGCACCACGATGCCCTCCGCCGGTTTAAAAAGAGAGAGCACGGCGAAGAGATTTCGCCTCGCGTTCGTAGTCGACTTCCTGTTGAAGCATCCGATGGATTTCTTCGAATTGGCGATGCACGTATTCCCAGTCTTTGCTCAGGCGCAACGGGAACAGCAGAGCGCCCAAGTTCCGCATGTCCGCATCAATGGTCCGCGCAATTCCCGGGTATTGAATCTTTACCGCTACTTCTTCGCCCGATTTCAGCCGTGCCAAATGCACCTGTCCGAGCGACGCCGCGGCGAAGGCTCGGGTCTCGAAACTGGCGAACACGTCCTCCGGGTCTTTACCCAATTCGTTGCGTACCAACTCGCGCAAGAGAGAAAAATGCATCGGAGGAGCTTCGAAGTGCAGCTTGTCCAGGGTTTCAACGAATTGTGCAGGCACGATATCTGGGAAGCTCCCAAAGGTTTGCCCCACCTTCATCATTGCGCCCCGAAGGTAGGCAAGCCGGTGGAATATCTTCAGCGCTACTCGCAAGTTCGTTTCAATCTCCGCGCGCTCGTTCGCCTCGGCGCTCGCAAGCCACTGGCGCACCCAGAGCGCGCGAATACGCCAGCGCAACTTGTCCCGATAGCTCACCCAGAGACCACACCCGGTGGAGCAAGCTGACCGGAACGCTTCTCCGGGAGAGCTCAGCCAAAAGCCCCTTCAGGTTTTCCTGGGACAGATCGTTCACGCTCGAAGTCTCGCTCTCTTCCGAAATCGCTGATATCAGGTCACTCACCTTTGGGTTCATCGATAGTCTCCTTTGTTCCCAGCGGGCCGGCATCAGGGGATGCCTTGCGGCGCAGGGAGGCGACGAAAAGCTTTAAAGATTGGTCCAGGAGAGCCAGCGTGTCCTCCTCGTGCGGCGATGTGTCCGCAGCCCAATAGGCCAGAACGCCCAAGTACAATGTCCAGTAAAGCTGCATCGTTACTGCCGGCAGGGGCCCCACGACTCCGTGGCCTACGATCAACTGTTCGACTAACTCCAGATGTTCCGTGCGGATCGAGTCCCCGGGATGCTCGGGCGAAGACCGGACCAGGGGGCTTAAAACGACTTCCACAGCCGACTCGAGGAACTTCCTCGAAGGCTGTAGGTGCCTCAAGCCAGTCCAGATAAACGAAAACAGATCCTCCTCCAGCGACTCTTCGCCGCGCCGCCGCGCGCTGAACTCTTCCTTGGCCTCGGCCAGCGCTTGAGAGATAAGGGTGGCCGCAATGGCCTCTTTGGTGGAGAAATAATTGAACAGCGTGCCGGTCGCAATGTCGGCCTCCATTGCTATGCTGCGCGTGGTAGCGTTCTCCCAGCCGTCCTTGGCGAATAGCCAAGCCGCAACTTCCAGGATCCGCTGTCGCGTGGCAACTTTGGTCTGGATACTCACTCTCATCCGAGAGCCCTTTCATTAATATGAGCGTGCTCACAAAATGTCGCACATCCCTAAACTCATGTCAATAGAAAAATGAGCATGCTCATATTACTGACTTGATCGAGTGCGGCCAACGGAGCTACTCTGCCTCCGTGTCTCTGTGGCAGAAGTCCTACCTCTAACTTCCAACATCGAACCTCTAATCTCTAATCGCAACATTCCATTATTAGACACCTCGTTAAGCTCCTTAAAACAAAGGACATCATTTTTTCTAATCGCAACAAGAACGCCGATCCGTCGAAACGTGGCCTCCCAGGTCCCCGGCGAGGGGAGCCTGGGGGATCAGTCGCCTCCCAGTGTGTCGACCGCGAGTCGAGCCTGGGGGATCAGACGCCGCCCAGCCTGGCCTATTCTTCGTGTCTTAGAGCCTCAGTGGCAGGGACTCCCCACGCTGCCTTCGGCCTTGACAACCAAACGGCTAACGTCCATCTTTATTGGCTTTCCCTGTACGCAGCACGCCGTCCCGCAGGTCCGCGGTCGGCAGGAGGGAACGAAGTGAAGGTTCGCGTTTGTTTCCACGACAAGTGCTTCGACGGCGCTTCCTCCGCCGCCGTGTTTTCGCGCTTCCATCGCGAACGCATCCATCCCGACGCGGAATTTCTTTACACCGGGATGACGCACAAGGCCTCGCATCCCTTCGCGGACGGCATTTTCGATGGCGATGAAAACGCCATCGTGGACTTCAAGTATTCGAGCTCGCCGCAGCTTACCTGGTGGTTCGACCATCACCAGAGCGCGTTTCTGAAGCCCGAGGACGCGGTCCATTTCCAGCACGATCATTCCGGAAAAAAATTCTACGATCCCACATTCAAGTCCTGCACGAAATTCCTCGCCACCATCGCTTCGCAGAAATTCGGCTTCGACGCCACCCCGCTCGCGGAGTTGATCAAATGGGCTGATATCATTGACGGCGCGCAGTTCGCCTCGCCCGAGGACGCCGTGGGCCTTACGGAGCCCGCGACCCAACTGGCTCTGGTGATCGAAGCGGCGCCGGAGTACGACCTGGTGCCTCGCTTGATCCCCGATTTGGCTGTACGTTCGCTGCGGGAAATGGTCGAGCTGCCCGCCGTGAAGAAACATCTGGGGCCTTTGCTCGAACGGCATCGCCGCTCAGTGGATATTCTGCGCGAGCGCGTCGATTCGCGCGGCGGCGTCATCTATTTCGACGTGAGCGACCTCGATCTCGAGGGCTACAACAAGTTCATTCCGTACTATCTGAATCCCGACGCGGTGTATTCAGTCGGCGTAAGCGCTTCGCCCACGCGCGCGAAAGTCTCTGTCGGAACGAGCCCCTGGAAGGAGATTCCGCCGGACATCAATCTCGCGTCGTTGTGCGAGAAGTATGGCGGTGGCGGGCACGCACGCGTCGCAGCGATTTCGTTCGGCCCGGGCGACGTGGTCCGCGCGCGACGGGTGGCAAAGGAAATAGCCGCCACCTTGCGCCGCTGAATTGCGTTTCCTGGTTTGCGGTGGCGGTTTTTTGGATGCGTGGGTCGCAATCCATGTTCCGCGCAGCGGTCCGGGGCAGCGGCGGCCCTGGACCGCCGCGCTTCGTGGCACTTCTTGTCTCGTGTTAGAATTGACGTTTTGCTGGGCCGCTAGCTCAATGGTAGAGCAGCTGACTCTTAATCAGCGGGTTGGAGGTTCGAGTCCTCCGCGGCTCACCACATCTTTTCAACAACTTAGCCTCTTCGGAATTCTCCGAGACAAAAAACCGAGGACTCGCCTCGCGACGCCGCCATCGCCGCTACTTTCTCAGGTCGGAAAGCCAAGCGTCCAAGATCGGCAGGCTGCTTGGCTCAATCGAAGTGAACGCGATCCCCATCCCGCCGTCGTTTCGCGCATAGGCTACCTTGCCTTGGGCCATGAAGTTCACGCCCGCGTGCGAAATTCGCAGTCTGACCTTTGTTCCGGCTGGGAACGGAGCAGTGGTCTCAACAAAACATCCGAACACGCTCAAGTCCTCGGTGTGCGCGGCAAGCTGCTTTTCCGTCACGACGTCCGTGACTTGAATCCCAGCAACGAAGGGGAAACGTTGCGCGCGATGCCGTTCAGAAGGGTTCAGGTGGGCGACCTCATCTAGGTCGCATTCTATTCCCATCGGAATCTTTGGCAAACCAAAATCACTCGCACGGGGGGCGAAGAGATACAACCAAGAGCTTGCAGAAGCAGAATCGCACGAGGAATTTTAGAATTCTGCCGCTTGGTGATTAGTACGCTTGATAGGGCCCTGTACCGGCCGGCGTGTTCCTCTCCTCGATCGCCGTGAACACCGTGCGCCCGAAGAAGAATGGCAGCCCAAAGTCGAAAAATCCAGAGAACGGGCCGCCCAGATTGGGAATCGCGGAGTTATTCACATTCGAGAGCAGCGAATCGGCGTTGTCCACGTCGAAACTGACGGGTACGTTCGCGCCATTCGTTCCCACGTTGGTTGCCATAAGATTCTTTATGATGGACGGCGGGCAATAGAAGGACGGAACGTCGTTGCAATCCGGAATTCCCGTGGTCCTGCTATCCAGGAAGAAAATGCCGGCCGACCCGGCGTCGATGAAGCCTGCGTCGGTAAAGGTTTGCCCGTTGAAAGTGGTCGAGAAATTTCCGAACGAGGGATCTACGGTAAGCACGGTGGCGTTCCCGAGTCCGTTGTTCGATCGCGTGCCAATGCCAAAAATCAGCGAGCCGCTGACCGAGGCCTCAGGAGCCGAAACGGAAGGCAACACAATGAGCGAGCCGTTATTGTCGCCGGCGAACAAAATCACCGGATTTTGCGATTGTTTCACCACGCTTTCAGTGGTCACGACGCACCCCGTGGAAGGACACGTGTAATAGAGGCCGGGGTTGGATGCACCGCTCATCGTGCAGCCGCCGCCGCAATCCTGGGCGAAGACGCCGATTCCCAGAATGCCGTTGGCGCCGAAGCTGGCCAGGTCATCCTGAGGAGGGCCAAAGATCGTGCAAGCGCTCGGAATGGTTGGAAAATTCGGATCCCCGATCACATGTATCGGGAGCGAGCTTGCCGTTTCACCCGTGATCGTCAAATCCGCCGTCCTCACGGATCCCCAGACGGTGCTCGATACGAACGGAAGACATTCGGCGATCGGATTGTTGCTGGAATCGGTCTGCTGCGGCAACGTCAGCGTCAGCGCGGAAGACAAAACCCTGAACCCTGTTGAGCCGGTGTCTACCAGAATACCGTCGATTATCTGACACTTCTTGGTACTCCCAGGAACGCAAATGGTGACGCTGGTGAATGCGACGTTAACACTGTTAAAGTTGGAGCCAAGGGAAGCAGCAGGCCCAGCGTTGACGGTAATCGGTTGCACGTTTGAGCCGGGGGGCGGAGGATTCCCGCGGGAGCTTGATGTGCCGCCGCCGCATCCCACAATTGATCCCAGGACTGCGATCAGCGTCAAGGCAAGGAATCCACGCACGGTGTCTCGCCTCATCGGATCTCCTCCGCACGAACTCCCGCCGGCATCATCTGAGGGACATAGGCTTTCCCGGCGAAGGCCCGCATATGCCCGCCCAATTGCACCACAAGCCCGGGCGTTTGGATCGACAGCGGGCCATGGCCGGGATGCCGGGATCTCTCGGCCTGCACCGCTTGCGTAAACTGGTCAAAGTACGCACCCAAGACCTGGCGCAGGTCCGGATGCGTAGTCCCCTGCCAGGCGACGCCAAAGACCTTTCCCGCAGGCGAAACAAATTCCCTGACGGCCACCCCGTTCGGCGCTTGAATCTCGTGAACGGTGTACGCCTGAGTGTTCGTGCTCCGCAGCGTTCCCTGCATTCGCATCTGATCGGCCTGCACCGATGTCATATCGCCGCCCAGAGACGCGGGTGCAGGAAAAGGAAGAGCGAGTGCCAGGAATGCAATGCCGGCAATCCGCCGGATTTCTGATTTCAAAGAAAGGTCTCCGCATCGTCCGCGCATTTTCATGTGATCTTTCTCCAGGAAATATCCCCGAATATTTTTCGCGCTGTCAGAGAGCAGATCGATACCGCTTCACAAATTCCCTCAGGAGGGCTGAGATGAGGGCAACAACTATTGTGGATGCAAAGGGCGCGCTCGTGGTTGCTCAAAAAGTTGGAGGTTCGAGTCCTCCACGGCTCGCCAACATTCTTCTAGAGGCATACGTAACCGAAAGGCACGCCCCGCTCAGTTAGGCAACTGTATCTGAGACCGTTCACTGTAAGAGTGCTCCGCTTGTGGTCTATTCGACAACTGCCTGTGAACCCAGCTTGACCTCACGTGACGATGGTATAGAGTTAAATTCCCTTCCAAAAAAACCGGTACGCGGCTATGGGCTGCCCTCTTTCAGCCTTCAGGGCCGTTTCCGGATTTGAACTCCTTTCTAACGTGGCGTGAGATGAAGACGAGGGTCCTGTCAAGTTGGCGCGTGCAACTTGTGCTCGCATCCGCTTGAAAGCCAGCGGACCTCGGTGGGTTCCTCAAAGTCGTGAAAAGCATCAACAATCTCTGGCTTTCCGTCGTCAAGGTGCCGCGGGAAGCACGCTCATGAAAGAAAAAGCACTCTGCGTGCTCCTGGTTGAGGATAACGCGGGAGATGCGCGTCTGCTCGGCGAGATGCTCAAGGAGCAGGGCGCGCATCAGACGGAATTGACGCACGTGGAGTGCATGAGCGATGCCGAGAAGCATCTTGCCTTGTGCAATGTTGACATCATCCTGCTCGACCTGGGGTTACCCGATGCGCAAGGACTGGGAGCGGTACGGCGCGCCCACGCCGCCGCGCCCCATGTCTCCTTGGTGGTGCTGACGGGCTTGGACGATGAGTCACTGGCCAAACAAGCCCTGCAAGAAGGCGCGCAAGACCATCTCATTAAAGGCCAAATTGAGGCGCGTGGGCTACTGCGAGCCCTGCGATATGCCATTGAGCGCAAGGCCATGGAAGAGGCGTTGTTCGTGGAGAAGGAGCGCGCGCAAGTGACGCTCAACTCCATCGGCGACGCGGTTGTTTGCACGGACATCACGGGAAAAATCACCTTCCTCAATCTCATCGCGGAAAAAATGACGGGCTGGTCGTGGCAAGAAGCGGGAGGCCGGCCCCTGGCCGACGTTTTCCGGATCCTCGGACCCCGCGAGCCGCGAGACCACCCCGAATCCGATGGGCATAGCAGTGGGGCAAGACCGAACCATGCACTTGCCGTTGAACTGCATCCTCATCCGGCGTGACGGATTTGAAATTCCGATCGAACACTCAGTTGCCCCCATCCACGGCCGTCAAGGGCAGGCTACGGGAGCGGTGATCGTTTTCCGAGACGTGAGCGCGGCCCGGGCGATGGCCTTGGAGATAGTCCATTCGGCCCAGCACGACTTTCTGACCGGTTTGCCCAATCGATTGCTTTTGAACGACCGGCTCGGCCAGGCGATCGCTTTTGCGCAGCGGCACACGAAGAAAGTCGCGGTGTTGTTCCTGGATTTGAATGGCTTCAAACGCATCAACGATTCCCTGGGGCATCCAACCGGCGACAAACTTCTTCAATCCATCTCAGAACGGCTGGTGGATTGCGTGCGCGACACGGACACGGTGAGCCGGCAGGGAGGCGATGAATTCGTCGTACTCCTTTCAGACGTGGAACAGCCGGAAGATGCGGCCATCACCGCGGGAAGAATGCTGCGGGCGGTGGCAGAGACTCATTTCATCGACCAGCACGATCTCCACGTCACCACAAGCATTGGCGTGAGCGTCTACCCCGACGACGGCCAGGACGCGGAGACGCTCATCAAGAATGCGGACACGGCGATGTACCAGGCAAAGGAAAATGGGCGTCAGGGCTATCAGTTTTTCAAGCCGGCGATGAATGTCCGGGCCGTGGAACGGCAATCCCTCGAGGAGAGCCTGCGGCGCGCCCTGGAACGGGGGGAATTCGCGCTGAACTACCAGCCGAAGATCAATCTGAGAACAGGAGTGATTACCGGCGCGGAAGCATTGATACGCTGGACGCATCCCATTCGCGGGCCGGTCCCCCCGCGACAGTTTATCCCCATCGCGGAAGAATGCGGCCTCATTCTGCCGATCGGCAACTGGGTTCTTCGGGAAGCGTGCAAGCAAGCGCAGGCCTGGACAGATGCAGGCTTGCCCCTGGGCACCATGGGGGTGAACATATCCGCGATGGAGTTCCGAGACGAGCACTTTGTGGAGGGTGTATTCGCAATCCTCAAAGACACGGGGTTGGATCCAGGATCCCTGGAGCTGGAGCTGACTGAAAGCGTTCTGATGAAGGGTGCGGCGTCCACGGAATCCATCCTCAAGGCCCTGAGAGCGAGAGGTGTGCGGGTGGCGGTGGATGATTTTGGCACGGGTTACGCCAGCTTGAGCTATCTGAGAAAATTTCCGATCGATGCCCTCAAGATCGACCAGTCGTTTGTCCGCCAGACCACCAGTGCTCCCGACACGGCCATCGTGACGGCGATTATCAGCATGGGCCGAAGCCTGAAGCTGCGGGTGATTGCGGAGGGCGTGGAAACGCGAGAAGAGCTGGCATTTCTTCAAGGTCACCAATGCGACGAAGCGCAGGGATGCTATCTCAGCCGGCCCGTGTTGCCCCAGCAGTTCGCCAAGTTACTCGAAACTGGCGCAACGTTCAGGGAACTCTTCCAGTACGCCCGTGGGTAATGCCGAGACAATTTGGCGAATTCATCTTTCTCCAGGGTTAACTAGAGCCAAGTTTGCCTTACTATATTTACTTGCATTAATTAAGATACTTAACTAACGTTAACTCGATGAGAGGCGCGGCGAATGGAATGGAACGGGCGACTGCAATCATGCGGTCGACTGTGACGATGTCCCTATTTGCCGGATCACTGTTTTTTCTGTTGCCGGAAGCAGCTTTTCCACAAGGTGAAACTACCAGTGCGATCATCGGCCAGGTGAGCGATGCGAGCGGCGCGGGAGTGCCCGGCGCATCGGTGACGGCGACGAATAAAGAGACTGCGCTGAAGCGCAGCGCGACGACGGATAGTTCGGGCCGGTTCAACTTCCCACAACTGAAGCCCGGCTTGTATTCGGTCAAGGTGGAAGCAGCAGGCTTCGGGCCGCAGCAGAATGAAGGTGTATCTTCCAGCCTGGGCCAGAAGCAAACCGTCGATTTCAGGCTCCAAGTCGCGCAGTCCATGCAGACCGTTGAAGTAACCAGCGAGACTCTGGTTCTGAACCCGGAGAATGCGAATACTTCGACGACTCTCAATGCGCACGCGCTGGAAGACCTTCCCAATCCAGGCGGGGATTTAACTTACCCTCTTCAGTTTGCCGCGGGCGCGCTCATCAACACGGCAGGCAGCAGCAATGATTTTGTTGGCGGCACGAACGGGTATGGCAACGTGGAATTCAACGGGCTGCCCGCACTTTCGAATGGTTACATCGTAGATGGCTTGGAAACGAACGATCCGCTGACCAATCTGAACAGCGGACTTTCGACAAACCTCGTGCTCGGGCTGAATTCGATATCGGAAGTCACGGTTAATACGCTTTCCTACGCGGTTGATGAGGGGCGGTATGGAGCGTCCCAGGTCAACTACGTTACCAAGTCAGGTTCGAACCAGTTTCACGGGAACTTGTATGAGATTTGGAACGGTTCGATACTGAATGCAGCGGACTTTTTCACGAACGCGACTCCGGGGAATCATAAACCGCGCTCCACGGTGAATCATTTTGGAGGCAGCGTGGGCGGCCCTATTCTCCATGACAAGCTGTTCTTCTTTTTCGACAGCGAGTGGGTCCGGATTGCGCTGCCCATCGTCACGGCCACTATCGTTCCAACCCCGGCGTTTCAGAATTATGTGTTGCAGCAACTCCCGCTGGGTCAAACAACCGGCTGCGCGGCCGGATCGTGTTATCCGGCGGAGCCCGCCTTGGTCCCTTTTTATCAAAAGATGTTTTCGCTGTACGGAAATACAAGCGGTGCGCCCCGAGCGATCCTGGGATGTCCGCTTGGAACCGGCGGGGACGGCTGCGCAAAGAGCCAGAGCGTCGCGCATTCCATCGATGATCACGAACAGGTTCAGACGGTTCGAATGGACTACAACATTCGTGAGCGGGACATCACCTGGTATCGCTTTCAGACCGACACGGGCGTTCAGGCTGCCTATACCGATCCTATCAATGCGATATTCGACTCCGTATCCCCTCAACCGCTCTACTCATTTGCAGCGGGCTATACGCACGTTTTCTCGCAGAATGTTGTGAACTACTTCAACCCGGCATTTTCATGGTACGAGAGCTTATTCGGGCCGGCGGATTTTCAAAAGACTCTTTCTGCGTTTCCCATCGTTTTACAAGGCAGCGCGAATGCTCCGTTCACGACGGTCGGAGGATTGGATAACACGTGGGTTCAAGGACGCCGCGCCTCCCGCTTCTTTATCAACGACAACCTCGCCTGGAGCCATGGGGCGCACGAGCTCCGCTTTGGAACCAATACCCGGATTCTGCGGCTGAATGACTTTGATTTCGGGGAAGGGTCGGTCCCGACGGTAACCTACGCCACCCTGCCGCAATACATTTACGGGGCCGCCTCGACGGCAACGGAGACTTTCCCCTCGTCGGCAAACGAGCCTTTCAACTTCCTGAATCTCGACGTGTATGCGCAGGACACGTGGAAAGTGAGCAGGAAACTGACGTGGACGTTCGGGATTCGCGACACGTTGAATTCCAATCCACTCAATCCTCATGGGCAGATTGCCCGGCTGCGCGGTTCTTTCGATTCCATCTCGCATGATGTGAATCAGCCTCTGAATGCCGCCATTCAAACCGGCCTCGGAAACGTGTTTTCCTCGACACCCTTCGCGATCCTGCAACCCCGAACCGCGATGGCATGGGAATTTGCGCCCAAGTCCGTGCTGCGTGCGGGCTTCGGAATTTTCAGCGACATCTTGCCCGGCAGCATCGCCGATGTGGTCGGCGTCAACCCGCCTTACGTCAAAACCTTCCAGGGCGGCCTTCTTGGGACTGTCGGTGGCACAGCGATCGCGCCGGGAGTTCCTAACAGTGCGATCGATGCAGTCGTGGCCGCCAATCAAACTTTCACCTCGGGCTTTCCGGCGGGCCAGCTTTCCTGCGCGTCCGCGCAGGCGAATCCTGCAACTTGTTTGCCTCCGGTCGCCATCACGGCGGTGCCCGATGGCGAACTCCACGCACCTTATTTTATGGAGTGGAGTCTTGGCTTGGAACATCAGTTGGGAACCACCGGAAGCATCCGCGCGCAATATGTCGGCACGCGCGCTGTGAATCAGCCGTACCTTACCCAGGTGAACGGCTATCAAACAGTTTGCGAAGGGTGCTTCGCGCCATTTCCCTTTGCGCAGCCTAGCGATCCCCGATTCGGGGCAGTGACGCAATTTTCCACCGGCGCAAACAGTCACTACAACGGATTGCAAATGACGGCGATGAAGCGCTTTGCAAGAGGCTTCATGGGGCAACTGAACTATACTTGGAGCCGTTGCATGGACACCGTGTCAAACGGTGGATTCCTGCAGTTCTCATCGGGAGGAATTCTCTCCCCTCTGCCGGGAAACTTGGCGCGGGACTACGGTCCTTGCGACTACGACATCCGCAACAATCTCAGCGCGCAATATGTCTATCAACTCCCGGTCAAGGTTCAGAACCGGCTGGTGGGCTTCGCGCTGAACGGATGGCAGGCGTCGGGAACGGTGTTCTGGCACAGCGGGATTCCTTTCTCGGTGCTGAGCACACCTTATTCGGCAAGTGGAGGTATCGTGAACGGCAGCGGGCCGCAATTTGCGAGCGCTATTCCCGGCGTACCGCTCTACGAACACAATCCGATTCCAGGGGTCACGCAGCCGGGAACTCTGCAATGGCTCAATCCGGACGCTTTTGTCTCGGCCGTCGACCCGAGCACCGGGGCATGCTTCGGAGGCGACAGCCCCAAGAATTGTCAGTTTGGAAATCTAGGCCGCAACGCGCTGCGCGGTCCAAATTTCGCGTGGAGCGACTTTTACATCACGAAGTGGCTTCCGCTGACCGAGCACGTGAAGATGCGGCTTGACGCACAGTTCTTCAATGTATTCAACCACCCGAATTTCGCGCTTCCCAGCATGGTTTTGGCCGGCGTTCCAGGGAATCCTAAGACCCAGTCTGGGTTTGGAGCGATTACTTCCACGACCTCTCCCCCGACCGGCTTGCTGGGTGTCGGTTTGGGCGGTGATAGCACTCCGCGCATGATCGCATTTCAGGCACGCCTGGAGTTTTAGGCTCGTTATCGTTCAGAAAGATAGAATTACAGGGACCAGGGGCGTCCGCCAAAAAGAAACCAGCCAATAGGTGTTTGACGCTAAGGGGTGCCTGCTGATTCCAGGCCCTGGCGTTTCATGGGCCTCCATTTTACGTCGCCGCGCAGGTATTGTACGACTCCCTGCAAGCGCCAGATCATGTGCAACTGGCGATAGGGGAAATGTTCGAGGAAGCAGTAGCTGACGAGCCTGAACACATCCTGCCAATCACTGTAACGCTTGTACGTAAGCTCTTCCTGCAGCACGGACCCAATGGAGATCACCGTCGCGAAGGCGTACCCGAAGATCAAAAACTGAACGAAGAACTCACGGCTCAGCACACCCAGCCACGCCGCCAACGCAATCGTCAGTATGCCGCCAAGCTCGATGATCGGAGCGAAGAACTCGAAGAGCCATAGATACGGAAGCGCGAAGAAGCCGATGCGTCCGTAGCGCGGACGGAAGAGCATGTCTCGATTCGGCCAAAGGACATCGAGCAATCCTTTCTGCCAGCGCGCGCGCTGCCGGCCGAGCGAGCGCAGGTCCGAAGGAACTTCCGTCCAGCACACGGGATCGGGAACAAATTGGATGTGATAATCGGCCCCTTGCTCGCGCAGGTACCGGTGCAACCGCGCCACGAGATCGAAATCCTCGCCGATGGCCGACGCTCGATACCCGCCGATCTTGCGAATAAGGTCCGTACGAAACACACCGAAAGCGCCCGAGATAATCATGAGCATGTTGCCTTGCGCCCAAGCCTCTCTGCCGATCAGAAACGCGCGCAGGTATTCCACCACCTGGATCACTTCGATGCTCTTTCTCGGCAGCCGCACTTTGCGCAGCCGCCCTCCTTCGATTTCCGAGCCGTTGAGCACTCGAACAATTCCGCCCGCGCAGACCACGCGCTTGGGATCCGCCAGAACCGGAACCATGATCCGCAACAGCGCGTCGCGCTCGAGAATTGAATCGGCGTCCACCACGCAAACATAAGGAGAGGTCGCGGAGTTCAATCCCGCGTTGACCGCGTCGGCCTTGCTTCCGCCTGCATCTTTATCAAGAACAATCAGCCGCGGATCGGTGTCGCTGCGATACAGAGCCCGGACGGGCGCGCTGCGCACCTGCGGAATATAGAGCGACATCACTCGCCGCAGCTTGAACTCATCCTGCATTTCGGCAAGAGTGTGGTCCGCAGAGCCGTCGTTGACGACGATCACTTCCAGCTCGGGATAATCCAACTCGAGGATGCTGCGAATCGAAACACGAATGGATTTTTCCTCGTTGTGCGCCGGGGCGATGATCGTGATTGGCGGCGCCATCGGCGTGTCTTTGATCCACGATAGGCGGTGACTTTCGAGGCGGCGTTGATGCGCCGCGCTTGTATTCAGAGCGAGCAGCAGCATGATGAGATACGAGAGATTGCAGACGACGTAATACCAGAAGAGCGTGTGATTCGCGGCGTCAAGAAACCAGATCATGATTGCACGGCCATATCGCTCGTAACGGCCTCTGTTTTGGCAGGTTGCTCGACGGCCGGAGTGCCTTTCTGCAGCACCTCGATCAGCACGGCCTTCTGCGCCGCTTTCATGTTTTTGACAGCCTTGATTTTTGTTTCAAGATTCGCGCGCAGACCGGCATTTTCCAGCGCCGTGAGGTAAGCGTGCAAGGCGTAACGGTCCCGCAGGGCTACTACCTGCTCGAAGATTGAAATCTGCTCGGTCTTGAAATCCACCAGCGCTTCCGCCGCGCGCAAGCGCACCAGCCGGTTTGAATCCGTGGTGCCCTTTATAAGGACAGGAATTGAATCCGAATGGCCGAGCTTGCCCAGGCTCACAATGGCGCGCAGCCGCACAAACCAAACGGGATCCTGCGCAAGCTGGCTCAAAATTTCCACCGCGAGTCTGGGCTGGGCATGCGGCATGGCGCGCGCGGCCGCGGCGCGAAGTTCATCGAGTGGGTCCTCGGCGAATTGCAAGAGGTCCGCCCCGAGTGACGGCGTCGCCACCTCGCCCAGTACGCGCCCCAGCATCTCGCGCACGGGACCGGCAGCATGCTGGAGATAGGGCACCAGCAGTTGCGGTTTCTCCCCGCAGCACAGAATCAGCGCGCTCTGGAGCGGGAGCGCCGGAACCACGAGCCCCGCTTCGCCCACCCATGCGAGTATTTCCGACGCGGCTTCCGGGCACGCCATCCTTCCAAGGCCTCGCAGCGATGCCATGCGCGTGTCCATGCGCCGGTCGCGGAGGCCTTCCGCGAGAGCCGCGATGCCTTCCGGCGCGCGCGTCCTCCCGAGCGCCACAAGCGCACGCCATCGCCTCCAACCGCGGTGATGGCGTGCTTCGAAAATGCGTTTGTCAATCAATCCACTCGAGCGAAGGAATCCGAGCAGCCGCGCCGATTCCTTGGGGTTGGCCGCATCGAGCGCATCGAGGACCATGGTTTCCACGATGCGCCGATCGAACGATTTTTCGCGCCACGTGTGGTAAGGGATTTCGCCGGAAATCAGCGCGTCCCATTGTTGACGAAACCGGAATGCACGCGCATCTCGCCGCGCGAAGTATTGTCTGCGGTAGGTTCGCCGGAGCAAAATGAACGCGAGCAGCAACAAGTCTCCGACGACGGCCGCGACGATGGCCTTCAGTACAAAGGCGGCTGCTCCTACCCGCCAAAGTTTTTCAAAAACGGATTCCATAGCTCAGCCCAAAACTCGTGTCCTGCCGATCCTGCGTGCGCTGTTGAAAGCCCGCGTAACCGATTACGAATTGCGTCTGCGTCATTTGATAACGAAAGCCGCCTCCGTAGGTCTGTGAAGAGAACTGTCCAATCTGGTCCACTTCCCCGAAGCTTTCCGTTCCCACCGCGAAGAACACGTTGCCCGATAGATGTTGCTCGCCCCATCTTGCCAGCGGAAATCCGAGACGCGTGATTCCTGAAGGGCGCCAAACCGCTCCCGTTCCTGTGAACGCACTTCGTGCGCCGGTCAATCCCAAAGACAATGTCCAATTACGCGGAAGGTAGGCGATCCCTGTCCCAGTGAGAGTCAAAATGCGAGCAGTCGAATACCAATACCAGTGTTGCCCGTACACGAACTCGACGCCGCGCACGAATTTCGTCTCGCTGATCTTGAAGCCGTGATCGAGCTCGAAAAAGGCTTCACTCTTGGGAATTACTCCGTTGTCGTGCCCGATTGCGGCGCCCAGGGTCAGCGCCCCCCATCTTGGTTCGCGTCCCGTGACGCTGCCCACAAACTTTCCCGCGTCCACTCCGCCTCGCTGATACAGGTCCCCGGCGAAGCTCGTGGTCCAGTGGGAAGTCCATTGCGAGACCAGGCTCACCCATTCGTCGTTATTCGCATTCGCGAAATTGAAAAGGTCCGCGTCCTGTCCCACTTGGAGCGTGTGCCTGGCTTCGCCGCGGAGGGAAAGCAGCCCCGCGCGCGCGTCGACGCTTGTGGGATTCAGGTCCAACGCCCGCTGAAATTCAATGCGAGCCGAGTCTTGATTACCCACCGCGCGCAGCACGCGAGCGCGAGCTTCGTGGAGGTCGGCGCGCTTGGGGTCAAGCTCAATTGCACGGTCCAGCGCGTTTAGCGCCTCCTGGGTTTTTCCTTGCTGGAAGTACACGCCCGACAACCCAAGCCAGTTGTCGGGATCGTTCGCGGAAACCTTCAGGATTCCGAGGTATTGTTCCTGGGCTTCGCCGAGCTTGCCCGACCAGATGAGAATACGCGCGCGCCAGGCGAGAACGTCCACATCTTGCGGGGCCAGAGCTATTTCGCGGTCCACGATGCGTAGCGCTGCGGCCCAGTCTTTCGCATCCGCGTCCTTGCGGACCTCGGCCTGCCAGTCCAGGGGGGCTTGCTGTCCCCAGGTGGGGATACAGGCCAGCCAGACAAAGAATAGGGTCTTTGCGAGAATCGCTGTCTGTTTCTTGGCGACCATGGCCGCGAAAAATCTCCCGTGAGCCCGAGCCGCTCACAGACACCACCAAGGGGGACCCCACCCCACGCGTAGTTTCATTGCAAGCGCCTGACCCATTTCTGGCGCATCGCACCGCTTGGGGGGCTTTTGGAGTGCTAACTAAGCGGCTGTATTATGAATACGATAGGATCTGCCGAGGAGCGACAACGCATCCCATTCTGACTTTCACGGCGCGGCATGAAAACCATATCATCCTGATACACCGAAGCGTCTCATTCTGGGATTGCAGCGCCCGGTTCATTAGAAGGTTCTAACTCACGGGGCATACTGCACACGAACTGAGACAGTCTTGGAATCGGCGCCAGGATAAATGATGACGAGCCGGTGCCGAAGAGCTTGTTGCATGTCGCGCGTAATAAAGAAGGGAATTCCCATTTCCTTCAGCGCGTGGATCGCCGCAAGGGGTGGTGTGGTGGGATCAGTCCACAGCACGGCCACCTGCAACGGGAACGATTCGACGTACAGTTCCGCCGGATCGGCCGTTTGATGTGCGAGAGGCTTCACAGGCACATACGCCGTTCGGAACTGGGGAACTGAGTTGCCACAGGACGCGCTTGCACCAACAAGCACGATCGTCACCACACAAACGGCCAAGGGCAACCGCCAAGCGAATTTTCCACGAAGTTCTTGTGCCCAGAACATTGACTCCATCTTGGATAAAGCGTGGCGCAATGACATCAGCCGGACTGCTCTCGCGTGTTCCAAGAGGCAAGGTCGTGTACCAAATCGGGAATGGAGGAAGTGCGGCAGGAAGGGATTTTCTTCTTGACTCTAGATGGGCATCTCATATTATGGGACGCGTGCCGCAATATGAGACAGCTAAGTCGCCCTATCGCGTTCAGGTGCTCGACCGCGCCCTGGGCATTCTCGATGCTCTTGGTGCGGCGAAGGCCGATTGCAGCCTCACGGAACTGTGCGCGGCCCTTCGTCTTCACAAGAGCACGGTGCACCGCTTGATGATGGTTCTCGAGCGGCATCGCCTGGTGGACAAGAGTCCGGATACCGGACGATACCGCCTGGGTTTCAAGCTATTCGAGTTGGGATCGAAGGCCATCGCCGCCCTCGATCTTCGCGAGCATGCGCGGCCGCATCTGAACCGCGTGCTTAAGGAGACCGAAGAGACGGTCCATTTCTGCATTTTCGATCAGGGAGAAGTTCTCTACATCGAAAAGATGGAGCCGCAGCGCAGCGTGCGCATGGCTTCGAGCGTCGGCCGGCGTGCCCCGGCATACTGCACCGCGGTGGGAAAGGCGATAATGGCGGAGCTGCCCGAGGCTGAGACGGATGAAATCGTCCAGCGCTACGGGTTGAAGCAGATTACAACAAAAACGATCACCACTGCCGCAGGACTGAAATCCAATTTGAGGATCATCCGCGCCAGAGGCTACGCTATCGACAATGAGGAGAACGAAGAAGGGGTGCGCTGCATCGGTGCATCGGTGCGCGATTATCTGGGAAGGCCGGTCGCGGCGATCAGCGTCTCGGCGCCGTCGTTTCGGATGACCAAGGGAGCGATTCAATTGATAGCAAGCGCGGTGATGAGGGGCGCAAGCGCGCTTTCTCTGGAACTGGGTTATAAGCCTGCTCATTTGAAGGGCCGCATCGCCGGGTCTTCGCGCGACGGGAGATGGCGCTCCGCCGCAGCAGGGAAACTGGCGCATTCGGCATGAACGTTCAGCTATGACGATTGCGATCAAGCCCAAAGAGGGACGCCGCTGGGATCTCGTGAGCCTCGGCGAGGTGATGCTTCGTCTCGATCCGGGCGACAAACGCATCTGGACGGCGAGAAGTTTCCAAGCCAGCGAAGGCGGCGGAGAGTATAACGTTGCGCGGGGGCTGAAGCGCTGCTTCGGGCTCGATACGGCAATGGTCACCTCTTTCGTTGACAACCCCGTGGGCCGCCTGTTGCAGGACCTGATCTATCAAGGGGGAGTGGACCAATCGCTCGTCCGTTGGGTCGAGTCGGATGGGGCAGGCCGCGCGGCGCGGAACGGGCTTAACTTTACCGAACGCGGATTCGGGGTTCGCGCGGGACTCGGTTGCTCCGACCGCGGCCACACGGCAGTGTCTCAGCTAACGCGCGGCGATTTTGACTGGGACGAAATCTTCGGGAAGCACGGCGCGCGATGGTTCCATACCGGAGGAATTTTTTGCGCGCTTTCGGACACGACCCCGGGCGTTGCCGCTGAGGCAATGCAGTCGGCACGCAAGCACGGCGTCATCGTCTCGTACGACTTGAACTACCGCGAGTCGCTATGGAAATCCGTCGGCGGTAAGGAACAGGCGCAACAGGTGAACCGGCGGCTGGCCCCTTTCGTGGATGTGATGCTCGGGAACGAAGAGGATTTTTCGGCGGTCCTTGGTTTTGACGTTCCCGGCATGGATGAACGCGCACAGGATTTCGAAGCCGCGGCGTTCCGGCAGATGATCGAAAAAGCGGTGAAGGAGTTCCCGTTTTCGGTTGTGGCGACGACGCTGCGGAAGGCAAAGACCGCGACGCGGAACGACTGGAGCGCCATCGCATATTCCGGCGGCAGGTTCTGCCAGGCCACGAACCGCGAGAACCTCGAAATCTTCGATCGCGTCGGCGGCGGAGACTCTTTCGCCTCCGGGCTGATCTATGGCCTGCTAACCGGCCATGACCTGCAATGGTCGGTGGAATGTGGCGCGGCGCACGGAGCATTGGCGATGACGACTCCGGGTGACACAACGATGGCGACTCTGAAAGAGGTCCTGCAGGTGATGAAGGGAATGGGCGCGCGCATTGAACGCTGAAGGCCGCCCCGGTCCCGGAGACCGTTGGCAATGAAAAGAGAAGAACTAAAAAAGGAAGTTGTCCGGCAGCGGATCGAGCAGATCGGCGTCATTCCCGTCGTGCGAGCTGGGTCTGCGGAAGAAGCGAAGGCAGCCGTCGAAGCGATCCAGCGCGGCGGAGTCCCCATCGTCGAAATTACAATGACGGTGCCCGGCGCGATCGAAATCATTCGCGAGGTTACCCGGAGCTGCGACGGAAACTTATTGGTTGGCGCAGGAACGGTGCTCGATGCGGAAATTGCGGGCCTTTGCATTGATGCAGGCGCGCAATTCATCGTGGCGCCCGGGTTCGACCTGGAGACGGTGCGGGAAGTAGCAAAATGCGGCACGGTGATGATGGCCGCAGGCTTGACGCCGACGGAAATCGTCGCCGCATGGAAAGCCGGCGCGGATTTTGTGAAGGTTTTCCCCTGCGGCAACGTCGGCGGCGCAAGCTATATCAAGGCGCTTCGGAGCCCGCTGCCGCAGATTCCCCTGGTTCCCACGGGCGGGGTCAGCTTGAAAAATGCCGCCGACCTGATTCGCGCGGGAGCTGTGGCGCTTGGAGTGGGCGGGGAGCTCGTGAAAGCGGATGCTCTTCACGCAGGCAACCTCGACATTATCAGCGAGACAGCGCGGAAATTTCTCGACATCGTGAGAAAGGCGCGCGCCGAGCGGGACGGCTCCGCGCAGTAGGAACTAAGGCCCAGGCTCACGAAGAGTTTCGCGCGGCTGCGTAATCGCGCGACGCACGGCGGCGAGCGGGGCGCTCTCGTCGAAGACCACCGACCGGCCCTGCGGCACCACGCCAAGTTGCTTCCACATGGCGGCCAGGTCCACTTTCACGGGGGAGTCTTTCATCTCCCCGTAGAGTTCCGTGAGCACTTGCGTGCCGGTGGCCTGATCTCCCATTTGAAATGCCTTCTCGATTGGCCAGTCGTACTGAATTGTGCCACCCGCGTTCACGATGCCGCGAAGCGCATCCTGCAACCCTTTTTTATTTTGGGTGCGCTCGCGAATACGCACGTCCGCAACCAGACAGAACATCGCGCCGCCCCAGTAAGTGCGGCCCCAGGTGTGCGTGCGGTCGAGCCCTCGATCTTCCGAACCTGGCTCGCCTTTTGGCATGTCTCGCGCCATGTCGCCCCAAATCTGCGCAGCGCTAAGCGTTCCAAGCTGGGCGCGCGCGATGGGCTCGACATATGTCGCGATGCCTTCCTCGATCCAGTGATGCTCGTCCGCGACCTGCGGGAAGGCGATGTGGATGAGCTCGTGCGTCATCATCCAGTCCTTGGAGAGCTCGCTGGCCGTGGTGTGTTCGCCCACCGAGATTCGAGTGAAAGGAGTCTCCGGGCCAAACGTTGTGCCATGGAAAACTCCGGTTTCACCCGCGGCTGGAAAAATTCGCAACCGCGTCCGCGCCACGGGAAAACGGCCATAGTAGGCGGCCGCTGCGCGGGCCGCGGTAGTCACCCACTCGAGAATTTGAGGCTCCTGCAAATCAAGCGCGCCGTCGGCGAAACTGACTTCGATCACCGAGCTTCCCACTTTGATTTCGGCAGGTGTGAGCGGCGGATTCGCGCTCACGATGACTCTTTTGAGCGGCGTAGGGGAAGATCTCGTAAAGGATGGAAGGACCACAGCGCCGAACGCAAGAGCCAGAAAGATCGCGGCGGCGACGACTTGCGGAACTTGTGAGCGCGTTTTCCGCCGAATATCCATCCGGCATCTAGGATACTCGCAAAAGGTGTGAGGGATGCCCGCTCGAACACGAATTCTTAAGATGAACCGGCGGGTGTGCCGGCTAGGTCTTCGCTCGCTCGATTCCGATGAGGTGGTCCACGGAAATCTTGCCCGCTCCAAGGATCAGGAGCAGGAGCGCGGCAACGAGAAATGTGTACGCGTCATAGGAGTAGAATTTTCCGGGATCCGAAAAGAATGAAAGCAGTTGCTCATGGCCGTCGGTCCAATAGGCCACGAACATATCCGCTGCGATCAGCAGCGCCACGGGCCGCGAAAATAAACCGATGCCGAGAAGGATTCCGCCAACGAGTTCGGTGGTCGAGACAAAGCGCGCATTCAAGCCGGGAAAGGGAATGCCCAGGCTCGTGAAGAATTCGGTCACGTGCGGGATATTATGCAGCTTGCCCCATCCGGTCTGGATGAGCTGCCATCCCCAATAGAGGCGGACGATCAAGAGAAAAGGCGACAACAGGGCGCAAGCAGCGCTCGTGAAGCGAAGGTAACAAGTTTTCAGAAGCGACGAAGCATTGCTCATATGTGCGATCCGATTCCTTCCTTAATATATTTTCCAGTTCTGGATTTAGCCGCGATGCTTATCGGGAGTGCAAAACCAGCCCAGGGCCGCCCAATTGTGAAACCACGCCTGAATTGCCGTGGCGCAATGCTCCGGGTGAAGCGGCCCCTTGCGAACTGCCACTGCGGACGCAGCGCCAAGAGACCTGCCGTCTCGAAGCGCCGTAAGGAGGAAAAACTCCGCGCGTTCGAGCCGCCGATAATAGACCGTGTTGTCCTCCTGCGACCTGTGTACGGCCAGGTAAATTGGCTGACGCTGGAGCCGCACGGCTTTTTTTTCGCGCGCGTGATGCCGCCGTTCTGTCATGGCGTTACTGACGATGCTCAATCCTTCTTCGTTCTCGCTAATCGCGATGACCAGATCATCCACTGCATAGTGGAGGTCCAGCAACTGAAGGTATGGCTGGAGATGAAGGCGCAATCCGGCTGGGGCGCCGCCCTTTATGTCTTCCGGCCGAAGAACGGGTTCCGCTTTTCCGTCGAAGGCTTCCACATGCGCCCATTCCAGGCGCGCCATGTCCAACGCGAGATCCTTGCGCGGGCCTAAATACTTGGGATGCGCACGCAGCCAGGAGGGCAGGCGAGATCCGAGGTTCCGCAGCGTGAAAGAGGTCGAGGGGCAATCGGTGAGATACGCCTTCGCCAGCGCATCGAACCGCTTCTCGCCGAGAACGGTGCGCACCCCGGGAAAATCTTCGCCGAGCGCCGAGAGAATGCGGAACCAGTATTGCCGGTTATAGATTTCGAGCCGTTCGAACGAAGTGAGCCGGTCGTTCGGCTTGATGAACTGGGCGGCGACGGCTCTCATGGACCGCCCGTCGGGCGATGTCGACCGCATGTTCTCCGCGGGCGTGAGCGGAAGCATCACTGCGCGTGCCATCTTGCGCTGAAGTTGAAGGAGCTTCATACGGCCTTCGAAAGGGCGGATTCGCGGAGGAAACGATTGGCTTTGAGCGCCTCGTCGTGGACTTCCTTGAAGGAGGGGATGCTGTCGTCCCATTCAAGGAGCGTGGCTGTGGGCCCGGCCAGTCGAATCGCGTGCTCGTAGAGTTTCCACACCGGGTCGATCACGGGGTGATCGTGTGTGTCGAGGATATATTTCCGGTACTTGGAATGGCCGGCGATATGAATCTGCGCCACGCGCTCGGCCGGGACATTGTTCAAATAATCGAACGGATCGAAATTATGATTTTGCGACGAAACATAAATGTTGTTTACGTCGAGCAAAATCCCGCAGTCGGCTTCCTCGACAACTTCGGTTAAAAACTCCCACTCCGTCATTTCGGAGACGTGAAACTCGGCATAGCTGCTGACATTCTCGACGGCGACGGGGACCTCCACGAAGTCGCGCACCTCGCGAATCTTTTGCGCCGTCAGGCGAGCCGCTTCAAAAGTGTAGGGCATCGGCAGTAAATCGTGTGTGTAACGCCCGTCCACGCTGCCCCAGCAGAGATGATCCGTCAGCCAGGGAGTCTTCGTCCGCTTCACGAGGGCCTTCAAGCGCCGCAAATGTTCGCGGTTCGGCTTTTCCGCCGACCCGAAATACATGGATACGCCGTGCTGCACCACGCGGTATTGATCGAGAATTTGATCGAGGATGTGCAGCGGGCGTCCGCCGTCGATCATGTAATTCTCAGAGATGATTTCGAACCAATCAACGACGGGCTTCTTCGAAAGGATATGCTGATAATGGGGAGCCCTCAGACCGATACCGACTCCGTACTCCGTGAATCCATTGAACCGATTTCCAGGCATCGTACAACCTTCTATTGGAGGTAAACGCTGAGGAGAGGCGTGGCAGAGCCGGAAGTCCAGCCGCGCCAGCCCCTCCTCTTTGAAGAGAGACTTCGGATCGAAGCTACTACTTGCCGCTGGGCATCTTCGAGCCGTCGGTCGCGCAGCCGCCCTTGCCCTTGCAAGAGTTCTTGCCTTTGCAACCATTGTCCGAGCTCTTACATCCGCCCTTGCCCTTGCAAGAATTCTGACCCTTGCAAGCGTGCTTTTCCTTCACCTTGTCCTTCGGCGCATCCTTGCCCGAATCCTGCGCCGACATGTGCAGCCCAGAAAGCAGGTTCGATGCGCGGATGGCCGATCCTGACCCTGCCAGCAAGCCAGCGAACGCCGCACTTGCCACCAGAGTCTTCATTGATTTTGTCATGCAACTCCTCCATGTAATGAATTTACGACTTTCCTTCAGGCCGGAGCCCGCAACGAAGATCGAAAAAGGTACCGCTTGTCCCCACCTTCCAAGCGGACTATGGCCATCCCGGAAACCTGATGCCCGTAAGATGCCCCAATCGGGCGAAAGAAACAAGAACTCATGTTCGGCAACCCAGCCTGCGAGCGGGCGCTTGACGGCATGTTCAATCTTTCGCTCACAGCACGGACAATCTATCCACCCGCGCCGGCAAATCTTCCGCCTTGAAAATCGGAGGCGAGCAGACGCGGCTCGTACACACCGAGCGATCGCTATAGGTATTGGCGTCCATTACGTGGCACCAGACGGCTTCGAGGTCCAGCAGCACGATGCGATGCTCACTTCTCGCTTCCTTGAACGCAGCATCCGACCAAGGTTGCCAATGTAACTGCTTCCCGCCGCGCGCTTGGCTGCCGCCGGTTTGAGCCAGGGCAGGGCTCGCAAGGAGCAAAGCACCCAGGCAAGTTGAGAGGAGCAATTTCATGGGCACCCTATGTACGCAACAACTTGCCAATCGGATTGGCAGTTCAAGGCTGGGAAACCGTCACTGACCGCGTTATACCACAATTGCCTTGTGCAGGATGACGACGTTTATTACGTTAGGGTTGCGCACAACTTGCAGACTGCAAGTGATTGAAAACAATCATTGTTCGGAGGCTGGCGGGGCAATGGATGATCGCCATTTAGTTCGGCATCTGCGCAAAAGCGGCGTGCGATTTTCGCACGGTAATGCCACACTCTGGATTGAAAAATACTCAATGAGCGCGGCTGCAATGGACGAGTTTGCGGTGCTCGCCGGCCAGGGCATCGAAGATATCAAGTCGTTTCTGCAGTTTCACCGGCGACCAAAGAGCAAGATTGCGGATGAGATTCACTTTTTTGTAAGCGGCGACGTAGAAATTTCTTACACGAACTCACGGTCCGTATTCCTGCCGGCACAGCGAGTCCGCAATCAATCGGCGCCCTACCTGCACGAGATTTTTCACGTCCTTGCTCCGTGCCGGCATTGCCCTCTGTGGTTCAGCGAAGGGTTCGCTTGCTACGTTCAGAGCTACGTGGCCGAGAACTTTTCAGGTTATGACGGAGCGATATTCACTCAGGGGGGAAATGGCGGCGTGGACGCTGATGCGGCTCACTGGGCGGCGTCACGAGGCGGAAAGCGTGTGCTGCCCTTTATCGGCAAAAACGGGGAACCGCCAGCTTTGCGTAGCGATCGCGAAAATGTGGCGGCGCCCTTTTACGTGCTTTCGCATTCCTTCGTGAAGTTTCTTGCTCAATGCGTAGAGCCCTCTACCTTGTACAAGGTTTCGCGGTCGCGCGATTTTCGTAAAGCCTTCAAACGGCACATGGATGCGACTCCGGCAAAAAGGAAGTGCCAGTGGCTGGGCTCACTCGAGCTTTAGCGTCCGCGCCACGCGCAGTCATTCTGAGCGAAGCGAAGAACCTTTCTTAGGACTTGCCAATGGGGTACTGGAATTGTTTGCCCTCTGCGGAAGCAGGGCAGCCGACACCGTAGCACGGGCCGTCGTGGTGGAAATATGTGGTGTAGGGCTGGAAATATGGATTGTAGTAAAGCGTGAACCAGAACAGAATAAACGTGAATTTCGCAGCTTTTGTCTTCATCGTCTTATCCCCCTTTGCGACCAGCGCCGGTTGCCGGCTATTCTACCACTGGGTTCCATACTCATCGGCCTGAAGCGTTGAAAACATTAGATTCCTTGACCGTCTTTGCGCGTTGCTCGGAGGGGCGTCTTACAGCGGATGCCCTGGCACCGAGATAGGTGTAATCTAGCGGCATGAGCGAGAAGATTCGAAAGAATGACGCCGAATGGCGAAAGAAGCTGACGAACGAGCAATATCACGTCACGCGCCAGAAGGGAACGGAGCCACCCTTCAGCGGCGAATATGAAGACACAGAGACGGAAGGTACCTATGTGTGCGTTTGCTGCGGTCAACGGCTCTTCAGCTCCGATGCGAAGTTTCATTCGGGATCGGGCTGGCCCAGTTATTGGCAACCAATCGAAGCCGAAAACGTGGAACTCCATCGCGATGTGAGCCACGGGATGACACGCACGGAAGTTGTCTGCAGCCGCTGTGACGCGCACCTCGGGCATGTCTTCGAAGACGGGCCGCAGCCTACCGGCCTTCGCTTTTGCATCAATTCGGCGGCCCTGCAGTTGGTTGAAGAGGAGTCCGACAAGAAGAGCTAAGAGGCCATTGTGCGGTGCGCGGGGATGGAAGGCTCCGAGGGATTCCCTGTACACATCGAAGGAACGATTTCCGTCAAGACGCGGTTGACGCGCTGCATCGCATCATCTATAGCCTGCAGTCTATCGCCTTCGTTCTTCAGCAGGACGGCGTTTGCCATCACGGAAAAAGCATCGCGGATGTGGCGGTTCATCTCCGCGTTCAGGCGCGCGCGTTCTTGTGCACGCGCAATCTCTTGCTTTCTGGCCTGCCAGACAAGAACGCCCCAGACCGTGATACCTCCCACGGTAGCAATCGCGATATCATTCAGAAACGTTTCCGCGGCCTGCACACCGCGCCAAAGCAGGATCTCATCGCTCAACACGTTGACGGAGAAGAGGAGCGCGGCTGCAATGGTGACCGCCGCGAACCGGTCCAGTTTCATTCGGTTTGAAAGAGTTGCGTTCAGAAACATGGAGCCCTCGATTTCAGCGCGGGAAGCGTTCAAGAGCTTTCAGAACAGGCGCGCGAGTCCGGCTACTTTACCACCTTCTGGAAATCTGCGGTGCTCAAGTTCTTGGCAAGGAAGTTCCGCGCCGGTCCCTTGCGAGTGCTCGGCGCGTTGTTGAAATGCATGCCGCTCGCAGCGGGGAGGTCGATTCTCCACGCGGCGCTGGAAATCAGTTCTAGTGGTCGAAGAAGATTACCTCGGGATGAGCGTCGCCCGCAGTCACTGAGATGGCCCGGAATTTTGCGTGGGAAACGACGTATAAGGCGAGATTCGTCGGAAGTCCCGGGAGGCCGCCCAATATGATTGTCCCGCGGCCGTTGTTCGCCACGGTGTAGTCGGTCGCGACAACCTGGCCGGGGTTTCCCGTTCCATTCGGCCCTGCTTCATCGAGTATACCCGTCAGGCTTCCGGCACCGTCGGCGAAGAACTGGCCGATGATATTGAGGACTTGATTGTCAGTCGCCACGGGAGCGCTGAGAGTGTAGCCATCCAAGATGGAAGCAGTGCTGAAGATCGGGCCGCCCGTTTGTTCCTCCAGCAAGCCCAATGTCGCACCCGAATCCGTTCCTATGAGAAAGCCCTGATTCGAGCCGGTGAGATAGGCCACACTCACATGTTGCCCGAGACCTGTGAAGCTCACCCTTCCATTGGGAAAAACTACGTAAGTCCCGGCCAAGGAAGCGGCCGTGGCGCCGCCGGTGATGGCTCCCCCGTCGTTCTCGTCGAAAGTGAGGGTTGCATTGCCATTGCCGTCGCCCTGAAGAAGTCCGGCAAAAACGTCCGAATTCGTGTTCGCGCCGGATCCGGTTGCCACGCCGGCATTTGACGCGGGAAGTGAGGTCAGATTGAACGCCGTATTCGTCTGCGCCAGCATCTCGCCGCCCAAACGAGGATGCGTCGAATCGGTCACGTCCACAGCGACAAAAAACAGATCCGTGACCGTTGAGACAGCGCCGGGAGACACGAAATAGAAAACGTAAGTCAAAGTTACTTGCTCCTGCTTCGGCAGTTGAAACACGAAGGTGGCTGATCCGCGGCCAAAGCTGCCGGAGAGCGCAAAAGTCCCGCTTAGCGGGAGTGCCGGCCCAATCGTGCCCGCATCATTGAAATCCGCCTTTCCAGGATTAAACGTGCCAACCCCGTCGGCGAAGACGGTCCCCGCGAAAGCCGTCGGCTTACCGGCCAAATCTTGACCCGAAAATCCAAACGCATAGTTGCCGCTGAAACTCCCCGCAGTCAGGCTCGTGGAAGGCTGCGGCTTGATGATGCCCGTGCCCTGCGTGCCGGTGGTGTCGTTCTCGATCATGCGCGCGCTGCCGTCGGATTCAAGAACCAGCTCATAATTTGTAGTCAAAATGCCGCCCGTGCGGTTCGTCGCGGTCAGCGAAAGCGTGCCGCGCCCGTCGGAGCCGATTGTGAAAGAGCCCGTCAGGGTTGCCGCAAGCACCACACCTGAGACACGATTGCTGTCTTGTACGCCGCCTGAAATGGTTCCAGTCGCGCCCGCACCGCTTGCCGTGAAGGCGCCGGCCACTGCTACCGACCCCTGCGAGTCAAAGCCGTTGAACAAGAAAGTGTAAGAACCTTTGAACAGCGGCAGGTTGTTGGCTCCGGCCGCAATCGTGATGCTGAGTGGTACGGAAATCGCAACGTTGGCTACAGGCGTTTCCGAGTCCGTCACCTCAATGGTGAATGTCGATGTTTCCGTTGTTCCCGATGGTCCCGCAATGATGGGAGTCCCGGATATCTGCCCGCCCTGCCCACCCGCACCAATCGTGAGTCCTGCCGGAAGTTGTCCGGAGGCCAGGGTGAAGGTGTATGGCTGAACGCCGCCGCTCACCGCCACGGGAGCGGTATACGCCGTCGCCGTCGTGCCCGACGCCAGACTCAATGTGCTGATTTGCAACGGCTGCGCGGGGTTCACTGAGAGCGAAAGCTGCACGATGGCAGTTTGATTCGTAGGTAGCGCGGAATCGTGAACGGAAAACGTGAACATGGTCGCCGACGTGGCCGTGGTGGGGGTACCTGAAATCACGCCCGAAGTTTGATTCAGAGTTAGGCCTGCCGGAAGATTGGGCGTCACGCTCCACGTCAGCGGGTTTACCCCTCCGATCGCGACGACCGCCCCGGTATAGGGAACATTGACTGTCGCCGGTGGCAGCGACGTTGTCGCGATCGAAAGCGGCGGCGCGGGGTTGATCGCGATCGAAAGCGCCTGGGTTACCGCCAGTCCGTCGTTGTCTTTCACTTGGACTGTGAAATTCGAAGTGCCGGACCCGCTCGGCGTGCCGACAATCGAGCCCGTCGTGTTCAGGTTCAGGCCTGCGGGCAAGCTGCCACTTCCCGCGGCAAGCGTAAAAGTGAGCGGAGAAACACCCCCCGTTACTACGATCGTTTGAAAATACTGCACTCCATTTTGCCCATTCGGCAGAGTTGTAGTGGTGAAAGCCGGAGGCACAACAACAGAGATAGTGACCGTCTTTAATGCCGCGGTGTCCGCCACCGACGTAGCCGTTAGAGTCACGCTAAAAGGCACGGAGACAGGTGTCGGCGCGGTATAGGTGATTGTGGCAGCCGTAGTGCTTGATAGAGTGCCGCACCCGGCGCCGGAACAGCCCGTCCCTGTCAGCATCCATGTAACACTCGTATTGGTGGTGTTGGCGACCGTGGCCGTGAACATCAACATTTGGGCTTCGTCCACGGTTTGGGTGTTGCCTGGGTTTATCTGCACTGTGATCGTTCCAGTGCCCTTCTTTCCGCAACTGCTGAGAATTACAAGGAAAGCGGCAAGGCAAATGACGCCCATCGCCCGGAGCAATCGCAGCCCACGCGGTGCCCCGTCGCAAAAGTCTCTTAGCATTCTGTGCCAGTCCACGGAGATCCTTTTCATGCGGGCAAACGCCCCCGATGTCTTCGCTTCATACCACTGGATTTGTCTTCGGACACGCCCAAGCTGGAGTGAGTTGAGTTCCTTGTCGAGTCCTCGGCGCCCCAAGTGAGTCCTTTTGAATAACAAAATAGCCGTGGAGTGTCAACGCACAACTCGGCGGCTACCGTTTCGCTCGATCCGTTTGCGTCTGACCGTTGAATATGCCCACACTCGTTTGGGATAATGCGCGGCATTACTTGGCCATCATCAAGATGCACCTAATGATACGACCGTTGCCCGGCGCAGTCCTGACTTTCTGCCTCCTGGCCGAGGTTTTTCTCGCTCCACCTTCCCCGGCCCAGAACCCCACCGGCAGCCTGCGAGGCGCGGTCCAGGACGCAAGCCGTGCGCGGGTCCCGGGTGCAACGATCACCGCGCACGCGGTCGATTCGTCCCTCGGGCGCGAGGCGACCGCCGACGACCGTGGGGAGTTCCGCATGGACGATCTTCCGTCGGGGACCTATCGTGTTGTTGTAAAAGCGAAGGGATTTGCGGAGGCCAGCTCGGAAGTGAACGTCATCGTCAGCTTCGTGCGGGAAATGACGGTCGCACTGTCGCCCGCAGGCGTGCAGGAGACGGTCACTGTGCAGGCGCAGGCTTCTTCGATAGCGACGGAGCCGATTGATACGTCCAGTGCCGTCCACGGAGGCGCGGTGATGGCGCAGGATCTCAGGACGATCCCCCTCGCCGCGCGCAGTTTCGCCAACATCGCCTATCTTGTGCCTGGGACCGAGCCCGTCGAGCCTTCCGATCCCACCAAGGCCCGCATCACGGCTGTCTCGACGGGAGGCAGTTCGGGCCTGAACAATGAGCTTTCCGTGGATGGCGGGGACAATACCGACGATTGGATTGGCGGCCTCCTCCAGAATTTTTCACCCGATGACATACAGGAGTTTGCCTTCCGCACCGCGCAGATGGACGCCGACACAGGCCGCACAACGGCGGGCTCGGTGGTAATCACAACGAAGCGGGGCACAAATGCCTGGCACGGTGACGCGGCGCTTTACGACCGAGACGCGACACTGAACGCGCGCTTCCCAATCGACAATCCGGCACCGAATCCGAAGCAGCCGTTCTCGCGGCAGAACTATGTGGGCGGGGTGGGCGGACCGGTGGTCAAGGGCAAGGTGTGGCTCTTCTCCTCCGTTGAATACGTTCATGAGGACGCAAGCATTGCCTACAGTCCCGCGAGCCTCGCGCAGTTCAACGCGCTTGCGCAACTTGCCGCTCAGGGCCTCGTCAGCGTAAACGGAACAACGGTCAGATCCATTCCGGTCCCGACGAGCGCTTCCGTTCCCTTCCGCGACTATCTGGCCGCGACGCGCTTCGACTGGGCGCAGTCAACGCGCTCGCAGTGGTTTCTTCGAGCGGCGATCGACAACTACATTACCCGGAACGCCCTTGTGCAGCAGGCTACGCTTCCATCCACCGGGACGGAATCGCACAACAACTACATGAACATGGTGATCAGCAACCAGTTCGCGTTCAGTCCCACGTGGCTGGGATCGTTTGTATTCGACGCGAGCGAGCTGCACCTTACGGAGGCCCGCAACTCGGATCTGGGCTTCGCCTTGGCTTTTCCGTTCAGCTCAACGTCCAGCACGATTTCCGGTCTGGAGACCTTCGGCGACAATCAGTTTGTTACAGCGATCACTGCCTTCCCAATCCTGCGCAACCAGGAGAAATACCAGTTCCGCTACGATGTGAGCCATGCGACCGGCCGTCACGCTCCACGCTTCGGAATTGATTTCATTCATGAGCCAGTGCTGAGCGGGGCGCTGACCGCCAATGCGGAAACCCTTGTAACCTTTCCGCAGGATCCCATCTTTTATTTGAACAATCCCTCACAGTTTACCCAGGATCTCATCGCAGGGAGCGTTTTCACCCCGGCAAGAGATGGCAGCTTCTCGCAGAACGTTCATCGGCTGGGACTTTACGCAGAGGACTCCTGGCGCGTGTCGTCTCGTTTCACTGTGAACTACGGCCTTCGCTACGACACTACATTCGGGCTCTTTATTGCGGAGGGCCGCTCTCAGTTGCAAAACCCCGCGCTCCTGACGCTCGAGGCCTTGCGGATACCGCTCGTCAACGGCGCGCCCCACGATTTCCGCAAGGCGTTCGCTCCGAGGATCGGCATTGCATACTCACCGGGCCAGTCCAGTAGCACGGTGTTTCGCGCCGGGTTCGGCCTTTTCTTCAACGATCTCGCGCAAAACGGCTGGGTCACGGCGTTTCAGGCCGTGAACAGCATTCCCGCCGTGGGCACAGGTGCCATCATTGATTCTCGGTACAAAACTCCCTACGCGGTCCACGCGACGGCGGGCTTCGAGCATGCCTTCAATTCAAAATGGATGATGAGCGCGGACTACACACACGAGGAAGGCAATCACGGCTATCGCCGCTACGACTACACGGCAGGCGTGAATCTATTTTCCCCCGACCCGGACAATCAAGACTTGGTTCCTGATGTCAGCGTGTTTCGGTCGGACAACCGTTCGAGCTACAACGCATTGATGCTCCATCTGCAAGGGAACGTTTCGCGCCGCTTCAATCTCGTCGCAAACTACACGCTTTCACGTGCCGAAACATGGGGCTGCGTGCTCGGCGAGCTGTTCGACTACGTAAACGGTGTCTGCGACACGCTGAATCCGTTCGGCAAAGGTGACTACGGCCCGTCGGGCGAGGATGTCACGCACCGCTTCGTTCTTGCCGGGACGCTACATGTCCCGGGTGGTTTCGAGCTTACGACGCTGACGCAGGCCGAGAGCGCCCGGCCTTTCACAATCACAACGTCTGGCAACAGCAGCCGAATTTCGGTGAACGGAGTGCCGACCGCCTTGGATGAGTTCCGGGGCACTCCGTACATTCAGGCGGATATGCGGGTCAGCCGGCCGATCAATTTTCACGAGCGATGGTCGGTGATTCCTTTTATCGAATTCTTCAACCTCTTCAACCGCAACAATCCCGGCGCAAACTTTGTAACCAATATTGCAGCCCTGCCCGTGCCCGCCTCCAACATAGCGTCTGGCAACGTCACGCAACTCTGCACCAATGCGGCGTGCACAAGTACCCAGCCCATTGCGAGCCTGAACCAACTGCGCGTGCCCGGAGGCGCGTTGGGAGATTTCTTCGGCCCGGGCACAACCGTCGGCATCCCCTTCGCTGCTCAGGTTGGCGTTCGCGTCACCTTCTAACTAAACTCGTCATTCTGAGCGGAGCGTCCCGGCGGCTCTTCTTTTCCGCAGATTGCGCCTTTGGGCAATCTGCGGGCCGGGCCGCGTAGTCGAAGAATCCCTCCTCGGAGTCATGGGCGGAAGGATGTCACGGAGCCGCCAGTTCTAATAGGAAGGGGAACTATCGGGCTTCTTTCGGCTGTAGTTCGCCTTCCCAGCGCGCGACGACCGCCGTTGCAAGGCAATTGCCGAGCACGTTGACGGCGGTCCGCGGCATGTCCATGAGCTGGTCGATGCCGAAGAGAAGGAAGAAAGGCTCGATCGGCAGGTGGAATTGCATGGCCGCAGCCAGAACAATCACAAGCGACGCCCTCGCAACTCCGGCGGTGCCTTTGCTGCTGAGCAACAGCGTCAGCATCATCACCGCTTGCTGTGTGAAGGTCAGGTGCATGCCGGCAGCCTGCGCGATGAAAATCAGCGCGAGCGATTGGTAGAGGCTCGAGCCGTCGAGGTTGAAACTGTATCCGGTGGGCAGCACGAATGCGACGGTTTGCCGCGGCACTCCGAAAGCTTCCATGTTTTCCATCGCGCGCGGTAATGCCGCTTCGGAGCTTGCCGTGGCATAGGCGATGGCTACAGGCTCGGCCACGGCCCTGGCGAAGCGCGGCAGAGGAATCCTCACGGCCAGAGCAATTGGAAGAAGCACAAGGGCCACGAAGGCGACAAGCGCCACGTACATTGTCGCCAGCAGCTTCGCGAGCGGCAAAAAGACTCCCACACCCATGTGGCCGGTTGCGTAGGCGATTGCGCCGAATACGCCAATCGGCGCAGCCTTCATCACGATGTTCGTGAACTTGAACATCGCCTCCGATAAACTTTCGGCCAGCGCTACGAGCGGCCGCCTTTTTGCTTCGGGCACCATCGCAAGCGCAAACCCAAAGAGAATGCTGAACACCACGACCTGCAGCACTTGCCCCTCGGCGATCGATTTCGCTATGTTTTCCGGAAACACGTTCAGGATCAGCTCGGACGCCGTATGCGGTACGACGCCCGGCAAGGCCTCGCCCGGCGTCGCCGGCAACTGAATTCCCACCCCCGCACGGCTGATGTTGATTGCGGCAAGCCCAATCAGGATGGCGATCGTGGAGACAATCTCGAAATACACGATTGCCTTCACTCCCATCCGGCCCACTTTTTTCAAATCCGCATGGCCGGCAATTCCCACCACCAGCGTCCCGAACAGCAGCGGCGCGATGATGACTTTGATGAGGCGGAGAAAGATCGAGCCGAGGACCTGGAAATGGATGGCTGTATTTGGCGCGTCGTAGCCCAGTTCGGCGCCTGCCGCCATGCCAGTGACGATCCATACCGTCAGGGAGGGCCGCAAGGTGGCATACACGGCGAGCAGACCGATGGCGATCCAGCGAGCTGCCTCGGACGCGGCCGCCGGTATTTGCATCCCTCCCGCGTGGCCTGAAACGCTCATCAAAGCCGCGGCGAAAATAGCTGCAAGCAGCGCAATCAGGATTCCACGCGTGCGCGTATCGGAGGGCATCTGGCTTTACTGGCGGCGAACATTATGCCGGTTGCTGGTGGGTGTCAATAACAGGCGTGACGCAATTCCGGCAACATTAGCGAGCATTCGGCGTATCGGTATAAGTTGAGTGACATCCGGGGGGGCAGCGCTCGCGGCCCATTTTGTTTTTTTGCGGATTTTTAGTATAAACATTGGTTCGGGTAAGTCCGGCAAACCTGCTGGGTCCCTCTTCTTCGGAGGAATGCATTGATCGAAGTTCAGGATCTGACGAAAACGTACGGCTCTGTCACGGCCGTTGACCACATTTCCTTTACGGTGAATAAAGGAGAAATTCTGGGTTTTCTCGGCCCGAACGGCGCCGGTAAGACCACCACAATGCGCATCCTGACCGGGTTCATGCCCGCAACTTCCGGCACGGCGCGCGTGGCGGGATTTGACGTATTCAACGACTCGATCGAGGTGCGCCGCAGGATCGGTTATCTGCCGGAAAATCCTCCGCTCTATCCCGAGATGACCGTCGAAAGCTATCTGGATTTCGTCGCGCGCATCAAGAATGTGCCCGCGGACAAACGCAGCGGCCGCATCACCGACGCATTGCAAAAAACGAGCCTGGTGGATAAACGCGCCGAGCTCATCAAGCGCCTTTCGCGCGGATATAAGCAGCGCGTGGGGCTCGCGCAGGCGCTCGTGCACGATCCCGATGTCATCATCCTCGACGAGCCGACTGTCGGCCTCGATCCCAAGCAAATTATCGAAGTCCGCCACTTGATCAAAGGCCTTGCGGGTAGCCACACCCTCATTCTTTCCACGCACATCTTGCCCGAAGTCAGCATGACCTGCGACCGCGTGGTCATCATCAACAAGGGCAAGGTCGCGGCGGTGGATACGCCGCAAAATCTGACCACGCAGCTCAAGGGCGGCCAAAAAATCCGCCTGGAAGTGAAGGCGCCGGAAAAGTCCCTGCAGGAAGCGCTCGCGCAGATTCCCGGGGCGGGCAAGATTCAAATCGAAAGCCCCCGGCAGGACGGGCATCTGCTGGCCACGGTCGAAGCCGTCCCAGGGCAGGATTTGCGCAGCCAAATCGCGGCGAAGGTCGTCGAAAGAGGCTGGCAGCTTTACGAATTGCGCGGCGTGAGCCTGAGTCTCGAGGAAATCTTCCTCGAGTTGACCACGGACGACGCGGCCCACGCGCAGTCCACGAACTGAGGAGCCGGAAGACGATGCGCAGCATCTACGCGATCTATCGCAAGGAAATGGGCAACTATTTCGTTTCGCCCATCGCCTACGTGGTCATCGCCGTATTCCTGGTTCTGTGCGCGGCGTTCTTCAATTATTTCTTGACCGCCATCATCCAGGAATCGTTCCAGATGGAAATGCAGGGCATGCGCTTCGGCGCGCCCGCGGATTTTGACGTTCCGACTCAGGTCCTTCGCGCTTTCTTCGGACTGCTCTCCACCCTGATTCTGTTCTTTACGCCCATGCTCACGATGAGCGTGTACGCCGAAGAGCGCAGGCGCGGCACCATGGAGTTGCTGATGACCTCACCGGTGACCGGCCTCCAGATTGTGCTCGGCAAATTTTTTGCGTCGCTCTCGCTCTTTCTCCTCATGGTGCTTCCCACCGCCAGCTACATGGTCTTTATGTACCTTCGTAGCGAGCCGCGGCCGCCCTGGGCCCTCTTACTGGCCGGCTATGGAGGCGTGGTTTTGCTGGGCGGTTCGCTGTTGGCTTTGGGATCTTTCATGTCCTCGCTCACGGAGAGCCAGCTCATCGCCGCCGTCCTTGCTTTTAGCGCGGACCTGGTCATCTGGGTCATCAACATTTTCTTCCTCCGCGGCTCCATGGGCCAGGGCAATACCGTCCTCCAGTATCTTTCCGTGATCCATCAGTACGAGGACTTTACCCGCGGAATCGTCGATACGTCCGCATTGATCTACTACTTCAGCTTCATCGTTCTTTTTATTTTTCTCACCGTCCGCTCGGTTGATTCGATGCGCTGGCGGAGGGCATAGCGAGGCGTTTTGTGGCGGAAGAGAAACCTAAAATGAAAGTGAACCGGGAAGAAGTGGCGCGCTTCTGTTTCACCCTTGGAGCGGCGCTCCTGATTTCCGGCTACCTGCGATACTCCATTCAAGGAACGTTGCTGACCACGAGCAAGATTCTCCTGATTGCCGGCGGCGTGGTGATTCTCGCCGCAATCGTCCTAGGCTTTCGAAGCATTCTCGGTTTCTTTTCCAGGCGCTCGTCAAGACTGGGAACAAACACCACGGTTCTTGCCCTGGCCGTTCTCTTTATTCTCGGGCTGCTCAACTTCGTCGGCTACCGCCATCACAAGCGCTTCGACCTGACCACCGAGAAAATGTTCACCCTTTCGGATCAAACGCAAAAGATCGTCCGCGGCCTTCGGAACGACGTTGTCGTCATCCGCTTCGCAAAGCTTCCCGATCAGCAGCTCGACGACCTGATGTCCGAATACAAAAATCTGAGCCCGCATATAAAGTTCCAGAATGTTGACCCCAACGAGAAGCCCGAAATAGCCCAGCAGTACGGCGCGAAACGGATGGACGACGTGATTGTCGCTTCCGGTCCGCGGACGGAGCACCTCGAATCCGGGGCGCGCGGCAACACCTCCGAAGCGGACGTCACGAGCGCGATTCTGAAAGTTACGCGCGACACCGTAAAGACCATCTGCTTTGTTACCGGGCATGGCGAGAAATCCCTGGCGGATACTGGCGAAACTGGTTATAGCGGTCTCGATGCCGGGCTGAAGAAGGAAAGCTACGACACCAGGTCAATAAACCTCGTTTCCGAGAATGAGGTGCCATCCGATTGCAGCGTTCTCGTGATTGCGGGCCCCACGCAGTCTTATTTCCCGCAGGAAACAGCGATGGTGAGCAAGTATCTCGACAACGGCGGGAAGGCGCTGATCGAGGTGGATCCGCTCGCCGATGAAAAACAGCAGGATCCCAAGCTGGACGACATTTTTAACGCGTGGAACATCAACGTGGGCAAGAACGTCGTAATTGACGCGAGCGGCATGGGCCGGTTGGTCGGCGCGGGCCCTGCGATTCCGCTGGTTGTGAACTATGGTCCAAGCCCCATCACGAAGAGCTTCGAAGGAAGCATGACGTTCTTTCCTCTGGCGCGGACTGTTTCCGTGGCGGACAAGGGAAAGTCCGATCCCGAAGATGTCGAGCTTCTGAAAACCTCTCCTCGCAGTTTCACGGTTCCGAACTTGAAGCGCGAAGTTAGCTACGATCCGAAGACCGGCACGCTCGGCCCGCTTTCCTTGGGCGTTGCTGCCACCCGCAAATCAACTGAAAAAGGCGGGCGCCTGGTTGTGATCGGAGATTCCGATTTTGCCGGCAATCGAGTCAGCGGCATGCAGCGCAACGGCGACCTTTTTTACAACACCATCAACTGGCTCGCCCAGGACGAGAACTTGATCTCGATCCGGCCGAAGTCCGTCACCAACCGCCGCGTCACGCTCACGGAAGGGCAGTCGAAGGCGCTCGGCTGGGTTGATCTTTTCGGCCTGCCGGGAACTGTAATTATCGCGGGCGTCTACATCTGGTGGAAGCGCCGCTAGAAACCCATGATTAAGAAGACCACCCTTCTGGCACTTCTTTGCGCCATCGTCCTCGGCGGGGCGGTTTATTACTTTGATTGGAAGCGCGGCGAAAAGGAAAAGCCGGCCGAGGACACATCCAAGCTCGCGTTCTCCTTTCAGGCCACGGACATTTCCTCGCTCGTCCTTGCCCATCCGGACGATCCGTCTCAACCCGCAATCGCGCTTGTGAAGCGCGACGGCGTCTGGCAGGTCGCGCAGCCGCTCGCGACGCGAGCTGACCAAGCATCCGTCTCGCGCATTTTGGATGGCATCGCGAGCGCCCGCATCGCGCAGACAGAGCCCGGCTCGCCCGACCGCCTGAAAGTGTACGGTCTTGACCCGCCGCAGGTGGCCCTTGATTTTCAGTTGCAAAATGGCGCGAAGCACTCCATCAAGCTTGGCAACAAGGATTTCACCGGCTCATCCGTTTACGCCGTCGTGGATGGCGGCAAGGACGTGGCGCTTCTCCCCGAGTCGCTTCTCGTCGTTGTAAACAAGCCGCTCGACGATTTGCGCGATCGCGCCGTGCTTCACGTTGTAGCATCTGAAGTTAAATCCTTGGACCTGAAGAATCCCTCCGGTCAATTTGCGGTGAGTAAGGACAAGGCAGGTTGGCGCTTCACGAAGCCAGCCGCCTCACCCTCGCCCGATGCAGATGATGTGGATGTCAACGCCCTGCTGGGAGCGGTCGCGAACGCGAAGATGATCTCAATCGCGAGCGAGACGCCGGACAACCTGGGCAAGTATGGTCTGGCGAGTCCAGCCGTCTCGTTGACCATCCTTGATGAAAAGGGCCGCAGCCTGAAACTCGACGTGGGGAAAAAAGATGGCGGCGATTACTTCGGGCGCGATGCCTCGCGCCCCACGATTTTCCGCACCAATGAAGTCCTGTACAAGAAACTCGCGCAGAGCTCTCGGGATCTGCGCGACAAAAAGCTGGTGCGATTTGATTCCGGCGACCTCAATCGCATCGAGATACACAACTCGAACGGTACGATTGTTTTCGTCCGTAGCAAGGACAACAAATCGGACCAGTGGCTGTTCGAGTCGCCCGAACCTCAAAAAGGAAAGCAGTCGGCGTCCTGGAGGTTCTTCACCCCCATTATTCAGGCGCGCGCGCAGGAGATCGTGGATCACCCCACGCCGGACATTTCATCCCTGCTGGCGAAGCCCGCCATCGAAGTAATTCTCACCACCGCGGACGCGAAAAAGCTCACCCTGGATCTCTCGAAGCAATCCGGCGCCTTTGTCTATGCGCGAACCAGCGCCGGGCCCGAGGTCTACAAGCTCCCCGCCGAAATCGTCAAGGATTTGGATTTTAAGGCTGAGGATGCTGTTTTCGAACGTTGATTGATGTTGATCCCGGTAGTTGATGCTGATGATTGCCAGTTGAAAGTTGCGATCTGAAGTGAAAAGTCGGCAGGGAACCGCACTCAGGAGGCTGCGTGCGCTCCCTCGAGTACGCCTTCGGTAGGCCACGTGGCGAGCAATAGCACCTTTCCCGTCACCGGCGAAACATGAATGTAATACACCACGGATTCGCTCTCCACCTCATAGAATTCCGAGCGCTTGGGATCGCGCCTCACCACAGCCCCCTCGGCGAGCAGATTCCTCAGCATCCGTACCGTCTCAACGGGATGATTCCTTACGTCCTCGATTTGCAGCTCATGTCCGCATCGCATTACCATGGGCCCTCCAACCCCCTTGATTTGCCGCTCACCTGTATTACGCGTCGCGCAGGCCAAATGTTCCACTCCGTGGCGGTTTTTGTTTACCCCCAATTAGACGTGCATCACCCCGGAAAGTCGCAACAATCTTCTCCTCCGGTATCGCGGCGTTAACCCTTAAATAGTCACTTGCGCGCACCCTCCGAACTTGCCATAGTCTTTTTGATTCGAGGGGTGCATGCATATGGTTAAGAAAAAGGGCAGATCGGGGAAATCCAGCAGGTTTCACAAGGACCGCCGCCGCAAGCATCGCCACTGGCAGGTGACGGTGTACTACAACGACGGCGAAAAGTTCGCGCGCGTTTATATCGATCGCGAACGCGCCGCTCGTTTTGCCGACCGCCAGAAGAAATCGCCCGTCGTGAAATCGGCCCGCGTCACCGAAGTGGATTGAAGAAGTCGCTCCTGTAGGGGCGCCCGCCGAAGATGTCAAAATTTCAACGGAGCTTACAGGGCTTTCGCGTTTTCTTGCGTCCTGAGGGCCTTGTATCGGGAAGCCCCTGAGGGAAACGCTTTATACACCGCATTCAAATAAGAACACCACAGCTCCCACGCGGTCCTTGTCCCGCTCTAAACTGCATGTTATAAATATTATCGGTTGAAGTTTTCCGGCACGCGGGATTCGTATAGTGGTAGTACGCGACCTTGCCAAGGTCGAGGCGAGGGTTCGATTCCCTTATCCCGCTCCAGTTTCCCCATGTTGGTGACCGTCCCTCTGGCCAGTTCCGATTCGGGCGTGCTAGAGTCTCCCTCCCAACCCTCATGCTCGCCTATCTCTGCGGTCCTATCGAGTTCGCCCGCGACGGCGGCAAGCTTTGGCGCCGCAAGCTGACTCCGTTTCTTCGCGAGCAGCTTGGCCATCGCGTTTACGATCCTGCCGAGGACGAACGCAAAAACCTCACCGAAGAGGAAGCCGCGCACTTCCGCGAATGGAAGGCCACGGACCTCGATCGTTTCCGCCGCGTCATCCGCAAAATCATTGCCTTTGATCTCGATCTCATCGAAAACAAAGCCGACTACCTCATCTGCTTTTGGGATTCGGCTGACGCGCAAAGTGCCGGCACGCCTGCGGAGCTTACCGTGGCGCATCGCAAGGGAATTCCCGTGTATCTGGTCACGTCGCTTCCCGTCGACCAGGTCAGCGGATGGATGCTCGGCTGTTCCGACCAGGTTTTTCCCTCGGTCGAGGCCCTGAAGGAATTTCTCGCCGCCCGCTTCTCCCGCGAAAAGCAAACCCAGCTTTGGAAGGACTAACTGCCTGCTCCCTTCCTCAAACAAGGCGCTTACGCCTCTCTCTGTGTCTCCGCGTCTCTGTGGCAGCAACTGACGTTTCTCTGCTACCCTGTGCGGCGATGGAAAAAATCATCGTCGCCGTAGGCAGCACGCGGCGGCCGAAGCTGAACGCTGTCACGGAGGCGCTCGCCGTCTTTGGCCCGAGCCTCCACGGTAATGCGCTGTTCGATATCGCGGGCGTGGAAGTCCCGAGCGGCGTTCGCCACACGCCCCTTTCGCGCGAAGACATCATGACCGGCGCCCGCCAGCGCGCCGAAGCCCTTGTCCGCATCGCGCGTGAGAAAAACGAGCCCTGGAGGTTTTTCGTCGGCCTTGAAGGTGGTGTGGATGTGATCCACCGGAATGGCCAACGCCACGCCTTCCTTGAAAATTGGGCATATGTCACCGACGGCAGCGGCCATGGCGCGTTCGGCCAATCCGGCGCTGTGCTCCTGCCGGAGCCCCTTGCAAAGCGCGTTTTGGATGACGGCATCGAGTTGTCGGAAGCGATTGACGCCTTTGCCGGCGGCCGTGGTATTCGCGACGCGCAGGGAGCCTGGGGCGTCCTCACGCGCAACGCGATCACGCGCCAGGATGCGTTTCGCATCGCCGTCATCAACGCCTTCGCCCCGTTTTTCAATCGCACGCTTTACGCAACGGCTGAGGCGAAAGATGCCGGCGCCTGAATTTTCACAACGCGGTGTGTTAGGCTAGCGCCAGGAGGCGTGAAGAGTGGACATCGTCAAGGGCAACATGGGCTGGATCGAGGTGGTCGTCGGGCCGATGTTTTCCGGCAAGAGCGAGGAGTTGATTCGCCGGTTGCGCCGCGCCGAAATCGGCAGGCAGCGCGTTCAGATCTTCAAGCCCGTCATTGACCAGCGCTACACCAAGAACGGAATCGTCTCGCACTCGGGCCTCGAGATCGCATCGGAGCTGGTCAAGTCCGGCAGCGACATTCTTGAAAAAGTCGCGCCGCGCACCGAAGTGGTCGGCATTGACGAAGCGCAGTTCCTCGGCGAAAGCGTGGTGGACGCCTGCACGAAGCTCGCCGACCTCGGCAAGCGCATGATTGTCGCCGGGCTCGACACGGATTTCATGGGTCGGCCATTCGAGCCGATGCCGCGGCTGCTCGCCGTCGCCGAAGAAATCACCAAGCTGCTCGCCATCTGCATGCGCTGCGGCAATCCGGCCGTGCACACGCAGCGCCTGGTGGCTTCCGAGGAGCTCATCGTCGTCGGCGCGGGCGGAATGTACGAAGCGCGCTGCCGCCGCTGCTTCGAGCCGCAGCTCGCGCACCAGATCGCGGAAGAAGAAAAAGAGCATGCCGCCGCCGCGAAGACGCGCGCCGCTTCAAGCTGACCTTGCAACCCATCGCCTGCGAATAGAATCCGTATTCAATAGAAAGGCATAAAGCCTTAAAATAGAGGCTGGCAGCCGCCATGTACTACCGTTCCACACTTCTGCTCCTTGCGGCGCTCTCGATGCTCGCGGGCGCTCCGGACGAAACTCACTTTTTGGTGGCGCCGCCGGGCACTTCGGATTTCAACACCCATCTGGGAGCTACGTCGCTCACCGATGTCTTCGTTTCCGTTGTCCAGCAAGCATCCAGGAAGCAGGACGCGCTGCAGCCGCAATCGCGCCTCGAAATCATTCGCTACGTTTCCGGCGAGTTCGCCAAAACCGTCAAGCCGCTTCCCGGTGGCAAGAAGGGTTTCAAGATTGAGGTCACCAAGAAGCTGGACGAGAAAGATCTGACGAACGCGCTGCGCAGTCAGGGTGCCGTCGCGAATCCCGGCGACACCGTCCAAATCACCGGCATCGAATTCCGCGCCAAGGAAATTGCCGTTCAAATCAATGGCGGCGGGAAAAAGCGTTTTCACCTGCGCGAGCACCTGCAAGTCGGCATTGGCAATGCGTCGACGCCGCCTCCCACGGTGAACCCGAACGAGGGAGCGGGCGCGACGCTGATTCTCGATTACGGCCGCAACGTCCCGGACATGAGCGCGGAAGACCTGATGCACGACCTCGGGCCGTTCCTCGATTTTTCAAAGCAGCATTCGGCAACCGTGAATTGGGTTGAAACCCTTCCGCCGCAGTTCAAGCAGGCCATTCAGGACCATGAGGTTCTCGAGGGCATGGATCACGAGATGGTTCTCGCCGCGCTCGGACGCCCGGATCACAAAGTTCGCGAGCGGACGCCCCAAGGCGAGGAGACCGAAGACTGGATCTACGGCTCGCCGCCCGCGCGTACCACCTTCGTCACTTTCGCCGGCGACAAAGTCATCCGCGTGAAACAGTACGGTTAGCTGGCTAGCGATCTCAGTCGTTAACCGTCAGTGTCTTGCGCCTGTGAAAACCTGGTCGGTCTCGCGGAGAGCGGTTAGTGCCCAAGCGCAAACACCACGTCGACAAAAGTCTCGATGCGAATGGGCTTTCCATCACAACTGGGCGGCTGGTATTTCCATTGGCGAAGGGCCTCTAAGCCCGCTGCCGTCAAATCGGGATCGGGGGATTCCAGCATTCTTAGATCGTGAAGGTAGCCGTCTACGCCGACGACTGCGTATACCCTGACAATGCCGCTGACTCCTCTGAATTTGGCCCTTGGCGGGTACTGTGGAGGCACGGGCCTGACGAGTTTCGCAGGTTGAGGGAACCTGCATGTCTCCCAAGCTTGTGCATCCTTTGGCGGTTCTAATGCCGACGAATCCCAATCCGAAATTGGAACCAGCTCATCGACGGCAATCGTGATGAGCGGCTTGCTTCCTTGGAGAACGCGAATGGCATGAGGAAATAGCTTCTTGCCGAACGGAGCGTAGTCCGCATACTCGCGGGCCGAAACCTCGCCTCGCATATTCCCAACGCCACCAGAAAGCTTTTCCAGATCGAGGGTGCCTGTCTCACCGTCGAAGCAGACCTCTCGCTTCTTGACGCCTGCAGGCTCGACGTCAATGCAGAACATTTTCCTTTCCGTCGTTTTTCTCCTTCTTGCTGTTGCCAATCGTATTTCTGATGTCTGACTCGAGTCGCGACGCAAAGTCGATGGCTTCGGTCAGTTGAAATACTCGAGCCAGCTCAAAATCGATGTTGCGTGATTGCCAGTATTTCCCTACGCCGCCCACTCGAACTCGCCGGTAACCCGGGAATACGATCTCCTCTCGCCAGCGGTGCTCCGATAGCGAGATCAGCTCGTATGTCCCGCGTACGGGTTCGACCTTGCCGGCGATCGTGACCGCCGCCTTGAGCCGAAAGGGCGAACTCCCATCGGATTTTAGGTCAGAGAGCTGGATGGCCCGCTCGAAGCGTGCAGACGTATCCTGAGGCTGGCCCCAGGTCGGCGAAATCGCGGTCAGTGCAGTTGTTAGAAGTGCTGTGGCAATGCAGTATTTCAAGATAATCTACTCTTGAGTACATCAGGCTACTGAACAAACAGCGCAGTGTATATCCGCTCCGGCTATAACTGCAATCCCTGGCGCAACCTGCGTTGACTTTTCCCGACTCTCGCCCTAGCATCAGCCGTTCGTTTGGGACGCCTGCCACTGCCGCGCTCATCGCGCATGGCCCGCACAACCACAATTGTTCTTCGGAGGAAGCATGTCGGTAAAAGTCGGGATTAACGGGTTTGGCCGCATCGGCCGGAATATTTTTCGCGCCGCGCTGGGAGATCCTGCGATCGAAATTGTCGCCGTCAACGACATCACGGACTCCCTGACGCTGGCGCACTTGCTGAAATACGATTCGATCCTCGGGAACCTGCCGAATAAGGTCACCTACACGGACGACACGATTTCCGTGGACGGCAAGAGTTTCAAGGTTTTCAAGGTCAAAGATCCGGCGCAGCTCGACTGGCCTTCCGTCGGCGCCTCGATCGTCGTCGAATCCACCGGCTTGTTCACCACAGGCGAGGAAGGGCGCAAGCACATCCGCGGCCCCGTGAAGAAAGTAATCATCTCCGCGCCCGCGACGAATCCTGATCACACGATTGTCCTCGGCGTGAATGACAAGACGTACGACCCGGCGAAGCACCACGTGGTTTCGAATGCTTCGTGCACCACGAACTGCCTCGCTCCGGTGGCCAAGGTGCTGCACGACACGTTCGGCATTCAAGTCGGCACCATGACCACGATTCATTCCTACACCAACGACCAAAAACTGCTCGATTTGCCGCACAAGGATCTCCGCCGGTCGCGCGCCGCGGCCCTTTCGATGATTCCCACTTCCACCGGAGCGGCCAAGGCGCTGCACCTGGTGATTCCAGAGCTGAAGGGCAAACTCGATGGTTACGCCATGCGCGTGCCCACGCCGAACGTCAGCGTGGTGGACTTGACGGTGATGACGGAGAAGCCAGCCACGGCCGAGAGCGTGAATTCGGCGCTGAAGCGCGCGGCCGAAGGGCCGATGAAGGGGATTCTCGCTTATACCGAAGAGGAATTGGTTTCCATCGATTTCAAAGGCAACCCGCACTCCTCGATCGTGGACTCCGGCTTCACGCGCGTTGTGGGCGCGAACTGTGTGAAGGTCGTAGCGTGGTACGACAACGAGTGGGGCTATTCATGCCGCTGCCGCGATCTCATCAAGTTCTTCGCCGCACGGCTCTAGTCTCGCGGGCTCAAGGTGGAAGGGCGGGGCGTTTTCAGCCGAACATCTTCACTCAAACGTGTTCACGCAAGAATGTTCACCCAAACATGAATAAGCTGTCCATTCGCGATCTGCAGTTAAAAGGCAAGCGCGTCTTCATCCGCGTGGATTTCAACGTCCCGCTCACGAATGGCGTGATCGGCGACGACACGCGCATCCGCGAAACGTTGCCGACATTGCGATTTGCGATGGAGCGCGGCGCGCGGCTTGTGCTTGCCTCCCATCTCGGCCGGCCCAAGGGAAAAGCCGATCCAAAATACAGTCTGAAGCCCGTAGCGGCCCGGCTCCGCGAACTTCTGGGAAAGCCCGTCGAGTTCGCGTCGGATTCCGTGGGAGCGGAAACACAAGCGAAGAGCAAAGCTCTGCTCGATGGCGGCGTCCTGCTGCTTGAAAACGTCCGCTTTCATGCGCAAGAGGAAGCGAACGATCCGGAATTTTCGAAGCAGCTCGCCGCGCTGTGCGATGGGCTATTCGTTTGCGACGCTTTTGGCTCCGCCCACCGCGCGCATGCCTCCGTGGTGGGAATCACGAAATACGTTCGCCAGGCTGCGGCAGGCCTGCTGATGGAAAGGGAGCTTGCCTATCTGGGGAAGGCGATTTCGAATCCTGACCGTCCCTTTGTCGCTGTGCTTGGCGGCGCGAAAGTGTCGGACAAAATCGAAGTCGTGCAGAACCTGATGAAACTGGCGGACGCCATGCTCATCGGTGGGGCCATGGCTTACACGTTCTTGAAATCGCAGGGCCTGCCCATCGGGAAGTCGCTGGTCGAAAATGACAAGCTAGATCTCGCGCGCGCCCTGATGGACGAAGCAAAAAATCGCAAGTTCCGGTTGCTCTTGCCTGTCGATCATGTCCTCGCGGAGTCGCCGAACTCGACGTCCACGCGCATCACCGGCATTGCGCAAACGCCCGAAGGATGCATGGGGCTCGATATTGGCCCGCAGACCATCGCGGAATTCACGAAGGAGATTGCGGCCGCGCGCACCATCGTGTGGAACGGGCCGCTCGGTATGTTCGAAAAGCCCGCGTTTGCGCAGGGCACGCTCGCCATCGCTCGCGCCGTAGCGGCCGCGACGAAAGCGGGAGCCACATCGATCATCGGCGGCGGCGATTCCGTGGCGGCTGTCGGGCAAGCGGGGGTTTCCTCCCAGATTTCGCACATCTCCACCGGCGGTGGTGCATCGCTCGAATTCCTCGCCGGTGAAAAGCTTCCTGGCGTCGAGGCGCTGACCAACAAGGCTGTGAGTTAGCGGGCAGTTGTAGAAGGAACACGGAGACGGGATTGCGCCGACCGGTGATTGCCGGCAACTGGAAAATGTTCAAGACGCAGGCGGAGACGCGCGCGTTTTTCGAGGCGTTCAAGCCGCTTGTGGCCGCGTCAACGCATTGCGATATTGTCGTGGGCCCGCCGTTCACGGCCCTTGCCGCGGCCGTGGAAGCCGCGCGCGGCAGCTCCATCATCGTCGCCGCGCAGGACGCGCACTGGGAACGCGAGGGCGCGTTTACCGGCGAAATCTCCATGCGCATGGTTGCCGAGACCGGATGCCGCGCGGTGATTATCGGCCACTCGGAGCGCCGCCAGTATTTCGGCGAAACGGATGAATCGGTGAACCGCAAGACGAGGGCGGCCCTGGAAGCGGGGCTGACGCCCATCGTCTGCGTGGGGGAATCGCCGCGCGAGCGCGAGGAGAACCTCACGCATGCCGTCCTGAAGCGCCAGTTCGAAGGCGGGCTTGCCGCGTTGACCGCTGCCGACTTCTCACGTATTCTTTTAGCTTACGAGCCGCTCTGGGCCATTGGCACCGGGCGAACGGCCACGCCCGAAATCGCGTCGGATGCGCATCGATGCCTTCGGGAGGTTGCCGCAACTCGCTTCACGCATGAACGGGCCGCGGCCCTTCGCATTCTCTACGGCGGCAGCGTCAAGCCCGACAACATACGGGGACTGATGGCGCAGGTGGAGATAGATGGCGCCCTGGTGGGCGGAGCGAGTTTGGATCCGCAGTCGTTTGCGGCCATCGTGAATTTCTAGAAAGCATGCCCGGCACGAATGCCGGGCTTCGCGGAGTGGAGTTGGGAAATGCCGACGCAGGCTAAATGGGGAATTTCGCTGCTGGTCGCTTTCGGATTGATTTCGATCGGCTGGAAGTATTCGTTCGTGCTGGTGACGCTGCACGTGATGGTCTGTTTTGTGCTCGTGATCGTGATCATGCTCCAGAGCGGATCGGCTGCCGATCTGGCGGGAGCTTTCGGCGGCGCCGGCAGCCAGACGGCGTTCGGTCCGCGGGGCGCCGCGACATTCCTGTCGCGCGCTACCACCTGGTGCGCCATCGTCTTCATGCTGACTTCCCTCGCTCTTTCCGTGAAGCGCGCTCCCGCCGGCACGAGCATTGGTTCCGTGCTGGAGGAGACGCATCCGACGACAATCCCGAGCGCTCCTGCGCAGAAGCCGCCGGTGCAGCTCCCAGTGGTGCCTGCTCCATCTCCGGCTCCAGCCCAGACGCCGCCGAAGAAGTAGCGAATGGACGCCAAGACTCCGCGTTAGGCTCACGAGAAACTCCCCAGCTGGTGGTATATTCATGTTGAGTTGGGAGCGTGGAAGCTGTGTCTTCAAATCTTCCAGAACCCGCCGTATTTAAGTTCGCGGCCTTCGAACTCGATCTGCGCGCAGGCGAGCTGTTCAAGGGCGGATCGAGGATCAGGCTTCAGCAGCAACCTGCCAACGTCCTGGCCATATTGCTCGAGCAGCCGGGCCAGGTGGTAACCCGCGAAGAGCTGCGAAAAAGAATCTGGCCCGCTGATACGTTCGTGGATTTTGACCATGGCTTGAACGCCGCGATCAAGAAGCTTCGGCAGGCGCTGTGCGACGAACCGAAGAAGCCGCGTTTCATCGAGACGCTTCCGAGAAAAGGCTACCGCTTCATCGCCCCCGTGGAGAAGAAAGCAGCGGTTTCGCACCCGGTGGACGCGTCCGAAGCGAACTTGATAGGCGGGACATTTCAGCTTCATAGCGACGCTGGTTCCCACTACGTGCTGATGCCTGTGGACGAAGAGAGCATGAAGGAGAAGGACAGGCTCGAAGCCGTGAAAGACGACTTGGGCGTTTCTCTTCTCGTGGGGTCGGCCAAGGTGCTGCTGGTTGCGTGCGGCACGCGCGTGAAGGTTCTCGACGCGCGGCCCACGCCGGCGACATTCGAGGTGCGCATCCTCGAAGGCGAGCACGTCGGCGTTACGGTTCTTGCCGAGGAGAAGCATCTGCGGCCACCTTCGTGACCAAGCAATTTGGTCCTGTCCTAATTTCGGTGAACTCCTGTCAATCGAGTTCTTTTGGGGGTCAAATTCGGATTCTTTAGGGGGTCGGAGCTTTAGCTCCGACATAAGGGTCCGAAAATACAATGGGCTTCAGCCCCTGAGGAAGGTTTATACAGGGCCGCCAAAATTAGGGCACTACCAGGGATTTGACAAAGCAAATCGCGGACGTTTAGGATTGACATTGCGCGGTCGTGGCGGAACTGGCAGACGCACCAGCTTGAGGGGCTGGCGGTAGCAATACCGTGGTGGTTCGAATCCACTCGACCGCACCACAATTTCCAGCCAGCAGGTCAATCCGAGCAGGTGAATCAGAGAGGTGAACGCTATGCCGCTTCAAGCTGACTACTTCACTGCGTATCACAACCTAAGGATAACGCGCGATGCCAAAGGTGTGCTGGTTGCTGAATTCCACAGCAACGGCGGACCGTTCATTATGACCGCGCCATCTCACACAGAATTTGTCGATGCCTTCTACCGGATAGGGCAAGATCGAGCGAACAAGATCGTAATTCTGACCGGCGCAGGCGGGGAGTTCATTACCGACGTCGCTTGGTCCTCTTTCGGCGATGTCACCGATCCCGGCGTCTGGAGTCAGGTTCACGACGAAGGCGTTCAGGTTTTGGAAAACATAGCCAACATACGAGTGCCGGTCATCGCGGCGATCGAGGGGCGCGCCCATGTGCACTCCGACTACGCGCTACTTGCCAGTGTAATTGTGGCGGCGGATGGTGCGACCTTCCAGGATGTGGCCCACTTCTCCGCGGGCGTTGCGCCCGGTGACGGCATCTTTACCACGTGGAGTTATCGCGCTGGAGCAGGGCGAGCGGAGGCCTTCCTGCTGAACCCACAGCCGTTGGCGGCGCGTACCGCGTACGAATGGGGAGTGGTTGCCGAAGTTGTGCCCAACGGTAAAGCGCTTAGCCGGGCACGGGAATTGGCCGAGCTGTACCTGAAGGCTCCGGAAGTGACCCGCCGCAACACGCGCGTGCACTTCATTCAACCGTTGAAGGAGCGCATCGTTCGAGAAGTTGGCTATGGACTGTCGCTGGAAGGAGCATCGTCTGCCGCTCTCGTGAAATCAATGCAAGCCAAGCGTGAACCTGTCGCTCGGAAAGCAAAAGGCGCATGAAGAGCGCCAAAACACCCAAAGCACTCGTTGCGAATGATGGCATGAGCCAGCCCTAGCACCCTGCAGGGCGCAACCTCGCGCCGCTTTCTTACCGTTCTTTCACCGCTCCGGGATCGCTTCGCGCGAGAAGCCGCCGCACTGAATCACGGGCAGGCGCGGATACCGCGGGAATTCGGGATTGGTGGCGGAAAGCTCGCACAATAGAAAGAAAGACCCGCGCGCGGATTCCACCCGCCGCGCGTGCACGCAATCGGCGCACAATCCGGCTCGCAACCGCAAATCATCCTCGCCTCCCGGGTCCATGTTCGCAGGATAGCGCAGCGTAACCCGGCCTTCCGTCTTTTTCCGCACAATCGTCCTTGAAATTCGCCGACGCTTAGATATGATGGCGTGTTTTGAATCTGGCCATCATGTGGTTGAGCGCCTTCGCAATCGGGAGGCGGGAGCAAGAGCGATGCGAATCAGGAAACGAAATAGCGGCTCCGCGGCGGCAGCGGCCTTGCTGGCGCTGCTTATCGTGATCATGGTTGTCGCCACGGTGTACGTGTTCGTAACGCGGCCGCCGTGGTCGGTCCCGCCGAACCCCATTACCTCGGTTGGCGCGGCAGTGGACCATCAGTATCAACTGACACTTTACGTGACCGGCGTGGTTTTCGTCCTTTCGCAGCTGGGGCTGGCCTACGCTATCTTTCGTTTTCGCGACCGCGGCCAGAAAGCCCACTTCACCCGCGGCAACAACACCATGGAAGTTCTCTGGACTTCCGCGACGATCATTCTTTTTATCGGCCTCGGCCTGCTCGGACGCAAGGCCTGGGCGGATGTTCGGTTTACGGAGGCTCCGCCCGACGCCATTCAGGTGGAGGTAACCACCAACCAGTTCGTTTTCAATTTCCGCTACCCGGGCGCCGATGGAAAATTCGGCCGCCTTGACCCCAAGCTGATCAGCGCCTCCACGGGAAACGCGCTGGGGCTCGATCCCAGCGATCCCGCCGGCGCCGACGACATCGTGGTTCCCACCCTCACTGTGCCGGTGAATCGCGAAGTGGACCTTCAAATCAAATCGCAGGACGTAATCCACAATTTCTTTGTCCGCGAGCTGCGCCTGCAGCAAGACGCCGTGCCCGGCATGGTGATTCCGCTTCATTTCACCGCCAATGCGATTGGCCAGTACGAGATTGTCTGCACGCAGTTGTGCGGGTTGGGACACTACCGCATGCGCAGTTTCATGAATGTTGTCTCGGATTCCGACTACCAGAAATTCCTCAAGGAGCAGGCGCCCCCAGCGCCCGGACAGTGAGCCTGACCCACATACCAGGAGGCCTCGCATGAGTTCGCATGCCCACGCCGCGCACGCAATGCCCCACGCGCCCACGGGCTTCGTTTCGAAATACATCTTCAGCACCGACCACAAGGTGATCGGCATTCAGTATTATTTGCTGGCCCTCACCGCGGTGATGGTGGGAATCGTATTGTCGCTGCTGATGCGTTTTCACCTGGTGTGGCCGGGCGCGCACCTGCCGTTTGTGGCGGGCGGGATCATGACCCCCGAGCAGTACGCGTCGCTGGTAACCATGCACGGCACCATCATGGTGTTCTTCGTGCTGACCACCGCGCCGCAGGGCGGTTTCGGCAACTACTTCTTGCCCATTCAGATCGGCGCCGCCGACATGGCCTTCCCGCGCTTGAACATGCTTTCATTCTGGGTGACGTTTTTGGCCTTCGTTTGCATCGTCGCCGCGTTCTTTGTTCCCGGCGGCGCCCCGCTGAGCGGCTGGACGGGTTATGCGCCGCTGAGCGCATTGAATGACGTGACTGGCCCCGGCGAAGGTTGGGGGCAGACGATGTGGATCTTCAGCATCGCGTTATTTTGCCTTGGCGCGCTGCTGGGAGCGCTGAATTTCATCGCCACCACGATTGATTTGCGCGCGCCCGGCATGACCCTGTTCCGCATGCCGCTGACCTGCTGGGGCTGGTTCGTGACCGCCATCCTCGGCTTGCTCGCTTTCGGCGTGCTGCTTGCCGGTGGCATCCTGCTGCTTCTCGACCGCTCCGCAGGCACCAGTTTTTTCATTCCTGCTGGTGTCGTGGTGAACGACCAGGTGCAGAAGCATAGCGGTGGCTCGCCGCTTCTCTGGCAGCACCTGTTTTGGTTCTTCGGCCACCCGGAGGTTTACATCGCCATTCTTCCGGGCATGGGCGTGGCGTCGCACGTCCTTTCCACTTTCTCGCGGAAGCCGGTTTTCGGTTATCGCGCCATGGCCATGGCCATTTGCGCTATCGGTTTTCTGGGATTCATGGTTTGGGGCCATCACATGTTTGTCAGCGGCATGAGCCCCTATTCGGGCTTCGCCTTTTCCGTGCTGACCATGTCCATCGGCGTGCCTTCGGCCATCAAGACGTTCAACTGGCTGGGCACGTTGTGGGGCGGGAAGATTCAATTGCACACGCCGATGCTGTTCGCGCTGGGCTTCGTTTCCTTGTTCGTCAGCGGCGGCCTTTCCGGGCTTTTCCTCGCGCAACCGGCGGTGGACAACCTGCTCCACGGAACGTACTACGTGGTCGCGCATTTCCACCTGGTGATGGGCGTGGCCGCGATTTTTGGCATCTTCGCCGCCACGTATTTCTGGTTCCCGAAAATGTTCGGCCGCATGATGAGCGAGCCGCTGGGGAAGCTCCATTTCTGGATCACCTTCGCCGGAGCCTACTGCATCTTCATGCCCATGCACTTCCTGGGCATCGCGGGCGGAATCCGCCGCTACGCGGACTATACGGGTGTCACTTACCTCCTGCCGCTCCAGCCCTTGCATAAATTCATTACCATCGCGGCATTTATCACCGGCGCTGCGCAGCTTGTATTCCTGTGGAACTTTTTCTGGAGCCTGAAGTTCGGCGAAAAGGCGTCCATCAATCCCTGGAACGCCACCACTCTCGAATGGACAACCGCTTCCCCGCCTCCGCTCGATAATTTCGGCGGAAACTACCCGAGCGTTTATCGCGGTCCATACGAATACAGCGTTCCGGGTGCTGAATCCGATTTCATCATGCAGGACCTTTCCCCGGAAAAAGTTGCCAGGGCCAAGTAGGGAATTCTCATGCCCACCACTGTTACGCATGATGTAGAGCTCATTGACGCCGGCAAAGGTCCGGGCGGATCTTCCTCCGGCGGCGACGGCAACGGCCAGCCCGGCGGAGGCGGCAGCGGCTCGTCCGGGCCGGCCGCAGTCCCGCAGCGGACCTACGTCACCGGGATGACCGTGGGCCTCGGCGGCATTCTGATGTTCTTCATGGCCCTCGTGAGCGCTTACATCGTCCGCAAGGGCGTGGGCAACGACTGGTACGCCATCGAAATGCCGCGCGTGCTCTGGCTCAACACCCTGATTCTAATCGCCAGCAGCTTCACGCTCGCCCACGCGCGCAAGCGCTTCCTCGCGCATGACGATGCCGCGTTCCGCCACTGGTGGAGCGTCACTACCATCCTCGGCGTCTTTTTTCTCGCCGGGCAAATCATCGCCTGGCGCCAGCTTGCCGCTGCCGGCGTGTTCCTCGCCACCAATCCGAGCAGCAGTTTCTTTTATGTCTTTACCGCCGCGCATGGCCTGCATATCGTCGGCGGCATTCTGGGCTTGCTGCTGGTCGCCTTCCGGCCCACGCGCCGCTTGACGCGCGACACGGCCACCGAAATCGCCGCCATGTACTGGCATTTTATGGACGGGCTTTGGGTTTTCCTGTTTCTAGTTCTCCTTCTGGGACGGTGAAACGTGAGTGAAACGGAATTTGAGGGCATAGTCGAATCGCCGTGGTCCGGCGGCCACTCTCCCTTCGCGGTCAATTCGAAGAAGCTGGGGATGTGGCTCTTTATCGTTTCGGACTCGCTGACCTTCTCCGCCCTGATCGTCAGCTATGCATGGCTGCGCCTGGCCAATCCCGCTTGGCCCCGCCCCTTTGAGATTTGGCCCGCCATCGCGAAATCGTCCTTGATGACGCTCATCCTGCTTTCCAGCAGCTTGACCATGGTTCTTGGCGTGGCCGCGGCGCATAAAGGCGAAGTCAAGAAGACCGTCCGCTATCTGCTGGCGACCATGGTTTGCGGGCTTGCCTTCGTCCTGATTCACGCCACCGAATGGGTTACGCTCTTCGACGAAGGCGTTACACCGTGGTCGAATCCCTGGCACGTGCCGCTGTTCGGCGGCACTTTTTTCGGCCTCACCGGCCTGCACATGCTGCACGTCACGATTGGCGTCGCCTATCTCGGCGTAATTGCCTGGGGCTATTCGAAAGGGAAGTGGAACGCCGACCATGTCGAAGTGAGCGGTCTTTACTGGCACTTCGTCGACCTGGTCTGGATGTTCATTTTCCCCATGGTCTATTTGATGAGCGTGAATCCAAAGTGACACGGTTTTCGTGTCATCCTGAGGAGCGCGTCTTTTGCGCGACGAAGGATCTGTTTACTGCGGGGTCATCCTAAACCCGGCGCTTTCTGCCGGGTGAAGGATCTGCTGTTAGGCCCTTTTGCGCGACGAAGGATCTGCTTGTAGGTTTTGTAGGGCGGGGTTGTGCTGTCGGTTTTTGTTACAGGTTTGAATGTAGCGCCGTGCTTCAGCGCGGCACGCTTGGCCGAGCGAGCGCAGCGAATCCGAAAAAGGGAAAGGGCACGAATGAGCGCACATGCACATGCCATAGCCGCTGAAGATCACGACCACCCCGTCGGCAGCGCCAGGCTCTTTGCCTGGGTCTGGCTCTGGCTGCTGCTTCTTACCGCCGTCGAGGTGTTCCTCGCCTATGAGAGGCTCGCTCCGGTGCTGATGCTGACGATTCTCGTCGGCCTTTCGCTCATCAAGTCCGCCTTGATCATCGCCTATTTCATGCACCTGAAGTTCGAGCGGCTCGGCCTGTTCCTGATTTTGATCCCCGCCATGGTCTTCTGCATCTGCATGATGCTCATCTGGTTCTTCCCCGATAGCGTCCGCCTCATGAATATGCGCCCGCATTAATTCGCGACACCGTGTAGGCTCCGCACGCCCTATTTCGAGTATGCGATCATTGCCGAAAGTGGACTGGCAAGCCCGGAACGACTGCCGCAGCATGACCAGGCGCGACGTGTTGCTCGCCACGCTGTCTTTGCTGGTTTCACCGGCCCTTGTGTCTGCCGCCGCAAAGGAGGATGTCATGGAACAAATTGAGCAACACTTCGGTACGCTCAATCCCAATGCCCCGCGCGATCTTTCCCATTTCGCTTTTCTAATAGGCCGGTGGAAATTCGACGCCAGGCTGAAATTGCCGGATGGAGAGTGGCAGACGTTTCATGGAACGTGGTTGGGTCATTACATCCTCGACGGCTATGCCATCGCGGACGAATACAAGATGATGGGCCCCTCCGGAGAGCTGATTGTGCTCGGCATGAATTTTCGGGTCTATGACTCTGCCCGGCAGGTTTGGAACATCAAGTGGCTAAACGCTCTGGACGGCACATGGACGGACCTCACGCCGGAGCAGTTCGGCGGCGCCCGGTTCGACGGCCAGTCCGTCTCCTATGCCTTTAAGGCCGAGCGTGGGGCGCAGTGGTCCTTTACGCGCGCAACCTATACAAATATTTCCAAGGCACATTTCACTTGGCTAGGCGAAAAATCTGACGATGGGAAGTCCTGGACCGAGTTTATGGTTATTGAGTGCCATCGGACCGGTGAATAAAAACAAAGGGGACTACTTCTCCGGGCCCTCGTACCGCGGCAGCGTCATGGCCATTTCGCACTGAGACCTGAGACCGCTGAAAACCCTGACGATAAAGCCGCGCCATTCGAAAACTTGCCCTGGATCATTTTTCCAAAGCAGTTGTCCCGTCCGGCAGTCCGTAATCCAGAACTCCAGGCTCGCCTGGGTAGCTGTCGCCACGAGGATATCCGCATGACTGTAACCCTTGAAAGCGGCCTCGAATACCGCATCGGTTCCCAGGATTGCGCAAGCCCGCTTCCGGTCCGGATGCACCACATCTTCTTCCGAAAAGCCCGCCGCCCTGAGTTTCTGAAGGGTCTCGTTAAGCGGCATGATCGGATAATGGACTGCGGCGACCGGCACACGAATGCCCGCTACGAAACCCTCGTTCTTGAATTTCAAATGCTTCTGTGACAACACCTCCTCCACATCATTGGCGAATTTTTCGATGTTTGCCTTATTGTCCGCGGTCACCCGCTCATCCGTCACGCGCAGCACCGCGACCTTGGTGGGTGGGTGCAGGGTTAATTCCGGACTCTGATAGTACCGCGCAGCCCAGGGATCAGCTCCAGCCGTCGTTAGAGCTAAGACCACCTCGGGACATTTCAGCGCTAGATTCTTGGTCCTCTGAATCGATGCGTATGTCAGCGCATCTCTTCCTTCTCCATCAACCGCCTTGAAATCGGCTCCCTGCCCCAACAGCGCTTTCACCTCATCCACTTTGCAGTTCGATGCCGCCACCATCAATGGCGTAAGATCAGCCTTTGTCTTTTTGTTGTTCCCCTCTTTTGCTGGCAAGTGGACGACTGCTGCACACACCACCGCTGCAACGGCCATAGCCTGCCACATTCGTCTGGCGCGATATGTCACCGCGAGCTGATCCCTCTCCCGAAAAATCTGTTTGTATGAGTCGTCCAACGGGATTCCCATTTTGGCTGCCCAGCCAGCGCTAACGTATACCCATGCCCGCCAATATTCAATGCTCCGGAGAACTCCTCGCACAATTTCGCGAAGGCAAGAACACGAAAGAGGTCACCTCAAAAAGAGATGTGTCGCCTTTCAAATTGACACATCCAATCCTATGGAGGAGACAAAATGCAAGCTGCTGTCGTGCCCGCTATGAGCAGTTCCTGGCAGATTAAAGACGTTCCCCAGCCTCAACCTGGCCCCAACCAGGTCCTCGTGAAAATGCACGCAAGTGGTATCTGTTATACCGACGTGCACGAAACTTTAGGACACATTCCCGGCGAGTTTCCCCGAATCCTTGGCCACGAACCGGTCGGCGAGATCGTGGCCGTGGCGCCTGGCGTTACCATCCGAAAAGTGGGCGATCGCGTGGGCACCGCCTGGATTCAGGCCACTTGCGGGCGCTGCGAATGGTGCCAGCGCGGCCGCAGGAATTTCTGCCCCTATCAGAAAAGTACTGGGGTGGATCTACAGGGGGGACATGCCGAGTACATGCTCATGTATGCAGATAGTACGTTCCTGATTCCAGACAGTGTTTCCTACGAGCAAGCCGCTCCAATCTTCTGCGCGGGTTATACGGTGTGGAGCGGCCTGCGCTGGGCCGACCCACAGCCGCACGAGCGCGTCGCCGTTCTCGGAATCGGCGGCCTCGGGCACCTCGCCGTGCAATATGCCAAAGCTGCCGGATTCGAGACCATCGCAATTTCGCATTCGCCCGACAAGGACAAAATGATCCGGGAGCTTGGCGCGGATGAAATTGTCCGCGACGGCAAGGGCCTCACCGCCGCGGGCGGCGCGGACATCATCCTGAGCACTTCCAATTCCACCAAGTCCATGGCGGACAGCATTCAAGGGCTGCGCCCCGACGGCCGCTTCATCGTCATGGGCGCCGACGCCGAACCGCTCTCCCTCTCGGTTATGGATCTGCTTACCAGACGCATTCGCATAATTGGAAGCCAGCAGAACGGCCCTGAATATCTTTACGAAGCGCTCGACTTCGTGGCCGAGGGAAAAGTGAAAACAATCGTCGAGACGTATCCGCTGGCCGAAGCTCCCAAGGCGTATCAGCGCGTTGTGGACGGCAAGGCCCGCTTCCGCGCCGTCCTGACCATGTAGAGAGACAAGCCATGTCCTACAGCATAGCGGCCTTGCTCACCCGCAATCTTCAAGAAGTCTTCGGTGAAAACGACCCCGCGCGCCGGCGCGCGGCCGTTCAGGAGCTCTACACCGAAGATGGCGTGTTCTACGACCCCAGCAAGGGAGTCTATCGTGGCCACGACGAGATCGACCGCATCGCGGGCGAGATCAGAGCTACCCACCTTGACTTTCGGTATCAGCCAATTGCCGAGCCCGAGGAATCGGGCAACGGCGGACGGGTCCGATGGGTAGCGGGTCGCCCTGGTGAGGCGCCAGCTTACGCCGGGACTGATTTCATCATTGCTCGGGACGGCCGGATTGCCGCCCTTTATCTTTTTTTCGACAAGCTACCCTGAGCCGCTGGGTTGACGCCCGGAGAGTCTGTCATCCCGAACCCGGCCGCGTTGTTTGCGGACGTGCGTGAGGGATCTGCTGTTAGGTTTTGTAGGGCGGGGCGGAACCTGTCCCGAGCGAAGCCGAGGGAACCCGCCGCAACAGATCCCGAAGAACGATGGGAGCGAGCGCGCCTTTTGCGCGACGAAGGACCTCGTGCGTTCCCGGAGAGTCTGTCATCCCGAACCCGGCCGCGTCGTTTGCGGACGTGCGTGAGGGATTTGCTTTTCGCTGTTTGTTTTTGTGATTTTCGAATTCAGCTGTTCGGCTTGGTCTTCTCGCGGAAGAGGAAAACATCCGATGAGCCAGATGAAAAGCAGCAGCCCGTTCGACCGGATGCTCGACGCCGCTGCGTCCGCTGCTCCCACCATTGCGCTTGAGCTGGAAGCAACGGGGCAACGCTGGACGCCCGAGATAGTCGCGGCAGTGATCGCCTGCGTGCTGGCTAAGACTCGTTCCGACCTGAAGAAAATCGAAGAATGGACGTCCCTGCTCCTGCCCTACGTCGAGAGGCATCTCAGCGAGCCGCCAGAATAAGCCTCGCTGCTTTTTCACAATCGCAACGTGTTGGTATCGTTCGTCGCGAGCTGCAAGCTTAGGGCAGGCCGTTCAATTCCGGCTTGCTGCCCGAGCCGATCCCCTTTGCGCCATCTTCTGAGCAATAACGAGGAGCAGCCGGCGGTCACCGTCATCCATGCGACCCAGCCGTTGACGCAATAGCATCAGAATGCGAGCGCCGCTGCCGGAGTTGCTCCAGGCAATGTCATCTGTCGTCCGCCGCTTGGGAAGACTTGGGAGCGGCGGCGGCTCCTCGCCGTCATAGAACAGTTGATACATGGGGATTTCGAGCGCCCGAGCCATTTTTTCCAACGTCTCGATGGCCGGAATGGTGTGGCCGTTTTCAACGCGGGAAATGTAGCAACGAAGCAAGCCCGTGCGTTTTTCGATGTCCCCTTGGGAAAGCCCTTTCTCTTCGCGTACCGCGCGTAAGCGTTCACCGATAATCATTTTGTTCTACCCCCTTGCTCCAACCCCTCCGCCAAGGAAGACTGTAGGCCTATCCACCGCATCTGTCGAGAAGTTCGGGCTCACGCATCTTGCCGGGTGCCCCACCCTTCCAGTTCCCACCATTTCTTAACATGACGGGCGGGTGGCCAAATCTTTCGCTCCGTCGTAATCTCCTTTCTTAACATTAGGAAGCTAGCGGATGACACCACACCAGTAGTTACCGACTGAGTTCACTCATCCTGTGGGTGCCCGTCGCGGCCTTCCACCACGAATTGATCCGCGCGCCCTTGGTCCCATAGGGGCTACTTGTCCTGACAGGACGGGGCCGCCCAGGTCCCCGGCATACAGGGCTCCCGTGTCGACGGCAAGTCGAGCTCGGGAGATCAGTCGAGCCTGGGGGATGGATCGCGAAGGACTTGTCCCGATAGACAGCTTCAACCCTCATCTCGCTTCCATACCAAAACTGTCCTCAAGGACAGGCGAAACGCGCAAACCTCCCATGCTACATTTCTCGAGGCCAAGAACGGGGCCGCCCAGGTCCCCGGCAAGGGGAGCCTGGGGGATCAGACGCCTCCCAGTGTCGACGCCCGCCTGCCGGAGGCAGGGCAAGGGGAGCCTGCCCGACCGGCAAATCGAGCCTGGGGGATCAGGCTGCGGGAATTTTCGCAAGCCCGCAAGGAGTCGTTATGCAGTTCGAAGTCTTGATTGAGTCGCGCAGGCCGCACAAGGCGCCGCAACCTAAGGACTTAGCCCGCCACAAGCGCCGCTGCTCCATCTGTCATCGTCCCGATCGTCAAGAAATCGACGCCGCCTTCCTCCGCTGGCGCAGTCCCCGCGAAGTCGTTGAAAACTTTCACCTTTCGCATCATTCATTGCTCTACCGCCACGCCCACGCCACCGGCCTTTTCGTTCGCCGTGAACGCATGCTCGGCAGCTCTCTCGAACGCATCCTCGAGCAGGCCGATAATTCCATCCTCACTGCCGGCACCATCATTCGCGCCTGCCGCGCGCAGTCTCGCCTGTGGCGCGAGTACCCGCAGCCGGACCCGCTAACCGCGAACCCATCGGAATTAGAACATGACCCAACCCATTGAAAACAAACGACGCCACTTGGTTCTAACCGCGAATATTTTCAAGGTTGGAAGCGCAGAAATTTCCTTGCCGCCTTGCCCGGATGCCTCTGGGGCCGCGTCGCGCCGCGCGAGCAATGCGGGCAATCGCGCCGCTTGCTTGCCCGGAGTTCCGGGCGTCAGCGCGAAGGGCCACTGCGCCTTATTTGCTGTGCTTTTCGTGCAGGTTCGTGCAAATCGAGACGGCGCTGTTCGGGTCCACGGCGCTGCCGCCTTGCTCGACGTGCTGGATTTTGCCTTCCTTGTCCACCACAATCGTGGTGCGTTCCGCCCACTCATACTTGTCGCCCTTCACGTCATAAGGCTTCAGAATGCCGTACGCGATCAGGGTTTTCTTGTTCATGTCGCTGAGGAGCGGAAAGGTGACTCCGATTTCCTTGGCGAAGGCGGCATTGGCGGCGGGACTGTCGATGCTGATTCCCAGAACGACGGTGTCGCTTGCTTCGATTTTGGCCAAATCAGACTGATAGGCCTGAAGTTCCTTCGTTCAACCACCGGTGAAGGCGAGGACATAGAAGGCGAGGATGACGTTTTTCTTCCCGCGGTAATCGCTCAGCTGCACTGGCTTCCAATCATTGCTCAGCAGAGTGAAATCCGGCGCGGTATCGCCGACTTTCAGATTTGTCTTGGCGATGGTTTCTTCTTGCGCGGCGGCAGGCGATATCGCCGCCCCGAGCACCAGAAGAAGCAAACCAAGAACAGAGATCACGACTTGCTTCATGTGTGCGGTCTCCTTCGATTCATGGATACGAATTCGAATGCAGGTTGCCCGTGCATTCACACTGCGACTGGCTTGATGGGTAGCGCTAGGCCGATTGTAGCGTCAGTGGGCCGGCGATTCAACGCAAACGGCCGGGAGGGTCGGCGGTCTCGGGGATGTGCACGTCGAGCGGCGGTCCTTCGCTATCCGGGAGCTTCGACGGAGGCGGCTGCGGAATGCCGATGCCGCGGTTCATTTCGAGATGGTCCTTGGCGCAGGCGGGGCAGTAGCCCTTTCCGGTCTCCTCGTCGCGCAGGCTGGCCAGCTCGTAGCAGCCGTGAATGCAATCGCAGTAGCCTGTTGCGGAGGCCGTCTTGATGGGGACCAAAGCCATTCGTATTTCCTCCGAGCAGGATAGTAGCAAAAGAAAGCGGCTGGTGGCGAGTGCGGAACCTTCACGCCGGTTCGAGCTGGGTGAGCAGGAACGGGTCGCTGGTCTTCTGATGCAGCGCCAGCCACATGCTGTCGGGCTGCGACAGAAAGACCTTGACCACTTGCGGATCGAATTGCGTGCCCGAGTGGCGGCGAATTTCCTCGCGCGCGGCGGAAATCGGCAACGCCTTGCGGTACGGGCGGTCGGAAATCATCGCGTCGAGGGTGTCCGCCACGGCGAATATTCTTGCCCCCAGCGGAATTTGTTCTCCGCGCAGGCCGCGAGGATAGCCCGACCCGTCGTAACATTCCTGGTGCGCAAGTACGATTGCCGCAGCCTCTTTCAGGAACGGGATGCTTTTGAGAACGGAATAACCGATCTCGCAGTGCCGCCGCATCACTTCGCGCTCTTCGGCCGTGAGCGGCCCCGGCTTGCGCAGTATCGAATCGGGGATACCCATCTTGCCGATGTCGTGAAGAAACGCGCCGCGCGCGATCTGGCGAAGCTGCGCTTTGTCCACGCCCATCACCTTTGCCATGGTGATGGTGAAGGCGGTAACGCGCTGGCAGTGGCCTTCCGTCTCCGCATCCTTGGCGTCGAGCGCACCGCCGAGGGCTTCGAGCGTGTAGTCGTACGATTGCTCGAGATCCTGCAGGGCAATCGAAAGCTGCTGCGTCCGCTCGGCCACCAGGTGCTCGAGATCGCTCTGATACGTTCGATTTTCGATCACCAGCCGGCGGTGTTCCAACGCGCGCCGCACGCTCAGGTGCAGCTGATCCTTTTCGAAGGGTTTCAGAATGTAGTCGTAGGCCCCGGAGCGGATGGCTTCCAGCGCAATGGCGATGTCGTGCATCGCCGTGACCATGATCACCGGAACGTCCGGGTCGTCCGTGCGCAATTCAGCCAGCAATTTCAGGCCGTCCATCTCCGGCATCACGATATCGCTCAGCACGAGGTCGAACGAGTCTTTCCGGAAGGCGTCCAGCGCCAGACGGCCGTTGGAGCAGACCGTGCAGGAATAGCCCTGTGTCTCGAGCAGCGTGGAGACAACTTCACGAATCGCTTCTTCGTCGTCAACGACCAGGATTTTCTCTTTGTCCATGCTCCGCTCCGCTGCTGAATCCCTATAAGTATAGGGCAGCGCGAAGGATGTCGATGGGCCGGTTGCCGTATCGGGCAAGTCCTTGTCGTTTTCGCCAATGGGTTTGAGATATGTGTAACCCGGGGAAGGCCATCGCATCGCTTGCAATCGCTCCGGGGGACTAGTTTCCTGTATGCGGTGGAATGGTTTCGAGCCGCGCCATGGCCGCTTCCGCCAGCGCCGAAAGATTTCCGATGAGTTCCGTCATGCGCCTGAGCTGATGCACGGAAGCGAAGTTCCCGGCCGAAATCCTCATCGAGATAATCCTGTAGCCGAACCGGAATCGCATGCTCAGCCAGACCCGCTCCAGTTCTTCCCTTCGCGAAAATCGCGGGGATAAGGAAGCGACTACCCTGGACAAGCGGTCCAGCCGCGCGAAGTCCTCTGCCAGCCCATCGAGAAAACTCCGAAGAATTCGGCGGCGTTCCTCGCGCCACGTCCGCTCGGTTTCTCTCGAGGTTTTTCGCCGGACATATTGCAGATCCGTAGACTCCAGCGCTTGCCGCAATTGCGGAAAATGCTGGGAGTGCAGCGGCAGGAGTTCCTCGATCTGATTTCCGAGATCCAGCGACGTCTCCTTTGGAAGGGGCTTAACAAGGAGCCAGCCGATCGCGCCGAGCAGAAGCAAGGAAGCAAGGGTAAAGACAATGACGATGAGGCTCACTTCATGATCTCTTCCAGGCGGTCATTCAGCTCGCGCAGGCGGATGCTGACCACTGGCGTCAGCGTCGCGTAGACAACAGGATCCAGCATGGCAGGAGCTTGTTCCCGCGCCGGCAAAGGCTTCCACAGCGCAAATATCCAGATACCCAACGGGATCAAAAACGAATCGACTCGAATCTCTCTCCAAAAAGGGTGATAGGCAGCCAGCCAGTGGTTGACGAATGTGTTGTTGATCACCTGAATGGCGGCAAAAAGTCCGATCCCCAATGCCAGCAGTCCGCTGAGACGATCCACGGGAATTCGATAGTATCTGCAGAACGCCAGTGCGAACAAAAGGACGCCTAGAATGGCGAGTTCCAGTCCGCGCTCAGCCGCCAGGCCTACGCGAACGCCGAAGGGGCCGCGCTGCTCGGAGGTGAACAACGCGCTGATCAACACCAACCCCGCCACAGAAACCAGAATCACACGGCAGAGTCTCCAGATCCCACGATAGGGCCCGAGCACGTAATGGCAAATCTCGAATACAACCGCGCCGCGAAGCACGACAAGGACGATCTGAGTTGCCCAGTAAGTCCAAAAGGCCTGTTTGGACGCCAGCCCCCATCGCAGGATGGGCACCCAGCGGGCAATCTCGAACACAACAAGCGCGCCGAAGTACACGGGGAAAAGGCGGAACCGTCGGTAAAGGCCTCGGCGTAGCGCCAATCCGAACACCCCCGCCTCGAGCACGATAGCCCCGCCATACCGCAACAACTCAATCGGTGTAAAATCCATACGGATGGATTGAATTCTAGCACCGGCGCCCTTGAGTTAATACTTAGACTGCCCGTCGGCCCACCGCCGGGCTACAGGGGAAGGGGTGGAACCGGGCTGCCAGATCCATCGAACATCAGTGGCAGAGGAGGAACCGGGCTACCGGAACCGTCTGCCAGAGTTGCTGGTGTGTTTACCGAACGACTGTTGACGTGGAAGCGGCCAGGAGCTAATATCACCGCCGTGGCTGTGAAAAGGATTACTACAAGAAGTAAATGTTTCATCGGGGTACTCCTCCTTAGGAACGGGAGCTTGCCGATGAAGCGGTTTCACGCTGCTGGTGGCAGGGAAGAAATTCTGAAATCGGAACAGAGGTGAATGTGGAGTCTTTGGAGCGTTTTACACAGAATCAGTGCGTCATCGAAGAATTCACCACGCGGTGGCTCGCGCCTATTTCAAGCGATCTAGGCCGGTTGGTTCACATCTCCATGTTGCGCAACCTGTCTTCGGGGCACTACTCTCATCCATTGCTCGAGCAGGTTTATTCCGAACCAGCGGTCCATCAAGCCTTGCTCTTTTGCCACGAAGAATTGTTCGCGAAGGTTCTGGAAAAACCGCTCGAGCAACAGGAGCGGGATTTGCGGGTTTTCCTGGCGGGGATGGATTCATCCCCGGCGGAAGTGGTGGAGAGGTGGCGCGAGGTGGATTCCTTCCGTACCTTGGTGCCCTTGGGTACGCCGGCTTATCTTCGTGATTTGTTCTTTTCGAACTTGCGTATAATTCTGGGCCTGATCGCCGCCGAAAACGCTACGCTGCAAACAGCCGCATAGCCATCCCTACAACCTGCCCTACGATTTCCGCCTCATCCGGAAACCGCGGCGTTTCAGGCGTACACGGGGAGAGCGGATGCGGCTGGAGAATCAGGCGATCTTTGTCACGCGAACACCAGCAACAGCGGTAGCCTTCGCGCAGCTCGACGAAGTAGATGGGCCGGGCGAACTCGTTCGGCCAAACTGAGTTTTCCACCCGCCGCCGCGCGGGGTCGAGAAGCACGAGCGATCCCGGCCGCAACAATGGCTCCATCCAGTGGTCATCAGTGCCAATGAAGCCAAGGCGATAACGGGACTGGCCATCGGCCAGGGCCGCTGTCAAGGGATCCCACTCCTCCTTCTCGGGAGTCAAGAAAACAGTGTGCCGCGGATCGGAGGGATGGTTGGACAGCGTTGGCGCGGCCCGTTCGCTTTCCACCGCAAGAAGGTGCGTGTTAGGCGCCGTCTGTTCCAACGCATCGCGCAGGTTGTCCCGGAGCGGGACGGCGTACCAATCGCAGACCTGAAAAACATCGAGATGGTAGATGGTGCAAAGACTATAGAGCTTGTACAGATTGGGGGTCACGCCGCCGTTTTCAATGTCCGCAAGGCGGCTCACGCGGACGATGAAGTCCGGGCGTCCGCGGTGGTTCGCAACTTCGTAACTCGAACGCTCCACGTCACGGTACGTGAGCCTAGCCTCTCGCGCGCCTGGCGAAGACAAGTACCTGGCACCATGGGGACCCCCTAGCCACGGTGTAATTCAAGACTCCAAGGGTGGAGAGTATAGCAGAACTGATACTACCTTGCTCCGTTAACAGAACAAGATGCGCATCTCCAGGACGCTCGACCGGAACTTCTTGACGGAGTCCGGATTCAGGCGAAGTGATGCATTCCTCGAAAAGCATCGTGCCATCCCGGGTGAACGCCAAAGAAAACTGTTATCCTTCAATCTTCATCCAAGTTGCGAGGGGGAACGAATGAGACGAGTCGCCGGTCTTCTTGTACTAATGGCGTTCGGAGTTTTCGCGGCAGCGCAGCAGACGGGCTCGCCGCCAAAGGCCGTCGCCCCGGCGGGTGCTCTCCCTCCGGCGCAAACCAGCGCCAATTCCTCTCCGGAGTTCCTGCATGCGGCGGATGAAGTTCTCGCGCAGATGAGCAAGCTATTGGCCCTTCCGATCAAGGAGCCTCTAAAAAAGACCCTTCGCTCAAAAAGGGAGATCCGTGAATACCTGATTCGGGAGGAAAAGGAAGACAAGAACGACGCGGAACGCTACGCGGACGAAAAAACGCTCGAGGCCTTTGGCCTGATTCCCAGGGATTTTCCGCTGGATGCGTTCATGCTTGACGTTCTCACCGACCAGGTGGCCGGACTATATGACCCGAAAGCGAAGGAGTTCTACATCGCCGATTGGATTCCAGCCGACGAGCAGCGCTCGGTGATGGCGCACGAACTGACGCACGCGCTGGAGGATCAGTCGTTTCACATCGATCCGTGGATCAAGGCGGCGCGGCCCAACGACGACGCAGAACTCGCGCGCGACGCCGTGAGCGAAGGCTCGGCTCTCGCGGCCATGTTCGACTACGCGCTCCAGGAACAAAAAATGAGCGTTCGCGACTTGCCCGACATGTCGCTGCTTATTCGCTCGGGCGCCCTGGAAGAAATGGACAAGGATCCCCACCTTTCGAAGGCTCCCATCTACATTCGCGATGAGTTGCTGTTTCCCTATCTCGCGGGCACGAGCTTTTCGCAACAGTTTCTAAAGGCGCATTCCGGCTGGAGCGATCTGAACATACTTTTCGCAAATCCGCCCGTCTCGACGCAACAGATCCTGCATCCGGATTTGTACCTCACCGGGGTGAAGCCCGCCAACGTCACTCTGCCGCAATGGAAAGGGGTGGTGCCGGCGGATTGGAAGCTGCTGGAAGAAAACGTGATGGGCGAATTTGGCGTGGGGGAAATCCTGAAACAGTTTCTGGGCCAGAACCGCGCGGACGCGCTTTCACCCGCATGGATTGGCGACCGCTATGCCACGTTCGAGGTGGAGAAAACAAAACAGACCCCGTTGGTATTCCGGCTTGCGCTCGACAATGCCGACGACGCAGCCCGGTTCATGGGGCAATACAGCGAAGTTCTCGAATTGAAATACAAGACGCGCGCGGAACTCTTCCGCCGCCCGAATTTCTTTCAGTTTCAGACGCCCGAGGGCGGCGTGTACCTTCGCTGCCTGGCGACCACCTGCCTGACGGTGGAAGGCGCCAGACGCGAGACCTACGACGCCATCGAGCGCGCCATCGGATGGCCGCTCGCCCCTGTTCCGACGCAAGGGGATGCTTCAGCCCAATGCCGCTCCACGTGCACGCATTCGCCGAAAGGCACCGCGTGAGATCGAAGGAGATCTGTGAAGAAAGCCGCGGGATCCGATAGGCCCCGTTGTGGCTCAGAATGACAGGTTCGCGAGGATGAACCAGAACATGGCACGAACGCCGCGCGGGGCAGAGTCAACAGAGCCAGATGACTTCTAACCTTGTAAACAATTCAGTGAGGCAGAAAAGCTCTGGTGGAATCCGCCCGGTGAACCACCATGAGCGTTTGATCGTCGGCGAGATGCGCACCGGGTGAGAATTTGCCCACGTCTTTGAGGCATGCCGCGAGAAGCTCCTGGGGAACCCATCCATGACGTTCGCCGGCGGAGCGCGAAAGCCTGGCGATTCCATACTCGCTACCCTCGGCATCACGAGCTTCCAAAATTCCGTCGGTGTAGAGAAGCAAGCAGTCGCCCGGTTCGAGATGGACGCGCTGGGTGGTGTAGCGGCTCGTCGAGAACATTCCCAGCGGAAGCCCGGTGGAGTGAACTTTCTTCACGCCGTCCTTGGCCACGAGAAGAGCAGGGAAGTGGCCCGCACTGCCGATTTCGATTTCGCCGGAACGTCCTGCGCGGCCGCAGATGAGCGTGGCATATTGCCCCGCGGTGGTGCTTTCGCAGAACACGCGGTTGGCATGCTCGAGCAGCTTTTCGAGCTCGAGGTCAACACCGGCAAGGCTGCGGAACATGGCGTGCAGATGCGTCATCAGCAGCGACGCTGCTACCCCTTTGCCCGCCACGTCGCCGAGAAGGAAAATCAGATTCCCGTTCTCGTTCGCGCGGCAGGATCAGGTCACAGTAGTCGCCGCTCACCATCCCGGCGGACCTGTACTCATAGTGAATTTGCCAATCGCGGAAGCGCGTGCTGGCCGCGGGAAGCAGAGTGCGCTGGATGCGCGAGGCAAGCTCCAGGTCCTGTTCCAGCGCGCGTTTCTCGACGTCCGTCAGGCAATCGAGGCACACTCGCACCAGCGGATCGGCGATGAGCCGTTCTTTTTCCACCGTGCCGTCGCATACTTCGCAGACTCCGAAGACGCCTTCGTCCATGCGGTGAATGGCGGAGTCTACTTCCTGCAAGAGTTCCAAGAAGGGCGCCACGGCCGGCTCTGCCGAGGACACGGACGCCAGTTCCTCGCGCCTCTTTTCGAGTTGATCGCGCAGATACGGTTCGCTCACTTCCGCCATGGCTTTGCTTGCTCCTGATATTGTTTGATCTTCAGGCTCTGAGCTTCTCGCAACTTGTGCAGCGGAGCTATCCGATTCCAGCATCAAAATTCTCCCGGGTGCGGCTTTCTAATCAGATTCGTCAGGGGGATGCTTCGATTCCGATTCTATGAGCCAAGCAGGCATCCCATCCATTCGCTTTTTGTTCGCCCAGAGTAGCACGGCACGAGCGGCGAGGCAAGAACGAATTGCGGTATTTTTCAGGCTGCAGAGCGAGTGCCCACATTTGCTCTGTACATGGCCTTGACAGCGATGCCCGCTCCCGATATAGAACGTGCATGGCTCACACGTTCTTGATTTTCGATTTCGGCAGCGACGAAAAAGCAGCGCAACAAGCCCGGCACAAAGTGGAGAGCTGGAAGCAGGGGTTCCGGCTCGGCAATAAGATTCTTCTCAAGTTCGAGCGCGAGGACAACGAGGCGAAGCCCGAATCCGCGGCGGAAGCCGGCGACGACTCCGAAGCTCAAGGCAAAGGAAAGAAGACTGCAAGCGCGAAGAAGGAAAAGTCCGGGAAAGCGGAGGCTGGGAGCCACATCCGCGTGCTGGTTCGCCTCGATTTCTCCGACCACGAAAAGCTGTCGCATCAGCGGTGGCTCGATCGCATTCCCGCCGAGGAGGCATTCAAGTCCGCGAAGAGCGAAATCGTCCGTCCCGGCGACGCGGAATTCGACAAGACTTCGACCCATTTTGAATCGCTGGACTGACGCTCGCGCAGTGATGACTCTTGGCCTGTTTCGCACGCGTGGGCCGCTGCTGCTTGAATGCCGGGTTATAATAGGGAGTACAGCACACGACCTGCGAACCTTCTGAGGCGGAAGAGAACGAATGCCTACCCAGACAAAAGCCAAGAGCGCGAAATTTGACGCCTCGAAGTACCACGGGCTCGACCGCGATGCGCTGATGCGCATCTACCGCACGATGTTTCTTTCGCGGCGGATGGACGATCGCGAAATCCAGCTCAAGCGGCAGAACAAGATCTACTTTCAGATCAGCGGCGCGGGGCACGAAGCGGTGCTGGTGGCGGCAGGGCTGGCGCTGAAGGCGTCGCACGACTGGTTCTTTCCCTACTATCGCGACCGCGCGCTTTGCTGGCCCTGGGCGTGACGCCGTACGACATGCTGCTCGAAGGGGTGGGCGCGAAGGACGATCCCTCGTCCGGCGGGCGGCAGATGCCGTCGCACTGGGGCCATCAGAGGCTGAATATTGTTTCGCAGTCGTCGCCGACCGGAATGCAGTGGCTGCAGGCGGTGGGCGCGGCGGAGGCGTCGCTTTATTACGAGCAGTTTCCGAAAGCGCTCGAGCAGGCGCGCGGGGCCGCTCGGCAGCTCGATGAATCATCAGGCGACGAGATTGTGTACGTCTCGGGCGGCGACGGCTCGACGAGCGAGGGCGAGTTTTTCGAGGCGCTGAATACGGCGCGCATCGGCGCGTGCCTGTGCTGTTTCTGATCGAAGACAACGGCTACGCGATTTCCGTGCCGGTGGAAGTGCAGACGGCTGGCGGGAATATCTCGAAGCTGGTCGCGAATTATCCCGAACTTCATATTGAGGAATGCGACGGCACCGATCCGCTCGAGAGCTATGCGGCGCTTAGGCGGGCGATGGCGCACTGCCGCGCGCGGCGAGGGCCGGCGCTGGTCCACGCGCACGTGACGCGGCCGTATTCGCATTCGCTTTCCGACGACGAAAAGCTCTACAAGACGGCGATACCGAGCGCGACGAAGAGGCGCGGCGCGATCCGATTCCGAAGTTCGGGCTTTTCCTGGTGCGCGAAGGAATTCTCGACAGAGCGGAAGTGGAGGCGCTCGAGGCCGAGGTGGACCGCGAGATCGCCGAAGGCACGGATCGCGCCCTGGCGGCCGAGCTGCCGGCAAAGGATTCGATCTACCAGTGGGTGTACTCGCCGGACATCGATCCGACGGGAGCCGATTTGAAGCGGAACCGAAATTCGAGGGCGAGCCGAAGACGATGGTCGAGATGATTTCGGCGACGCTGGCGGACGAGATGGCCCGCGACGAGCGGATCGTGGTTTTCGGCGAGGACGTGGCCGACTGCAGCCGCGAGAAGATTCCTGACTGCGTGAAGGGGAAGGGCGGCGTCTTCAAGGCCACCGCGGGCTTGCAGCGGAAATTCGGCTCGAGCGCGTTTTCAATTCGCCCATGGCGGAGGCCAATATTGTGGGGCGCGCGATGGGGATGGCGCTGCGCGGGATGAAGCCGGTGGTGGAGATTCAATTCTTCGATTACATCTGGCCGGCGATGATGCAGATTCGCGACGAGCTAGCGACGATGCGGTGGCGCTCGGCGGGACATTTCAAGTCGCCGGGTGGTGATTCGCGTGGCGATCGGCGGCTATCTGACGGGCGGCGGGATTTATCACAGCCAGTGCGGCGAAGTGATCTTCACGCATATTCCAGGGCTGCGCGTGGTGATGCCTTCGACGGCGCTGGATTTGTGCGGCCTACTGCGCACGGCGATCCGGTCGGATGATCCCGGTGATGTTTCTCGAGCACAAGCATCTTTACCGGCAGCCGTACAATCGCTCGCCTTATCCCGGAGCGGATTTCACAGTTCCGTTCGGCAAGGCACGCGTGGTGCGAGAAGGCACCGACGTGAGCATCATCACGTACGGCGCGGTGGTGCATCGCGCGGAGGTGGCGGCGGCGGAACTGGCGCGCGACGGCGTATCGGTGGAGATGATCGACCTGCGGACGCTGAGCCCGTACGATTGGGAGTGCGATTGCAGGCGAGCGTGACCAAGACGAATCGCGTGGTAATCGCTTATGAGGACATGCGGTCGTGGGGCTATGGCGCGGAGATTGCGGCGCGGATTGCGGATGAACTTTTTGGCGATCTGGACGCACCGGTGCGGCGGGTGGCGGCGACGGATACGTTCTGCGCCTATCACCCGTCGCTGGAGGACGCGATTTTGCCGCAGACGGCGGATATTGTTCGAGCGGTACGGGAACTAGCGGCGTATTGAAGTGCGCCGGAAACTTTTTGGGAGTGAAGACGTATATAGAGTAGCGCGGGAGGAGTGTGCATGGCCCGCGTGGGAGGGTAAGCCTATGGTCTGCACCAACTGCCGCAGAGACATCGCGGACTACTCGAATTTTTGCTACTACTGCGGAGCGCGGCAGACGGTGGCACTCCCGCGGGATGCCACGCGGCGTCAAGCGGCTTCGCCGGTCGGTGACCGACCGAAAGCTCGCGGGGGTTTGCGGGGATTCGCCGAATATTTGGAGATGGACTCGACGGTCCTTCGCGTCATTTGGGTGCTTGCGGCGATCTTTCCCATACCTTTCGCCGCGGTGGTTGGCTACCTGGTCGCGTGGCTGGTGATGCCGGAAGCGCCGCTACCGGCTCCCATCGCGGCCCCTGCGCCGGCTACGCCGCAGTCCACGCAGACGGCGTAGGACGCATCGCGAGTGAAGCTTCGAGGCTAGTCTTTTTCGCGTGGTCTGCGGGGAGCGCGGCCACCCCCGCGAAAAATTGCGTGGTCGAGTGAGATGAGCCCCGCCCCCATGGTTGCCAGCGCAAACGCGCCGACCGCCAGTGCAAGCGGGAATTGGTAGTTTTTCACTTGCGTCACGGGCCCCTGGGGCAAGTGAACTCTTAAAATCGCCACAGCCATTTCCACCGCAAGCAAGAGACCGGTGACCCGCGTGAAGAGGCCCAGAATCAGCGTTACGCCGCCGAAAAATTCCAGCACGCCCGCTATGTAGACGAAGTAGCCTGGAAAGCCGATGTGCTCGAATCCCTGCATCGCAGCGCGTGTGTTCACGAACAGTTTCGGATAGCCGTTGGCGATGAAGATGGCACCTAGTCCCAGGCGCAGCAGCAGGAGCGCGAGCGGCTTCAACTTTTCCAGCATGTGCATGCGGATTCCTCCGGCAGGAAACGGCCAGCATCGAATCGAGCGGTTGGGATTGTAGCAGAAAGCGACAAGCGATTCGGCGCAGCGGCGGATGGGAAGAAAAACGCCGAGCCCACCGAAGGCCCGCGCGGCGATTGGTGTAAAATCCTTAGTTGTTTTTCCGCGATGAAAGCTATGGATCCGGATGGCGATTGCGTGCGAGCAGCCCGCGGTGTTGGAATTCCATTCGGGAACCGGGCTTAATGCGTAAGAACTGATGCGAAAAATTCTCCTAGGCTTCACCGTGCTTTTGGTGATTTGTGTCGGCGCTTACGTGCGCTTACATCATCGAAAGCCGCCCGTCGAGGTGGCGTACGCGGGCAATCGTCAAGTGACCCTGTGGAGCACGACGGCGCAAGTGCGCGAGCCTGTGGAAGTCGCCAGCTTTGGCGACCGCCTCGAAGTCGTGCAGCGCTTCCAGGATCAGGTGGAAGTGCGGACGGGGCGCGGGATTACAGGATGGGTCAGCGAACACGATTTGCTCTCCGCGGATATGTGGCAGAGGGCCAAAGATCTCGAAGTGAAAGCGGCGGCCATGCCGGTCGAAGCGCGAGGGCACACAAGGGTGCTGACCAATTTGCACCTCGAACCCGGGCGCGACACGGCGCGCCTCCGTCAGTTGAGTAAAGGACTTCTCGTGGACTTCCTTGCGCGAGAGACGGCTGGCGTGCCGGCCGCGCGCACGGCAGGTGCAGACGAGGAAAACGCGGGTGAGCCCGCGCAAGCAAAAAGAGAAGACTGGTGGCTCGTGCGCGTGCACATCGCGGACCAGAGTGCGCTTTCGGGATGGTTACTCGCGCGATTTGTTGAACTGGATGTTCCTTCGCCGCTTCCGGATTACGCCAGTTCGGCAGGAATGCGGATCGTGGCATGGTTTGAATTGAATCGCGTCACCGACGCCGGCGGAGCGGATCATGCGCAGTACCTGGTTGTTGGAACGCATGGTCCCGAAGGACAACCCTGCGATTTTACGCTGCAGCGCGTGTACACATGGGGCGCGAAAAGGCAACGGTACGAAACGGCATTCATCGAAAACAATATTTGCGGAATGCTGCCCGTGAAGCTGACGCGTGCGCAGGCCTCCAAGGCAGGTTCGGAAGTTAACTTCGAATTCAGAGACATCAGCAAAGGCAAGGCTGAAGAGCGCGTTTATCGCATGTACCAGACGGCCGTTCGTCGTGTGAAAGAAAGCGGCGCCACTGCCCCGCGGAAAAAGCCGCATCTTTAGCCGTCCGATTGCATGCGCGGAGGCTATCGAAGGAAGCAACCCCCTCGTTCTATGAATTGCACCCCGGCACGCCCGCGGGTACGATATTTATTGCGACGATGCGCTCCCGGCTCCATCTCGCTTTACAGATTCTCACCGTCTTGACGCTGCCGATGAGCGTCGCCTGCACGCTTGGCGACGCGCAGGCCCAGCCTCCCAAAGCGCTGGCGCCGCTGCTCGAATATGCCGGCTCGTGGGGAGCAAAAGGCGCTCTTCCCTGGCAGTTGGATGATCCCGTCAGCATTTCGACGGACGCGATCGGCAATGTTTATATCGTGGACGCCGGCAGCCTGTTCATTCATAAGTTTTCCCCGCAGGGCACGCCGCTCCTTTCTTTCCAGAAAGATCCGCTCAAGCATCCCGAGTGGATCACGCTCGATCGCGGCGGAGCGATTTACGTTTCCGATCCAGCGCGCAGCAGCATCTTCATTTTCCTCCCGGATGGAGACCACTACCGGGAACTGCGGTTAAGGACGCGGTCCAAGGAAAACATGGTGAGCGTGGCGGTTGGGTGGGATGGCCTGATTCATGTTCTCGATTCAAGCGCAGCAAAAGTATTCACGTTCACACCACGGCTTCGCCTTGTGCAATCGTGGCAGCCGGCGGGGACTTCCTCCGGCTCCAGGGCACAACCCGGCCCCATCGAAATGGGACCGGAGGGTGACCTTTACGTTGCGAACGCAGGCACAATCATGAGGTTCACGCGGGAGGGACACCTGGTTTCCGAGATCGGCGCGGGCACAAGGTGGAGCGACAAATTCGCGGTTTCCGGCAACTATCTATTCGTGATGGGCATTGATGGGCGGCAACTTCATGTTTGGACTCTCGATGGCAAGCCGAAGCTTGATCTGGACCTGGCTCCCCAGCTGGGGCAGGGAGCGCGGCCAGCTCCCGCGCTGGCGGTAAGCCCTAAGGGAGAGTTGCTCGTGCTGGACGCTCAGGAAGCACGAGTTCTGCGCTATCGCATCAATTTTTGACACGACTCCCGCCTGCATTCAGTATTATCTCCGGGATTTGATACCTAACGGGGCATGGGAGATCATTCATGGCACTACTTCTCACCGAAGCAAATGTAAAGTCGCTCTTGACGATGCCCCTGGCGCTCGAAGCCGTGGAGGATTCCTTTCGCCGGCTGGCCGAGGGCAGCGCACTGGTGCATCCGCGCCAGCGCTTGCACATCCCGGGCAAGAGCTACCTGCACTATATGGCGGCGGGCGATTCGACGAGCGGCTACATGGGTCTGAAGATTTATACGAGCGCCCGAGAGGGCTTGCGTTTTCTTGTGCCGCTGTTCCAGGCGGAATCGGGCGACCTTGTGGCGTTGATCGAGGCAGACTATCTCGGACAGATGCGCACGGGAGCCGCCAGCGGCATCGCCACGCGCTTTATGGCGCGAGAAGAAGCGCGCACGGCTGGGATTGTAGGCACGGGATTGCAGGCACGGACACAACTTGAAGCGATCGCTCTTGTCCGCAAACTCGAAAGCGTTCGCGCATTTGGCCGCGATCAGAAGAGAAGGGAACAGTTCGCGAAAGAGATGACGGCGCGCCTGCAAATTCCGGTTACCTCGGTTTCTTCCGCGGAAGAAGCCGTTCGCGGCGCCGATATCATCATTACCTCCACAACGAGCAGCAACCCTGTTGTCGAGGGCCGCTGGCTTGAGAACGGAATGCACATCAATGCGATCGGCGCAAATTTCCCGCAAAAGCGCGAATTGGATGATGATGCAGTGCGTCGCGCCGGGATTGTCGCAGTGGATTCTCGCGAGCAGTCCAGGCAGGAAGCTGGAGACTTGATTCACGCGTTTGGCGGCGACGAGTCGCAATGGAGCCGCGTACAGGAGCTTGCGGGGATCGTGGCGGGGAAGACGCCGGGACGCACAACCTCCACTCAAATCACGTTGTTCAAGTCCAACGGCATCGCGATCGAGGATATTGCCGTCGGGGGGCGAGTCTACGAATTGGCTCGCGAGCGAGGCATCGGCAGGGAGGTTCCCATGTGGGAAAAAGAAGCTCGATTCGGCGAGGCGCGCGGCGTTTAGGCGCCGTCTTGCCCGGCATGCGTGTTAAGTGCGGATGCGGCGAAGGCGAGTCTTAAGGGCCTCGCGAAGCCGGAGGCGAGTGTCTTCCGGAAGGGGCGCTGGTTCCGAGTTGCAAAAGATTTGGATCGTCTGCTTCGTGGTGTCCACGACGATGCGGCAATCCTCGCAACCCTGGAGATGCTCCTCGATTGACGCTCGCAACGTCGGATCGAGCGCTTCGTCAAGGTAATTCACAAGTTCCTTGATAATACCCATGCATTTCACGACTTCTCACCCCGGTGAAAATATCGGTTCAACTTCGTTCGAAGCTTGAGCCGGGCACGCAACAGCCGCGACTTCACCGCCGGCACCGAAAGTCCCAGCGCCTCCGCTGTTTCTTCGGTGGACGAATTCTTCGATGTCTCGCAATTGAAAAACGACTCGGAAAGAAGGGTCCAGGTCGCCGATCACGCTCGAGAGAATCTGACTCAACTCCGACTGCTTGTACCGCTCCTCGGGCGAAGGGCCCCAGTCCTCCACCTCGCGGAAAACAGACTCCTCGCCGGTATCTATTTCCTGGTCGAGCGAAACTTGATTCGGGCGGCGCTTGCGGAGCTTCATCAGCGCCTGGTTCACGGCGATGCGCACAAGCCAGGTGTAAAAGCGCGAGTTGCCCTGAAACTCGGGCAGATGCTCGAAAGCCTTGAGGAATGCCTCCTGCATCACGTCTTCGGCATCTTCGCGGTTCTGGGTGATGTTTTGAGCGAGGCGGAAAATCTTGCGCTCGTACCGGCCC
>CAVPUS010000020.1:0-165916 GCA_963709005.1 uncultured Acidobacteriota bacterium
CCTCACACTGACTACAGTTAACGTCCCGCAACCCTACCGTATTGTGATATCGCGTGTCAAGAGAGAGATATAAAGCTCCTCCCTCCCGGAGGGAAGCGGATTGGCCCGTATTGTCATCTCGGATTTCGCTAACGTCGTTCGAGTTTCATTAAATGGAGCGGTTACCTGAACTGCGACATTTAAAAGATTCTCCCCGTACGATTTGAAGGTTGGTAGTGTGACGTGCGGAAGGGAGAACAGGCCATGCAAAAAGCGGGAACACATTTTGAGCAGGTTCCAAAAGCGGAGATTGAAAAAATACTTGCGCAGCAAGCCGCGCAGACGGACGACCACCACGACAACGACAGCAGCAACGACGACGCTTCCAACTCGGATGACAACAAGACTTCGCCCAAATCTTAATGGCGCGAACGGAACATCCCGCAGGTCGCCGAACAGACTTGGTAAGAGGAGTTGAGATGGAGCCAAAGCGACGAATCCATGATCAGAAAGACTGGAGCGAGGATCAAGGACACATCAGACAAGGGTATCCTCGAAATCCTCGAACAAAATGCCAAATGGTGGGAGCAAGCTGCGGTCACATGCGAAAACACAGCGGCTCGTCTTCCGTCCGGCGAGAAGGAAGAAGTGCTGCTCATGAGCGCTGTGTACCGCGAGCGTGCCGGCATGCACACGCATCTCATCGAGCAATTGCGCGGCAAAGGAAATGGCGCCCGCGGCTAACCGCGTGGCCCACATCCATGAGAAGCGGCCGACAGGGATTTGTTGGAGGCGCGGGTGGGAATCGAACCCACGTATAAAGGTTTTGCAGACCTCTCCCTTACCACTTGGGTACCGCGCCCTCGGAAACACAGTATAACAGACGATCGAGATTGCAGGTCAGGGGATGGGCGTCAGGATACTTCGCGGTCACTCCAATCCAACTACCGAATATGCAGCTCGAATGGAAGGCGTGCCTGTACCGGCTCCATGACGCGGACGAGATGGCGAAGCGTGGCTTCGAGAGTCGCTTCCTCTGAGCGTGATTCAGTGAATTGGTCCCTCTCGCGTTCGAGCAAAATCTGAAGGAACGTCCTCTCTTCCGGGAGGCGCACGATGTGGATTGAGGCGTTGGCGGGGATGTGAGCAAGCTGCTTTGCCACTTCGAGCGCGCGATCCAGGCCGCCCAGCTCATCCACAAGGCCAATCTCCTTGCCCTGCGCGCCCGACCACACGCGGCCCTTGCCGATCTTGTCTACGTCGGCGACGTTCATCTTCCGTCCTTTGGCAACTCCTTTTGTGAATTGCCCGTAGGTCTCATGAAGCGACTTCTGGATGTATGCCTGCTGGGCCGCCGTGAAGTTCTGTTGGTCCGAGAACAGTGTGGCATTGTCGCTTGTGGCGACGTAGTTGGTGACGCCAAGCAGATTGTATAGGCCGGAGAGATTCAGCTTTCCGGTGAGGACGCCGATCGATCCGGTGATCGTGTTTGCTTCGGCGACGATTTTGCTCGCGTCCATGGCGATCCAATAACCGCCTGATGCTGCTACATCCGACATCGAGACAACTACCGGCTTCATCGCCTTGGCTAGAACCACTTCGCGGCGAATCACCTCGCTCGCCACGGCGGAACCACCGCCCGAATCAATGCGCAGCACGATCGCCTTGGTGCTCGAATCTTCCCGCGCGCGGCGAATATCCCCCGCCACGGAATCGCCCCCATGATGACTCCGCGACCTGGTGTGTTCCGCGATTCACCCGAGACGATGAGGCCCGTGGCCTGAACGACGGCAATTCTTTGGCCGGCCTCGAACTTCGCGGATGCGAGAGTCCGGTAGCGATGGAGCGAGACCGGGTTCCAATCATTCTTCTGCTTGAAGAAGTCCTGGACCTCGTCCCGAATATGCGAGTTGATCCACCAGCTTGCTTTCGATCGCTTCTCGCCGAGAACGGCCCACGATTCAGGAGCGACTCGAACTTGGCGGCGTCCATGTTGCGAGCTTTCGAAGTCTCGGTCAGATATACTGGCTGTACACGCTATGGAGAAGCCCCTCGATTCTGCGGTGCGGGGCGTTGATTTCTTCTCGGTGAACATGTTCGACGCGGTCTTGTACTCGGCGATCGTGATAGAACTCGGGGACGATTTTCAGTTTGTCGAGCGAGCCGCGCAGAAACAGCGCTTCGGCCATCATGCCGCGAATGCTGACGGTGCGGTAGGCACAAGCCAGCATCTTTCTCGCAGGCACTGGCAAGATAATCTTCGGCGTTCCCGATGCCGTCGCCGCCCAGGTAGCAGATGTTGGGCTTGCCGCTCTTCCGGAAATTGATTAGGTGCGCGCGAATTTCCTCGAGCTTGCCCCAGCCCGTCGCAGGGGAGCAATCCGTACCACAAGCCCGGTGATGCGGGAGTCGGTGTGGGCGGTTCTCAATCGCGTCGAGATAGTCGTGCAGAACGGGGATTCTTTCGCGGGTGAGAGCGCTGAAGTCCACGAGGCGCTGCTCTTCGATGGCGCCTTCCGTATCCACGACGAGAACGGAATTGGACGCAATGCGGGCGCCGCCCCCCGATCTCGAAGCCGCGCAGATGATCAACACGAAAAAAGCAACCAGCACGAAGATGATAATCGCTCGCCGCTTGCCCCACGTCATCGCTGTTAACCTCGAATTAAATTTACGCAGGACACCGCTGAGGACGAGATAGCGTCCACTTCCTACGCAGACTTGGCATCGCGAAGAAAGCGTGCGGCTTCTTCGGGCGGCGTCGGGTTGATGAAAAGCCGGTGCCCCACTCGAATCCGGCGACTTTTGTGAGCTTCGGCATCATTTCAATATGCCAATGATAGTGATCGTTAATTTCCTCGCCGATGGGCGATGTGTGGATCACGTAGTTGTAGGCCGGGCAGGAGAGAACGGTGTCGAGGCGCGATAGAAAATCACGCAGCACGCTCGCGAGGTTGCCGTAATACGGCGTGGGCATGCTTTCGAATGCGGAACTATGCTGCCGCGGAAGAATCCAGGTCTCAAACGGGAAGCGCGGCGCGTATGGCGCAAGCGCGATGAAGTAATCGTTCTGCAGAATCACGCGTGTCTCCGTTTCAATTTCCTGCCGGATCATGTCACAGAAGATGCAGCGCTCTTTTTCGTCGTAGTAGTGCTTTGAGCTGTCCACCTCCTCGCGCACGCGCTTCGGAACGATGGGCAAAGCGATCAATTGCGAGTGCGTGTGTTCCAGCGACGCGCCGGCTGCTTCACCGTGATTCTTGAAGAGCAGGATGTAGCGGAAGCGCTTGTCGTTTTTTAGATCCTGCACGCGGTCCCGATAAGCCCACAGGACTTCCTCAACGGCTTTTTCAGCGAGGCCTGAAAGCATGAGATTGTGATCCGGAGTCTCGATGATCACTTCATGCGCGCCGATGCCGTTCATGCGGTCGAAAAGGCCTTCGCCCTTCGCGGTCCAGGCCGCCCTCGATTCCAAGCGCGGGAAATTTATTGGGCACGACGCGGAGCGACCATCCCGGCGTGTTCTTCCCGCTGCCATTGCGGCCATAGGCGAGGATTTCCGGCGGCGTCTTTCCTTCGTTTCCAGGGCAGAAAGGACACGCCCCGTTACCTTTGATCTGAACGCTTTCTCGAACGAAATCCATGGGCCGCTTGGCGCGGTCGGTGGAAATGATCACCCAGCGCCCCGTGATGGGATCCTTGCGAAGTTCCGGCAACTTTCCTCCAGTCGGCTCGGCTTCCCCGCCCGCGAGGCGGGAACGCCCTTTAATCTCTGAGGGCTTCAATTGTACTACGGGTTGGCAGGTGGCAACGCCACGCATCGAAGCAGCGAGATTCGTTTCAGTGAGTGCCGATTCCGAATGCTCCCTTGTGCAAGCGCACCTGTGGTCTGGCACCCGGCTGAGTCTCAATGGCGAGAACATCAAAACAGCACGACGCTTCGTTGACTCGCCGGGCGCGCAGGAATTGACGAGCCATGCGCGTCAAGTTGCGCCGCTTCCCCCAATTCACCGCATCTTCGGGTTTCGGCTGGTTTGCATCGGACGCCGATCGCGTCTTCACCTCTACGAACGCGAGCACCGGTCCGTCGTAGCCGACCATATCGATTTCGCCCTTGAGGCCCGGCGCCGTGTAGTTGCGCGCGACGAGAACGTATCCGTGGCGGCGCAAATACCAGTACGCGTACGTTTCGCCGCGAACTCCGGTGCGCCGCGCCCGCTGCTTCGCGGACTCCTCGCCGGGCGCGTCCGCGAGCCCCTTGCGGGCGGCGAAGTCCACGACGGCGAACATCAAACGCGCGAGCACGGAAGCTGACTTCACCACCTCGAGCTGCCATTCCACCGTCTTCCCGCGAATGACGAAGAGAGGTAATACTCCCAGAAGCGGCGGAACCAGCGAGCGCGGTTCATGAGGAATTGAAAACCGAGCGCGCGCCACAAGCGCAGCATTTCCACGTGGACGCGGCGTTCACGAAAATTTGCGGGCGCGTAGTAGTCGTACTCGGCCGGACGATCGCTGAAGAACCACAACGAAAAACTGGAAAGGTGCCAGCGGTGCGCCGGGCTGCAGTAGGAGGCGTGGTCCGTGTAATGCGGCGTGATGATGGTGACGCGCGCGCCCGGCTTGGCCACGCGATGCACCTCAGCCAGCACGCGGAAAATGTTGTCCACCTCTTCGATGATATGGACCAGTCGCACTTGATCGAAACTGCTCTCCGCAAAGGGCAGCGCCTTCTCCCAATCGCAAAGAACATCGGCCTGCCCTGCGGCGCTCATGTCAATGCCGATGGAGCCTGGGAATTTCTTGCGTCCGCAGCCGATATCGAGGATACGTGGCATCGGCTACTTGATGACCTCGAACGTGAACTCCATCAGCTTTCCACGAATGATGAAACTCAAGTAGTGCTCCCAGAACTGGCGAAACATGCGGCTGTGATTGACGAGAAATTCAAATCCCAATGCACGCCACAATTTCAGCAGTCTTACATTGAGTTTGGCCTCGCGCATGCGCACTTTCGTGTACCACATGTCGCGCCCGTGCATGCCGCCCGGATAAAAATACAGGAACGAATACGAGTTCAGGTGCCAGCGGTGCGTGGGGTCGCGAAACGAGCTGAAATCCGTATAGTGCGGGGTGACGATCCAGATCGTGCCGCCCGGTTTCGTCACGCGATGAAATTCCTCCATCGTGGCGATGATGTCCGCGACGTGCTCGATGATGTGCTCGCCGCGCAGTTGGTCGAAGGAATTATCGCGAAACGGCAGGCCGCCTCGATCCAGGTTGCAGAGCACATCGGCGGCCGTGGCCGGGTTCATATCGAGGCCGATCGAACCGGGATATTTCGCCGGGCCGCAGCCAACATCCAGAATGCGCGGCAAACCGTCCTCCCCATTTGAAAACGAACTGGATTGAGATTATCTGCAACACCTGTAGTTCTGTCACCCGAAAACATGTGCGAACTTCGCGCCCGCGGCAAGCGAGGAAGGATTTGGAGCGAAGAGAACTCGACCACAAAAGCGCGGCGGCTGATTCAGCCGCGTCCGCCGCATGCATGAAATGGATCTAGAGCGTTCTTTCGGCTTCGCTGATGCACTCGTCGAGAATGCGCACGGCGCAGTCGGCCTGTTCCTCGTCGATCATGAGCGGCGGGCAGAGGCGCAGCGTGGTATCGCCCGAGCCCAGAACGAGCAAGCCCTTCTCAAACGCCAACTGCACGATCTTGTTCCGCAGGTCGGGAGCTCTTTCCTTGGTCTTCTGATTGCGCACAAATTCGATGCCGATCATCAAGCCCTTGCCGCGGACTTCTCCTACGATCTTGTGCCGCTCGCGCCAGCCGGCCGTGCGATGCATGATGAACTCGCCGATGCGGGTGGCGTTCGCCATATAGCCGCCTTCGAGAAGGCGCAACGTCGCTAGCGACGCCGCAATGCACACCGGATTGCCGCCAAATGTGGAAGCATGCGCGCCGGGAGTCCAGTTCATGATCGACGCTTTGCTGATCATCGCGCTCAGCGGCATGCCGGACGCGATTCCCTTTGCGCTGCAGACGATGTCCGGCTCGATTCCCGCATGTTCGAACGCCCACCACTTCCCCGTCCGCCCCATGCCGGACTGCACTTCATCGGCAACCAGCAGGATGCCATGCTTGCGGCAAATGCGCTCGAGTCCCTGCAGGAATTCGGCGGGCGCCAGTAAGTACCCGCCCTCACCCTGGATCGGTTCAACGAAAATTCCGGCCACTTCGTCGGGATCAACGCGCCGCCGAAAGAGCTCATTTTCGAGATAGCTCAAGCAATCAGCCGCCGCACATTCGGGGCGAACCCCATACGTCCCGCGATAGGTGTCTGGAAACGGCATGTGGAACACGCCGGAAAGCAACGTGCCGAATCCCTTGCGCTGAACGGCGCGACTCGCGGTAAGCGAAAGCGCGCCCATCGTGCGGCCGTGGAAAGCGCCGTGAAAGGCGATCAGCATGTCGCGCTTCGTGTGATATTTCGCCAGCTTGATCGCGGCTTCAATCGCTTCCGCGCCCGAATTGCCGAAGTAAACCCGCTTCGGCTCCTTGCCGGGCGTGATCGAAGCGAGCTTCTCGGCAAGTTCGACCATGTTCGGATAGTAGAAATCCGTCCCGGACATGTGAATCAATTCCGCGGCTTGCTTCTGAATCGCGGCGACAACTTCGGGATGGCAGTGGCCCGTGGCAACCACCGCAATTCCAGCCGCGAAGTCAAGAAACGTATTACCGTCCACATCCTCGATCATTGCGCCGCGCCCTTGCTTCGCCACCAGCGGGTAGCTGCGCGTGTACGACGGCGAAAGAAATTGACGATCCAGCTCGACCACCCGCTTCGCCTTCGGCCCCGGGAGCGTGGTCACCAAGTGTGGGAGTTTCATCTCTGCTGTTTGCATGTTCTTCCTCCGAAGTCGGATTTTGATCGGCGCGCGCAGAGCGGTTCCCGCCGCGGCATGCCGGGCAAAACTGTTTAGAACGGAGGACTTAGGCCGCGCCGAAGAGGTTCGGGCGCTCGTGGGAAGGCTGGCTGTGAAGCGATGTTTCGTGCGTCGAGGAGAAACTCATTTGTATTTCCAGCGGATCGTACCGTCTTTCTTATCCTCCAGTATGATACCAGAATTCGTCAATTCCTGCCGGATTGCATCCGCGCGCTTGAAGTCGCGCCGTTTCTTCGCCGCGTTCCGTTCTTCAATCAGCGCTTCAATTTGTTCGGGAGCAAGCCGCGGCAGCCCGCCCACACCGAGTTTGCCGAGCTTCTCTGCATCATCGTCGGCAAGCACGGCCAGGATACCGTCGAATTTTTCCATCGCCGCGAGGATGCGAAGCGCGTCTTGCTGCCGGAATTCTCCGCGATCCATGGCGGTGTTGACGTCACGCACCAGATCGAAAACCGCCGCGAGCGCGACCGCCGTGTTCAAATCATCCGCAAGGCCGGCGTCGAAATCATGCTCGGCCCGCTCGCAACGCTTCTGCATTTGCGGATTCGAGCCGGCTTGAAATTGTTCGGTCTTCAACCGCGTCACGAAATTCCGCAAGCGCTCGACCGAGCTTTCCGCCTGCTTCAAGCTGTCCCGCGTGAAATTGAGCTGGCGGTTGTAGGGCACCGACATCAGCAGATAGCGAATCGTCGAAGGCTTCTGGCCCTTGGCCAGGAGATCCCGCAGCGTGAAAAAATTGCCAGCGGACTTCGACATCTTCTCGCCGTCAATGATGAGGTGCTCGGCATGGAGCCAAAAACGCACGAAAGGCTTTCCGGTGGCGGCCTCGCTCTGCGCAATTTCGTTTTCATGATGTGGAAACGTCAAATCCACCCCGCCCGTGTGAATATCCAACGTGCTGCCCAGATATTTCATGGCCATTGCCGAACATTCGATGTGCCAGCCCGGCCGTCCGGGGCCGATCCGCGTTTCCCAAAAATGCTCGCCCGGCTTCGGACTCTTCCACAACGCGAAATCGCGCGCGTCGGCCTTCTCGTAGCGGTCCACGTCCACGCGCGCGCCGGCTTGCATTCCGCTCACGTCGATCTTCGACAGCTTTCCATACGCTGGAAATTTCGCAATGCTGAAGTAAATCGAGCCGTCGCTCGTGTACGTCAGTCCCTTCTTTTGCAGCACCTGGATCAACGCCACCATGTCTTCGATGTGATCGGTGGCGCGGACCACTTCTTCCGGCGTCTCAAGATTCAGCGCCCGCATGTCTTCGAGGAACGCCTCGATATACTTTTCCGTGTATTCGCGAATGCTGGTTCCCGCCGCCGCGGCGTTTTGGATGATGCGATCGTCCACGTCCGTAAGGTTCATCACCTGCAACACGCGATAGCCGCGCGAATGCAGGAAGCGGCGCAGGACGTCTTGAAAAACGAACGTCCGAAAATTTCCGATGTGCGCGAAATCATAGACCGTCGGGCCGCAGGTGTACATGCGCACCTCGCCCTCATGAAGCGGCGCGAAGGGCTCGAGTTCGTTCGTCAGCGTATTGTGGAGGCGTATCTCGTTCATGTTTGACACGCGCGCAAACGTGTCATTCTATCTGACGTTTGCCTCGCAGGAAACGTCTCCTCAATGCCAAGTTGTCAGGGAATAAGTCGGACGCGGCGGCTCACGATTGTGACGTCGCCGTCCTGAGACGGCCGGGCCGTGAACGGGCGGGATTTTTGAAGGAACAATCCTTCGAGCGGTAATTCGTAGCTTTGGTCCACTGCGTAGATCTCGATCGGTTTCCCCGCGGGCAGCGTGAAGCTGATTTCGACCCCTTTCGCCGGCATCGTCACGCAATCGTAGAAACTCCAGCGGTTCACGTAGCTTTTGACTCTGGGTGACTCCGCCTGCATCGGCTCGCCTTCCATTCGAACGGATTCGATGCCGGAATCCGGGGGAAAGAAAACCATCGCTTCCGGCGCGCCGCGCTCCGAGCGCAACAACGCGCGGTAGGCGTGTTTGTCGCCCACCGGCGTCGACTCCAGAATCGTGAACGTCGGAGCCGCCAGCCCCAAGTGCGGCGCATCCGCGAGGAACGCGGGACGCGAATACCATGGCAGCGGCCCTCGAGACATCCGCTGAAAATTTGTGGCTACGCGAATCGGTTCCGACAGCCGCCCAGAATCTGGGCGTACCATCCACTGCACTTTGCCGGAATCTCCGTCCTGCCAGTATTCGATGTTCACGCGCTCGGGGGACTTTGCGGAGTACGCGGGCGCAACCGCGGCGGCGAAAATCGCGAGTGCGAGCACTCCCACCGCTCCTCCAAGGAATGCAAGCCGCCAGACCGCGCGAGAACCTTGCAAATCGGATACAAGCGGCGCGAGAGGAGTTAGGAAAACTGCCAGGAGCACTGCCACTCCCACCAAAGCGTGCACTCCCATGCCATCGTAAAGGAAAATGAGGAGGGCAAAACCGAGTACCCCGGCCACAAGCAGCGGCAGAACTGCCGCGACTGCGGATGCCGAGGGCGCTTCGCTGGCGCGGAGCGTGGAGGGAAGCCCCGCCAGCGCCGCCGCGCACAATGGAACGACGAAGATATAGCTCATGCCGGGCTCAAGCCACGCGACGCCTACCGCCGTTAATGTCCACCCCAGCCAGACACCGGTCCATAGGCCCCAAAAACCCGCGCGATTCGCAAGTGCGTAGGCGGTGCATATCACAACCACAAAAGCGAGCGACCAGAAGGCAATCTCCACCGGAATCGGATGGGCGACCCAGTTCACGGGCAACGCCGCCGTCTTCCCAAGAAGCCAGCGCAGAAGAGTTGCTGCGCCTGCGGTTATAAGCACGATCCCCAACCACGCGGCCAAGCCCCAGGCCATTGCGCCGGGTACGAGCCTCTTATTGCGAACGAGCCAGGCGATCTGAAGCAGCAACAGAATCGCGGCAGAATACGGAAAAAACAGAGTCCAACTCGCAGGCCACCATGCGGTCCAGCGCTCGAACACATCGAAGAAGACTGCTTCGCGTTGGGGCAAACTCGAGAGGTCGGAATTCGCGAACGCCAGGACCATCGGCAGCGCGTTGTCGCCGTGATGCTGGAGGCTCGCGGGATTTGCATTTGCGAAATTGTCGATCTGGGTGTGGTAGTGGGCCACGTCACCGATAAAAGCAAAATTCGCTCCCTGGTAGCCCGCAGCCTTGAACACCGTGAAATCCGTATCGTTCGGAAGCTGTTTGTAGGCATCGTAGAAGATGGAGCTCGTCGCGGGATGCGCTGCATGCTTGGCGTAGAGCCGCACCGCCCACTCGTCGGCGCTTCCTGTCTCGAACATCAAGCTCGGGCCGGAAGACCCACGCGCGTCAATATTTACCGCCGCGCGCACTTCCTTCGCCCAAGGATGCTGGTCCACAAACACGCGCGCGCCGATCAACCCGGCCTCTTCACCCTCGTCGATGAGAAGAATCACGGGATGGCGCGGCTTTGGCAATGACTTCAGCGCGCGAGCGATTTCGAGCACTGTGGCGACGCCCGCTCCATCATCGGAAGCTCCGGGGCCCGCGGGAACTGAATCGTAGTGCGCGGCCACCAACACTGCCCCCGAAGAGATGGTGTCGGAGCCGTCCAGCCGCGCGAGAACATTCTTTGCCGTTGCGCAGGTGCCGTATTCGTCGCATGCAAAACCGGTCTGGACATCGGGCTGATAGCCAAGATTCGTCAGCTCAACAATCACTCGGCTGCGCACCACGTCATCCGCGGCGCTGCCGACCGGATGCGGCACGCCATCGCCGACCAATCGGCTCAGAATCTCGCGCGCCCGGCCTGCAGAGAATTCGGTTGGCGGAGCGCTAGGGGGCCGTGGCGCGGGGGGCTGCACGCTCTGAAGTGAAATACAAAAGACCACGGCTAGTGAGGCCAGAGAGAGGAGGATTCGGTGCATTCCCGGGGAGCTCTCGGGGTTCAAAAAGACGCCTCCGTGCGCGACATCCTAGGTCGCGCATCCTCTCAAGTCAATCCACAAAGCGCCCCTCCGTTTCCCGTTCCGTGTACAGCCTCGCGTTCGCCGTCCCATTTGGCAAACTTTTTCACACATTTCCTGTTTGGAGATGCCTCAAACGGGAAAACTTCGCTCCTCTGCGGCTCTATGCGACTGATAAACACACACTTAAGATTGGGTACTGCGTTGCTTAGATTGATGTGGGTCTTGGCTGCGCGAGCGTAGCCCTGGGGACAAGACATTAGGGAGTAGTCCCTGCGAGGGGTGGATTTGAGCGACCAGGATTCGAACCTACGGACTTCCGACGGCCCTCCGGCTCACGCTTCCCGCGCGGAACGACGGCGCTCGCGGCGCGCAAAAGCGATGTTCCGGGCTCGCCTGCGCCCTTACAACAACGATACCAGCGAACTTCACGAAGAAATTCGGCCCACAACAAACGTCTCCCGCGACGGCATCTATTTCACGACCGAACGATCCGCCTACAGTGAGCACATGCACCTGTATGTGGCATGTCCTTTCACGGATTGCCATGCGGAGCGCGACGAAGAGCTGGCCCGCGTGATTCGCGTTGAGCCAAAAACGGACGGCAAGTGGGGCGTCGCGTTGCTGTTTCTCCGCGGCGCAGCTTTTCACCACAGTGGAATTCTGATCTCTGAAGTGAAAGGGGCACAATAATGGGTCGAGCGGCGTTATTTGCTGGATTGGTTTTGCTTTTCTGTCTGCCCGCTCATGCGCAGACTCACATGGTACCGGCCGGATCTGCAGCGAGTAATGTTTCCAACAGCGGCGGCGGTGCTGGCGGAGGGACCGGTGGCGCAGCGGGCGGCTTTGCAACGAGTACGATTCGCACTCTTCCAACGCGTGCTGCCTTCCAATCCCGCCTTGAATATGCTCACGGCTCGGACGATTTTTCCCCGTCCACATTCCTCCCGTTCCAGGACGCGGTGAAATTGGGGCAGTCCATTCTCAACGAAGAGCCAAAATCGCTCGGAGCCGTCGCTGCACAATACCGCGCGATGAAGAAAGAGTCCCACTCAGCATCGGCGCGTTGAGAAATTGCTGAGAAATCCCCGGGAATCCCTCGGGGAATAGCAGTTCGCTATCACAGCCGCGGAGGCACTGCGGCTGCGTACTTGCCGCGTTCTATCAACCCAGTCTCCATTCCACATTGGGCGCCCCCGCAATTTAGGTTTCAATTCCCGTGCGTCCGATTTAGTCTAGGCGCATTTCATTGCGATGGGAGGGCGCGTGTCCTTTCTGGATGTTCTGCTCGGCAAGCCGCTTGCTACCTCGGATGAGAGAGCCGAGCAAATCGGACCCTCCGCCGGAATTCCAATCTTCGGCCTCGACGCGCTCAGCTCGGCGGCATACGGACCTGAAGCCGCTCTCACACTTCTCATTCCCCTGGGCGCCTTGGGCATCGCTCAAATCGTTCCGATCAGCGCCAGTATCATCGTGCTTCTCTGCATTGTTTATTTTTCGTACCGCCAGACAATCGCGGCCTATCCCGGCGGAGGGGGATCGTACACAGTTGCATCGGAGAATCTCGGCACATTTGCAGGTCTGCTCGCCGCAGCGGCACTGATGCTTGACTATGTGCTGGTGGTCGCCGTTGGGATCTCCGCTGGGGTTGGGGCGCTGGTTTCCGCCATTCCCAGCCTCCAGCCTCACACCGTAGGACTTTGTCTTTCAATCCTGCTGATTGTTACCGTGGTGAATCTCAGAGGTGTGCGCGAGGCAGGCATCTTCTTCATGGTTCCCACGTATCTTTTTCTCGGCACTCTGCTCTGCACGATTGCGATCGGTCTGTCAAAGACGGTCTTGGCCGGCGGACATCCAGCCGCCTTGGTAACACCGCCAACCCCGCCCACGGCCATCGTCGCGACGGCGAGCTTTTGGCTGTTGCTGCAGGTTTTCTCGAATGGCTGCACGGCGATGACGGGAGTGGAGGCTGTCAGCAACGGCGTGCGCGCGTTTCGCGAGCCCACCGTGAAGAACGCCCAGCGAACACTAACCGTAATCATCGGCCTCTTGATCGTGCTTCTCGCCGGGATCGCTTATTTGGTCCGTGCCTACGGCATCGCAGCCACCGACCCGGGACAACCGGGCTACCAGAGCGTCTTGTCCATGCTGGTCGCCGCTGTCGCCGGCCGCGGTTGGTTCTACTATGTGACGATTGCCTCCGTTCTCATCATTCTGTCGTTGTCCGCAAACACCGCCTTTGCCGACTTCCCGCGGCTCTGCAAGGCGGTCGCTCAGGGCAGTCATCTGCCGCATTCATTCGGGTTCCGCGGACGCCGCCTGGTCTATTCCAACGGCATCTTTGTCCTCGCCTTTCTGGCGGCTCTTCTCATAGTCCTCTTTCAAGGTGTCACGGACAATTTGATTCCTCTGTTTGCGATCGGCGCATTCCTTGCCTTCACATTGTCGCAAGCAGGAATGGTCGCTCATTGGAGAAGAGTGCGGGGCCGCGGAGCCATACACAGCATGATTGTGAACGGCTTGGGTGCCGTGGCCACGGGAATCACGCTGCTGGTTGTGCTGGTCGCAAAGTTCACCTCGGGGGCGTGGGTGAGCGCTCTCTTGATTGTCGCACTCATCACGTTTATGTTCCGCGTGCGGCGCCACTATGATCTCGTCGCCAGGGAAATCAAAGTTTCGACCCCGCTTGAAATTACGCACGTGGTCAAGCCGATTGTGATCGTTCCCATCCAGGGCTGGACGAAAGTCTCCCAGCGCGCCTTGCAGTTCGCTCTCACCCTTTCCACCGACGTCCGCGCCCTGCACGTGGCAGCAGAAGAGGACACATTTGCCTTGCAAAAGCAATGGAGCAAACTCGTCGAGGCGCCCGTCAAACGGGCTGGAGGCACGCCGCCCGTCCTGGTGAATCTGCCATCCCCCTACCGGCTGATCCTTTACCCGATTCTGGACTATGTTCTTGATATCGAGAAAAAGAATCCGGACCATGAGATCGCTATTATCGTGCCGGAGCTCATCGAACATCACTGGTATCACTACCCGCTGCACAATCAGCGCGCGGAACTCCTGAAAGCGCTCTTGCTGCGAAAATGCAGTAGACATGTTGTTCTCATCAACGTTCCCTGGCAGATTAAGGCGTAACGTCGCCCGGAACCGGCTTCCCCCTTATAGCGAGCGGATTTGCTAGAATTGTGCCGCGCGTTCGAAGGAGATCCTTCATGCGAAGATTCAGCACAATTATCGGAGTCGCCGTCATTCTCTCGGCCTGGCTGGTGATGAGCGCCGGAAATTACGCCCGTTCGCGCGTGCGATCTTCAGGAGCCTCAGCCGATCAGCTCGGCAGGGTCACCTTCCCCACATCCTGCTCGCCCGCGGTCCAGGGGACGATCGATACAGGTGTCGCCCTTCTTCATTCGTTCCAGTATCAGCAAGCCGAGCAGACATTCTCTGGCGTTTCGAAGCAGGATTCCGGCTGCGCCATGGCCTACTGGGGTAAAGCCATGTCGCGTTATCACCAGCTCTGGGATTTCCCGGACGCCGAAACCCTCGAAAAGGGCCGCGAGGATCTCGACCGCGCGCGGAAGATCAGCGCGACAACCGATCGCGAGCGTGAATACATTGCCGCGGCAGCGGCACTCTATCAGGACAATTCGAAACTGACTCACAACGATCGCCGGTCGGCCTATTCCGCTGCCATGATGTCTCTCCACGCGCACTATCCAAACGACACGGAGGCTTCGGAGTTTTACGCGCTTTCTTTGATCTCCCTGGCCATGGACGGCGTGGACGACCTCCCGAACCGCAGGAAAGCCATCGCCATCCTCGATCCCATTCTTCGCAACGAACCCAACAGCCCCGGCGCGGCGCATTACCTGATACATGCCGCCGACACGCCGGAGCTTGCGCCGCAGGGTCTCGAGGCCGCGCGCGCGTACGCGAAGATTGCTCCCGATTCCTCGCACGCGTTGCACATGCCTTCTCACATCTTCGTGCGCCTGGGGCTCTGGCAGGAAACGATTGACTCGAACATCGCTGCCTCCGCATCCGCCGCGAAAGCAACCGAAATGCACATGTCGGACGCGCACTATCAGACCCACGCCATGGATTTTCTCGACTACGCCTATCTTCAGTCGGGGCAGAAAGCAAAGGCGCGCAAGCTCGTTGATGAAATGAAGGCCGTTTCGGGATTGAGCGCGGAAGACACCTTGGACCAACAGGCAATCTTTGAGGCGCGCAATTCGATCGAGCTCCATCAATGGAAGGAAGCCGCAGCGCTTCCCGTTCCTGCGATAAAACTGGCCTGGCAGGACACCACCTATTGGGCGCGCGCGATCGGCAAAGCGCGCAGCGGCGATGCGGCAGGCGCTCGAAAGGACGCAGAAAAACTCGCCGAGTGCGTCGCTGCAAGAGAAGCGGACGAGAAACAGAAGGGGTACAACGTCCCCGCAAGCGAAGGAACCGACCTGCGGGAAGCAAAAGCTTGGCTGGCGTATGCGGAAGGCAAGTCCGGCGAAGCCGTTGCTTTGATGCGCGCCGCCGCTGAGCGCCAGGAATCGGAACACATGGACTCGATGATTATGCCCGCCCGTGAAATGCTGGCCGATCTGCTCGTCGAACAGAAGCGCCCTTCCGACGCGCTTCCGGAATACAAAGCCGTCCTGGAGCGCGCACCGAACCGGTTTGACGCTCTGTACGGCGCCGCTCGCGCCGCCCAGCTTGCGGGCAACGCTTCGGAAGCGCAGAAATACTTCACCAGGCTTGTCGCCATTTCCGCGCCCACGGCCGATCGCCCCGAGCTTCAGGAAGCCCGCGTCCATCTCGCGCAAAAATAGCGCCACGTGGCACAGACAATCCTGTCTGTGCGCTTTTTCCTTCTCGGCACGACGTCCGCCTGTGTGCTTTTCGTCAGCGGTTCTTCCGTAGGGGCGTCCGCCGCGGCGGACTACCCGCTAGCTTGGGTCGGCGGTTTCTTCCGTAGGGGCGCTGCTTGCTGCGCCCCTTCTCGGGACGACGTCTGCAATACCTCCGCTGGGTGCCCCACCCTTCGGTTCTAAGGGTGGGGATTTTGACGTCGTCAACTCGCTTCGCACTCACCCAACCAAAGCATTGTCATCCTGAGCGGACCCGACAAGGCGTCCGCGAAGGATCTCAGCGTAACGAGCCGCAATCCAATCAGCCACGTACGAGGCGTCCCTCGCGCCGGAAGGCCATCACACCATCTTGGCACCGCCCCCCCTCAATCATCGCACATACCTGAAAAACCGCGCTTTACATGCCCATCCCCCCATGCTAATTTCTCTTCCCGACACCGCCGATTCCGACAGCGCCAGGCGGCAGGGCCCAGCCATCGACCCTCCTGCGTTTTTGTCTCGAAAATCCTCCGACGAGAGTACAAAATTGAAGTCTCTATGGCCGATTCGGCGTACGAGACGAACCCTGCGAGGCTACGGGTGCTAAAACTCCGTAAAGTCGAGTTGTTGGGCTTCAAGTCGTTCTTCGAGAAGACGCCCATCACGTTCAGCGGCAGCGGCATCACCTGCATTGTCGGCCCGAATGGCTGCGGCAAATCGAACGTCGTGGACGCCATTTCCTGGGTTCTCGGCCAGCAGAGCCACAAGATGCTTCGCGCCGAGCGCATGTCCGACTGCATCTTCAACGGCACCGCCAAGCGCCCGCCGCTGGGGCTCGCCGAAGTGACGCTGACCCTCGTGGACCCGGAACTCTCCGAGGCCGTCGCAAAAGTTTTGAACGCGCCCGAGGAATTGCCGGCCGAAGCCGGAACAGCCGTAGTATCCGAGCAAGCCCCGGAATCCGGCGCCATGCCAGTGGACGTTGCTACGGAAGCTACACTGGAAAGCAACGCGAGCGGCGACGGCGAAGAGACCGGCCGCAAGCCCTGGCGCAAGCGCGGTGCGGAAAAACCCGTAATCCATTTGAAGCCCGGCGAAGTCGTCGTCGGCCGCCGCCTCTACCGCTCCGGCCAGAGCGAGTATCTCATCAATGGCCGCGTGGCGCGCCTCCGCGACGTTCAGGAAATCTTCATGGGCATGGGCCTCGGTCCCGATAGCTACGCCATCATCGAACAGGGCCGCATCGGGCAGGTTCTGAACTCGAAGCCCATGGATCGCCGCGCCATCATCGAGGAAGCCGCCGGCATCACCATGTACAAGACCAAGCGGCGCCTCGCGGAAGCCAAGCTCGAAGCCTCCAAGATCAATTTGTCCCGCGTCAACGACATTCTCGTCGAAGTCGAAAAGCAGCTCGCATCCCTCAAGCGGCAGGCTTCCAAGGCCCGGCGATATGCCGAATTGCGCGAGCAGATGCGCGGGCTGCTTCGCAGCGTTCTCGCCAGCAAGGCCGAGCATCTCGATATCGAAGCGGCGCGCCTGGAACAGCTGCTGCGCGAGATGGATTCCGCTGAAGAGCGCGAAGCGCATTCGGTTCACGAGTTCGAGGCCGAGCAGGAGCGCCTGAACGCGCGTACCTACGAGCTTGACGCCGAACTCCGGCGGACGCACAACCTCCTCGGACAAACCGCTCTCGACCTGGACCGCGCGGAAAATCGCATCACCTTCAATCGCGAGCAGGTGGCGCAGATCGAATCCCGCGCCATGCGCCTCACCGTCGAGATCGAGCAGGCCGCCAAGCAAACGGCCGATCTCGCTGCGCGCATTGAAGTTCACCGCGAATCCGTTGCCTCTCTCCGCGGGCAGACGGCCGCGCTCGAAACGACGTTGCGCGAAACGATGGAGAAATCATCCGCGAGTGCCGGAGAGCAGCAGCAGCTCGAGTCCCGCATCGAAGAGCTGCGGCAGCTTGCCGGCAAGCTCGTGGAGGAATCCGCGCGCGAGCAGGCCGAGTCGCTTCAGGCCGATGAAGCCGCCGGGCGCCACACCGCCAACGAAGAGCAGCGCCTCGCGGCCATGCGCGCGATTGAAGCGGAATCCGGCGCCCTTGAGTTGCGGTCGGCGGCATCCGAAACCTCCTTTGCCCAGGCGGAGCAACTCGCGCAAGAGCTGGGTGCGGCGGTGCGCACCGCGCAAACTCGTCTCGTGGATCTGCGCCGCGCGCAACAGGAAACCACGCAACAGCTCGAACGCACCCGCGAAGCACTCTCCGCGGAGCGCGCGCGCCACGCCTCCATCGAACAAATTCTCCGCGAGCGCGCTTACACGGCCGACGCCGTCCAAAAACTGTTCAACGTGAATGGTGAAGGCGAATCTCGCGGCTTCCGCGCTGTCGGTTTGCTCGCTGATTACGCCGAAGTCCAGGAAGAATACGAAGTCGCGGTCGAGCAGTTCCTGCGCGACGAGCTCGAATACGTCGTCGTCGAATCGTTTGACCACGCGCGCGCCGGCATCGCTCTTCTGCGCGACGAAATGGGCGGACGCGCAACATTTTTTGTTGATTCGCTCCGCAACCTCAATATGGACGCTGCCGAATCGAGCGCGCCCTTGCAGCAGCGCGATGGCGTTCTGGCCCGGCTCGATCGCCTGGTCGAATTCCGCGAACCGTTGGGGCCCGCCGCGAAGCATTTCCTCGGAAAGCTCCGCTCGGCATATCTGGTGGAAACGGCCGCCGTGGCCGAACAAATGGCCCGCGAGAATTCGCAGGAATATTTCCTCACGCCCGAGGGCACCTGCTATCACGGGCGCATGGTTTCCGGCGGCAGGCAGGGTGACGCCGGTCCTCTGGCCCTGAAGCGGGAACTACGCCACCACGAATCGGAGGCGGCGCGTCTCGATGTAGTTGCGCGCGAGCAGCAAGCCAGCCTCACGCATCTCGAAGAGGAAATTGCCGGCGGCGAAAAGCAAGTTCAGTCCGCGATCGAGGCCCACGTAGACGCGGAAAAATCCCTCGTCACCGCGACGCATCAGCTCGAACAGGTTCGCGGCGAAGCGCGGCGCGTCGAACAGCAACTCGCAACCGAACGCGAGGAAATTGCGCGGTTGCATGCCGAGGCCGAGGCCGCCCGCGCGCGTGCCGAGCAGGCGCGGCTGGACCATGCGGCAGCCGTTCGTTCGCGTGCATCCGCGGAGGCCGAAAGCGCGCAAGCATCGGAAAACCTGATCCGGTTGCGCGGCGATTTCCAGGCCATGCAGGAGCAGGTCGTCGCGCGCCGTGAGGAGCTGGCCACCATGTCGGAGCGCCTGGCGAGCGCCGTGTCTGCCGAGCAGCGCCACGCGGAGGAACTCGCTCTCTCTCACGAGCGCGCCGATTCTCTTCGCGGGCAGCAGGCCGCGCTCGCGCAGGAGAAATCGGAGATCGAGTCTTCGTGCGAGCAGCTTTCGCGGCAGGTGGATGAGTTGCGCCGCGAAAAGCTCCGCCTCGATGAACAGAAAGCCGCGTTCGAAAAAGAATGGGACCAGGCGCGCGCCCGCGCGGCCCAGCTTGATGACGACCTCCGCGGAAAGCGCCAGTCCCTCGAAGAGCTCCGCTCCGAGCGCGGCCAACGCCAGATCGAAAAAGCGCGCAACGATGCCGACCGCGATTATCTCCGCCAGACGTGCGTCTCCGAACTCAACGCGCAGCCCGAGGAGCTGATGGCGCAGCAGGCCAATCGTCTCATCGGCGAAGAGCTCGTCGCCGCGGAAACCAATTACAACGAAATGAAGGCGCGCGTCGAGGCCATGGGCCCGGTGAACATGATGGCCCTCGAGGAATTCCAGGAATGCGAGCAGCGCGAGGGATTCCTGCGCCGCGAACGCGACGATTTGGTGCAGTCCATCGAGAATACCCAGCTCACCATCAACGAGTTGGATCAGGTGTCGCGCCAGAAATTCGAGGAGGCTTTCAACGTAATCAACCGCCATTTCGCCGTTGCGTTCCAGACTCTCTTCGGCGGCGGGACCGGCGAGATGCGCCTCGGCGAGCCGGACAGTTCCGGCGAAGCGGGCATTGATATCGTCGCGCAGCCTCCCGGCAAGCGCCTCCAAAACATTCTTCTGCTCTCCGGCGGCGAAAAGGCATTGACCGCGCTCGCCCTGCTGATCGCCGTGTTCCGCTTCCAGCCGAGCCCGTTCTGCATCCTCGACGAAGTGGATGCCCCGCTCGACGAAGCCAACGTCGGCCGTTTCAACAAAATGCTCGCGGAAATGTGCGGCCAGACGCAGTTCATCGTCGTCACGCACAATCGCAAGACCATGGAAATGGGCTCCGTCATGTATGGCGTGACGATGCAGGAGCCCGGCGTGTCGAAACTTGTCTCCGTCAAGTGGGAGGACGCCGAAGCCGCCACCGCGTCCAAGGCGGCCACCAACGCCGCGTAGCGCCGCCTTTGCCCCGGAATTTTTCCGCGCCTTCCACGCGCCAAAAAGTTTTTCACATACCCCTTTTCTTACCCGTTGACAACCCGCTGCCCTGCGCTAGAATACCGCCCTCTCAGCGAGGTACAATTTCCCGTGGCTTCTCCCCATATGAGTGCGGTCATATCGCAAACAGATTTTCCCGGGCTGAGACTCCGCGGCCGCGGCAAGGTTCGTGACATCTACGAAGTCGGCGACCGCCTGCTGATCGTCGCCACGGACCGCCTCTCCGCGTTCGACGTCGTGCTTCCCACTCCCATTCCCGATAAGGGACGCGTCCTCACGCAGCTTTCGCTGTTCTGGTTTGCGAAGCTCGCGGACATCGTTCCCCACCACGTCATCGCCGCGAAGGATTTCACCGGCGAGCTGGCCCCTTACGCCTCCGCTCTCGAAGGGCGAGCCATGCTCGTTCGCCGCACCGAGCCTCTGCCAATCGAATGCGTCGTGCGCGGCTACATTTCCGGCTCCGGCTGGAAGGATTATCAGAAGACGGGCGCGATCTGCGGAATTTCTCTTCCGCCGGGCTTGCGCGAATCGGACCGCCTCCCGGAACCGATCTTCACGCCGTCCACCAAGGCCACCACCGGCCACGATGAAAACATTTCTTTCGACCAGACGGTCTCTACGATTGGCCGTCCGCTGGCCGAGAAGCTCAGGGACACCAGCATCACCATCTACAAGCGCGCCGCGGAGCACGCGGCCGCGCGCGGCATCATCATCGCCGACACGAAATTCGAATTCGGGCTCATCGGCGGCGATCTCATCTGGATCGATGAAGCCTTGACTCCCGATTCCTCGCGCTTCTGGCCCGCGGATCAATATTCTCCGGGCCACGCGCAGCCGTCGTTCGACAAGCAATTCGTCCGCGACTATCTTGAGCGCATCGGCTGGAATAAGCAGCCGCCCGCGCCCGCGTTGCCTCCGGATGTCGTCGCCGGCACGCGGGAAAAGTACAGGGAAGCCTATCAGCGCGTCACCGGCCACTCACTCGACTGACTCGGCGCGGCCTCTTCACCTTCGGAACCGCGCCGCGGAGCGTGCAAACATGAGAGATCAACTGGAATCGTTGGTCGGAACGATGGTGGAGCGCGGCATCCTGCTGCCGGAAGCCGTGACCGAGTTCGAGAAGAAATTTATCCGCCGCGTGCTGGAACGCCTGAACGGCAACCAGACCCGCGCCGCGAAAGTTCTCGGCATTCATCGCAACACGCTCGGCCGCAAGGTCGGCGAGTACAAGCTCGACCACATCGGCCGCGGCCGCTGACAATCCGATTAGGATTGTCATCCCGCCTGCTTGCACTGAGGTCGCCGTGGCAACGAACGTACCCCGAGCGGGGCCGAGGGGAGCGAGTCCGCCGCGGCGGACGAGTCGAGGATCTCTCCCCAGTCACCTGGGATGCCCAGGAGTTTGCATGTTGCAATTTCCTCCCGCGAAAAAAATCCAGCTTCCGCAGCATGGCGCGTGCGACGCGATCGCGCTTTCCGTTCACGAGCAAGGCCGCGGCTTCCCTGTCGTCCTGCTTCACGGCTTTCCGGAGCTTGCGTTCTCCTGGCGCCACCAGATTCCCGCGCTCGCGCAGGCGGGCTTTCGCGCCATCGCGCCCGACCAGCGCGGCTTCGGCTCGAGCGACATCCCCGCGAAGATCGAAGACTACGACATCGTCCATCTCGCGGGCGATATCGCCGCGCTTCTCGACGCGCTCGAAATCGACCGCGCCGTTTTTCTCGGCCACGACTGGGGCGGCGCCGTGGCCTGGGCCATGCCCCTCGTTCATCCCGAGCGCACCGCGGGCGTGATCAGCCTCTGCACGCCCTACCGCGCGTTTCCGAAAATGAGTTCACTGCGTGAAACCTGGGGCGACGACACGCGCCACTATTTTCTGTGGTTCCAGGCGCCCGGCGTCGCCGAAAGTTTTCTCGACCAGCGCACGCGGCTCGTTTTCGAAAAATTCATGCGCCGCAATCTTTCGCCCGCGGAAATAATGAAGCGGACCATGGAAGCCGGGATCGTCCCGGACATGAATCCGTTTCGCCGCGTGCAGGAAATGCCGCTCTGGGGTGAGCCGCTCCTAGCAGACGAAGAGCTCGCGTTCTACGTGAGCACGTTCGAGCGCACCGGCTTCCGCGGCGGCATCAATTGGTACCGCAACATGGACCGCAATTCCGGCCTGCTGCCCGGACGCGGCAAGCAGCGCATCACCGTACCCAGTCTGATGATCACCGCCGAGTGGGATTTCGTGCTGCCGCCTTCGCTCGCCGAGCCCATGCGCGACGTCTGCGACGATCTCGAAATCCAGATGGTCCCCCGCGCCGGACACTGGGTGCAGCAGGAGTTCCCCGACGAAGTGAATCGCCTCGCCATTGATTGGCTCCGCCGCCGCTTCCGCTGAAGGCACTTCCGACATTGCTGTTGTTGTTGCGATTAGAAAAATATAAGTACCCTCTTTTGTGCAAGTTGCAGAAATTCTAATAATGGAATGTTGCGATTAGATTCTGGGTGCTGGAGGGCTTGGTGCTGGAGGCTCGAACCCGCATCGGACGCCCCACGGCGCGGCTCTGGCTTGCGGGAGACTTGCGAGGCTCGGTTCATTCTCTTGCTGCTCCCCCTTCCTGTTCGACGGTCTAAGGAGCTCCCCTAGAAATAGAAAAGCGCCCGCAGCAAGATCGCTGGGGCGCTATCTGGTAAGCGCCAGTTACTTACAAGATAAGGATAACACATTCGCTAGAGGATTGCAAGCGAAAAATGAACGCGAAAGCGGCGACTGGAGCAGAATCGATCAAACGAGTGTAGGGCAAAATCCTGCCGCCGCGCCCCCTGCAAGCTGTTGAAAACGCACGCCGCCACTACTGTGCTACAGTCGTTTTCCCCATGCTCTACCTGTACGCCATCAGTCGCCGAATTATGGTGGGCGCGTTGCCTAGACTAGTAAAAGTCAGTGGAGATAACACCATAGGTGTTTTGCTCCTTGTAATAACCATTGCCTACGACGCTCATCCGCACACTTGGTCGAGGCAGGCGTTCTTGGAAAACGTGTGGGAAACTGTAGTGGCTCCCTGCTTGCTTCTCTTGTCTGTGTTATTTTCCATTCACTTGGTGCAAGCCGCGCGGCAAGTTTGCGCCACGCATCGGCGTCCATTTCCGAATGCACTAGGATCGACTACCAATATCCCTCCTTGGCATCTTCGGTGGAGGATTTATCTTGTTGCAGAAAAATATGAAAATGAAAGGCGGGATGGGCTGGCCCAACGCAACGGATATTCGTGACTTGATATTCACGAAAACCGCCATAATTTATTATCAAAGCATTCTGAGTGTGCCGGAACAAGCATCTATCATCGAAGCTTTCAAATCGTATGGAATCGATGTGCAGTTTAGAGGCTCAGAGTATGAGGCGTTTCGTCACGATGCGTGGCTTAACAGCCACAAGAAACAATGAAGGCTAAGCCACATTTTTGGCTGTTAGTTTTTTGTATTCCAGTTCTGGAGAAGCAATCAGTTTGAGGTGACCGGAGAAGGGAGCACCTGGAAGCCACACGGCCGGGCAGAAATCCACTGATTCTGCCTAATGGTAAACCTGTGCGAATGATTGTACGTTTTCAGACGCTTGCCGACGGGTCCTATTCGGGGGTTTTGTCCGCTACATATATTGAAAATAAGTGACTTTTTCTGTAACATGCTGCTCCCGTTTCCGCATAAGACCAGCAAATCGTCTTCGGAGGCTCATCTTGCGTCGAAGCTGCCCGGATGAAGCGCGAGTCCATGTCGACGGAAACAATGTACAGGCTGCCGGTTTCCTTGTTCTTGCGCTGTTGATCTGCTTCGGAGCCGAGGCTTGCGGTGGTGGTGGTGGTGGTGGTGGTTCGCCGGGAGGGCAAAATCCGCCGCCCCCCGAGTTCACGACCGTCGATGCGCCAGGAGCCGGTAGTGCGAGCGGTTACGGCACCTTCGGAGTGAGCATCAATGGTGGGGGGGATATTGCTGGACGTTTCATCGATGCGAACGGAGTGCTTCACGGATTCATTCGCACGTCCGACGGATCGATGGCGACGGTTGACGCGCCGGGCGCAGGAACGGCCCCGAATCTGGGCACGGAAGTTCTCGCAATAAATGCGTCCGGCACTGCCAGCGGATATTACGTCGATTCGAACGACATCCTGCACAGTTTCATCCGGACATCCAACGGGACACTGACAGAATTCGATCCGCCGAACAGCATCGGTTCAGACGCTTTCTGCATAAACGATAACGGTGCGGTCGCTGGCGGGCTTCTGGATGCCAACGGCGATCATGGTTTCGTACGCGGGGCTGATGGAACCTTTTCCGTCATTGATCCGACGGGCGCCGCGAGTGATGTTCTCGTCGTGATTCCAGCCCAGATTAATTCAGGCGGAGCCGTCGCAGGATACTATACGGATACGAACAGCGTTTACCACGGGTTTCTGCGTGATTCGAGTGGTGCAATCACAATAATCGATGCTCCAGGTGCAGGCACTGCGGCGCATACCGGAACTGAAATCGCCGATATCAACACAGGCGGCGTGATTGTAGGAGCGATCGCCGTCGGGGTTGTGAATGGGGTCAACACGACTCACAGTTTCATGCTGGCCGCGAATGGGACATACACTTTTTTCGATCCTCCGCAGGCTGTGAGCTCCTTTGCAGAGGGGATAAACGATAACGGAGTAATCGCAGGGGAGTACCGGGATGCAAACTTAGTGAGGCACGGATACATTCGCCAGGCGGACGGAAGCTTCATCAGTTTCGACGACCCGAATGCCGCACAGGTCCCTACGACAGCTGTGAATATAGGTACAGAAACCCGCAGGATTAATCTGAGCGGCGAGATTGTTGGGCTCTATTCCGATTCGGCGGGCGTGAGGCATGCATTTATACGGCAATAGCTTGAGATCGCGACGGTCGCTCTGGCAAATTTATGAAGCGTCAAAGCGAGAGGCTGGTCTCCGAAGATGACGCCCTGTCACGTTGAAGGATCACCTTTCTAGGGCAAGGAAGAAAAAGGATTGAACGGCCACAGCAGGCCAACAGCAGATCCCTCCCCCGTCTGAAAGGCGACGGGATTCCCTTCGGCTCCGCTCAGGGCAGGCGGGATGACACCTTTTACCGCGAGGAAGAAGGTTAAGCGTTTACGGCTTCTCTTTGGTTTGGTCGGTGATCCAATTCGTTTCCCACGTTTTTCCCCCATCGGCAGAAAAGGCCTGCTCGAAGTGCGGGGAACTCGTTGTGACGTCCGACCAGATGAATCGGGCATAGATCGCTCGCCCCTCGTAGACCTGCTGGTTATAGAATTCCCCGCGTCCGTTGCTGAACTGTCCGACCATGGGAGCCGGCTCGAGGACTCCATCGGCGGCATTGGCCCAGTAGATGCTCCACTGGTGGGACGCCGGGTTGTAAAGACGCAGCGCCAAGCCCTGGATATGTGTGCGCTTGTCCGCGCTTTCGACATTCATTTCCTCTACCTCCGCACGGCCGTCCAAGACTTTCCGGCAGACCGTAGTCCCATCGAATTCGACCCATTCGTTGGAGCCGGCAAACCGCCGCGCCAGACGTTTCAGGTGGAATTTCCAAGTGCCCACGAGGAAATCAAAATCGTGCTGCCCATCTCGCTGTCCGGACACGCTCTGTGGAGCGCTAACGGAGCCGTTGCGTGCCCGCACTCTTGCAGCCGGGAAAACAAGCGACGCACCAATCAAACCAAAGACGAGCAGGGATCTGTGCAGTTTCATTACGTGTTCCTCTCAGGTGCAAACTTTTGGGGAGACGACGCTTTTCCCAGTGAGCTTCCCACTTGCGCCGCAAAATAGCCACAGCAAAGAAGGCGAAGATGGCGCGCTGAAGCGAATGCCTACAGAGAAAGCGGCGTCGAGCCGCCGCACTCCACAAGGACCAGACTGCACAGGCCCCAGCGCTCGGTCGCTGGGGCCTGTCAGTTTTCCGCCAAACGTCCTAGGGGTGAGTGGCGAGAGGCAGATTTTGCGATACGGAACCGACCGTGGTTCCGATTACGTCGCCCGAGACGATCAGCTCGACGCGGCGATTTTGCTGGCGTCCTTCGGGCGTGTCGTTGGAGGCGATGGGTTGCGTCTTGCCGAATCCATGCGAGGTCATCGACGACGCAGGAATGTTTTGATTGGCCAGGTAATCGAGGACGGCACCGGCGCGGCGTTCCGAGAGTTCCTGGTTCATCTCGTCGCTGCCGACGCTGTCGGTGTTGCCCTCAATGGCGAGCCGCAGATCGGGGTAGGCAAGAATGATCCCGGAAATTTTGGCGAGCTTTTCGCGCGCCTCGGGACGAAGCGTGAACTTCGCGGTGTCGAAGAGCACGTCCGAGAGATTCACGACTAAGCCGCGAGCGGTGTCGTGAGTGGCCAGAATAGCGTTGAATTGCAGGAGCAATCGGGCGCGAAGGTCTTCACGATCCTGCACCGCTTGCTGGAGTTGCAGATCCGAAGACGCCGCGGCGGAGCGGTTTCGATCCGCGTCCGCTTCCGCGTCTCTCTGGCCCTGCCGGGCGTCCGCAGCGGCCTGGTTGGCGTCCGCGGCGGCAGCGCGATTGCGGTCGGAATCAGCCTGGGCAGCCTGTTGCTGCTGCTGGGCCGTAGCGGTGGCCTGGTCGGCGGCAGCGCGGCGGCGGTCGGCATCGGCGCTGGCGGCTTCGGCGCGCCGGCGAGCGTGCTTGTCTTCATTGGATTGGGCGTTAGCGTCGGCGACTCGCGTGGCAGCGGCGTCCCTGTCGGCGCCGATGCGATCCGCGTCGATTCGCTTCACGGCGATTTCCCGGGCGTCGTCGGCGGTCTGCACCACTTCACGCGATGCCGCGATCAGCGCTTTCCGGTCGAGGTGCCTCATAATTGCCAGGTCGTCGGCCTGCCTCATCTTCCTGACGGCATTTTCGTAGCTGGAGCTGGCGAAAGTCTCGGCTCCGGCGGATTTGGCGATGCGCACGGCATTACGCGCTTCGAAGAATTCAAGAGGGAGGTTGGCGCTCAAGACGACTGGGTCGAAGTTATATCCGGTGGGAATGTAACCGCCGCGATCGATGAGTTCATACTTCGCGTCCACAGCCTCGGTGGCGCCGGCGGTGTCGGGGCGAATGGCGTTCTCGAGGACCACGACGTTGCTGGGACGGCGCACGGCATAATAAGGCTCCGCAGTTACGATCAACGCGAAGGCCTGAAGGTCCGTGGTCACGTCGAGCTTGCTGCGGTGATTATCGCCGACCAGAACTTCGCCGATGTTTACGGGCCGGCCTTCCGGCGAAATGGCCCAGAGCACAAAAGTGAGATACTCGTTGCCAAAGCTCGTGGGCCGCTCCAGCCCGAAAAATTCAGCTTGGATATCCAGCGTCCCGCGCTTGCTATCGACTCTGGCCTCGCCCGTTGCAGAAGGCATCAGGTCGGTGCCCTGAAAATCGATTTTTGTGGACCCGCTGCGGTGTTTGTAGCTCACCGCGCGGGTAGTTCGGCTCACTACGTTCACCCGGTAAACGGGCGCATGATTGTTTTCGGAGGAGACTGCGGTTTGGGCCTGGGTTGGCGTGGACATAGCCAATGTCATGAGCGCTGCCAATAACAATGCGGAAATCTTCACAGGGTTTCTCCTTAAGGTGCTGGAAAGAACCCAGTATCCAGATTCGTGAATGCAAAAACTGTCCGTTATTGCACGTTGTGGGAAATGATCATCAAAACGGGGGAGAATGATTTTCGACGCGACAAGCAAGAACGAGCGCGAAAGGAGTGCTGCGCTAAAGTGGCGGCGCTACATTGGAATCTGAAAGAGAGATTCTTCGGCTGCGCATCCCGGCCCACAGATCGCAAAGGCGCAATCTGTGGGAAAGCGGGACTGCCGGGATGCTCCGCTCAGAATGACACGTTGGCCCCGCGGGCAGCCGGCTCAGTGCAAGCGTGCGCGCGAGGGGAGCATGGCGTAATCTGAGGCCCGGGATTGCATGTAACATAATCCAACCTGGGAACGTCGTTATAAGGGGACGGCCGGGGACATTTGACTGCCCGGCTGATGCGCGATGCTGAAGATCAAGAGGATTCTTCTTCCGGTTGATTTCCCGAATACGTCGCTGCGTGTGATTCATCAAGCTGCAAAACTGGCCCATCATTTCCATTCTGAAATCTTGATGCTTCACGTCGTGACACAGCGGAGCCATGCCGCTGGTGTGCCGGAGCGTGGCCCCGAACTTGCAAGGTGGGACCTGCTCGCGGAGATCACCAAAGAGGCTGAGAAGAATCAGGATCAGTCTCTCAGGCAGGAGCTTGATGGCCTCACCGTTCAGCGCGTGATGGCGAAAGGCAGCGCGGCCAAGGCAATCGTGCAGGTGGCTCAGGCGGAAGGAGCCGACCTGATCATGATTCCGTCCTTTGGCTTCACCTTTTCCCAGTTTCTTCTGGGTTCCGTGACAGGGAAAGTGCTAGACAGGACGGAGTGCCCGGTCTGGACCGACGCCCACGTGGAAGAACCGCGAGGGGAGGAGTTATCCGTCCGCAACGTCCTATGCGTGGTCGATTTCAATTCGCATAATCACACAACTGTGTCGTGGGCTATGCAAATGTCCGCCGAATTTGGCGCCCATCTCACGCTCGCACACGTCACAGCCGGGGTGGAGATTTGGGGGCCGGGCGGCTACTACGTCGATACAAGGTGGAAAGCAGAGCTCGTTGGCGATGCTTCCGAGCATATCGCAGAACTCCAGAAAGAAATGGGCATCAAGGCGGACGTATTGATCGGCAGCGGAGACGTGCCCAAGGTGCTGCGCCAAGCCGTGAAGCAGACCCATGCGGACTTGCTGGTGAGCGGGAGCCGGCCATATGGAAGCAACCTGCGGACGCACGCTTATGCAATCATTTGCGCGGTGCCGATTCCGGTTCTAAGCGCGTGAAGGCCCTGACTCGTGGCGCACACAACATCCCCGGCAGATTGGCGTACTCCAGTTCATCGGGCCGCAACTCCCGGCCAGTATGCGCGGTCTTGATTTCCATTCATGGTTCTCAACATGCGGCACCCTCGACCCCCTTTTGGGCCGCTGATAAACCTTTGGCCTTGCAGGGCCGCGCGCGAGCGGTACAATTTGGCGATTCGGAAGCCGAAAAAGGAGACACCTTTTGACAGCTGACGCAACCGAGCATCCCTCCATTGGGCCTGACCATCAGCTCGTGGGTAACGTTCCTCCGCCAGGTCCCCGGCATAAAGGCGCGTGGGCCATCCTATGGATTGTGTTGTTGCTCGTCCTTGTGCTGGGGATATACCTGATCTGGCATCGCCACGAAGACGCCAAAATAGCGGCGGCGGCGGCCGCGGCGCGCGCTAAGGCAGGGATCCCGGTTACGACTGCGACTGCTGAAAAGGGCGACATCGGCGTCTACCTTGAAGCAATCGGGACGGTCACTCCGGTCTATTCCGATTCGATTACCAGCCAGGTGAATGGGCTGGTGCTTGCAGTGCACTATACGGAGGGCCAGATCGTGCGCAAGGGGGACCCTCTGATTGACATCGATTCGCGCACGTACACCGCAAACCTTTTACAAGCGCAAGGGGCGCTGGAGCGGGACGAGAATGTGCTAGCGCAAGCGCAGATGGACTTGGAACGCTACCGGGCGGCGTGGGCGCGCAATGCCATCGCAAAGCAAATCCTGGATGACCAGGAAAAGCTCGTCCTGCAGGACGAGGGCACGGTAAAAAACGATCAGGGAACAGTACAGTTTGACGAGGTTCAGGTCGGCTACTGCAGCATCACCGCTCCCATCGCTGGACGAGTGGGCCTGCGGCTGGTGGATCCGGGGAACGTGGTGACGACTTCCGGAGGCGTAACCCTCGTAGTCATTACGCAAATCCAACCCATCACCGTAATTTTCACAATACCGGAAGACAGTCTGGGCCCGGTGCAGGACCGCCTGCGCGCAAAGGCCAAGCTCACCGTTGATGCCTTCGATCGCACAGCGCAGAAAAAAATCGCGAGCGGTGTACTGCTGACTTTGGACAACCAAATCGACACCACGACTGGAACGGTAAAAGGGCGAGCCCAGTTCGCCAATAAAGATAATGAACTCTTCCCAAATCAATTTGTAAACGTGCGACTGCTGGTGAACACGTTACAGGGAGTGACGAAGATTCCGGCTTCGGCCATTCAACAGAATGGGCAAGCATCGTTTGTTTATGTAATCCAAAACAATGTCGCGCACATGCGCAGCATCAAGCCGGGAGTTACAGACGGCGGGGTAACGCAGGTGGATGGGATCAATCCTGGAGACGTCGTGGCGAACAGCAGCTTCGATAAGTTGCAGGACAACGCCACGGTGGTGGTTTCGAACAAACCGGCCCCGGCGAACCCGAGCGGGAGCAAGGCGCCGTGAGTCCATCTCGTCCTTTTATCCTGCGGCCGGTAGCGACGTCGTTGCTGATGGCTGCCATTTTGCTGGTTGGCATTGTCAGCTATACGCAATTGCCGGTCTCGGCGCTGCCGGAAGTCGACTACCCGACCATTCAGGTGGTGACGTTTTATCCAGGGGCAAGCCCGAGGGTGGTGGCGACGACCGTGACGGCGCCGCTGGAGCGTCAATTCGGCCAACTGCAAGGCTTGAGCCAGATGACCTCGTCCAGCTCGGGCGGCACTTCCGTGATCGTGCTGCAGTTCAACCTCGCCGTGAATATTGATGTAGCCGAGCAAGAGGTGCAGTCCGCCATCAACGCGGCGCAAAGCTTATTGCCGTCCATCCTGCCTTCGCCGCCGACCTACAGTAAGACGAATCCGGCCGACGCCCCCGTGCTCACTCTGGCGATTACCTCGAATGCGATGCCGCTTTCTCAGGTCGAGGATCTCGTGGACACGCGCCTGGCGCCTAAGATTTCGCAGCTCAACGGGGTGGGCCTGGTAACCATCAGCGGCGGGCAAAAACCGGCGGTGCGCATTCAAGCCAACCCCACGGCGCTGTCATCTTATGGACTCAATCTGGAAGACCTGCGCACGGCGCTGACGCAGGCCAGCGTGAACGCCGCGAAAGGAAACTTCGATGGGCCGCGCCAGGATTACCAGATCGATGCCAACGATCAGCTGGTCACCAGCGCGGATTACAAGAACGTTGTAGTGGCATACCGTAACGGTGCGGCGGTGATGCTGACCGACGTAGCGCACGTTGTGGATGGGATAGAAAACAATAACCAGGCGGCGTGGATGAATCTGACGCCAGCGGTAATCCTGAACGTGCAACGGCAGCCCGGGGCCAACACGATCAGCGTGGTCAAAAGCATAAAGCAACTGTTGCCGCAGTTGGAGGCTAACCTGCCGACGGGCATTCAGGTAACCACGCTGACCGACCTTACGACCGCCATCGAAGCATCGGTTGCCGACGTTGAGTTCGAATTGATGTTGACGATCGGACTCGTCGTGCTGGTGATCTTCCTCTTCTTGCGGAGCCTCTATGCCACGATTATCCCGAGCGTGGCCGTGCCGTTGTCCCTGGTGGGCACCTTTGCGGCGATGTATGCCCTTGGATACAGCCTGGATAACCTATCGCTGATGGCGCTGACCATCTCCACGGGTTTCGTGGTGGACGACGCCATTGTGATGATCGAGAACATCTCGCGGTATATCGAAGAGGGCGACCCGCCGATGGAAGCCGCGCTCAAAGGCGCGGAGCAGATTGGGTTTACCATTCTCTCGCTGACCGTGTCACTCATCGCCGTACTGATTCCGCTGCTATTTATGGGCGACGTAGTGGGGCGCCTGTTCCGCGAGTTTGCCGTGACCCTTGCCGTCACTATCGTCGTTTCGGCGGTGGTCTCGCTTACGCTCACGCCCATGATGTGTGCGCGAATCCTGCGGCATAAGCCGAAAGAACAGCAGGGACGCGTCTATAGAGCCTCGGAGCGCGCTTTCGAGAACATGATCGCGTTTTATGGGCGGACGCTGAAGTTTGTCCTTGGCTATCAGACGATTACGCTATTTGTCGCGTTGGCTACACTCCTGCTCACGATCTTCCTTTACATCATCATCCCAAAGGGATTTTTTCCAGTGCAAGACACGGGCGTGATCCAAGGTATTTCGCAGGCGCCGCCGGCGATCAGTTCAAAGGCCATGGCGGAGAAGCAACTGGAAATTACAAAAGCAGTCATGGGTGACCCGGCGGTTGAAAGCGTCTCGTCGTTTATCGGGGCAGATGGAACGAATACAACGACGAACAGCGGCAGGATGTCGATCAATCTAAAACCGCTCGCCCAGCGCAAAATCAGCGCCTCAGACCTAATCCGCAGGCTCAAGTCAAGAGTGAGTCAGGTTCAGGGAATCCAGCTGTTTATGGAACCGGTGCAGAACATCACGGTGGATGACCGGGTGAGCCGCACGCAATACCAGTATGCGCTGGAAGACCCCGATGCGAATGAATTGAATGACTGGACCAACCGCTTCGTCAACCGGCTGGAGCAGTTGCCGGAACTGGAAGACGTGGCCACCGATCAACAATTGGGAGGATTGGCCGTATCTCTGGTGATCGACCGGGTCACCGCTTCGCGGCTGGGGATTGCGCCTTCGACCGTCGATAACACCCTGTATGACGCATTCGGCCAACGGCAGATCAGCACGATGTATACGCAAGTAAATCAGTACCACGTTGTTCTGGAGAGTGAGCCGCAGTTTCAGAAAGACCCAAACAAGCTGAACCATCTTTACATTCAGTCCAATGCGTCTTCCGGTGCAACCGGCACGGGAGCCGTTTCCTCTTTTGCTTCTTCCGGATCATCCTCCGCGGGATCCAATGCGCTGACGGCTTCAGCGCAATTCACTCCATCGGCGGCGACCCTCACTCCACCCGCGAACGCGCTTTCGGCTAGCAACACGCCTGCGGCGTCCAGCAAGGGAGCCGGCTCTGCAGGCGTAACCAGTTCGTCCATAAGCAACGCGGTGCCGCTAAGCGCTTTCGCCCACTTTGAGAACACGACGGAGCCGCTCGCCATCACCCACCAGGGTCAATTTCCGGCGATCACCGTGTCGTTCAATCTGGCGCAGGATGCCTCGCTTGGTGACGCCATTACGGCGGTCGATAAAGTGCAAAAAGACATGCACATGCCTGCCACCCTGCAGGCAGGTTTTCAGGGCACGGCGGCATCATTCACGAATTCGCTAGCCAATGAGCCGTTGCTCATTCTTGCCGCGCTGGTCACGGTGTACATCGTGCTTGGAGTTTTGTACGAGAGTTTTATCCACCCGATCACGATTCTGTCCACGCTGCCGTCAGCGGGCGTCGGCGCTTTCCTCGCGCTGATTCTCTTTCGCCAGGATTTAAGCGTGGTAGCGATCATCGGTATCGTGCTTCTGATAGGTATCGTGAAAAAGAACGGCATTATGATGGTCGACTTCGCGCTGGATGCCGAGCGCAACCGCGGAAAGAACGCCACGGATGCAATTTACGAGGCCTGCCTTCTCCGCTTCCGCCCCATTATGATGACCACCATGGCCGCGCTGCTGGCTGGGCTACCGCTGGCGCTCGGAACTGGTTTCGGCTCCGAATTGCGCAGGCCGCTGGGCATCGCAATGGTGGGCGGACTGCTGCTTAGCCAAGCGCTCACGCTGTACACCACGCCGGTCATTTACATCTTTTTTGACAATCTCGGGCATCGCTTTGCGCCCAAATCGAAGCGGGCGGAAATCGGAAACGAGCCAGCACCAGCAGGACAAGCATGAACAGTTCCGCACCCTTCATTCACCGGCCGGTGGCGACCACGCTGCTCACAGCGGCCATTGCCATTGCCGGTGGGATTGCTTTTAATGTGCTGCCGGTGTCGCCCCTGCCACAAGTTGACTTTCCGACCATTTCCGTGAGTGCGGGCTTGCCGGGAGCCAGCGCAAGCATTATGGCTTCCTCCGTGGCTACTCCACTGGAGCGGCAGTTCGGGCACATTGCGGGTGTCACGGAGATGACCTCGTCAAGCACGCTCGGCAACACATCCATAACAATTCAGTTTGACCTCAGCCGCAACATTGACGGCGCCGCGCGTGATGTGGAGGCCGCCATCAATGCCGCGCGAACCTATCTGCCCGCCAACCTGCCGGGAAACCCAACCTATCGAAAGGTCAATCCGGCGGATGCGCCGATCATGATTCTCGGCCTTACATCCGACAAATACGGTCCGGACAAGTTGTATGACGAAGCCTCCACCGTCATGCAGCAGAAGTTTTCGCAGTTAGAGGGCGTGGGGCAGGTCAGTACCGGTGGCGGAGCGCTGCCATCTGTGCGCGTGGATGCAAACCCCACACAATTGGCTAGCTATGGACTCACCATGGCGAATTTGCAATCCGCGCTGAGCCTCCAGAACGAAGATCTAGCCAAGGGCCAGATCTCGGATGGAATTGTGACCGCCGACATCATTGCCAACGACCAGCTCTCGCACGCCGAGGACTTCAAGCCGCTCGTGGTTGGCTATCACAACGGCGCGGCTATTCACCTGTCCGATGTCGCGCAGGTGACGGACTCCGTGCAGAACGTGCGTGCCGCGGGCTATTTGAACGGCAAGCGCGCGATTACGATGATCATCTTCCGCCAGCCCGGCGCCAACATCATTGACACGGTTGACCGCATACGTGCGGCGCTCCCGTCTATCCAGGCCTCCATTCCATTGGGCATCGATACCACGATCGTTCTCGATCGCACCACAACCATCCGCGCCTCGGTGAGTGACGTCGAGAGGACGCTGCTCCTTTCCATCGGTCTCGTCATCGCCGTGGTGTTTGTCTTCCTGCGCAACGGCCGCGCCACGCTCATTCCCGGAATCGCTGTGCCGGTCTCGCTGATTGGCACATTCGCAGTGATGTATCTTTTCGGGTACAGCCTCGACAACCTCTCGCTGATGGCCCTGACCATTTCGACCGGATTCGTGGTGGATGACGCCATCGTGGTGATGGAAAATATCGCGCGCCATCTGGAAAACGGCATGAAACCTTTTTCCGCGGCGCTGAAGGGAGCGGAGGAAATCGGCTTCACGGTCTTCTCCATCAGCATCTCGCTGATTGCGGTCTTCATCCCGCTTCTGTTGATGGGCGGAATCGTGGGACGTCTCTTCCGCGAGTTTGCGGTCACCCTCTCGACGGCCATCGTCGTGTCCATGGTCATTTCGCTGACCACCACGCCGATGATGTGCGCCTACCTGTTGCGGGACGAGCGCAACGAAAAGCATGGTCGCATCTATGCGATCAACGAAAAATGCTTTGATTGGATGCTGTCGCTGTATCGGCGCACGCTGCATTGGGTGCTGGAAAATCCGGCTCTTACCCTCATCGTTCTGTTCATCACCATAGTCCTGAACGTGGTGCTCATCATCAAGATACCCAAGGGCTTTTTTCCGCAGCAGGACACTGGAGCGATCACCGGCGGGGTGCAAGGACCCCAGGATTCATCATTTCCTGCGATGAATAACTCCATTCAGCAGATCGTTGGCGTGATCAAGAATGATCCTGCCGTTGCCAATGTGATTGGGTTTACCGGCGGCGGCGGCGCGACAAATGGCGGCAATGTCTACATTGCGCTCAAGCCGCTGGCGGAACGCAAGGTCAGCGCCGCTGAGATCATCAACCGCCTGCGACCCCAATTGAACCGTCTGCCGGTGGCCTCCGCATTTCTCCAGGCCGCACAGGATCTGCGCATCGGCGGGCGCGGCAGCAGTGCGATGTATCAGTACACGCTCCAATCCGATAATGTGCCGGACCTTTTCAAGTGGGGACCTATCCTGCTGAGCGAGATGAAACGCTTGCCCGGCCTGCAAGACGTGAACACCGACCAGCAGAATGGCGGGCTTGAGGAGTTGATGACCTATGACCGCGTCACTGCTGCCAGGCTTGGCCTTACCGCACAGTCGCTGGACTCAGCGTTATACGGCGCATTCGGCCAATCCGAAGTGTCCATCATCTACACACAGTTAAATCAATACTACGTGGTGCTGGAGGTTGCTCCTCAGTATTGGCAAAGCCCGGAAGGATTGAAAGACATCTACCTTCATACGTCGAGCGCGGGGACCATTCCGCTGCTCACGGTGGCCAAAGGCCGGGCCAATACGACGCCTTTGTCCATCAACCATACGGGCTTGTTCCCCTCGGTCACCGTGTCATTCAATCTCGCGCCCAACGTGTCTTTGAGCGATGCCACTTTGAGCATCAGCCAGATGCAAAAGCGGCTCGGCACGCCTTCCACGCTGCAAGGCTTTTATGCGGGCACGCTGCAGGCCTATCAGCAATCTCTTGGCACCGAGCCCGTGCTGATTGTGACCGCGCTGCTGGCGGTGTACATCGTTCTTGGCATTTTGTATGAAAGTCTTGTCCATCCGCTGACGATCATCTCCACGCTGCCGTCGGCGAGTGTTGGCGCCATGCTCGCATTGTTGTTGTTCAAGGAGGATCTAAACATCATCTCCATTATTGGCATTGTGCTGCTGATTGGAATCGTGAAAAAGAACGCCATCATGATGATCGATTTCGCTCTTCAGGCAGAGCGCCAGGAAGGAAAGAACACAGCGGATTCGATTTTTGAAGCATGCATGCTGCGCTTTCGTCCGATCCTGATGACGACGATGGCTGCTCTATTCGGCGCTCTGCCGTTGGCGCTGGGCACTGGCACAGGATTTGAGCTCCGCCGGCCTCTCGGCATCACGATTGTGGGAGGCCTGATCGTGAGCCAGTTGCTTACGCTCTATACAACGCCGGTTGTATATTTGACGTTCGATCGGTTGCGTCTCCGCATGCAGGGAAAACCGGACGAAATCATTCAGCATGGGCCTGGGACGGCTCCCAGTGCAGCAGATTAATGCGAGTCATTGTGGAACGAACGTGAGTATGATTATTTTCCGCCTGCAAGCCACAATTTGCCTTGCCGTGACCCTTTGCCTTCTAGAAGGGTGCATGGTCGGCCCGAAGTACCACAGACCATCGGCGGACGCTCCTGCGGCATACAAGGAACTCACGCCAGCCGAATTCAAAGAGACGGACGGCTGGAAAGTGGCGCAGCCGAAAGACGATGCGCTTCGCGGGAAATGGTGGGAAATTTTCAACGATCCCGAGTTGAACGCGCTGGAAGAGAAGGTCAATGTTTCCAACCAGACCATCGCATCTGCTGCGGCTAGTTTTTTTGCGGCGCGCGCCCTGGTCAAGGAAGCTCGCGCGCAGCTTTTCCCCACGGTGACGGTCAACCCGGCTATCACTGTGCAACGCCCTTCGGCCACAACATCCCGTGGCGGGGGCGGAGGTTCCTCAGGATCTGGTTCGGGTTCCACATCTTCCTCGACGAGCACGTTTACAGACTACACGCTGCCCTTTGATGCCACGTGGCAGCCGGACCTGTTCGGCCGTATCCGCAACACCATAAGATCGGCTGCCTATGGAGCACAGGCCAGCGCGGCGGATGTCGAGAACACACGCCTCACGGTGCAGGCCGAGGTTGCCGCGGATTTCTTTCAACTTCGAGGACAGGATTCCCTGAAGGAGTTGTTGGATTCCACGGTGATCGCCTATCAAGAGGCTCTCGCTCTGACGCAGGCTCTGTACGAAACAGGCATCGACTCGGAGGAATCCGTCAGGCAAGCCGAGACTCTACTGGAAGCCACCGAAGCGCAGGATGCCGCTCTTGGCATCCAACGCGCGCAATTTGAACATGCCATCGCGCTGCTGACGGGGCAGCCGGCGTCGACGTTTTCGATTCCGGTTGAACCTCTCAAAACAAGCCCTCCGGCGATTCCCATCGGCATCCCTTCCCAGCTTCTCGAGCGGCGTCCTGACATCGCCGCAGCAGAGCGCTTGGTTGCTCAGGCCAACGCGCAGATCGGTATTGCAAGAGCCGCATACTTTCCGACGGTTACGTTAACCGCAATCGCGGGATTCGAGAGCACTTCGTTCGCGAATTGGTTCATATGGCCCAGCCGCTTTTTCTCCATGGGCCCCTCGGCCGCGGAAACCCTGTTTGACGCGGGCTTGCGTCACGCCACGGTCGAGCAATTCAGGGCGCAGTACGACGCGACAGTCGCCAACTATCGCCAGGCGGTCCTGACGGCTTTTCAACAAGTCGAAGACAACCTCGCCTCGCTGCGGATCCTCTCTGTCGAAATTCAATATCAGGACGCGGCGGTCAAGGCAGCGCAAAGAACCCTCGCGCTCGCCGACGATCGCTACAAAATGGGAATTGATCCTTACCTCAATGTGATCACCGCGCAAACCGCCTTGCTATCCAACCAGGAGCTGGCGGTTAATCTTCGAATTCAGCAGATGACGGCCAGCGGCGGCTTGATCCAGGCGCTCGGTGGAGGTTGGGACGCCTCGCAGCTCCCATCGCCGGCGCAACTGGTCACCAAAGCGCCCATACTGCCCTAGGGGGCCGCGGCGGATCGATGATGATGCCGGTCGGGCGGATGACACCTGTGGGAAGCCAGCCATTGTGGAAGCCTATCCGCGATCCTTCCTGGCCTTTCCCGGATTCTTCGTAAGATGCCAGGCGTCACACCAGGAGCATAGATAAGCTCGAAGGTCCTTTGGCGCATGGGTGGTCGCGATCTGGTGCGCGGCTGTTGCCAGAGCTTCGCCTTCGGTTTCGTATTTCCGCTTCCCGCTGACCGGACATTTTGATTCGTTGTCCATCGCGAGCTCTTAAGGAGATTCTTACACAGGATGCGCCGAAGGGCCGGGCGCTACGCAGAACCTCTGGCAGTTCACGGCGGGGTTGAAACCCCGCCCTCACTCTGCGTTTATGAAACCAGTCTTATTTCCCGGGCTTGGCGGGCGCTTTGCGAGGCGCGCGTTTGCCTTTTTCAGCCGGAATGTCCTCGGGGTTCACTTTGGCTTTGTCCCAGTGAAGCATGAAGGCGGGGTCGGGATCGTAGCCGGAGAGGGTGCCGCTAAAGCGCGCGGGATCGTCTTTTTGCAAGCGGCTCGCCTCGGGTTCGCCGACGACCTTTACATCCATGTTCGCCGTCGTGGCTTTTTCCATTTCCTCAGGCGTCGCGCCGGTGAACATATGCAGCCCGACCGAGTCGGTGCCGGGAGTCACCTCAATCACTTTCCCGACAACTTCCGGGAATTCGGCGCCGCAGATGGCGAGCCACGTCAATTTCGCTTTGTCGCCGCCGGCCTTGAGATCGTTGATGACCGTTATGATTGTGCTGGACGCGGCGGTCTTGGCGAGATCGGCCGCAGCTGGAACCGACCACGTGGCCGGGCGATCGGGCGAATTGGCGGCAAGCTGAAGCAATTCGGCAAGCTGCGCATCAATGAGGTTATCGCAAGTGGGCTGCTCGAAATTGGCGATGGATTTGCGGAGGTAGTCCTTGATTTTGTCGGTGTCAGGAATTTTCAAGTCAATAGCGCGCGCCAGAGCCCAAAAGCCGTCGAGCGACTGCTGAGGAGTCACGGCCATGTATGCGAGGCCCAGGCGGTAGCTGGCGACGGCGTCCGTTGGCGTGAGCGCAAGCACGGCTTTGAACGAATCCGCCGCCGCCTGGTAGTCCTTCAGTTGAAGCGAAGCGAATCCCGCAGCCCCATAGAGGACGACGGCGACCGGCTTTTTCACCTGTTCGGCGAAGTCTGCGTCCGTCAACTTTTCCGGTTTTGGAAACTGCTCGAGAAGCTTGAGGCCCTGCTGCGCGATGTCGCGACCCTTGGTCAAATAATCCTTGGCACTGGGGTCCTTGGGGTTGTAGGCGACCTCAAGAACGGCGGAGTGACGGTAGGTGGCAGTCAGCCGATTATCCAGCGGGTTCTTATCGCCCATCGCGAGAAACTTTTCCGTGTACTCGTTGACTTTGGGGTAGTTTCGCAGCTCGAAATATGTTTCCCAGTAGTAGCGGTACACATAGGGAAGCAGCGTGGAATTGGGGAACTTGGTTACAAACGCGTCGAACAGAGCGATCCTCTGCTTCGCATCCTTCTCGTTTGCAGCCGCCTGGTAAGCGTTGTACTCGGGTATTGTGTACTGCGGCTGCTGCGCCGGCTGTTGTGCGGCCTGAGCGGCGGCGGGGCGGGGAGAGAAGCAGGACAATACAATAGCGGCAAGAAGAATTCCCCTCATCACAAAACACGTTCGCATCATCTCTTCGCTGCCTCCTCGCAAATTATCAACCGGGCAAGCGGCCAATTCAGGACCACGACCCTGCGGTCAGCCTAACACACCCATAAAATATCCGGGATTATAGGGAAAGGATTTCACGCAAGCAAGTCGAATTCCCTGCCTAAGCCTTGACTTGCGTCTTGCTCGGCTCTCCCCTGCCTCCGCTGTACTGATGATAAGATGATGAATCCGGGCGAATTGTCGCCTCATCTGACGGTCTTATGATGGCAGGAAAGCCTCTCGAAGGCAAAATCGCATTGATCACCGGGGCAAGCCGCGGCATCGGGCTCGCCATCGCGAAAAGTCTGGGCCGCCTGGGCGCGCACCTCAGCGTGTGCGCGCGCGACGCGAAAAAACTCGAAAGCGCCGCGCGTGAACTGGAACGCGAAGCAGCCAAGGTGCTGGCTATTCCCGCGGACGTCTCGCGGCCGGGCGATATTGCGTCGCTCGTGCAGAAAACCACGCAATCCCTGGGCCCCATCGAAATTCTCGTCAACAATGCAGGCCTCGGATATTTCGGCCCCGCGCACGAAGCCGCGGAGTCCAATTGGGACTCTGTATTGGACACCAATTTGAAATCCGTGTTCCTGCTCAGCAAGGCCGTCGCGCCGGGAATGATCGAGCGCCGCAGCGGCCACATCATCAACATTGCGTCGCTGGCCGGAAAAAACGCATTTGCCGGAGGCGGCATTTACTGCGCGTCAAAGTGGGGCCTGTTGGGACTTACGCAGTGCATGGCCGAAGACCTGCGCGGATATGGAATCCGCGTCAGCGCCGTCTGCCCCGGCAGCGTGGCGACGGATTTTGGGCCGCATACGGGGAAGGACCCACGTAAGCTATTGCAACCAGAGGATATAGCGCACGCCGTGGAGACGCTGGTGACGCAGGCGCCGCAGAGCTTCATCAGCGAGATCTTGCTTCGCCCTACCATGAAACCCTAGTCGGCGCGAATCTTTTCCGTGGCGGGCTGCATCCAATCGTTTGAGTTCAAACGATTCAGGACGCAGGCAGGTTGAACGCAAATGCCCACGCATTTTAGAGGTTCCAAGTCGGAGGTTCGGGCGCTCAATGCGTTCATCAACCTGCAGCGCGCAACGGATTCGGTGGCCGGGCGTATCAGCGCTCAGCTGGACGAACAAGGTGTGACGATTGGCCAGTTCGGCGTGCTGGAAGCGCTCCTGCACCTTGGTCCCCTGTGCCAGTACACGCTGGCGGAGAAGTTGCTGCGCAGCGGAGGCAACGTCACCGTGGTGGTGGATAACCTGGAAAAGCGCGGATGGGTGCGCCGCGAAAGGCAGCAGGATGACCGCCGCATGGTCGTCATCCATCTGACGCCGGCAGGCAAGGCCTTGATTGAACGCATCTTTCCGGCCCACGCGAAGGCCATCGCGATAGAAATGAACAGTCTTGCCCCGCGCGAGCAGGACGCTTTACGCCGCATCTGCCGCAAGCTCGGGCGGGGCGGCGACGGCGAAGTCCGTCCGGAAAAACGAAGAAAGCAAAAGGAGCAGAAACATGTTACAGATTCGATCGAGTGAAGAGCGCGGCCACGCGAATCACGGCTGGCTCGACACGCATTTTACGTTTTCCTTCGACCAGTATTACGACCCGAAGCATGTGCACTTCCGCGCGCTGCGCGTCCTCAACGAAGACGTGGTCGCGCCGGGCAAGGGCTTCGGCATGCATCCCCACCGCGACATGGAGATTCTGACGTGGATTCTCGAGGGTTCGCTCGAGCACCGCGACAGCATGGGCACCGGCGCTGTGATTCGGCCCGGCGAGCTGCAGCACATGACCGCCGGCACGGGCGTGATGCACAGCGAGTTCAATCCGTCCGCGAAAGATCCCGTCCATCTGCTGCAAATCTGGATCACGCCGGAGCGCAACGGCCTGAAGCCGGAATACGAACAGCTCGCGTTTCCGGATGCTGAATTGCGCGGCAAGTTCCATTTCGTCGCAGGCCCCAAGGGTCCGGTGACGATTCACCAGGATGCGAATCTTTATATCGCGCGCCTGGACAAGGGCGCCGAAACCCGGCACGCCCTCGAAGCCGGGCGCCACGCGTGGATTCAGGTTGCGCGCGGCGCGGTACGCGTCAATGGAAAGGAATTGCAGCAAGGCGACGGTGCGGCAGTGTCAGGCGAGCCGGAAGTGCGCGTCGAAGCCCGGGATTCCTCTGAAGTTCTGCTGTTCGATTTGGCGTAAGCGTTTTTCACGAAAGGAGAAATGAGATGGCCAATTCTTCGGGTGGCATCACACCGTTGGTCGGGCGATTCCTAGTGAGCGTTATGTTCCTGGTGAGTGGGTTCTTCAAGATCGCGGGGTATTCGCAGATGGTCGGTTTTGCGGCGGCCAAGGGGCTGCCGCTGGCCGGCGTGTCGATCGCGTGCGCCGCCGTGCTCGAACTCCTTGGCGGTCTCGCAATCCTCACTGGCTTTCACACACGGATCGCCGCATGGCTGCTGCTTCTGTACTTGATTCCCACAACCCTGCTCTTTCACAATTTCTGGGCCATGCAGGGGATGGAGCAGCAGGACAACATGATTCATTTCCTGAAGAACCTCGCGATCATGGGCGGACTGCTGATTCTTGCCGCAAACGGCGCGGGCGCATATTCTGTGGACGCTCGGACAAACAAAACGTGACTTTAGAGCATAGTCTCTAAACGCAAACTCATACAAAAACGGACAAGGAGAAATCATGACTGCACTGAAAAAGCCTGCTGAAACTTCCGCGCCTATTCACGAACTCATCCGCCACCGATGGAGCCCGCGCGCTTTTGCCCCGCGGCCCGTCGAGCCTGAAAAGCTGCGCAGTTTGTTCGAAGCAGCGCGATGGGCGGCGTCGTCCTTCAACGCGCAGCCCTGGTATTTCATCGTGGCCACAAAAGACGATCCCGAAAATTTCAAGAAGATTCTCGATTGCTTCGTTGAGTTCAACCAGGGTTGGACGAAGAATGCACCCGTGCTGGCGCTCAGCGTGGCTGCGTTGAAGATGGACCAAGCCAAGGAGCCCAACCGTCACGCGTTCCACGATGTCGGCCAGGCCGCCGCAAACCTCGCGTTGCAGGCCACGGCGCTGGGCCTCGAAGTCCATCAGATGGCGGGCATTCTCCCGGATAAGGCGCGAGAGATTTTTTCCGTTCCGGAAGGATTCGAAGTGGTTGCCGGAATTGCGATCGGCTATCCGGGCGATCCGGAAACGCTGCCCGACCACTTGAAACAGCGCGAGTTGGCGCCGCGCACGCGCAAGCCGCTCGACTCGTTCGTCTTCACCGGCAAATGGGGCCAGGTCGCGCCGATCGTTCGCGCAGGCAAGTAACGCGAGATCGCTACCGGCATGCGGCCGATGCTTTCGAAGCAGGGATCCGGCCTCCCGCCTTGACGAACCCATGTTCGCGCATGTCTACTTGCTCCAGCACTTCTTCAAAACGGCCGGATCCGGCTGGGGAGGACATGTGAGGCTCGTTCGGATTAGTTTGACAATCGTCGCGGCTACGGCGTCTCTTCTTTTCGCTTCAGCCAGCTGGGCGTGGGGCTGCAAAGGGCATCAGACGGTCGCGCTGATCGCCGAGAAGCATATGTCCGCCAAAGCGAAGGCGCTGGCGCAGGATCTTCTGCAGAAGAACCCGCCGGATCCAACGCTGAATCGTTACTGCAAAGACCAGGGTCCCGACGCGATGACCGACGCCGCTACGTGGGCGGACGACGAAAGGTCCAAGGACAAGAGCACGGGAGGCTGGCATTTCTTCGACATTCCACGCGGAGCCGCGCAGAGCTCGATGAACGAGTTTTGCAACATTCAGGATAGCTGCGTCACGCAGGCGCTTCGCGACAAAATCAGCATTCTCAAGGACGCGGCCCGCTCCGCACCCGAACGCGCCGACGCGCTCCGCTATATCATCCACTTTGTGGGCGACGAGCATCAGCCGCTTCACTGCACCACGAACAACGACCGCGGCGGAAATTGCATACCGGCAAAGTATTTTGACAACGATCCGGCCGCGTCGCCGAAAGACGCGAGCTCCTTCAGCCCCAACCTGCACGGAATCTGGGACACGAGCATCCTCGAACGCGACATGGGAAGCCGCACGGTCCAGCAGTTCGCCGACGATCTTGACGCGAAGTTCCAATCGCAAATCGTTGCCTGGCAGCAGGCCCCGATTGATATTGACGCCTGGGCATGGGAAAGCCACCAAGTGGCCGAAGACGTCGCTTACGGAAAGCTCCCCAAGAAACTCACAATCGAAGCGCCGATCTACCCTTTCATCGCGAGTTGCGCCGACGATAACCACGTCTCGCAGCGTATGTTGAAGAAAAAAATCCAGCTCGCGGAGGCTTATCAGGATGCTGTCGCGCCCGTGATCGAACAGCGCCTGGAAATGGCCGGCGTGCGCCTCGCCATGATCTTGAATCAGCTCGCACCCTAAAAAATGAGTTGAACTCTTTCCGGCGGCGAAGGCAAGAGCGAACAGCGCGTCATTCGCAGCCCATATGGATTACAATGTCGGCAGAATCGCAAGGAGGAGGCATGCGTGCAGACAGTGTTGAAGTCTCCTGGGACGATGCAAAATCGAAGTGGCTCATACGCATCGCAAGCGGCGAAGAAGTGATTCGCCGTCATTGTAATCTGCCAAGGAATGCGGATGAGCAGGCCCTGCGTTCGGCGGCAAAGCAAACAGTGCAAGATGAGGGTTACGAGCCCGACGCCGCGGAACTGAGTATTCGGCGCTAGCGGGTTCCGCGGCGTGGCGAAGAGCGGCGCCGCTCCGCCCGAGCCATTCGGGCGCCGCGGCGTCAAATCTTCGGAAGCACAATGCCCTGCTGCGACTGATACTTTCCTTTTTTGTCTTTGTACGAAACCTCGCACTCTTCGTCGGATTCAAAGAACACAACCTGGCACAGCCCTTCGTTGGCGTAAATGCGCGCGGGGAGCGGCGTGGTGTTGCTGATCTCGAGCGTCACGAAGCCTTCCCACTCGGGCTCGAACGGCGTGACGTTGACGATGATGCCGCAGCGCGCGTAGGTGGACTTGCCGACGCAGAGCGTCAAGACATTGCGCGGAATGCGGAAGTATTCCACCGAACGTCCGAGCGCGAAAGAATTCGGCGGCACGATGCAGATGTCGCCCCGGAACTCGACGAACGATTTCGCGTCGAAATGCTTTGGGTCCACGATCGAGGAATTGACGTTGGTGAAGATGCGGAATTCATCGGCAACGCGCATGTCGTACCCGTAGGAAGAAACTCCGTAGCTGATTACGCCGTCGCGCACCTGGCGGTCTTCATATGGCTCGATCATGCGGTGTTCGAGCGCCATCTTGCGAATCCACTTATCGGGCTTCACCGACATCAAGTCCTCCGGAAATTGGTACATGCTCGGAACGCAATGGGAAAAGCTTGCCTTCGAGCGGCGCATGTTATTACACAGGGGGCCGCTTGACAACCCGCAACCCACTGTCTAGCATAGGCTTCCGCTCAGCGGGAGGAACGTGTGATCAAGCTCGACATCGTCAACGCCATCGTGCAGAAAACAAACATCACCCGAACGAAAGCCGAACAGGCGGTGGAAACCGTCTTCGAGGCAATGAAAAATGCGCTGGGCCGCGGAGAACGCATCGAACTTCGCCGCTTCGGCGTATTCAACGTGAAACCGCGAAAGACGGGCATCGGCCGCAATCCGCGGACCGGACAGCAAGTGAGCATCCCTCCCGGAAAAGCGGTGCGCTTCAAGCCCGGCAAGGAACTTCAGGCGCTCCCGCCTACACCTCCAAAATCCTGATTCGAGGGCGGCGGCATCCAAGAACCAAGCCGCAATCGTTGTTGTGTGATTTGGCGCGTCGCGGCATCCTATCTACATGGACAACGGCATGAACGGCGGCAACGGCCGCGGGGCACCTGTCGAGATATTCGACGCAAATCCTCCGTTCTTCGTCGAAGCCCCGCCTCCCCGTGTGCGCCGCCGGCGGCCGGTGTGGCCCGCCCTGCTGCTGTTCGTCCTCACGGTGATTTCGACATTGAGCGTGGGATCGGAATTCGCGCGCTCCTACGCGCGCAACGAGCAGCCGTTCACGGGCGACGAAAATCCGATCGTGATGATGCTGCATCCGCTCGCTAATCCGAAATTGCTGCTACTCGGCGTTCCATTTTCATTTACGCTGCTCGGCATCCTGCTTGCGCACGAGCTTGGACATTACTTCACGTGCAAGCTCTACGGCATTGACGTCAGCTATCCATATTTCATTCCCGCGCCGACGCTTTTCGGAACGTTCGGCGCGTTCATACGCATCCGCTCGCCCATCATGTCGCGGCGGGCGCTCTTCGATGTCGGGCTCTCGGGACCTGTTGTGGGATTCCTGATCGCGGTGCCCGCCGTGGCGTACGCGATTGCGACTTCGAAGGTTGTGCCGGGCACGCAGGCCGATGCCGCCATCCTGTTCGGGAATCCGCTGCTGATGAGATTATTCATTGCGCTGTTTCACCCCGGCGCAGATCCCGCCTCGCTGCTGCTCAATCCCATCGGCCGCGCCGCGTGGGTCGGACTCTTTGCAACCGCGCTGAATTTGCTGCCGATATGGCAGCTCGACGGCGGGCATATCGTTTACAGCCTCGCGAGCGAGCAACACCGGAAAATATCGCTCGCTCTCGCCGTGGGACTGCTCGCGCTAGGACGGTTCGCATGGTCCGGCTGGTATGGCTGGGGCGTTCTGCTTCTCCTCCTGTCCCTGCGGTTCCCGCATCCGCCGCTCCTGAATCGCTGGGAGCCGCTTGGCTCCTCGCGCCGCCTGTGGGCGCTCGTGGGTCTTGTTATCTTCATTCTCTGCTTCACTCCGTGGCCCGCAACAACGCCGTAAATTTCACATGCAGTCAGGGTTCAAAACAAACTGGCGGGATCGACATCCACGATGACGGCGGTGGCGGGGATTTCCTTTGCGGCGCAGAAATCGAGGCAACTGCTCAATGCGCGGCCCAGAGCGGAACGCTGGGGCGACTTCAGCACAAACTGAAAGCGGTACTCGCGGCGCAGGCGCGCCAGCGGCGCCGCGGCGGGACCGAGGATTTTCACGCCGCGCTCCTCGAACGGCGCGAAGCAGGTGGCCAGCGCGCGCGACCATCGAATTGCATTTTCGATTTTGCGGTCGCGCACCAGCACGGTGGCAAGCGCCGTGAACGGCGGGTAGTGCAGCATGCGCCGGAAGTGCGCTTCCTTCTCATAGAACGCGGCATAATCCTGCTGCACGGCGCACTGGATTGCATAGTGCTCGGGATAGTAGGTCTCGACGAGAACTTCGCCGGATAGTTCGCCGCGTCCCGCGCGGCCGGCAACCTGCGTCAGCAACTGGAACGTGCGCTCGGCGGCGCGGAAGTCCGGACGGCCGAGCGCCAGGTCTGCCGCGACAACTCCGACGAGCGTGACCCGCTGGAAATCGTGGCCTTTCGCAACCATCTGCGTGCCGACGAGAATATCGATTTCGCCGCTTGCGAACGCGCCGAGCACCTGCTGATACTCGCGTTTGGTCCGGACGGTGTCGCGGTCGAGCCGCGCGATGCGCGCCTTGGGAAATTGTTCGCGCAGGTATTCCTCGACGCGCTCGGCGCCGTCGCCCACGAAATATATGTACTCGCCCTGGCATTTCGGGCATTGCTTCGGCGGGCGAATCGAATAACCGCAATAGTGGCATTCGAGGCGTTGGCGGCTTTTGTGATACGTGAGCGCGATGCTGCAATTCTCGCATTGCACGAACGCGCCGCAACTGCGGCAAAGCAACGACCAGGAATAGCCGCGGCGGTTGATGAGAACCATGGTTTGCGTCTGCTCTTCGAGGCGCAAGGCAATGGCCGCGCGAAGGGTTTCGGAAACAGGCGCCGCGCGATGCTGACGGCGAAACTCCTCGCGCAAGTCCACGATGCGCACTTCGGCGAGCGGGCGATTTTCGACGCGCGAGGTAAGCTCGAGCAGATGGTATTTTCCCGCGCGCGCGTTGTGGTAGGTCTCGAGCGAGGGCGTCGCGGAGCCGAGCAGCACGACGGCGTTTTCGATGCTCGCGCGGTACACGGCCGTGTCGCGGCCGTTGTAGCGCGGCGTTTCCTCCTGCTTGTAGCTCGACTCCTGCTCTTCATCCACGATGATCAGCCCGAGATTTTCGAGCGGGGCGAAAACCGCGGAACGCGTCCCGACGACGATGCGCGCCTCGCCATGGCGAACGCGCCACCATTCGCGCGCGCGTTCCACATCCGGCAAGCCGCTGTGCAGGACCGCGACCTCTTTTCCGAATCGCGCGCGCACCAGACGGCCCACCCAAAGGGTTAGCGCAATTTCCGGCACGAGCACGAGGGCGGTGCGCCCGCGCGAAAGCGCCGCTTCGATGGCGCCGAGGTAGACTTCCGTTTTGCCGCTGCCGGTCACTCCATGCAGCAGGCACGCCGCGAATTTGCCGGCGACAAGCCAGCGCCAGATCTCACGGAGCGCATGCTTCTGCTCGGCGTTCAACACGTTTGCGGGCGGCGTGAAATCGGTTTCCCAAGCATCTTCGCCGGCGGTGAGCGGTTCGTCCCAGGTGATAATTCGGCCCTTTTTCTCGAGACGATTGACGGCCGCGCGCGAGACGTGCGCCTGCTTCATCAGCAAACCAATGGGAAGCGGCCCGCGCGTGGCAGTCAGGATTTCGCGGACGCGCTCCTCGGCGGCCATTTGCCGATTGCCCGAACTAGTAGCAGACGGTGCTTCAGTGTTCCAAGCGACGATTTTTTGCATGCGCGTGTTGCGGTGATGCACCACGCTTTGGGCGGTTAAGAGTCCGCGGCGAACGAGCTTTTCCGCTAGCGCCTCGCCGCCGGGCACGCGGCGCAAGCTTGAGGAAGAGAGCGAGCCCTCTTGAAAATCAAACCGCCGCAAGATGGCGAGGCCTTCTTCGGGCCTTTCGGCGCCGGGTGCGAGTTCTTGAAGATGGGCGCGGCCGGCGGCGGTGAGGCGGTATTCGCGATCCTGGCGGAGTTCGATTTCCGGCGGAAGCATGGCGCGGAATGTTTCTCCAACGGGAGCGAGATAGTAGCGGCTGATCCAGTGGCCGAGTTCGATGAGCTTCGGAGGGAACGCCGGGAGCGTGTCCATCAGCTCGGCGATTTCCTTTACGCGCGCGACTTCCGGCGCGCGATCGGAAACGGCGATGCCCACGCCCACCATCGCGCGATTGCGGAAAGGCACGACGAGGCGGCGGCCGACGAGGTCTTCGCCGTTGAGCCCCGCGGGGACGGCGTAGGTGAACGTCGAGCGCAGCGGAACCGGGAGCGCAACTTCGCAGTAGCGAGCAGCCATGGCGCAAGAGGGAGTGTACAGCAGGCTGGCGCTTGATTGAGGGAATGCTGGCGCGCCAGGCCCAGGGGCGGAACCAAAGGCAATCTCGGGAGTGGGCGAAAGTGCGGAAGAGGCGATTCGCGATTTTGTTGCGATTAGAAAAAGTGAAGCGCTTTGTTTTGTGAGCGTTGGGAGACCTTCTAATACTGGTATGTTGCGATTAGAAAATTGACTGGGTTTCTGTGTCAGTGCGCCCACGCTCGAGGGAGCGTGGGCTCCGGATCGTGAGGCGTCTTGATCCTCGGTCATGCCCGTAAGTCCCTTTGCCGCTATTCCAACAGAACAGAAGCTAGCACATAGTAACTACAAAGTCAACAGAAAAAGAGGACGCCGACCTGGTCGATGGCCGCATCGACTCTGCAAATTCGTTAGAAAAGCCATTGACAACAAAAGTTGTCAATACTAGCATGTCCTCGTGCTCGACATCCAAGTCATCGATGATCCGGCAGCGGCGACGGTGGCTTTGGAGCCCATGCGGAGTCGACTCCTCTCCGAGCTACTCGTGCCCGCCTCGGCGGCGACATTGGCCACGCGGGTTGGCCTGGCTCGGCAGAAAGTCAACTACCACCTGCACGCGCTGGAGGCGCACGGGCTGGTGCGGCTGGCCCAGGAACGCAAGTGGGGTGGGCTGACGGAACGGCTGCTCGTGGCGACGGCCGCTTCCTACGTCGTTTCACCGAGCGCCATGGGTTCGGTCGCCGTGGATCCGAATCGGGAAATCGATAGGCTCTCCGCGAGCTATCTCATCGCCCTTGGCGCACGGGTGGTCCGTGAGGTGGGCGATCTTGTTCGTCGTGCGAAAGAGACGGGCAAACGCCTGGCGACCCTGGCGGTAGATACCGAGATTCGCTTCCGGTCGGCGACGGACCGGGCGGCTTTCAGCAACGAACTCACCGAGGCCATCACGAAACTGGTTGCGAAGTACCACGATGAATCCGCCCCCGGCGGCCGCGCGCATCGCCTGGTCGTCGTGGCGCACCCTCTGCCGCAGAAATCCGATCACAAGGAGCCGTCATGAGCGTGAAGAAAGAAGCCTCCGGACGCCGTTCAGTCCAGGTCGAAGTCGAGGTCCCCGGCACGCCGGAGGAAGTCTGGCAGGCCATCGCCACCGGGCCGGGTATTTCGTCCTGGTTCGTGCCGACTGAGTTCGAGATGCGCGACGGGAAGCCCGTTGCGGTGACGTTGAATTTCGGGCCGGGCATGGAGTCCCGTTCCGTCGTGACGGCCTGGGATCCGCCGCGGAGGTTTGCGGCCGAGAGCCCAGGCTGGGCCCCTGGCTCGCCGATCATCGCAGACGAGTGGACAGTCGAAGCTCGAGCGGGAGGCACCTGCATCGTCCGCGTGGTGCATAGCCTCTTCGCCAGCACCGACGACTGGGACAACCAACTGGAAGGCACCGAATCCGGCTGGCCGGGCTTCTTCCGCATCCTGCGGATCTATCTCACGCACTTCCGCGGCCAACGCTCCGCGATGATGCAGTGGATGGCCCCCGCCGCGGGAACTGAAGCGGAGGCCTGGGAAACGCTGACCGCGGCATTGGGGCTGAAAGGCGTGAGCGCCGGACAGCGTTGGACCGCCCCGGCGGGCGTCCCGGCGCTCAGCGGCGTGGTGGAGCACGTCAGCCAGAGTCCGTGCAGTGCGCTGCTGCGGCTCGACAAGCCGGGGCCGGGCACCGCCGCCCTTGGCGCTGTCAACTTCGGCGGCCAGAGCATGGTCACGCTAAACTTCTATCTCTACGGCGATCAGGCGGCCGCAACCGTCGCCCGCGAGACACCGCTCTGGCAAGGGTGGATTCAAGAACGCTTCCCGACGCCGTCGGAGACGGGCAAGAGTGAATGATCGCGTGGTCATGGGAGTGCACTCCGTCGTTGCGCTCTGTCTGGTTCCCTCCCCTGTACTCGGGGAGGGTCAGGGTGAGCGCATGAGGTTGACACACAAAGAGTGGCGTCTCACCAATCCGAGCAATACCGCCGAGTGCAATCGTAAGGCTACGCCGGATCCGGCCAGGGTGGCGTTACGCGGTGGCGGCCGCTGCCTTTGTTGCCGTCTCGACCGTGTAGACCACGACGGCCTTCCTTCCGCCCTTGGAGGCGGTGGCGTGGACCGAATTGAGGTTCACACCTTTGGCGACGAGCTTGTCCAGGTATTGCGCGAGAGCGCCGGGCTTGTTCGGCAACTCGTACTGCTCGGCGTCGGTCTCCTGGTAGGTGAGTCCAGCTTCGTCGAGGGTCTTCCTGGCGCGCTTGGCATCCTCGACAACAAGTTGAACCGTGCCGGTGGTGCCCTGGGGAGTTGCAGTTGCCAGGAGCGAGAGGATGTTTACCTTGGCATTCCCAAGAGTCCTCGAGATCCCAGCGACTGTGCCGGGTTGATTCTGAACAGCGATTGTGAACTGTTTGGTCTTGGCCATTGCGGCAACCTCCAAAACGAATTGGGGACGATTATACGCCTCCAGTGCCTCGATTGCGCATGAGGGAGCATCACAGCGCTTGGCCCTGTTAACCCGCTTGCTCCGCGGGGAGCAAAACCGCCGTATTGTTGTGCGCAACTTTGGTACCCTGTTCACACGGGCGAATCCATGCAGACCATCTCAAGTACCGTTACGCGCGCATCGGGCGCGCCCATCAACAGGCACGACGAACTGCGCCTGCTGATCAATTCACGAAATCCCATCATCACGGTCGAAACCACGGAAGAGGAGCGGCTCGCGCATCTGCTGCTGGCATTGGCGACGGAGATGGGCGTCCCGCTTTACACCTGGAGCGTGACCACGGGCCTTGCGCGCATAGGCGGCGCGGCGCTCTACAACACGGGGCAGCCGGAACAGGCGCTGGCGAATATCAATGAGATTCAGGGCGATGCGATTTTTCTGCTGAAGGATTTCGCGCGCTACTGCGAAAACGACAAGATCAGCCGCCGCCTGCGTGATCTCGCGGACAAATTTCGAACCGTGCGCCGGTCCATCATAATCACCGCGGCTTCGATGGAGTTGCCGGCGGAACTGGGAGGCGAATCGGCGCCGTTCCAACTCGGGCTGCCGGGCGCGGACGAACTCGAGGCGGGGGTAAAGCAGGTTCTCGTGGAAATGAGCCACAGCATGAGTGTCCAGTTGGATGCAACGGGCATGGCGCAGCTCGCGCAGAACCTGGTGGGACTGACGCAAGAAGAGGCGATGCGGACGCTGCGCAAATGCGTGCTCGGGCGCGGCCGGGCGGATGCGGGGCTGGCCGACGCGGTGCTGGATGCCAAGCGCGACGCGCTGCGCGGCGATGGGCTGCTCGAACCGGTGCGGCGCGACGCGTCGTTCACGGACGTGGCGGGATTGAAGCGGCTGCGAGAGTGGCTGGAAAAAAGACGGAGCGCGTTGACGCCGGAAGGCCAAAAATTTGGATTGGTGCCGCCGAAGGGCGTACTCATCACCGGCGTGCAGGGCTGCGGGAAAAGCCTGGTGGCGCGGGCCATAGCCGGAGAATGGGGAGTGGAACTGGCGCGACTGGATGCGGGCGCGCTCTACGACAAGTACGTCGGCGAGAGCGAGAAGCACCTGCGCAAGGCGCTGGACCTGGCGCAGAAGCTCGCCCCGATGGTCCTGTGGATTGACGAGATTGAGAAGGCGTTTGCATCGGCGGGAACAAGCGGCGACGCCGATGCGGGATTATCGCAGCGGCTGCTGGCCACCCTGCTGACGTGGATGCAGGACCGCGAAGGCGGCGTGTTTCTGGCGGCCACGTCTAACAACATCACGGCGCTGCCGCCGGAGATGCTGCGCAAGGGACGATTCGACGAAATTTTCTTCGTTGATCTGCCGGATGCGGATGCGCGCGCGGCGCTTTTCGTGCTGCACCTGAAGAAACGCGGGCGCGACGCGGCGGCATTCGACGCGACGAAGCTGGCGGCGGCAAGCGAGGGATTTTCCGGAGCCGAGATCGAGCAGGCGATCGTGGCGGGGCTGTACACCGCGTTCAGCCAGAAACAGCCGCTTACTACGGAGATTCTCCTGGCCGAGATTCACGGCACGCAGCCGCTGAGCGTGACACGCGCGGAAGAAGTGCAGGCGATTCGCACATGGGCGAAGTCGCGAGCGGTGCCGGCGGACTGAGAGTGCTGCATGACGCGCGGCTCATTCGTCGTGAAAGTAAAATAGCGCATGGGCAGGGTTGAGATCCTTCTGGCCGCCGCAGCGGGCCCCAGGATGACACCGCTTCAAAGACTGACCATCACGATTCCCGCGAAAATCAAGACGATGCCGAGCCACTGGGTGCGCTCGAGCCGTTCGCGCAGAAAAATCCACGACAGCAAAACAGTGACGGCGCCATAGAGCGACGCGAGAACGGCGACGACGGAGACCTGGCCGGTGGTGAGGCCGGCGTTGTTGGCGAGGAACGCGGCCGTGTCCATGATCCCCACGGCCAGAAGCAGCCACCACACGCTGCCATACGGGAGGCGAACGCTTTGGCGTGCGGGAGCGGCGCAGAGGAGAAGCGCGGAGAACGAAATAAGACGAATCACCCACACCGAGGCAACGGGGCCCACGAACGGTACTACGTGGTATCCGAGGAACCAGAAAAGCACGCCAAACGTGACTCCTGCAAAGATCGCCCACCCGACGCCCTTCGACGAGATGCGCGCAAGCGAAGAAACGTGAGCTTCGAGCGATCCTCCGGTTCCCAATGACACAGGACCGGGTTGCGGCGCGAACGATATGGACGCGAGAACGACACCAATGAGCGTGACGCCAAGCCCGGCGGCGCGCAGGGGATGGAGGCGTTCGCCGCTCAGCAGCGACAGCGCAACGGTCAGCGCGGGATAACTCGAGGAAATGGGCGCGACGATGCTCATCACGCCCACCTGAAATGCATAATAAAGCGCGAGCGAAGCGGCCACGTTGAGCAGGCCGGCGACGGCGGCGAGCGCCCACGGCTGCCATCCGTGCGCGTGGACGCGCGCGAACGCGCCAGTCCATTTGAGGTAGCCGCTCAGCGCGAGGAAACCGAAAAACTGCATGAAGAAGAGCGCGCGGTAGGCGCCCACGCGGCGCGCGGCGAAACGCGCCGCAAAATCCGCCAGGCCCCAGCACACCGCTCCGATGAGTCCAAGAATGACGGCCATGTGAGAGCGCGCTAACGTCTCTTCGGCTGCAGGCCGAGGTGCGCCATCACTTTCTGCAAGTCCTTCCAGACCTCGGGCTTCGCGTTCGGATTGCGCAGCAGGTAGGCGGGGTGGTAGGTGGCGATCATTTTTGCGCCGCGGAAGTCGAACCATTCGCCGCGATAGCGCGAGATGCCCTGGTTGGTTTCAAGGAGCGTCTGCGCGGCGCACGCGCCGAGGCAGCAAATCACCTTGGGGCGAATCACGTCGAGCTGGCGCAGAAGAAACGGCGAGCAGGTGGCGATTTCGTCCTTTTCGGGCAGTCGATTTTCAGGCGGGCGGCACTTCACAACATTGCAGATGTAAACATCCTCGCGGCGCAGGCTCATGGCCTCGATCATCTGCGTCAGCAACTTGCCCGCACGGCCGACGAACGGCTCGCCCTGCATATCTTCGTCGTGACCCGGACCTTCGCCGACGAAAACAAGTTCCGCCTTCGGATTGCCCACGCCGAAGACGATGTTCGTTCGCGCTTTGTGCAGGCGGCAGCGCGTGCAATCGCCGATGTCTTCGCGGATGCGCTGGAGCGTGTCGCCTTCAACGCGATTGACGATTTCGAAGAGAGATTGCCCCGGCGCGGAGGGCATCGGCGGCGCGGACTTCGCGGCGGGTGCAGCGGCGGCGAACGTGGCGCGCGGCAATGGGAGATTTGGTATTGGTGCGCTCACTTCGGGAGGCTTGGCCGGCGTCAGCGGTTCTGTTGCAGCGAATGTGGAAGCACGGTCACGAAAATACGGGCCGAGGCCCAAGTCGTCGCTGAAACGCAGCCAGGCTTCCACACGAGCGCGGTTTGCTGGATCCAATTTACTCCTTATTTTTCTGAATCGCCGAAAGAGAATTTAACACAGTCGCTTGTAGAAAGACGCGGTGATTATGGAGTGGGAAGCAGATCCCTCGCGTACTTGCGAGAACGCAGCCACGCTCGGGATGACAACTTAGCGCGAGGATTGCTGAAGTTCGAGGACGTGGTCGAGGATGCGATTGGCAACTTCGAATTTGGTCATCTTCGGCAGCGGAATCTCGCGGCCGTCGCGGAGGAAGAGTGTGACGATGTTCGTGTCCGTATCGAAGCCGGCGCCCTGCTGCGTGATGTCGTTCGCGACGATCATGTCCGCGCCCTTGCGCGCGAGCTTGCCCTTGGCGTTCTCGGCGACGCGATCTGTTTCCGCGGCGAAGCCGACAAGGATGGGCCGCGAGGCTCGATTGCCCTCAGGGGCTGAAGCCCTGTTTATCGCCGGGCTCTCATGTCGGAGCTGAAGCTCCGACCCCCTAACCCCGCGTGCAAGGTCGGCGAGGATATCGGGAGTTGGCTCGAGCTCGAGCGTGAGGCTTCCCTCACCGCGTTTGAGTTTCTGCGCGTACGGCGCGGCAGGACGATAGTCCGCAACCGCAGCGGCCATGATGACGACGTTCGCCTCGGCAGCGCGCTCCAGCACGGCGCTGCGCATTTCTTCCGTCGTGCGAACCGGAGCCCAGTCCACGCCGTCCGGCGCTTTGAGATCGGTGGGGCCGCTGATCAAGATGACGTGCGCGCCGCGGCGGCTGGCGGCTTCCGCGAGCGAGTAGCCCATTTTGCCGGACGAGCGATTGGTGAGGAAGCGCACCGGATCAATATTTTCGCGCGTGGGCCCGGCGGTGACGAGCACGGTCTGCCCCGCCAGGTCGCGGCGAAGACCGAGGACTTCGCAAACTTTCCGCGCGATCGTTTCGGTGGCCGCAAGACGGCCGGCGCCGGTCATGCCGCAGGCAAGATAGCCTTCGTCGGGATCCACGACGTGAACGCCGCGAGCGCGCAACGCAGCGATGTTTTCCTGCGTCGCCGCGTGTTCCCACATATTGACGTTCATCGCGGGCGCGACAATCACGGGCGCTTTCGTCGCCAGATGCAGGGTGGTAAGAAAATCGTCGGCGATGCCGTGCGCGAACTTGCCGAGAATATCGGCGGTGGCAGGCGCGACGAGAAGCAAATCAATGCGTTGCGCGACGGCGATATGCTCGATGGCGCTTTCGACATTGGCCGGTGCGGCGCCCGCCGAACTGAACATATCGGTAATGACTTTTTGCCCGGTGAGCGCGGCAAACGTGAGCGGCGTGATGAATTCCTGCGCCGAGCGCGTCATCACCACCTGCACGTCGAGGTTTTCCTGCTGCAAGCGGCGAACGAGCTCCGCCGCCTTGTATGCGGCAACGCCTCCCGTGACCCCCAGTGCGATCTTCATAGGCGGGCAGCGGAATCGTCACTTCCGCCGTTTCCCATCCTTGTCTTTATCTTCATCTGCGGACTCGCCGAATTTTTCGCTCGCTTCGTACTCGAGCAGTCCCTTCAGCAATTCTTCCTCGGCGATTCGAGTATTCTTGTGCGACCTCGTGTTATCCACCATCGGCCGCCCGCCGATCATCAATTGCCGGGCGCGACGCGCAACAACCACCACGTAAGCAAACTGGCTTTCCGGTGCCTCTCTGAAAACGGGCATGAGAAGATCAGCCTCCAAAGGACTTCAGAATCTCGCGAATCCGTTCTTCGTTCCGCGCCACCCGGCAGCGTGAACCGAGCGCGATAGCCTGAGCCTCCCGGGCCGCGCGTTCGAGATCGTCGTTGATGATGGCGAAATCGTAGCTACTGTAGCTCAACATTTCCTGGCGCGCACGTTCCAGCCGCCGATAAATGTCGTCTTCCGAATCCTGGCCGCGAGCGCGGATGCGGCGCTCGAGCTCAGCGCGCGACGGCGGAAGCACGAAAAGAGCAACCGCGCCCGGCAGCTTTTGCTTCACCTGCAGCGCACCCTGCACGTCAATTTCAAGGACCAGATCTTTTCTCTGGGCCTGCGCTTCGTCGATACACTTTCGAGGGGTCCCGTACCAATTCTTCCCGAACACTTGCGCGTATTCCAGGAATTCGCCCCGCGCGACCATCTGCTGGAATTCGGCTTCGCTGATAAAAGTGTACCACTTGCTGTCCGTTTCCGTCTTGCGAGGACGCCGCGTGGTGCATGAAATCGACAGCATCGTTCCCGGCAGCTCCAGTATCTTTTGCACGAGCGTGGACTTGCCCGAACCGGAAGGACCGGAAACGATCATCACCAGAGGCTCGGGCGAACTCATTCGATGTTCTGCACCTGTTCACGAAGTTTTTCGACCTCGGATTTCATTTCGAGTCCGAGGCGCGTGATTTCGAGCCCCTCGTCTTCATTGCCAGGAGTTTTCGAAAGCAGAGTGTTCGTTTCCCGCTGCATTTCCTGGAGCAGGAAATCGAGTTTCTTGCCTACGTCCGACGCTCCCAAAAGGAGCGACTCAAACTGCTGAACGTGGCTGCGCAGCCGCGCTAACTCCTCGGAGACGTCGCTGCGTTCGGCTGCGATTGCCGCTTCCTGCGCAAGGCGCGCGGGATCCACCGTCTGCGCAAGCAATTCCTTCAACCGCAATTCGAGGCGGCGGGCAAACGCAGGGACCGCGCGCTCCATCAGGACTTCGACTTTGCCCGTGAGGGCCGCAATGTTCAGGAGGCGCGCGGACATTTCCCGGTGCAGATGGCTTGCTTCCTCCTGCCGCATGCGGTCCAGCCGATCGAGCGAGTCGGTAAGACAACGCGCTACGACGGCTTCGAGCCGGCCAATCTCCTCACCGAGTGAAGCGGCGGCTGGACCGATCACGCCAGGCAGCCGCAGGATCGCCGCGAGGTCCGGCTCCGCATGAATGCCGAATTGCGAGCCGAGCGATTTGACGGCTTCCACGTAGGCCGCGGCAACTTCGCGATTCACTCCCACGGCCGTGGGGCGCGCAAGCTCGTAATGGACCGTGACATCGAGATGCCCGCGCCGAATCCGGTCGCGGACGATTCGCCGGATGGCCGGCTCGAGGGGCTCAAAGCCGTCGGGCATGCGCAGATGCAGATCGAGAAAGCGGTGATTGACGCTGCGCACCGTGACGCGCACGCTCCAGCCATTTTCAACGGCTTGCGCCTGGGCGTAACCGGTCATGGATTTAAGGCTAAGGCCCGGAGATTTAGGGCCCGGAGTTTCCGGACCTGGAGATTTCGAACCCTTGGCGCGGGCCTTCGAAACGGAAGCGGATTGGGAAGCGCCGGACATTTTCACATTGGGCCAGCTGCGCGCGTCACAGGCTCGGCATCGCGGAATTGCATTTCATAAAGCCGCGCGTACACGCCACCTCGCACCAGAAGAGTCTCATGCGTGCCACGCTCGATGATAGTCCCGTCGTCAAGCACGGCAATCACGTCCGCACGGCGGATCGTGGAAAGGCGATGAGCGATGACGAAAACGGTGCGGCCGGTCATCAGGTTATTGAGCGCGCTCTGCACCAGCAACTCCGACTCTGAATCAAGCTCCGAGGTGGCTTCGTCGAGAATCAGAATCGGCGCGTCTTTCAGCAGCGCTCTAGCTATCGCGAGCCGTTGCCTCTGGCCGCCCGAGAGCCGCTGTCCGCGGTCGCCAATCATCGTATTATAACCATGCGGCAATTTCGTAATGAACTCGTGCGCCAGCGCCGCCTCGGCGGCAGCAATCACCTTTGCCTCCGGCATATCCGGACGGCCGTAGCAAAGATTGTTCCAGATCGTATCGTTGAAGAGAATCGTCTCCTGGGTGACGATGGCCATTTGCTCGCGCAGTGAGCGCAGCGTGACATCGCGCACGTCGCGGCCGTCGATTCGAACGCAGCCGGAGCTGGCGGCGTAGAATCGCGGCAACAGATTCACCAGGGTCGTCTTCCCGGCCCCGCTCGAGCCCACGATTGCCACCACAGCGCCGGCCGGAACTTTCAGGTTGATGCCCTGCAAAATAAGCGGACCGCTATCGTACGCAAAGCTCGCATCCGCAAACTCGATTGAATTCGCAAACCGCGGCAACGCCATAGCGCCGGGCGCTTCCATCACTTCCTCGGGAAGATCCAGGAACCGGAAGACCTGCGAGGACATTCCAATGGCTTGATGGAAAAGCTGGTAAATCGAGCCCAGACGTTTCACCGGCTCGTAGGCTTTGAAAAGGGCGAAGACGAAAGCAAAGAAGATACCGGTTGACATCCGGCCGCCTCGAATCTGGTCGCGCGCAAAGAGCAATAGCATGCAAACCACGGCAGCGCCCACCAGATCCATCAGCGGCGACGTTCCCGCAAGCGCCCGGATCCAGCGCATATTCTCGCGGAGAAGGCTTCTCGCGGAGTCGCGGAATTTGCGAATCTCGAATCCTTCCATGCCAAATGCTTTCACGACGCGATTGCCGCTGATGGTCTCTTGCAAAATCTGGTTGAGATCGGCGAGGCGAGACCTGCTCTTCTGCGTCGAATGCCGGATGCGTCGCGCCAGCTTCCCGACCGGCCACACGATCACCGGAATCAGAACGGCCGATCCCACCGCCATCTTCCAATTGATCACCAGAAGGACGAGCGCGAAGGTAATGAGAGTGAAAACCTGGCGGAAAAAATCTGCAAGGTAGTCCGAAAAAGCGCTGCGCATCTGCTCGAGGTCGTTCATCACCGCCGACATCACCCGCCCGACGGGGTTGTTGTGAAAAAATCCCACCGGCTGCTGCACCACGCGCGCGTACGCCTGGTTTCGCAGGTCCGTGACGGCAGAGAGACCTACGTATTGAACCAGCGTGCTTCCAAGAAACTCGGCCAGTCCCTTGGTGAGGAAAAGCAGGAGCAGTGCGATCGAAAAAACGGACCAGACATAGTGCACGCGCGCCGGAACGAAGGAATTCAGATACAACGTGGGGCCGCCCCAGGGCACCGTGAAGAGCGGAAGCCGCTGATCGAGCGTTCCGGGGTTCAAGACAATATCGACAGCAGGCCGGATCGAAAGGATGGTAAGACCGTCGAGCGCTGCCATGACTGCCAGCAGCAATATGCCCGCCGACAGAGGCGCGACGTACGGAGCGACATAGCGCAAAAGCCGCCGTACCTCGCCCTTCTGAATCGGGTGTGGAGTCTCCGTCATGCTCTCAGTCCTGGCCCGGGCGAAAACCGCTAAACCCTAGATTTCCAAGCCGGAAAAGTCAAGACACCGACTTGTCCAGATCGCGATGCACGGCCTTCGCCGAATAGCCCTTCCGCTCGAGGGAGCGGCGAATCACTTCCGCGAGCGTTACGGAACGATGCCGGCCGCCGGTGCACCCCAGAGCGACGGTCAAATAACTCTTCCCTTCCCGAATGTAGTGCGGAATCAAATAAAAAAGCAGACTTTCGAGGCGGCGCAGGAATTGACCCGTCTGCGGAAACGAGCGGATGTAGCGCGCCACGCTCGGATCCTTGCCGCTGTAAGCGCGCAGGCGCGGGACGAAATACGGGTTCGGCAAAAAGCGCACATCGAACACCAGATCCGCGTCCGTGGGAATTCCGTAGCGGAACCCAAAGCTCACAACGGAAACAAGCAAGGGCCTCTTTCCCGGGTTTTGGAAGCGGTCGAGGATGAACTGGCGCAACTCGTGAACGTTGAACTTCGTTGTGTCGATGATGAGATCGGCGAGGCGGCGTATAGGAGCCATACGGCGCCGCTCTCCGCAAATCCCTTCGACGATCGAAAAATCCTTCCCGAGCGGGTGCGGGCGGCGCGTTTCGCTGAAACGCCGCAACAAAGCCTCATCACTCGCTTCGATGAAGACGAGCGTCGCGGGGCGTTCGCTGCGCAGCTTGCGATAAATCCCGGGGAGCTTGTCAATCTGCTCGCCCTCGCGGGCGTCCACCAGCAGCGCGGCGCGCTCGATTTCGCCGACGCCCTCCACATACAACTCGCTGAATGCCGGAATCAATGTGACGGGAAGATTGTCCACGCAGTAGAAGCCAAGGTCTTCGAACGTCTTGAGGATCGAGCCTTTGCCGGAACCGGAAAGGCCTGTAAGGATCACAAGCTGTCGCGCGTTGACGTTCCTGGCGGGACGCGTCACGGCGGAGGCGCTTAGCCCTTCACCCTGCGGCGATGGGTGCTCGGAATGCGGAGATCTTCGCGATATTTCGCCACCGTGCGGCGGGTGACGTGGATGCCCTCGTCGCTCAGCTTCTTGGTGATTTGCTCGTCCGTCAGCGGGTGCGCGGTGTCTTCGTCCTCGATCATTTGCTTCACGCGGCGCTTGAGAGAAAGCAGCGACATTTCGCCGCCCTGCGGGCCGTTGACCGACTCCGAAAAGAAGCTTCGCAACTCGAGCACTCCCGACGGAGTGTGCACGTACTTGTTGGCGACCGCGCGGCTCACTGTGGACGGATGAACGCCGACCTCTTCCGCCACTTCCTTAATCATCATCGGCTTCAACTGATCGGGACCATAGTCAAGATATTCATGCTGGCGGCGAAGGATAGACTGGCAAACCTTGAGTATGGTGTGCTTGCGCTGCTCGATGTTCTTCATCAACTGGATCGCAGCCGTGAACCGTTCCTTCACGTAGTTGCGGACGTCGCGGTCGGCGGCGTCACGCAGCAGCAAGCGGCGGTAGGTGGGATTCAAGCGCAGCTGCGGCAGGTCATCATCATTCATGAATACCTGCCACTCGCCGTCTACTTTTCGAAATTGCACGTCGGGCTCGACCAGACGCGGCTCCGTCTTGTTGTAGCGCAGGCCCGGCTTCGGATCCAGGCGCTTGATTACATCCACGGCGCGCTTCACCAGTTCCACGGGCCGATTCAAGGCGCGCGCAACTTCCTTGAGCTGGTTATTCTGGAGCAGCTTCAAGTGCTCGGCGATGATCTGCTGCGCCAGAGTGTTCTGGGGATCGATCACCTTGAGCTGCATCAGCAGGCATTCCGGCAGATCTCTTGCCGCGGTACCCGGCGGATCAAATTCCTGCACCATCGCCAGGGCTTCTTCCACGTCCTCCATCGAATAGTTTCCGGATTGCGCGATCTCCTCGAGCGTCGCTGTCAGGTACCCGCTTTCGTCGAGGTTGCCGATGATCGTTTCGGCGATCCTGAGCACGGTCTCGGTGCAGATGCTCATGCTGAGCTGCCAGCTCAAGTGGTCGGCGAGGCTCTGCGGCGAAGAGAGGAATTTGTCGAACGAAGGCTTTTCGCTTTCTTCATGCTCGCTCGCAGCTGCGCGCTCCGCGCCGGTATCGAGATACTGCGTGAAGAACGACCCAAAATCGAATTCGTCAAAGGGATTGGCCGCTTCCGTTTCCGGAACCTTTTCTGTTTCATTCTTGAGGAAAGTCTCGTCCGTGTAGTTCTCGGCGGTCGGCGTGACGTTGTCTTCGGCTAGTTCCTCGAGCACGGGATTCTCCATGATCTCCTGATTGATCATTTCCCGCAGCTCGAGACGGTTCAGCGCCAGCACGCTGACCATCTGCACGAGGCCCGGCGTCAGAATCTGCTTTTGGGCCACGCGGAGATTTAGTTTGGGCTGGAGCCAGTTCATGGATTTCAGTTCAGCCGGAATCCTTCGCCGAGATAGATGCGGCGGACTTCCGAATCGGCCGCCAGATCGGCTGGCGTGCCCGCATACAAAATCTTGCCCTCGTTAATAATGTAGGCGCGATTCGTCACCGCCAGCACTTGCGGCACATTGTGATCCGTCACCAGAACTCCGATCCCCGCCGCGCTTAAGTCCGCGATGATCCTTTGAATATCCAGCACCGTCAGCGGGTCAATTCCTGAAAACGGCTCGTCGAGAAGAATGAAAGACGGAGAAAGCACCAAGGAGCGTGCAATCTCAAGCCGTCTGCGCTCCCCCCCGGAAAGGACATGCGCCTGGCTGTAGCGTACGCCGTCGAGCCCCATCTGCGCCAATAACTCTTCCACGCGGTCCCGCCGTTGCGCTGGAGTCAGCTCCAGCGTTTCCAGCACGGCCATAAGATTCTCTTCTGCCGTCAGTTTACGAAAGACCGAGGGCTCCTGGGGAAGGTAGCTGATGCCGCTGCGGGCCCGCAGATACATCGGGAGATCGGTGATGTCCTCGCCGTCCAGCAGCACGCGCCCGTAGTCCGGACGCGTCAGTCCGACCAGGATGTAAAAAGTCGTGGTCTTCCCTGCGCCGTTTGGCCCGAGCAACCCAACCACTTCGCCTTGTCGAATCTCCAAGCTGATGTCATCGACGACTTTGCGGCCTCTATAGGACTTGCTCAGATCGTCGGCTTGGAGTTTCAGCATTCCGAATCATTTCTCATCAACCCGGTGCTTGGTGAGCGTGCGCGAACCTTCTTGCGAATCAACCAAAATCGTATCACTCGCAATATAGAAGGTCAACGAACGGCCCGTGGTTGTGTCGCTAGAGGCATCAGTTATGGTCGGTTTTCCGCCCGAAAGCACGAATTTCCCGTCGGCGGCCGTGTATTCCGCCTGCTCCGCCATGCCCAGGCGGTCTCTCTGGCGGACGATGGCCCCCCCAAGCGCCAGGGCGCGGCTTAGTTGGCTGGGTCCTCGGGAAACATTGGACCCCGATTGAATAGAACCGGAGCTTAGAAACACATCGAGAGTCGGCGACGCGAGCGAACCCTCCTGCGACTTCGCCGTCACACCGCCTTCGAAGCGCGCCTTGCCCTGGTCACTCCAATACGTCAGGAGGGGCGCGTGAATATTCCAAAGCGTCGGCCCGGGCGGGGCCGCCACTTGCGAGCCAGAAGACTTTGCGGTGCTGCTTGGCTTGCTCGGCTTGCCGAATTGCGGCGCGCCCATTTGTCCTGAAGCCTGAGAGAAAACCGCAACCACATGCCCGGCCGCTTGCATCTTCTTCTCCTCGCGCCACAGCTCAATTTTGTCTGAGTCGAGCACCGATTCCCCTTGCCAGAGCCGGGCGTGCGCTGTGTAAACCACGTGCCCGGAAGTGGTGGAGCCTGAAAGCGCGTCTGCGGAAATGTGGGCCGGGCCGGAACCCAAATTGATGGCATCACCCGGTGCGGAAGCCTTTCTCGAAGCTTGTGTGGCAGCCCCTGCAGGTGATTCTGTGGCAGAAAGATACGTGGAAACAACATTCCCGGTTGCCCGGATATCCCCCGACTTTTGATTGATCGCCACGCTTCCCGCAGTGGTGCGGCTCTGCGCATCCGAAAGCACGGGCGAGCCATCCAGCGTGATCGTGTCTGTCGAACGCACGATTCGCGCCCGCGCCGCGCTCGCCTGGCGATCCGACTGCTGAAAGCGCACATTCCCGTTCTGGTCGAGCGTGTCCCAATCGCCGCCCTTGCCGAACGTGGCCGCGAGTTCCGCCGCCGAACTGATCTGCGGCGCGTCTTCACCCATCTGGTGCCGCACTTCTGCGCCGGAATGCCCGAGTAGTCTCTCCAGACGGCCGTCGCTTCCGAATTGCCCCACAAGTTTTTTCGCGCGAAGAACCGTTGCCTCCCGGCCGGTCTTGGTTTCGATCGTTCCCGGAGCCAGCGTCTCAAAGCCATTGATGTGTTGCTGCTCAGCCGTTTGTTTGTTCCCCGGCTGATTGGATTGCCCGCCGGCGGCAAATGTCACGCGTAGCGCGTTCGTCTCGAGCGATCGCGAATCGCTTCCTTGATGAGAGTCAAGTGACGTGCCGCCGCTCGTCGTCATCTCCCGGACCAGATTGTTTTCCGGCAGCATCGCCACTTCAACCTGCCCAGCCGAAAAATGATCCGTTCCCGCGCTCGTCTGCCGCGTTCCCGCCACATTTCCCGGCGCTGCGCCAAACGCCGTGATGTGCTCGATCCATCCCGACGCGCCGAGAACAGCCTCGAAGCGCTCGGCGGAAATTGCAGTCTGCCCTCCATGCTCGGACGAACGGATCGCCGGATGCCCTTCCGCGATGGCCCGGCGCGCGTGGAAGCCCTCATCGAGTTCGACGGAGATTTTTTCCGCCGAAAGTTCGCGGTCGCCTTCCCTCACCACCGCTGGCCCGGCAAGGACGGCGATGTGGTTGTTGCGGTTGATTTCGAGGCTGCTCCCGGTCGCATGCACGGGCAAGCCGCTCGTGTGATCGGAAGGCGCAATCGTGAATTCGACGTTGTGTTCCAGCCGCACAACCGAATCGCGCGTGCTGTACCGCACGCCGGCGCCCTGTCCCTGCCCCTGCGCGAAACGAAACTCAACCGCTTCGCTGGTCGAAGCCTCACCCGTCTCGCGGTTGAACGAAAGATTGCGCGTCTTCACCTCGAGTTGCTCGCTGGCGGGCTTGCCGGGCGGTGGATTCGCGTCTTCGATGTCGATCTGGACGTCGCCCTCGCATTCGATCGCGCCGCTCTTCGGCTCGTAGCTGCACTCGTGCGTATGAATGTTGTCGTTGCGCAAGCCGTCCCGGCCGTAAATCGTGATCCACACATCCTTCAGCAGGCTGCGGTTTTGGTCGCTGAACTGGGTGGCCTGCGAAGCGCGCACCTTGAATATCGTGCGGTCCTGCTCCACTTTCGAGAATGAGAACTCCTGGGATCGCTGCTGCACGCCTGCGGGGACCGATGTTGGAGCTGCGCGCCGCGCGTGAGACTCACGAATCGCCCGCTGCGCATATACGCCAGCAACCACCAGGACAATAGCGCCGGCAATCGCCGCCGACCAGCGTGCGTACCGCGCCGCTTCTTTATTTTGCACTCGCGCGCCCCTTGCGCTTACTCGTAGGAGTGCTGCTTGCCTGCCTCGCCGCGTTCTGGCGGGCCGCGCCCTTACGCCACTGCCCTTGCGTTCGATTCCAGTTGCTTAGAAGACGAGTATAGGTGAATTGGTTTCCGGGGAACAACTGCGGTTCACCAGGCGCGGGACAAGATTTACTCGGAACCGCTGCCGCTCTTCGGCCGGGCCGATGGCGAGAGCTCTGTGCGGACGAAGACATCGTGAGAGTCGCCAAGGTCGCGCGCCGAAGGCGTGACGATGCTCTTCGGCCCGACATAGATTTTTTCTTGGCGCAGCAACGCGCTGCGAACATCGTTCTCGCTTACAAATTCGACTGCTTGAACGGGCGGTTGAATCACTGACGATGGCGCTTGCGCCGGCTTCGATGTAGCCGGCGTAGCGGAGGCCGGAGCTTCCACCATGCGTGCCGCTGCCGTTGGGGCTGCGGCAGGCGGAGCCGATGGCTGTGGTGAGCTGGACGGAGACGCCGGCGCAACTCCCGGCGCGGCCGCAGCCGCCGCGCCGCCCCGCGGAATTCCTCGTGCCGCGAATACTTGCTCCACAATTCGCGCGATCGTTTGGCGATCCGGCATCGCAACAGCGGAAGCTACGTTCGTTGCTGGACTCGGCATCGCCGCCGCACCACCACCGCTCGCTGCCGCCTCTGCCTTCAGTGGCTCAGCCGGCGGAGCCGAAGCAGCTGCAGAAAATGTCGCGCCCGCCATGCGTTGGTCCGCGGCAATCGTGCGATGCTCCACGGCGCGCGATTCCCACGCCACTCGCTTCACGTTCATCAAATGCTGCGGCCCGATGTTGTCGGAGGTGATGTTGCCTCCCGGCGAGCCGCAACCCAGCGTCATCGCCGGAAACAGGTTCGTCGAATACCCGATCGAGCCGTGCACCGCCGATGTATTCACGGCTATGCGAAACGCCGGCACCGCCAGCCCGAACTGTTTCACCGCCGCCGGATTCTGCGAATGCATCGAAGCCGTGTGCCCCATTCCGCCGTATTGCAATAGGCGAATGCACAGCTCGATGCCCGCCGCCAGATTCGCCGCCGAATAGAACGCCAGAATCGGCGAGAGCTTCTCGCCCGAAAGCGGAACGTCGCGCCCCACCCCTTCGAGCTTCGCGATCAGCACGCGCGTCGAAGCCGGAACCTTGATTCCCGCCATCTCCGCGATCATCGTCGCCGGCCTCCCGACGATCTGCGGATTCGGCGTCGCCGCGCCGCTACGAAAAACCATTTCGCCCAGCCGCCGGATTTCTTCCGCCGAAAGAAAATAGGCTCCCTGCTGGCGGCATTCTTCGAGCGCCTGCTCGCGCACCGCTTCTTCCGCCACAATCGCCTGCTCCGACGAGCAGATCGTGCCGTAATCAAAAGTTTTTCCCGCGAAAATATCCGCAATCGCCTTTCGCACGTCCGCCGTTCGCTCGATGAACGACGGCACGTTCCCCGGCCCCACGCCATACGCCGGCCGCCCCGAGCTGTACGCCGCGCGCACCAGCCCTGTGCCGCCTGTCGCCAGAATCACGCCGACCAGGCGGCTCTTCATCAGCTCCTGCGTTCCCTGCATCGTCGGGTGATTCAAGCACTCGATCAATCCCTCCGGCGCGCCCATTTTCAGCGCCGCGCGGCTCAACACCGCAACCGTCTCGCAGATGCAACGCATCGCCGTCGGATGCGGGCTCAGCACCACGGCATTGCGCACCTTGAGCGAAATAATTGTCTTGTAAATCGTGGTCGAAGTGGGATTCGTTGAAGGAATCACCGCGGCCACCACGCCTACCGGCTCCGCGATTTCGATGATTCCCTTTTCGCGATCCTCGCGCAGGATGCCCGCCGTCTTCATTCCGCGAATCGCGCGCGGAACATCCACGGAAGCGAGCCGGTTCTTGATGATCTTGTCCGCCACGTTGCCATAGCCGGTCTCTTCCACCGCTACCCGCGCGAGCTGTTCGCCCGCGGCCGTAGCCGCTTCGGCGCAAGCCTCCACTACTGCATCCACTTGTTCCTGGGAAAATGCGGCGAACTTCTTCTGAGCTTCACTCGCCCGCTCGACAGCTTGGCGGGCTTCCTGGATGGAAATCAGGTCGCGGTCACGCAGGCTCAATGCACCTTACCCAATCGTAGCGCCGGCTTCCCGCCGGCCGTTTCACGGGAGTGTGGGTGCCCCATCCTTCGCGCTTCCCAGCGAAGGGTGGGGATTGCTTACTTCTTCGCTCCCCGGCCTTGTCCGCCGGGAAGAATATCTTCCACCAGTTCGTGCGGCCGCGGGATCACATGTACTGCCACCAATTCTCCCACGCGCCGCGCGGCTGCCGCGCCCGCATCCGTCGCAGCCTTCACCGCGCCCACATCGCCGCGCACCATTACGGTGACGTATCCGGCGCCGATGTACTCCTTGCCAATCAGAATCACGTTGGCGGCTTTCACCATGGCATCAGCTGCTTCAATCGAGCCCACCAGCCCTTTGGTCTCGATCATTCCTAGCGCTTCATTGGCCATGCGTCCTCGCTCGCCTCCGCGACTATGTATCGCGGGCTTTTCGCCACACCAAAATTCGTGCGCAGACTAACACGCCGCCTACACCGAATCAAGCTAAGCGCGCGCGTCTGTGGAAATTACGGTCGTGCGACCGGCATGGGAGCCCGAATCGGAGTAAGATTCGGGCAGCGAACGCGGAGCCAACGCCGGGCCTTCAGCGACTTACCTGTCCTTTCGGCCAGTACTGGTAGTCGAGTTATAGAACTGGCCCAATTTCTGTACTAAATCTGTACCTCCACCCTTTTCCAAACGTGCTACCGTTGCTCCGGAGTGTGTGCATGAACGATGAACGCGGACTTGGCAACTGCGGGCACTGGCTGCTAGTCCGGCTTCGGCCGCGCCGCACGTTTTTTCTCCTGGGTGCCCAAGCGACGGCGCAGACCCTTCTTCCAACCCCCAGCCCAGGGCTTCCCGCATCCGGATTCTAATCGTCACCCGTGTCGATTAGAAAAGGCCGTAACCCCCAGAAAACGAAGGATCGGGGCCCTGTCTAATCGACACCGAATCAGGGGTCCCCGTTGCCAGGTTCGTTGCGGGTTTCTTTGCGATCCGCTGGCCCTGCGGCTAGGCGGGAGGGAGAATGCCGACGCCGGCGGCGGCGACGCTGTCGCGCGTGGAGTTTTTCACCGAGTACATCGCTTCGTCGGCAAGATGCAGCAGTTCGGCCTTCGTGCGCGAATCGGTGGGGTACGACGCCACGCCGACGCTGGAGCTGATGTGCACGTTCAAGCCGGGATCCTTCAGCCACACCGTTTCGCGGATCAGTTTGTGCAGGCGGCGCGCCACTCCAAGCGCATTTTCCTTCGAGGTTTGCGGCAGCAGCACGACAAATTCGTCGCCGCCGTAGCGGAAGGCAAGGTCAATCAGCCGGCACTTGTCTTTGATCGCGAGGCCGATTTCCGAGAGCAGCTTCGACCCCATCAGGTGGCCGTAGGTGTCGTTCACAGTTTTGAAATGGTCGAGGTCGATGAAGATCAGCGAAAACTCGAACGCGTACCGGTGCGAACGGTAAATCTCCGTGTCGAGCATGAAATTCAAATGCCGCGCGTTGTAAAGAGCCGTGCAGTCGTCGGTGATGGTGAGTTCGTGGATGCGCTGGACGTGCCGCGCGTTTTCAATGGCGATGGCGGCATAGTCGGCAAGCGCCTCGAGCAGCACGAGGTCACGTTTGCTGAAGCCATCGGGACCAACGCAGTTGAGCAGCTCGATGACGCCAAGGCAATGGTCGCGGAAGCGGACCGGCACGGCGACGATCGAGCGCGTCTCCATCTTCGTGCGCTCGTCCACCTTGGCGAAGAAGCGCGCGTCCTTGCTCGTATCAGGCACCACGACCGCTTGCCCCGCCTGCGCCACCCATCCCGCGAGACCTTGTCCCAGCTTGATGCGGACATCCTTGAGAGCTTCGGCACCCTTGCCCGTCGCGATCTGAAAGAAGAGTTCGCCTTTGTCCTGGTCCATCAACAGGAGAGACCACGTGTCCGGATGCAGGACTTCGTTGATCTTCTCCATGATGGTGCGAAGCACCTGATCGAGCTGGAGGGACGACGTGAGCGCTTTGCCCAGCTCATGGAAGACGGTGACTTCGCTTCCTTCGGCAAGGTCCAGGGCGAGGCCTGCATTCCGGCGCCGTTCGACGCCCTCGAATGGCTTGGAATCGGCCTGGTCCTGCGTCGGTCCTGTCGGTTCCCGCTGCATCGGCTCGTAAGTTTCCTTCAACAAGGTCGGCCTTCCATTATAGTGAACGGCTTTCACGGTCTGCAATGAACCCGGGCAGCCTGATAGCTGAAACGCCAACGGGGGAGGGGACAGATCCGGCTCTCCACTGCGGCGGACTGCCGGATTGCGACTCTGCCATATGTTTCTTAGCGGGATTGACACCTCGCGACGCCGCGCCTATATTTTTGTTTGGTTCTGAGTTCCTGCGGATGTCTTCTACAGCCTTCGGCGAACACCTAAAACGCGAACGCGAGATGCGAGGCGTATCCCTGGAAGAAATTTCGGCCGCCACGCGGATCAACACGCGATATCTGGCAGCCCTGGAAAGCGAAACGTGGTCGGATTTGCCCGGCGGCGTGTTCAACCGCGGATTCATCCGCTCCGTCGGGCGCTATCTGGGCCTCGACGAGGACAATCTCGTCGCCGAATATGAACTCCATACAAAAGGGTCTCAAGCTCCCCATGTCGCCGCGCTGCCACCCGTGGGTGCAAACCGAAAGCCGTGGGCTGCCATCGCCGTGATCGCTGCATTGATTGCGGCGGCGCTAGCGGGCGGCTGGTTCTTGTTTGCGCATTACCGGCAGCAGATTGAAGCGCTCTTTCAAAAACGGCACGCGGATTCGCTGGTTTCGGAGAAGAATCCGGTGAAATATTCAGACGCGGTGGTGGCAAGCAGCGCCGAAGGCGACCCTGCAACGAATCGAGGGCCTCAGGCAGGTGCAAATGACGCGACGAATGGGACTGGCATTGCCGTGGATCCCAGAGCCTCTGATCCAGCGTCTGCACTCGATCTGAGGATGGCGGCGGGCAAGCCCGCCGACGTGAAAGTGATCGCCGATGGGCAAACCGTGTTCGATGGCCACATCGAAGCGGGCGAGGCGAAGGCCTTCAGCGCGCGGGAAAGTTTTGAGGTGTCGTCGAGCGAAGCGAGCGCCCTGCTCCTCGAACTCGATGGTCAGACGGTCCCACCGATGGGCCAACCCGGCCAGGCGGGAAGCGTCACACTGACCCGAAATGATTTGAAGTTCCCCGGTGGAGGTCCCCATTAGCGCAGAGTTGCGTGACGCGGTTCGCTCCGGCCGCGTGCGTCCAGAGCAAAAACTGGCCATTTGTGCCGGCGGCGTATCGCTGAGTGCTGAAGATCGCGTGGAGCTGCTCGCTGTGCTGACTTCCGACGCGGACGGTGCGGTTGCGGAACGCGCGCGAGGCGTCCTTCTGACTCAACCCCTCGAGTCGTTCCTGGCCGCGGCCGCGCGAGGTGATGCGGACCCGAGGCTCTTCGCTTACTGCGCGGACCAACTCGGCGAAAAAGCCGGGATCGCCGACGCTCTCGCGGCAAACGCAGGGTGCCCCACGGCGAACGTCACGCGCGTGGCGCAACATTTGACTCCGGCTGGAATTCAAGCCCTTCTCGACAATCTGGAGCGATTTACTTCGGATTCGCAGTTAATCATCGCCGTGTCGAATTCCGCCACTGGCAACGAGCAGCAGCGTGAACTTCTCGCCGAGCTGAACAAGGGCGCGATCTCGCTCAACGAGATCGAAGAGGTTGCAAAAGAAATCGAGCCGGACCCGGAAAAGCGCCAAACTATCTCGCAACAGATTGCGCACATGAACGTGGTGCAGCGTCTTACGCTGGCGCTCAAGGGCGGGCGTACGGAGCGCATGGTGCTGATCCGCGATCCCAACAAGCTGGTGCAGCGCTGCGTGCTGCAGTCGCCCCGGCTGACGGACAGCGAAGTCGAGTCATTCTCGGCGATGACAAACCTGCCGGGAGAAATTCTGCGCACGATTTCTCTCGCCCGCCTCTTCATGAAGAATTACACGGTGGTGAAGAACCTGGTCAACAATCCGAAGACGCCGCTGGACGCTTCCCTGCGCCTTCTTCCGCGACTGAACGCCGGCGATCTCGCGCGGTTGACGAACAACAAGAACATCCCGGAAACGCTGCGGTCGACCGCCCTGAAGCTTCACCGTAAGCGCAAATTGGGAATCAACTGATGACAGGAGCCGGGCTCAAAGGAACGGCAAGAAAAGGCCAACGCAACCACAGATGAACACAGATAAAAACAGATAAAAGCTAAAAGAGAAGAGGCACCCCCCCAGCAACGACCGGCAGACAGAAGCGAATCTATTCTGCCAGGTTATTTCCCTCGTCCGGTTTATCTGCGTTCATCTGTGTTTATCTGTGGCAAATCTCAAAGGAACGAAGAATCGAAGGGCTTGGGCAACAATGTACCCGAGCGCTCGTGCTCGACTTTGTCTTTCAGGTTCGCGAGTATCACAGGAACGTCGCCACAGAATTCCCAGATGATCTGGCGGCAGGCGCCGCAGGGAGGGGTGAGCGTATCCGTATCGGCGACGACGGCGATGGCGTCGAAGCCGCGCTCGCCTTCGGAAACGGCCTTGAAGATCGCAACGCGCTCGGCGCAGCAGGTGAGGCCGAGCGTTGCGTTTTCGACGTTGCAACCGGTGAACGTGCGGCCCGATTTTGCGCGGAGCGCAGCGCCAACGCGGAAATTCGAGAACGGCGCGTGCGCGTTTTCGCGGGCCTGCTTCGCTGCGGCAATCAGTGCGTCGTATTCAGCCATACGCCTTCGTACCGCCATTTTTAGGAGCCCGTGCTCAAGCTCCAGCAAGAATTGCTCGCCGAGATCCTTCGGGCATCCTAGCCGGATGCCCTCAGGATGACAACTCCCGACCCTGCAACAGGCTACTTTTCGGCGGCGATGCGGGGAATGACAGCGCGAAGCAGCGCGACGAACTGCGACTTTACGCGCTCACCCGTCTCCATCACTTCCGCGTGGTCAATGGGCTGGTCGAGAATGCCTGCGGCCATGTTCGTGACGCAGGAAATCCCGAGGACGCGAATTCCCATATGCCGCGCCACAATCACTTCGGGCACGGTGGACATCCCCACCAAATCAGCGCCAATGGTTCTTAGATAGCGAATCTCCGCCGGTGTTTCGTAGCTCGGGCCGGAAAGCGCCGCGTAGACGCCTTCATGGACATCGATGCCGAGGCGCTTTGCCTCGGCGAGCGCAGCTTCGCGGTACGGCTTCCAATAAGCCTGCGTCATATCGGGAAAGCGGGGACCGAAGCGGTCGTCATTGGGTCCAATGAGCGGATTCGCGCCTTGCAGGTTGATATGGTCGCGAATCGCGATGAGCGCTCCCTGCTTGAATTCCAGATTGATGCCGCCGGCGGCGTTCGTGAGGATAGCGGAGCGAATGCCCATGCGTCCAAAAACACGCATGGGAAACACGACTTCCTTCGCGGTGTAGCCTTCGTAGAAATGGACGCGCCCCTCCATCGCCGCGATGGCGATGTTGCTCACCTTCCCGATGACGAGGCGCCCGGCGTGGCCCACGGCCGTCGAGCGCGGGAACCCGGGAATCTTTTCATAGGGAATGCGCACAGCTCCGGCGAGATCGTCTGCAAATGCACCGAGGCCGGAACCGAGGACGAGCGCTATTTTCGGGCGAAGCTTCGTTTTCGAGAGGATGTATTTTGCGGCGCGGTCCGCGCGGGAGAATTCCTCGGACGACTTGCTGGACCGATGGCCCTTTCCGCTCATCATTCTCCCGTAGGATTTCCTCAGGGGGCTAAAGCCCCATCTTTCCTGCTGAGATTATGTCGGAGCCCTTCGGCGAGTGCCGGTCAGGGAACAAACTGAAAGCTCCGACCCCCAGAACACACTGGCGGCAATCAAAAGCTCATCGCAGCATGACCCCGACGATGGACGCGGACATCAGGTTGGCCATTGTTCCGGCCAGCATGGCGCGGATGCCGAGGCGCGCGAGCTCGGATTTCTTGTTGGGCGCGAGGGCACCGATGCCGCCAATCTGGATGCCGATGGAGCTGAAGTTCGCGAACCCGCAAAGCGCAAACGTAGCGATGGTGAAGGAGCGCGGGTCAAGCGCGTCCTTCATCGGCCCCAGCCGCTGGAACGCAATCAGCTCGTTCGTAACCATGCGCAGGCCGAGGAGATTGCCGATGGTGGATGCGTCGTGCCACGGAATACCGATCACCCACGCAACCGGCGCAAAGAACCAGCCCAGAACCTGCTCAAGACTGGTGGGAAACCAATTCATTCCGAAATGCGCGAAGCCGTTATGCACGATGCCGAAAAGGCCGTCCACGAGATAAATCAGGGCGATAAAGGTGATGAGCATGGCGCCGACGTTGAGCGCGAGGTTGAGGCCGTCCAGGGTGCCGCGGGAAATGGCGCCGAGGGCGTTCGTGTCGCGCTCGAGATCCGCCATCTGGACGCGCCCGGAGGTCTTCGGCACTTCCGTTTCGGGGACAAGCATCTTCGAAAGCAGGATGGTGCCCGGAGCGGTCATGATGACGGCGGCAAGAAGATGCTTGGCCTCGATGCCATAGGCGATGTAGGCGGCCATGATGCCGCCGGAGACGTGAGCCATGCCGCTGGTCATGATGGTCATCAGCTCGGAGCGTGTAACGTCCGGCAAGAACGGGCGAATCGTGAGAGGCGCTTCCGTCTGGCCCATGAAGATGCTGGCCGCTACGTTGAGGGATTCGGCGCCGCTGGCACCCATCAGGGCGGTCATCACGCGCGCGGCCTGCTTGATGACGAACTGCATGATTCCGTAGTAGTAGAGCAGGGCGAAGACAGCGGCGATGAAGATGATGGTCGGCAGCACCTGGAAGGCGAAGAAGAACCCCATCGGCGAGCCTTTTCTGCCCAGGTCGCCGAAAACGAAGGTCGAGCCGAAGAACGCGAAGTCGAGGAGCCAGTTCACGGCGGCGCCGGCTTTCTGGAAGAGCAGGCGGCCGTATTCCCAGCGCATCACCAGAAACGCGAAAGTGATTTGCAGGCCGAGTCCCCAGGCGACGGTCTTCATGCGGATGGCGCGGCGGTCGGTGGAGAAGAGGAAGGCGAGAGCCATCATGACGACCATGCCGAGAAGACCGATCAAACGGTGCATGCGATGGAGTCTCCTTGTGGATCGGCGGCTCAACGAGAGCCGATTGCCTAAGGCAGTGTCTGTTCTATCGCTGACAGCCGCTTCTCTACGCGCCGATGATCTTGCGGATTAGGGGTGACGGCCGCGGCGCCTTGTCGCCGATCTCAAAACTCTTCGCCAGGAGCGCCATGGCATTTGAGAGTCGCGCTTCGGCGTTGTAGTGCACCGCGCACAGCGGCTCGCCAACTTTCACCGCGTCGCCGACTTTCTTCGCGAGCACGAGGCCCACGCCGGGATCGATCGAGTCTTCTTTTTTCTCGCGGCCGCCGCCGAGCATCATGCTCGCGACGCCCACCTGCTCACAGTGAATCGCGGTGACCAAACCCGCACGCGGGGCTGGCAGGGCCGTTTGATGTTTCGCGCGCGGCAGGCGCCCGGTATCGTCCACGATTTTCAGGTCGCCGCCCTGGAGCCGAATGACCTCGCGGAATGTATCACGGGCGCGGCCGGATGCAATCATTTCCGAGGCGAGAGCCTTCCCTTCCGCGACCGTTTTCGTGCGTCCGGCGAGCAAGAACATCCAGGCGGAAAGGTCGAGCGACAGCTCGCGCAAATCGTCAGGGCCCTTGCCGTGGAGCACTTCGACGCATTCTTCCACCTCGAGCGCGTTACCAATCTTGCGGCCGAGCGGCTGCTCCATATCGGTAATCAGGGCGACGACTTTCTTGCCCATGCGCGTGCCGGTCTCGACCATGAGCTGAGCGAGATATTCGGCGTCGGCTTGCTTCTTCATGAACGCGCCATCGCCGGTCTTGACGTCGAGCACAAGCGCGTCAACGCCTTCCGCCATTTTCTTGCTCATGATGGAGGCGCAGATGAGATACGGGCTTTCCACGGTGGCGGTGACATCGCGCAGGGCGTAGAGCTTCTTGTCCGCGGGAGCGATCTCGGGCGTCTGGCCGATGAGCGCGCAGCCGCAAGTTTCCAGGACGCGGCGAAAATCACGAAGCGACAGATTGACGTTGAAACCGGGGATGGATTCGAGCTTGTCGAGCGTGCCACCCGTGTGACCAAGCCCGCGGCCGGAAATCATGGGGACTTTGACGCCGCCAGCGGCAACCACGGGGGCAAGCACGAGCGAAGTCTTGTCGCCCACGCCGCCGGTGGAATGCTTGTCCACTTTCGCGCCGGGCATGCCGGAGAAATCAATCACTTCGCCCGAGTGCAGCATGGCTTCGGTGAGGGCGGCGAGTTCGGCGGCGGACATGCCGCGCCAGATGACGGCCATGAGCCACGCGGCGAGCTGGTAATCGGGAATGGCGCCGCTGGTGGCGCCCTGAACGAGGAAATCGATTTCTTCGCGGGAAAGTTCCGCGGCGTCGCGCTTCTTGCGAATGATGTCAACGGCGCGCATGGAGTGGAAGCGTCGCGAAGGCTAGCACCGGGCGGAGCGCGCGTCAACGAGGCCGGCGGCGGGTGTTTCACAATCGGAGCGAGGGCCCAACGATGATTTCAAGCGGCCTCTCCCTCAGGCTCCGGCAGTTTGTCGCCTTCGCGCGCGAACCAAACATAGAGAGTTGGCAGGATAAAGATGCTCATTGCCAAATTCACCATCAAGCCGCCCACGATGACAATTGCGAAGGGCCGCTGCGAATCGGAGCCAATAGCGTGCGACAGGGCAGCAGGCAGCAAGCCCAGTGTCGCCACCAACATGGTCATCATGATGGGGCGGAGCCGCAGTACGGCTCCTTCAATCGCGGAATCCTCAATCGAGTGCCCTCGGGCGCGGAGCTGATTGATGTATTCGAGCATGATGACGCCCGTTTGAACTGAGACGCCGAACAGGGCCAAGAAGCCGACGCCGGACGAAACACTGAAGTGGGTTCCTGTGAACAGGAGGGCCAAGAGCCCACCCACACTGCCCATTGCAACAGTGACGAGAATGAGGGCAGCCCATTTGGGCGAGCGAAACATGGTGTAGAGAATGAGAAAGATCACTAAAATAGTTAAGGGCACGATGACGAGCAGCCGCGCTTCGGCGCGCTGTTCACTCTCGTATTCGCCTTCCCAGTCGATGTGGTATCCACGCGGCAGTTGAACCTGTGCGTTCACCTTCTTGATGGCTTCCTCCACAGCACTGCCAAGATCGCGGCCGCGTACACTGTACTTGATCGCAACATAGCGCTGGTTTCCTTCACGGTAGATTTCCGAGCCGCCGTCCCGTTCCTGGATCTTACAGAGCTGGGCAAGCGAGACTCGCTCCCCGGAGGGGGACAGCAAACGAATGCTCTCGATGGCTTCCTTGGTTGTGCGGTACTGCGGAAGATAGCGCAGAACCAGGTCGTATCGCGCCTCGTCCTGCAATACCTGGGTGAGAGCGGTGCCCCCCGCGGCGGTTTGGATGGCGTCCTGAATATCCGCGACGTTGATTTGATAGCGCGCGGCCTGCTCGCGGTCCACCTCAAAGTTGAGGTTCGGCTGACCGAGTGCGCGAAAGATCCCGAGATCCTCGATTCCCTTGATCTGGCGCATCACGTTCACGACCTGGTCGGCCTTTTCTTCGAGCAGTTTTAAGTCGACGCCATAGACCTTCGTGGCAAGTTCGCCCTTCACGCCACTGACCGCCTCTTCCATGTTGTCTTCAATGGGCTGCGAAAAACCCCAGGTGACGCCGGGAATCCTTTCCAGTTCGCGATTCATGGCAGCAATCACTCTGTCCTTATCATCGCGGAAGACAGGCCGCCACTGTTCCTTGGGCTTCAAGTCCACGAAGTATTCGGTATTGAAAAAGCCGGTGGTATCGGTTCCGTCATCCGGGCGCCCGACCTGGCTCGTGCATTGAGGCACCTCCGGAAAAGAACAGAGCAGGACGCGGGTCTGGTTCGATAGCCGGATACCTTCAGTTGGCCCGGTGCTGGGAGCAAGAGTGCCACGCACCCAAAGCGCACCTTCATCCAGGTGGGGCAGAAATTCAGAACCGATCACTCCGCCAACGGTAAGGTAAATCGCGACGACCAAGCCGATAGCCGCCACGCCTACGATTACCAAGCGATGCCCGATGGCCCATCTCGCGGCGCCGCGATACTTCGTTTTCAGGAACTCCATCGCCGGGTTGCGCCATTCGCTCACGCCCTTCCTGAAGAAAAAGCTCGATAGAACTGGGGCGACGAGAATGGAAAACAAGAGCGCGCCGAGAAGCGCAAACGCCACGGTCCAGGCCATGGGCTTGAACAGGCGCCCCTCAACGCGTTGCAGAGTGAAAATGGGCAAATACGCCGTGATGATGATGGCGATCGCGTAAAACACCGGGCGTTGGACCTCATGCGCCGCCCGGCCAATCGTCTGAAGGGTCGTTTTCGAGTCACTTTCGTCTTGGCGCAGGCTCAGATGGCGGACAATGTTCTCAACCATCACCACCGCGCCATCGACGACCATCCCGAAATCCAAGGCCCCAAGAGACAGCAGGTTTGCCGGAATACCCTTGAGGTTGAGACACGTCGCGGCGAACAACAGCGCAAACGGGATGGTAAGTGCGACGATGATCGCTCCGCGGACATTTCCGAGAAACAGAAAGAGGACGATCACGACCAGAATGATGCCCTCGGTGAGATTGTGGAGGACCGTATGCGTCGTGTAATGCACCAAGTCGCTGCGGTCAATGAACGGAACGACCTTTACGCCAGGCGGAAGGATGCGATCATTCAACTCTTGAACCTTCGCGTGGATTCCCCGGAGCGCCTCGTCCGCGTTGGCGCCCTTACGCAAAAGGACGATGCCTGAAACCACGTCGTCGTTGTCGATGATTTTGCCGTCTTCGCGATGGATGGCACGGGCGAATTGGCCGAGCCGAATCTTCGGCCCTTGCGCAACTACAGCAATATCCTTCACGCGCAGCGGGGTTCCGGTCTTCGTCATAATGACTGTGTTTTCGATATCCCGAACGTTTTTGACCAGGCCCACTTCGCGAATGTTGACTTGTTGAAGGCCGGTTTCGATAAAGCTGCCACCCGCATTCGCGTTGTTGTTGGTGAGCTGCTGCTCCACCTGGGCGAGGCTGAGTCCGTGGGAGATCAGCTTGTTGGGATCCACACGAACCTGATATTCGCGGGTGGGGCCGCCGAAACTGGCAACATCAACGATGTCGGGGACGGCCTTGAAGTTCTTCTCGACCACCCAGTCTTCAATCGACTTCAACTCCATCGCGTCATACTCGGGATTGGTGCTGCGGAGCGTGAAGAAGTAGATTTGTCCTACGGGGCTCCAGTCGGTGCCCATCTGGGGCACGACTCCGGTGGGCAAAGTAACTTGCGAGAGCCGTTCGAGCACCCTCTCCCGGTCCCAGGCATTCTCCTCCTCGTCATCGAAAATCAGCTTCAAATCGGAGAGCCCGAACAGCGAGAATGAACGCAGATGCACGACGTGAGGAATGCCGTTCATCACAATTTCGAGCGGAATGGTGACCTGCTGCTCGATCTGTTCCGCGGAGATTCCCGGCCACTGCGTGATGATCTCCACGTAGTTATCCGCAACGTCGGGATAGGCTTCCACGGGAAGTTGGTGGAATGAAATCGCGCCCCAGCCGAACAACAGAAGGGCGGCGGCCAGCACAAGAAAGCGGTTCTCCAAAGCAAAATCGACGAGCTTGCGAATCATTTACTGCTCCACCGTGTTCTGGAACACGAGCGCATTCTGGACGACTTGCATACCGGGCTTGATACCCGAGATGACTTCCTGCATGTCTCCGGGAAGCGTCTTTCCACTGACGATTTCCACCCGCTGGAACTTCTTACCGCCTGCAAGGAAGACCCAATCGCGGTCGCGCAAGTGCAGGATGGCGGTCGCCGGAACTGCGGCCCGCGTCTCGGGCTGTTTACCGTAGAACGTCGCAGTAACAAACATCCCGATTCGCATGATTCCCGGGTTGGGGACTTCCAGCCGAACCTTCGCCGTGCGGATGTTGGGATCGAGAATCGGCAGGATGTTATCGATCCAGCCCTTTAGGGCCTTTTGAGGATAGGCGTTGAGGTGGATGTCCGCGTATTCACCGAGATGCACGGCGTCAAGATCATTTTCGTAAACGTCACAGATGATCCACACATAGGACAGGTCGGAGATAGTGAACGGGTTGGGGCCAGATAGGCCCTGAACGCCCGCTGCGTTGGTAACTTGTTGGTCGGTAATCACACCAGAAATGGGGGCGATGACATCCACGATCCCCGAGGGGTGATCCTTATCCACACCGAGTAGCCGCAACTGTTCGGTCGTGGTATCGAGGTCGACTTTGGCATCCTGTTCGGTGTCCTCGGCTTGTTCCAGGCCGCTCTTGGAAATGGCGCCCTTTTCGTAAAGATCCTGCGCTCGTTGGAGCTGCTGCCGCGCCAACCGCTCGTCGTTTTCGGCCTTCAGATAAGTCTGGTAGGCGCCAGACACGTCGTTGCTCCGAACCCTCAGCAACAACTGGCCCTTCTTCACGGTGTCGCCCAATCTGGCCTTAATCTCCACGACGCGTCCTGCCGCTAAGGAGATCACCGGCACGGCGCGCGTGATATCGGGCTGCACCACGCCGGTCACATTCAGGGCAGGTGCCGCCTTGTACTCAACTGCCGTCGCCAGCGGGAACTGTTCCGGGTGGTCCACTTTGAAATTGTTGGCGTCCATCTCAGGCTCAACTGTCGCCGGAGGGGGCGCCTCGTCCCTCGGATTTCCCTTAGTTTCATTGCAACCAAGCAGCAGGCCCAAGGGAAGGCAGCCGGCTGCCGCTACAATCAGGCCAACAAGTTTGGTCTTCATTGGATCACCTTCCATCCTGATAGTCCGCGACGCCACGCGTCACCTGGGACGGCTTGGGTTCGCCGGAAAGCGGTTCCTGCGGTTCCCCGCGTCCCAAGCTCCGATTTCGGGCCGTCAAGTAATCAGCGAAAAATAGAAACACAAAGTGAACGAAGCTGGAGGCCGGCTCAGCTCAAGAAATTACAGAGAGTGAGAATGCAGGAGGAGAGAGGCCCGAGGATTGGCCGTGGAATATGCACAACGGAAGCACGCCGTTAATCAGCGCCATTGCGGAACTGAAAAGCTCGGGATCGGACGACTGCCTGCTCGCCAGGATGGCCACAGGGGACGAAGGCGACATCCGAACGCCCTGCGTCGCATGATGATGGCACGTCAGAGAAGCCGAATGGCGCCGGCTAGCCGAGCATTCGTCAAAGAGAGCGATATCAAAGTGCAGGTCATCGGTCATCGAAACCGCGAAGAAGAGCAGGACGAGCGTGCAGGAAAACGCGGTCCATTCGCGAAGAGGATCGCGCTGCGCCAGGTGTTGCTGGCGCGCCCATCGCGTTCGCCACAAACCGAGCAGGCCAAAAGCGATGAAGAGCCACAGGATGTTGAGGAACAGTTCCATCGGCCTTCTTATGGGCGCCCGCCCGGTTCAGCGGCAGGCCGCACCCATTTTCAATCTACTACGCGTTACAATTTGCCGCAACAAATTGCTCATGGTTCGTGCTTGGCGGCAACCTCGACGATATCGGCAGCCACCTGCTGCATCTCAGCGTGGATGCGCCCATTCGAAGCGAGGATCTCACGGTCGCCCGGACGATACGGCCGGCCGGAAAGATCCGTGACCCTTCCCCCCGCTTCCTGCACGAGCAGCATGCCCGCTGCCGTGTCCCATGATTTCAAGCCGAATTCCCAGAAGCCATCGAATCGCCCGCAGGCGACAGAGCAAAGATCGAGCGCGGCGGAGCCATCGCGGCGCACGCCGTGCGAACGAACCGTGAATTCCCAGTAATAGCGAATGTTCGTGCTCGTCCGTACTTTGTGCACGGGAAATCCAGTCGCCACCAAGCCCTTCGATAAAGTTTCGACGGGCGAGACATAGATTCTCTTCTGATTCAGGTACGCGCCTTCGCCGCGCACAGACGTGAAGAGCTCGGCGCTGATCGGATTGAAAACGACGCCGACGAGCGGCTCGCCGTCTTCGAGGAGACCAATGGAAACAGCGAAGCAGGGATAGGCGTGGGCGAAATTCGTCGTGCCGTCGAGCGGATCAACGTGCCAGCGGTAGCGCGCGCCGGCAGTGCCATCGATGTCTTGCTCGCCGCCCTCTTCGGCGACGATCGCGTGGTGCGGAAAATGGTTTCGCAGCCGGGCCACGACGACGGCCTCGGATCGTTTGTCGGACTCGGTGACAAGATCCACTTCCCCTTTGTAGGAGATCTTCTTCGGGCGATCGTAATCGGCAAGGAGAAGAGCGCCCGCTTCGCGCGCTGCTTCGACGGCGACATCGAGAAATGCGTTCATTTTACCGGCTTCCGGACCAGGACCTGATCTCAGGGCGTAGTTGATGCGAAATATTCCTTGCGGTAGCGCACCGTGTCACCTGTCTTCACTTTCACTTCCACATGTCGATGACTGCCCGAAGGCGGCATCGGATAAGGATAATAGCCCAACAAGTATTGGGTGCGAAGCTCGCGATCAATGCGGTCGTACATGGCTTCCATCTGATCCATCTCATCAAGAATGAACATCGCTCCGCCCGTGCTGTCCGTGATCGTGATCAACGCGTGTTCGCCGGCAGTGTTGCGGCCGCTTTCGTTTTTCACGGGCCGGATAACGATCGAATAGAGCAGAGCTTCCGAGGCGATGGCGGCGCGGCGAGCGTCCTCGAACTTGTAGACACTTGTGGTCTCACCCGCGTCGGTGACCAGCACAATCGCGCGCCGGCGTCCGGAGGGCTGCCGCTTCAGCGCATTCGACCCGAGCACAACCGCGTCGTACATGGACGTTCCCGCACCGGCGGAGATTTTTCGCGCAGCCGTTTGCAGCTTCGGGACGTCCGCCGTGAATTCGGAGAGTTGCGTGACGGAATCGGAGAACTCGAAGACAGCGAGCGTGTCGCCGGGGCGAACGACCTGGCGAATGAAATGCGCGGCCGCTTCGTTCTCGAATTTCAGGTCCTTGAACGTGCTCATGCTCGAATCCACCATCAAAGCAAGGTCGAGCGGGCGGCTTGTTTCCGCCTCGAAGCGCTCGATCTTCTGCGTGACACCCTCTTCGGAGAGCTCGAATGCATCCTGCCTGAGATCGGGCACGGGACGGCCGTTCGCATCAATCACGCTCGCGAGAATATCCACCAGATTCACCTGCACGCGGATGCGGCCACGCTGCTTGGGGTCCTGCGCGCGCAGTGAGACGGCGAACGAAGCCGCGAAGATCGCCCCGGCCAGCAGAGCGCAAAGCGCTGCGTGGTGTTTGTTCATCTAAGGAATAGATTCATCCCGGCGGGAAATGGCTTCCTGCGAGGCAATTTCGCCTTCGGCCCACACCGCACCACCAGCGAAGTATTCTTTCTTCCAGATGGGCACGGAGCGTTTCAGTGTGTCAATAGCATAGCGGCAGGCGTCGAGCGCAGCGGCTCGATGCGCGGAGCTGACGGCAATGAGCACGCTTGTCTCCCCAATTTCGAGCCGGCCCAGCCGGTGAACGATGACGAGCCGGTGCACCTGAAATTGCGCGTGTATCTGCGCGCCGATTTCGCGCATTTTCGCGAGGGCCATCGGTTCGTAGGCCTCATATTCAAGATAGAGCGTGCGCTGGCCACGAAAACTGTTGCGCACAAATCCGTCGAACACCGCGACCGCTCCATCTCCGGGCTCCTTCAGGCTTTCGACGATCTCCCGCGTCCGAATCGCGTCGCGCACGAGCTGAAAGTTGTCCTCCGCGAGCGCAACCGGCGCGCCACCGCTGACGGGCGGCAGAAAGGCCACTTCGTCGCCCACGGCGAGCGGCGCGCGCCATGCGGCGTATTCTTGATTCACCGAAGCGGCGATGGACGGGCGGAATTCAGCGAGTTTGGGGAAGCGCCGGCCGTAGCGCTCAAAGAGGTCTTCCACGCGAGCGCCTTCCGAGATTTCTGCGTCTTCTTCCCCGACGCCGGTGATTTCCTTGAGCTGGCCGAAAAAAAGGACGCGCACGCGCATCGCCATCATTCTATCCCGGCACAGCCGGATGTAGCTAGATTCCTGAGGCGAGACGCGTTACATCATCCAGGCGTGCGGCAGCGCGGCGCAACCCGGCCACAAGCGAGTCCACTTCGCGCCGGAGCGTTGCGGCGTCTTTGCGATCGAGAGATTCGCTGACCCCGGGCATCACTTCCGACGCATAGCCCGCATAGCTGCCAGGCGCGTAAATGGTGTGCTTGTACCAGGGCCGCCCGACGAGACCTTCCGGTGCGAGAAAGGCCTGCTCGACAGTGGCCAGCATTCGATTGATTCTTGCTTCCCGCGCCGCGTCCATTGGTGCAGCGCTTGCGGACTTCAGCGCCTTCGCAGCGCGGTCAGCCGCAGCCGAAAGTTCCGCCGCAACGTCGGCGATGGGCTTTAGCTTTGCCTCATCCTGGCTCTGCGACTGGGCGCGCGCAACGAGATCACCGGCCGCGCGGCCGATTTCCACGGCGTAGCCGGAATAATCAAACGGCAAAATATCCGCTTCGTCGAGCCGCAGCGCCATGGTTCCCAGAATGCGCGCGAGAGTGGCGTGATACACAAATGTTGGATCGCCGAAGTGTTTCATCCAATAGAAATCATCATAGAGGGCGTGATACACGCCGTAATCGCCGCCGAAACCCACATCCATCGAAGGAATTCCGGCGTGATCGAAGAAAGGGCAAAAATCCGAGCCGGCGCCGAGCGCGCCGAGAGGCACGTCTCCGGAAGCATCCGCCGCAGGCTCCGGCCGCGCGACGCCGTTCGGATGTTCCCTTGCCTGGGCAAGGCGCTCGCGCCAAGTCTCATACACGCTTTTCCCAGACCGCGGGTCCTGCACTTCGCGCACTACTTCGCGCACGAATGGCTTCAGCGACGGTGTCGCGGAGGCTCCGAAGTTGGGGCCGGCTACGCCAACGTCGGTGTTGATGTAGGCGACCGCTTTTGCCTGGAGTTCCGCCCCATTCTCTTCCACCCATTCCGTTGACCCGAGCAGTCCAGGCTCCTCGCCATCCCATTCGCACATCACAATTGTGCGCCGCGGCTTCCATCCGGAACGAACCAGTTCGCCCAGCGCGCGCGCCGTTTCAAGCATCACGGATGTTCCGCTGTTCGGATCCACGGCGCCGAAGACCCATGCGTCGTGATGGTTCCCCATCACGACCCACTCGCCGTCGCTGGTTCCGCGAAGCTTGGCGATCACGTCGTAGATGGGCCGCTGCTGGTAGTCCATCACCAACTTCATATGCACCTCGGCTTCGCCGGGGCCAACGTGATACGTGAAAGGCAAGCCGCCCTGCCAACCGCGCGGAACGTGCGGACCGCCCAAATTCGCCAGAATGGCAGCGCCATCCTGCGCATTGACGGGCATTGTGGGAATGTGCGCAATATTGGCGGCCTCAGAGGGCGCAAGGCGCTTGGCATCTGCCGTGGCGCCGACGCCGGGGGTGAGCGGATCACCCGGATGGATCTCCGTGTAGAGCACGGAGCCGCGCTGAATGGCGGTCATGTTACGCCAGGGCCCTCGCGGATACGCATCGCCCGCGGCATAGCCATCGTCTTGCGGATCAGAGTAAATGATCAATCCGATGGCCTTGTGCTCTTCGGCGAGCTTCGTCTTGATGCCGCGGTAATTGTGCCCGTAACGCGCGATGGCGATTTTCCCTTCCACGCTCACACCAATCGAAGCGAGCTGCTGGTAGTCCTCCGGCGTTCCGTAGTTCACATACACCACGGGGGCGGTGATATCAGCAGACGGTGAATAGGTGTTGAAGCCGACAACGGCTCGCTCATCGTATGTGTCTTTATCGCCTTCGAATGGCTGCTCTTTCGTAGCGAGCGATTTCTTCTCAGGCGCGATAAGCTCAAGCTTCACTTCCCGAGGCTGCGCCAACCACACACTGTAGCTAACGATCTCGGCGTCGAAACCGAAACTGCGATACTGGTCGCGCAGCCATTCGGCGACGCGGTGGCTCGCTTCCGTGCCCGCCATGTGAGGCTCGCTGGTAAGGTGGCGGAGATTCGCTTCGGCGTGCTGCGCGTCCGGAATCGCCTGTAGCTTTTGTTCCAGGTTGCGTTCGGCTTCCACGTGCGCGGGAAAGAAGCCGCGAATCCCACTGTCTCCAGCCACTCCGCCGGTTGCCGCAGCGGAGAGAAGGACCGAGCCCGTCACGATCGTCACGACACCGAACCATCGCAGCCAATGATTCATTCTCGCCTCGCAGGAACGCGCACATTCTATCCTACCCGGCAAGCTCACGCCGCTTGACGCAATGAGCTGCTGAGCCGTAGGGTAAACAAACAGAAATAGGCGCTTTGTGAAGAAGCACGCAAGGGCATGCCCTTCGTGAAGAAGCGCGTGAGGAAAGACTCGACATGAGGATCATAATCTCCGGCGCCACAGGACTGGTGGGCGAAGCACTCCGAAGCGCACTTCTCGCCGAGAACAACGATGTCGTACGCCTCGTGCGTCCCGGCAGCGGTCAACTTGCCGGTGATATCCGCTGGGATCCCGCTTCTGGCGCGATTGACGCAGCGGCGATGGAGGGCGCAGACGCAGTGGTGAACCTGAATGGCGCGGGGATAGGCGATAGCCGCTGGACGGCGGAGCGCAAGAAAGTCCTTCGCAGCAGCCGCGTCGATTCAACGCGTGTGCTGGTGGACGCTCTGGTGAAACTTCAGCGAAGGCCGCGCGTGTTCATTTCTGCATCCGCCATTGGTTACTACGGCAGCCGCGGCGATGAAGTCCTGACGGAAGCGAGTGCCAGCGGTGGCGATTTCATAGCTGCTCTTTCGAGCGACTGGGAAGCCGAAGCACTGCGCGCCGATGCAGTCGGTGTTCGCACCGTAATCGCGCGCTTCGGTATTGCTCTCTCGGCCAAAGGCGGGGCTTTGCCGCGTATGTTGACGCCGTTCAAGCTGGGAGCGGGCGGCCGGCTGGGAAGCGGGACTCAATGGATGTCTTGGATAGGGCTGGATGATGTGGTGCAAGCGATTCGCGCTGCCATCGCGAATGACCAGCTTCGCGGCCCCGTGAACATAGTGGCGCCGAACCCCGTGCAGAACACCAAATTCACGCGATTACTGGCCAAAGTGCTTCACCGCCCCGCGATTTTTCCCGCTCCTGCATTTGCATTGCGGCTGGCGCTCGGAGAAATGGCGGACGCGCTGCTGCTTTCGAGCCAGCGCGTCCAACCTGAACGTCTCATCTCCGCCGGATTCAAATTCCGCTTCGAGAACCTGGAATCGGCGCTGCGAGCCGCGCTCGGCGTGAACTAGTTCTGCTCATTTGACAACGTTCAGCGTGAGTTCAACTTTCATGGTATGGCCTGTCAATGGGTCGGTGGCAACGGTAGCTTCACCTGTCTGGCCATCGCGCAAGAGCAGCATAACGTTTCCGCGGAATTCATGGATCAATGGCTCATGGCCGGGAGCCGGGTCGCCTGGAGCCCATTCCCTGCCCTCGGCCCTGCCATCTTTGTTGTCTTGCCTGATGTACAACGAAGACCGTTCAACGGTCAGGTCCAAGATGTACCTGTCGGGGTCTGCATTCCGGATTCTGGCATCAATGTTCGTGCCGATGTCGATGTACTGAATCGAGTTTTCCCCGGTTTTTGAATTCGTGGATGCGACCGGCACGCGAACTCCCACGCGTATTGAGGAAACCGTTCGTTCCTCGGGGTTGAGCGTTGCGAAAGGGATTGTGTAAGGCATGCTGCTGATTTTCTTCGCTACGTCGAGCTCTGTCAGCACCACCAGGACCCTGAATGCTATCGGAGACTTGGCGGCAGCATTTCCCGTGTTCTGTTTCTCTTGCCCCTTGAGGCCGATCGGCACAAATAGAGCGACCAAGGCTATTGCGAGAATCCGTTGATTTTTCATTCGTCCGATCCTTCCGATGAGCTGAAATTTTGATTTCATGTACAAGAGACGCCGTCCGGGACGTTTTCGTTCAGAAGCGCGTGGGCTCGTTGCCCACTGAATCGGCGTCCGAGGATTCGAGCGGAGCAATCTCGATGGGCTGCACTTCCAGAGGCTTCGCGATTTGCGTCTCGGCTGCAGCAAGTTGCTCGCCGTCCACACGGCCGCGATAGACCGCGTCGCGCAATTGCATGGCCACGGCAAGCTGGCCGGGAGGAACCAGAACCTCAGCGGCTAAAGCCCTCGAGCCCTTCGCGTGGTGCGGCGTGGCTAAAACCGTGCCCTGAGGAGAATCTCTCTTCGGCACAGGCGCATGGAGAGTTTCGGTGACGCCAAGTGGATTCGATGGGATCGCGGGAGCCCCAACCAGGGCCGCGCTCGGAGTCTGCTGCTGCGGCGAACGAATCATCACTATGAGAAGCAAGGTACCGGCCGCCAGCACACCCGCGGCGACCGGCGCCCACACCATCCAGTTCGAGCGGGGGGTGACGCGCTCGGCAGCAACTCGCGCGCGAAGCCGGGTCGTGAAATACGGCGAGGGCTCGCCGGAAACGAGGGCTTCCACGCCGCGATCAACCGCGGCAGCGACCTCACGCGCATGCCGGTACGCTTCGCGGCACGCATCGCATTCGCCCACGTGCGCGAGCAGCTCGGCCTCCTGCGCCGGGCGAAGCTGGCCGAGTGCCGCGTCGGTTGTCCAATCGGCCATCCTGCCGGAATGTTTTTCGCAGATCATCGTAAACTTTCCGCCAATTGCTTTCGCGCGAGAAACAATCTCGATTTGACCGTGCCCTCCGGAATATCGAGAAGATTCGCTACTTCGCGTGTGTTGTAGCCTTCAATCGCCGCAAGCACCATCACGATGCGTAGTTTTTCCGGCAATTCGTCCAGGGCTCGCGCAACGTGGCGTTCGAATTCCCGTGACGCAGCCACGTTTTCGACCCGGCTCTCGCATCCCTCTTCCATCGCGGCTCGCTCACGCCGCTCGCGACGGCCGGTCGCGCGGATGCGATCGAGTGCAAGGCGCCATGCCGTCCGAACCAGCCACCCGCGGAATCGCTCGCGATCGCGCAGCCGGTGGAAGTTCCGGTAGGCGCGCAGCATCGCTTCCTGCGCCACGTCCTCGGCTTCGGCGGTGTTGCGCAGCACGCCCAGCGCAACGCGATACGCGAGCGTGGGGCAGTCCGTGAGGCGCTGCTCGAACTCGCGTTCGAGCGAAGCGTCGAGGCTCACCACGCTCCCCGGAAGGCTGGCTGACAACGCATCCATTTCGGTCCCATTCAGCCAGACGCCGGCCATGAGTTTTCGGTTCACAGGATCGTTAGATGCTGTGAACGCCCCTGATCGCGCGTGTCACAGGTCGAGGCGTTCAAGTAACACGCCGAGATTTGATTCATCCACAACGAGGTCCGGCCGCACGGTGGCAAAATCCTCGACTTCATCGAGAGCTTTGAACAAGCGCATCTTTGCGACGGCGTATTCCTCGGTCCCGGTGAGGACACGCCCCGTCCGTTTCGTCCAGCCGTCAATCGCGTCGCGTCGAACGAAAATCCGAATCGGGAACATCGTCTTGCGGTCGGCGGAGACATAGTAGATGTACTCATTTCCGTCGGCACCGTCCGAGCCCGCAGGATGCGCGTCTTGAAATTGATACTGGTAGACGTAGCCGCTCGCCGACGAAAAAGCCTTGATGCGCCGCACGGTCTCTTGCTTCGACATACAAGGATTATTCGGCGCTGGCGTTCCAGTGTCAACTCGGTCGGTGAAGCGCGTATGGGTGCTCCTGCGTCTCCCGAATTGGCATTCAGCTTGTTCCGTTTTGGAACGACGCGCTAGCCGCGCCCTCCACAGCAGGCTCGTTCGAACGTAAAGAGTCTTCGTACATTTGAGCAGGCGCTCGACTCGATTGTTCTCTTAGCACCCTGTTTTGAGGACGATGCGAATCTTCGGCCTGCTGCTCTCCTTGGCCCCGCGCATTCCTTGCCGCGAACTGCTCCGGTTTGGCACATCTCTTACCTCCCGCTTTCGCGGACATGGAGAACAACCACAAACCAACAGAACGATGTTCGGCACGTTGGCATTTGGCGTCCGAGCTCCTTCTGCGCAAGGCAATCGGCGCGCGGACCGTTTTGCTAATTTTGCTCTGCGTGAATGCAACAATCATGTTGCCCGGGTGCGGCGGAGGCTCTTCAGCTTCTACCGGCCCAGGTGCTGTGACCGTGATCGTTCAGCCGGCAAACGCAGACCTTTTCCTCGGCCAAACACAGCAATTTCAGGCGAGCATTACGGGCACCGCAAATACCAGTGTGGTGTGGAGCGTAAACGGCGTCACGGGTGGCAACGCCAATGTCGGGACAGTCTCTGAGAGCGGGGCCTACACAGCTCCCGGCACTCTGCCATCTCCCGTGAGAGTCACGGTGACGGCCGTAAGCCAGGCCGATCCGCAAGCGAGCGCTTCGGCAAGCGTTACGCTTCAGGACAACATCGTCGTGAGCGTCGCGCCGAACGCAGTCACAGTTCCAACCGGCAGTGCGCAGATTTTCACAGCCGGCATTTCGGCGACGGGCAGCCCTGCGACCGGCGTCACGTGGAGCGTGAACGGAATTGCCGGCGGAAATTCTACTGTTGGCACGATCGTACCGAATGGCGCGGACTCCGCGCTGTACACGGCGCCCCTCGCCGTGCCCTCACCTGCAGCCGTAAACGTAACCGCGACGAGCGTAGCCGACACCTCGAAATCAGGGAGCGCAAACGTCACGATTGCCTGCGCTGCGACAAATTCAATTTCGCCCTCGAGCGCGAGTATCGCGCTTGGGCAGAACCAGACTTTCACCGCGTCGTTCTGCCTCGCGCCCGGCACAACCATTGCGTGGGACGTAAACGGAATCGCCGGCGGAAATTCCACCCTGGGCACAATTGTGCCGAACGGCGCAGAGTCCGCACTGTACGCGGCGCCGGCCGATATCCCCGCGGCGAATCCGGTCACCATTCACGCCACAGCAGGCTTGGCGACTGCCTCCGCCATTGTCACGCTAACCAGCAGCATCCGCGTTGTCGTCTCGCCTTCCTCTGCCAGCGTACCTGTCGCTCAGCGCGTATCGTTTGCTGCAACCGTCACCAATACTTCGGACACAACGGCGCTGTGGTCGGTGAACGGAATTCCAAACGGCAGCGCAATCGTAGGACAGATCTGCGTGCCTGCCTCCAATCCGTGCGCAGCTCCCGCGGCACCCATTTCGGGCAGCGTGGATTTTCAGGCGCCCGCCGCCGTGCCCGCAACCAATCCCGTAACGGTCACCGCCGCGAGCAACGCGGATCCGTCGAAGTCCGGGAGCGCGACGGTTGTCATCACCGGCCCCTCGGGCGGCATCGCTGTTGCGGTGACGCCGTCCTACGCATTCGTCGCGCCGTCGGGCGCCTCACTCAGCACGCAACAATTCTTTGCCACGGTTACAGGAAGTCCCAATCCAAATGTGACGTGGAGCGTGCAGAGCGCCGTCGCGGGTCAGGGATGCGCGGGTGCAGCGTGTGGGTCGGTCGATGGCAACGGCTTATACACCGCGCCATCCGCGGCTCCGTCTCCCAACGCAATTTCGGTGATTGCCACGAGCGAGGCGGATTCCACGAAGTCCGCGTCCGCAACGGCCTCCATCACCAGCGGTCCCGTGATCGAAACCATTCTGCCCTCGAGCGTCATGGCAGGCGCCGTGGAAAGTTTCCCGTTCGAAGTCGAGGGACTCAACTTCGTACCCGGAAGCGGCAGTGCGGCATCGACGATCCTGATCAACGGCACCGCACGTGGCACCACCTGCGCAACCGCGGAATCTTGCGCCACGGCGTTCAATCCTTCCGACGTGCAATCCGCGGCCACATTCACCATCCAGGTGCAGAATCCCGGTTCGCCCGGCGCTCTTTCAAATCCCGTGCCTTTCATTATCGTGCCGTTCGACGTTTCCGAAGGAGTGCTCTCGCTCACCTCAGCTCAGCCGGCCGCAACGGGAATCAACCTCATCGTCACCGAGCCGACCACCGCAGCCGCCTCCGCGCCCATTGATGTTGATCTGATCGGATTTCTCACCGGCGGAAACAATTGCGGCATTGGAGCGTCCACGCTCACCGTCACGCGGCCTTCATCGGGCTCGACCCGTCGTTCGCTTATACGTTCACGACCCCCAGCGGCGCACCGGACGGCGACATCGGAGTCACCGCGTCCGCCATTTCCGGATTGTTCCCCAACATGATCGAGCTTGACTTGCAAATCTCGAGTACAACTCTTCCTGGGCTGCGCACGCTGTTCATCACCACGCTCAACAGTGACCGCGCCGCCTCCACCGGAATGCTGGAGGTGCAGTAGCCATGCGCGTTCAACGCATTTTCTTCGTCCCTATCCTTGCGGCCTTCGCCGCGGCAATTCTTTCCGCCGCGACGGCAGCCACTTCGCTCGAGCGCATGTCCGTCGCTCAGATCGCGCGTTCAGCCCGGCTCATCGTTCGCGCGGAATGCGTCGCCAATTTCACAAGCTGGGACGCGGGCGAGATCTGGACGTTTACTTCCTTCGAAATCGAGAGCTCATGGAAAGGCGCGCCGCCGGCTCCGCGTATCACCGTGCGGCTTCTGGGGGGAAGGGTCGGGAACTTGACGTCGAGCGTCTCGGGCGTGCCGCGATTCCGGCCCGGCGAAAAAGTTGTCCTGTTCCTCGAGCCGTCCTCGCGCGGCGATTTTTCGGTGGTGAGCTGGATGCAGGGAACGTTCCGCATCCGGCGCGATGCGCGCACCGGCAAAGAAAGCGTCACGCAGGACACCGCCGCGTTTGCAACTTTCAATCCCGGCACGCGCCAGTTTGAAACCTCCGGTGTGCAAGGCCTGGCGCTCGACACGTTCCGCGCTCAAGTGTCGGCGGCGCTGGGCGAAAAAACGGGAAAAGAAACGGGAGCAAAAAGATGAAGCGCGCGCTCACCGGTATTATCGCAATGCTTGCCATCCTGACGATGATTCTCGATCCGTCCGCGCGTGGATATTCCGTGGATACCACGGCGGCGCAGGCCGGCGGATGCCCTCAGCCGGACCGTTGGAACCTTTCTCTCGGCTCGCCTTTGAACAACCGCTGGAGCACGTCGCTGCCGTCGAGCCCGCAAACCATCCTCACCGTCGCAGCGCCGCAATCGAGCGCGCAAGCGGCCGAGATTCAGGGCGTGATTGTCCAAACGCTCGGGATCTGGTCGGGTGTCGCGGGCACCACATTCAACGCGGCCGCGTATCCCGGCCTCATCGCTCCGCCTGCGCAGGTCAGCGCCGCGGACTCGTGCACGAACGATCAGGAAAGCAACGTGGATGGTCTGAATACGATTTGCTTCAACCAGTCGAGCGCGGGGTTCACGAACGGTGTTCTCGCATTCACGCGCGTAATCACCGCGAATGCCATAGGCGTTTCCTCCGGCTCGAGCGGTCCCTCTGCATTTGTGGGGCAGATTCTGGACTCGGACACGCTCTTTCGCAACGACGGACAGGTTACATTTGCGACGCCCGGCGCGCTCGCTACGCCACAGGGCCAGGGCGCTTACGATCTGGAGACCCTTCTCACCCACGAGCTCGGCCATTGGTTCGGACTCGGCCATTCCGCCGTCATTCGCGCTGTAATGTTCCCATTCGCGCCGCCACCGGGAACATTCCTCGGCAACCGTCCGACAGCTCAGGTTCCCGATGCTCCGCTCGCGGACGACGACCGCACCGGCATCCGTTCGCTCTACCCCGATCCAGGCGATACTCTGAATGTAGGAGCGATTCGCGGCCAGATTCTTCCCGCAAATCCATTCGCGCTCGCTGCTTTTCCGCCTTCGTCTCCCGGTTCGCCGGTCACCGGAATTTTTGGCGCGCATGTCTTGGCAGTCGATTCGGATACCGGCGCCGTCCTCGCGGGTGTCCTCGGCGGCTGGAGCTGCAACCCAGCCAGCCCGCCCGTGGAGTTCGACGGCTCGTACGACATCGAACGCCTCCCCGTCGGCCACAATTACATCATCTATGCCGAGCCCCTCATCGGGCTCGTCGGGCCGGGCGACTTCAGCGATGTGCTCGGCGATCCGTGTCCGCCTGGCGTGGACTCCCCCTGCACGATCCCCGCCGTGAACACGAATTTCAACGTGCGCATCCTCCCGGCTTCGCCCTGATCCTCGAAAAATTGCCCACGCAAAATAAAAGCGGCTCCCGGGGAAATGGGAGCCGCTTGGGTGTTGCGGGGTGAACTGCAAACTTTATTGCGGCAACACGTACTCCGTGAATCCGATCGTGTTCACCGTACGGAACATCGGTGTATGCGGCGGTAAACACGCTGGTGTCAGGAAGTCAGTGTCGAAGTTGTAGCCGCGGCCTGGCGGGCTGTATACAGTCGTGCAGCACTTGTAGTCACCCGTCCCTTGGCGGTTGTAGTAGAGGCTGACGATCGAGCCACGGTAGTTCAGCGTCGCCCCGCCCCAGTTCTCGATGTACCGCAGGAAGTTATGGACGCCGCCGTCTGTCCCGAAGTCCTGATACGTGGCGTATCCAACCGGCTGCGTGAACGAGACGCCCTTTCCGGCGGCAATGGCCACGCGATAGGTGGTCTGTGTGACTCCATTGACGGCGACGTTTCGCCTGTTCGTGTCGTACGTGGACAGGAATGAGTTGACATCGTTCCAACTATCCGACAGGAACGTGAACGAATCGGCAAGGACCGCAGCCGCTCCCACACACGAAGCGCCGAAGGCGCCGCCGGGTGCATTGTAGTCTCCCTGGATGTACAGCGGATTTTCCGTAGCGATCGTCAAACCGCAATTCACGAGGTTCGGGCAGACGCCCAGATTGAATGTACTGCCGTTGACGAGCTTCAGTGCTCGGCGGAAGAACAATGGGGGATTTTCCCGGGCTTCCATCGGGTTCTTGACGTACCACCACGGCCACACCTTGACACCGGTCGTAATGTAAGCGGGATTTCCGCACTTCCAGTTGGGAAGAATCGCTGTGTTAAGAACGCCAAAAGCGTTTGCGGCGGTGTAAAGGTTACCGGCAGCGTAGCCGACGCCGGGTGCCGTAGGGAAAGGATACTGGCCGGCCTGGGCGCCGTAGGTGTACTGGATCCCAGTCCCATCAAAATCCTCGCCTGGACCCGGACCTGGAGCGCTGCCGGTGGTTCCGTTCGGGCAGCCGTACTGGCTGGCGTCATTGATCATGTCGTTCCAGCCGTATTCTCCCGTCTCGTTCAACGAGGGAGAAAGCGGAGGCCATCCACCCGCGAACGCGGCGCCGTTGTAGTAGTTGCCGCGGCGATCCGAGAAATAGACGGTGAAATCGTTGGGAGCAGTGTTCGGGTCCTTGGCCGAGGTTCCGCTTGTACCGATTACGCCGGTAAACCAGCGGGCCAGGTTGTTCACGTCGAGTTCGACGTAATACATCGTGCCGCCCAGTGTCGGGCCAGCTGTTGCGTCTCCGTCTGCGAGGCTGCATCCTCCACCCGTCGTCCCATCGGGGCAGTAGTCCCGAGGGTTCCCTTCTCGCGGATCGAAAAGGGCGTTCGGCCAGTAATCCGTGGACAAGGGAGGTATAGTAACTGGCGCGGTTAGTTTCACCCCGCAGCCATTCGAGACTGCCTGAGTGGAAGGATTGTCGCGAACGCGTTCGAGGCGAATGACGGCGTTGGGATGCACATCAACGCAGTTTTGCGGATTGACGGAGATTTGCCCACCCGGAAGCCCCGGCAGAGTCGGTGGGACAATCGTCGTGTTCGGGTTGAGATTTTTGCCCGCGTAACCGAGGCCGAGGATTTCCGCGGTCACGTCCTTGTAGGTCCCGCAAGGTACGCCGTAAGCCGTTTGTGCTTCGATCTTGATGTACCCCGTGATGATCGGAGTGGTACCTTTTACCCAATAGCCGTTCGTTGAATTGTATGCCGCTGCGCCGCCTCCAGAAGCTGCGAGGGGCACGAGGCCCGCTACACCAACCCCGCCTGCTTCAGTAGCAGCAGCAGTCACCGCCGCAGGCCAAGAGGCTGCGCCTGTCGGCTGGGCCATCAGGCTCAGATCAATAGGAGCGGTCGCGGTTGCGCATGGGAGCCCGGTGATATCGGCGGGATTATCCGAGAGAAGAATCCTCAGGCTCGCCGCTGCATAATAGCGTTCTCCGAGTTTTCCCGGAGCAGCGGCCAGCTCACCCGCAACGGGGCGCCGGATCAGATCAATTGGCGATCCTCCCAGTTGCGGCGTCGCGATGGTTAAATTCAAAGAGGTCGCACCAGTGGAATTGGTTCCGGTATATTGAGGCGGACCTATATCTCCGTCGCGGATATAGCCGGCGTAGGTTCCTATCGAGATGTTCTGCCAGTTTGGATTTGCCGCCGAGCCAAGTGTTCCCGTCAGGCTGCCCTCAGCCATGCCCATGGCCCGGTACGTTCCCGGCGCCGTGAGGACGTCTACAGTGCCGGTATAATTCGTGGCGGTCGGCCAGCCGTTGGAAAGGTTGGTGCGGACGACCTCGCCCACTGCGGTTACCTTGTCACCCAGCGTCAAGGTTCCACCGCCTTCGGCGAGGTACAGGTTGGCGTTCGTGTGGACGCGGCCGCCAAAGTTGAAGTCTGGACCGGCAAAAAAGCTCAGGTCGGTTTGCGAGAAGATTCCGAATTGGAAGAGTGGAATGCCGACCGTGTTCACCACGCGCTGCAATTTCACCTCGCCCCCCGTGGCCGTCCCGGCAATCACCGTCAGGGTGTAGGGTGTCAGAAGGCCCGTCATACCCTGGTACGCGCCTGCCGTGATCGTCTGGGTCTGCGCCTGAGGGTTTCCATTAGCGTCCTTCGGAAAGGAAATCTCGTATCCGGAACCCGGCGTGCCGACATTCGGATCAATAAACGTGACGCCGGGAAACACCGGGTCATTGGCGACCGCCACCAGTGCGTTCACCTCACCGGCCGTGGGGGCGTAGTTCGAGCCGAACAGCGTGTTCAGGTTGGCCGTCAGCTTTTCCATTCCCGCTTCGGCACCGTAGAAGGACATCTCTCGCCGATTCGTGAATCCGCCCATCGCCTGGTCGGTCATCACCAGCCACGTAAATCCAACGATGATGGAAGAGATCAGCATCAGCACGAGCAGCGCCGTGATCAGCGCCATTCCGGTTTCGCGTTTCATTTTCACGAGGGTTCTCCTTCTCAAAACCTAGTTATATAAGTTCTGGAATGACAGGCTCCGCAAACTGACCTGTGTCACCAGGTTGTCGCGGAAGTACTGCTTGCTTAAGCTGTAGCGCGTTTCCGAGCGCGCCGCCAAGTACAGGTTGATCTTGCGGATTTGGTTGGGCGAATCGGGCGCGATGATGTTGCGTGCGTCGTTCGCCGGCGCCGTAGCTACCGCATTCACAATGTCGTAGGAAATTTGCAACCCTTCCATTACTTGCCCCACGGCCTGCGCCGGACGGAAATTTACCTGGCGCATCAACTGAGGCCGCTGCGGATTCGTGGTCGTGTCCAGGAAATAGGTGATCATCCAAATCCGCGTTACGCTGGTGGGCGGGAACGTCGGGGGAATTGCATTCGGGTTCAGCTCAATCTGCTTGATGGTGCCGGAAGCGGCAGCCTGGCCGTTCAGGTCCAATCCATCTCCGGCCGCGAACACGGCCCCATTGCCTCCGATGGCGGTCACTTCCTGGAGGATGTTGCCTTGCCCGTTGCTGAGCATCAATAAGTCACCGGTCGCAACCGACACGTTCCCGGCGGTCACATTGGCGTTTGCACAGCCCGCGGTTGTAGTATCGAAGGTAACCGACGTCGTCGTAATCTTTCCGTTCACGCAGTTGGGAGCCACTGAGTTATTGACGGGCGCCATCGTGGACCACGGCAGCGTGTTATCCGCGTAAATTACCGTAATCATGTCGGTGAGTTGCCCCAGCTGGGTCGGCCCCAACTGGAAGCCAGGAGTGACGGCCGTGATCGTTGATTGCACCGGGAAAGTGTAGGCATCGGCCGGAGGGCTGGGACGGTTGATCGGAAGGGGGATCGGCGCGCCAGTAGGGTTGTTCGCCGGGTTCGTGTAAGGGATCGGTATGCCGCCGATGGGGATGCCGGAGCCCGCCTGCACGATGTCGCGGACCATCAGGTTCATGCCGGCGCGGAGGTTGTCTTCCAAATCCGCCATCTCCGTAACCGCTTCATTAGCGTGCAGCGCGTCGGTGAGCGCGCTCAGCGTGGCGCCCATGACCACCAGCATTATGGCCATCGAGACCATCATTTCGATAAGGCTGAATCCTTTTTGTCGGTGCATCCTCGACTCCCTTGTCCTCTGCTAGAACGACTGCGAGATATAGGTGTTCAGCACGTACTGTCTGGTCAGTCTCCCTACGTTGTAATTCATCGTAACCGTGATCTGTTTCAGGGTCGTGTCCCCAGCGACGTTTGTGGTGATGGCAATCGTCCGCGTAAAAGTTTGCAGCGGATAGCACACATCATCAGCCGTGCCAAGAATTCCGTCCGGGCCGGGCGTCTTGATGCAGTCGGGAAGAGCGCAATTATCGTCAAGCGTTCCTACAATTCCATCCGCGCCCGGATCGCACAATTGCGCCGCTCCATTGGTGAAAATGCCGCCGTTTGACACGTTGTTAATCGCCGGCCAGGTGAGAGCCGAGGAATCGCGAGCGGTGAAAATGCTCTCAACGGCTTCCTCCGCCTTCTGCTGCGCGAGGAAATCGTCCTGTGACGAGCTCATATACGCCAGGCCCGCTGCGAGGATTCCTGCCAAACTCAAGACGCCGATGGAGAGCACCAGAATCGCAAACATGGTCTCGATCAGAGAGAAGCCTCGTGCGGAAGTTTGTAGTCTCGTTTGCATCTTCGTCGCCTCGCTCAATTGATCCATCCCGTCGGATTTGCTTTGTACATCCGGATTCGTCCGGTTGCGCCCAGTATGGTCACGGCTCGCGTCGCCGCTGGAACTTTCGGTTCTCCAAGGAACACCGTCCCGTTTAGGATGACCCCAGTCGTAGAGACAAACGTACCGTCGCTCTGGAACATCATCGTGGGCGGTCCGCCGACGATCCCACCGAATTCGATCGGACCTGCATTGCCGAAGGCGTCCGGCGTGTCGGGCGTGCCGGGGTTCAACATGAAGACCACGGGGGCCTGGATCGGCACGGTGCTAAGAACCGTCTGCCCCGCCGGCAGGTTAAGTTGTGTCAACTGGATCAGATTGTTGCCGATGAACGACACCTGAATGTCCCGGCGCTGCGTCATCGCGATTTCGCGAGCCTGCCGCAATTGCGAGGCGACCTGAATCATCGCGGCATTCGCTTCCTGCTGTTGATAGGTCGGCGCCAACTCCACGATCGCCATGGCGCTGACGATCATCAGTATGAATGTCACGATCAGCAGTTCGATCATCGAAAAGCCGCGCGTCTGGCCCCCACCTCGGCGCGCCCTTCTCAAATTTGTGTCCCGCTTTTTCACATTCACACCCTCTGGCCCCCCAAAGATCAAAGGGCAGCCTCAATCCTGCCCCTATGGTGCATGTTGCAGGCCAGCTTCATCTCTCTGTATACAATTGAAACATTTGCGCTTAGTAGCGATGGACGGAATTCGTCATCTGCGATTCAGTCCTGGTGGGGTGAAAAAGTAACGAATTTGAACGCGAGCTACCTTGCCAGGCGATGAAGTTCTTGGACGACGCGGGTCAATTCACTGATGATCGCGGGCGGGCATTTGCGGCGAAGAATTCGCGCCAGTTCGCGGTAATACCAGAGCGTTCCTTCTTTGCGTCCGCTGAATCGCTGCCAGATTGGCGCGCCGTGAGTGCGGTAGTCGTCGAGGATTTCGCGCGCGTTGTAGAGCTTGTCGGCGGCTGAAACCAGGCAGGTGGAAGCATCCGCCGAGCGCAGATGACGAAGATATGCTTTCTTGCGCTCGAGCCACGGCGGCTTGGGAATCGTGTCGGCATCAGTGCAGCCATCCACGATGCGCGCGACGCGCGGGCCGAATTTTTTCCGGATCTCGCGAAGGCGCGGCTTGCCGCCCTGGTCTTCGACGGCATCGTGAAGCAGCGCCGCGATGGCTTCGTCTTCATCTCCGCCGTGCGTGAGCACGATCGAGGCGACGCCAAGCAAGTGGCCAACGTAAGGGCGCGTGGTTCCCTTGCGGAAATGCGCGGCGTGCAGGCGCGCGGCGTAAGCGAGCGCGCGCTCGAAGCGCACCGTGAGCGGATGCGCGGTAGAAGACATCAGTTGCGGCTGCGCAATTTCGAAAGCAGCCGCAAAATCTCGAAATAGAGCCAGATCAGCGTGACCATGAGCGCGAACGCCGAGTACCACTCCATATATTTAGGCGCCGACGCCTTCACACCGCCCTCGATCATGTCAAAATCGAGTACGAGGTTCAGAGCCGCGATGATCACGACGAAAACGCTGAACCCGATCCCGATCGCTCCTGCTCCGTTGACGGAGGTGAAACGCACGCCGAAAAAGCCCAGCCCGATTTCGACGAGATAAAAGAGCGCGATGCCGCCCGTGGCGGCGACAATCCCGAGACGGAATTTCTCGGTGACCGGAATCAAGCCTGAGCGGTAGGCGAGCAGCAGAACCAAGAGCGTGCCGAACGTCAAGCTCACGGCCTGGATGGCGATCCCCGGGAAACGCACCTCGAGCATCGCGGATACGCCGCCCAGCACGAGTCCCTCGAGCAACGCGTAGACCGGCGCCGTAACGCCCGCCCAAGTTTTCTTGAAGATGGTCACGAGAGCGAAAATGAATCCGCCGATCGCGCCGACCATCAAGAGCGGAACGACCGTCGCGGAATTTCCGTGAAGAAAAAGATTCCAGGTCCAGGCCGCCGTTGCCACGACGCAGATCAGCAGCAGGCCCGTCTTGTTGACGGTGCCTTGGAGGGTCATCGCGTCGCCCAAAGCCGTGCCTTCGCGCTCGAACGTTTGCGGGTTCAGCGCCGGATTCGCTGTTCTCATCGGGTCTGCCATCTTGTTTTTCCTTTTGCTTGCGCGATCAAAAGTGCGCTTCTTGCGACTGGTGCGTCATTCTCCGCTTGCGCCCTCATTTTAAGCGGAAATGATGCGAGATGAAAGGCCGCCCACCAGCCGGGGACACTCGTTGTGGTGGCGGAGATTGCGTGCAAAAGAGGGGGTGATTCTCTGACGATTAGAGAATATGATTTTGTTGATGCGCAACGACTTACGCGCAATTCTAATCGGCACGGGTGACGATTAGAACTGGAGTTGTTTTGCTGAGAATAGTATTTCCATGATTTCAAAAACCGCCAACGCCTGGGTGAATCAGTGGACCATGAGTCCTCTAGCGTTCCGCAAAACGCGGCGCACTGATCGAGGCAGGACGAGGTCCCTCCGCGCTGGCCGATGCTGATTGTTTTCCCGGAAGCAGCGCAAGTAGCGCGATTCCAATGATTACAAAGATCACAATGTCCTGGGGGCTATCCTTCCTGTGCATCCCGTGCGCCACGGCCTGCGCCGACATGATTGTCATGGTGAACCCATGGGCAAGGCTTGACCACGCCCCATAGGCGATCATCAAGCGATGCTTGGCCGGCTGATTAACGGCCACCAACAGACAGACCCCAAGCGCCGTGTTAAGGCTCAGGAACATCGGCATGACGTCACTATGCCCGCTAAGCCACCTAGAGTGCCAAAGATCGTCGAACAGGAGATAGCCCCAAAAGCAATAAAACAAGCCCACCAACACCAACACGACCTGCAAGGCGCGCTCACGTTTCATACCGTCCTCCGTTTTGTGCGATGCAAGGTTATTACCACCTTTTTTACTTCAGATTGTGCGATTGTCGGCTGTGATGCGTCCGATACTGGAACCCTGCGAGCATCCGCAGTGTGAGCAGAATGCTTCTCCCCCTCGAATAGGCTTGCCACAGGAACTGCAAGGCCCAAGGAGAGGCCCTCGAAACACAAAATAAAGGATGAATCCAATCAAATTGGGTATGAGGAAAGCGGCAATCACCCAGGCCCAAGCAGGCATTTGACGCCTTTTTGCGTCCCCATAGATATATCCGAGGGCAAGGAAAAAAGCCGCGGTGAAGACGCCAAACGTCAAGCCAAACCAAAGCGCTTCCGGCATGGTACTGAGAAATCTTTCGGAAGCAAGTAGGGAACGGCCCTGGCTGGAAGCAAAATAGACTACCCAAATCGGGATCGCCAGTGCTGCGATCGCCATTGCAGACCTGGGTAGAACATTCCGTCTTGCGGTTCCCAACAAGACAGCCGCAACTACAAGCCCGGCCAAGAACGCTATCAAAAGCACCGCCGATTGCTGTGTCATGCAATGCCTCTATTCTCGCCAGGCGCCGCGAGCAGACGTAAGGCCGAGCAAAAAGATGGCAGCAGCCAAAAGACGAGCACGCCTGCCTGGACTTGAGCAGTGTCGAAATGCATTGGGACCGTCAGGAGCTTGGCCACCTGGTAGACAAGTGCCGATCCCACAATTGACATCGAGAGCGCTACAGCAAATGCAGCCCAGACCTTGAATTGCACGTTGTGCTGGCGCATTGTCTCGGTATGATGCGCAAGAATCTCACGGACCTGGGCATTCGAATCTGGTTCACTCGTAAAGGTGAATTCCCGCAACCCCCGAATCGTACGCGCAGTTAGCTCGAGGTAGCGCTTGCAGCCGTCACAGTCGCGGATGTGGTCATGGATGAGCTGTCTTTCGCCCTCTGAAACCTCTTCTACGAAAGACCTGTCGATAAGCTCGCGAAATCTCTTGTCACCCTCCATACGAATCACCCTCCTCAAATGCGGATCTCAGTGCTGCAAGACCGCGATAGATTCTGGACGTCACCGTTGTAGTAGGGGCGCCCAAGACCTGAGCCATCTCCGCAAGAGACAGGTCTTCTTGAAACCTCAGCAGCAAAGCCTCGCGATACAGCGGTGGCAGAATCTGCAGTTGACCGGCCAGACGTATTGCGTCTTCGCTTCGGGCCGCGGCTTCGAATGGGGAAGGACCGGAGGAGGGTAACAGCAGTATTGCATCGGGATCATTTGGCAAGGAAGCTGTCTCTATCGCTTTTCGTTTTTTTCGGAGGTAATCTATTGCCAAATTGCGGGCGATCGCGAATAGCCATGGATCAAACCGCTGCCGCCCGTTGTACTGGCTGCCCCGTTGCAGCACTCGAATCCAGGTCTCCTGCGCAAGGTCCTCCGCATACTCTCGCCTCCCGGTGAGGTATAGCAGGTAGCGCACCAGTCGATGCTGACAGCGCTCCACCAGGTCTGCAAGAAGCTCCATATCCCTCTCACGTAAGCCTCGCGCAATCTTTGCCGTTTCGGTTTCGCCTGTCGTATTCAATGTCATGGCAAGAGCCGACATATATCCTGTATACGATTAAACCGCAGCGGATTACTCAACTTTTGACCGAAAAATCACGCTAAGATTTGCCTCGGACGGATATCGGATCAATGGGCGGCAAGGGCCAGACATGTACAACTCGTTTGTTGGCAGACCCCAAATAGCATAGATAGTTGTCGAAACCAGGCGATCACAACTCACGATTCGCTGAACCAAGACAATCCCGGTAGACGGTCAATGATGGTAAACGCGCCAACCGGACAAGTACCTCAATGTCCGGTAATCCGGGTGCATTCGATAGGTCGATGCAACACCATCTGATAGACGTGCAGTTTAAGGATGGTGTCTATGACCCAAGGGAAACGATCGAGACTTTCTCTCACGCAGAGAACCGAGATCTGGAGGCGTTGGAAGTCCGGGCAGTCGTTGCATGAGATCGGGCGCGCCTTTGGCAAGCCACATAGTTGCATTCGCTGTTTATTGTTGCCTCGCGGAGGAATTCCTCCCGCCGCCCGTCGTCGCTCACGGCTAGCGCTCACCCTGGCTGAGCGAGAAGACATCTCCCGAGGGCTCGCTTCCGGTTCGTCGTTTCGTGAGATCGCCAGACACCTGGATCGAGCGGCCTCAACGGTGAGCCGGGAGGTCTGGCGCCATGGTGGCCTTCCTGTCTATCGCGCTCATGAAGCGGATGAGCACGCCTGGGACTCAGCCTTGCGACCCAAGCAGTGCCTTCTGGCCATGCACCCGAGGTTGCGGGAGGTCGTTGCGAGTAAACTGATCCTGGACTGGTCGCCCGAACAGATTTCCGGGTGGCTGAAAACTGAGTATCCCGACGACGGGAGCATGCACGTGTCCCACGAAACCATTTACCGCAGCCTGTTCATCCAAGCGCGGGGAGTATTGAAAAAAGAGCTCATGGACCACCTGCGGTCGAAGCGGCGCATGCGCCGCTCGCGCCATGCAACGGTCAGCGGACAGTCACGGGGTCAGATCGTCGATGCCATCTCGATCCGCGAAAGGCCTGCGGAAGTGGAAGATCGAGCGATTCCTGGTCATTGGGAAGGCGATCTGCTGAGCGGCGCCAAGAACAGCTACATCGCAACCCTGGTAGAACGTCATTCGCGCTTTGCCATGCTGCTCAAGGTGCCGAGCAAAGAAACGGAAGCTGTGGTTGCTGCCTTGAGTCAGCATGTTCGTAAACTTCCAGCGACGCTGCGACGCTCGCTGACCTGGGATCGCGGGTTGGAGATGGCCAAACACAAGGACTTCACGGTAGCTACGAATGTGCAGGTCTACTTCTGCGATCCGCAGAGCCCCTGGCAGCGCGGTACGAACGAAAACACCAATCTGCTGTTGCGACAATACTTCCCGCGAGGCACTGACCTGTCTGGCTATTCGCAAGCACAGCTCGACCAGGTCGCGCTGCGCTTGAATCAACGTCCCAGAAAGACTTTAGGATTCCAGACTCCTGCGAGTAGACTTCAACAAAGTGTTGCGTCGACCGTCTGAGCCGGCACGACTTATCGGGACTTAGGATAACTTCCGTGTTGCCGACAATTCGGGAGTTAGGAATTTCAGTCGAGAAGTTTCAAGGGCCTTATCGAGGCCGAGAGTTTGGCGGCACCATGTTGTTGGCGCGATAGTACACCACGAGCTGGCCGTAGTGCTCGCCGCTGTCCTCGATGTTGAACATCCAGGTGTAGGAATTGCGGACCAGCTTGTTCCCGAACGGGAATTTCGTCGTTTTGTCCTGCCCCGCGTCGCCCTGCTGTTGAATCAGGTTCTCTCCGTCCGCGACGGCCTGCTGAAGCAGCTTCACCACGTCGGCTTTCGTCTTGTAAACGTCTCGCGACGGGTTTATCAGGTCCTTGCCGAGGTCAGGGCCGATGTTCGACCCGGAAACAGTCCGCATCAGGAGGTAATCGACCCCGGCGACGTGTAGAAGAGTTTGCGCAAAGGTGCGCTGGTCTTTCTGCAACTTGAAATCGTATTTGTCTTCGGGAAAATCCTGGGCCATGGCGATGAGCTTGTTCCCGATGGAGTTCCACATTGCCAGCGTCTCGTCAGCTCGGGAACGCACAGGACTCGGAGCTTGATTCTGCGGTTGGCCCTGACTGTAAAGACTCGGTGCGACGACGGCAAGCAAAGTGACCGCAACTAGCGCAAGCCAAGACTGTTTCGTCATAAATTTCTCCTTTGGATTGGCAATGAACTGCGAAAACACACCCACGCGAGGCTAGGACTGTCCTTATGAACGGACCGTAAACCCAGCAAGTTCATGCCTCGCGCAGGGCAATCATTGGGTCCACCTTGGTTGCGCGCCGCGCTGGAAGATAGCTGGCTAGAACGGCAACGGCAAACAAAAGCAGAGGAACGATCACAAACACAGCCGGATCATGCGGGCGCACGCCGTAAAGCAAACTGCCCATCAGCGACGCAGTGGATGCAGAAACGACCATGCACCGGCCACAATTCCGAGGCCCGCCAGCACTATACCCTTTAGCAAGAACAGCTTCAGGACGCCGCCTCGCCCGGCCCCCAAGGCCATGCGAATACCGATCTCGCGCGATCTTTGGCTGACCATGTAGGCCAGCAAGCCATAAATTCCGATGGAGGCCAGAAGCAGCGCCAGTCCGGCGAATCCGCCCACCAGCTCGGCAGAAAAACGGCGTGAAGCCAGTGACCGATCAAGGATGTCATTCATTGAGACAACATTGAATACGGGTAAGCCGGGATCCATGCTCTGGATTTCATGCCGAATCTGTGGTTCGAGCAGGGCCGCGGGCAGAGACGTGCGCAACACCACGCTCACTTGTTTGCTGGGGTCTTGATAGGCCGAAACGAAGATGTGGGGAACGCCATCGATGTCGAGACCGTCATTTTTAATATCCTTAACAATACCCACGATGGTCGTCCACGGCTTGGTAGGGTCTTGTGCGAACCGCACTCGGCGTCCCAGCGGATCGAGGGTTGGCCAATACTTATGAGCGGTGCTTTCATCAATGATGGCCACCAGCGGTTTGCCATCTTCATCGCCCTCGGTGAAGGAGCGACCGCGTAGGAGCGTCGCCTGCAACACCTTAAAATAATCGGGGCTTACCCGAATTCTCTCGGCGTGCAGATCCTGCGAGGACTCGACCGGCCTATCTTCAATCGCGAAGCCTTCATTCGCCAAACCACCGACCGCGTTGGGGTTGGGATTGGTGGTCGGTAGAGCTGAGGTGATTGCGGCGAGTTCCACTCCCGGAATTGCATTCATGCGCCGCAGCAACTCGCGATCAAAAGCGGCCTTACCAGAAATACCGAGATACGGATCCGTCCTCGGATCGTTGGGAACTCCCAACCAGGTGTTTGCCGTGACAACTTGAGTTGGATTAAAGCCTGGATTTTGCTGCAACAGATCCCGCAGCGTACGGAGCAGCAAGCCGGCTCCGACCATTAGTATGACGGCGAACGCCAGTTCCGAGACGATTAGAACATCCCGCAATCGGCCGGTCTTCGTACTGTAGCCGGACCCTCGACCGCCTTCACGAGTGGCCGAGGAGAGAGCGCCTTTTGCCGAATGAAGCGCTGGAGCAAGTCCAAACACTAAGCCGGTGAGAATGGAAATCAGCAGAGCGAACGCGAGCACCACCCAGTCGATTCGTACTTCGTTGAGCCGGGGAACGTTCGAGGGCATAAAGCGCAGGATGAAACCCAAAGTACCCACTGCGGTTACGATTCCCGCGGCACCACCGATGAGCGAGAGCAGCGCGGACTCGGTCAGCATCTGGCGCACCATGCGGCCGGGACTCGCCCCCAGCGCTAACCGCACCGCCATCTCTTGTTGTCGCCCCGAAGCGCGCGCCAGGAGGAGATTGGCAATGTTCAACGATACGATGAAAACGATCAGGATTACCGCACCCAGTAAAACCAGCAGCATGGGCCGGACATTGCCCACCAAAGTTCCTTGCAAGGGTTGAATCTCAATTGTCCATTGCGCCTGCGGCGGGTAATCGGTGGGAAAGTCGTGGCGTAATTCGGCATCCATGGCAGTGAGTCGCGCCTGAGCTTGCGCCAGTGTAACGCCAGGCTTGAGTCGCCCGATTCCATGTACTAAAACCCGATTACCACGTATTGGCGGGGGAAAGGGATCTCCGCTGAATCCGCCGGCGCCAAACACTTCCGCGTCGCCGGAAGTCGTCGGTCCAGGATGGCGAAATCCGCGTGGCAGAACCCCAATAATTGTAAGGGGATCACTGTCGATCCGGATGGTACGGCCGATAACATTCGGATCGGCGCCATAGGCACGGCGCCACAGGCCATCGCTGATCACGGCCTCTGAAGCGAAACCAGGCACGAAGTCCTGCGGACCATACAAGCGTCCAATTTGCGGGACCACACCCAGCATGGAAAAGTAGCTAAAACTGGTATTGACCCCCTCGACGCGCTCGGGCTGATTGGTCCCGGTCACATTCTCGCTACCCTCAAAGATCGGGGTGGCATCTTCAAATACACCCGATCGCGTCTGCAGGTCATCCAGTTCGGGTTTGGAAAACCTAACGTCCCGCAATCCTACGCCGGGCTCGTTAAAGCAGATCCGTACCAAACGATCGGGATCGCGGTAAGGCAGAGAACGCAGCAAGACGGCATTCACGATGCTGAAAATGGCGGTGTTGGCTCCCACGCCCAGAGCCAGAGTCAAAATCGCAACCGCGGTGAAACCTGGATTCTTGCGCAACAATCTGAATCCATGACGCAGGTCCGAACCTAGTTCGCCCCACCAGCGCACGCCCAGGGATGCCCGCACGGCATCTTTATGAGACTCGATTCCGCCGAACTCAATCCTGGCCTGTCGCATCGCTTCTTGCTGGGAAAGGCCTTTGCGAACCAAGTCTGCTGCGCGGCTCTCAATGTGGAAACGCACTTCCGTTTCCATTTCACTTTCAAGCCGCTGTCCCTTGACCATCCACTTCAACCAGGAGCGGAAGCGAGTGAGATTCATATCTCCTCCGGAGTAGTTCGCAAAATACTCGCGATCAACGACGCCATGCGGTTCCACTTTTCGGTTTCCGAATGGAGTTGGCGCCGCCCGGTTGCGGTCAGGCTATAGAACTTTGCTTTGCGGTTGTTGTCCGATTCCCCCCACTCGCTGGCGATCCAGCCCTGATGTTCCAGACGATAGAGCGCTGGATATAACGAGCCTTGCTGGATCTCCAGTTGTTCGCCAGAGATCTGCTGAATGCGCAGCAAAACCCCGTAGCCGTGCAGCGGGCCAAGGGAGACAGCTTTGAGGATCAGCATGTCCAGTGTGCCTTGCAGCAAATCAATCGCTTTGCCCACGATCTCTCCTTGTGTGTCTAGGAGAGACACTAACAGAACTCTCCTAGTCGGTCAAGGAGAGAGTATTTTGGCGGGACAGGCTCGTCGAGTCGGCTTAGCGGCATCAGTCGGCGCAGAACTGGGCAATGCGACGACCGTCCGCTTCGGGGACGACTCGCTCGCCATGGCCTTTGAACTCACGTCATTCGCGGTTGCGGCTTTACCCGAACGGGGCAATAGCTGGCTGCGATGCGAAGGCGTGAATCGAAGCGCGTGGAACAATCACAGTCTTTCGTTTCAGCCGACGCGCGGAGGCTATGCCCCCGCGAGGCTGGACGCTGGCCGGGTGGCGGATTATTGCAACTTCACCAGGTCTGCCTTTACCGTGATGGTGCCGCCGCTTAACGACACCTCTCTTTGCCACGTATAGAAGTCATTCTTACTGATGGCGACCGTATGATCGCCGACAGGCAGCAAAATGGTAGAGGGCGTGCTTCCCATGAATTTATTGTCCACGGTGATGTCCGCGCCTTCCGGAGTGGATGTAATTGCCACGCGCTGCATTTCCGCTAGAGGCGCCGGAGCTTGAACGGGTTCAGGCGCAGGTGCGGTTGCTGGTGCTGGCTCGGGTGCCGGAGCCGGCTGAGGCGGAGGCTCCGGTGGGCGATTCGCCCAGGCTTTGGTGATCTCCGCGCAAGACATTTGCACGCCCTGGACGATGGAGCCGGCGTTGAACTGCCTGATTATGTCGCCGTTGGCGTTCGAAACAGTGAATTGATTCACGCGAACGATGATGCCTTGCTCCTGGTGCGCATCAAAGATGGTGTAGTCGGCGTTCGACTGATTCATTGTGCTGACGAAGCTGGGACAGTAACGGTTCATAGCCGCCCGCATGGGGACGGTCTGATCGTTGTTAACGGTCCATGAGCTTCCAGTCGAGGTAGCCGAAAGGAATATGCGGGGTTGCTGTTGCGGTTGTGCTTGCTGGCCAAAAGCTGCCGACGATGCCACGAATAGCGCGATTGCTGCGATCTTGTACTTCATGATGACCTCCCCAGTGTCTCTCAGAGTGCGGCGGATACTCGCGCACCCTGTTTCCTCTTCGTTTTCATCAAGCATTGATTCGGGCAGAGGATGACGCTTCGTACCCTATTGACATAGTGCATCGCGCTTGCCAGCGCGGTGCTCTGGACTAACCTTCAAGGCACATTCGATCATCCAGCATGGAATCAATGGGATAGAGCAGGTGCTGCAGGCGTGGCGCGACGCAGGAGCTCTCGGGGGAGTTTATAAGTGACGCATTTTGACCGCGGAACCTGACCGAAACCGGCTTTGCGGCAGTGTGCACCGCGGGACCGAAAGGCAGGCACCCTGAAGGGCGCCGCTACGAAACCATGCTCAAGAGCGACAGTGCGCAGCCAAGATCCTGTGGCGGGCACAGCATGCTGCGCCCCCACGAAACCAACCACTGCTGTAAACAAAGACTCGTGATGGATATAATCCCAGGCGCCTCGCAGGGAGCGCTCATGCCAAGAATCGTTCTCGCGGATGACGACGATGACATTCGCCGCGTAGTTGAGATGGGACTCACGGCTTCCGGCTTTGAAGTTTTCGCGGCGCCGGATGGCGAAGAAGCGCTCCGGCTGATGAGGGAAAAAAAGCCGGACGCCGTGGTGCTGGACCTGATGATGCCGAAGATGCACGGCTTCGCGGTGTGCCAGGCGATCCGGCAGGATCCTCAGCTCAAAGACCTCTTTATCGTGGTCGGCTCGGCGAAAGCGTATCCGGCAGACATCAAGAAAGTGAAAGAGTTGGGCGCGAACGTCTACATGCAGAAGCCGCACAATCTGAAACTGCTGGCGCAGACGCTTCACGATGCGATCGCCCAAAGGCTTGGTTCAGGTTCTTCCTCTGGTTCGAGCGCCGCACCTGTTTCCAGTCCTGTTTCCGGGGCAGTTTCTGGTCCGGGTGCAGATGTTTTCCAGGTGAAATTCTGGGGGACGCGCGGGTCCATCGCCACGCCGGGACATCAGACGCTTCGCTATGGCGGGAATACTTCGTGCGTGGAGGTGAGAAGCGGCGGCACGATTCTGCTTTTTGACTGCGGGACGGGCGTACGCGAAGCGGGCATCGCGCTCATGCGCGAATTCCCGAAGCAGCCACTAAAAATCCATTTGTTCGTCAGCCACACGCATTGGGATCACATTCAAGGCTTTCCCTTTTTCGGCCCTGCGTACGTGCCGGGCAATCAACTCTCGATCTACAGCCTGCGCGGAACCGACAAGGGCCTCGAGAGGATTTTCACGGGGCAGATGGACTCCACTTATTTCCCAGTGGACCTGGCGGACATGAGAGCAGAGTTCAAGTTCGTCGAGCTGGAAGCGCCTGTGCAGATTGGCGACACGAAGGTTCTTCACGTTTACCTGAATCATCCTGGTGTGGCGATCGGCTTTCGAGTGGAGAACGCGGGCAAGTCAGTGGTGTACGTGACGGACCACGAGCCTTATTACCGGCTGCTGGGAGATAGCGAGCAGAGCCGGAAACTCGACACCGAAATCGACACGTTCGCGCACGACACCGACTTGTACATCCGCGAAGCGCAGTACACGGAAGAGGAGTATCCCAGCCATCGCTCGTGGGGCCACGGCACGTGGAAAGATGCGTTGCATTCGGCGCATGCGGCGAAGGCGCGGCGGCTGTTTCTGTATCATCACGATCCGATGCACGACGACGACGCGATCGATCGAATCGTGGAATCCTGCCGGGCTTACATGCAGGAGCAAGGCATGAAATTCGAATGTTCCGCCGCTGCCGATCAGCAGCTGATTTCGCTGTGACTCGGCGGAGCGTCCGCCGCGCCATAGCGCATTCGCATCCAGCATGAAACGATGAACTCCGAATCATTTGCCGCCGCGCTGTTGCAATCCGAAGGCTATGCCGCGTTCGAATACCTGGGCGATGGCAACGCGCGGCTGATTGGCCAGCCCGCCGCGTTTCTGAAGGACATTCTCGGCGAGCAAGCGATTTCATCCGATCCCATCCGGCCGGGCGACACCATGGCGTTTCTGGAGAATTTCCTATACGAGGCGGAGGAATTCTGGACTTCGCAAACGGAAGGTCGAGCGGAATCTCCAATGTGGGTGGAGAAAGCGCTCGATGGCCGGGAACTCGCGCTCGAAGCGGAGGCGCTCTGGCTGGCCGGGCGGCGAATTCTTCTGGTGCGGAATCCTCAGGCGCGCTATGCAGCGGATGCCGAGATGCTTCAGACAGCCCGGGACTTGCTGCTGGAACACGAACACCTGCTGCGCGAAATCCAGAAGAAGGAAATCCTGCTCCACTGCATCGTTCACGATCTGTCGCAGCCGCTGACGGCGATGCGGGGCTGTTTCGAAGTTCTCAACATGGAGCCGCTCGGTGAGAAAATACGAGGCCTGATCGAGATCGGCAACCGGCAATGCGAAAAGCAAGAATCGATGATTCGCGGGATCCTCGAAGCGTTTTCGAGCGAACTGGCGGCGCAGCAGTCGTTTCAAAAAGATGCCAAGAACGCACCCGACCTGGCCCAATGCGCCGGAGATATCGCGAAGGATTATTTGCCTGCATTCGCGAAGCACGGCGCGAGCATCCGCATGGACCCGCGGATGGCCCTCGCGAAAAAATGGGAAGTTGTGGGCGATGACGTGCGGCTGCGAAGGATTTTCACCAATCTAGTGGAGAACGCGCTGCGGTACAGTCCCGCTGGGACAACTGTGACGCTGGGCGCGGAAGATGAAGGCGAGTTCGTGCGCGCCTTTGTGGACGACGAAGGGCCCGGGCTCCCCGAAGGCGACGCCCAGCCCCGGCTGTTCCAGCTTTTCGGCAAAGGCAAGAGCAATAGCGGCAAGGCAGGACTAGGGCTTTACTTTTGCAGGATCACGGTCGAGCGCTGGGGCGGGACGATCGGCGCCGAGCGGCGCCCGGAAAAAGGCACGCGCTTTTGGTTTCGCCTGCCGCGGGCAGAGTCGCCAACTGCTCATGCTTCTCAATCGGAGGACGCCAGCGCGCAACCTGCGTCCACTTCCTCAGCTTCTTCATCACTGCCACCGGAGAGTGAAAAGTCATCGAAGGTGGAAGCGGTTCCCGGGCTCGGCACGAGTCAAGAAGAGCCAGCAAACAACTGCAAGCCAGTGGAAGCGAATGTACCGGCTCGCGATTCGACTCCCTTGGCGGATCAGGAAGCAAGTTCGGCTTCTGACCTGTTCGACAAGGGCGTTTTGCTCGCGCGCGTGGGCGGGAATGAGAAACTAGCGCGTCAACTTGCAGGCGCCTATCTTGCCGGCTCAGCCCAGCGCAGATCCGAGATCCGCAATGCAATTGCCGAACGCAACGCACAAGCACTCGCAAACGCAGCACAAACCCTAAGGAGCTGCATCAGAAGCTTCGGAGCGAAGAGTGCTGTCGAAACGGCCCGGGAGTTGGAAGAAATGGCGCGCGATGAGCGCCTCGAGGGAGCCGGTGCGCTTGGCACGAGGCTCGAAACCGAGCTCGCGCGATTGGATGACGCCCTCCGCAAATTCACAGGAGACAGCGAGAAATAGTATGTCGTGGCACTTCGCCGTAAAGCCCTGCTCTTCTTTCCTCCACAAATCAAACAGAGTTTAGCGGGGCAAGAGGATGAGAGGCTGTCCCCTTCGCGTCGAGGATTTGGTAGCGCTAACGGGAATCGAACCCGTATTTCGGCCTTGAAAGGGCCGCGTGCTAACCGTTGCACCATAGCGCCGCCGGGTGAGAAACGAGGCGCTGCCAGTTTAGCAAAAATGATGCGGAATGACACCGGCAGCGGTGACGGAAAATAGGGCCACTTAGCGCCAGGAATTGCGTTCGCGGAGCGAAGTGATGTGCGCGACGTGATGGCGGCCGTGCCAGGAGTAGAGCGCGAGTGTGGCATCCAGGGACATCATGGCTCCGTGCTCGGGGTGGCGATACTTGCGCGGCCAGTCCGACGGCCCCAGCGAGCGAAGCAGCAGCACCCAGCGTTCGTGCAGGTTCCCGAGCAGCGCGAGCGACGGCTCGATCGCAGACTTGGAGTCTGCGAGCTCCGCCCATGCTCCTTCGTCGTAGGGCTTGATCGTTGGTTCGTTCTCGGTGAGCGCAAGTTTGCAACGCATATAGGCGTTCATATGGCTGTCGGGAACGTGGTGAACGAGCTGGCGGACGGTCCAGCCACCGGGACGGTAGAACGTATCGAGTTGCGCGGCGCTGAGGCCTGCGACGGCGGCGTTCATCCTCGCCGGTGCGGCAGCGATGGCGTCAATAAATTCGCGGCGCTGCGCCTCCGTCAAGCTTTCCGGCCGCTGAAATTTGCCGATCGGGTAACGAAGGTCTTCCATGGCCGGGCTGATTTCCATTGGATTCCTCTCCCTCCGCGCACGTGATGTCGATTGCCTGATTCTAGATCCCAATGCGATGCAGCGCACGGGCACAGCATGCTGTGCCCCTACAATTCGGCAGCTCTAGCTTTGCCGGTCCTGAAATTCTTCGTGCCAGGCCATTTGGATGGCTTCGAGTTTGCCTTCGTTCGAAAGCTTGGGGTCGCCCGCGAAGCCGGGAAGTTCAATGACCCACTTGTGGAGATCCGTAAAGCGAACAGTGAGCGGGTCGGTGTCGGGATGTTTTTCGGCGAGCTGGATGCCGATTTCTTCGGCGTTATCCCAATCGAATGTGTTTGGCATGAGTTCCTCTGGCCCCCACAAAAGGCAAACCCAAGATGGCGGCCTGCCGGCCGCCGTTATAAAACAAGGAGCCGGCACTTCAGTGGTCGGCTTCCTTGGCGTAATTCTTATTCCACTCGGGAATTTCAACGACGAGATCCTTCGTGCCATCCGGGACACACTGGCAGCCGAGGCGCGACTTCGGCGTGACGCCGGGAGCTTCATCGAGCTGGTCGAGCTCGGCATCGGTCGCCTCGTTGCAGCTTTCCAGACCTTGGTGAACGATCACGTGGCATGTGGAGCAGGCGCAGACGCCGCCGCACGCGTGGTCCAGCCCTTTGCCAAAACCCTGCGAGATATCAAGGATGCTGCCGGGCAAGCCGTCGTGACCGTACGGAATTTTCTCCGGGTCGATTTCGATAGGCTTGCCATCCCTGACGAAAGTTACTTTGAACTTTTTCGCCGCGGGCGTGAATTTAACTTCTTCGATATAGGGATTCTTGCCGCCCATTTTGTTGCTCCTCGGTTCAACAGTAATGAAAACAAGATGGCGGCCAGAACGCCGCCGCTACGAAAGCCGAGAACGTCCGGCGCATCGCCGGCGCCAGCGCTGACGCTACACGTCTTCGAGCCGTTTTCCCTGCACGGCTGTTTGCAGAGCGCTATTCATCAAGATCTCGGCGAAGCGCATGGTTGCCTGGTTCAGTTCGTCAATGCACTGACGCATGAGCTTGTAATCCGTCCCGGCCACGGCCGAGCGTAGATGCGAAACCGCGCCGTCGATTGAGCGGCGCTCGCCGGCCGAAAGCTCGCTCGAACGAGGGTCACGCAAGGTTTTTTCCGTTGCGTTGAGAATCGTTTCGGCCTCGGTGCGCGCTTCGATCACTTGGCGATTGGCGAAGTCCTCTTCGGCAAACTCGATGGACTCTTCGAGCATGCGCTCGATTTCATCGTCAGAAAGGCCGTAGCTGGGCTGCACCTCAAGCACTTGCTGAGCATCCGTCTTCAGATCGCGCGCGGCGACCTGCAGGATGCCGTTCGCGTCTATGAGGAATTTCACTTCGACGCGCGCGAGGCCCGCGGGCCCGGGCGGAACTTTCAGTTGAAAGCGTGCGAGCGACCGGCAATCTTTCGCCAGCTCGCGTTCGCCCTGCAGGATGTGGACGTCGATTGCCGTCTGATTCTCGACGCCGGTGGTGAACAGTTCCTGCGCGCTTGCGGGAATGGTCGAGTTGCGCGGAATAATTTTCGCGACGACCCCGCCCATGGTTTCGATGCCGAGGGATAGCGGCGTGACGTCGAGCAGAAGCATAGTCTTGACGCCCCCCTCGAGAATGTTCGCCTGCACGGCGGCACCCAGAGCGACGACTTCGTCGGGGTCCAGCTCGCAGTGAGGCGGACGCTCGAAATATTCGCCGACCGTCCTGCGCACGAGCGGGATGCGCGTAGAGCCGCCGACCAAAACCACTTCGTCAATCTCGGCGGGTGCAAGCTTCGCGTCCGCGAGCGCGTGGCGGACGGGTTCCATGGTGCGCGCGACGATCGGCTCGATCCATTTCTCGAAATCAGCGCGGTTGATGACTTGCTGCACGACGCCGCCCCCGGGGAGCTTGAAGCTGAGTAAAACGGAGTCTTTCGCCGAAAGCTCGTGCTTGGCGGCGATCACTCGCTTGCGAACTTCCTGGGCCGCTTCCGGATGCGCAGATAGGTCCACATTGTGCAATTCGGAAATGGTGGCTCGCATGCGTTCGAGCAATGCATTGTCAATGTCGTCTCCACCGAGGTGCGTGTCGCCATTGGTCGAAAGCACTTGATAGATGTCGCCTTCGCTGGTCGAGATCAGCTTGAGTATCGAAATGTCGAACGTGCCGCCGCCAAAATCGTACACGGCCACGCGGCCGCGTTTCTGCTCGTGCAAGCCATAAGCGAGGGCGGCGGCGGTCGGCTCGTTGACGAGGCGCAAAACTTCAAGGCCGGCAAGGCGGCCGGCATCCTTCGTGGCCTGGCGCTGCGCGTCGTTGAAATACGCCGGAACGGTGACCACGGCGCGTTCCACAGGTTCGCCAAAATGATTCTCCGCCCAGGATTTCAGCTCGCGCAAAATGAACGCGGAAATTTCCGGCGGAGTGAACAGCTTGTCGCCTAGCCGGACGCGAATAACGTTGCGGCTCAAGGAATCTATGCGGAACGGGAACAGGCGCAGCTCATCCTGAATGTCGTCGACGCCGCGGCCCATCAATCGCTTCACGGAATAGATCGTGCGCTCGGGCTGGGTGAGCAGAAGCTGACGCGCCGGCTCGCCGACAATAATTTTTCCCTCCCCATCAACACTGACGACGGATGGGCAGAGCGTGGAACCATATGGACCCGGAATGCACTTCGGCGTCCCGGTCGCAGGATCAAGGTGTGCGACCAGGCTGAAAGTGGTCCCCAAATCAATGCCCACGGTGCGCGCCATATTCCTAGGCCTCAGCCAATTCTTTAGCCACGCTCGCAACGAGATTCCGAATGTAGCTGCGGCGGTTGATGACGTCGTTCATCCTGGAAAGGAGCGCGGCCTGTTTCAATGGATCCGCGTTTGCGGCGAGCGCGGCATCCCACTCGCGGCCCGCGACGGCAAGTCCATCGTCTACTTCCGCGAGCTTGTCTTGAAAATTGCTCTTCGCCTCGCCCAAACGTTCTCGCAGTGACGCGGTGTCGCCACCATCGGCACGGGCCTGACGCAGCTCGTCGAGCGATTCGTTCAACTCGAAGACTTCCTCGAGCAATTCCGGCGGAGCTTGCTGCTTCGTCGCGCCCTCTTTGCGCACGCCGAGATGCGCAAGCAAATACTCGATGCGAGCGATCGGCTCGCTCAGCGTGCGGTATGCGTCGTTCAGTTGCGAGGAGAGTTCGAGCGAGAGATTGCGCTCGAATTCGCTCGCGCGCACGAAATTATCGGGGTGCAGCTTCCAGCTCAGCTTGTGGAACTCATTTTCCAACACCGTGGAGTCAAGCGTGAGCTGTTGCGGCAGTCCGAAGAACGCGAAATAGTCCGTGCCCGCAGGCAGCGGCTGAATTTTTCGGCACGAGGGGCAAAAGTGCGGGCCGGCGCTTGCGGCGCCGCAGTTCCAGCACTTCGCCGCGGTGGTGGCATCTGTTCGAGTTGTTTGTGGCTGCGTAACACTCATGGTGATTTTGCTTTCAACGTTTCGCGGCGCGAGGGATACAATTCGCCGCTGATCCCGGAAGGAATCTCAGGCGGTGAAGGAACTCCCACAACCGCAACTCCGCGCGGCCTGCGGATTCTGAAAGACGAATCCCTGCTTCATCAGGTCTTCGATGTAGTCGAGCGTAGTGTCGTGGAGGTAGAGATAGCTCTTCGCGTCCACAAAGATGCGCGCGCCATTTTCTTCGAACACCTTGTCACGGTTGCGCGCTTCCGTCTCAAGCCGCATGGCGTAAGACAATCCCGAGCAGCCGCCCCCCTGCACACCCACACGCAGGCCGCCCGATTCGGGCACGCCGTCCTTTTGCAGTAGCTCGCGAATCTTCGCCGCGGCCTTTTCAGTCACGTGAATCATCGTGTGTTCCCCAACGGCAGAACAGCGGCCTAGTGGTGCGCCGCGGACTCAGCCGGCTTCGCTTCCTCGCCCTGCTTCTTCTTCCAATCCGACAGCGCGGCCTTGATGGCGTCTTCCGCCAGCACCGAGCAGTGGATCTTTACCGGCGGCAAAGCGAGCTCGCGGACGATGTCCGTATTCTTGATCGAGAGCGCTTCCTCGACCGTCTTGCCCTTTACCCACTCGGTGGCCAGCGAGGAGCTGGCGATCGCCGAGCCGCATCCGAAGGTCTTGAACTTCGCCTCTTCGATGACGCGGGTTTCAGGGTTCACCTTCATCTGTAGCTTCATGACGTCGCCGCATTCCGGCGCGCCGACAAGTCCCGTACCCACGTTCGGGTCTTTCTTGTCGAGCGAACCGACGTTGCGCGGATTGTTATAGTGCTCGATCACCTTATCGCTGTATGCCATGTCTGCTCTCTCCTTTAATTCTCAAATCCTGTGCGGCCGTTACTCCGCAGCGGCAACCCACTTCATCTTGCTCAAATCCACGCCTTCTTTCGCCATTTCGTAAAGCGGCGAAAGTTCGCGCAGGCGAGTGACTGTCTCCACGACTCGATCGGCGACGTAGTCCACTTCTTCCTGCGTGTTGAAACGGCCGATACCGAAACGAATCGACGTGTGCGCCAAGTCCTCTCCGACCCCAAGCGCCTTGAGAACGTAGCTGGGCTCGAGGGTGGCCGAAGTGCAAGCTGAGCCGCTCGAGACGGCAATGTCGTTGATGCCCATGAGCAGCGATTCGCCTTCGACATACGCAAAGCTGATGTTGATGCTGTGCGGGAGGCGATGCTCCATCGAGCCGTTGATGAATGTTTCGTCCAGGCGGCTCATGATCGACTTGGTTAGACGATCGCGAAAGCCGCGCAGCTTTACGGTTTCGGCCTGCATTTCGTTCATGCAAAGCTCGCAGGCCTTGCCGAGGCCGACGATCCCGGTCACGTTCAGCGTGCCGGAACGCATGCCGCGCTCGTGCCCGCCGCCATCAATGATGGCAGAAAGCTGGACGCGCGGGTTCTTGCGGCGTACGTACAACGCGCCGACTCCCTTGGGCCCGTAAATCTTGTGGGCGGAAATCGAGAGCAGGTCAATGCCGTCTTTCTGCACGTCCACCGGGATTTTGCCGACGGCCTGCACTCCATCGCAATGAAAGAAGATGCCCTTTTCTTTCGCGATCTTCCCGATTTCTTCCACGGGCTGGACGACTCCGATTTCGTTGTTCGCGTACATGATCGAGATCAGAATTGTTTTCGGAGTGATCGCGCGGCGAAGCTCATCTAGATTGATGCGGCCGTCCTTTTCAACCGGCAGGTACGTGACTTCATAGCCGTACTTCTCGAGGCGCTTGCATGTATCGAGCGTGGCCTTGTGCTCGGTGACCTGCGTAATGATGTGGTTGCCCTTCTCCCGATACATTTCCGCGACGCCCTTGATCGCGAGATTCGTGGATTCGGTGGCTCCGCTCGTAAAAACGATTTCTTTCGGCGTGGCGTTGATCAGCCGGGCGATTTGTCCGCGGGCGGTTTCCACCGCCTCTTCGGCCTTCCAGCCAAATTCGTGGTTGCGGCTCGCGGCGTTGCCGAATTTCTCCGTGAAATAGGGCAGCATCGCCTCGACGACGCGCGGATCCACCGGCGTGGTCGCGTGATTGTCCATGTAAATCGGTAGCTTGATCGCCATACTTTCCCCCTAAACCCTTAGCTCGACGACCTCAGTCAGCGGTGCGTCGTCGCTCATTTTCGAAATTGTGACTTTTGCCAGCACATCCAGGATGCTGTCGTTCACCCGGCGAAGCGGCTCCCGGATCGAGCACGTTGTGGATAGATCGCAGTCCCCGTGCGACGTCACGCAGGAAGTGATAAACAGCGGCCCGTCAATCGCGCGGATCGCGTCAAGCGCTGATATCTGCGATGGATGCCGCGCTAGTGCGTACCCACCAGCAGAACCGTGCCGTGCTGTCACGAGTCCGTTCTTAGCCAATTTCTGGAGCACTTTCGCCATCAAGGGAACCGACATGCCGTAAATTCCGGCGATGTCCGAAGCGCTCGAGGAATCCGCCCTGTCTTGCATCGCGAGATACTTCAGCGCGATCAGCCCATAGTCCGACTTTTTCGATAGCTTCAACATCTGAGTGAAATACGACTAATTTAGTCGCAATTGAATTCTAGCCCCAAGCCACTGCCAATGTCAAGTCTAACAAAGGCCCCCAAGCCCAAGTAAGCTATAGTCTTAAATCACGACCATTTTAGTCGCCTTAGTCAATTCTTAGTCAACGAACCTTCAGCCAATTGTTGCAAAGGGGGTGCGAAATGCCATCTGGCGCAGTTAAATGGAAACGACGATGAGGAGCCTGAGGGAATGCATCGTGGATGCTAGGCCAGCAAATTTGGCCTGTTTCCGGTCGGAGAATTCCCTGCGGCCATTCTATAAATTTCGAACACAATCCGTTAGAATGGCGTCCTTAATGGATTCCGCGAGAACCAAGCCTGTCGTCGCGATTTACCCGGGATCGTTTGATCCCGTGACGAACGGCCACCTCGACTTGATCGCCCGCGCCGCAGCCATTTTCGACCGGCTCGTCGTGGCAGTCGCGCGCAATCTCGAAAAAGACGCTCTGTTTGCCGAATCCGAGCGGGTTGAGATGCTCGAGGCCGTCACCTTTCGATGGAAGAACGTCGAAGTGGACCTCTTTGACGGTTTGCTGATGGACTACGCGCGCGCGAAAAGCGCCAGCGTGGTGGTGCGCGGAATCCGCGCCGTCTCCGACTACGAATATGAGCTCCAGATGGCGACGATGAACCGCAAGATCGAGCCGGAAATCGAAACTGTCTTCATGCTGCCGGGCGAGGCATACAGCTATTTAAGCTCGCGGCTGGTGAAGGAACTTGCGCGGCTCGGTGGCCTGGATCGCTTGAAGGACCTGGTGCCGCCGATGGTCTCGGAAAAGCTGCGCGCAAAGGTGAGGTAACAAGGCGCCGCGTTTTGGAACGCAAGGCGGCAATCGCCAAACTCGAGGATCTCGAATGGAACCTTCTGCGGGGACAAAAATGGAGCAAGTTCTGCAACTCGCCGACCGCGTGAGCCGCATCGACGTCTCGCCGACGATGGCGGTGCTGATGGAAGCGGAAAAATATAAGGCCCGAGGGATCGATGTGGTGGATTTTGGTCCCGGCGAGCCGGATTTCCCCACGCCGGAGCATATCAAGCGCGCCGCAATCAAGGCGCTCGAAGAAAATCGTACGAAATACACGCCGTCGGCGGGCATCGCCCCGCTGCGCCAGGCAATTTGCGATTGGCACGCGGCGCAGCTTGGGTCGTCCTACCAACCGGCGGAATGCATCGTCACGGTCGGAGGCAAGCAGGCCATCTTCAACGCAGTTTGCTCGCTCATCAATTCAGGCGACGAAGTGGTGATTGCCGCGCCGTACTGGGTGAGCTACCCGGACATTGTGAAGTATGCCGGTGGAAAACCGGTGTTTGTCGAAACGAGCGCGGAGGATAATTTCTGCCTGCGCGCGGCGGCCGTGGAAAAAGCGATCACGCCGAAAACACGTATTGTGATCGCGAATTCACCGAACAATCCCACGGGGACCGTGATTCCGCGGGATGAATTCGCCCGCATTCTCGATGTCTGCAAGCGCCGCAGTGTATGGCTGCTTTCGGATGAATGCTATTCGCATTTTGTGTACGGCGAAGCGCGGCCCTTTTCGGTGGCAAGCATTCCGGGCGCCAAGGAACAATTGATCGTCGCCGGATCGCTCTCAAAAACATTTGCGATGACCGGATGGCGAATGGGCTACGCGCTCGCGCCGCAGCCGCTGATCCAGGCGATGACGAAGCTGGCTAGCCAGTCCACTTCGAATCCCGTTTCGATCGTTCAGTACGCCGCTCTTGAAGCGTTGCGCGGACCGATGGATTCTGTGGGAACGATGCTCGCCGAATATGGACGCCGCCGCGAACGCATCCTTGCGGGGATCCGCGCGATTCCCGGCGTTACCTGCACCACCCCGCAGGGCGCGTTCTATATTTTTCCCAATGTTTCCTCGCATCTCGGCGTGCGCGCGGCAGATACATCCGCCGTGGCACGGCAGCTTCTCGAACGCGAGCACGTTGCCGTCGTTCCCGGCGAAGCCTTCGGCGCGCCCGGGCATCTGCGGATTTCCTACGCCACCTCCGTGGAACGAATTGACGAAGGCCTGCGAAGGCTCACTCACTTTTTCGGCCAGACAACGTGATTCTTTGTCCGGCGCACCTCAAACCCGTTTTCAGCCCGCGTCCATGGGGCTCCTACTCTCTCGCGCCATTCTTCCCGGAAAAATCGAATCTCGCGGAGCCTCTCGGCGAAGCCTGGATGAGCGGCAGTGATTGCGTATTCGCGGACGGACCTTTCGCCGGGAAAAAGCTTGGTGAAGCATGGCCGGCGATGCCCGTCGAGTGGGCCGGAACACAGGTCGGGCGCGATGGGCCGTTTCCGATTCTCGTGAAATTCATTTTCCCAGAAGACAAACTTTCCGTGCAGGTGCATCCCAGCGATGAATATGCCGCGCGCCATGAAAGCGCCGCCGGCGGCAAGGGCAAAACCGAGATGTGGTATGCCGTCCGCGCGCGGCCCGGCGCGGAAGTAATGGTGGGCGTAAACCCGGATGTAACCCTCGAAACATTCAAGCGCGCCATCGCGGAGAATACGGCGGAGCAATGCCTGCAACATGTACCCATGCGGGCGGGCGACGCGATTTTTGTTCCTTCCGGAACAGCGCATACGATCGGCCCAGGGCTGGTCCTGTGCGAGATTCAAGAGCATTCCGACATTACCTATCGCGTGTACGATTATAATCGTCGCGACCCGAAGGGCCAGCCCCGCGCGCTGCACATCGAAAAAGCTCTCGGCGTGATCCATTTCGGCAAGCAGAGCGGCGGGAAAATCGAACCGGTGTGCATACAGCACGCCGCCGTCACGGAAACTTATTTCGCCGCATGCCGCTATTTCGCGACGGAAAAATGGGAATTCACACAGCGGTTCGCGGCAGCAACGTCACTCGAACATTTCGACATCCTGATTTTCCTCGAAGGCACGGGCAGCATTTGGTGGGGCGGAAATCACGTGAATTATTCCGGCATGCAGGTGTGGATCGTCCCAGCGGCGCTCGGCGCCTATGAACTCGATCCCGGATCGAGCACCACGCTCTTGCGCACCTATGTCCCTGCAGGTACGAAGGAATTCGCCCGCCGCCTCACCGATCGGCGGATTCCCGAGGCGGCATGGTCGCACCTGGTGCACCCGTGAGAGAGCGCGGCAACCGCGAAACACTTCCCATTTGTGCAGTGCTGCTCGCCGGAGGAAGAGGAACGCGCTTCTGGCCTCGCAGCCGCATGCGCACGCCGAAACAGCTCCTCAACATCGCCGGACCGCGAACAATGCTGCGGGAAACGGTCGAGCGCCTCCAGCCCGTCTTTGGACTGCGGAATTTCTGGGCAGTGACGAACCTCAAGCAAGCGCCTGCCGTGCACAAGGAACTGCGCGGCGTTCCTGCCTCCCACATCCTGGCGGAACCTGCCGGCCGCAATACTGCCGCCGCGATCGGCCTGGCGGCCATCCATCTCGCGCATGAATGCGGCGACGCGATCATGGGGATTTTTCCCGCAGATAGCTACGTCGCCGATGCCTCTCACTTTCGCGCGCTCGTCAGCGCCGCGCTGAAGTTCGCGCGAACGCCGGGAGCGCTCGTGGTGCTGGGCATTCCTCCCACGCGGCCTGAGACCGGCTATGGTTACATCGAACGCGGCTCGCTTTCCTCGCGCTTTGCGGGCGTCCAGGCGTACTCTGTAGTGCGGTTCACCGAAAAGCCGGCGTTGCCGTTGGCGCGGCGCTATATGGCGTCCGGAAAATACCTGTGGAACGCCGGGATGTTTTTCTGGCGCGTCTCCACGTTCTTGGAAACTCTCGAGCGTTTTCTTCCCGCCACGCACGCGGCGCTCCGCGAACTCGGGAAGTCGATCGGCACGCCCCGGTACACTTCGGCGCAGCGCCGGATCTATCCGCGCCTCGAAAACATTTCCGTGGACTACGCCGTGATGGAGCCGGCTACGCGATCGCGCGCCTCCGGCGCGCAAGTCTCCGTGATTCCCGCGCGAATTGGCTGGAGCGACATCGGCTCGTGGGCTGCGGTCTACGAACTTCTAGCCGGCAAAGCCGGAGCGAATGTATCGGCGGGACCGTCGTTCATGCTCGACGCCTCGGGAAATTATTTCTGGAGTCCAAGGAAATTCGTCGCTGCGATTGGCGTCCACGATCTCATTTTAGTGGAGACCAACGACGCGCTGCTGCTTTGTCCCCGCGACCGTTCGCAGGATGTAGGCAAGATCGTCAAATGGCTCGAAATAAATCACGGCAGCAAACTGCTCTAAGTTCTTACGCCAATCCATGTGAGCTCCACTGAAGTAGCTTAAGAGCTGCTAAGTAATCGTTTATACTTCTCCACCGTGAGCCAAATTCAATTCGGCACGGACGGCTGGCGCGGCGTTATCGCCGAAGATTACACGAACGAAAACGTCGCGAAAGTAGCCCACGCGATCGCGCGCTACGCGGTGCGTGCCGAAACACCCGGCGCCGGGATTCTTGTCGGCTACGACACGCGATTCGGTTCGGAGACCTTTGCGCGAATCGCAGCCGAAACGGTCGCCGCCACCGGCACGCCTGTGTGGCTTGCAACGGACGCCTGCCCCACGCCCGCGATTTCGCTTCTCGTTCGTCTTCGCGGCGCCGCCGGCGGAATCCAGATTACCGCAAGCCACAATCCTTATCGCTGGAACGGCATGAAGTACAAAGCAAGCTACGGCAGTTCGGCGTCGCCCGCGATTGTCAGGCAAATCGAGGAAGAGCTGAAAAAAGTCCTTCGCGACGGAATCCCTGCCTTGCCGCCGCGAAAGGACCTCATTCACTCGCTCGATGTCCGCACGCCGTATCTCGAAACGCTCAATGGCCTCGTGGATTGGGACCGCCTGCGCGCCGCGAAGTTCCGGTTCATGATTGATCCCATGCACGGAGCGGGCCGTGGATTGCTGCGCGATCTCTTCCGGAGGAACGGGATCGAATGCGAGGAAATCCGCGGCACGCGCGATCCGCTTTTCGGCGGCGTGAACCCGGAGCCGATTGAGCCTCACGTGGAAGCGCTTCGCAGCGCAGTTCGCGATGGACGCTACGATGCGGGGTTCGCGTTCGACGGCGACGCGGACCGCATTGGCGCGATCGACACCGACGGCACCTTCATCACGCCGCACCAGATTTTCTCGATTCTGCTGTGGTATCTGGCAGGCACGCGAAAGCTCGCGGGCGATGTGGCGAAGACTTTTTCCACCACGAAAATGATCGATAAGATTGCCGCCCAATTTGGCAGGAAGGTGTGGGAGACGCCGATTGGATTTAAGTACATCTGCGACCGTATGCTGGAAAGTGACATTCTCCTCGGCGGCGAAGAGAGCGGCGGGATCGGCACGAAACTGCATCTTCCGGAGCGCGACGCAACCGTGAGTGCGCTGCTGCTTGCGGAAGTGATGGCGTGGCACGGGAAGCGCCTGGGAGAACTCGTGGCGATGCTGCACCGGGAATTCGGCGAGCATCATTATGGCCGCGTCGATCTAACGGTGAAAGCGGGCCAGAAGGAAAAGGCGCTCGCTTACTTCGCGAACGCCGAGCGCAGGCGTCTGCTCGATTGGCCGGTTGTTCGCCACGAGGATCTCGACGGCGTGAAAGTGTATCTGGGCGAGATTGGCTGGGTGCTGGTGCGGGCCTCCGGGACCGAGCACATGCTGCGAATTTACTCGGAGACAACGCAGGCGGAAACAACGCGGCGCGTGCTCGACGAAGTCACGTCGCTTGTGCGGAACCTCTAGGGGGAGAAACACACACATGGAAGCCGTGAATTTGGAGGACAAGCTTTCGAAGGTGAATGAATACTGGAGCCCCAAGATCGTCGGCGAACTGAACGATTCCTACGTAAAGATTGTGAAGTTTCAGGGCGAATTCATCTGGCATCACCATGACAAGGAAGACGAGCTTTTTCTCGTCCTCAAGGGACGCATGCGCATGCGGTTCCGCGAGCGCGACGTGATGGTCGAGCCCGGCGAATTCATCATCGTGCCGAAAGGCGTGGAGCACATGCCGGTGGCGGAAGGCGGGGAAGCCCACGTGGTTCTTCTTGAGCCGAAGACGACGCTCAACACCGGGAACGTGCGCAACGAACGCACACTGGTAGAACTCGAACGGATGTAGGGCGGAAGCTCAGGGGAACCTGCACCAGGAAGGAAAGCGCAAAGCATGAGACGGCGGCTCTACACACTCGATGTCTTTACTTCGAAACCCTTCCAAGGAAATCCGCTTGCCGTGGTTACCGACGGCGATGGCCTGTCGCAATCCGCAATGCAGGCCATTGCACGCGAGATGAATCTCTGCGAGACGGTTTTCGTGCAGCGGCCCACGAACAATCGGGCGCTCGCGCGTCTGCGCATTTTCACGACCACGCGCGAATTGCCGTTCGCGGGGCATCCCGTTATCGGCACGTGGTTCTTGCTCGCAGAACTCGGAGTAGTACCTGCGTCGGAGGGACAAGTTCACGTGCTGCAGCAGACCGGCGCGGGAATTCTTCCGGTCGAATTCACGTTTCACGACGGACGGCCCAAGCTGGTGACCATGACCCAAAAACCAGCGAAGTTTGTGGGTGCCGGCGTGAACCGCGCTGCCCTGGCGGCAGCGCTCGGACTGAAACCCGGCGATTTCGCGTCGGACCTGCCGCTCGAATTCGTTTCCACCGGAATCTCCAACATGATCGTGCCGGTGAAAAACCGCAGCACTCTCGCGAAAATCCACATGAATATGCGCGCGCTCGCGCAGTTGATTTCGCGCCACGCCACGATGGCCTATTGCTTTACGCCCGGTGCGCGTGGAAAAGCGTTTGCGCGAGGAATGTTGCCCTGGGGCCTACTCGAAGATGCAGCGACAGGATCAGCGGGCGGCTCGCTGGGCGCGTACCTGGTGAAGCACGGCCGCTTGGGCGCGGGGGAGACTCTGCGCATCACGCAGGGAGTCGAAATGGGGCGCCCGAGCGAGATTCACGTGGAAGTCGGCGCCGAGCGCGGCCGGTTAGTCCCCAAAGTCAGCGGCTCCGCCGTGCGCATCTTCGAAGGCCACATCGACGCGTAAGAGCTGCCTTCGATTGCGCGACAAAACCTTTGAACCTTGAGCTAGGCTTCGAGTCTCTTTCGCGCGGCGTCGAGAATGCCGTTCAGAAAGGCGGGGGCATCGGCCGAGGAGAATTTCTTGGCGAGCTCGAGCGCTTCGTTAATCACGACTTTCGGCGGTGCGGTCGCAAAGCGAATCTCGTAAATCGCCATACGCAGAATATTGCGATCCACGGTTGCGAGCCGGTCGAACCGCCAGTTTTCCGAAAGCTTCTCGACAAGCTTGTCGCTCGAATCCGCCTCGGCCACCGCGCCTTCAAATAATTGGTTCGCAAACCTGCGCGTGGAATCGGCGGCGCGCGCCGACTTCCAGAAGTGCTGCTGGATTCGCGCCGGCTTCTGATGAGCCATGTCCCATTCGAAAAGCATTTGGAGGGCGAACTCGCGCGATTTGTGCCGCAGCGTCATGCTAACGGCGTTTCCCGCGACGGGGTTTGCCATCGGAGTTTTTCGAGGGCTTGCTTGCCAGTTTGCGCGAAAGCTGCGCCATCTCGATGGCGGCGAGCCCCGATTCGAATCCCTTGTTGCCGCCTTTGAGGCCGGCGCGATCAATGGCCTGTTCGAGCGTGTCGCAGGTGAGGACGCAAAACGACATGGGCACGCCCGTATCGAGCTGTGCGAGCTGAATGCCGCGCGCGGTTTCCGAGGCAACGTGATCGTAATGCGAGGTCTCGCCGCGCAGGATGCACCCGATGCAGATGATGGAATCGCAGCGGCGCGTGGCGGCGAGTTTTTTCGCGGCGATGGGAAGCTCAAACGATCCCGGCACGCGCACGATTTCAATCTGCTTCTCGCCGGCGCCCGAGCGTTCGAGCGCTTCGAGCGCACCGGAGAGAAGCCTATCGGTGATGAAGCTGTTGAACTGGCTCACAACGATGCCAAAGTGAAAGCCGGCGGCGTTGAGGCCGGCTCTCGTGACCGAGGATTTGAAATTCTGGGCCATGGTGCCGTCAGCGTCCCCGAAATTTCGCAGGCCGCTTTTCGATAAACGCGCGCGTGCCTTCGTGCATGTCTTCCGTGGCGCAACACAGGCCGAACAAGGCGGATTCGAGGAATAGGCCTTCTTCCTGGGTCATCTCCATGCCGTGCTCGATCGCTTCCATAGCGTACTTCACAGCGAGCGGCGCATTGGCGGCAATTTTTTTCGCAATGGATTCCGCGGTGGGAATCAGATCCGCCAGCTCGACAACGCGATTCACGAGTCCGATGCGCAAAGCCTCTTCGGCGGTGATCATTTCGCCCGTGAGGATCAGTTCGTGCGCCATGCCTTTTCCGCAAAGCCGCGGAAGCCGCTGCGAACCGCCGAATCCCGGAATGATACCGAGCTTCACTTCCGGCTGGCCAATTTTCGCGTTGCGGCTAGCGATGCGGATCGTGCATCCGAGCGCGACCTCGCAGCCACCACCGAGCGCAAAGCCATTGATCGCCGCGATGGAGGGCTTGCCCATGATCTCCAGGCGATGAAGAATTTCCTGCGAGTGGACCGAGTGCTCCTTGCCGTCAACGGCCGTGTGCTTCGCCAGGTCGTTGATGTCGGCGCCGGCAACGAAGGCTTTTTCGCCCGCGCCGGTAAGTATGAGGACGCGGACGGAATCATCGCGGCGGGCCGCGTTCAGGCAATCGCCGAATTCATCTATGGTTTTCGGGTTCAGGGCATTCAAGACATTCGGACGATTGAACGTGATGCGCGCGATTTGATCTTTCACATCGTAAAGCAAGTTCTCGTAAGCCATCGGATGCCTTCCCTTTTCGTATTCGAGTTTTGGGCTTCAGCCCAATTGCATCGGTTTCGGTTTCGCGGGGTCCGCGTAATCGTAAAAGCCGCGGCCAGATTTTCTGCCGTTCCATCCCGCAAGAACCATGCGCTTGAGCAGCGGCGGCGAAGCGAAGCGCTTTTCCTTGAATTCATCGAACATGATGTTTGCAATGTAATGCGTGGTGTCGAGACCCACGAAATCGAGCAGCGTGAGCGGTCCCATGGGGTGCCCGCACCCAAGCTTCATCGAGTTGTCGATATCCTCGATGGAACCTACGCCCTCTTCCAACGCGCGCACGGCATCAAGCAAATAAGGCACAAGCAACCGGTTGACGATGAACCCGGTGCGATCGGTCGTGCGCACCACCGTCTTGCCGAGCTTCGCTCCAAACGAGACCATCTCGTCGAAGACTTTAGGGTCACTTGCGATCGTGCGAATCACTTCGACGAGCTTCATCACCGGAACGGGGTTGAAAAAGTGCATGCCGAAAAACCGTTCCGGCCGCTTCGTTACGACTGCCATTTCGGTGATCGAAATCGAGGACGTATTGCTTGCAAAGATTGTGGTGGGTGGGCAGATTTTATCGAGCGCGCCATAGAGTTCTTTCTTCGCGGGCAATTGCTCGATAATCGCTTCGAGCACGAGGTCGCGATCCTTGAAATCCTCGAGACTGGTCGTGCCGCGCAGGCGCCCGCGAATTTGATCGCGCTCCGAAGCGCTCAGCGTGCCCTTCTCAACGAGGCGCTCGAGATTTTTTTCAATGGATTGCAGGCCCTTATCAACGAGCTGCTGAGACACCTCGCGAACGATAACCTGGCAACCCGCCTGCGCGGCCACCTGCGCGATTCCAGAGCCCATCAAGCCGCATCCCACCACTCCCACTTTCTCAATCGGCATTCCACTTCCTCCCGGATGAAAGCATGCCAGCGCCGGACGGCGCCTCAGGATTACGCAAGAGATTCTACAACGACCGCGATTCCCTGCCCTCCGCCGATGCAAGCGCTCGCCACGCCGTAACGCGCGTTGCGCCGCCGGAGCTCGAGGAGGAGCGTCAACACAAGACGGGTTCCACTCGCGGCGAGAGGATGGCCGAGAGCAATCGCGCCGCCGTTGACGTTCGTCTTATCGCGATTCAAACCGAGCAATTTTTCCACCGCGAGATATTGCGCGGCGAAGGCTTCATTCACTTCGATGAGGTCCATTTGCTCGAGCTTCAGGCCCGCAAGAGCGAGGGCCTTCTGAATCGCGGGAACCGGACCCATGCCCATGATGCGAGGCGGCACGCCCGCAGACGCCCAGGAAACGATACGCCCAATGGGCTTCCAGCCTCGCTCTTTCGCGATCTTTGCGTGGGTCATCACGACGGCGGCAGCGCCGTCCACGATTCCGCTCGCGTTGCCGGCGGTCACGATGCCGTCCTTGCGAAACGCGGGCTGCAACGATTCGAGAATTTCCATCGTGGTGTCGGGACGGCGGTGATCGTCCTCCGAGACAGTGATGGTCTTCTTGCCCTTCTTCACTTCGACGGGAACAATCTCTTCCTTCACGCGGCACGCGCGAAACGCCGCTTCGGCGGCTTGCTGGCTGCGCAACGCGTATTCATCGGACGCGCGGCGCGTGATGCCTTGCTCGGCTGCGAGATTTTCGGCGGTTTCGGACATGCTGAACCCGCAATACGTGTCGTGCAGGCCCGACATCAACGAATCTTCGAGCTTGCCTTCACCCAGCCTGAAACCCGTGCGCGCGCCACGAATCACGTGCGGACTCTGCGACATATTTTCCATGCCGCCTGCAAGAACAAGCTTCGCCTCGCCCAAGAGAATCCGCTGCGCCGCCTGGCTGATGGATTCCATTCCTGAACCGCACAGGCGGTTGACGGTCACGGCCGGGGTCTCAACGGGGAGACCGGCCTTCAGTCCCACGTGACGCGCACCATAGAGAGCGTCCGCGCTCGTCTGCATGACGTTCCCGAAAATAACATGGTCGAATTCGGAGGGATCGGCGCCCGAGCGTCGAACGGCCTCACGGCCCGCGACGGCGGCAAGGTCAATCGCACTGGTCGAATCGAAAGAGCCCATGTAGCGCGCCATCGGAGTGCGCGCGCCATGCAAAATCACAGCATCGGTTATAAACATGTTTCAATGTTTCCTTCCTGCTAGGGTGTCGCGAGCGACACCAAGGTATCTCCGCCGCGCTGGCGGGCATCGTCGAGACCCGCTTCGGCGCGATTGATCCATTCCGTGACGCGGTCTTCCGTTTCGTCACCGGGACGCGAAGAGGCCTCGGCGACGACGGCGCTCAAGGTCAAGTCCTGCGCGCCCCATGAAGGATGCACGGTGGCAGCCAACTGGCGCAACTTCTCAGCAAGAGCACGCGCGTTTTCGAGACCCGTATCGGGGAGAATGAACACAAGCGACCACGCCGTATATTTTACCGCGACATCGGTCTGGCGGACGGCGGAAGAAAGAGCGCGGGCCAGTTGCTCGATGTAATAGTCCACGGCAGCGTCGCCGTGCTGGCGCAGGATTTCGCCGCCGCGGTCCACGTGAAGGATCAAAAGTGAAAGTTGCGTGCCCTGCGCGCGCGCGCGATTTGATTCCACCATCAGGCAATCGAGATATGCGCCGCGGCTGAGGAGGCCGGTCTTTTCGTCCGCAACGGCCATCGAGCGGACGAGGGAGCGCAAGCGCGTGTGATCCACCGAAAGGACGAGCTGATCACCGACGGCCTGAAGAAAAAAACTCTCGTTCGGCTTCCATCGTCTGGCTGCTGCGTCACCCACGAGGAGAGTTCCGCCAGGAGCCTGCGTTTCCTTGTCGGTGAGGACGACCCCCAGCGCAGAATCCAGCCCGAGAGCGCGCATAGCAGGCGCCTCCGCTGCGCTCAACTCAATCCCGCCAAGAGGATCAGGCGAAGCCTTGGAAAGCAACCCGACAATGGAAGAGATGGCGGATGCGTCCGCGCGCGGGAGTCCGGGAACCGAATACTCGGCCCACAGCTGCCCTATTTCTCCCGCACCGCCCACCGCGATAATGCACCGGCTCACGCTCAGATGCTTCGCAATCTCGGCAGCCGTTGTAGCAAGGACTTCTCGCGGCGTGGGTTGGCGGTACATCAAGCGATTGATTTCCGCGATGGCCGCTAGGTCGCGATGCGTTTCCGCAGCGGAAGGCGCTGGGCCTGCCTCCGGAGCAGCGCTAGCAGGAACGGCGAGAGGCGTTGCAGCAGCGACGGACGGTTGCCTCGCAAGCGTCTTGGGCGAGACGCCCTTCGGCCACCAATTCGCGCGCTCGTAGAGAGAGCGCAGGCGATCATTGCTTTCCTCCTGGCCGGGAAAAAGCTCGGCGATTCGCTCGAGGCGTTCGACCGCTTTCGTTTGGAGCGAATATTGAAGGAAGATTTCTACCTGAACGATCAAGTCTTCGAGCGCTTGCTGGGCGCGGGCTTCCTCGGACAGGGGTACCGCGGATGTTGGCTCGGACCCGGCGCCGGCGAATCCGTCAATGCGGGAAGAAACAGTGGCCGCTTTGGCTGCCCGCGCGAGAATATTCTGGAGGAAAGCGGGATCCGCTTTGCCTTCGAGGTTTGAGATGCGTTCTTGATTGCGGTAGTCGTACGGGTCGATATCCACGAGGCGATCGAGCGAGTCGCAAGCTTCCTTCAGGCGTCCCGCCAGCAGATAGAGGTCGAAGAGGCGCACGAGGGCGTCAAAATACTTCGTTTCGCGGTTCAACTCTTCGTAGAGCTTTGCAACCACCTCGGCCAGCGGCAGCGAAGCAGTATGCACCGCGACAAGGCGATCCATCTGCGCAGTCAGTTCAGGCTCACGGCGAGCTGCGCGCATCCAATCCTTGGTCATCTCGAGAACGGAGGCAGCTTTCTCGTCCTCGCCCGCGCGGATGTAGGCGGAAGCGAGCTCGAAGAGTTTTGCGAAACTATCCGGCTTCTGCTTGTAGTAGGACTCAAAGACTTCGCGCGCACGGTCAAGGCGCCCGGTTCGCAAGAGTGCTTCGCCGAACAATGCCTGGAATGTGGTGTCTTTATCGCTGGGCGAGAACGGTTCCAGCAGCGCGACAGCGCCTTCGGCATCGCCTTTGCGCAACTTCGCCTCGGCAAAAAGCAGCGAGCCGCTGCGATCCTCGGGCGATAACTTATACGCGCGCCCGAAATACTCGAGCGCTTCATCGAGCGCGCCGACAGCCTGGGTGAGCTGTCCCGCCCGGAGATAGCTTCGCGTGGCAAGATCCCCGTGGCCGAGGCGTTCGGCCAGCTCGCCGAGCGTGACGTGGCGCGCCGGGTTTTCAGGGTCCAGCAGCGCGATACTTTCGAAGCAGGCCAGCGCTTCAATCCCGCGCTGCTCCTTCTGATACATGTCGGCCGCGGCGTTGAACTGCTCGATGGCCTCGGTAGCGCGATTGTGGCGCTGCAGGAGCAACGCATAACGCATCAGCCGGTCAGGAAGCTGAGGAAAGTTGCGAAGGAAGCGGGTGAAGACGGCAGAGGATTTGGCGACGTCCCCCGCTTCGACGAGGCGGTCAAACTGGATGCCGTAATAAGGGGCTGCAAGGGTAGGCTCGTTGAGGCGAGTGTACAAATCGGCGAGCGCCTGCGCGGCTTCCTGGTGCGCGGCGTCTTCGTCGAGCACTGCCTGGTACTCAGCGGCGGCTTCGCGAAGCTTGTTCTTCTCGAGGTGGCGTCGCGCCCGTTCGAGATGCTTATTAATGTCCTGAGCCATGCGAATCGCGCGTCCTTGGGCCAGAGTGGGCGTGCGGGGGAAGTCGGCTTTGCCGCAGCTTCTGCCACAGGCTCGATCCAGCGCGCGGAGCCGAACTTTAACTATATACCGGACACGATGCCGCTCCCAAAACGAAATAAGGAAGAGGTGCGAAAGTGGTTCTTTGGAGCGGCGGGCGAAAGCTTCATGCTAGGCACTCGAGCTGGAAACCTTGCCTGGAATGCCGGCGACCTGCTCGCGCATCGAGTGCAACGACATTCCGCTGCGCAGTAACGCCACAAATCCCAAAAGCACAATCGGAAGGGTAAGCGCGAGGAATGCAAAAAACGAGAAGCCGGTTGCCGTCGTCTTCTCCACCTGGAAAACACTGAGGCCCACTACGCAGAAGAATTGATAGGAGCCTACATTTGCCGGAGCGTTTGGAAGCGAGACGCCCAGATTGATCACCAGCAGCACGACGACCGCAGCCATCAGCGAGAGATGCAGGCCATATGATTGCATCATCGCCCACAGACCCAGCACCTGGCACGCAGGCATGAGCACGGACGCCAGAACGGCGGAATAGAAGCTTGGGGCGGTACCCATTGCGTGTAAGGCTACCAGCGCGCCCATGAACCTGCCGGAAAAGCGGCGGCTGACGACTTCTGGAGCCGGGTTGCTGCCAAGCTTTATCTCTAGATATAAAATTAAGAGAACGATGATGCTGAGCAATACCAGCGTTACAATCGCCAGTGTGTACGCGATACGAACGAACCGCCCATGCAAATCTACCAGTAGCGATACGACGGCGAGCGAGGCCGTGGCAATGACAAGATCAACCAATCGTTCGACTCCCACCGAGCCGAGCACGCGCCCCAGCGTGATTTGCTCCGAATTGGAAAGCAAGTAGCTGCGCAAGAATTCGCCGGGCCGCAACGGAAAAATAGCGTTTGCGAAGAGACCTGCGTACACGGCGCGAATCGTGTGCGTGAGGCGCACTTTTCCGAAGGGGCTCAGCAGCAGTTTCCAGCGCGCCCCCTGAACGGCGTAACTAAGAACATCAAAGGCCACCCCGAGCGCCACCCATCTCCAGTTAACACCTGCGATCTCGTGGAGTGCTTTGACGATGTGAAAATCGTGAAGCACCCACACAAGGCAGATCAGGGCAAGTCCATAGCCGACAAGCCGAGGAATTCTCGACGGCGGCGGGTTAATGTCCTGGAATAAAATGCTCATAGGCTAATCCACGAAGATGCATGCCTGAGTTTCCACACCAATTTGCCTTGCTACGGAGTTCACAGGGAGCACCCCCAAAGCCGCTACAGCCTACGATATCAGCTACCGGGAGGCAATCCTCAGAAGGCTGCATTTGCGGCTGACGCTCGCGGCGTAAGCAATCCTGACTCTACACATTATTCTGCGGGCATGAACTCTGGCCGCATGCAGCGAACTGTGGCAAACTCGATGGTTTAGGGGACACATTGAAACGCAGGCCGGCGCATTACAGGTAATCCAGCGCCACGATTCGCCAAAAGAGCCACCGAAAAGCCATGGACCCGCAGTTCATCCGCAATTTCTGCATCATCGCGCATATCGACCACGGAAAATCTACGCTGGCCGACCGCCTGCTGGAGTTGACGGGCGCGCTGAGCCAGCGCGAAATGAGCGCGCAGGTGCTCGATTCGATGGATCTCGAGAAAGAACGCGGGATCACGATCAAGGCGAAGAGCATTCGTCTGCATTACACCGCAAAGGATGGGCATGAGTACCAGCTGAATTTAATCGATACGCCAGGCCATGTGGACTTTTCCTATGAAGTCTCGCGCGCGCTTTCGGCGTGCGAAGGCGCACTCCTGGTGGTGGATGCGAGCCAGGGCGTCGAAGCGCAAACCGTGGCGAACGCATTTCTCGCCTCCCGCCACAACCTTACGATCATCCCCGTGATCAACAAGATTGACTTGCCGGCCGCGCAGCCCGACAACGCGAAAGAGCAAATCGAAAACGTACTCGCCATACCTGCTGATGATGCGCTGCTGGTCAGCGCGAAGAGCGGCCTGGGAGTCGAGGAAGTGCTCGAAGCTATTGTGAGCCGTGTTCCGGCGCCCAAGGGCTCGGCGGACGCACCGCTGCGGGCCCTGATTTTCGATTCCTGGTTCGACATCTATCGCGGGGCCGTCGTCCTCGTGCGCGTGATGGAAGGGCGCGTCACACCGCGCATGAAGATTCGACTCTGCGCGAACAATGAAGTCTATGAAGTGGAGACACTGGGAGCGCTGACGCCGAAGCCCGTCGCGCTCGAGGAGCTTGCCGCCGGCGACGTGGGCTTCATCGTCGCCAATATCAAACGCGTGGCCGATGCGCGCATGGGCGACACCGTGATCGAAGCCGACCGTCCAGCCCCGGCATTGCCGGGCTTCGAAGCTATCAAGGCCATGGTCTTCGCGGGGCTTTTTCCCGTGAACGCGACCGATTATGAACTTCTGCGCGACGCCTTAGGTAAATTGCAGCTCAACGATGCGGCATTCTTCTATCAACCTGAAAATTCCGTGGCGCTCGGCTTCGGCTTCCGCTGCGGATTCCTCGGCCTGTTGCATATGGAGATTGTGCAGGAGCGGCTCGAACGCGAATTCAACATCGACTTGATCACCACGGCCCCGAGCGTTCAGTACCGCATTACGACGACCACCGGCGACGTGATGGAGGTCGACAATCCCACAAAATTTCCGCCTCCGAGTTCAATTCAGAAAATTGAAGAACCAATCCTGACCGCCATGATCATTACGTCCGAAGAATCCGTCGGCGGCGTGCTTGCGCTTTGCGAAGAAAAGCGCGGCGTGCAGAAGAAGTTCGAATATCTTTCGCCGGCGCGCATCATGCTCACCTACGAGATGCCCCTCAATGAAATCGTGCTGGATTTCTACGACAGACTGAAGGGCGTTTCGCGCGGGTATGCCTCGCTCGACTACCATCTGTCCGGCTACCGCGAATCCGATCTCGTCAAGCTCGACTTGCTTGTTGCCGGTGAACCGGTGGATGCGCTCACGATCATCTGCCACCGCGATCAGGCTTACGAACGCGGCCGGGAGTTGGTTTCCCGCCTGCGCAAACTCATCCCGCGGCAGATGTTTGAAGTCCCGTTGCAAGCCGCTATTGGCAGCCGCATCATCGCGCGCGAGTCGATCAGCGCCATCCGCAAGAACGTGCTGGCGAAGTGCTACGGCGGCGACATTACGCGCAAGCGCAAGCTCCTCGAAAAGCAGAAGGAAGGCAAGAAGCGCATGAAGCGCGTCGGCCGTGTGGACATCCCGCAGGAAGCGTTTCTCGCCGTGCTGAAGGTCTCTAGCAGCAGCGACGAAGAATAGGCCTATTGCTATTGGCTTCGGGCCAAAGGTAAACTGCGTCACAAGGTCAATGCAAATGGTGAAGGCGAAGTTCGTTAAGAACAAGAAGGGTGAAAAGATTAGCGTCGTGCTTGATATCAGAGAGTACGAACGGCTGATGGAAGAACTTGAAGAGCTCGAAGACATCCGTGCGTACGATGCTGCCAAAGCATCCGGCGAGAGACCGATCCCCTTTGAGCAAGCTGCGAAAGCGATTGAACGCTCGCGCAAGTGAACTACACAGTTCTGATCCTTCCGAACGCTCAACGTCAGTTGGGCGCTCTCCCTCGGTTTGACTATGAGAAGGTCAAAGCGGCGATTGCAGCACTCGCTGAGAATCCCCGGCCATCGAAGTGCAAGAAGCTATCCGGTCGCGACGGCTGAGAATCCGAATCGGAAATTATCGAGTGATTTACGAAATCAATGATCCGGAACGAATCGTCACAATCCTAGGTGTGGGCCATCGGCGAGAGGTGTATAGATAACCGTGCCCTACTTGATCGAGTCCCTCTTGCGGCGGACGGTGGCATCAAGCTGGCCGCGGGCGAGGCGCACGGAAATATCTTCTCCTAGCGCGACCTGGTCCGGCGAGCGCAGAACTTTTCCGGAAGCATCGTATGCAATGGCATAGCCGCGCTCGAGCAGGCGGAGCGGGTCACGCTCATCGAGGTGCAACTTCGCGGCGTCGAATTTCCGGCGCTTCGCGACCAGAACGCGGCCTATCTGTACGCGCAGCTCGATCGCGCGCTTCTCAAACGCGCGGCGCAGTTTGCCCATTCGCGCGCGCAGGTCAATGCTTGCCAGCCGAACCTGCGCTGAAGTAAACCGGCGCCGCTTGAGCGTTACGACACGCCCTAGTGCGGATTGAAGCGCGCCGCGTTGATGCTCGATCCTTCGCCGCAAAACCACAGCCCGGGCCCGCAGGTCAAACGAGGCAATCCGGACTCCCGCTCTTGTCAGGCGCTGCCGCGTGGTCCCCAGCCGCAGACGCAATCCGATTGCTAGCGAAGACGAGAGTTCGTCCACCTGCTGGCGCCGCCGTCGGACCAGCATCTCCATCTGACGGAATCCGCGATGCGTTTGCAGATCGCGTACGCGATGCCGCGATTGTGAGAGCCGGTAGCGCATGCAATGGACGAGATTGTGCGAGTGCTCCGCAATGTGGCGCTCGAATTCCTGTCGCGTGCGAACGACAATTTCCGCGGCGGCTGAAGGTGTGGGGGCGCGCATGTCCGCCACGAAATCAGCAATCGTGAAATCGGCTTCGTGTCCAACGCCCGTGATCACCGGAATCCCCGAGGCAAAGATCGCCCGTGCGACAATTTCGTCATTGAACGCCCAAAGATCTTCCAGCGAACCGCCGCCGCGCGCAACAATCAGGACGTCCACGGTTTTCACACGATTGAAATAGCGCACAGCCTGAACAATTTCCTCCGCAGCGCCGTCGCCCTGCACCTTTACCGGAAACAGCGTGACGTGCACGTTGGGAAAGCGTCGCTTGAGGACGCGCAGGATGTCGCGAATTGCCGCGCCTTTTGGCGAGGTGACAACCCCGATGCATCGCGGCAACACCGGGAGCGGCTTCTTGCGCGCGTCATCAAAAAGTCCTTCTCCACTGAGCTTTTTTTTCAGTTGTTCGAAAGCGAGCTGCAGCGCGCCCAATCCCACGGGCTCGATGTTCATTACGTAAATTTGATATTCGCCGCGCGGCTCGTAGACGCTGATGGAACCTCGCACTGTGACGTGCAGGCCGTCCTCCGGGCGGAACTTCAACCGGCCAATCTGGTCGCGAAAGCAAACGCAGCGAATTTGCGATCGCGCGTCCTTGAGCGTGAAATAGATGTGCCCGGACTGAGCAGTGTGGCAGTTCGAAACCTCGCCTTCCACCCACACGTCCGCGAACGAACCTTCCAGCAGATCGCGAATGCGCGACGTCAGCTCGCTCACTTTCCAAACGTGGCGCTCGGGCATCAGATCGAAAAGGGACGATTGGCTCATTTGTTCACGGGCTTCAACGGCGGAAAAGATTGATGATCCAGAATAGCAGCGTGAGCGCCGCGCTGAGAATCAAGCAAGTCACGATGGGAAAATAGAACGACCCATGCCGGCCTTGATAGGCAATGTCGCCAGGCAATCGCCCTAGGCGAAACGGTAACTTTCCACCGAGAGTCAGAAGCGCTCCCGCGGCGGCGAGAACTACGCCGGCCACCAGAAGCAACTTCCCGATTTCGCGCGCCGAATCCATTCACTCGATCCACGAGTGATTCTACCCGAACTTTCCGCGAGAAAATAACGATTGACACACGCAGATTAGTTCATAGAGTAGTTGTTCAACGAAGTAAAACACAGGAGAGAGTCGAATGAAAAAAGCCGCTGTACTTGTATGCGTAGTCCTTTGCCTTAGCTTCGCAACCTTTGGCCAGGCGTTGACGCCCGCGGACCGCGACCGCGGCGTGAAGTATCTCGAGCAAACGCGAGACGCCGTCATTGAGGCAACCAAGGGACTTTCCGAAGCCCAGTGGAAATTCAAGGCAGCTCCGGACCGGTGGTCCGTGGCGGAAACTCTTGAACATATCGCCGTGGCCGAAGAGTTCATTCTTGGCCAGGTGAAGGACAAAATCATGCAAGCTCCCGCCGGCCCTCCGGACCGCGATACCGCGAAAATTGACGCCGCGGTGCTGGCCATGATTCCGGATCGCAGCCATAAGGCTCAGGCTCCGCCCCCTCTGGTCCCCACGGGCCGCTGGACTCCCCAGGAGACATTGGATCACTTCCTCAAGAACCGCGCGGCGACGATCGAATTCATGAAAACCGCTCCGGACCTGCGCGCGCATGTTGCCGATAGCCCGCTCGGCATGCCGCTGGATGGTTATGAGTGGCTGCTGTTCATCGGCGCGCACAGCGAACGGCACACCAAGCAAATCCTCGAAGTAAAGGCTGATCCCAACTACCCGAAGAAATAACCTCGATCACAATCGTGAGACCCGAGCAGGCTGCGTTACAGCCTGCTCGGGTCCACTCCAAAGAAGTCTCTGCAAAACGGCTAGACGAGCTCGTGTCCAGCGAAGAAGTACGAGATTTCGAACGCGGCAGTTTCTGGCGCGTCAGAACCGTGGGTGCAGTTGTTTTGGATGCTCGTGCCCAGTTCTTTGCGGATGGTCCCGGGCGCGGCTTTCGCGGGATCCGTGGCGCCCATCGTGTCGCGCCATTTCGTAATGGCGTTTTCCGCTTCGAGAACCATCACCACAATTTTGCCGGAGCTCATGAATTCCGTCAGGTCCTTGAAGAACGGCCGCTCGCGGTGGACCGCGTAGAATCCTTCGGCCTCCGCTTTCGTAAGCCGCTTCGACTTGATTGCCGCGACCTTAAACTGCGCGGCGTGGATGCGGCTCAGAATGTCGCCTGAGATCCCGCGTCCCACGGCATCCGGCTTGATGATTGCTAATGTTCGCTCGACGGCCAAGACAGTAGTCCTCCTTGTGAATAAACCGTTATCTCTTCCGTTTTTTCTGTTTTGGCGAAGCCTTCGCCTTCGACTTTGCTTTGGCTTTGCCATCGCGCTTGATGATCAAGCCGGCGAGGGTTGAGCCGATGTCGGCCGGGCTCTGCACCGTGTGGATTCCCGCGGCACGCATGGCCTTGTATTTGTCGGCGGCGGTGCCCTGACCTCCGCTGATGATCGCGCCCGCGTGACCCATGCGGCGGCCCGGCGGCGCCGTTTGCCCGGCGATGAATCCAACGACCGGTTTCTTGACGTTCTTCTTGATGAATTCGGCAGCGATTTCTTCCGCGTTGCCGCCGATTTCACCGATCAGGACAATCGCGTGCGTATCCGGATCGCCGTTGAACATCTTCACGGCATCGAGAAATGTGGTGCCGATAATGGGGTCGCCACCGATTCCGATGCAGGTGGATTGGCCAATGCCGAGGCGCGTCAGTTGATCCACGGCTTCGTACGTGAGCGTGCCGCTGCGGCTGACGACGCCCACGTGGCCCTGCTTGTGAATTGAGCCGGGCATGATCCCGATCTTGCATTTGCCCGGCGAGATGATGCCCGGGCAGTTCGGGCCGATCAGCCGCGATTTTGACTCTTTCATCGCCGCTGCAACGCGCACCATATCGAGCGTCGCAATCCCTTCGGTGATGCAGATGACGAGCGGCAATGCCGCGTCCACGCCTTCGAGGATGGCATCGGCCGCAAAAGGCGGCGGAACGAAAATCACCGACGCGTTCGCGCCTGTTTCGCGTACGGCCTCTGCAACCGTGTTGAACACCGGCACGCCGAGGTGCTTTGTCCCGCCTTTTCCCGGCGTCACTCCACTGACGACTTTCGTTCCATATTCGAGCATCTGCTGCACATGAAAACTTCCCTCGCGGCCGGTGAGACCTTGAACCACAACGCGCGTGCTCTTATCGACTAAGACGCTCATCGCGCACCGCCCGTGAGCTTCACGATCTTCTCCGCGCCATCTTTCATTCCATTCGCCACCGTGAAATTCAATCCCGAGCTACGCAGTATTTCCTTGCCTTGCTCGACGTTTGTTCCTTCCATGCGCACGACGACGGGAACTTTGAATTTCAATTCCTTGGCCGCGTTCACCACGCCGCTGGCCAGCACGTCGCAGCGAAGAATGCCGCCGAAAATGTTCACGAAAACGCCTCGCACATTCGGGTCGCTCAGCAAAATGCGAAACGCATTTTTCACCTGCTCCTCGGACGCGCCGCCGCCGACATCCAGAAAATTCGCCGGACTCCCGCCGCTGAGCTTGATGATGTCCATCGTGGCCATCGCAAGCCCCGCGCCATTGACCATGCAGCCCACCGTGCCGTCGAGCTTGATGTAGTTAAGCTTGTACTTCGAGGCTTCCACTTCGAGCGGCGTTTCCTCGTCGAGATCGCGCAGCTCTTTGAATTCCGGATGCCGGTACAGCGCGTTGTCGTCGAAATTCACTTTCGCGTCGAGCGCGACCAGTTTCCCGTCGCCTGTCACCACGCATGGGTTGATTTCGAGCAGCGAAGCATCGGTCTCCATGAACGCTCGATACAACGATTGGAAAAATGGAACTGCGGCGCTGACGACTTCGGGTGCGAGTCCCAAGCCGAAAGCGAGTTTGCGCGCCTGATAGGGCTGCAGCCCGGTGGCGGGATGAATCGGCTCGCGCAAAATCGCTTCGGGGCGATCCTTCGCCACTTCTTCGATGTCCATTCCGCCGGCGGCGCTGGCCATGAAGACGGGCAATCCGATGCCGCGATCAACGAGAATGCTCAGATACAGCTCGCGCTTGATGTCGAGGCCCTCTTCGATCAGCAAACGCCGCACGACGCGGCCTTCAGGCCCGGTTTGCGGCGTGACGAGATTCATGCCGATAATTTTTTCGGCCAGCGAAGCGGTCTCGTCCACCGATCGCGCCAGTTTTACGCCTCCGGCTTTGCCGCGTCCGCCCGCATGAATCTGCCCTTTCACAACGACCACGGGCGTTCCCAGCCGTTGGGCTACGGCGCGGGCTTCGTCTTTTTTGAAGACTACTTCGCCCCGGGGAACCGGAACGCCGAACTTCGCGAGGATCACCTTAGCCTGATACTCGTGAATCTTCATTCTCACTCCATCGGCCGCAGGAAAGTGCTGATCGAATAGTGCTACTATTTGCAACAGCGAAAACGAGCAAGTTTACCCGGAAGCTGCGGGACGGGCAAGGCGGAACCTGGCGCTCGGAATGGGCGCGCTTGGTCCAGCGGCGTGACGAAAGTCAGAAGCACCGCCGTACTCGAGACTTGCTCTGTAACACACGCCTGAATCCATGATCATCGAAGCGCTTGAAAAAGTGTTGGCTGGCGAGGACTTGTCGCGCGCGGAAGCGGAGTCGGCGATGGAGGAGTGTTTCTCTGGAGCGGCCGCGGATGCGCAAGCGCAAGCGTTCATGACCGCCCTGCATATGAAAGGCATGACCAAAGAAGAGAAGTCTGCTTTCGATGAGGCGGCAAAGCGGCACCCGGATGACACAGCCGCGAGTTGCACGGTGGGCGTCGAGCTATCAGCGACGGGCTATCAATACCTCGTCATATCGAAGATGCTCGTGATTCAGGGACAGGACTTGTCCCGCCGCGAAGCGGAAAACGCCATGGGGGATATTCTCTCTGGTCGAGCGCCCGCGATCGAAATCGCGCAATTTCTCGCTGCGCTGCGCTTCAAAGGCGAAACCGTCGACGAGCTCGTCGGTTTCGCCGCCGCGATGCGCCGCCACGCCACGCCCATCTTCGCGCCCGGCCAGCGCGCGCCCGAGCCGCTCGTAGACACCTGCGGCACTGGTGGCGACGCGCGTGGCACGTTCAACGTTTCGACCGCTGCCGCATTCGTCGTGGCCGGAGCGGGCGTGCACGTTGCCAAGCACGGCAATCGCTCCATCAGCTCGCACTGCGGCTCGGCTGATGTGCTCGAGGAACTCGGTGTTCGAATTGATCTTCCGCCGGAGCGCGTCGGCCGCGCGATCGAGGAAGTCGGCATCGGTTTTCTGTTCGCGCCCGCTGTACATGCCGCGACGCGCCACGCGATGCCCGTGCGCCGCGAATTGAAGGTACGCACCGTCTTCAACCTCCTGGGTCCGCTGACGAATCCCGCAGGTGCTTCGGCGCAAGTGGCAGGCGTGTACGACGCGAGCTTCACCGAGCTCATGGCGAAAGCGCTTGGTGAGCTGGGCGTGCGGCGGGCATTTGTTGTGCATGGCGCGGACGGTCTCGATGAAATCTCACTTTCCGGCGAGACCTCGGTCGCCGAGCTGCGAGATGGGGTGGTTCGCAGTTATACGGTCGCGCCCGAAGATTTTGGTTTGCCGCGCGCGCCACTCGAAGCGATCCGCGGCGGCGACGCAAAGCACAACGCAGAGATCATTCATCGCGTCTTCGGGCGTCCCGGTCACGCCCACGAGCACGGTCCGCACCGCGACATCGTCCTCGCCAATTCCGCCGCGGCTCTGGTTGCTGCGGGCCGCGCCAAAGATTTCCTCGATGGTGTGCGCCGCGCCGCTGAATCTATCGACTCCGGCGCCGCACGCGCACGTCTCGAAGCGCTGATCGCTTTTTCGCAATCCGAGCCCGCGCACGGCCACACGCAATCTGCATCGTGACAAATCCTGGGTGATTCATATACGCATCGTAGGGGCGCTGCTTGCTGTGCCGGGTCAGTGCGCCATGCCACCGCTCGACGGATCGGACGACCTTGCAGAATCCAGGTCTATAAGAATGAAACCGGCGCCCTCCTCGTGCGGCGGATAACAGTTGCCGTCTGCATGGTAGGTAGCGCTGCAAGCGCGCGTGAAATTGCGCCGCCGCGGAGACTGCGCGAATTGCCAGACATCCGCGTACGCTACGCCGCTTGCCGATGGAACGGGCGGCGTTGCTCGATACACGCAGCCCGGCGACGGCGGGCACGCATCGTTGTACACAAAGAAGGAAACGGGTGTTGAGCCGAGGTGCTGGCGAATATCGTCGGCAGTGATCACCGATTCGCCCTTGGCCTCCATCGCCGGCATTCCGGAGCAATAAATCCCCGCGCGAAAGTTCGCGCCACTCACGCGCTCGACCCAGGTCGAAATATAAGCCATCTGCGCGGCCGTCATCCTGCCGCCTTCTTCCTGGTCCAGAAAAATCACGGTGTTGGCGGCAAATCCCTCGCGTCGCGCGCTCTCCACGGCGCTTCCCGCGTCGCCTTCGCCGAGCGCGGCTGCATTCGCGGGCGGCTCAAGCTGGTGTTCGGTGCGGCCGTTGAACAGCACGAGAAATCCAAAACCATTCTTGAGCATGGTTTCGCGCTTCCCCGCCCAGGTGTTTTGCTTCGCGCCGGGAGGCGGGTTCAGCCAGTAGCCGGCAAACGCGAACGTTCGCCGCAACTCCGCCAGTGCCGCATCGCCGGGATATTCGTTGTTGTCGAATCCGAGAAAAGCCTGCGGAGTTTCGTGCGCCCACATGCCGCTTCTCGCGTCCTCACCGCCCGCGAGGAACATCGCCGCCCCCGCCACGAGCGCGACGAAAAATCCCCCGACGCCCGCGGCCGTGAACACGATCCTTGCGAATCTCATTGTCTCTCGCGTAGGGGCGCTGCTTGCTGCGCCCCCTTCCCCGGCAATGGGCCATTTGCCGAGAGCCCGCTAAACGCTCAAGAAACTCTCCAGCAATTTGAACCCTTGCGCGGTCAGCACCGACTCGGGGTGAAACTGCACGCCCTCGACGCGCAACTTGCGGTGCCGCAGGCCCATGATCGTGCCGTCAGCGGTCTCTGCGGAAATTTCAAGGGACCGCGGCAACGATTTGCGCTCGACAATCAGCGAATGATAGCGCGTGGCCGTAAAGTTCTGCGGCAGGCCGCGAAAAATTGTCTTGCCGTCGTGCTCGATCTCGCTCGTCTTCCCATGCATCAGTTTCGGCGCGCGGATCACGCGCCCGCCGAATGCCGCGCCGATCGCCTGATGTCCCAGGCAAACGCCCAGAATCGGAATCTTTCCCGCAAAGTGCTCCACCAGCGGCACGCTGATTCCTGCTTCCTTCGGCGTGCACGGACCGGGCGAGATCACGATGCGCTCGGGCTCGAGTTCCTCGATTTCCTCGATCGTGATCTGGTCGTTGCGGCGCACTTCCAGCTCCTGCCCCATCTGACCAAGGTACTGCGCCAGGTTGTAGGTGAACGAGTCGTAGTTATCGAGCAGCAGAATCACGAAACGGATCCCCCGAGTAGGCGCGGCCTAACTCACATCCTCTCCTTCCGATAGCGAAACCATCCACGTCTGCCCGCGCGCAGAGTTCTCCAGCTCCATCGCCGTCGTCTTGAAAGCGCAGTCGAAGATAGCTTCGAGGCGTCGAAATTGCCCTTCGCAAGCATAGCGCACGCACGGCTCCCAGCGCGACCGCCCGCACAAAAACCCACGCCGCTTGATTGAATCTTCTGGGAGGGTATTTGCCCACCTGCAGCAAACTCTGTGCCTCTGTGCCTCCGTGGCAAAAAAAGATGTCGCTAGGCTCAATCGCGTCGGTCCTGGTGCGCGATTTCGACGGCCGTCACCAGTGCGCGCGCCTTATTGACCGTCTCCTGAAACTCGCGCTCCGGCACCGAATCCGCCACCACGCCCCCGCCGGCTTGAATGTAAACGCGCCCATCCTTAGCGACGAGCGTCCGCAGCGCAATGCAGGAATCGAGATTCCCGGTGAAATCGAGATACAGCACGGCGCCGGCGTAGAGCCCGCGCCGCGTGGGCTCGAGTTCATCAATGATCTCCATCGCGCGCACTTTCGGCGCGCCGGAAAGCGTCCCTGCGGGAAAACAAGCCATGAGCGCGTCGAACACGTCCACGCCTTCGCGCAAACGGCCGCGCAGGCTCGACACAAGATGCATCACGTGTGAATAGCGCTCGACGAACATCAGCCGTTCTACCTTCACCGAGCCGTACTCGCACACGCGGCCTAGATCGTTGCGGCCCAGATCGACCAACATGATGTGTTCGGCGCGTTCCTTGGGATCGGCCAGCAGCTTCGCTTCGAGCTCACGGTCTTCTTTTTCGTTCCGCCCACGCGGCAAGGTCCCTGCGATCGGGCGATAGAACGCATTGCGATCCTGCACTTTCAGAAGCATTTCCGGCGAGCTGCCCACAACCGAAACATCATCGAGTTTCAGAAAATAAAGGTAAGGCGAAGGATTCACCACGCGCAACGCGCGGTAAATCTCAAACGGATCGGCGCTTGTCCGCGCCGAAAAACGCTGGCTCGGCACCACCTGAAAAATATCGCCCGCGCGGATGTACGATTTCGCTTTGCGCACCGCTGCGAGATACTGCGGTTTTGAAGTATTCGACCGGACTTTGAGCGCCCTGCCGGGGCGAGTGCGGCGCTCGCGGGGCAGAGGCTGCTTCAGCAGATTACGCGTGCGGCGAATCTCCCTTACTGCTCGGTCATATTTCGCGCGAAGACTGCCCTCGCCATCGGTAAACACGTTGCGAACCACCCAGACGCGGTGCCGCACGTGATCGAACGCCACCAGGCCCAGATAGAACATCATCACGCAATCATCCAGGCCGAGGTCGTCGCGTCCTGTCGCCGGAATCCGTTCGACCAAACGAACCATGTCGTAAGCGAAATACCCGATCGCACCCGCGATCAGCGGTGGCAGTCCAGGAACGCGGACCGGGCGATAGCGCGCGGTGAGCCGGCGAAGCTGCTCGATAGGGTTCTCGTCAAATTGAATGCGCTTTCCGGCGGTCTCAAGCGTGCACACGTGTCCGCGCGCGCGGAATACCTCTTCCGGATTCGCGCCGGTAAACGTGTAGCGCGCGATCATCTCGCCGCCCTCGACGCTTTCAAGCAGGAACGAATACTTCGCGTCGCGCGCGATGCGCAGGTGCGCACCCACGGGCGTAAGCAGGTCCGCGGTGAACGTCTCATATACGGGCACGAGATTGCCCTGCTTCGCCAGGCGGCAGAACGCCTTGAAGTCAGGCTGCATCACCGGCTCTTGCCTTTCCCTACGCATCGTAGGGGCGCTGCTCGCTGCGCCCCTGTTTGGCTAGGCTCATCCGATCTCGGAAGCATTGTTCGTCGTATCGTCATCACTGCCGCTTCTCTTCGTTTTCCAGCGCGCGCCATACCGCGCGGCGCATCGCTTCCACGGGCGCGCGCTCGCCCGTCCAGATTTCCCATTGTGCCGTGCCCTGCGCGACAAACATTTCCACGCCCGATACGCTTTCGATGCCCCGGCGCGCCGCGAGTTGCAAGAGCTTCGTGACGCGCGGCCGGTAAATCGCGTCGAAGACGAGCCGGCAATTCAGTTCGCCCGCCGCGAGGGGCGATTCTGCAGGCCGCGGATGCATTCCCACCGGTGTCGCATTCACAATGGCGTCAAAGAATTCTCGTCTCACCTGGGAGCGCGCCACCATTTCTCCGCCTGCCGCGCGCGCCAGCGATTGGGCCCGCTTCTGACGTCGCGAGCAAACGCATACCGCAGCGCCGGATTGTGCTAGCGCGAACGCCACTGCGCGCGCCGCTCCACCTGCCCCTAAAATCAAGACCCGGCTGCCTCCGAGCGGCATGCGCTGTTCGAGCGCGCGAAGCACTCCGATGTAGTCCGTGTTATACCCGTAGAGCTTCCCTTTGCCTCTCACAACCACGGTATTCACGGCGCCAATCGCGGCAGCAAGAGGATCGCAGCCATCGAGGTGCCGCAGGATCGTCTCCTTGTGTGGAAGAGTTACGCTGAAACCGGCGACTCCTAACGGCGCAATCGCACGCACGAAATCCCGCAGGTTTCGCACGAGGAAGGGAAGATACACGGCATTGACTCTCCGCGCCTGAAAACCGGCGTTTTGCATTTGCGGAGAAAGCGAATGGCCTACCGGATCGCCGATGACGCCGTAGACGCGAGTTCGTCTGTCGAGCCGGTCCGCGCGATAGAGATGCACCATCTCATCCAGGCTCACTTGACCCGGCGCGGTGGCGTTCTCGACCGGCGCATATGCAAGCGCGCTGCCACGGCGCAGCACGAGAATTCGCGCGGGAAGCGCCGTATCACCCATGGGCACGGCCACAACATTCCGTCGGCCATGGGCAAGCTGAAGCACACGCAAACTCTCGGCAAGCGAATCACACTGGACTGCAATCTTAATGGCGTCCCGCCCCGCGCGGCCGAGGCCGGCCGCCACGCGTTTCAGATTCCGCGGCGCCTTTCGAAAGAAATGGGCGGAAGCAAGCCGGCGGCCATCTCCAAGCAGGGTGTCCAATAACTCCGCTGGACACTTCGCGGCCGTTTCGATTTCGAGGTCGTACCATTTGCAGCCGGCGCGAAGCGCCTCTGCCAGATGAATCAACTGCCCGGCGATGGATCCATGGTAGCGTCCGCCTGCCGCGCGGCGCCGGCATGTCGCGATAAGCGTGGCGCGGGGCCGTCGCGATGCGAGTTGGCCGAGAAACCGCGTGATTTCGGCATCGCTTGAGAGCCAATCGAGGCGGAGTTCGATTGTGCGCGTATCGCGGAGAGCCCGCGCGACTTGGCCCCACATTCTCCGGGCGTCCGCGGCGGCCACCACAGCGCAGATTTTGTCTCGGCCGAACATTAAATTGAGCCTTGAGGGACCTGTCCTATCGTACAGGTTTTTGCGTTCTATCGTCAGGTACACAATATGTAAAGCGCGGGTCACCATTGTCTTGACGCTCCCAGAATGCGTTTGCTACGGTCAATTATCGGGGAGCGTCTGCCTTTCCAGGCGCGTGCCATTAAAGGAGCGAGAACCATGCGTGGGAAAATTGTCCTTGCAGGGATGGTTTTGGCGCTGTCCGCGGTTGCCGCGACGGCACAAGATAAGGTAGCCGTTCCGACCCCGGGCGAGCTCTATTGCGCCGGGGTTGTGACCTCGGAGGCTATTCCGCGCGACACCTATGTAATTACGGGTGAGCAATCGAACTACAAGATTACGTTTCAGCAAGGCGACTACGTCTACGTCAATAAGGGCTCAAAACAGGGCGTCAAAGTCGGTGACCAATTCTCCGCCATTCGCGTGGTGACCCCTGATCCAACCGACATCGAATGGTCAAAATGGCAATTTTCGATCCTGCGGAAACTGGGTTCGCTGTGGGAAGATGAGGGCCGTGTGCGGGTCATCGTTGCACAGCCGGAGGTATCCATCGGCCAGGTTGAGCACGCATGCGGATATCTGCAGCGCGGCGATATTTTACTGCCCTTTGTGGAGCGCGTCGCGCCTCCCCTTAAGCCCGAAAATAATTTTGACCGCTTCGCGCCGCCCAGCGGAAAGGCCGCGGCCATGGTGATTGCCGGAAAAGACTTCCAGGTTCAAATGGGAACCAACGATACGATTTACGTGAACCTGGGAAAAGACCAGGGCGTGAAAGTGGGCGATTATTTCCGCGTCTTCCGCTACCAGGGAACCGAGCACGAAGTGGCCTATCAGACGCGCCGGTTCGCCTTTGACTCCGACGCCGCCCAGACGATCTATGGCATAAAGTATGGTTTCGGAAGCGTCCCTCTGCGTTACAAGTGGGACAACGTGCCCCGCGAAGTGATCGGCGAGGGAGTTGTGGTGCGCACGGGCACAAATTCGTCGACGGTGCTCGTGACCTACACCCTGCGGGAATTCTTCGCAGGCGATTACGTGGAACTCGAATAGCCCGGCTTGGCCCGCGCTCCGTGCCCGGGCTGGCCCGTTTCTTCAGACCGGAAGTCGGCTTCACTGAATACTTCGGCGGTGAACGCCTCCACGCGCGTTTCTGAATTCATCCACGCCTTGCGGTCGACTCCTGCTTTTATGCAGGTTTCTTCGAGCAGCCGTTGGGCCGTCCAGCGATGCTCCGTCGCGACCTGAGGAAGCAGAACGCCTCGGCGGCCACCTGCCGATACCACCAGTCCATGTTTGCCGGCTTCGATCTTGTCCGGGGCAATCTCCTCGAGAGGAGAAAGCACGGATAGCTCGATATCGAGCCCGGGCAATTCTTCCGGGCGGACCGCGTCGAACCTGGGGTCTTCGAGCGCCGCCGCCTTTGCGCAATGCGCCACCACATGAACAAGCGGCTCCTGCGAAGGAAACTGGCCGATACATCCGCGCAAACGCCCGCCCCGTTGGCGTAGCGTCACGAAAACGCCGGCCCGGCGCTGCAAAGCCTCATCGCTGGGAAGGTCTTCCGGAGGATCCCGACGTTCGGCCGCGCGGGTGAGCGCGCGTCGCGCTACTTCAAGGAGCAACTGCTTCTCGCTGCTAGCGAGTGAGGACATCCTGTGGTTTTTCTTCGTGCTCGACGGCCAATGGCGCGCCACGCCGCCGCTGCTGGACCCGAATATTGATCTGGCTCCAGAACATTTGGAAATAGTGCACAGCCGAAGCCACCGCGAATATCACGACCAGCCACAGGAGCGCCGTTCCGAGCAGCTTCAGCGCGGGGTGCTTTGCGGTCAAGATCACCGTGCAGCCGGCGAGCACTTGCAGAATCATTTTTGTCTTGCCCAGCGCCGAGGCGGGAATAAGCAATCCTTCGGCAGAAGCAATGTCGCGCAAGCCCACAACAATGAACTCCCGCCCGATGATGATCACCACCATCCACGCCTGCACCAATCCCATCTCGACGAGCGAAATGAATGCCGCAGAAATCAGCAGTTTGTCCGCGATCGGATCGAGCAGGATTCCGAGGGTGGTGACCTCGCGCCGCTTGCGCGCGATGTAGCCATCCATCACGTCCGTGGCCGCCGCAACCAGCAGAATCAGCACGCCCCACACTTCGAAGTGGATCGGAAGACCCCAGAAATCGAAGTTCGGCTGCCGGGTGAGCAGTACAACCACAAGCAGCGGGACAAAAAATATCCTGAGGATTGTGAGGCTGTTCGGAAGGTTCACGTGATTCACGGAAAACCTCGGCTTGCCGCCAGCGCCGCCGCCGATGGTCGAAGCTCACTATAAACCTGCCAGAAGTAGGAGTCAACCGTACGGTCAAGACGCCTCGCTTACGTGTCGAGTCAGCAACTGCGACCTTGTGCAGCACGCAGAGACATGCTGGCAAACGCTGTCAGCACAATGTTTTCCGTGGCCACACTGTGGAAATCGCTGTGGAAAAACGGGGCGTAGAAACTCGGCATCCTAGCCTCCGGACGAAAGAAGATTTGGACCTTGCCTTTATTCTCATCAAAGTAACTCGTTTATTATCTGAGAATTAGAGAGACTGATTCCGGCCGCGAACTCCGTCGAAAAGCGACCTCAAGGCGTGTTACTGGCATGTGCAATTTGCACAGGTTTGCAGCGTCGCTGTCCCTAAGAGTCACTAGCACAGGGGTTTACCTTCCGGCCTACAGGGGCGGTTTGACAATGAAATCCTCCAAGCGGAATGAAAGAGATTCTGGAATTTCAGCGTCTAGCTGGAAGAAATCGCCGACGATTTCGGAACGCAGGACGTGTCCGCTGGCATGCACGAGCGAGAGACTGCGACCGTCAGAGACCGGCACGCGCAGGTGCAACTGGACGAGGGGATCGGACGGCATCGTCGCATCGATTTTCGCGAGCAAATCCTGGAGACCTTCTCCGGTGGCCGCCGAAACAAAAACTTTGTCTTCGCGATGCCCGTTCGATTGAACAAGGGTAGCGAGTTCGTCCGGAGCAAGACAATCGGTCTTGTTGAAGATGTGCACGCGAGGACGATCCTGCACGCCGAGATCCGCAAGAACTTTCAGCACCTCGGCATCCTGCTCGGCGTGATGCGGGCTCGAGATGTCGGTGACGTGAAGTATCAGCGCCGCTTCCTGCACTTCTTCCAGCGTGGCGCGGAACGCAGCGATCAGATCCGGCGGCAAATCGCGCAGGAATCCCACCGTGTCCGAGAGGAGCACGCGGCGATGCGAAGGCAGCCGAACCGCGCGAATTGTGGGATCGAGCGTCGCAAACATCTTGGAAGAGGTTAAAACGCTTGCGTGCGTGAGCGCATTGAAGAGCGTGGATTTGCCCGCATTCGTGTAACCGACAAGCGCGATCATCCCGAGCGGGACGGCCTGGCGCGCGCGGCGGCGCGTGGTGCGCTGGCGGCGCACGGTCTCGATCGCCCTCTGGATTTTTCCGACGCGCTCGCGGATGCGCCGGCGGTCGGTTTCGAGCTTTTGCTCTCCAGGCCCTCGCGTGCCGATGCCGCCGCCAAGGCGGGAGAGTTCCTCGCCGCGGCCGGTCAATCGCGGCAGCAAATAATTCAATTGCGCGAGCTCGACTTGCAAATGCCCTTCGCGGCTCCGCGCGTGGACCGCGAAAATATCCAGGATAAGCTGCGTGCGGTCAATCACGCGGCAGCCCGTCCCCTTCTCCATGTTTCGAAGCTGCACGGGAGTGAGATTGTGGTCCACAATCACGAGCGGAACACGGCGAAGCTGAGCTTCCTGGCGAATTTCCTCGATCTTGCCTTTTCCGACGAGCGTTGCCGGGTCGAGCGTGTCACGCACCTGCAGAATACTCCCTGCAATGTTTGCGCCGGCGCTTTGGGCCAGTTCGCCGAGCTCCTCCAGCGAGTCGCGCCCGATGACGTCGGAAGCTGCGGCGCGTCCGCGCGAAGATTTCTTCAAGCTCACACCGACGAGCAAGACTCGTTCGCGATTATCTACCGGTTGCGGAGCTTTCATCCGTGCCGGTAGCGGCCAGCTTGGGGAGGGTTGATGAGCTTCGCTGCCATCTCTGGCTCCATTATACGACGAATCCGGCGAAGGTGCCGCTGCAGGCGCAGTACACGGGGCCGCGTTTCCAAAACCCCGGCCCTGAGGCGCCGGAAATCGCAAAGAGGGCGGATTGTTGCGATTAGAAATTTGTTCAGCCTTTGTTTTCATGGACTTGGGGATCTTCTAATACTGGAATGTTGCGATTAGAAAAATCGGAAGTGACCAGCCCTGCGTGCTTGCCGGTCGGGCAGGCAGGCCGTGGACACGGGCGCAAAAGAGGGGTGATTGAGTGACGATTAGGAAGGGTGCGGCCATTGATGCGCAAGGATTTAAGGTGCTTTCTAATCGACACGGGTGACGATTAGAAATGGAGTGCCGCTTAGCGAGTGGCGCGTCAGTTGAGGGGACACGAAGAGCGACCTTCCCGGGCTTCGTCAGCCACGGCGCCAGCGATTTCCGCGTTCGAGTGCGCCAGCATTTCTTGCAGATCCTTCCCTTCCGGCCTGCGCCCGCAGGTCTGAAGAGAAGGGTAACAGCAGACGTTACGAGAATATAATTGTCCTTAGGGACAAATTTAGAACAGGTCGCAGAAAACGCGAAAACCTGACTCGTGGGAGAGGTGTACGCAGATCTGCGTAGGGGGGCGATGCGTCAATCGGCGCAGTCGAGAAAAATCCGCACCCTTCTGCGAGGCGAAGGGATGCGGCACCCTCCCCGCTTCTGATATGGTTTGGATTCACTCCGTGTGAGTTGGGATCCTGCCTGGAAGCGTGGCGCACCCGGCCGACATTGTTAGAGATGTCCGGTAATCCGACTAATCAGGAGTTGGCGTGACAGGTGGGGGACTTTGTGAGACCATTCGGCCCAGATAGCCCGAGGTGCAGCATGAAATACCGAATTGCAATATGGGGTTCTGCGGGCTTTCTATTGCTCACCTTGGCCGTTGCAGTTACGGTCACCGGAGTCACCATTGCGCAGACCTCTGCCTCGCTGTCGGCCAATTTCAGCGACAAAACCATGATCATCGGTAAGAACCTAACTGGGGACGTGACTCTCGGGCTGGAGCTTTACCAGGGGCGGCCGGTGGCGGTCGCCGGCGTCACGGGGTCTGCTGGAGATAAATTCACGTTCGATTCACAAGGCGCTCTCGCGAGCGGGGCCGGATTTTGGCAAGGGATGAACTCGCAGTACGCAATCCGTTTGAATTCCGCCCAGAAAAAGCCTAAGCAGACTGCTGACCGGCCGGCGAGCAATGACCAGGCGATCTGGATCGGCCGAGATAGCGCCGGTAAGGACGTTCAAACCCGCTCCGATGGAACAGTGATTGCCCCACTCGTACTTCATCTAAACGATCTGGAATCCCAAATCCAGGGCGCGTACGCAGTTCTTACCGTCAGGGGTATTATGCACTGGAAGGCAGACGGGAAATTGGCGGATGGCAAGGACAATCTTCTCTCCATCAGGCTCGCCGACGCGCAGGTTTCGAAGATCACCGAGAGCAAGGTCCTTGACGATGGAACGCTGGTGGTTTCAACCGCCGACGGCTCCAAATACAAAATCGCCGGTTTTTCTTGCGATTTCTCCGCAACAATCGAAGAAGTGAAGAGCACCCCGTAAATGAGACGGCCGGCCTGTCTTTCTACCGCCAATTGACCCAATCTCCGGCTGCTCGGGAGCAAGCCCGCCCTCGGTTACGCTCCTCCGTGGGCGAAGTCGCAGCTTGATCGCCGGACTGGACGGCCGCGGTCTGGCTGGTCGATTTCGCATCCTCGAACACTGGCGGGGCGGGTTGTCAAAGCGCAACTACAATATCCCACGAAGAAGGGATGGAAAGCTATAACTGGTTGCTCGCATCTATTATCTGTTCCGTGGCCGCGAAAGAGCTTCAAAGCTGTGCAGAACATGCCCGGTGTCCAACCCGAGTTTCCAGACGGTCGAAGTCCCGATTAACGCAGTAACCGGAGAAGTGAGTTGCAGTACCGTGCGCGGCCAGGACACCCACTTGCAGCAAAATAGTGCAAGAAAGGGCAGTTTCAGGGCGCTCTAACCCCTATCCCGTCAACGCGACGAGGACCTGGGACGGAAGGCGCACGAGCGAGTCGGGCACAACCTGAGGACTCGGCGGGATCAGAGTCCGGCGAGGAGATGGCCGAGCTTGTTTTTCTTCGTGCGGTAGGTGGGCCGCTGGCAAAAAAGAGCAGGAGCACAGACAGGATTGTCTGTGCCACGGTGGGCTGTTGGCAAAAAAGAGCAAGAGCACTGACAGGATTGTCAGGGCGACCGTCGGATCGACCTTCATCGCGCGGCGCGCTGGTAGATATGCAGCGAGAAGCGCAATCGCGATTATAGCCGCCGCCCCAACCGCAATTGGTTCAGCGAGACTCGCCGGGCAGGTTTCCGATCAAACTAGCGGCGACTCTCCGGGTAAAGAACGCAAGGGGAACGCCGACAGCCAGGCCGACGCAGACCATGAGCAACGCCTCTTGAAGCACTTCGGTCAGCGGGGGGAGTTTGCGGTGCGGGCGGAGGCGGCAAGGATGAGGTTCGAGAGGAATTCGCCGAGGGTGGCGCCCGCCAATTCGAATTCAGGGTCGCGCGTGACGCGGTCAAGCCAGCCGAGATAGACGAGCAGGGCTACCTGGGACCATTCGTCGGCGGCGCGTGGCGCAAAGCCGATCTCGCGAAGCACAATGGCGATGTAGCCGGCGCGGTTTTTCTCAATCGTGACGATACGGGAGGCGACCTGCGAATCCCGGCGCGCCCACGCGCGGAGAGATGCTTCCGTGCGGATTCGATCCGGGGAAGCGGCGCGTTCGACAAATCTTGCCCAGCGCGTCGCGGCGCTGTGGCCACTCGACGTGGCCGACGCCAGCCAGGCGACTTCGTCGGCTTCCCAGCGCGCAAGCATTTTTTCGAGGAGGTCTTCGCGATCGCGGAAATGCCAGTAGAAGCTTCCTTTGCTGACGCCGAGGTCGCGAGCGAGGACCTCGACGCGAACGGATTCGATGCCTTCGGCGGCAAGGCGCACGAAGCCGGCGGCAATCCAGTGTTCGGGTTGAAGCGAGGGCTTGGGAGCTTGCTGGGGACTGGCCATGGTTTTCCCGTCTAGCGGCACGATATGGGACTTCGCTAACAGTGTCAATCGAGGGACTCACCACATGAAAGCCTGCTCGTGGTTTGCTTGGGCTCCAACCCTTGACTCTGAGATCCTTCGGACATCCTGGTCGGATGTCCTCAGGATGACACCGCACTTCTTCGGGGCAACCAAGCAGCAAGAATTCCACGAACCGAACCAGAGAGATCGAGAAGACCGGCCGTTTTATCGCTTAGCGGCACGATATGGGACTTCCACGACAGTGTCAATCGAGGGAACAACACAGAAGACCGGCTGCTCGTGGTTTTGCTTGGGCTCCAGCTCTTGACGCTGAGATCCTTCGGACATCCTCGTCGGTCCGCTGAACCATCCGGACCGCAAAAGGCGCGGATGTCCTCAGGATGACAACGCACTAAGGCTGGACGACGATATCGAGCGCGGTGGCCGCAACCTCGGGGTCATCGCCGAAGCCGGTGAGCCATGTAACGCCGGGCTCTTTTCGGAACCAGGTGAGCTGGCGCTTGGCAAAACGGCGCGTAGCCTGCTGGATTTGCACGACGGCATCGGCAAGCGAGAGGCGGCCTTCGAGGTGCGCGCGCAGCTCGGAATAGCCGATGAACTGAAATGGCTTCGCGCCGGCGGGCACACCGCGCGCGATGAGGCGGCGAACTTCGTCAAGCCATCCGGCTGCGAGCATGGCGTCCACGCGCTCGTGGATTTTTTGGTAGAGGGCTTCGCGCGGAGGCGCGAGGCCGATTTTCCTGATGGCGAAACCCTGGAGGGGGTCACGGCCGCTGCGGTGAATTTCGCCGACGGATTTCCCAGCCAGGATGCGCATTTCGATTGCGCGGATAATTTTCTGCGTGTCGCGCGGCGCGATGCGGGCGGCGGCTTCGCGGTCGAGGCGCATGAGCGCGCGATGGAGATAAGCGGGGCCGTGAAGTTTCGCTTTCTCGCGCAGCCGCTCGCGCAATTCCTCGGAGCGCGCGGGAGCGTCCGCCAGGCCCTCGAGCAGCGCGCGGAGATAGAGTCCCGTTCCGGCCGTGAGGATAGGAAGCCTTTGGCGGTGGCGCAGACCGTCGAGGAGTTCGATGGCTCGGCGGCGATAGTCGCCCGCGGTGAAGAGTTCAGACGGCTCCACGAGATCCACCAGGTGATGCGGGATGCCGCGCTGTTCGCCGATGGGAACCTTCGCGGTGCCGATATCGAAGCGGCGATAGACCTGCGTGGAATCGCAGGCAAGGATTTCGCCGTTGAGACGTTCGGCGAGCGCGATGCCCAGCGCGGATTTTCCGGAGGCAGTCGGCCCGAGGATGACGATCAGAGGGCGCGAAGGAGTAGAGCGACTTGGCGGGAGCACGGACATCTTCGTCTGCCCATTGTATGGGAATGGATTGCCAACCAGCTACGCTGAGATCCTTCATGCCCGCCGCGGCGCGCATTCAGGATGACAGCGCTTTGCTTGGCAAAGCGGTGCCAAGGTGGTTAAGGCTTAGCCGAGGATTCGCCAGTAGCGCAGAAGGAGTACGAGGAGAGCGAGGGCGGCGAGAAGAAGCGCGCCGAGAACCTGCGTACGATTGAGGCTCACGGGGCCTTAGCGTAGTCGAGCGGCAAGTTATACAAAAAGATGATGCGCAGGCGTATGAACGGCCCCTTGAATTGCGAGGGGAGCGGATCGAACGGGTTCGAACTTTTGATGGCAGACATCGCCGCGTTATCGAGCGGTTCTTTGCCCGATGTGCGCTCGAGAGTGGGATCGGGCACCTCAACGCTGCCGTCCTGATTAATCTGGAACGTGATGAAAACCATTCCCTTGTCGCCCATGTAGGCGGACTCCGGCATGACGGCGTACCAGTTCCGTTTAATGACAGCAAGCAAACGATTGATGTAGCTGTCGAAGTTCACGCCTTCGGTGGGCGTGAGAATCGAAACTGCGTTGCCTGCCCCCAAGCCTCCGCCTCCGCCACCACCGCCGCGCCCAGCGCCACGAGGGAGGCTTCCGCCTTGCGAGTACGTTCCACCCGAGCTGTGTTTTACCGCGTCCTGAAGCTGGTCTTGAATCGCGCGGCCGGGCGATGAACTGGGTATCTGGAGATTGAGCTTGCCCGGCGTGGGATTCGTGGGCGGCAGCACGGGCTCAAGATGCGAAGGCTGAGGAGCCAATGGGGGCGCGGGTTGCGGACTCGGATTTACGGGCACGTGTGGAGTGGGTGCCGCAGGCAGGTCGCGTTCAGGAGTGGGGGCGGGGGCGGGAGCCTCGATGGCATGCGATTCGGGCCGGGGCGGCGCAACTTTGTTCAGGGTGTTGTTGTCGATGCGAACTTTCGGCCCGACCGGACCCGGCGGTTTCGACGGCTGGTAGGGACGCAGGTACGTGAGGCCCAATTGGTTGCGCGCCAGCTCGATTTCAGTAGCCGTGGGCACGTGCGCAGGAAAAATCTGCGGCAGAAAAACAAGGAAAACGATCAGGCCGATATGGACGATGACGGAAGCCGCGCGAGTAAAAGCGTCGGCCTTCGCGTCGCGCCTTTCTTCGGGCTCGATCAGAAGGTTGGCGTCGCCGGTGGTGAAAATGTCCGGCTCGACCACTTCGCGCAGTTGCGCGGTCATCTGATGAGGAGCTCGCTCGAACTCCTTTACATCTTCCGAGGTGGCGGGCTCGACGTAGGCAGGCACGACGGTGCGCGAATCTAGAATCGCAAGGGGTACGTACTGCGGCATCGGCTGGACGTTTTCGAAAGCCTTGGCTTGCATGCCGCGGGGTACGAGCGTGCGATCAACGATAACGCCCAAGGGAAGATGCGAAGGGATGGTGGTCTTGCCGTCGAGCGGAGGCGCGTCGGAAAGCTCCGGCGGGACGACGGTGCGGTCGTCCATGTAGGTGGTGAGGCGACGCCCATTATTCTTCGCCGAGTCGGCGGAGATGGGGCGCACGTCTCTCGGAACCAGGGTACGAGGGATCATCCGGCTTCCTGTGGGGCAAGAACATTTGCTTGGACGCGGCGCGCATGGTCGAGGATGCCCGCCATGACGCGATCCGCCAGTTCAAGTGCACGGCGGCCCGCGAGGCCATCAACGGCGGGAACCTTTCGGGTGCGGACGGAATCGAGGAATGCGCGAAGCTCGGCCTGCAAAGGTTCGACCGGCGTGACGGGCACTTTTTCGAAATTGATCTGCGGCTGCGGGCCGGCGGCGCTTTCGGCAACGCGCACGCGCAGCACGTCCTGGCGGCCGAAATCGAGCGAGATGTATTCGTGCTGCTGAAAGAAACGCATCTTGCGGACGCGCTCGGTGGAAACGCGGCTGGCCGTAAAATTCGCGACGGTGCCGCTGGAAAACTCGACGCGCGCATGCGCGATGTCCACTTTGTCCGTGATGACGGGAATACCGACGGCCTTGAGATCGGAGACCGGCGATGGCACGAGAGATAGGACGATATCGAGGTCGTGGATCATCAGATCATAGACTACGTCAATATCGAGGCTGCGCGGCGTGAAGACGCCGAGCCGATGCACTTCGAAAAACATGGGACGCGAAACGATTTTCTCGACGGCTGCAACCGCCGGATTGAAACGCTCCACGTGCCCGACCTGGAGAATGCGCGCGCCGCGCTTTGCCGAGGCGATCAAGCCATCCGCTTCGCCCAGAGTTGCCGCCATCGGCTTCTCGACAAGAACGTCGAGGCCAGAATCGAGCAGCATGCAACCGACGCGAGCGTGGTCCTTGGTGGGCACGGCGAGACTGACGGCGTCAATATGCTCGGCGACAAGGGCGTACACGTCGCGAATCACGCGCGTGCCGAATTCCGCGGCGACGCTTTTGGCGCGCCCGGCATTTTCGTCCACAATGCCGACAAGTTCGGCGCCTTCCAGTTCGCGCCACACGCGCACATGATTGCGCCCAAATTCGCCGGCGCCGACCACGGCCACGCGGATGGGTTTTCCGGTTACGATTTCAGTTTCTCCTCGAATAGCCGCATATAGTTCACGGGATTGCAAGAATTCAGCGCTGAGATCCTTCGGGCATCCTCACCGGATGCGTTCAGGATGACAACGAAAAACAATGGCTGCAGGCTGGAACGCCGCGGCACGACAGACACCTTCATTTGCCGCTGTGCCGGGCAGCTTCCCATGCAAACGCTTCGATGGCGATGCCGGCATCGTCCGCGGCGCGAATCAGTGCGTCGCGGTCAAAGAGCAAAGTGCGGCCGGCGTCGATCGCGAGAGCCGTCGCATTCGCGCGGCGCATCACTTCGATGGTCTTCGCGCCAACGACCGGCACGTCAAAGCGCATATCCTGCTCCGGCTTGCTGACTTTGACGACAACGAGGCGCTGGCCGCCGGCAATTCGCGCGGCACGTTCGATTGTTTCGTCCGTTCCCTCCATGGCTTCGACGGCAACGCAAGCGCGGTCGCGGATCACGACGGTTTGGCCGAGGTCCAGCCCGGCAATTTTCCTGGCGACGTGGCGGCCGTAGGCGATGTCCGCAGCTTCCGATTCGTCCGGAACGCGGCGCGTCAGCACACCGGGCTCCGGAAGCAGCGGGCCAAGAAATGCGGTCGAGTTCACGAGCTCGATGCCTTCGTCCTTAAGAACCTTCGCGACAGCGCCGATCAGCGAGTCCGTATTCTTTGACTTCAGCGAAAGCAAAACTTTCGCGAGTTTCCAGTCCGGGCGAATCGAACTGAAGATTTTGTTGTGCTTCACCTGCCCCGCCATCACGGCGTGCTTCACGCCCTCCTGATGCAGCAATTCGATGGTGCGGCTGAGTTCCCCGAGGCTGACCCAGTGGAAGCGCTTGGCCGTGCGTTCGAGCGCCGGCGATGCTTCTTCACGAATGGCGATCACGGCCATCTCGATGCCGCGGCTGCGCGCGCCCTCGAGAACGAGAAACGGAAAATCACCGTTTCCGGCAATGAGGCCCCAGTGCGCCGTCGCGTTGTTATTGGCCGCGGCCACGCGCACCTACTTTGTGAGGCCGCGCTCGGCCGTGGATTCGATGAACTTGATCAATGTTAAGACGTCCTCGGAGGCAGAAAGGGTTTCGCGCATCTTTTCGACCGCCTGGGTGGTGTTGAGCTTCGAGCGGAGAAGGAGCCGGTAAGCTTGCTCGATGGGCTTGATGCGCTCGGGGGAAAATCCCTGGCGCTCGAGTCCCACGGAATTGACGCCGTAACAACGCGTGTCGCGCGGGGCGACGATTTTGGAAAACGGCGGCACGTCCTGCGTGATGACGGTGTAGGCGGCGATGTAGGAGTGGCGGCCGATGCGGCAAAATTGGTGGACCGGGCAGAACGCGCCGATGTTGGCATGGTCTTCCACGGTGACGTGGCCGGCGAGCGTGGCGTTGTTCACGAAGATGGTATGGTCGCCGATTTGGCAGTCGTGGCCGATGTGCGCGTACGACATGATCAAATTGTGGCTGCCGATGCGCGTGACGCCACCGCCTTTCGCCGTGCCACGGTTGACGGTGCAGAATTCGCGAAATTCGTTTTCGTCCCCAATCTCAAGCGAGACGCGTTCGCCCTTGTACGTGATGTCTTGGGGATCGCCGCCGACAGCGCAGAAGGAATACAGATGATTCTTGCGCCCGAGCCGAGCGGGGCCCTGTACCAAGGCGTGGGTTTCGAGGACGCAACCATCGCCGAGCTCCACTTCATCGCCAACGACGGCATAGGCCCCGATTCGCACACCTGAGCCTACCCGGGAGGAAGGCGAAATGACGGCCCGCGCGTCGATTTCATTCTCTTGATTCATGCTCGCAGCAGATTTGCTCATCGCGCCTTTTCGACCGGGTCGCCAGCCGAGTTCGGAGCTTCCGCGTTGCGGTCGACCATCATGCACATCAGCGTGGCTTCGGCCGCGAGTGCGCCATCAACGGATGCGCGCCCTTCGAGCTTGCAGAATGTTCCGCGCCAGGCAATGACGGACATCTCCAGACGCAACTGGTCTCCCGGCACCACGGGCCGCCGGAAGCGTGCATTGTCGATGGCGACGAAGTAGAGCAGCTTGTTCTCGCGGTCTTCTATCTCCTGCAGCAGCAGCAGGCCTCCCGTTTGCGCCATGGACTCGAGGATCAAAACACCCGGCATGATCGGTTTGCCGGGGAAATGGCCCTGAAAGTAGGGTTCGTTAGCCGTGACATTCTTTATTCCTACAATGTGCTTCTTGGGTTCCATTTCCAGGATCGCGTCCACCAGGAGAAACGGATAGCGGTGCGGGAGAATGCCCTGGATCCCGGTGATGTCGAGGATCATCTTTGACCTCAGTGTGCTAACGGTGTTTCGTTTTCCGGCCGCGCAATCGAACAATTCTATACGAAACCCCGGCAAGGTGGAATCGGCGCGGCAATGGCGTTGCTGTGGACCAACGCGGCTGCTAGCATACCTGCGTCATGAACGAAAATATCGTGCCCATGCGCAAGATTCTTCTCGATTTGCGGAGCCGCGAGAAAGCGATGGTGCGGCTGCTTGGGGAGTTCGTGCGGTGCCAATCGCCGAGCCATCACAAAGTTGCCGTGGACCGCTGCGGACGCTTAGTGGCGCGGGAATGGCGCCGCCGTGGCGCCAAAATCAAGTTTCTCAAGGAAGCAAAGCGAGGCGACCATGTCCGCGCCGAGGTCTGGCTGGGCGAAGGCCGCCCCACCGGCCGGATCTTGGCTCTCGGGCACATGGATACCGTCTATCCGCTTGGAACACTGGCAAAGACCCCATTCCGCATTTCGGGTGGACGCGCCTGGGGCCCGGGGACGTTCGACATGAAGGGCGGGCTGGTGCTGGCACTTTTTGCCGTGGACGCCTTGCGCGCGGCGGGCCTGAAACCGAGGAAGCGCTTCGTTTTCCTATGGACCTCGGACGAAGAAATCGGGAGTGCGACTTCGCGGCGGGCGATTGAGCAAGAAGCGCGGCGAAGCGATGCGGTGCTGGTGCTCGAGCCTTCGTATGGGCGCGAAGGCCGGCTGAAGACGGCGCGTAAAGGAACCGGCGGGGCAGAAATCATCGTGACCGGGCGAGCCGCGCATGCCGGCATCGATCCGCAACAAGGCGTGAACGCCGTGCACGAAATTGCGCTGCAAATCGAGCGCCTGATGCGTCTCAACAATCCGCGGCGCGGCGTGACAGTGCAGACTACCGTGATCGGCGGCGGAACCGTCTCGAATGTCGTGCCGGAGCAGGCGCGCGCGGAAGTGGACATTCGCTTCGTTCGAATGGTGGACGGGCGGGCGCTCGAGCTCAAGCTGCGCAGCATCCGGCCCATCCTCAATGGCGCGCGAGTGAAGCTGCTCGGCGGCGTGAATCGCCCTCCCTTGGAGCGCACCGTGCAGGTCCAAAGGCTTTTCCGGCACGCGGAGTCGTTGATGCGCGAGATGGGGTTGCCGCTTGGCGAAGCTTCCACAGGAGGCGGCTCCGACGGAAATTTTACCGCGGCTCTGGGCGTCCCCACGCTCGACGGCCTGGGCGCGGTGGGTGACGGCGCGCACAGTCCGCGCGAGCATGTCGTCATCCGCAGGCTTCCGGAGCGCGCCGCGCTTCTTGCTGGCTTGCTCGCGTCGCTTTGAACTCTTAGACTAGCCGTGACCGATTTCGCTCAAACGGAGAATGCGATGATCGAGGGAAACGAACCGTTATCCCGCCGCAGGTTTATCGCGCAAACGTCATGCTTCGGCGCGTTTTTCGCCCTGGCGAAGCTGATCCCGCCGCCTGTCCTAGCTGAAGAACTGCAACGCGACTCAAGACTTTCGCAAACGCCGATTGTTGACAAGGGCTTCGCATCGGTGCGGAAAGTCGGAGACGGATTGTACGCGACGATTTCCGATCCTTCGAAGGGCCTCCAGACGTTGTGCAACGGCGGCTTTCTGGTAGGCAGGGACTCGGCCCTATTGCTCGAAGGATTCACAACTCCAGGCGGAGCGGCGTTTCAGATGGACGCGCTGCGGATGGTGAGCCAGGCGCCGGTGAAAGCGGCGCTCGACACGCACTACCACTTCGATCATTCGATGGGCAACTCGTTTTATGGAGCGAATGGCGTGCCGCTGTGGGCGCACGCGGCGGCGGCAAAGCGAATCGTGGAAAGCTATGGGCCCATGCAAGGCGCCGATAAGGACGCGGTCCTGGGGCCATATCAAAAGCGAGTGAAAGACGCGAAATCCGACACCGAGCGGGCGCATGCGCAGGGCGATCTGAATGCAGTGACAGGCATATTCAATGTTGCAAGCGCGACCGTGCTTGCGCTCCCGAATCACCCGATCGACCCGTCGAAGCTGCCGATGAGCATCGATCTGGGAGGCCTGACAGCCGTGCTCGAGAGCTATCCGGGACACTCCGGAACGGACATTGTTACCAAGGTCCCGGAACAAAACGTGGTCTACACGGGCGATCTTCTGTTCAGCGGATGGTATCCAGTGTGCTTCGACGAAAAGGCGACGATATCCGGATGGCGTGAAACGCTGAAGAAGTTCGCCGCATTTGACAAGGACATGATCTTCGTGCCGGGTCACGGACAAATTTGCGGGCAAGAAGGAATCGCGGCTCTCCGCGGGGTGTTCGACGATATCGCGGAACAAGCCGAGAAGATGTACAAAGCGGGCGTGCCAGCCGAAGAAGCGCAGCAACGGAACAAATCGAGCGCGTGGCCTCCGCGCAACCAGCAACTTTAGAAATTCAGCTCAAAGTGCAGCGCGTCGTGGACCCGGTATCCCCGGTCTACGAGCACGATATGGTCGCCAATCATCACGTAACGATATCCCGGAGGCGGCGGCGCAAGCCTCCCGTAAAGGTCTCGCGGGATGGGACGAATGGCTCCGCGCATTTCGGGCGTAGGCGCGAAGCCCTCGCGGTATTGGGCTCCCAGTCACGGTGCCAGTAGCGTAGCGTCCCTCATCGTGTCGGAAGGCATCATGATGATCTCGGTACCAATCCCGTGCAGCAGCACGGTCACGGTCGTCAAAATGATCGTGGCCTCCGCGGCCCTCATCGCGGTGTTCATCGCGACGGTCTCGATCCTGCGCGTGAATTACGGGCGCAGCAACGGCCATGCTTAACGCAAACGTCGTAACAGCGGCGAAGCGTCGAATGTTCATGAGAATGACCTCCACTATTAAGCGTAGGACGCCCAATGGAGGCGGGCAATACACCGAATGCCCTAAGTGGAAAGGGGCGATCCAATGGGACCTAGGTCATTGCCCTAGGTCATTCATAAGCTTTAGCCGGGTTTCGATTATCGAATATGCCGATCATGTCAGCGGTAGATCAAAGTCGGCCCACGCCAG
>CAVPUS010000021.1:0-280216 GCA_963709005.1 uncultured Acidobacteriota bacterium
CGCGTTTATCAGGACTTGAGGATTACTTCCGGATGGCCCGTCATACGGGAGGAACCGGTGTTGGCTTCTGGCTCGTGCCAATGGCACGTGGGTTCGTGGCCTTGAGGGGATGAGAAGACTCGGAAGGATTCAAATTTTCGGAAAATTGAAATGGCTCAACATTAAGACCGAAGCTGTATCGGCCCGGACGTGACATAGTAGAGCAGGTTGCAGCGAAGGGCCGTAGCTGAGGCGAGAGTCATGAGCAAAACGAGGAAGGTATGAACTCAACCAAAAAGACAGCAAGGATCGCGGGCCTGCTGTACCTAGTGAACGGGGTGACCGGCTTCTTCGGCATCATCTATGTCCCCAACAGACTGATCGTTTCTGGTAACGCGGCTGCAACCGCCAACAACATTCTCGCTTCGGAGAGGCTTTTCCGCCTCGGCATCGTCTCCGAACTGATCTGTGCGGTGGAATTTATCTTCCTGCTCTGGGTTCTGTACCGATTACTCGGCGGAGTGAACAAGACGTATTCTTCGCTGATGGTGATTCTGGGTCTGGGCTTCGTTCCCATTATGTGCGTGAATGTGCTAAACGAGATCGCTGCCCAGACGCTTTTGCGCGGTGCGGACTACCTGTCGGTATTGGGCCAGCCGCAACGCGAAGCCATGGCCATGCTGTTCCTCGATTTGCATAGCTACGGGTACGTTATCGGCTGGATCTTTGGCCCTTGGCTTTTCTTCTTCGGGCTGCTTGTATTTAAGTCGGGTTTCCTTCCCCGCATCTTAGGCGTACTGCTGATCGCGGCGTGTTTCGGCTATTTGGCGGATGGTCTTACGCCGTTGCTTCTGCCGAGTTACGCAAACCTCGTGGGCCGAATCGCGAACATCCCTCTAACGCTAGGCGAACCAGCGATTATCTTATGGCTTTTGATTAGGGGAGCAAAGGACCAACCATTGGAAGCCGCGGCATAAAGTGAGTCGAACTCCCGGCGTTGGGCATCACGTTCGACGGATTCCGACCGAATTGTCGGCTAACCGGAAGGTATCCGGTTTCCACGGCGGATTAGTCCTGTGAAGTCGGCTTGTAGGAAGTGATCTTCCGTGCTTGGCGTCGACTCTGGACGGATCACGGGGAACTCGAAAGTAATTCCACTTGCCTGGTTAGTCGGATTACCGGACAAGTGGATTTCGGCAGATTTCACCTGTCCGGTGACCACGTTGATTAGGAGTTGCGTGGCTCAAACCGAGGTTAAACCGGCCTCCCTTGTAGCTCCACTAGTGGGTGGCCGCCGCCGCTTTCGCTGGGGACTGCTTGAGCCAGTCCGCGAAACGCGTTTAGCCGCGCTGCGCTGCACAAAGAAAAAGGCCCGGGATTGCTCCCGGGCCTTTCGTTTCTAAGGCAAGTGACTGCGCGCAGTTACATTTGCGCGCGGCGGACCATGTGCATGGACTCGGCCGGCCGCGGCTTTTCGATGGAGACCGGAACGCTGATCTCGGAGCCCTTGCGGAAAACGCCGAGGTTGACCGATTTCGCGTCGCTTTTGTCGCGCAACTGCTCGCGCAGCTCGGCGAGCGAACGAACCGGCTTGCCGTCCACCTTCACGATGACGTCGCCGGCTTTCAATCCCGCTTTTTCGGCGGCGGTTCCGGAGCGAACTTCGCGGACCAGAATCCCGGCATTATTCGGCGCGCCGAAATACTCGCCCAGTTGCCCGGAGAGATCTTCCGCGCTGATGCCCAGCATGGGAGTGCGCATGTCCATCGCGCCGAAGACTTCGGGTTCCGGCAAATTGAACTCGAAGTTCGGGGCCTTGAACGCGTACACGTTGCCGAAATCGCGCATCTTCCCTTCCATTCTTTTCCCGAAGAACGCGCCGCGGTCGCCCATCTCGACGGAAATATTCTGCGTGGCGCCGTTGCGGGAGATGGTCAGCGCGATGGTGCGGCCCGGAGGCGTCTCGCGAACCAGGCGCCGGAACTGCACGGTTCCCTCGACGGCTTGGCCGTCGTATTGCGTGATGACGTCTTTCTCTTTCAGCCCTGCTTTCGCGGCAGGGCTATCGGGCTCGACATCGGCCACCACCACTCCGCGCGCGGAAGAGAGCCGCAGGTCCTTGGCCGTCTCGGGCGTCACTTCGTTGATTTCGATGCCGAGCCAGCCGCTGTCGTTTTCGTCGGACTGGAAGAAAACGCGCGGCTCGATCTTCTCCTGGATTTCTTCCTGGACTCGGTCCGAAATCCCGCCGGCGAACTCCGCGGCGCGGGAAGCAAGCTCCTCGGCGCGCTGCTCGAGGTCGCCCTTGTTGACTTCGAACTGGGCCGAGAGACTTCGCAGTTTTTCGAGCTCGGGAGAACTCATGTCGACCTCCTCCGCGATGCGGCCCTCGAGGCCGGCAAGCTCCGCCTGCAACTTCTGCTGGATAGTACGAGCCATGTCGCTCAATTGTTCCGCGGAAGAATTGAGTTCGGCGCAAGCTTCGGGCGTGGTGAGTGTCTTGGGGGCTGCGGGTTTCGATGGCGCCTGGGCAGAAGATTGGCCCGGCACAGCGGCCGGGGCGCTGCCGAAAGTAAGAAGCAGCACTCCCAGGCCTGCCAACTTTGAGAGAGCAATATGCGTCATGGACTTGTTCCTCGCTTTCGAGAGATTACGCCCCGTTAAACACCGCCCCTTAAACGCCTGGAGATTGCGCCAGCAGGCGAATACCGCCGTTCACGGTACGAACCGAAATTTCGCCGCCGCCCGTTCCCAGCCGGGCGCGGAAAGCGCGCGCGGCGGGAGAACCCGCCGTGGAAGTCATCGGCAATTCAGAATAGAACTCGCCATTCATGTTCAGAATTCTCAGATTGGCGCGCGCATCGGAGGGAAGACCGAGAACCACCGAGCCGTTTACGGTCTCGATGTTCATGGGGCCGCCATCCAGAAGGTGGGTAAGCTCGAGGCGCAGATTGCCGTTCGTGGTTTTGGCGCTGAAACGGCCCGAGCTATTGAGCACTTCGACGTTGCCGTTCACGGAGCGAAGTTCGCCGGCGCCTTCAACACCGCGGACAACGACGCTGCCGTTGACCGTCTCAATGCTGCCGAGGAGCACGCGGTACGGCACATGGATGTGATAGTCCACGGCGACCTCGACGCCTTCGCCCTTGGGATAGCGCGTGTGGACGGTCACCTGCCCCGGTTCGCTGACCACTTCGATCGTGACGCGCTCGAGATCCTGAGGATCATTCTTGGACGACTTCACGGCGCGCACTTCGACTTCGTCCTTGTCCCAGCCTTCCACCTGCACCGATCCATTCACATTTTCGAGAAGAAAACTGCCGCCCTCGGAAAGCGGGTAGGTTTTGTGGAAAGTCTCGTTGGAGGCAAAGCCCGCAAACGAAATGGAGAGAACGGCCGCGACGGCCAAAAGCGCGCGCGCCGCCGCCCGGGCAAGCCTCGAATAATCCTGGAGAGAACTGCTCCGCATCTTCATACGCACGGTACGCCCCCTCACTTGAGATTCCGCTTTCCTGGGTCCCTCGGCCCGCGCTGAAGGATCGCGGGCCGAATTCCTATGTGTTGCAGGCATCGTGCCAAGAAGGGCGCAGCAACCCTTCACCAAAAGCGTTCAGGGCAAGGCAGCGCCCTTACGAAAAAACAATCGCGCCGGGGGCAGAGCGCTCGTTTACGGCTGGTCTTCCTCGGAAGACCGCTCGACGAGCTTGCGCATTTGCGTCTCCAACTTCCGCTGGAGTTCCGCCATCTGCTCTTTGTAAATCTGGACCTGCTTGGTCGTGTCACTCATCATCACGCGGATATTTCCGGTGACGGTACGCAAGCGGAGGACTTCGCCGCCGCCGTTCAGGGGACCTTCGGCGCGAACCGTGCGCGGGCCGTTCGGCCCTCCGTTGGAGACAACCTTGAGCGGGAACGCCGGGTCCACGATTACGCGGTGCTCTTCCCCTTGCTGAATCTGGGCGTCAATGGTGACCGGCAATTGCCGCGGGATGTACACGACGATGTCGCCGTCGGAGGACTCGAAGTCGCATGCACCGGACTTCTTGGGCGGAGATACGAACCACGCCGTGATCCCGCCCGCGCTGGTGGAGGCTTTCACGGCGCCATCCACCTGCGTCAGATAAATGCTGCCGCCGCCCGTTTCGAGATTCGTGGGGCCCGAGAGACGCACGACGCGAATTCCGCCTCCGCCTGTTCTGGCGCGTACCAAGCCGGCCGCTTCGCCGACTTCAATTTGTCCGCCGCCGGTGGTGGCCACGAGCTCCGTGCCGGAGTGCTCGAGTGACACATTGCCGCCCGCAGTCTCGAGCCGCGCCACGCCTCCGACCGATGAGACGCGGATGTGTCCGCCGCCGGTGTGAAGCGTGGCGTCGCCTGCAACCGCGCCGACGCTGATATGGCCGCCGCCCGTCGTGGCAACAAGTTCGCCCGCCACGTTCTTAACGGTGATGTGCCCGCCGTCCGTTTCCAGGCGCGCGGGCGCGCCGATATTTCCGGCAAAAAGATTGCCACCCGACGTGGTGAAGTTCACGCGGCCCTTGACGTCTTCCGTTTCAATGTTGCCGCCGCCGGTGGATACATCCAGGCTGTAGTTCCTGGGAATGTTCACTTCAAACGTGACCCAGAGGCGCCCGCTGCACTGGCGTCCTGAAACGTGGCCTTTGAGAGAGACGCCGTCCTGAACTTCGACTCCGCTGACGGCAAACTTGGTGAGAAGAGACTTCGCGTCCTTCTGCGACGCGTCCGTTTCGAGATGAACGTGATAATCCACCTTGCCCGAATTCTGCGTGCGAATGACGACGTTGCCGAGGTCGGTGGAAAGATGCAGGTGCAGCCCATCGCGCGTGGCGACCGAGCCGTTCAACTCCGCAGTGAGGCGCGGGCCGGAGCTATCGCGATTTCTGGCCTTGTCTCTCGCGGCGAAGGCGGGAGAGCACAGAACGGCGGCGGCAAGCAGAGCGGAAAAAATTCGGGCCGCGCGAGCAGGCTCTTGGACTGGCTGCGAGTTTCGCATGGTCAGAATTTCTGGCGCGGGCCAAGGTCGCGAATGGCGGCCGCGCTCTGGAGACGGATGTAAGTGCTGGGATCCTTCTTCATGCGATCGCGCAGGACGGCGAGCATGTGATCGTCGGACTCGACCTTGCCATCCGCGGCGAGTTCGCGCAGAGCGTTGATGGCTTCGACTCGAACGCCGGGGTTCTGGTCGTCCACAAGGGCATCGAGCAAAGTCTGGCGAATCAGATCCTGGGGCTCCGCGCCGTTCAAGGCTTCGAGCGCCTTGAGGCGCACGGCGGCATTGTGGTCCGTGTGCACGGCATGGCAGAGAGCGGAACGCACGTCGGGATCATTGTTGCGCATACGGAGGAGGTCCACGGCATCGAGCCGCACCTCGGGATCAAAACGATCGTTGTTATGCAGGACGTAGAGGAGGACGCGCTTTACGTCGTCATTATTTACAGTGCCCTGCACGGTCATAGGCTGTTGCGCCTTGAGCTGCAATTCCACGCGCGGCAGTTCGCTGCTGCCGGAGGGAAACACGTTGATTCCGGCGACGTCGGCGGTGTGCAGGTCGAGAGTGCCCAAAGACGAAGGAGCGGGCGGGATTGATTTCATGGCGACTGCTTCAGTTCCTGCAGTATCGGCAGTGGTGGAAGACGCGCTGGAAGGCGGGAGTGCGGCGGGGTGGCGCAAAAACCGCGGAGCGAGAACTCCGACCGAGAAGCCCAACATAAGAAGCAGCGCCGCTGTCCACGCGGGGCGAGGTGAAACCCAATTCGTGGGAAGCAAAACGCCAACGGTGCGGCGCACCCAGCTGCGCTCTTCTTCGCGGTCGAGCGCGTCAACCAGCCCGGCGCGGCAGGCCGCGAGCAGCGCACCGTCGGGCTCGCTGCGATTCTCCGAGAGAACCGAGAGCATATCTCGTTCGCGAGCGAGCGCTGCGGTACAGGCGGCGCAATACTTCAGATGATCAGCCACCTCAGCCTGCTCGGCAACGTCTAATTCCTCGCCGGCGGCAAGAAGCACCAGATATTGCTCGAATTCACCACACGCCGCAGTCTTCATTTTCTCAGTCAAGTTGGCGGCCGTCTCCTCGTTGTTCTGGCGTTGCATCTTTCTCCCGTCCGCCCCTACCGCATGAAATTCAGGTTCGCCCGCAGCTTGCGCGTGGCGCGAAACAGCGAATTCTTCACCGTTTCTTCCGACGTGCCCAGCATGTCGCCGATAGCCCTCAGCTTCATGCCCTGATAATGCTTCATCTCGAAAACAACCCGCTCGCGCGGCGAGAGCCGTTCCAGCGCCGTCTGGATGTGCTCGCCTAATTCCTGGCCCAGCAGCCGCTTTTCCGGATTGGCAGCGGCACTCACTTCCGGCTGGCGATCGAAGAAATCGCGCGTCCCGCCGTCCGCTTCTTCCGGCACCGGAGCCTGATCCTCACGACGGCTGGTACGGCGGCGCAGGTGGTCGAGCGCCACATTCGTCACAATGCGGTAGAGCCAGGTATAGAAGCTGCACTCGAACCGGAAGCGGTGCAAGTTCCGGTACACGCGCAAGAAAGCTTCCTGGTAAATGTCCCGCGCGTCCTCGGACCGATGGACGAGATTCAAAGCCAGACGCAAGACTTCGCGATCGTAGCGGCGGACAAGTTCCTCGAACGCCAGGCGGTCGCCCGCCTGCGCATTGCGCACGAGTGCCTGCTCCTCCGCCAGTTTCACCGCGGCTGCCTGGCGCGCATCTCCCTGGAGTGCGACGCTGATCCCCATCGTGTGAACGGCCGGTTGGGTTTCGCTCCCGTTGGCCTCTGGGCTACCGGGTTTGCGAATCCCGCTTGCTCCGGTATCGAGCCTTTCTTCAGGTCCCGCTTCCATAGACGATGGAAGTGGTCGTTGGTGAGCAGTTGCGGATGCTATTTTCCCACTATCGGACAGGGGGCTCAAGACGTACCTCACAACGACATTGCAACTCTCTGTGGCGGCAGGATTTAAATACGTACGGCGACCGGAAGCTGGCCGCTTCAACTTCGCGTCGTTTTTACAGGCAGGTTACAATGCAAGGATCCAGCCAATCAAAACCACGGCTGGATGCGGAGGTAAACACGTCTCCGCAGCGAAGAGCGATGGTATAAAACGTGAGGGTTCGTAAGGCTTAAAGTTGATGACAAGGCGCTGCTGCAGGCGCTTGGTCGTATCCCGATGACAATCTCATTGGCCAATCCGGTGAAATATCTGCGAGGCGTGGGTCCGCAGCGCGCCGCCGCCCTCGAGGAGCGCGGAATAACGACCGTCGGCGAGCTGCTGAGTTATCTTCCCTTTCGCTACGAAGACCGCATCCGCTTCACACCGATAGCAGAGATCGTTCCGGGGCAGGTGCACACGATTCTCGTGGAAGTGGCGAACGCCGGGGGCACGGTTCGATTCCGGCGCGGGCGCGGTTCCGTGTTTCACATCAGCGTGCGCGACGGAAGCGGAACGCTGCACGCGCGTTTCTTTCACGGCGCGTATCTGGAAGGAAAATTTCAGCACGGGCAAAAGCTCGTGCTCCACGGAAAGGTGGACGCGGACCCGTATCGCGCCGGGCGGCTCGAAATGGTGAATCCGCAGATGGAGCTCACGGGAAGCGACCACGCCGCGGCGGATTCCACGGAAATGGGGCGCATCGTCCCGATTTACGAAGCGATCGGAAGCGTGAGTTCGCGCTTGCTGCGCCGCATCGTTTACAACGTGCTGCTTAATTTCGACGGCGAGGTGCCCGACGCGCTTCCGGCGGAAATTCGCGAGCGGCTGCGGCTCCCTACACGCCGGGAGGCGTTTCTTTACACGCATTTTCCCCCGAAGGACGAAAAACTCGAGCTGCTGAACAGCTTTCGCAGCCCCGCGCAGATCCGATTGATTTTCGAGGAATTTTTCTATTACCAGCTCGCGCTGGCGCTGCGCCGCCTGCACGACCACCGTGAGCGCGGCATCGCGATGCGCGTGCGCGAAGCAAAGATCCGCGAAGCGGTGAAGCGCATCCTGCCCTTCAAACCCACGGGAGCGCAGAAGCGCGTGCTCGGGGAAATTGCCGCGGACCTCGAACGCGACCATCCCATGCACCGGCTGCTCGAAGGGGACGTCGGGAGCGGCAAGACAATCGTCGCCCTGGAAGCCGCGACAATCGCCATCGAGAACGGCTACCAGGTGGCGCTCATGGCGCCCACCGAAATTCTCGCCGCCCAGCATTACCTTTCCGCTCGCCGGATTTTTCACCGCGCGAGCTATGGCGTGGAATTAATCGTCAGCGGGCAGCCGCGCGCGGCCAGAGATGCGGCGCTCGCGCGGGCCAAGAGCGGCGAAGCGCAATTCGTGGTGGGCACGCACGCGTTGATCGAGGATCCCGTTACATTCAACAAGCTCGGGCTTGTGATCGTGGACGAGCAACACCGCTTCGGCGTGCTTCAGCGCAAGCGCCTGATCGAAAAAGGGGGCGAGCGCGGCGAATCACCGCACGTTCTGGTGATGACGGCGACGCCGATTCCGCGCTCTCTCGCGCTGACCCTGTACGGCGATCTCGACCTTTCGGTGATTGACGAACTGCCGCCGGGACGCACGCCCATCGAAACGCGATGGTCCTCCGAAGATAAACTCAGCGGGGTCTGGGAATTCGTGCGCCGCGAAATCGGGCGGGGCCGCCAAGCCTACGTCATCTATCCCGTGATCGAGGAATCCAAGCAGGAGTTGAAAGCCGCGACGGCCGAACACGAGCGGCTGGCGAAAATGATTTTCCCGAACCTGCGAGTCGGATTGCTCCACGGGCGCCTGAAGAACGAAGAAAAAGACGGCGTGATGGAGCGATTTCGCAGCAACGCGCTTCAGATTCTGGTTGCGACGACGGTGATCGAAGTCGGCGTGGACGTTGCGAACGCGACGATGATGGTCATCGAGCATGCCGACCGCTTCGGCCTCGCGCAACTCCACCAGCTTCGCGGCAGAATCGGGCGCGGCACCGAGAAATCGCAATGCATCCTCATCGCTCCGAAGTCCGTGAAGGCCGAAGCGCGCGAGCGGATCGAAACGATGGTGGCAACATCGAACGGATTCGAAATCGCCGAGCGCGACCTGAAGCTGCGCGGCCCGGGAGAATTTTTCGGCACGCGCCAGCACGGCGACGCGGCGTTCAGCGTGGCGCAGCCGCTGCGCGACCATGAACTCCTCGAGCTCGCGCGGCGCGAAGCCTTCGCGCTGGCTGAAAATCCGGAGCGGGCAAATGCGGTGGTTACGCGACTCGAAACGCTTAGCCCGACGTGGCGGAAGCGATACCGGCTCGCTTCGGTAGGATAAAGATGAAATCGTGCGCGTGATTGCAGGCAAATACCGCAGCAGGAGATTGAAAGGGCCGGGAAGGCTGCGCTTGCGGCCCACCGGAGACCGGCTGCGCGAAACGCTTTTCAACATTCTGGGCCCGTCGGTGGAGGAATCACTCTTCGTGGATCTCTATGCGGGCACGGGAGCGATCGGCATCGAAGCGATCAGCCGCGGCGCGCGGCTGGCGGTGTTCATCGAGTCCCATGCCGCTTCGGCGCGGCTCGTCCGGCAAAATCTCGAGAGCCTCGCGATACGCGATTCCGCCGAGGTGATCGAAGGGGACGCCGTGCGCGGCCTTGAAACGCTGGCTTCCCGGCACCTCATCGCGGATTTCATTTTCCTCGATCCGCCGTACCAGGAAACAACCGAGCATCTGCGCGTGCTGGAATTTCTCGACGCTTCGCGCCTCATCGCGCCTCACGGGATTGTGATCGTCGAGCATCGGCGCAACACGGAATTGCCGGAGCGGCTGATGCGCATCGAACGGACCCGCCTTCTCGAGCAGGGTGATGGGGCGCTCAGCTTCTATCGCCTGGCAGCCGCCGCCTGATTGGGCGCATCTTAATCGGCGCAGGGTTTCGCGGGTGTTCTTGCGGGGCTCCTTGCAGGACTTCGCGCGCGATATCTCACGGCGGTTGTCGAACCCTGGGCGAAGCAATTGAAAAATAATCTGGTGGAAATGATGATGAATGGATTGCTCGGCAATATCCGGATATGGCAGCTTCCCATTTCCAGACGAGAGGTATAATCACCCGACTCATGGGCCTTCTTCCAGCTTCCGCTTCGCTCGCGTCATCGCGCCTGCTTGCTTTTGGCGTAACCTGGGAGTCTCCGTGGCAAGAGTTTCGCACCAGCGTGCGCGCGTTTTTTACCGGGCCGCGAGCGCCGCAGGTGGGAGCATTTTCAGGTGGTCCCTATTTGACGATTTATTGGGTGCGCGGCAAGCTGCCCGCCCGCGCGTTCATGGCGTCATCGCTGTGGCACGTGGCCGCGGTGCTGGTGATGCTGCTGCCGATCTGGAAACTTCTGCCGAGCACTCCGCCGACGCTCGCGCCCGTGCGAATCGAACTCACATGGTACGGCCCGGCGCAAGACCTTCCCCCGATTGAGCTGCACGGGCCCAGCGCAAAACCCAGTCCGGCAGCGGAGCCGCGCAAGGCGGCGATCCAGCGCGGAGCGGATGCCTATCACCCGCGCCAAACGATTCTCTCGACGCCCGTGCACATCACGCATCCGCGGCAAACCCTGATCCAGCCGAAGTCGCCTCCAACGCCGCCCAAGATACTGCCGCAACTGCCGAACATCGTGGAGTGGGCGGCGACCGCGCCACAACTGAAGCGGCCTCATTTTTCTCAGACGATTTCGGCGCCGCGTGTGAAACGCCGCGCGGTGAGCAACGTCGCCGCGCCGGAAGTAGCAAACGCCGAAAGAAACCTTGGCCCGCTGAACATTGCTTCGGCTCCCGCCGCATTGCCATTGCCGAGGATGCCGCTTCCGGCGATGTCCACGCCCACTATGGCGCAGAGAGCGCCCACGGAGAATGCCGCAGCTCCGGAGATCGGCTCTGCCGCTTCCGGAGGCGATGCGAGCCTGCATCGACTGATCGCGCTCTCCGCGGATCCCGCGCCGCCCGCTCCGGAAGTCAGCGTGCCGGAGGGGAATCTTTCCGCGCGGCTTTCCATTTCGCCGGACGGAAAACAGCCCGGCGGTCCAGGCGCTTCCGGAGGTGATGCGGCAGTCGGCGCCGACGCCAACGCGGTCTCGACCGACGGAGCAAGCGGCAGCGGATCAGGAAATGGCGGTGGCAACGGCGCTCTGCCGTCAGGAGGCATCCGCATCAGCGGTGGGAACGGTGGAAATCCACGCGGAAGCGGCGGCGGGATAGCGCCCGGCGGAACTCGCCCGGGCGGGAAACTCAATTTGAAGCCGGCACCTTTGAACGGAGCGCGCGCGGATTCATCGGCCTCTCACACGAGCGAGCCACGCGACATCAGCAAGATGGCGAATCTCGCGCCCGAAAAAATTCTCTGGGACAAGCAAGTCTACACGCTCCATGTGGACATGCCGAACATGACCAGCATCAGCGGGAGTTGGGTGCTGAATTTTGCGCAACTCGACGACGACACACCGCGGTACATCAAGAAGCCGGACCTATCCGGCCCTGTTCCGGTGCGAAAAGTGGACCCCAAATATCCGCAGGCGCTGATCGAAGGGCACGTGGAAGGACAGGTGATTCTTTACGCGATCATACGGAAGGACGGATCGGTGGACAGCATTCAGCTGGTGCACGGTCTGGACCCGGAGCTGAATGCGAACTCGATGGAAGCGCTGGCGCGATGGCAATTCCGCCCGGGGACGCGCGAAGGCGTTCCCGTTGAGCTTGAGGCGGTGGTATACATCCCATTTCACTTTCGCGAGCTGGACTGAGCGATTCTTAGGAAGCCGTGGTGGAGTGTGATTGTTTCGCGGCGGTTTGCTCGAGCAAACCCACAAGCGCCTGAAGCGTGGCGTTCACGGGCGTGGCAATTCCAAGTTCCGCGCCGCGCCGCACCACATAGCCGTTCAGCGAGCCGATTTCCGTAGGCTTGCCGCGAGCGATGTCCTGGGCCGTCGAAGAAGTCGCCTCGCCAAGGGTTTCCGCAAGCTTCAACCCCGTTTCCACCAGGTCCACATCCGGCAGCCGGACGCCTGCGGCGCGAGCCACTGCTACCGTCTCCTCAATCACTTTGCGCATCACTTCGCGCGTGCCGGGATCGCGCGCCGCGCGGCCGTAGCTGGAGTGGGCCAAGGCGGTCACAGCGTTGCCCGCGCAATTCATGATGAGCTTGGTCCAAAGATCAGCTTCAATGTTTGCGGAAATACGGCAGGGAACGCCCGCGCCAGTAAAAAGATCGGCAACGCGTTCCGTGCGTGGAGGCCCGCTGCTTTGATCGAATTCGCCGATGATCAAATCGCCGCGGCCGGAATGCTTCACGCGTCCCGGCGCGGGCATGGCAGCCGCGACGTATACAACGGACGGCACAGCATCAATTCCCGAAGCAGCGCGGATGCGCGGCACATTGTCCACGCCGTTCTGCAAGCTCACGACGGTCGCGCCCGGCGCAAGATCCGGCGCAAGCAATCGCGCCGCTTCCTCGGTATCGAGCGTCTTCACGCAGAAAAGCACGAACTCGGCGCCGCGCGCGGCGGAAATCCCGGTCGATGCGCCAATCGCGATTCGTTCCTGGAAATGGATTGAATCCATGAAAAGGCCGTCGCGCCGAATCGCTTCTACGTGCGCGGGCCGCGCAATCAGCGTCACTGGAACGCCCGCGCGCGCCAGCATCCCGCCGAAATATGATCCCACGGCTCCCGCTCCCACCACGGCAACTCGCGCGCTTGTGTTCCCGGTACTTGCGGACAAGTGATTTCCCCCCGTTATTTGATGTTCGAGCGCGTCAGAAGTGGCCGCGCAATTCGCGGAAGCTCGCAAGGATCAGCAGTTTTCCCACGCCGCTTTCCAGCTCGCACTTTTCGAGTTCCCAGGTGGCAGAATGAGGAATGAAGACGGCGTTCAGGCCGCATTGGAGGGCCGGATTGATGTCGCTGCGCGGGCTATTGCCCACCATCCAACCATGCGTTTTCACGATCTTGAACTGCTCGATCATGCGGTCGTATGTGCCGGACTCTTTTTCGAGCACGATTTCGATCGCGTCGAAGTAGGGCTGCAAGCCCGAACGCTCGACCTTGGCCGCCTGCTCGGCGGGCTCGCCTTTGGTGAGCAGGATCAGGCGGTTGTGCTTCGCGAGATAGGCGAGCGTTTCGGGAACGCCATCTAAGATGTGCGGCGGCGTGGCTTCGAGCTCGGCTACCATGCGCTCGACGCCCTGAACGATTTCGCGCCGCGCCAGGTTTCCCGCAAGCTTCAAATACGTAGCTTCGAGCGAGCGCCCGAAGCTGCGGACGCCGTAGCCGTGCTGCCGGATATTCCGGCGCTCCGTTTCATTGAGAATGTGGCGAATGTATTCGCGGGTGTAGCCGAGTTGTTCGACCTGCGAGATAAAGTTGTCGATCGCGCTCTCGAAAAAAATATTGTTTTCCCAGAGCGTATCGTCCGCGTCGATGAGCAACGTGTGGCGCGCCATGCAAAGTTCTCCGCCGCTTTCAAAGAGTGGAATGACAACGGGCCGCGTCAGCCAGCCGAAGCTTTGCGCGCGCCTGTCGCCAGTGTTTCCAAGATTCCGCGCGCGATCTTCTGGGCTTCGCCGAAGCGCGTCAAATAATCCTGAAATTCCCGGTTCAAATCGAGCGCGGATGTCGCATCCAGTTTCGTCCGCAGGATCATGTCCCTCAAATGAACGGGATGAGGCAACACCGCGTCGTCGCGCAATTCTTCGAGCGCCGTATTCGGATCGTAGTGGTACATTCGCCCTCCCCGCCGGAGCATTCCATTCTATCCTGTTTCCCAAAAAACGTTAGGCGGAGGCGGGAAGAAATTCGTAGCGTTCGATACGGGCGGCCACACCGCGGCGGCCGTTGTGCGGTTCGACGCGGAGAACGCGCGCGTAGCAGCGAATATGAACATCGCCGGCAAGCGTAATCTGCTGGGGAAGGGTAAGCACGAACTCGATAGGACTGCCGGTTTCGAGACTTGCCTCAATGACAAAATATAGCCCGCGGAAGCTGACGTCTCGCGTTTCACCCGCCTTCTCGAGAACGCCATCTTCCTCTGAATACCGCACTTTCAGCGGAAGCATCATCGAGAAACGCCGCGCAGCGCGACGCTCAACACCGTCAGCCATGGCCCCTCCGGGGATTGAAGGACTTTCCTGCAAAACTATCACCGCCCTCCGGACAGCGCAATCAGAATTCGAGCTGAATCTTGAATCATTATTACTTGCTTCGCTCCGTTTTCGGTGTGCCAAATTGAACAGTGCAGCGTTTGACACCGCAACCGGCTGCCGATACGATGCTCGCTATGTCCAGCGTACCTCTTGTTGCCGGTCTGCGCCAGCGCCCGCGGGCACACTGCTATCGCGCGCTCCATTTCCATGGCTGATGTCTTTCATCGCAGCTTCTTTCTTGCCGGGCCTGTGGGCCGCCTGGAAGCGCTGCTTTGGACCACGGCTGATTCGGACCCGCCATTCGCCGCGCTTGTTTGCCACCCGCACCCGCTTTACGGCGGCACGATGCACAACAAAGTTGTGTACCAGACGGCAAAGACGCTTCATCGGCGCGGCGCGCCCGTGCTGCGATTCAATTTTCGTGGCGCGGGGTTGAGCGAAGGAGAGCACGACCGGGGCCGCGGCGAGCAAGACGACGTTCGCGCGGCGCTCGGCTATCTCGCCGCGGAATTCCCGGGCCAGCCGATTCTGCTCGCCGGATTCAGCTTCGGCTCGATGGTAGGGCTGCCAGTGGGCTGCGAAGACGCGCGCGTCACGGAATTAATCGGCCTCGGCATTCCGGTGAACAGCTCGGATTTCAGTTTTCTGCGCGCGTGCGCCAAGCCGAAACTTTTTATCCAGGGCGGCCAGGATCAATACGGCGCGCGCGACAAAGCGGAAGCCCTCATCGCGACGCTGCCGGAGCCGAAGCGGCTCGTCATCGTCGAAGGCGCGGATCATTTCTTCACCGGCCAGCTCGACGAAGTCGCTTCCGCCATCGATGCCTGGCTCGACGAGAAGAAGGCGCGCTCGGCCAGCAAAGGTTTCCCCTCATGAACTGACAGTGGCGACCGCTCAGTTCTTCGGCTCGAAGAGCTTGAGGAATTGCTCGCGCGGAGTCGGCTCGACGCCGACAAGCGCGAGGTTGGCTTTCACGTGGTCGAGTTTGCTCATGCCGACGAGCGCCGTCGTCAGCCCGGGGACCGAGCGCGCAAATTGCAGGGCGAGCGCGGAATTCGTTTTCAGTTTCAAGGCTTCGCCGATGAATGGAGGGAGATTCTTCGTCAACTGCCCTTGCAGCAAAGCCGCGCTGGTGATGAGCGTGATTCCCAAGGTGCGCGCCGCCTGAACCATAGGTACCGGTTTTCCGGCGACACTCTGGTTGGGGCGCGTCAGCGCTTCCGGCATGGCGAGATTGAACGGCAACTGTACGAAGCGGAAGTGATGTTCCGCGCCGCCCACTTCCACAGCAATTGCGGCGATTTCTTCGAGCGAAAGATAACCCGGGCTTTTCGGGTCCTCGCGAAACGCATTCCAGGTGGCAAAGCCGTACGCGCTGATCTTCTGCGAGGCCACCGCCAGTTCGAGAAACGTGAAGGCTTCGCGGATCCTTCTCCGGAATTCTTCCGCTGAAACGTCGCTCAACTGGGTTTCGGGATTGTGCAGATAGAAGACGTCAATCGTTTGGACGCCGAGATTCCGGCGGCTGCGCTCAATCTGGTCGGCCAGGTAACGCGTAGCCATGCAATGGCAGCCGGCGGCGATGTCCTCCGCGCGAATAATTCCCCGCTCCAGAAATTCGCGCGAAAAATACTCATTTGGGTCCGCCGGCATGGTGCCATCCGGCGTCAGGAATCCCGCCTTGGTGCAAACAACGATTTCGTTTCGCGCAAAGCCATTCGACGCCAGCTTGCGCAACGCTGCGCCAACGGACCGCTCGCTACGCTGCAGCCGGTAATTGATGGCGGAATCAACGACGTTGATACCGCCTTCCACTGCAGCGGCAACCGCATCCGTGTAACCCTGATCCGTCGCGTCATCGGGCTCTCCGAGGTACGTGCCGATGCCAATGGAGGAGAGCACAAGACCGCCCGTGATTTCGCGGAAGTGGCCCGGCGCCGAGCGGCCCTGAAATCGCGCGGCATAGCGAAGAGTCCCTTCGGGAGTAGCGCACCCAGCCAAACGTTCGTCGTTCAATTGCGCAGGAGACGGCATCACAACCTCATTTCGCACGTCGAGCGCGCAGTATATCAGACGCACGGGGCACGGTTTCTGGATTACCGCGCGGGTTTGAGACTTTCGTCCGGAATGTTGCGCGAGGTGATCTCATGAGCGGGCTCTCCGGCCGTCATCTGCTGAGCTACGAGGAGCCTTCGCGCCTCAACGCGTATCTTGGGCAAGTTTCGCGCAAAGAACGCAGCGCCGACGATCGCACCGGCTCCACCGATTGCAAGAGTCCAAGGCGCGCCCACATGTTCCGCAAACTCTCCGGCGAGCAAAGCGCCCAATGGGGCCATGCCCATGAACATCATCGAGTACACCGCCATTGTTCTTCCGCGAAGGCGGTCGGGTACCATCGCCTGAATCAGAGTATTCGACGAAGCCATCTGCACCATCATGAAGAATCCGACTGGGACGAGAAGAAGCACGGAGAGAAAATACCAGCGCGACATGGAGAACAGAATCAGGCTTATACCAAAACTGGCGCACGAAATAGCTACCCAGCGGCCGAGCCCTCTTATGCCGCTTCGGGAGGCCAGCATCAGGGCCCCCAGCAAAGCGCCGATTCCAGTAGCGCCCATCAAGACACCGAGCGTCCGCGCGTTGCCATGGAGGACTTGAGCCGCAAACACCGGCATCAAGACGGAATACGGCATGGCGACGAGGCTCACCAGACCCAACAGCAGGAGCAGCAAACGGATTGGTGCGGTGTTGCTCACGAAGCGAAATCCTTCGGCGATGTGCTCGAACGGCGAAGTTTTCAGGGGCTCTATCGGAGCTCGATGGATGCGCATCAGGAGCAGGCCGGTGATGACGGCGATGTAGCTGACGGCATTCGAGAAAAAACACCAGCCTTCGCCGAAGCTTGCGACAAGGATTCCGGCAATGGAAGGCCCGACAATGCGCGCGCCGTTGAACATGGATGAATTAAGCGCGATCGCGTTCATCAGATCTTCGCGGCCAACCATGTCCACAAGAAATGCCTGCCGCGCGGGAATGTCGAACGCGTTCACGACGGCCATCAGGGCGGCAAGTACGACTACTTCCCACACGGTGACGCGGCGGCTCAACGTCAACGCGGCGAGAACGAATGCCAAAATCATCGAGGACGCCTGCGTGGCGATCACGATTCGTCTGCGGTCCCAGCGATCGGCTGCCATTCCCCCGATGGGCGCGAGCAGGAAGACAGGTATCTGCCCGGCAAACGCGACGGTGCCGAGAAGCAGCGATGAACCGGTGAGGCGGTAAACAAGCCAGGCTTCGGCGATGGTGTCCATCCACGTGCCGATAAGCGAGATGAGCTGGCCGCCGAAGAAAAGCTGGAAATTGCGATGCCGCAGGGCGCGTAGCATTTCTGGCATTTGATGACGCCGCTCGGCCGCCTTGCTCACCTTGCTTTCCGATTTCTCCGCTATCGACATCACTTCCTTTCATATTTGGAGATGCGATGCTGCCGGCATGGCTTCGATTATCCGGAAGGTGGCGATGGCGCCGGAACGTCCGCTGGGGGCGGCTCTCTATCGAGCAGGCGTCCACATGCACGAAGCATGCGGCGATAAGGCCAATCGGCTCCCCGGAAGAAGATTTCGCCCTCGCGCGGCTTGGAGTAGAACCAGCGGGCAACGAGCGCAAGATGTTCGGGCAAATCCGGCGGCGCTCGATGCAAGCCGTATTGCGCGCGATGCCTTTCACCGCTGTCTTCAGGCGTTGCGGACGATTCCATTCGCTCTTCCAGCGGAGGATGCGCGGCAGGTCCATGCGTCTGCGGCTCAAGTTTCTCGCGCAGGATAGCTTCGACGGAGCGCGGCTGGCTCGAGAGTTCCGCAAAGCGCAAGAAAATCGGCTCGGCGAGAATTCCGGCGAGGACGGGAAAAACAGCAATTGTTTTTTCTTCCGCGGTGCGCTGGAGAATGACGGCATTCAAATCCTCGATGCGCCGGGCGATCCCCGGCAAGCCCCGCAACGCGGCTGAAACTTTTTCAAGGCGCTTGTGGAGTTGCGACGCGCGCTCGAAATCGAGGGCTTCGCTGGCCGCTTCCCGTTCGCGCTCGATACTCTCGGTGAGCGCGACGCCGCAGGAATCGAGCGTTTCGAGGACGCGGCCGGCCTCGGACTCATATTCCTCTTTTGTGCAGCCGGCAAAGCAGGGCGCAAGACACATTTTCATCTCGGAGTAAATGCAGCCGGGATAAGCCGGGTCGCGGCGAATCTTGATCTGGCAGCGGCGGATTTTGAAAAGATCCAGGAATCCTTCGGAGAAGGCTTCGGCAGCACGACGCGAGGAGAACGGACCGAAATAGAATCCTTGGTCGGCGCGAATGCGGCGCGTGACGTAGCAGCGCGGATAGTCGTTGCGTAGATTGACTTTCAGCAGCGCGGGCGGCCGCAGGCGAAGCAGCGCTCGATAACGCTCGGGAAAATGCGCGCGAGCATGTTCGTAGAGCGCGATGGTCTGCTCGAATTTTGAGCCGGTGACGCGATAACGAATTCGCGCGGCGACCTCGCGCAGATTCAGGCGCTTCGAAGCGGCTTCCGCCGGGCGGAGTAGCCGCTCGACGGCGCGGCGAATGTCGGCGGTACGCGCCAGATACGGCTGCGCATTCTGCGCCTTCATCTCGATGAGCAGCACACCGTGGCGCCACGGGAGCGTGGCGAAGAATTCATGGTCGCGCGCGCTGTCGAATTCCTGGCCGCAATCGAGTTCGAGCATCGCTACGAGGATACACTCTGACGGAAGTGTGTGCGACACGCGAGATAACGCTAGGCGGGCCATGAACTAAAGGCTTGTGTTGACGCTCGCGGAAAAGCGGCGTCGAGCCGCCGCACTCCAAAAAAACTAGTATGACTTCAGGACCCAGGAGGCGATGACGAGCCGCTGAATTTCGCTGGTGCCTTCGTAGATCTCGGTGATGCGGGCGTCGCGGTAGGCGCGCTCGACGGGGTATTCGCGGCTGTAACCGTAGCCACCGTGAATCTGAATCGCTTTGTGCGTCACGCGCGTGGACATTTCGCTCGCAAACAATTTCGCAATCGCAGCTTCCATCGAGAAGCGGCCGCCGCTGTCCTGCTTCCAGGCGGCGCGACGCGCGAGCAGCCGAGCCGCGTCAATCTCCGTGGCCATATCGGCGAGCATGAACTGAATGGCCTGAAAATCCGCGATGGGATGGCCGAAGGCCTGGCGCTGCTGTGCGTAAGAAAGCGCCGCTTCGAACGCGCCCTGGGCGATGCCGGTGGCCTGCGACGCGATGCCGATGCGCCCGCCGTCGAGAGTCGAGAGCGCGATCTTGTAGCCTTCACCTTCATTGCCGATGCGGTTCGCGGCGGGAACTTCGCAGTCGTTGAAGGATAGCTCGGTGCAGGCAGTTGCGTTGACGCCGAGCTTCTTTTCTTCCTTGCCGACGGAGAACCCGCGCGTGCCCTTCTCGACGACAAGCGCCGTAATTCCCTTTTCGCCTTTTTCCGGCTGCGTGTTGACGTAGACCACCGCTGCATCGGCAGCGCCGCCATTCGTGATCCACGCCTTCGTGCCGTTGACGATGTAGCGATCGCCCTTGAGCACGGCTTTGGTGGCGAGCGCGGCAGCGTTCGATCCAGCCTGCGGTTCCGTGAGTGCGTAGCAGCCGATTTTTTCGCCGCGCGCGAAGGGCACCAGGAATTTCTTCTTCTGCTCTTCGGTGCCGAAGCGGTAGATCGGATCGCAGAAAAGGGAATTTTGCACCGAAAGAATCGTTCCCGTGGAAGCGCAGACGCGCGAGATTTCCTCGATCACGATGGAATAGCAAATGTGATCCATCCCGGCGCCGCCATAATTTTCCGGAAAGGCGATCCCGGTAAGGCCCAGCTCCGCTGCTTTCTGGAACGTGTCGCGCGGGAAGCGGTGCGTCTCGTCAATTTCCTTGGCGTGCGGCTTCACTTCCGCTTCGGCAAATTCGCGGACGCTTTTCTGCAGCAACTGCTGTTCTTCGGTGAGTTCGAGGTCCAAGTGCGTTTCCTATGTAGCGAACGGGCGCGTGAGCATGAAACGGAGAAGTTTAGGCCGCGCAAAGCAAAATAGCAATTCGGGGCCGCGGAGGTGAGAACAAACGCATGATGACATGTTGCCGGGAACACAGTACAGACAGAATTGCAGAATTGTCCTGTGCCGCGTAACGCATCAAGCCAAGCCGAGCGCCTCGCGGACTTCGCGGATCTGTTCGGCGTGGCGCGCGGGATGAAGGGCGAGGATGATCAGGAACTCCTGGCCGGTCGTGGGACCGAAAAGAGGATGCATCGCGGAGAGCGCACGAAGGTCCAAGGAGCATTGCTCGACAAACGCAACTGCGCGCGCACGGCTCTGGCGGAAATAGTCGAGGGCTTCCGCGAGAGTTGCGAACCGGCCCGACGGATGAGACATTTCTGGAGCCATGACCTTTTGCGTCCGATTTGCCACGCTGCGAAGAAAGAACGCCTCCCGGCTGCGATCTTCGGATGGAGCGCACGGAGAGAGCTTGGTGGTCAGTACCTTTAACAGGAAATTCTCCACGATGGCAACGTGTTCGGCGCAGTCCAGGACTGACCAGCGGTCTGGAGCCGGGCGAATTCTTGCTTGGTCATCGGAAACGCCCGCAGCCGCGCCAACAAGATTGTTGCGTGATTCCGCGAGCAACTGCAGCATTTGCGCGCGATCGGCAGCGTCCATGTTGATCAGCTCGCGAGGGCTTTGCGCAGCTTGTCGTAAGTGGTCGAAAGCTCTTCGGGCTCTACGCGCGTTTCGCCGACAACGCTCATGAAGTTGGCGTCACCCGACCAGCGCGGCAGTACGTGCAGGTGCAGGTGTCCCGTGACACCGGCGCCCGCGGCACGGCCGAGATTCATGCCGAGATTGTAGCCCTGCGGGTGATACGTCTTCTCCAGAGCCACCTGGACTTGCTGCGCGAGGCGCATCATTTCCGCCAGAGTTTCCGGCTCGGCGATCGAAAGATCAGCCACATGCGCGTAAGGAACCACCATGACGTGGCCGGTCGTGTAGGGATAACGGTTCAGGATGATGTACGCATTCTTGCCGCGCAGAACGATCAATGTTTTCGAGTCATCATTCGCGGCGATTGCTTTGCAGAAGATGCAGCCGATGTCTTTCGTCGTGTCCGCGATGTAGCGATACCGCCACGGGGTCCACAGATAATCCATTCCGCTCAGCCCTGAGAGCCGGGTTCGCGAGAACCCGCAGCAGCACCGGCCGGACGCGGACTATTGACGTAGTCTTTCAATTCCTTGCTGGGCTTGAAGAATGGGATTTTCTTCGCGGGGACTTCCACTTTGGTGCCGGTCTTGGGATTGCGTCCCGTACGGCCGCGCCGCTGGCGCGTGCGGAAGCTGCCGAAGCCGCGGATTTCGATCTTGTCGTCGGACTGGAGAGCCGCGATGATGCTCTCGAAGATCGTCTCGACCACCGCTTCCGATTCCTTGCGCGGCAACTCGGTGACTCGTGTAACTTCTTCCACGAGTTCCGCCTTCGTGACGGTATGCTCTTTTTCTGCCGCAGCTTCTGCCATGGCGTGAGAGCCTCCTCTCACAATCTTATTTTTGTGGGCCGACTGCGCGCCGGGCGGGGCATCGCACGCCTTTGCATATCATCAATCAACCGCAAGGTAAATGATTTTCCTGCCGGGAAAGAACCGAGCCGACCACCCCCCGCGGTGAATCCGGCTACGACGACTGGCGCTTGGCCATGATCGCGTCACCAATTGTTGCGTTCGGCGAAGACTTCACGGAACGGAACGTCTCCATCTCCTGCTTCTCCACCTGCTTTTGCGCGGCGCGATAGCTCAAGCTGATCTTGTGTTGTTCAGGCTCGAGACGGATGACCTTGAAATCATACGACTGCCCCTGCGCGAGCACGGAGGCCACACGCGCGCCACGCGGTCCCTTTTCCTTTTCGCGGTCGGCCTTCGGCCGGCGCTCCTCGATTTCCGAGATATGGCAAAGGGCTTCGATGCCGTCCGCCAACTCGACAAACGCGCCGAAGTCAGTGGTGCGCACCACTTTCCCCCGGGCCACTTCTCCGATTTTGTGCTCCGCGAACCAGTTCGCCCAGATGTCGTTCAATTGCTTGATGCCCAGGGAGAGGCGGCGGTTCTCGGAGTCAACCTTAAGAACCTTGGCCTGCACCGTGTCGCCCTTCTTGAATTTTTCGCTGGGGTGCTTGATACGTTCGGTCCAACTGACGTCGCTGATATGAATCAGGCCTTCCATGCCTTCTTCAATTTCGATGAAGGCGCCGAAATCAGCAAGGTTGCGGATGCGGCCGGACACAATCGTTCCGGCCGGATATTTTTCCGCCGCAGCTCCCCACGGATCGGGCAACGCTTGCTTGAGGCCGAGTGAGATACGTCGCTGGTCGGTCTTCACATCGAGTACGACGACTTCCACTTCGTCGCCAACTTTAACAATTTTCGACGGATGCTTGGTCCGCTTCGACCAACTCATCTCGCTCACGTGCACAAGGCCTTCGACACCCGGCTCGATCTGCACGAAAGCGCCGTAGTCCGTGACGCCGACGACTTTGCCTTGCGCGTGCGTTCCCGCCGGGAAGCGCTCTGGGACAGTAGCCCACGGGTCAGGCAGCAATTGCTTGCGGCCGAGCGAAATGCGCTCCTTCTCGTTGTCGAACTTCAGAATTTGAACCTGGATTTCTTCGCCTGGGTGTACCACCGACGAAGGATGCGGCACGCGGCCCCAGACGAGATCGCTCACGTGCAGCAATCCGTCCATGCCGCCCAAGTCCACAAACACTCCGTAATCCGTGATGTTTTTTACGCGCCCGGTGACAACAGCGCCTTCCGTCAGGCTGGCCATCAAGGATTCGCGCTTGGATTTTTGTTCTTCCTCGAGGATCGCGCGGCGGCTGACGACCACGTTGCCACGCTTGCGATTCAGCTTCAGCACCCTGACTTCGAATTCGCGATCCTTCCACGCGTCGAGATCGTGCACCGGCCTAAGCTCAAGCTGCGATGCGGGGAGAAACGCCCGCACTCCGATGTCCACCACCAGCCCGCCCTTGATGCGTTCGCTGGCTTTGCCTGTGATGTTCGTATGCTCGCGATACGATTTCTCGATGCGCTCCCACACGCGCCGGCGATGCGCGCGAACGTGCGAGAGCAGAACGTAGCCGTCCTTGTGCTCGTGCAGCCGCTCGACTTCGATTGTTTGGCCTTCGCCGAACAGAATCGGGCTTCCGGAATCGAGGAATTCCTGCGCCGGAACCAATCCTTCGAACTTTCCACCCACATCCACGACCACGCCCGCATCGGTGACCGCCAAAACGCGTCCATCAAATATCTCGCCCTCGGCAGCGGCAGGCGCCGGCGTGGAAAACTGGTCGAGGAGTTGGTCCATCGTTTCAGTGCTCTCGCCCGCTTCGGCGGCCTCTCCGCCGGTTGTTGCGGTTTCTACCGCCACACCCACGGACCCGCCGGACGCAACGGCTTCGCTAGCCATTCCAGATTCAGAGGACGGGCTGGTTTCAGAGGACGCAACGGGCGAAGGAACTTCTTCGGTATTCGTTTCGGGTGGTTCTTGGGCGCGGGCCACAGCGGCAGCAGCGGCGCCGCCAGCCCCAACAGGCTCGGCGCTGGGCGGCGGGCCCACGGCAAGCGAAGCCTCGATCGAGGGTCGCGCCATTTCTTCTTCAATGGCAGAAGGTTGTGGTTTCAGGTCGTGTTCGGGTGACATCGGGAGCGGCCTCCTACAGAGTCGTGCCCTGCTTGCTCAGAGGGCAACTTCGGTTACTCTACCCGGCTGGGGTCGAGCAATGAAGGGGTTCGGGCGCCCGCGCTCAACGCCCATTATCTCGAAGATGATACGCGCCGGGTTTGCGGGTTGTCAACCAAACGGTCGCGCAAATACTGTGAATAAAAGATGAATTCCGCGCGCGCATCAAGCGCGGAAACGGCTGGCCTGGCGGATTTCCTTGCGGTAATCGGGAGCGGCAATCTCGACGGTGCGGCACATTTCGTAGAGGCGTGAGCGGATGCGTTTGCCGATGCGTTCGGTGAGCGAATCTTCGATCGTGGGGGCGCGCATTCCAAGCACGCGCGAACTGGCGGGCGGGGCGCCGGAATTTGCGGCGGCTTCGGTATCGAGGAAATTGGTCGTAAGGATCGTGACACGCTTTTCGTTGTAGCGCGTGTTCAAAACGTGCCCCACGGTCTCCAGCGCCCAGAGCGACGGCTTGCTGGAGCCGACGTCGTCAAGCAAAAGCACTTCTGCCGTCAGCACCGGCTCGAGTATGCCCATTTCCGTCGCCTGGCTCTCGGCGTTGTAGCTGTCCTGGATTTCCTTCAACAGTTCGCGGTAATCGTAAAAGATTCCGGCGTGGCCGCGTATCCCGATTTCTTTCAGCGCCGCAACGGCGAGATGCGTCTTGCCCACGCCGCAGGGACCCATCAGCAACAGCCCGTGCTCGGATCCGACAGGAAATTCCTGAGCAAATCGCTGCACGACGAGTTTCGCCTGCGCGAGACTGCGGTTCCACGCGGCGAGCTGCTCGCGAGTGGCGTTTTCGATTTCGTTGTCCACTTCGAAATTCTCGAAGTCGCAGTGGCGATAGCGTTCGGGCACCCGCGCGCGCTCGAGCGTGCGCTCGGCACGATCTTCTGAACCACATTCACACGGCACGGCCCAGACAAGTTTCGGCTCGCCTTGTGCTGCGGAGCCGGGCCTGTCCGCGCTCAATGCCTGCGCACCTTTCGTCGTGCGCTCCACAACTTTCCAGCCGCTGCCCTGGCAGATGGGACAATCCGCTCGCGCCATTCATGAAGAATAAGCGCGGCGGGTGCGCGGCGCAAGCGGACATGTTCCTGTGCAAAATGCAGTGCGTGTGGAAAAACTACTTCTCGACCCGGATGGCGTGGCGCGGAGCGGTGCGGACAATGGCGTTGCGGAATTTGCGGTCGTCAGCCGCGCGGAAGTTGCGCGCCATTTCGTTGCGGACAAATTTGATGAACGCTTCCATCTCCGATTGCATCTCGGACATCTTGTCGCGCATGTTGAGGATAATCTCGATGCCCGCGAGATTCACGCCCAGCTCGCGCGTGAGATTGAGGATCACGTCGAGGCGTTCGAGGTCGGTGTCGGTGTAAAGCCGCGTGTTGCCTTGCGAACGCGACGGCTTGAGCAGCCCGACGCGCTCGTACAGGCGCAGCGTTTGCGGGTGAAGATGATACAGTTCGGCCACGGCACTGATCATGTAGCCCGCTTTCGCTCTTTTCTTGGGCCGTGCCATCTCGGCTCTCCCTCACACTGCCGCGCGCTCAAAGATTTCCCGCCGCGGATCTTCGTGATCCACTTTGCTCAATTCTTTCAGCAGGTCGCGCACGCGTTCATCTTCCGGCTTGGGCACCACCACCTGCACTTCGATGATCTGGTCTCCACGCTTGCCCGCATGGCGTGCCGATGGCGCTCCTTTTTCGCGCAGCCTGAGTTTTTTCCCGCTGTTCGTTCCAGGCGGAATTCGTACCTGCGCGCGCCCGTCAATTGTGGGGACTTCCACCTTTGCGCCGAGCGACGCTTCGGACACGGTAACCGGCACAACGGTGTACAGATCGTCGCCCCGGCGCTCGAAGAAAGGATGCGGCTCCACGTTCATGATGATGTAGAGATCGCCCGGAGGGCCGCCGCGCATGCCTGCGTTGCCCCGACCGGCGACGCGCACGCGGGAACCGGTCTGCGCTCCGGGCGGGATGCGCACGTCGAGTGTCTCCACGCGCGACACGCGCCCTTCGCCGCCGCAATTGCGACAGATCGTCCGCAGCCGCCCCGTGCCGCCGCAGCGCGAGCACGCAATTTGAAAGCGCATCTTTCCGCTCACTTGGGTCACCTGCCCGGTGCCGTGGCACGTGGGGCAAACCTTTTCGTCTCCGGGCGCGGCCCCCGTGCCGTGGCAAACATTGCAAACGTCCAGCCGCGTGAAACTTAGCTTCTTTACGGTGCCGTGCATCGCTTCGCCGAACGTGATGTCGATCTGATATTCGAGATCGGTTCCCGGCTCGCGGTCCGACGTGGCCTGCGCCGCATTGGCGCCGCGAAAAAATTGACTGAAAAGATCGCGAAAGTTCGTTCCCTGTCCTGCGCCAGCGCCCCCTCCGCCGCCGAAATCGAATCCACCGAAATCAAATTGGATGTCATCGGGCGACCCGCCATACCCGGCGCCCGGTGGCGGAGCTCCGCCGGAACCTGGAACATTGAAACCAAACTGGTCGTACATCTGGCGCTTCTTCGCGTCCGAGAGAACTTCGTAGGCTTCCTGAATCTGCTTGAATTTCTCTTCCGCGGATTTGTCGCCGGGATTCAAATCGGGGTGATACTTGCGCGCGAGCTTGCGATACGCGGCGCGAAGTTCCTTCACCCCCGCCTTGCGCGGCACGCCCAGCAGCTCGTAGTAGTCCTGTTTGGTTGTGGTTGCCATCGTTAGTTTAAAGATCCTTCAGGCCGGACAATGGCCTTCAGGATGTGACGACGAAAACCGTCGTCACAGCTTCGCCCAGCGAGCATTCCATTCGGCGAGCTCGCGCGCCTCGCGTTCCGCCTCTTCTTTTTTCTGCCGCTGCCCTTCGGAGCGGCCGCCCATGCCTGCTTCTTTCTGCGTCGCCTTCTCGATCCAGCGGTCGATGGAAGTAAGTTTCGGCTCCACGCCCGCCGGGTCTGACTTGAAGCGAAGCAGTGTTCCGCTGATTTCCACCGCGCGCGGCGTGAACTCCATCGGAGCATCGTGCTGCGCTTCGTAAAACATCCGCCGCCAATCGGCGGACGGCGACTCGGTGATGGCGACCTGCACCAGAAAATAGTTGTCGCGTATCTTCTGAACCGCCTGAGGTGGCCCTGTTCGCCGCACGCCACTGGTTGTCAATTCGTTCACCCCGGAATCTGGCAATACCACGAAGGGGCGCAGCGAAAAGCGCCGCCCCTACCGTGGCCGTTGGTAATCGCTGAGTGTCCGCCTCAATTCGGCTTCTTGGACTCGTCCACATCCACGAACTCGGCATCAACTACATCGCCTTGCCCCTGTCCGCCGGATGGTGTGCCACCGCCTGGAGCCGCGCCTGGACCGGAGGCGCCCGCCCCGCTTGCTGCGCTCTGCACCTTGTAAAGCGTTTCCGCGACGCCGTGCGACGCCTTGGTGAGTTTCTCCAGCGCGCCCTTCAAGCGATCCAGCCCTCCGTCGTTCAAGGCGCGCCGCGATTCTTCGATCGCCTCTTCCACGGCCTTCACGTCGGCCTCGGCAAGCTTCTCGCGATTTTCCTTGATCAGCTTCTCCGTTTGATAGACGAGGCTGTCGAGGTGATTGCGTGCCTCGACTTCCGAAAGCCGCGCTTTATCTTCGGCCGAATGCGCGTCGGCTTCCTTCTTCATGCGCTCCGCTTCTTCCTTGCTCAAGCCGGTGGAAGCGGTGATGGTGATCTTTTGCTCCTTGTTCGTGGCCGTGTCTTTCGCCGATACGTTCAGGATGCCGTTCGCGTCGATATCGAACGTCACCTCGATTTGCGGCACGCCGCGCGGCGCCGGAGGAATTCCGATGAGATGGAATTTCCCGAGCGAACGATTGCCGCTGGCTACCGGGCGCTCTCCTTGCAGCACGTGGATCTCGACCGAAGTCTGGTTGTCCGCCGCCGTCGAGAACACTTCCGACTTGCGCGTCGGGATCGTCGTGTTGCGCGGGATGAGAACCGTCGTAACCCCGCCGAGAGTCTCGACGCCCAGCGAAAGGGGCGTCACATCGAGCAGCAGAATGTCCTTCACTTCCCCGCCGAGCACGCCGCCCTGAATCGCTGCGCCCACCGCGACCACTTCATCCGGGTTCACACCCTTGTGCCCTTCACGCCCAAAAAGCTCCTTCACGAGCTCTTGAACGAAAGGCATGCGCGTTTGTCCGCCGACGAGCACCACTTCATTGATTTTGCTCGCGTCCACTCCCGCATCTTTCATGCACAACTTGCACGGGTCCACCGAACGCCGCACGATGTCGCCCACCATCGCTTCCAGCTTTCCACGCGTCAGTTTCTTCACCAGATGCTTCGGCCCGGTGGCGTCCGCGGTGATGAACGGCAGGTTGATCTCCGTCTCCATCGTGGAGGACAGCTCGATCTTCGCGCGCTCCGCCGCATCGCGCAGGCGTTGCAGCGCCATCTCGTTGCCCTTGCCGCGCAAATCGAGGCCCTCGTCTTTCTTGAACTCTTCGATCAGCCATTCGACGATGCGCTGGTCCAGGTTGTCGCCGCCGAGGTGCGTGTCGCCGTTGGTGGCCTTCACTTCGATCACGCCCTCCCCCACTTCCAAGATCGAAATGTCGAACGTGCCGCCGCCAAAGTCGTACACGGCGATCGTTTCATCCTTCTTCTTATCGAGCCCGTAAGCGAGAGCCGCCGCTGTTGGCTCGTTGATGATGCGCTTCACTTCGAGGCCCGCGATTTTCCCCGCGTCCTTGGTCGCCTGGCGCTGCGAGTCGTTGAAATACGCGGGAACCGTGATGACCGCCTCGGTCACTTTCTCGCCGAGGAAGTCTTCTGCCGCAAGCTTTAGTTTTTGAAGGATCATCGCCGAAATCTCCGGCGGGCTGTACTCCTTTCCCTGCGCGATCGCGGCGACGTGGTCGCCTTGCGCCACCACTTTGTAGGGCACCATTTTCAATTCTTCACTCACTTCGTCGTAGCGCCGGCCCATGAAGCGCTTGATGGAATAAATCGTGTTCTCGGGATTTGTGATTGCCTGGCGCTTGGCCACTTGGCCCACCAGACGCTCTCCACTTTTTGTAATGCCGACGACCGACGGCGTCGTACGCGCCCCTTCCTGGTTCGGGATGACGACTGGTTCGCCTCCCTGCATCACGGCCACCACCGAGTTAGTCGTGCCCAGGTCAATACCGATAATCTTGCTCATTGAGTCCGCTCCTATTAGGCTCGCTGGCTACATCCGGGGACTTCGCCCCTCTAAAACAACGTGATTTTACATGTTGAGTGTATCATTGTCAAGTTTGAATTTCATCGTTCCAATGCATTGAATACATTGACTTTACATATGGATTTTGCTCACCACAACATTGCCCCTACTCGGCCCTCTCTATCCGCGCTTGCGCGCCCTCGTCCTCAATCTGCCGCAAGGACGATTCCTCCGGTCTGTACCTCATCCCGCGGCAGCATGAAAACGCAACGCACAACACGCAGCCACGCGAAGGCAAAATCGCGCTACAATGGAAATTCTCTTGGTCGCCCCACCGAGGAGGGAGAGTTGACTCAACAAACGCCTTGGCGCCGCATCTTGGTTGGCGTGGCTGTAGCCGCACTCGGAATCCTAATCGTCCGAATCGCCTTTCATGGCTCCTCACTTCCTCAAGTACAGGTCACCGCATCGGCGTCTACACCGACACCGGCGCCGCCGGACCCAGCAGCGCCCGTATCGGCATTTGCAGAAGTCCAGCAGCAGGCAGCAACAAAATCGGCCAGTGCGCACGCGAAAGCGGCCGCCGTCGAGACTCTCGGCCCACCCATTAAGACCATCGGCTCGAAAGACGCGCCCATCATGATGGAAGTTTTCAGCGATTATCAATGCCCGGCCTGCGGTTCGCTTTTTGAGCTAACTCTGCGCCCCATGATCAATGACTACGTCGCAGCAGGAAAGGTTTACCTGGTTCATCACGATTTTCCGCTGCCCATGCACCCATACGGCTACCAGGCGGCGCGGTGGGAGACTGCCGCGGCGCGCATCGGAAAGTTTCAGGAGATCGATGCCGCGCTCTACGACAACCAGAAATTCTGGAGCGCCGACGGCAATATCGAGAAGTACGTTGCGGGCGCGCTGAGCGCTGCTGATTTCAAGCGCGTGCAGAAGCAGATGGTCGGCTGCGCGCTGGAGACGAAGCCCAGCCAGGGTTGTGCGCTCGACGTGTTCATCGAACAAGACAAAGCGCTCGGCAACCAGATACCCGTGAAACAGACGCCGACCTACGTATTTACGAACAGAGGGCAGCGTCTGGCTCCGGGTGCTGGTCCTGTTGCCTGGCCGATTCTGAAGCAATTCTTCGATTCGCTGAATTAGCCCCATGAATCAGAAAGCATCCATGAGCGGCGGGCGCGTTCTTCTTATCCTGGGAAGGCTAGTATTAGCGGGAGTATTTCTCTTTGCCGCCTATGCAAAACTAAAGCCGCAAGGCCCGATGCCCTGGTCTCCGGCTTCGGTGAGAACTTCCCTTGCGATGTTCGCCATGCAGGTGGACTCCTATCAGCTCCTTCCGGAATCGGCCGTGAATTTTGTCGCCCACCTTCTGCCGCCTTTCGAACTCGTCCTTGGGCTGTGGCTGTTGACCGGGATTGCGCTCCGCTTTTCGTCGCTGATCACCGTCCTTCTTCTCGGTGGATTTTTCACGGTGATGGTTCACTCTTACATGGCTGGACTCGAGATCAATTGCGGATGCTTTGGGCCGGGCGAAAAACTCGGCCCCTGGACTTTGTTTCGAGATGGATCGCTGCTGGCGGTCGCGCTCGCGGTCACAATTGGTTCGTTCCTGATTCGGCGTAATCAGGTTCCCCAACAAATCGCGGCCTCGCCGGCTGCCCCGGTTCCTGAAGGCACCCGCTGAGCCCGCTCGTCCGAGAATGAAAACTCTGGAACAATACTTGGAAGATGCAGCTCAGGCGCACGGTCATCTTTGCGCGGGCCAGGTTCTGGGCGTGCGCCTCGCCATGCTCGGCCTGCGCGAGCTCGGCATCGAGGATCCCGTGCGCGAGCGGAAACGACTCGTCACTTGCGTCGAAATCGATCGTTGCGTCACCGACGCCGTCGCCCTCGTCGCGGGCTGCCGCCTGGGCAAGCGTGCGCTGAAATTTTTCGACTGGGGCAAAGTCGCCGCGACGTTCGTGGACCTTCAGACCGGCCGCAGCGTGCGCATCGTCGCGCGCGAAGATTCGAAAAAGCGCGCGAGCGAAATGTTTCCCGCGCTCGACAAGGAGCAAGGCCAGCAAAAGGCCTATCGCGTTTTGGCCGACGAGGATCTTTTCGAGAAACAGTGGGTGCGCGTGAAAATCCATCCAGAGGATCTGCCCGGCTTCAAAGGTCCGCGCGTCGTGTGCGAAAAATGCGGCGAGGGAATCAATTTCAAGCGCGAAGTCGTCGCCAACGGCCACACGCTTTGCCGCGCCTGCGCCGGCCAGCGCTACTACGAGCCTCTTCCCTGACGATCGAACGCCTCAAAAACTCACGAGATTAGAGTTCTCAAATGAGTGCTGTATTGAACATACGGCGCGAGAACGGGGGCGCACAGTCATGACTACCGGGAGTCTGAATCCGGGCATCTCGGAATCGGAGGATTTCATCATGCGACGTATACATCGATTCATCGGCACACTCTTCTTGGCTGCTGCCATCGTTGCCCCAGCCGCGGTAGTTGCCGAAGCCAAAGCTCAAGAGGCTGGCGTTCAAGTCCGTATCTACGATCGGGACCACCGTGACTACCACAACTGGGACGATCACGAAGATCGCGCCTACCGCCGTTACCTGACCGAACACCGCAGGGAGTATGTTGAGTACAACGGCCAGAACAGCAGAGACCAGAGAAACTACTGGAAGTGGCGTCACAATCACCCGGACCGTGATTAAGCCGGATCACGATTAAGAAAAACCAGTAAAGAGCGCGTGCCTCAAGTTCGCGAGACTTCTACGGGCAGATTCCGTCTTGCTGGTGGGAGGACCCATCCCACCGGCCAGCTCGCGAAGCGAGGATTCTGAGACAGTTGTGCTTGGTGCATGGCCACAGTTCCGGCGTCGATCTGCGCTTCGATTTAGATGGGCGTCTTTTCCTCTTTTGGTTCCGCAGACTGCGCGGCCGATATAGAATGCCGCGGTGTTGCCGAAGGAGGCGGAGATGTTTCGTGTCCTGCGCGCGGTGTTCTTCTACGTAGTTCTCGCAACGTTTTTTGCTTTAACCTTCCCAGCAAACGCTCAAGCCCAGGCAACTCCGGCGGCCGGCAAGGTGCTGACGGTCGAGCGCCTCTACAGCCTGCCGAGCCTCAATGGCAATCTTACGCAGGGCATCGAATGGAGTCCCGACGGCAAGCGCTTCTCCTACATCGAGCGCAAGGGCCACGGAGAGGACGCGGCTATGGAGCTGTGGACCATGGACGCCGCGACGGGCGAGCGCAAGGTGCTCGTGAACGCGGGAACTCTGAAGGCCGCGACCCAGCCGGAAAAAACGAAGAATATCCAGGCCACAGGACTCGGGCGCGTGCAAGCCGAAAACTATCTGTGGTCGCCGGATGGCAATTCGCTCCTCTTCATCGGCAGCAACAACCTTGTTATGCTCGACCTCAAGTCCATGGCGTCGAAGACGGTCGTCAGCAGCGAACAGGAAATCGAAGATCCCAAATTTTCGCCTGATGCCAAATGGCTCAGTTTCGTTCGCAACTTCAACCTCTGGGTCGCCAACATCGCCACGGGAGAAACAAAGGCTCTTACCACTGGCGGAAGCGAAGAAATCCTGAAAGGCAAGCTCGACTGGGTGTATCCGGAAGAGCTCGACGCGGTCACAGCCTATTGGTGGTCGCCGGATTCCTCGAAGATCGCATATTACGAAATGGACGAACGCCCGGTGACGCGCTATCCGATCATGGACATGAGTTCGCCGCTCGGTGCGATCGAATACACACGCTACCCTCAAGCGGGCGAGCCGAACCCGGTGGTGCGCGTGGGAGTGGTTTCCGCGGCCGGCGGCGAGACAAAATGGATGGACACGGGCGCGGAAACCGACGTCTATATCCCGCGCGTGAACTGGCTGCCGGACAGCCGGCGCATCGCCATTCAGCGCCTCAATCGCGCGCAGACGCGCCTCGAACTCCTCCTCTGCAACGCCACGATCGGCGCTTCCGAGACAATCCTGGCGCAGTCGGATAAATATTGGTTGAACGTGGCCGATGACCTCTATTTCTTCTCGGACGGCAAACGCTTTCTTTGGTCCAGCGAGCAAACCGGCTTTCGCCACTTGTACCTTTACGATCTCTCGGGAAAACAGCTCGACCAACTGACGAGCGGCGATTGGCAGATCAGCGGCACGGGCGGCTTCGGTCCGGGAACGGAAAGCCACCCGGCCGTGGATGAGAAGAACGAATACGTTTATTTTCTTTCAAACAAAGATAACGTCATGGACACCCAGCTCTACCGCGTCTCGCTTCGTGACAAAAGCATAACGCGGATTACGCGCGATTCCGGCACGCACCTCGCCGCCATCTCGCCCAATACCGGCACGTTCGTCGACGCATATTCGAACTCGGCGGCAACGCCGCGGCAGGACCTCTATCGCATGGATGGCTCGCGCGTCGCCGTAATCAATGAAAACAAAGTCGCGGAGCTCGCCGAATATCATGTCTCGCCTGTGGAATTCCTCATTATTGCGGCAGACGACGGCACAAAGCTGTATGCCGATATGATCAAGCCGCCCGAGTTCAACTCCTCGCGAAAATACCCGGCGCTGATTTTCGTTTATGGCGGCCCGCACGCGCAGGTGGTGCAGAACACTTGGGGTGGTGACGATCTTTTATTTCACGAAATGCTCGCGCAGAAGGGCTACATCGTTTTCTCGCTCGACAATCGCGGGTCCTACGGCCGCGGCCACGCGTTCGAAACCCCGGTCTATCACCAGTTCGGAAAGGTGGAGCTTGCGGATCAAGTCGCCGGCGTGAAGTATCTTAAGTCCTTGGCGTACGTTGATGGCTCACGCATCGGCATTTGGGGTTGGAGCTACGGCGGCTACATGACGCTCTATTCGCTTTTCAATGCCCCGGACGTTTTCAAGGTAGGCGTCGCTGTCGCGCCGGTGAGCGATTGGAAACTCTACGACACGATTTACACCGAGCGCTACATGGGCCGTCCTCAGGACAATGCCGAAGGCTACAAGAACTCCTCGCCGGTGAATCAGGCTGCGAATCTCAGAGCCCGGCTCATGATTGCGCACGGCACCGGTGACGATAACGTCCACTTCGCGAATACGTCAGAAGTCCTCAATGAATTGATCGACGGCAATCGCTATCCCGCGACGCTGATGATTTTTCCCGGGCGCGGGCATCCCATCGGCGATCGTCCCGCGCGTATCCAGCTTTTCGACCGGATCACGCAGTTTATTCTGGACAATCTGTGAGCGAGCCCATGAAGGGAGAGCCATCCCGCTGCACCCCGGGCACATCCGGGCCATTCGCGCCACCGAATTTCGGGTTATTCGAATATAATCGGACTTGTACCATCGCGACGAAATAGTGAAGATAAAGAACGGCCGCCGTTAGCTTAACGGAGATTTTTTGCGAACCCAACCCAAAATCCGGAATCCGCGAATATGGATCGCGATTGCCGTCTCGGCCATTTTTCCATTGTGCGTGACGTTTTGCGCCGCCGCACAGGACGAGACGCAGCAGCAGTCCCCTGTAGCAGTAGTGCCGCGAATGGAAGCCGACCCCACTGCCGGCATGCTCGATACCGGTTTCCGCCATCTCTACGAATTGGACTTCGCGGCGGGGCGCTCGGAATTCCTGAAGTACCAAAAACTCCGCCCGGATGACCCGTTCGGAAAAGCCGCCGAGGCTGCAAGCTATCTTTTCGAACAGTTCAATCAGAAGGGCGTGCTGACCTCGGACTTTTTCTGCAACGACTCAAAATTCCTCAACGGCATCGACGGCAATCCGGCTGACAACCACAACCCCGCGTTCCTCGAAGCGAACCGCAATGCCCGGGAGATGGCCAAGAAACTGGTCGCCGAAAACCCGAAAGATCCGCACGCGCTTCTGGTGCTGACGATGACCGATGGGATGGAGGCCGACTACGACACGCTGATTGAGAAGAAACAGTTGGCGGGTCTAAGTATGGTGCGCCAGGCCGAGGCCCAGGCGAATATTGTGTTAGGTCTTGATCCGAGTGCGGGAGACGCCAACGTCGCGCTCGGGGCGGGAAACTACATCATCGGCTCCTTGCCTGGCTTCAAGCGCGCCTTAGTCTGGTTTGGCGGCGTTCACGGAGATAAGCAGCGCGGAATGGACCAGATGCAGAAGGCGATTGCGAACGGCCACTACCTCCGGCCGTTCGCAAAGATTCTTCTGGCCCTGGCCTATGAACGCGAGCGCCAGCCGGAACGTGCAAGAATCCTGCTATCGGAGCTGGCCGTCGAGTTCCCCGCCAATCCACTCTTCGCCCACGAGTTATCGCTGCTGGACAAGCCGCGTGTCACGGGCAAGCACTGAATTTCGCACGCCGCCTACCACTTCACGCGCACCCGGTAATCGAGCGTTGCGGAGCCGTTCTTATCCAATGGAATCGAAAAACCGATGGTCGTCGAATCGAGCTTCGTCCATTTGAAATTCGAATCCAGCACTTCCCAATCGCCGCCCACGGGCTCGCGCACTTCGACGGTTGCCGGTCCGTCCTTGTGATTCCGCAACGTAATCTGATACTCCATTTCGTAAAGGTTGCCCGCGAGCTTCTTGTAATCCATCTGCTTGCGCTCGCACACAACGTCGAACGCGTTGCCGACGTAAATGTTGAGCGTTTCATCTTTAGGCGTGTGGCTGATGCGGTCTTCGCCCACGAATTGCGTCCCACCTTTTGAGTCCGCCTGGTACACGCGAACCGTTCCCGCCGGAAGCGGCATTCCGAGCCCGCCTTTCTCTTCGTTCTTGAATCGGTAATAAACTTTCACCGTTTGAGAGATGGCGTTCCCGATTCCCTGCGGGTTGCGATAGTAATACGATTGCCCGTCCACCCTCAGCAGCTTCACCACCGGCACACCGCTCGCTGAGAGCAGGCTGATCTGCTTCGATTCATTGTTCTCGATGGATGTGCGCCGCCCGAGCGTGTACAGGTGGTACTCCGAAAACGCCTCCTGCTCGAATTGCTGCTTCGGCGCCGCCGCTGCTGCCGCGGGGATCCTGTTCGCGTAGAGATCAGCGTTCGCTTGGGCCGCGCGGTGAATTTCACCGGCAACCAGCTGAAGCTTTGCATTGTTGTAGGCCACGCCGCTTTGGTTCACCAGCGTCACCCATCCGTCGAGGTCCGCGTTTTTCTCGTCGCGGCCCACGGTGAGCACATAATCCGAACTCCAGTTCATATTGCCCGTGAGATAGGAAGCCTCCACGCGCTGCGCGCCTGCACCTCGATTCTCGAGCGTCCAGACCAGCGTTGGGCGGCTGAATAGGTTCCCGGGAAGCTCGGGGAACCGGTAGGAATCGGCGGACATTCCGGTGACGATTTCATTGCCGATCTTCCACACCGGGCCGTTGTTGTCGGAAAGCAGCAGCGCTTTCGTCTCCACCCAGTGTGTCGAGCCGGCGTCTTTCTCGGCGCGGACCAGCGTCACTTCGCGTCCGACGTACTTTTGGAGCAGCTTTTGCGGGTCCAGCAGGTCGTATTCATAATTCTGCTCGATGACGCTCAGCTTCTCGGGATCAACCAGCGAACGGAAATGCACCGTCGTCGGATTGATGGAAGCCGCCACATCCTCAAAGCGTAATGGGAAAACGCCTGACGGCAAATGGATCTGCCGGACGTCGCGGACAAGCGCGAGATTCGAGTTATAAACCGTCACGGCCAGGTCTACCTGCTCCTTAGCTGTGGTCGCCGCAACGGCGTTCTTCGCCGCGGGCTCAACCTTCTCCTGCGGCGCTGCGCGCATCACCGCGAGACTTCCTCCGATGGCGAGAACAACAAAGAGGGCCTGTAAAAACTTGCTGCGAATTGCCTTCACGATTGAAGCGGACATGACGATTCCTCCGGTTGATTTTTCTCACTCATTCCATAGGTTAGAACGCGAAAGGCAGGAAATCTTGCAGCGTTTCGAAAGCCACTTCGCGGTCACTGCACGGAGCGCCAGATCTTGCCGCCATTGTCCGTTGCAAACACCCGGCCGTCGGACGCCGTAATATCAGCCGAGTCATCGTCTTTGGCGTTCACCGAAACGAAATCGAGCTTTGCCGGCGGCGTTACTTTCTTCCAGGTATGCCCATCCCGCGTCGTAAAGATTGCGCCGTTCAAGCCAACCAGCCAGCAGACCTTTCGTGTGGGCGCGGTGCCTGCCAGCAGATGGACATTCGAATCCAGCCGGCTGCCATTCCATGTGACGCCGCCGTCGCGCGAGAGTTCCACGAAGTTGGAACTTGAAATTCGCCACATCACGCTCGCGTCCGGCGAGCGGATTATTTTCTCGGTCGAGCGCTCTTCGGCGGTCCGCAACCGGGACGTGTCGCCTACGGATAAGTTGCCGGCAAGCGATGGCGCTCTTGGCACTTTTTGCTTCGCAGCCAACTCCGCACTCGTTGCTTGATCCTCCACTACAACGGATTCAGTCTCGGCTTGTTTCCCATCCTCTTTTTGCGGCGGGCTCTGCGCTTGAACCTGATTCCCGGCGCGCGCATTCGCAGGAGCGGGCGGTTGCGATTGTGCTTGCGCCACTTGCTGTCCTGCATCGTCTCGGTTTTGCGCTTGCACGGCTGCTCCGCGCGCGTCCTCGCTCGCTTGCGTCCGTGGCTCAGCCTGCGCCGGCTTCGACAGGGCAGCATGACCACTCGCCGCCGTCGCGCCCGACGCCTTCTTTTCTTGTTTGTCGAGATAAACGGAAGGAGCAACCATCTTATAAGCCGCGCTGGCAGCCGGTTGGGATGAGCCAGGAGCAACCTTCGCTGATGGCGCGGGAGATTTCAGCGCGTCGGAAGCAGCTGCCTTATCCTCCGACAACGCGTCAGACGGCGTCGGTGCAATTGTCGGCACGGGAGGCTGTACCGTCTTGGCGATCTCCACGGCTCCACCCTGGCTCTTGTAAGCAACGGGCGCAAGCCGCACCGAAATCAGAATTGCGAGCGCCACGGCCGCGGCGGCGGGCACGAGCATCCACGGATTGAAGAACCATCTCCAGGCTTTCGCGTCATGCTCCGCCTGGCTTGCGGGCTCATTCGCGCGCACCATCGCCGCGAGCAACTGGCGGCAACGCGCGCATTGTGAGAAATGCAGTTCGCAGTGGGATGTTTCCTCCGCGTCCAGCGAGCGCTCGTAATAAGCCGCGAGGATGTCCGCTTGCGGGCAATCCTTCGAAGCTGCGGTGTCGCGCGCGAGGCTCCGCCGCAGCAGCCCGCCCATTGCCTTGTCTTCTTCCCGCGAAGCCATGAACGCTTTCCTTCCCCTTACTTAGAATGCGCCAAACGGCAAATCTTGCAAGTTCCCGTCACTTTTCCCATCACTGGGCCGTTCCCTCGCGCGCCGAAAGCCCCTGGGGCTGCCCCGAGCGAAGCCGAAGCGTCAGGTCAAACGGCCACTCCTCTCGCGCGTACTCGAAGCAGAGCTGCAATTGCGCCGCGCTCAGTTTCTGCTCTTCGACGAGCGCTCGCTCCACGCAATCGCGCAGGCCGCTCCGCGTGCGGTCGAGTTTGCGCGAAACCGTGGCTTCATGTTCGCCGAGCAGTTTGCCGATTTGCGCGAGCGTAAGTTCCTCCACGTAATAGTAGGCGAGGCGCAAGCGGTCGCGCGGCGCGAGCGCATCGAGAGCGGCCCCGAGCGTCGCCTGCAGCATGGCGAGATACCGATTGCGTTCAGGATCGGGCTGCGCATTCGGCGCGGCGGGCTCGCGGCGCTCCTCGCCCGGCCCGGACTCGTCGAGCGAGTCGGTCTTTCGCGCGCGGCGAAATTCATCCACATGCCGTTGCGAAAGAATGGCCCGCAACCACGTCGTCAACTTGCTGCGACCATGGAAATAATCGAAGAGAGATTTTCTCTGCCCTTCGGATTCGCGCAGCCCGAACAGCTCGCCATGGAGAGAGTCGGCCAGCTCGCGCGCGCCGTTTTCTCCCGCAATTGCGCGGGCGGCGCGATACAGCTCCGGCCGGTATTGCGCCACGAAATGATCCCACGCCGCAGCGTTTCCCGCGCTGCACGCGCAAGCAAGCGCGAGGTCGCCCAGATGCAGCGCTTCCAAAAATCCTTCGAGCGCCTTTGCGTTTGTCCCGGCGCGGAACCGCTGCGCTGCGCTGCGCTCGAGCGCCACGCGAAATTGTTCGGCGGAGAGATTCCAGTCCGGCAGCGGGGCGGCTTTTTCGAGCAGCCTCTCGGCCGTCTCGCGGCTTACGAATCGAGGCGTGGGGCTGGGTGTCATAGGCGCGTGCCGTGCGACCTAAACGTGCAACCTACATGACCTAGATGAAAGGATAGCTGAATTTCGTCCCCGGGTTGCTTTCGCCGATGTTCGCGTTTCCATTCCTGCTGCACCTTGTAACCGGAGCCTACATCGCCTATAGTCCGGCCAAAATATCCTGAGGAGGACACATGTCCCGTCGTCTCGCGGTATTTCTGGCAATTTTGCTGTGTTGTTTCTCCGCTCACGCGCAGGCGCTCAAACAAATCGCCATCCGCGCCGGCAGATTGATCGACGGAAAAAGCGATCAGCCGATTTCAAACGCGCTCATCCTGGTCGAGAACGGCAAGATCGTTTCCGTCACTCCCGGTGGCACGCCTCCGGCGGGCGCGCAAGTCGTTGACCTTTCGCAGGCCACCGTCCTTCCTGGCTTCATGGACATGCACACGCATATTCTCCTCCAGGGCGACGTCACCGCAGCGGACTACGATGAGCAACTTCTGAAGCAGTCGATTCCTTATCGCGCGATTCTCGCGGCGCGCAACGCGCACATCGCGCTCGACCATGGCTTCACTACCATCCGCGACCTCGAAACTGAAGGGGCGATGTACGCCGACGTGGACGTCAAGATGGCCATCCAGCGCGGCGAAGTTCCCGGCGCACGCATTTTCGCGTCTACGCGCGCCATGGCCCCCACCGGCATGTATCCGCTGCTCGGTTATTCGTGGGAACTCAACCTGCCTCACGGCGTGCAGGTGGTGGATGGAGTCGAGAACGCGCGGCTCGCCGTCCGCGACCAGATCGCCCACGGCGCCGACTGGATCAAATACTATTCCGACCGCGGCTACTATTTCACTCCCGATGGCGTGCTGCACAGCCATGTGAACTTCACCGACGAGGAAGCTCGCGCCATTGTCCAAGAAGCGCACCGCATCGGTCACAAAGTCGCCGCGCATTCCATTGGCTCGGACGGCATCGCCGCATCGCTCCGCGCCGGAGTGGACTCGGTCGAGCACGGTGATGGCTTCACACCGGAGCTTCTCGATCAGGCCATCAAGCAGGGCGCGTATTGGTGCCCAACGATCACCGTCGGCGCGTATGTGGCGCCCGGCCGTGGCGGCAATTGGACGCCCATGGTGGAAGCTGAAAAGAAGGCATTTCAGGAGGGCCTGCGCAAGGGCGTCAAGGTCGTCTTCGGTACCGACGTTGGCGGCTTCCCCTGGACGGAGTTGAACCAGGCGCGCGAATTCAAGTATTACGTGGACTACGGCATGACCCCGATGCAAGCCATCCGTACTGCTACATCAACCGCCGGCGAGATGCTCGGCTGGGGCGACCGCCTCGGCACCATCGAGGCCGGCAAGATCGCCGACATCGTGGCCGTCGCCGGCGACCCGCTCAAGGACATCACCGAACTCGAAAACGTCCGCTTCGTCATGAAAGACGGCGTCATCTACAAAAATGGCTTCAAATAACCATTGGTCGAAACCTGCTAACATGACTCGCGATGTACACCTGCCCGGAATGCGAGCGCGAAATCAATCAGGCGAGCGAGCTGTGCCCCTACTGCGGCGCGGACCTGACCGTTCCCGCTGCTAGCGCTTCGGCTGAACCGGCGAAGAAGCCAAAGCTGCTGAAAATCGTTTTTCTGTGGGGCATTGTGCTCGCGATATTGTGGGGGATCGCGTGGTTTGCCGTGCCCTGGCGCATGGCAGGCTCAAAACCAGGCGCGGAATCGCGCGCGCGTGATGCCCTCATTGCGGTGCAGGACGCGCTCGCTGCCTATCAATCCTCCGAAGGAACTTTTCCCGGCACGCTCGAAGCCCTGGGCGACGCCGCGCGCCAGGCCGCCCAGTTGGCGCAGTCGGTGCACTACAATTTGCAATACACTCCCGGCAAGCCCGAGGCGGATGGCCGCGTGAAAAGCTACACGCTGCTCGCCCGGCCCGGAAATTTCGGCTACCTAAATTTCTACACGGACGAAACGCGTGTCATCCGCGCCACTTCCGACGACCGTCCCGCTGTTCCCCGGGACCCTCCGCTTGCGCCGAATCGCTAACTTGTTCCTGCGCTTCCACGCCATCTCGCGAAGCAAGTAACTCGCCGGAAAGATCCGATAAGCAGAGGCATGCTGTTGCTCGCGAGCTTCCGTGCCGAAAAATCGGTGCGCCATAACAGCTGGCCGCAGACCCTCGGAAATCTTGATGCTATACTAACGCGGCAGGCCTTCTCGCAAGCACGCCACTCGTCATTGCCGCGGAGAGGTGCTGGAGTGGCCGAACAGGGCTGCCTGCTAAGCAGTTACACCCCAAAAGGGTGTCGGGGGTTCGAATCCCCCCCTCTCCGCCATGAACTAGGCGTCCGCTACGCAGCGGCTGCCGTTAGCAGCGCCTCGACTTTCGAGTCCAAATCCTGCGCCACTTTCAGAGCTTCGGCGCTTCCGTAAGTCGCCAGGAAGCTGGCCATCCGGTCGTAGGAGAGATGCACTCCATCCGGCCGCTGGTCGATCAAAATCGTCACGGCGCATACGAACCCGCGTCGGGTACATGCACCGCCATTTGTTTCATGATCAGCGGATTGCCGACCAAAAGCGCAGGCTCTTGGGCGTTTTCTTCCCGCTTTCCTTGCGCAGGATCGCGCCGTGGTCCAATCGAATGAACTCCATCAAGCCGGAAGGCCCAGTGGCCTTGTGAATCACTTTTTCCATTTCCGCGTACGTCTTGGCTGAGCCGATATCGCCAAACAGCGTCTTCATGTCCGGATGGCCAATCGCCGCTTCGAGCCTTGCTACAACATCCTCGAACGGCTTCGAAGAAACGATGCTCAGTCTCTGCACGTTAATTTGCTTCGTTGCCATTCATCCTCTCCTTGGCTCGGATCGACCGCGGAGGGGTTGCAACGCCGGAGCGCAACCCCTCTCGGACTCCCATTAGCTCTCGAATTGTTTCTAACGAAGGCCGCCCGCGATGAACAGCGTTTCGCCTGTAATCCACGCGGCATCGGCGGAAGAAAGGAAGACAGCGGCGGGCGCGATATCTTCCGGCTGACCGATGCGTCCCAGCGGAGTTTGCGCTTCAACCTGCTTGCGAAAGTCCCCCTCCGCAAAACCGCCGGCTTGCACTCCTTCGGTTTCCACCATGCCGGGATTGATGGCATTTACGCGAATGTTGCGCGGGCCCAGCTCTTTGGCCAGCACCTTGGTCACCGCATCCACGGCCGCCTTCGTCGCGCTATAAACCACCGTAGCCGGTGGCGTGTACGAGCTGGCGAGCGAGCTGATATTGACGATGCTTCCGCCCGCCGGGCCGAAATGCTTCGCCGCTTCCTGCGAAGCGAGGATCAGGCCGAGGACGTTGAGGTTGAAGTGTTTGTGGAAGTGCTCTTCGGTAACCGCTTCGAGCGGCTGGAACTCGTAGACTCCCGCGTTGTTGATCAGTATGTCGAGCGCACCGAACGCCTTTTTCGCTTCGGCAAAAAGACCCTGGATTTCCGCCTGTTTTGCTACGTTGGCCTGGATTGCGACAGCCTTTCCTCCGCTCTTGCTGATCTCGGCAACCACGCGGTCGGCGCCCTCTTTGCTCGACGAATAGTTGACAACAACGGCTGCGCCTTCAGCAGCCAAGTGTTTTGCAATCGACGCGCCGATTCCTTTCGATGCTCCCGTCACGATCGCAACCTTCCCTGCAAGCTTCTTCGACATGTCCGTATCTCCCGTTGGAATTTCCTGTGTTCACATCCACCACAAGTGATGTCACGAATCGAGGGAGGGATTCACAAATCGCGAGTGCTATGGCGCGCGCGGCGCAGTTCTCCATGTTATGATTCGCCGCGATGCGTCTCTGAGAGACTCGAAAAAATGATCATCACGGCTGAATACGCGGATATTCCGCTCAAGGGTTCGCCGATGCGGACGTTCGTCGCCGCACCCAAGGCCGAAGGAAAATATCCAGGAATTTGGTGCTACTCGGATATTTTTCAGCTCACGCCGCCGATGCTGCGCTCCTGCGTGCGGCTCGCCGGATATGGTTTCGTCGCGGCGGCGCCGGAGATTTATTGCCGCATCGAGCCGCCCGGCACCGTAATTCCCTTCGACGACGCCGGGCGCAAGCGTGGCCAGGAAGACGCCGCGAGAACGCCCGTCGCGCATTTCGACGCCGATTGCCGCATCGGTCTCGACTGGCTTTCGCAGCATCCGAAAGTGGCGCCGGGAAAAATCGGCGCGATGGGTTTCTGCATCGGCGGCCATCTTGCGTTTCGCGCGGCGTTGCAGCCGGACGTTCGCGCCACCGTCTGCTACTACGGTACGGGCATTCACGACGGCAAGCTCGGCCTGGACGAAGATTGCGGGTCGCTCTCGCACGCCAAAGAAATCCACGGTGAGCTGCTGATGGTCTTCGGTTCCACCGATCCGCACGTGCCAGCCGAAGGGCGCGCCACCGTTGACGAATGTTTGCGCCGGGCGGGCACGCGCTACAACATGATCCTCTATCCCGCCGAGCACGCCTTCATGCGCGACGAAGGTCCGCGCTTCGACCCCGAAGCCACTGACCTCGCCTTCGCGGAAATGATTCGATTGTTCCGCAGCGTGTTTCAGAGCTGAACGGCTGGGCTTGGGCGCCGCGCGATTTGTGCCGCTCTCTCAGTACGCCCCACTTCAGTGGCTGTTGCGCGCAACCGTCCCGCCCGGGGCCGCGGCCTCGGCCTCCACAACCGAGTGATGCATGCTGGCAACTCGCCAGTGCCCGTCGGACTTGCGGCACATCGCCATGCCGCGCCCCCGGATCGTGCCTTGCGCGGATTCAATCGTGAAGTCGTACTCGTACCAAACCGCTTCGCCGATCGCGTGGAATGCGCTGGCGCGGATTTCCAGGTGCGCGGCCGGCTTCTGATGGAAATACCGGTCGCGGAAATAGGTCATGGCAGCCTCGCGGCCATACAGGTCGGCGTTTGCCGTGAACAGCACGATCTTCGGGTCCAGGCATTCCGCGAATGCATGCTCATCAGAGTCGTTGAATGTGCCGACACAATGGTTGATATCGCGGTGCATCTCGGACTCGAGCTCGCTTCCTCGCGCATCGTTGACATCCGCAATGTGCACGATCTGCCGTTTCAAATCGATCGTCGCACCCAATTTTCCGAGCAGGTCCACGCCCAGGATTCCATCGATCTTTCGCCCGCACGCATTTCCGATCGCGGAGAGATCAATGGCCGGCAGCTTCACTCCAATTATTTTCGTGTTGCCGACCTTCAGTTCCGATAGCGTCACCTCGCGGGCGCTCGTGGCTGTCGTCCCGCTCCACGAGGTCACGTGGACGTTGCGCCGCGCGTCGCCTTCCGCGAACGACTTGAGGTTCAACATGGAAGTTGCCGCCGTATCGATCAGGAACCGCGTCGAGTGGCCGCCCGCGATAACTTCGATCACGGGCAGCGCGCCGCAATGTTCGAGGGGAGTCTCTTGCGCCCAAGCGGCAGGAGACGCGAGCATCGCCGCAAGCAGTGTGACGCACACCAAGGTGAACAGCGCGGCCAACCGCACCGCCAGTGAAACCCACGCCCCGCCGCCCGCGTTCTTTCCCATGGTCGGCCTCCGTAATGAGGAGAGCTTAGCATGAAAACGAACGTTCGTGCTATTACTTATCTTGTGTTACAATCCCTCCGTGGCCTCCTCTGCCAAAGCCCTGTCGAAACGCGACGTCCCCCGCCGGCAAGCCCGCGGGATTCGCAGGCGCGAGGTCATCCTCGAGCGCGCCGTCGATATCTCCTCCGTCCACGGTCTCGACGGGCTCACCGTCGGACACTTGGCCACTGCCCTGCGCATGAGCAAGAGCGGATTATTCGCGCACTTCGGATCGAAGGAAGAGCTTCAACTCGCCACAATCGATACAGCGCGCCGGATTTTCATCGAGCGGGTTGTGCGTCCCGCACTAGCCTCGCCGAAGGGCATGCCTCGGCTGTGGAATTTGATCCGGCTTTGGATTTCCTACGTGGAAAAACGCGTTTTCTCCGGTGGGTGCTTCTTCACCGCCGCTTCATTTGAATTCGACAGCCGCCCCGGCCCCGTGCGCGACCGCATCGCCTTGGTGATGCGCGAGTGGATGGACGTCCTTGCGCGCGCCGTTCAGGAAGCGCAGAAGGCGGGCCACATCAACCCCAAGATCGACGCTGCATTGCTCGCTCACGAAATTCACGCCATCGCCATCGGCGCGCATTGGGCGGAACAATTGCTCGACGACCGCCGCGCCTACGCTCGCTCGCTCAGCATCACCAGAAAAATGCTCGCCCGCGTTGCGACTCCGAAATCTCCCGCGCTCGTTTAGCATGCTGACTGAACCCGAGCGAAAGCCTCTCTCCGGCGCGCGCAATCCCCTGCTGTACACCTCCCTGCTCGTCCTGCTTTCGATGCTTTACGCAGGTTGGGTTTTGTTTTCGCGCCGGCAGGAAGTCCGTGAAATGGAAGAGAAAGCAAAGGCCGAAAAACTCGCGGAGGATCAAAAGATTGTCGAATCGCTGGGTGGCAACCGCTTCGAGATTCTGAACTTCTACGCCAGCCCTCCGGTGATTCACCGCGGAGAAACCGCGCAATTGTGCTATGGCGTCTCGAACGCCAAGGCCGTTCACCTCGAGCCGCAGACGAATTCCGTGTGGCCCTCGTACATGCGCTGCGTGGACGTCGCGCCCAAGAAAGACACCACGTACACGCTGACCGCCGAGGATGGCCAGGGAAACTCGAAGACAGCCGCCGTGGAAGTGAAAGTGCGCTAGAGTTCGCGGCCCCTTGCGCTATGCGAGATACCCCCGAGCATCGAGAACAATCAGACTGCTGCCGCTCTGTTCCGCGCCATCACGTCGTATGACTCGCGCGTGTTCCGTACTATTTCGCGCCATCCGCACAGCGATATACCGCCGCCATATTGGCGCCATATTGGCGGCGGATCGCTTTCGACATTGTTCTTTAAGTTCGGGCCCCAGCAAGGAAATTCCCTGGCAGGCCGCCCATCAGGTCGTTAGTCTCTTACGCAAATCACCGCTCCATTGCGGTCTGTGAAGCGATGCTCCCCTGCTGGACATGCGGCGGCCTGACCGTCCCGGCCTTTGTCTCCAGCCCGGCCCTGATCTCCATCACGGCCCCGATCTCCGTCCCGGCCCTTATCTCCGTCCCGGCCCTTATCACCGTCTCGGCCGCGATCTGCGTCCTGTCCCGTCGCGCCTTGTGGTCCAGGCTGTCCCTGCGGTCCCGGCGCTGCCGCTGGGTTTGCGGCGCACCCGGCGATAAGTAGTACTAGCAGAAACGCACTCATAACTAGCGATCGATTCATTTTGATTCTCCTTGTAGTGGTGCTCGCGGCAAGACGCTGCACCGCGGACGATTGCACGTAGCGAGGATAGTACCCACAGCGCACAGGTGGGCGCTGTTCAAATTCGCACAGCCTGCAAACAAGTTTGATGGCGGGAACCTTAATTGTTGATTGGGATTCGAATTCTCGCCTGAGGGGTCGCCAAGTCCCATCGCCGAAAACTGACACGCCATGCGCGCGAGGGTGTATTTGCGGTATCCAGCGTGAATCCTCTATAATCAATACGAATGAGTCCCAAGCGCGCGGGAACACGCCGGCTCCGCGGAACAGCCCAAAAACGTCCCCCAATGACCGATCTGACGGAAAAAATTAAGAAGAAATTGCAGGACGAGATAGCCGCCCTGGAGCATGAGCTTCACGACGAGCTGCCCAAGGAAATCAAAGTGGCGCGCGCGCATGGCGATCTCTCCGAGAATGCCGAGTACAAGTACGCCAAGGAGCGCCAGGGCTACGTGGCCGCGCGCCTTGGCCAGTTGCACCAGCGCATGGCCGATATTTCCATGCTCAACCTGAACAATCTGCCCAAGGACCGCGCCGCTTACGGCTCGCGCATCGTCGTCATGGACCTCGCAAAGTCCGCCCAGGTGGAATACAAACTCGTAACCACCGAGGAAGCGGACGCATCCAAAGGGCTGATTTCCACCACTTCCCCCATTGGCCGTGCTTTGCTGGGGAAGAAAGTGGGCGACGAGGTGACCGTAACTACTCCGGCAGGCACGAAAGAATTTGAAGTAATCCGCCTGGCTACAATCTATGATGAGACGTAAGCAGGTGAATTCGATTTCATGTTGACGCGGACTATTGGCCGCTACCTCTCCTGGCCGGTTGACCGGCTTGCCGCACTCCTTGCCCCCACAGGGATTCCCCCCAACGTCATCACCTGGTCCGCGCTGGTTCTCAACCTTTGGGCGGGGATTCTTTTCGCTGCCGGCCGCTTCGCAACCGCAGCCAGCCTGATGATTCTCGCGGGCCTGTGCGATCTGCTCGATGGCCCGGTGGCTCGCCGGCAAGGGCGCGTATCCCTGTTCGGAGGCTTTCTCGATTCGATTCTGGATCGTTACGCCGACCTGATTCTCTTCCTCGGCGTCCTCGTGTTTTACGCGCGCGTGAACCGCTTTCTCGATGCCGTCGTAGCCGGCGCGGCCATGGCGGGCGCCGTAATGATCAGCTACGCCAAGGCGCGCGCCGAATCTTTGGTTCCCAGATCCGACGTTGGATTCTGGGACCGCCCCGAACGGATTGTGCTGATGATTTTGGGCGCGCTCGCAAACAGAATGCCCGTGGCGCTGTGGATCCTCGCCATCGGCGCCAACATCACCGTGATCCATCGCATCTTCCACACCTGGAAGCAGACCGAAGGCCGCGCCCCTTCGCCTTCAACCGCTCCGGAAACTGCCCACGGTACGGCGCCCGTTAAAATAAATTCGTCGCTCGAGATGCCCAAGCGTCGGCCGATTCTCACGCGCACGGCCGGCCGCGGAGGCTGAGCGCCCATGTCGAAGCTTCTGGGAATCATTGGCTTTCTGATTGTGTGCGCGGGCGTGGATTTGCTTTGGCAATCCCGGCGCGAGATTCGCTTCTGGCTTGGCGCTTACCTGAATGTCCTCCGCGGCGCCCTGCGCCAGCAAGGAACTCCCTTTCGCTCTTTTCCCGCATCCATCGCTCCCGAAAAGCGCCATGGCGCCGTGCGCTTTCTGCTCGGCCTGGGCTTCGCGTTTCTGCTCGGTCCCTTGCTCATTGCCGTCAGCCTCACCTTGATGCTCTACAAATTTTGAGGCCTCCTCCCGCACTTTGACTCCTTCTCTCATCGTTCACGGCGGCGCCTGGAGCATCCCGGATGAAGCGGTCGAGGATTGCCGCCTCGGCATCCGCCGCGCGCTCGAAGCAGGATGGAAGATTCTATCCTCCGGCGGCCCGGCCATGGATGCGGTGGAAGCCGCCATTGTCTCGCTTGAAGACGATCCCACGTTCGACGCGGGCATCGGCTCGCACCTCAACCGCGACGGCCGCGTGCAGCTTGATGCCATCATCATGGACGCAGCGACATTGAAAGCCGGCTCGGTGGCCGCCGTCGAGCGCGTGCGCAATCCGATTCGCCTGGCGCGGCGCGTCCTCGAAAAAAGCGAGCACATGATGCTTGTCGCCGCGGGCGCCGAAACATTCGCCGCGGAGAACGGTATTCCCCTCTGCTCGCCGGATGACCTCGTCCTCGACCGCGAAAAAACTGCCTGGCGCCGCTGCCTCGAGGATTCGCACGCCGCCGAACACCATTTCACGCACGAGTTCGGCACGGTGGGCGCTGTCGCGCTCGATGCCGCGGGACACCTCGTCGCAGGCACCTCCACCGGCGGCACCTGCTGCAAGTTTCCCGGGCGCGTCGGCGATTCCCCTTTGATCGGCTGCGGCTGCTATGCCGACGCGGAAGCAGGCGGCGTCTCCTGCACCGGCCACGGCGAAGGCATCATGAAAATTGTGATGGCGAAAATGGCCGTGGATCTTCTGCACGATTCGAGAGCGCTCGCGCCTCATCGCAGAGAAGGCGGCGGCACAATCGGCCAGGCCGTCGCCGATGCCTGCGTCCGCAAACTCGCCCACCGCGTGCACACCACCGGCGGCCTGATTCTGCTCGACGCCGAGGGCCGACCTGCTGCCGCGTTCAACACTCCGCGCATGGCGTACGGTTTTGTCGAGCCGGACGGTTCCTTCAACGTCGCCCCCTAGCCGCTTTGGCCTCCGGATTCCTGCATCTTGAGGACATTTGCCCGCATCCACCACCTGGGACTAAAATCAATGCGTCCCAATTCCCCTCGACTGGAGAGAACCATGGCAATCCGCGACATGATACTTCCGGAGTTCGATCGTGAAATGAGCCTCACCCGCAAAACACTCGAACGCGTCCCTGAAGGGAAGCCCGATTGGAAACCGCACGATAAATCCATGCCGCTCGGCCGCCTCGCAGGTCACACGGCGGAAATGTGTACCTGGGTGGGCCATTCGCTCGGGCAGGATTCGTTTGACCTCAATCCGCCTGGCGCCCCGCCGCGCCAACCAAACGTGATGACTTCTCGCGCGCAGCTCCTTGAAACATTCGACAAGAACGTCGCCACCGCGCGCGCGGCTATCGCGAAGGCTACCGACGAGCAGTTCATGCAGCCGTGGACCCTCCTCGCCGGCGGCAAGACCCTCTTCACCATGCCGAAGATCGCCGTCGTGCGCAATTTCGTGCTCAACCACACCATTCACCATCGCGCTCAGCTCGGCGTCTATCTGCGCATGAACAATGTCGCCGTGCCTTCCATTTACGGCCCGTCCGCGGACGAAAATCCTTTCGCCTGATTCGTGTCTTCCTAGGCGCAGTCTGCGGCGGCGGACTGCGCCTGCATTCGTTGCCGCTAAATCGCCGTCATCCTGAGGGCCAGACGTATTGGCCCGAAGGATCTCTCCTGGTTTCAGCAGACCGAAGAGAGATTCTTCACTTCCCTCGACACGATGCGTTTTGAGCACAAAAAACCGTCGTACTATTGGCCTCCTCCTACTCACCGCCGAGACTGAATGAAATCGGTGGTGTGCGGGAGGCTCTGTGCCATACCCAAAGGTCTCGCGAAACTTGTTGCTTGCGGCCGCGGTAGCGGCGATGATCCCGGCGTTTTCCCCGTCTGCCGCAGCGCAAAGCGCGCCCCAGCAACCGCCTGCGAACACGTCGAAGAATAATCTGGTGCAGGTTTCCGCCAATCAACAGGACGCGAAACTGCAAGTCATCGCTCCGCAGCAACAGCCGTCGCTCGCCGACCTCGCTCGAATCGCTCGCGAGAAAAAGAACGCCGCGCCCGCGAAGACCGCGAAAGTAATTGACGACGACAATCTTTCGAAGACGCCGCGCGATGCCGCCGAAATGGCCCTTGACGCTTCCTTCCCATCCGTTCCTCAGGGACAGCCGCAGAGTTCGCCGTCCTCCGCGCACGCTGGAAAAGTCACTCTCCTCGATTTCTGGGCCACCTGGTGCGGCCCGTGCCGCCAGTCGTTGCCCGATTTGAAGCAGCTTCAGGCCACCTACGGAAGCGACCGGCTCGAGGTAGTCAGCATCAGCGAGGACCACGACGAGGGAACCTGGCGCAATTTCGTCTCGCAGAACGGAATGAACTGGACGCAGCGCTTCGACGCGGACGGCACGGAGATGCACCGCTACGGCGCCAATGCGCTGCCAACCTACATCGTTCTCGACAGCAACGGCGCCGTCCTCGGACGCCTCGTTGGCGAAGATCCCTCGATGCCCCTCACCGACCGTCTCGCCCCCATCCTCTCCCGCTGACCGCGGGCCAACCTACGCAAATCCTCCTATCTCCTACCCCATGCGTTCGTTGACTTGCCTTCACGCGCGACCTAACATTCCCACGCATGCCCGACTCCCACCCAATTGACGGTCGAACCATCTCGCACTACCGCATCCTCGAAAAGATCGGTGGCGGCGGCATGGGTGTGGTCTATAAAGCGGAGGACGTCAAACTCAGCCGCTTCGTCGCGCTGAAATTCCTTCCCGATGCGGTCGCTCGTGACGCGCAGGCGCTCAGCCGCTTCGAACGCGAAGCCAAGGCAGCTTCTGCACTCAATCATCCGAACATTTGCACCATCCACGAGATCGACGAAGAAAACGGGCAAGCCTTCATCGTCATGGAATACTTGGACGGCGTGACGTTGAAACACCGGATTTCCGGCAAGCAAATGCCGCTCGACCAAGTGCTGGAATTGGCAATAGAGATTGCCGACGCACTGGATGCCGCGCATGCCAAAGGAATCGTTCACCGCGACATCAAACCTGCCAACATTTTTGTGACTGAACGCGGCCACGCCAAGATTCTGGACTTTGGCCTGGCGAAGGTCTCCCCTGTCCGTGAAGGCGTAGGCGTTTCCGCGATGCCGACCGCCACGGCAGAAGAACTCTTGACCAGCCCCGGCGCCGCCGTCGGTACCGTCGCCTTCATGTCGCCCGAGCAAGTCCGCGGCGAAGAACTCGACGCGCGCTCCGATCTGTTTTCCTTTGGCTTGGTCCTCTACGAAATGGCCACAGGACGTCCGGCATTCCCGGGAAATACATCGGGCGTCATCACCGAAGCGATCCTAAACCGCGTGCCGCTTCCTCTTGAGCAATTGAATCCACTGCTCCCGCCAAAGCTGGAAGAAATCGTCAACAAGGCAATCGAGAAGGACCGCAAATTGCGTTATCAGCACGCCTCCGACATTCGCACCGATTTGCAGCGCCTGAAACGCGACAGCACCTCGGGCCGTTCGCACGCATTGCCTTCTGGACGAGCGGGACTCGAGTCGCAGCCTGTTACCTCGCGCGTCTCATCCCCACAAGCGCGCCGAAAAGCCATCTACGCGGTTGCTTCGCTTCTTCTGCTGGCGGCCGTAGGGGGCGCGTTGTTCTTTTATCGCTCGTCTCACAGCGCGCCTCCAGCAAGCAAAGACTGGCAGCAGCTCACGTTCTTCACCGATTCCGTGGTGTACCCCGCCCTTTCTCCCGATGGACGGATGCTCGCGTTCATCCGCGGAAGCGACCAATTCTTCGGCACCGGACAAATTTACGTGAAGTTCCTGCCGGACGGCCAGCCGGTACAGCTCACGCACGACGCGCTGCTCAAGCTAAGCCCGGAATTCTCTCCGGACAATTCTCGCATCGAGTACGGCACAGCCGAGCCCTGGAACGTTTGGGAAGTGCCCGTTCTCGGTGGTGAACCCCACCTGTTGCTGCCCAACGCGACCTCTTTGACCTGGATTGATGGCGGAAAGCGGCTGCTTTTTTCTGAGATCAAACAAGGAATACACATGGTGGTTGTGACCACCGACGAAGGACGAGGACAGAGCCGCGACGTTTATTCGCCACCGGGTGAACGTGGTATGGCGCATCACTCCTACCTTTCGCCTGACGGGCATTGGGTGCTCATCGTGGAGATGAACAATCGCGGCAACCTTCTGCCGTGCAAGGTTGTTCCGTTCGAAGGCAGCGGCAATGTGCGCGTGGTTGGGCCACCCGACACCGCCTGTTGGTCCGGCACGTGGTCCCCTGACGGCAAGTGGGTCTACCTCACCGTAAGCACGAGGGAACAGACTCATATCTGGCGGCAGCGTTTCCCCGGCGGACAGCCCGAGCAGGTGACTTCCGGCCCCACCTCGCAGGCGGGCATCGCCATGGCTGCGGACGGCAAATCGCTCATCACCTCCGTCGGTTCGGAGGACAGCACCGTGTGGCTTCACGACAAGGACGGCGACCACCAGATTTCCTCGGAAGGAAATGCGGGAGCGCCTTCTTTCAGCTCCGAAGGAAGCAGCCTCTACTACCTGATGGCCAACGGCCAAACGCATCGTACCGAGCTGTGGGTAAGGAATCTGGCTAGTGGAACAACAGAGAGGCTCCTGCCGGGTTATTCCATGGACGCCTACTCCGTTTCCCGGGATGGAAAGCAAGTCGCGTTCAGTGTGGACGATCCGAGCGGCCGTTCGAGCCTGTGGGTTGCGCCAACCAACCATCGCTCTGCCCCGGTGCGCATCTCCCCATCCAGCGCGATCGACGATTCCCCCTATTTCCTGCCCGATGGCGATCTGGTTTTTCGCGCCATCGAGGGCGGAGTGAATTTTCTCTATCGCATGAAGGCAGATGGAACCGGCCGCCGCAAGATTATCTCCGGCCCGATTCTCGACATTCTTGCCGTATCGCCCGACGGCCGTTGGTTTGTTGCCGCCGCGCCGATTTCCGGTCAAGAGCACACCGCTGCGGTCAGCGCGTTTCCGATGGATGGAGGCGCGCCGGTTCGGGTGTGCCTGGGCTGGTGTACGCTCTCCTGGGATGCGGCTGGAAAATTCATGTACATTTATTTCCCCGAACTGCGCGCGGGCGTCTACCCTCTGCCCGTGCAGCACGCCACCGGACTTCCGAAGCTGCCGCCGGCCGGCATCGCGCAGGTGGAGGATTTCCCCAAGGCGAATGCGGCTGCCGCGATTCTCGAGAACGTGAACTCGGCCTTTCTCGAGAACGTGACCTCGGCCTTCACCCCATCCTTCTACGCCTTCACTCGGGTGAACACGCGCCGCAACCTCTATCGCATCCCGTTGCCATAACTGACGCATTCCTCTGTGCACTCGTCCGTCTCCGACTCGTACGGGCCTACGCCATGCAGGGCGACACCGCCAAAGCCCGCCTATCAGGATTTCCTCACGCTGTGGAAAGACGCCGACCCCGCCATCCCCATCCTCCTCGCCGCCAAATCCGAGTACGCCAAGCTGAGGTAGTTGTCCGCAAAACAGAGACGCTGTCATCCCGCCCGCCCTGAGCGAGGTCGAAGGGAACCCAGCCGCGCAGTCTGCGGATGGGGGTGAGGGATCTGCTTTTCGGAGATGGGGGCAGCGATCTCCGGCTGCTTCCTCTGCCTCTGTGCTTCCTTCCTCCATCTGTCCATTCGTACAGTTCTATGCCTGTACCTTTTTGTGTAGTCCAACGGACAGACAACGCCTCTCGTTTGTGTTAGCCTAATTCTGGAGAAAAATGCGCGCACGCGATGAACGACAACAGGGCGCAGTCATCAAAGCTCTCCGCTGCGGGTGTCTCCTCCCCGGCGGAGGCAGCCGGCGCCTCGGCTAGGGGCCTCCGGCAATCCTCTCCTGGCCGCTCGCGTCAGTCATGCCTTCCAATTTCTAATCGCAACATTCCATTATTAGACACCAGCGTAAGTGCCTGCAAACACATGACATCGCTTTTTCTAATCGCAACACTATCGCTACTGTTGTGGTTTGCTGCCCCAAACCTTCTGTGTGCTCTTCCGCCTCTGCCCGCGAGTCCTTGCAAGATCGCCCCTCGCGATGTTGAAGCCATCCCAACGCCTGTGCTAGATTGCGGGTTCCTTGCCCTGAGGGCCCGGAGGCGCCGGGCTCGAACGTGCGCCAGTGTCATCGCGTATCCGCCGGGGGGCGGCGTCGTGATGTTGCTCCAATGGCCAGCCACGAACACGCGTCTCGTTTTGTCCCGCCACGAATTCCCTGCCTGCCAACCAACAAAGAGCATCGCCACGGCATCCTGCTCACGGGTCACTGGTTACTGGTCACAGATCACAGGGCCCACACGTCTCAACGAGGTGAACCATGAAATCCTATAACACCGATTGGATCCGCAACGTGGGCATTGTAGGCCACGGCGACACGGGGAAAACCCAGCTCGTGTCGTCGTTGCTGTTCACCGCGGGGATGACGCCGCGTCTCGGCAAAGTCGCCGACGGCTCCACCATCACCGACTGGGACGAAGAAGAAATCGCGCGAAAAATTTCCATCAACACCGGCCTGGCATACGCCGAATGGGCCGCACCCGGCGCCGCCGAAAAAACCAAGATCAATATCCTCGATACTCCGGGTTACTCGACCTTCATCAATGAAACGAAATCTTCGCTCATCGCCGCCGATGCCTCGCTGATCCTTGTGGACGCCGCCGCCGGCGTGCAGGTGGTCACCGAAAAAGTCTGGGACTATGCCACCGAGTACGATCAGCCGCGCGCCTTCGTCATCAACTGGATGGACCGCGAACTGGCGAGCTTTGAGCGCGCGCTCGGCGGGCTGCAACAGGTTTTCGGCCGCGGAGTGATTCCGATTCAGTTGCCCATCGGCTCGGAGAAAAGCTTCCGCGGCGTCATCGATCTGGTAACGATGAAGGCGCTCGTCTACACGCCCGACGGTGACGGCAAAGCAAAGAGCGAAGAAATCCCCGCCGACATGGCCGAAGAAGCCAAGGCTGCTCACGAAGCGCTGGTCGAGCTGGTTGCCGAAGGCGACGATGAGTTGATGCAGGAATTTTTCGACAAGGGCACGCTGCCGGTCGAGGATTTGAAGAAAGGTCTCCACGAAGAAGTGCGGGACAAGAAGATCTTTCCCGTGCTTCTCAGCTCCGCGCTTCACAATATCGGCGCCGACGCAATTCTGAATTTCATTGTCGAGATTTTCCCCTCGCCCTCCTTTCGCGGCAAAACAGCCGGACACAAGACGCCGGACCACAAAGGCGACACCATCGAGCGCAAAATCGCTGATTCCGAGCCGGTTTCCATTTTCGTCTTCAAGACCATTTCCGATGCCTTCGCCGGGCGCATCTCGTATTTCAAAGTCATGTCCGGCGTCGTCAAGAACGACGCGACGCTCAACAACTACAACCGCGGCGCGCAGGAGCGTTTCCAGCACCTCCAGGTGCTGCAGGGGAAGACGGCCGTGGCGGTGAACGATTTGCATGCCGGCGATATCGGCAGCGTCGCGAAGCTGAAGGAAACCACCACGGGCGAAACGCTGGGCGACAAGAACGGAACCATTTTTTATTCGCCCGCGCACATCCCCGAGCCTTCCATCACGTTTGCCGTCGAGCCGAAAACGCGCGCGGATGAAGATCGCATCGGCACGGCCATCCACAGAATTCTCGAAGAGGATCTGGCGCTGCGCTTTTCACGCGACCCGCAAACCAAGGAGTTCCTGCTCGCCGGCGCGGGACAGCAGCACATCGAAGTGGTGGTCGCCAAGCTGCGCAAGCGCTATCACGTCGAAATGACTCTCAAACCGCCCAAGGTTCCTTACCGCGAGACGATTCGCGCCAAGGCCGACGCCGAAGGCAAGCACAAGAAGCAGACCGGCGGCCACGGGCAGTTCGGCCTCTGCCGCATCAAGATGGAGCCGCTGCCCCGCGGTAAAGGAGTCGAGTTCGTGGACGATATTTTCGGCGGCTCGATTCCCAAGAACTGGATTCCTTCGGTCGAAAGAGGCATCCGCGAATCGGCCGAGCGCGGCTATCTGGCCGGGTTCCCCGTCGTGGATTTCCGCGCCAGCGTCTACGACGGAAAATATCACGACGTGGACTCGAGCGACATGGCGTTCCGCATCGCCGGATCGCTCGCGTTCAAGGAAGCCATGAAGCAGGCGCGGCCCGCGCTGCTCGAGCCCATCATGCACGTCGAGGTGTATGCGCCCGACCAGTATTCGGGCGACCTGATGGGCAATCTCAGCTCGCGGCGCGGAAAAATCAGCGGCAGCGAATCGCGCGCCGGAAGCGTGGTGGTGAAGGCGCAGGTGCCGCTCGCCGAAATGCTCAGCTACGCCAACGAGCTCATCTCCATGACCCAGGGCCGCGGCAGCTACTCCATGGAGTTCTCGCACTACGACTTCGTCCCGGGCGAGCTCGCCGAAAAAGTGATCGCCGCGCACAAGCCGCATCACGCCGAGGAGGAAGAAGCGGCCTCCGCCTAGGGAGAATGAATCTCGGCTGCGACTTGTGTATTGCGCGTCACGAAAGACGCGGAAAGAAAAATCCCGTCAGGCGCTTGTGCTCTTCAAACGCCGGCCCGAATTCCCGCGCGAGGAATGCTTCTTCTTTTTTCGCCTTCAGCGTCCAACCGGTCACGAAAATGGCCAGTGCGACGAGCGCGCGATATTCGCTGACTGCGATGGCCGTTCCTACAATCGCGAGGAGCAGACCGGTGTAAATCGGGTGGCGGATGCGCGCGTACGGCCCCGAGCGGATCAGGCTGTGCTCCTTGCGAATCGTGACTTCCGCGCTCCAGTTTTTTCCGAGATGCCGGCGCGCCCAGATCGCGAACAAAACGCCCGCGACCACCAGCGCCGCTCCCAGCGACGCAATCCACAACCGGTGCGGCAGAAATTGCCGGTTCAGCGGTCCGATAGGCAAATCGTCTCGGGACAAAAGAAAGAACGCGGCCGCGAGCCACAGCACATGAAGGATGCGCTCGAGGGGCGGCTCGCGCTTCTGTGCCTTGTTCCCTGTCCACGATGCGCCGATCCAATACACCGTGAACACAATCCACGCACCGAAGATGATCGCGGAAATAATTTGCCTCGGTGTGGAGAAGTGCAAGAATTCCGGCATCGCTGGGATTGTGACTCCGCAGCCCGCGCGGCGCAAGAAAATCATCGCCGCTATCGCCGTCGTGAAATTGCCTTTCCGTTACGCCCAATTTGGCGCTTGCACGGCGGACTTAAAGTGGGTCAAGCTCGCGATTGCTATGAAACGCACACCGAAAATCAAAACCAGGCCCCACGGCGACGCCACCGCGGCGATTCATGCAGGTGAAAACCGGTTCCACATGGGCGTGCCGGTGGGAACCTCGATCGCGCGGACCGCGAACTTCACGTTTGCCAGCACCGAAGAGATGAAGCGCTGGGCCGAGGGCAAAAGCTCGGCTTACATCTACTCGCGCTACGGCAATCCCACGCTCGCGATCGCGGAAGCGAAGATCGCGGCGCTGGAAGGCGCTGAAGCGGCGGTCGTCACTGCTTCGGGAATGGCCGCGATTTCGAGCGCTCTTTTCGCCGTGCTCAAGGCCGGCGACGAAGTGATCTCCACGCGGCAAACCTACGGCGGCACCTATCGCCTGATGCGCGACGTCTTCCCGCGCATGGCCATCGTCGTGCGCCACGTGGAATCGGACCTCGCCGGAATCGAGCGCCAGGTGAACCCGCGAACCAAGGCGCTCTACATCGAGACGCCGACCAATCCCACGTTGCGGCTTGTGGATTTGCAGAAAGCGATTGCGTTCGCGAAGGAATGGGATCTCGTCTCGATGATCGACAACACCTTCGCAAGCCCGGTGCTGCAGAAACCGATTGCGCTGGGGTTCAACCTGGTTCTGCACAGCGCGACGAAATATCTTGCCGGGCATTCCGACGTGATCGCCGGCGCCGCGGCGGGAAGCCACGCGCTGATTCACAAAGTCCGCGACAACATTATTTATCTCGGCGGCTCGGCCGATCCCGAAGCGGCGTTCCTGCTGATTCGCGGGATGAAGACGCTCGAAGTGCGTGTGAAGCGGCAGTGCGAAACGGCGATGACAGTGGCGCGCTACCTCGAAAAACATCCGAAGGTCGCCCGCGTGCATTACCCGGGGCTGGCGTCGCATCCGGACCACGCGCTGGCGAAGCGGCAGATGCGCGGGTTCGGCGGCATGATGGCGTTCGATCTGAAGGGCGGGCTCAAGGCCGCGCGGCGGTTCTGCGACCGCACGCGCATTTTCCTGCTGGCAGCGAGCCTGGGCGGCGTCGATTCGCTCGTCGTGCTCCCGATTTACACCTCGCACTACAAGATGTCGCTCGCGGAGCTGCGCGCCGCCGGGGTCGAACCGGGAACGGTGCGCGTCTCGATCGGCCTCGAGGATCCCGCCGACCTTATCGAAGATCTGCGCCAGGCCCTCGCGTAATCCCGCGAGTGGCGCTACGATGAGCTTCTTTCCTCCGACTCACCATGCGCGTCGCAATCGTTTCCGACATTCACGGCAACCTCACCGCACTTGAAGCGGTCCTCAAAGATTTGCGCGAAACCGCCCCGGACCTCGTGCTTCACGGCGGCGACCTGGCCCAAGGCGGAGCGCGTCCGGCTGAAGTCGTGGACCGGATTCGTGGCCTTGGCTGGCGAGGAGTGGTCGGCAACACCGACGAAGTGCTGTGGGCGCCCGAACGCCTGGATGAACTCGCCGCGGCTGCCCCCAAACTGCGATCCCTGATGACATGCATCGGGGAAATCGTCGCTGCAACCTGCGAATGGGTGGGCACCGAGCGGATCGCTTGGCTTCGAACCCTTCCGCAAATTCAACGTGAGGGCCCGCTCGCGCTGGTCCACGCCAGTCCCGGCAGTCTCTGGAGGTCGCCCCTCGCCACCGCGCCAGACGCCGAGCTTCAATCCACCTACGGCGAGCTTGGCACGGCCATGGCAGTCTACGGGCACATTCACACGCCTTTTGTCCGCCGCCTGGATGGCTTCACGGTGGCAAATTCGGGAAGCGCCGGCCTGCCCTACGACGGCGACACGCGAGCGTCTTATCTTCTGATTGAGGGCGGCGGCGTCTCCATCCGGCGCGTGGAATATGACCTCGAGGCGGAATGCCGGGTTCTGCTTCAGAGCAGCCTTCCGCGCGCCGCGTGGATCGCTCAAATCATCCACACGGGGAGGTATCAGGCTCCGGACTAAAGTGAAGGGAGTTTCGACCATGGTCTTCTGTCCGCCGGATCTTCCACCAAGGCCTTTTCGCTTCACCGTCGAGCGCGCGATGATTACCCCATTTCAACGGGCCTGCCTCTTCGGTCTTCCGCCGAGCTTTCCATTCGCCCGCGAAGCCGCCCGCTTGGCCCTGCTTCTGGACTGGCCGCCGATCTGGCCAAGCCTCGATGCCATCCATTTCTTCGAACCGAGAAAACCCTCCAAGAGCGCCGGAAGATATAAGTCCGCATCCAGCTTCGGAAAATGAATCCCGAAGCCGGACGGACTGATCTCGATTTTCTCAAGTTGCGATGGCCTGGCATTTTCCAGGCCTTGCGCATCGTCGGGTGAGAAGCTTACATCCAGCTTAGAATTGAGCGTGATCACAATGCGTCCGTTTTTCCGGTCATAGTGAGCCGAGACGGCCTTGGGAATAGCGGCCTGCAAGTCCTTTGCACGCCGGTTCGCCACTTCGAAATCGTCATGAATTGCCATAAATGTTCTCCCATGCCTCGCATAGCTCCGTCCTTCGGTTCGCCAGGCTTGTCTTGATGCGGGCAATCTCCCGCCGTGAGAATTCGTAGTTCTCCCTCAGCTCTACCGGGCCGCCGGGACAATTCAAATTGAATAGCGCTTCGCATCCTCTGCCGAGTACGTGGACATGAGCAGGCCGATGATCGTTCAGGTAAATCACCACACGCAGCCCGTGAAATCCTCAGAACTGTCGGCACAATCTGATTCTATCCCAATTCCCTAACCGCTTGGGTTATTTCGAGACAGGCCTCCCCCTAAACGGCTGACTCATGGGGCCGAGGCCCCCTCGCCGGCCGTTAGCCAACCGCCCAAGTTGAGAAAGGGTAGTACCCAATGTCCCCAGAGGGTAAACGGCTGGTCCGCCACGGGCCATTGACCCGGTTGTAAGTAGCTCGTAGCATTTTTGTTAGGCTATAATGCGGCGGCCATCGGGAGGGGGTTCCCGGCGCAGGGCCGCGCGCGAATTGAAGTTCGAGCATCCTAATACCGATAAGACTTTGGTGATGATTGGTGATGAAGCCATCATGAAGCGCACGACGGCAATTTGGCTGGCATTCGCGGCAGGCACGCTGCTTCTGGCGGGTTGCGACGACACGTCGAAGCAACCGGTGCAGTCGCGCATGCCCGCGCAGGCGCCTGCGCCAAAGCCCCCTGCGGAAGCGCTTCCCTTCCCGGTGCATGCGGCAGACGCGGCCTATTTGAGCCAATTGCGTCCTGAGTCGCGCCCGGCAATGGAAATTCTCCTCGAGCAGGTGCGCGCAAACTTCACGGCGGGGCAGGCAGCGTACCAAGCGGAGAAATTCGACCAGGCGCGCGAGGATTTCGATCGCGCCGAGGACTTGATTCTGACGAGCGGCTTCCCGACCGACTCCGACGCGCGGCTTGCGGCGCTGTTCAACCAGATTACCGAGACGACGCAATCCTACGAGCTCGAGGCGCGGAAAAACGCCGGGGAGGAAGAGGAAGAAGTCCCCAGCACGCCGGCGCAGATCGACGAGCTCACCGACCTGACCCTGCCTCCGGGCGACCCGCGGCTCGCCACCAGGGCCGAAAAAGAATTGATGCGCGTCCCGCACGACCTGCCGCTGACGGTGAATGACTCCGTTCTCCAGTACTTGAGCTATTTCACCAGCCCGCGCGGCCGCGCGATTGTGGAGCACGGCCTGAATCGCGCCGGCCGCTACAACGAAATGATCCGCCGCGTGCTGCGCGAAGAAGGCGTTCCCGCCGACCTGATCTACCTGGCGCAGGCCGAAAGCGCGTTCTTGCCGCAGGCGGTTTCACGCGCGGGGGCGCGGGGCATCTGGCAGTTCATGCCCTTCCGCGGCGAGGAATACGATCTCACGCGGACGTACTACGTGGACGAGCGCAGCGATCCGGAGAAGGCCACGCGCGCGGCCGCGCACCATTTGCACGATCTCTACGACATGTTCGGCGATTGGTACCTGGTGATGGCGGCGTACAACTCGGGGCCCGGAAACGTGATCAAGGCCATCGAGCGCACGGGGTATGCCGACTTCTGGGAGCTGCAGCGGCGCAATGCGCTTCCGAAACAGACGCGCAACTACGTTCCGATCATCATCGCGCTGGCGCTGGTGGGAAAAGATCCGGCGGGTTACGGAGTGCAGGTGCAGCCGGAGAAGCCGCCCAGCGTGGACATTGTCCGGCCCGGGCATCCTATCGAACTTCACCTCGTGGCGGATGCCACCGGAGCCGATATCGACGATTTGCATCAGCTCAATCCGCAATTGACGCACAACGTGGCGCCGGGGGATTCCAAGTTCGAGCTGAAGCTGCCGGCGGGAACGGCGCAGAAGTTCGCGGACGGCGTCCAGCGCGTGCCGGAGAATAAATGGACAAGCTGGCGCCTGCATGTGGTGGAAAGCGGCGAGACGCTGGGCGAGATCGCCAGGCGCTATCGCGTGACGGTTCCGGCGATCGAGACGGCGAACCATCTGCAACCGCGCGCCGTGATGCACGAGGGGTTTGTGCTGAGCATCCCCACCGCTCCTCCGGCAACGCGGCTGGTGCAGTATCGCGTGCAGCGCGGAGACACGCTCGAGGGAATCGCGGAGCGCTTCAACGTCACCGTGCCGGAGCTGAGGCGCTGGAACAACATCCACAGCGAAAAAGTGCCGCGAGGCGCGCGGCTGCGGATTTATGCGGGAGGCGAACCCGCCGCGTCATCGCGCGCGAAATCGAAGACGGCTCAGAAGGCAAGCCCGGCGGTCCAGAATGTGGCCACGCAAAAGCCGGCGGCGGGCGGGGAAGTCCGGCACCGCGTGAAGCCGGGCGAGACGCTATACCAGATCGCTCATGCTTACCGGACGACGGTGGACTCTCTGCGGCAATCAAATCCGTTCCTATCCGACCGCCCCCTTGAAGCGGGCGATTTGCTGACCATCAATCGCTAGCAATAACGCCTCCCGAAGCATGTAAGATAAAGATTCCACGTAACTTATTGGCTCTGTTGTGTAAACCCAAGGGGCCGCAATAGCATCCCTTCGGGAAGGGGCTGACTTTTCATTCCGTTGTGGCTTGACAAAGTTCGGACACTCCGTCTATAAGCGCGAGAGGCACATAGAACGCCTGGTTGGCCTGCAATCAAATGGAGGATGCAATGTTATACGGCAAGAAGCACGATGAGGAAGACGACGAACTGCCGCGCTACGAAGAGGAAGAAGAAGAGGGGCTGGAGCGGCCTGCCGAAGGGATCGTGGAAGAAATCGAGGAAGTGATCATCGAAGACGAATCGGGCGAGGGAGAAACGGCAGAGCCGGCACCGGCTGCCGCGCGTACGTCGTCGGCGCCGTCGAAAGCGAAGAAGTCGAAACCCAAGGCCAAGAAAAAGGCGGCGGCCAAGAAGAAGAAGGGTGCCCGGAAGAAAAAGGGCGGCAAGAAGAAATCCGCAGCGAAGAAGAGCCGTCGCAAGAAGCGCTGAGCGGTTCACGGACTGTTCCTGGAGTTTCCGGCGGGGGGACCGCGCAGGCCTTCGTCGCGCGCGGTCCTTTGCCGGTTGTAGAATCCGGCCGCGGCTCTGGATTTACTCCTCTATTCTCTTCCCGGCATGTTTCCAACTCCGTCCGCTATTTCCCAATTTGAAATGTTTCGCTTGCCGTAAACCCGGTTGCGTGGCTAGCATACGCCCCGATGCCAGTGGCGGTGGAGCACGTGAGGAGAATGCGCGGGGGGGCGCAGTCGCATCTGATGCGCTGCGCCGCGAAGGACAAGCGGGAAGCGTACTACGTGGTGAAATTCCAGAACAATCCGCAGGGGATGCGGATTCTGGCGAATGAATTGCTTGGGACACGATTGGCGGCGAGAATGGGGATTCCCGCGCCGGGTGCCGAGGTGATCGAAGTGCGCGAAGAGTTGATCGCGCATACCGAGGATCTCGCCATTCAACTGGGGCGAGGGCGCTCGCCTTGCAAGTCCGGGCTGCAATTCGGCTCGCGCTATCCGGGGTCGCCGGCGGACATTGCGGTGCATGATTTTCTTCCGGACGAGCAACTGCGCGGGGTTACGAACCTCGCGGACTTTTGCGGCATGCTTGCGTTCGACAAGTGGACCTGCAACACAAACGGCCGCCAGGCAATCTTCTTCCGCGCGGCCGGAGAATCGGGCTACCAGGCGCAGATGATCGATCAGGGATTCTGCTTCAACGCCGGGGAATGGAATTTTCCCGATGCGCCGCTGCGCGGGCTGTATCCGCGGCACCGCGTGTACGAGTCGGTCCACGGAATCGAATCGTTTGAGCCGTGGATCGCGCGCATCGAGACGCGCATGACAGAGGCCGTGCTCGAAGAAATCGCCAGCGAGATTCCGCCGGAATGGTACGGTTTCGATCCGGACGCGCTCGAAAAAAATGCTCGAGCAGTTGCTGCGGCGGCGCAGGATCGTCCGCGAACTGGTGATCTCGGCCTGGAAATCATCGGCGCAGCCTTTTCCGAATTGGAAGTGAGCAATGCCTCATCGCGAGGCAGGAGCGAACCATGGCTGAAGAAGAGCAGGAACTGTTTCAATACCGCATCCTGCGCTACACGCCGAATCTGATCCGGGACGAATGGGTGAACATCGGCGTGCTGCTCCAGGATGCCGCCGGGCGGCAGCAAATGCGCATGCTCGAAGACGGCGCGGGCCTCGCCCGCGTGCGGCGGCTGCACCCCAGCGCGGATCTCGATTTGCTGCGGGCCTTGCCGTCGGAATTCGAGGCGCGCCTCCACGATGATCCCGGGCGCGTGGCGGCCTATCTCGAAAAACTCGACGAGACGCTGTCGAACGCCCTTCAGTTCAGTCCCGTGAAGGGGTTGCTGGCTCGGGACTTCGATTCCGAGATTGACCGTCTCTACCGCGAGCACATCGCGCCTCCCGTGCGCCCGCGCGGCGGAATCCTCGAAACCACGCGCGACTGGATCAAGGCGCGGCTCGAAGATGTTTTTCGCCGGCGCCGCGTTCCGCTGCAGCGCAACGTGCGCGTGGAGGAGTTCACCGAGCCCGGCGATCCGTTGCGGCTCGATTACGCGTATCAAAACGGGGTGCGGGGATACCTGCAATCCTTCTCCATCCGCCGCGACTCCAGCCAGGCCAAGGTGCTCGCCTACACCGCCGAGCGCATCCGCGCGCGCATTCCCGCTTGCGAGTTCACCGCCATCACGGAAATCGAGCCCGAACCGGAAAACCGGAGGCACCAGTTCGTTTCGCGATTGTTCCAGAGCCAGAACATTGCGGTGGTTCCGCTGAACCGCATCGAGCGGTTTGCGGAAGATTTGCGCGTGCGGCTGCAATGAAGGAGGATATTGCGAGGTCACAGCGGTCTGGACAAAGCCGTAGAGAAAAAGAAAATCCGCATCCTTGCTGGAACCGCAAGGGATGCGGCACCCAACGGTTTTCATGTGTCCATGGAATGGGCGTCAGCTGAGTGCTCGGAGGTAGTAGCGGTGAGAAGATGCGCCCCTGCCCACGCGGGTCAGGACTCTGGCCGCGGTAGTTTCCGTGCCTTCACGTCGGCAGCGGAGAAAACCACGAGTCGGTACTTGAAATATGGATGGGGATGCCCCCACCCGAATGTCCCGACAATCTTGCCCGATGCATCGCGAAGGAACCCCATCCAGTCCTTGGTGGTGCCGGGCGGAATCGTGGCGATCTCCAGTTTTCCGGTGAGCGTGGCTTCCACGTCGCCATATTGCGCGCACTCCATACAGATGTTCTTCCCAGCGCCCTTGTAAACCGCGCTGGTGTATTTCTGAAATCGCTTCAGGTTTTCATCTCTTCGCAACTGATCCGCGCTCACATCAGTGTCTCGATCACCCGCATACGCAAGCATTACAAGATCATTGCAACCCAGTATGCCGAATGAAAGATCATGAGGTTCATCCACGGCCTTGCCGCGTAGCGTAATGATCTGTCCGTCTTTGGCGGCGTTCAAGATGCAAGCATCGGTTTGGTTCTGAGCGAACGCCGTCAGCGAACAGATAGGAAGAGAAAACACCAGCCAAAGCAACTTGTTCATTGTTGCCCTCATCAGCTCGGCCGTGAATTGTGCAGGCGGTGGCACATTTTTTCGCTTCGCGATGCTCTCTTTGTTGACATGAGGGAGTAAGGGGATAATACCACGCCGGCAATTACCCCTTTTAGGAAAGCTGCTCCATCTTGACACTCTCTAATCTGGTGATACGCTGTACAAGTTGGGAACGTAAATGGCTCGCTGATCTCAACCGGAGACTTGAGGCACCTGTGGCTCACAGAAACCGCAAGCAAGAGAAAGCGACCGAGCATAGCTTTACGGTGTTCTTCGAGCCGGCCGCAGAAGGCGGTTATGTCGTGACCTGCCCGGCACTCCCCGGCCTCGTTACCGAAGGTGACACTCTGAAAGAAGCTCGGAGCATGGCCGCGGATGCAATTCGCGCCTACCTCGAAAGCCTGCGCAAGGACGGCGAGCCGATTCCAACCGATCCCAAGCTGGATTCGCAGCCTGTGAAGGAAAAAATTAGAGTCGCGATTCCCGCATGAGCCAGCGGTTGCCCGCGGTCAAGCCCAGGGAGCTATTAAGGGCTTTGGGCCGAGCAGGATTCGTCGTTCACCACACCTCGGGAAGCCACTACATTCTTAAGCATCCAGGGAAGCCGCATCTGCGTGTCACGGTGCCTTACCACAATAAGGATCTCAAGCGCCGAACCCTCGCGTCGATTATCGACCAGGCTGGTTTGTCTACTCAGGAGTTTCTCGATCTGCTCTAGTCCTGCGAGCCGGGAACGATCTGCCGGCCGACCGAAATGATTCATTGCGCTGAAATCATACCCCAGGGCGGAAGCTCGCGCCGACCGAGCAAAGCTTCGGCGGCCCAGGCGCCGAGATACGACGAAAGCGCGACGCCGTGCCCCGCATAGGCGCCGAGCACGATTGCATTCCGCGTCTGTGCGCTTTGCGGATGCCAATCGAACACCGGAGTCCACGAGTCGCGGAATAGAATCGGCCCGCCCCAGCGATGCGTGAACCGCACGGCCGCAAGCGCCGGGTGCAGTCCGCGGACGCGCTGCTCGAGCGTATCGAACATGCGCGACGGTTCTGCGCCGGCGATATCCACCGCGCCGAGATCGCGCTCATCGGGCGATTGCACCAGCCCCGCGCCCCATACGATCGAATTGTCCGGGCGGACGCGCCCCCACAAATACGGCATGTCCACCGTGTAGAAGGGTTTTCTTTCACCCAGGCCGATGGCAGCAAGTTGCTCTTCGGAGAGAGGCTCCGTAAGGGCCGCGAGGGTGAGCCGCGGATGCATTCCTTCTTCGAGTTCCGCGAGGCCCAGCGATAGCGCGTTCGTGGCGAAGAGAATTTTTCGCGCGCGCAGACGCCCGTTTGTGAATTGGATTTCGGGAACTTCCGCCCAGAGGACGCGCTCGACCGGATGATTTTCACAGATGGCCGCGCCAAGCCGATGCGCTGCACGCGCAAGCCCGCTCACGAGTTTCCCCGGGTCGAGCGTGCCACCCGGCACTTCCTTCACGACGCGCAACGTTCCCGAGTCATTCCAGTGAATGGGCGAGCGCGCGAACCCGCCCGAACGGCCGATCTCCCAGGCGCCCGGAAGCGCGAGATCACACTCCACGTGAAGCTGCGCGAGGATTTTCGTGAAGCCCGCGAGAACGTCGCCCAGGCCCGGCTGGTCGCCGGTGGCCGTCTCCGAGAGAGCCATGCCCCCGGTGCGGCCGCTCGCACCCGCGCCAATGCGCCCGGCTTCAAGCACGACGACGGACTTTTCCGGCGCGAGAAGGCGCAGCCAGGCGGCAGCCGCAAGCCCGGTGAAACCGCCGCCGATTACGGTAATGTCCGCCTCGGCCGGGGCAATCTGCGGCGGCGGCGTGAAATCAATTTGCCAGGGCGGCTGGCCCCAGGGATGGCGTTGCGCGGAGGAGACCATGAGGAAAGTTGAGAGTCGAGAGCTAGGAGTTGAGAGTCAAAGTGCCCTGCTTACGCCCTCTCGTTTGCGATGCCGAAGAGAGATTCTTCGACTGCGCGTCCCCGCCCACAGATTGCCGAAGAGGCAATCTGTGGGAAGAAGAGGCCGCCGGGACGCTCCGCTCAGAATGACACGCGCGAAACTTTGCCGCGCGCTTGCTCTCGACTCCAGACTGCTTTACAGCACGCTCTCCGTCCAGTTCTCGAGGGTGTGCTTCACCTTGCCCATAAACTGGTGGGCGACGGCGCCGTCCACGACGCGGTGGTCGTAGGAAAGCGTGAGATAGACCATGGAGCGGATGGCGATGGCGTCGTCAATCACCACGGGGCGTTTCTCGATCGTCCCGAGACCCAGAATCGCCACGTTCGGCTGGTTGATCACCGGCAGGCCGAACAGGCCGCCGAAGACGCCGGGGTTGGTGATCGAAAACGTGCTCTCGGCCACTTCTTCGGGCTTGAGTTTTTTCGAGCGCGCCCGCTCGGCGAGGTCATTGATGGCGCGCGCGATGCCGAGAAAATTCTTCTCCTCGGCGCCCTTGATCACCGGCACGATCAGCCCCCAATCGAGGGCCACGGCGATTCCGATGTTGCACTCCTTGTGCAGGACGATGTTCGTGCCGTCCACCGACGAGTTCACCGTGGGGAACGCGCGCAGCCCTTCGACCGCGGCGCGAACGAAGAACGGCATGAACGTCAGCTTCGTTCCGGAGGCCTGCTCGAATTTGTCCTTCATCTTCGCGCGTAGCGCGGCAATCGCCGATACGTTTACCTCGTCCACCGAGTACACGTGCGGCGAAACGCGCTTCGATAGCACCATGTGTTCGGCGATCCGCTGCCGCATGACGGACATGGGCTGGACTTCGTAATGCCCGAAATACATCTTCTCGCGCGGCACGGCCGTTTCCATTGCGCCCTTCGCCACGGCGCCGCCGGCAGCGGGCGGGGGTATTTGTGCGGGAGCTGCGGCTCCGGCGCCCGCGCCACCGCCTTCGATGGCGCCGAGGATATCTCGCTTGCTGACGCGCCCGCCGGCGCCCGTTCCCGGCACCTGCGTGAGGTCCACCTCGTGCTCGCGAGCCAGCCGGCGCACGAGCGGAGAACTCCTGATTTTTTCGCCGCTCGGCGTGGCGGGGCGTTGCGTCGCAGCCGGAGCAGCGGCGGCGGCCGAAGCTTTGGGAGCAGCCGGTGCGGATGCGGCAGGCTTCGCAGCTTCCGCTTTCGGGGCAGCCGATGCGGGTGCAGGAGCTTGCTTCGGCGCTTCTGTCTTGGGTGGCGCAGCAGGAGCAGCCGCGCCCGCTCCGTCCGAGTCAATCAGCGCGACGACGGTCTGAATCGGCACGGTCTGGCCTTCATTGACCTTGATTTCTTTCAGTATGCCGGCGGAGGGAGAAGGAATCTCGGCGTCCACCTTGTCGGTGGAAATCTCGAAGAGCGGCTCGTCGCGCTCGACTTTATCGCCCGGCTTCTTCAGCCACTTCGTGATGGTGCCTTCGAAAATGCTTTCGCCCATCTGGGGCATGATGACGTCAACAGCCATCGTCGTCTCCTCTAAACTCGCTACTCGGCGGCCAGGCACTCCTCGTGCCAGACGCCGGGGATGCCCTCGAGCGTGTAAATTTCATCGCCGCCGTGAAAAAAATCGACTGCCTTCACCTTCGCCACCTTGCCGGCGTACGCAAGCTGCTCGGGCTCGAGCTCGTTGTGATACTGCCCTTCCTCCATGAACTTCTCGAGGAACGCGCGATTGGCCACGCGCACTTCCGCTCCGACTTCGAACTCGGCAACGTTCAAACCTTTCGTTTTTCCCACGTCACTTAACCTTTCTTTTCCACGTCAGTATTGTGCCAATTCGCGCGCGGCGGCGGCAACCTTTTCTGCATTCGGCAGGAACCGCTCCTCGAGCGGCGGCGAGTACGGCACCGGCGTGTCGAGCGAGGTGACGCGCATGATGGGCCCGTCGAGATGCTCGAACGCGCCTTCGTTGACGATCGCCGAAATCTCTCCCGCGATGCCGCCCGTGCGCGTGTCCTCGTGGACGATCAGCAGCTTGTTCGTCTTCTTCACGGACGCGAGGATGGTTTCGCGGTCGAGCGGCGCGAGCGTGCGCAGGTCAATCACTTCCGCGTCGATGCCTTCCTTCACGAGCAGCTCAGCCGCTTCGAGCGAAGTATGCGCCATTGCCGCATAACTTAAAATCGTGAGGTCTCTGCCCTCGCGCCGCACCACCGCCTTGCCGATGGGGACCGTATAATCGCCCGCCGGAATCTCTCCCTTGATCCGCCGGTACAGGAATTTATGCTCGAGGAAGAGCACCGGGTTGTTATCGCGAATCGCCGATTTGAGCAAGCCCTTCGCATCGTACGGCGTCGAGGGGTAAACGACCTTCAGCCCCGGCGTGTGCACGAAATACATTTCCGGATTCGCGGAGTGGAACGGCCCGCCGTGAACTCCGCCGCCTGATGGGCCGCGCAACACCATCGGCACCGGGGCGCCCCAGCGATAGTGCGATTTGGCCACGAAGTTCGTCACCTGATTGAAGCAGCAGGCGATGAAATCAATGAACTGCATCTCGACCACCGGGCGCAATCCGAGATAGCTCATGCCCACCGCCGCGCCCACGATGGCCGTCTCGCTGATGGGCGAATCAATCACGCGCTCGGGGCCGAACCTCGCGAGCAATCCTTCGGTTACTTTGAACGCGCCTCCGTACACGCCGATGTCCTCGCCCAGTGCGACAACCGCAGGATCGCGATCCATTTCTTCGAACATCGCCTGCCGGATTGCCTCGAGCATGGTGATCGCGGCCATCGTCAGCGCCCTCCCTGCTTGCCCTGAGGGCCTTTCCGGAACGGCTTGCCGCTCCGGGGGTTGTTGTCCCGGCGGTTTCCGTCTCGAACGGCGCGCTCGAAGCGCTTCGCTTCGGCGGTTTGGCGGAATGCTTTGTCCTTCGGCCCGCGGCCAAACGGAACGCGATCCACCACCGGTTCGCCCTCCTTCGCAATTGCTTTCGCGGGCGCAGGGACGGCGGCCTTTGCCACGGGCTTCTCCACGGGCTTCGCGAGCTTAGAAGCTTCTTTGCCGTTGCCACCCGCGCCGGCGGCCACAGCCGCGGCTTCGGCCTGCTTCACATTTGCCGTCTCCGCTTCGAGCCCGCCAAAGTCCTGCACGTTCCACGTCGCTTTGACGCTCGAATTCGGCGGCGTCACTTCCTGTTTCGGCCGCTTCCAGTCGGCGGCGATGGTGTGGCAGCCGTCGCAGAAGACGCCCTGCTCGGCCAGCTCGGGCGGCGGCAACGGCGATTCCTCGGCGAATTTCTGGTCTTCGTCCAACTCGCGCTCGATGCGCGCGTCAATTTCGGACTTCGCCTTCGCGTCCCAGAGTTTGTTTTCCGTCAGGTATTTTTCATAGCGCGCGATGGGGTCGAGCGCTTTCCAGTGCTCGAACATTTCCTTCGGGACGTACTCCGCGGGATCGTGCTGCGCGTGGCCCCTCATGCGCATGGTTTTCACTTCGATCAGTATCGGCCCGCGGCCCGCGCGGCACTCATCCACAGCTTCCTTCGTGGTGTTGTAGACGGCCACGACATCGTTTCCGTCCACAATCATGCTCTTCACGCCGTAGGCCACGGCGCGATCGGCAAGATTCTTAACCGGCACCTGGCGCGACACCGGCGTCGAATACGCCCATTGATTGTTTTCCACCACCAGAACGAACGGCGCGCGCTGCGCCGCCGCAAAGTTCATCCCTTCGTGGAACGCCCCGGTCGAGCTGCCGCCATCGCCGATCCACGTGAGCGCCACGATATTTTGCCCGAGGTAGCGGCCGGCCATGGCCACGCCCGCCATCACCGGAATCAAATCACCGAGCATGGAAATGGGCGAAACCGTGTGCCGCGTTTTCAGATCGCCGAAATGGCTGGTGCCGTCCTTGCCCAGCGTGGGCGACGTGTACTTCGCCATGTGCTGCGTGAAGATGTCGCGCGGCTTGAAACCCTTCACCAGCAGCGCGCCGATATTGCGGATCATGGGCGCCAGCCAGTCGCGCGGCTCAAGCGCGTACGCCGTGCCCACCGATACCGCTTCCTGGCCCAGGCTCGAATAAAGGCCGCCGACAATTTTGTTCTGCCGGAAGAGCCGCACCATGCGCTCTTCGAGCTGGCGATTGAGCTGCATGTAGTAGTACAGCTCGAGATGCTGTTCGTTGGTGAGCTTTGCGCTCATTCAAATTTTCCCCATTTCAAGCCATCACTGAATCCGCTGCTTCGCGGCGGGCCGAAAAGGCCGCGAGCCGCTCGTGCAATTCGCCGCGGCCCACGGCAACCATCTGGCACTCGAAAACTTCGCCGAAATTTTCCACAACGCGCGGCCGGGCATCTTCAGAACGCACGCTACGCCCGAGGATCCGCTCGAGCGACGTCGCGCGCTTCCCGGCAATCCCGCACGGAACGATCCAATCGAAGTAGCGCAGGTCCGTCGATACATTGTACGCGAAGCCGTGCGAAGTCACCCAGCGGCTCAAGTGCACGCCGAGCGCCCCGAGCTTCTCCTCGCCCGCCGGCGCATCCACCCAGATGCCGTGCATGCCTTCGACGCGCTTCGCGGCCACGCCGAAATCCGCCGACGCACGGATCATCACTTCTTCGAGCCGGGCAACGTACCAGCGAACGTCGCGGCGATATTGCGCCAAATCGAGAATCGGATAGCCGACGATTTGCCCCGGGCCATGATACGTGATGTCGCCGCCGCGATCCGTGGCGTGAAATTCGACGCTCGCTTGCGCCAGCACGCTTTCGCTCGCGCGCAGGTTTTCGCGCTTGCCGTTGCGCCCGAGGGTGATCACGTGCGGGTGCTCGCACAGCAGCAGCACGTCCGGAATCGCGCCGGCCTTGCGCGCCTCCACAAGCTGGCGCTGCAATTCGCATGCAGGCGCGTAGCGCACAAGCCCGAGATCAACCACCCAGCAAGTTTTCGCGGACTCGTTCATCAGGTGATTTTTCAGATGACTCATCAGATGTTGATCGCGATCCCGCGCACGGCGTTGAACGCGTCGCCCATCGCTTCCCACACCGTGGGATGCGCGTGAATCGTGGCGGCCATGTCGTCGAGCGTGGCTTCGAGTCCCAGCGCGGCCACCGGCTCGCCGATAATCTCCGTCGCCAGCGGCCCGATCGCGTGCACCCCAAGTATCTCGCCGTATTTCGCTTCCGCCACAACCTTGATGAAACCTTCGTGCATCCCGAGAATCGTGGCCTTGCTGTTGCCGATGAACGGGAACTTCCCGGTCTTCACTTCGTAGCCCGCTTCGCGCGCCTGCTTCTCGGTCAACCCGATGGACCCGATCTGCGGCTCGCAGTACGTGCAGTTCGGGCAGCGTTTGCGGTCGAACGGCTGCACATCTTTTCCCGCCATGCGCCCCACGGCGATGATGCCCTCCATCGAGGCCGCATGCGCGAGTTGCGGCAGTCCCACAACAATGTCGCCGATGGCGTAAAGGTGCGGCTCGGCAGTCTCCAGATACGCATTCGTGTGGATGAACCCGCGCTCCACCTTGGCCTTCGTTTTCTCGAGCCCGATATTTTCCGTCAGCGGGCGGCGTCCCACGGCGATCAGCACTTTCTCCGCGCTGATGGTCTGCGGCTTTCCCGCCTTGTCCTTGAACGTCACCGTTGCTCCTGTGGCGTCCTTCTTCACCGACTCGACTTTCGCTTCCGTCTCGATGCGCATGCCCTTCTTCTTGAACGCCTTTTCGAGCTCGGGGGAAATGTCGTCGTCTTCGAGCGGCACAATCCGCGGCAGCGCTTCGAGGATCGTCACTTCCGTGCCGAACGTCCGGAAAATGGACGCGAACTCCACGCCCACCGCGCCCGCGCCGACCACCACCAGCGACTTGGGAATCTCCGGCAGCAACAGGATTTCGCGGTTGGTCAGAATCGTCTTGCCGTCGATTTCAACGCCCGGCAGCGTCCGCGCTTCGGAACCGGTGGCAAGGATAATATTGTTTGTCTCGAGCTCGGTGGTCTTGCCGTCCTTCTCCACCGAGACGCGGCCCGGCCCCGCGATTTTTCCCCATCCCGTGATGGATTCCACCTTGTTCTTCTTGAAGAGCGACGCGATTCCCAGCGAGTGTTTCTTGACGATCTTGTCCTTGCGCGCCAGGATCGCCGGCCAGTTGATTTTCACGTCCTTCACTTCGAAGCCGAATTCCTCCGCACGCTTGAAGTAATCGTAGATGTCCGCGTGGTGCAGAAAAACTTTCGTCGGAATGCAGCCGACGTGCAGGCACGTGCCGCCCAGGAAAGGGTCCTTTTCGACGACCGCAATCTTCAGGCCCCATTGCCCGGCGCGAATCGCGGCGACGTAGCCTCCCGGCCCGCTCCCGATTATGACCAGATCATATTTGGCCAAACGAGTTCTCCCTTTACCCTGACGAAGGAAGGGTGCCCCTTGACTGCTTGCCGAGCTTTAGATGCATGGAAGGGTTCGTACGATGGTGGCTCTTCCAGGCCGCGCAAACAGGAGATTTTAGCAGCCGTGCCCCCGCCGCCGCAACCGCAACCCGCCGCGTTTCTTGACAGACGCAGTCTACTGGCCTACGGTTCCTCGAGCGGGAGGCGATTGGGTGATCAGGCCCCGACCCCGCACGAGTATGTCCTGCCTGAATCGAGCAAGATGCTTGCCAAACAGGCTGGTACAGGGGCAAGAGGTCCGCGAGTCGGTTCCACTTGGCGCGGAGAATGATGATTGCAATTCTATGCCCGGCGAGATCTTGTTCGTATTCAATCCCCCGGTCCATCGTCAGGAAGAGCTCGAAGCGCTTGTACGCATTCGCAATTGATAGGCAGTTCTCCATCTTTCTTGCCGGCCAGAACCCGCCTCCGGAACAGTCCGGCACTCATGGTCTGGGAAAACTGATTCTGTGAGCTTTCGAGGAATGGCACTCCTCGATGAGAATCTTCATCCAAGCTGGCCAATCAACCAGCGATTTAGCTAATTCGAGGGACGAAATGGCAGCTTCGCGCGTGACCGTGGGAAAATCATCCCGAAACTCGTTCAGGGTTTGGCCGCCCTCCAGGTAATCGAGCAGCGCCTGAAAGGGGACCCGCGTGCCGCGAAACACGGCCGTTCCGCCAGAGCACTTTAGGGCCTCCGCAGAATAGCTCTTACAAATCGTGGAACCTGTCCTTTTGCGCAGGTTCACTTCGTTGCACGGGGAGCAACGATAGCGGCACATTTTTCCTCTAGGTGCACCGTAGTTTGCATGCATTCTTGAAGTTTATCGCGACTTGCTCACGTCAACAGTTCTGACTATTCTGATGTAGGGTTCTTTGTCGACTATGAATACGCGCATGAGGCCCCCGACAAAAGTTAGAGTTGTGGGTGCACATGGAGATCAAATATCACTGCGCTTCCTTAGGAGCGGGCGTTCCATCCGACCAAGTGAGCACCGGAATCATGAGCTCGGTTATTGGCTCCGGGTTGCCCTGAAACTGCGTATTCAACAGCACCGGGGAGCCCGGCAAATCCGCTCCCCATGACTTGGGATCTGTAAGCGGAATGTAAAACATCAAATGAGGCACCCAATGTCCGGCGGAGTCATTCAGATACCCCTGCGGTGACATCATGTAGCACATCGCGCCGGGCTCCAGAGCGGGCAGTCCCTTCGCATCGAAAGCCTTGATACCCTCCACGATCTGAGCTTTGGATAGTCCCGCCAGCACCAATTCCGTTCTCTTGAAAGTCAGCGGCAGGATCGAGTGCACCGCGGCTGGATTAAAGCAGATGGGACCTCGCATCTTTGGATTCCAGAACTCCGGAAAGTCAAATGGGGACATCCATGATCGCTCCACAAGACAGACGAAACCATTCTTGCCTTTGACGGCAGTTTCATATCCACGCCGTCCGAGCACCATGACTCCGGCATCCGTTGAAATCGATGGAGGCGCTGCACTGCGTGCCATCGCAATTTCGGCATTTCGATCGGCCATAAGGTACTGATCAATGGGAGCCATTTTGAGGTAGGCCGCAGCGGCCTCTTGAGCGCGCGCCTGTAAAGAAGCGCTCACGAGCACAGTCACAAAAATTGTTGCGAAAATAATCGCCTTCCAAATGTTTCTGGCTATCCTCATTGTCACTTCTCCTTTGTAGTAGGTTGCGGTTTCAGCTGCTACGGCTGCTCGCTTGGGGCCACATGCAGGCGCTCATGAACCAGAAGAAAAGACACAGGAACGCATGGCAGCCCCCTACATGTAGGTTGAACCTCAGGGCCCGTGACTCAGTGTGTTGGACTCACGCCCGGCGATTTGGGTTGTGTGGCATGGCCTTTCCTGGCGTCACGCGGCGGCTTCCCGCCCTTCGAAGAGAGCCAGGGGCTGGCCATTCCGGATGGGGAATGAAATGCGTCGTTCGGCGCTTCGCGCGATAACGCTCAAAGCACAGGAATGGCCCTCCGGCCTGCCCGCCGCTTTGGTGGGCCTGTCCGCCGCCGCTCCCTTGGCGGGTCTGCCCGCCGCTGACGGGTCGGCGAGGGCTTCGTCTGAAACTCTTTGGCGGTGCCAGCCGTAATCTAGGGTGAGAGGAAAATCCACACAATGACTACTGACTCGAGTTCGCAATTGCCGGCTGCCGAGGTTGTCTCGCGCGCGGAGGGGCCCTACGTCCTGAACACGATATTCACGGGTCCGCACGGCATTCGTGCCGGCTGGCGGCTGCTGATGTTTCTCGCGATATTCTTCGCTATTGCCCTCGCAGCCGGTTTCGGGCTCCGGCACATTCCCGCGTTTGCGTCCTGGGCGAAGTCCCAGCCCCCCGGAACAATCGCTGCAACATTTCAGATCGTCACGGAATGCTTGGCGATTCTTTTTCTCTTTCTCTCCGCCTGGATCATGTCAAAGATCGAGAATCGCACTTTTGCGGACTATGGGTTGCCCGCAAGCGGCGCATTCGGCAAGCGGTTCTGGCAGGGTATTCCTTTCGGGTTCGGCTCGCTCTCCTTGTTGCTGGGCGTGATTGCGATGCTGCACGGATTCTCTTTTGCGGGGACGGAGTCCCACGGAGCGGACGCCGTGAAGTACGGGCTATTGTTCGGAGTCGCCTTCATTCTGGTGGGAATCTTCGAGGAGTTTTCGTTCCGCGGCTACATGCAAGCGACCCTGCAACAAGGAATCGGGTTCTGGCCCGCGGCGATTCTCTTATCCATATTGTTTGGCGCCATCCATCTCCAAAACCTGGGCGAAGCGAAAATCGGCGCGGTCATGGCGGGCAGCTTCGGATTGCTTGCGGCCTTTTCGCTTCAGCGCACCGGAAACCTGTGGTTCCCGATTGGAATGCACGCGGCATGGGATTGGGGAGAAACTTATTTTTACGGCGTCCCCGATAGCGGACAGCTCGCGACGGGCCGCTTGCTGAATTCTTCGTCCCACGGCCCCGCATGGCTGACCGGCGGAACAGTCGGGCCGGAAGGCAGCGTGCTTGTTTTCGCTGTGCTGGTCCTCACCGCCGTTGCCATTCACTTCGCCTATCCGTCGCGACGCCGCGCAGCGTCCTGAAACGTTCCGCTCGCATCGATAGCGGAACCGTTTCGCGCTCATCTGCATCAAAGCTTGAGTCACTGATTTGACATGCAGTGACGCTATCGGTAAAATTGCTGGTTTTTGGGTGGGCTTTTGAGCCGCCCGGGTACCCTGACAATGGATAAGAAGCGGTTGGAATACTACAAAAAGAAACTTCTCGCCCGGCGCGAGGAGCTCGTGCGCGGCATCGCCCGCACGGAACAAGAGGGCCGCGAAGCGGATGAAGATCCCACGGTAGATCTCGCCGACAAGGCCGCCAACTCCTACACCAAGGAATTCCTCTTCGGCCAGACGCACAACGAGCGCTCGTTGCTGCAGCTTGTGGACGAAGCGCTTGCGCGGATCAAGGACGGCACGTTCGGCGAATGCATCTCCTGCCACGAAGAGCTTCAGCAGAAGCGCCTGGAAGCGGTGCCGTGGACCCGCTACTGCCTTAGCTGCCAGGAAAAAATGGAGCAGGGATTGCTTTAGAAGGAACGCACGCCGAGTTCTCATCCCGGCGAGCAATCTCCTGCCGCGAAAACTCCCGCTTCCCTTTCGTCCCGATATAGAGTAGCGTCTCGATACCTTCGCCGTTAACAACGCATCGGTGATCATCCGAGACGCGCTCGACGCACTTGCCGCGGTGCTTTTCCCGGCTCCGTGCCGCATTTGTCTTCAGCCGCTCACGAACGCCAGCCGCATCCCCGTTTGCGAAGCCTGCCTTCAATCCTTCGAGCGGATCGCGGAACCGCTGTGCGAGCAATGCGGCCGTCCGTTCACGGCGCCGATGGCCGCGCAAACAGTGCAGCCGCTCTGCCGCGTTTGCCGCGCCGGCACCTACGGGTTCACGCGCGCTCGGAGCTTCGCGATTTACAACGACGCACTCGGCGCCGCCATCGTCCTGCTGAAATACGAAGAGGTGACGCGGCTAGGCGATTGGTTTGCCGCGCGGCTGGTCGAGACGATCGCAGCGCACGGAAATGATTTCTGTCCGGATGTCGTCGTGCCCGTTCCTCTGCACGCGGACCGCCTGCGCGAGCGGGGTTACAACCAGGCGGAAATGATTGCGCGGCCTCTGGCGCGCCGGCTTGGACTGAAGCTCGATCCTTGCCTTCTGGCGCGCACGCGCCCGCGTCCCCCGCAGCTCGTGCTCTCCCGCAGCGAACGCTGGAAGTCGGTACGTGGCGCCTACGCGACGCGCGAAGGCGTACGAGTTGACAAGGCACGCGTCCTGCTGGTAGATGATGTATTTACGACGGGCGCGACCTTAAATGCCTGTGCAGGCGCTTTGCGGAAGGCGGGCGCGGCCGAAGTGATGGGTCTTACGGTGGGGCGAGTCGTTGCCGGTTGGCCCTCCTCGGGTTCTCCTCAGCCCAGGGAAAACAAAGAAGAAGGAACCAACAAGCTAGTCTGAGCATCTAAGCACAAGCGGCAAGCGATACACTTAGGGACACGCGAAATGGACAACCGGCTCAAGATGGGTTTACGTCCCCGGCCCCACATCGGGCTTGGTGCAGTTTCTGCCGAAGCCGGTCCAAAACCGCATGTCGCGGCAGCGAACCGTCCGTCCGTGATGCAGGCGCCCGTGCTTGTGTTGAACGCAACATTCGAACCCATCAACGTGACTGCCGTGCGCCGGGCCCTGGTCTTGATGCTCAAGGGAGTGGCGCAGGCGGAGGAAACCAACCACGCCGAAGTGCATTCAACGACAAAGGCCATTCAAGTGCCCTCGGTGATCCGGCTGCTTTCTTATCGCCACATCCCGCAGCAAAGCCGGGCGCTTTCGCGCAAGAACATCCTGTTGCGCGATCGCAATACGTGCCAGTTCTGCGGCGCCGCGTTCCCTGCTTCGGAGCTTACGCTCGATCACGTGATGCCGCGTTCGCGGGGCGGGCGGTCGTCGTGGGAAAATCTGGTGGCGTGCTGCTACGATTGCAATAATCGTAAGGGCGATCGCACTCCGGAAGAGGCCGGGCTGAGGCTTCAGCGCCGTCCGCGCCCATTCACGCTCCATACGTCTCGCCAGCTGATGCGCTTGATCGGACATCGCGACGAAAAGTGGCGAAAATATCTTTTTTATTAAGACGCCAACCTTTTCGATTCTCGCGCATCTAAATATTCAACATACTTCTAGGACACACCCCGGGAGGCGGCACTGGGAATACCAAGGTCGCTTCCCCTCTTTTTCCCCCGAAGTAATTGCTACTGACGAAAAATCACACGCGGGCCTCTCCGCCAGTTTTCGTTCAGCCCGATGCGCGTGACGCGGATCTCCGGTGCGAGATACTGCAGAAGAATCTCCGTGACAGGATGAAACCGCAGTCCCGGCGCGACCAGCCACACGAGCGGCGGCGCGGGGTCCAATTCGATTCCGCTAAAGTATCCGTACTGCTGGAAATCGCCATCGCGCTGGTGCCGCCGGACCCGCAACCAATAGTCAACCGCTTGCATGAGCAGATGAATATCCTCGGAGGCTTTCAGTTCAATCACCACGAGACGGCCCCGGCGCGTGACTCCCAAGAGATCCAGAACGCCGCGGTCGCTTGCCGCCAGCGCCGGAACCTGCGAATACAAAAATCGCGGGTCGAGCTGCGCGTCGAGGCGCGATGGATCTTCGAGCAGGAGCGTTTCAAGCCATCTTTCCGGCGCTGCCCGGTACAGCGGATGTTTTGTGTCTTCGGCAAGCGAGTTTCGATGGAGGTCGAGCTGGCTTAGCAACCGTGCCAGTGAGCCTTCCGTGTCTTTCGTCAGCCGTTGCCGGGAATCGCCTAGACCAAAGAAGATCTGGCCCGCAGACCAGCAGGCAAATTCGAGGCCGCGAAAACCGAAGGCCAAGTCGTCCGTTCCAGGGATGATGCGCGCTGCAATGACGCCGCTCTTTCCGGGCGTCCCCGGCAGGAACGAGCGAACACGCGCGACGGCATCGCCTGCCGACCCAAGCGCGGACTCAGTCTGGCTCCTGGGAGTCAGCCAACTTTGCAGATTCCACGCATCGGCCGGGTCCGCCCTGTAAATGCGCGCCTCGGTTTCGTCAAACTCATAGACTTCGACGCGAATCGCGGATGAAAGCCCGAGCACGCGTTCGCGTAGCGCGCGGCTCATGCCTTCCGGAACGAACAATCGCAAACCGTGGACGGCGCGGCTTTCGGCGCGGCTCCGCGTCCAATCAAGCCACAGGATTCCGAAAGTGAGGATGCCTTCGACCGTGGCGGCGTTTTCACCGCCGGAAACCGCCAGCAGCGCCCATGCGAGCGGGCCTTCGTGCATACGGCCGCGAACGTAAAGGCCCGAAAAGGAATGTTCGAGGTCCGGCGCAGTGGTGAGCGTTTCGATGGTGGCATCGGGAAACCGCTCGCAAAGGATGCGCCGGAAACGCGCACGGAACTGCTCCCGGGTGATGCGTCCGGCGGCACGTGGCGAATCCGTGCGAACAAATTCGAGATGGCCCGGTTTTGCGCGGCCGAACCGCCGCACTTCGAGGACCACGCGGCCCTCCGAGCGTTCCTTGACGCCGAGGATGCGGCGGGTCAGGTTGCGGTCTTCCGACCAAAGGTGGACGAGCGAATGCGGGCCTTCGTGGCGAAGCTCGCAGTGCAATCCCGCAAGCTCCGCGAGCCACTCGCCGTCCTCACGGACCTCCGCGCTGCCGGAAGCGGCGATTTCGCCAATCGCCCGATCGAGTTCGGCCCAATCGTCCACGAGCACCGCCAACGTTAGATACAGGATGAAGCCCAGTACTTCCTATGAGAAACATTCGGCGTCCGCCAGTAAACCATTCGTGCGAGCGCTTTACTCCAAAATCATCCCGGTTGCCTTGATCACGGGATACTGCCGGTTCCACTCCACCGGGACATGCTCGAGCGTGACTTGAAAAGCCTGCTTTTGACCGCCGCCGAGAGGCGAATCTCCCCGGCCGATCAGACGTTCCGTTTCACGCAGAATCACCTGATCGAACGGATCGCGGAACTCGACCGCGACTTCGAGACCGCGCAGCGTGCGATCGCCATCGTTCGAAATCGTCCCGGCAACGTAGGTGAATTCCTGATTCAGCATGTTCGTGGACCGGGCCATCTGAATATCCAGGAAATGGACGCGTCCGGCGTAGGCCTGTTCTTGCGGACCGAAAGGCAATCGCGCGGCAGCGGCGGAAGTGTGGGATTGCGTGGAGCGCGTCAGGAGAACCAACCCGCCCGCAAGCAAGAGCACCACCAGCGCTCCCGCCGCGAACGCAACGGGGAGCCGGCTCCCATCGCCGCGGCCCGCGCCTCCTGTAGATTCCATAGCTCTATTTTCTCACGAGAGTGCGTATGCCAGTGCTCATGCCAATGTTCGCGCCGGGAGTCCGCTAGCGGCCCAACGCCAAGCGCAAGATAAGCGCCTCAGGAAGCCCGGCCTTGGTCATTCGCTCCTGCACTTTTTTGATGTCGTAGACGACGCGCCAGAATTCGACGGACTTGTGATCGAGGTCGGCAATGGCGAAGGCGGCGCGCGTATCGCCGTCGCGAGGCTGGCCAATCGAACCGGGATTCAACAGGTAGGTGGAGCCTTCCTCAATGGTTAATGCTGAGAAATGATTCTCGCCGGCGGGCTTGAAGTGCAGGATGCCAACTCTGTCGTCGTGGAGCATGAAGCCACCCTGAAGGTGCGTGTGCCCGAAGAACGTCACGGGGGAGGGCGCATCGAGGAGGCTATCGAGCGCCTGCGCGGGAGCGAAGACGTACTCATCTTCGTCGCGAAAGGCGCCGTGAACGATCGAAAAACCATCCACAGAGACAGGGCCGATGGGCAATTTTTCCAGGTATTCCCGATTTTCGGGACGAAGTTGTTCGCGCGTCCATAGCGCGACAGCGCGAGCGACGGGATTGAAATCTTCCGCATTGGCGATGCCGCTGCCGGCTTTATCGTGGTTTCCGCGGATCGTGAGAGCCTCGAGCGAGCGCACGCGGTCAACCACTTCGTTTGGATCGGGGCCATAGCCAACGACGTCGCCCAGGCACACGGCCTTCTGCCAGTGGCCTTTGGCCGCTTCGAGAACAGCGTCCAGAGCAGTGAGGTTGGCGTGGATGTCGCTCAGTATCAGATAGCGCATTCAGACGGCTCCCCGGGACAGGATGCGGATTATAGACGAACCCACGGAATGATGCACGGCTGTCGAGGCCGGAAATGGCAAACCAAGCAGGGAGTGCAACCACGCAAACTTCAGCGGATCAGCATGCAATCGCCGTAGCTGTAGAAGCGGTATTCCGATTCAACTGCGTGGCGGTACGCGTCGAGGATACGCTCGCGCTCGGCAAACGCCGCCACCATCGCGAGCAGGCTCGAACGCGGCAAATGAAAATTGGTGAGCAACTGGCTCACGATGCGAAAAGGCTTGCCCGGATAGATGAGAATCTCCGCTTCGGCCTCTATGGGAGCAATCGTTTCGCCGCGCGCGGAAAACCTTTCGGCAGCATCTTCAAGGGCGCGCACTACCGTGGTGCCCACGGCGAGCACCGGGCGCCCCTCGCGCATTGCTTGTGAGATTGCAGCGGCCGCAGCTTTGGATATTTCATAAGCTTCCTTGTGAATGGGGTGATCTTCGATACGTTCGGTGCGCACGGGCTCGAAAGTGCCGAGGCCGACTTCAAGAGTGATCTCCGCAATCTCGATCCCGCGCTGCCGCAGCCTCGTCAAAATTTCCGCGGTGAAGTGCAAACCTGCCGTGGGAGCCGCGACGGCGCTGCCCTGACGCGCGTAGACGGTCTGATAGCGCTCGCGATCCATGGGTTCGTCGGAGCGCTTGATGTAAGGCGGGAGTGGAATGTGGCCGAGGCGAGAGAGCGCCTCGTGAAGGCCGTTCTTCGACGAGAAATGCAGGACGCGGAGGCCATATTCGCCGCGTCCTTCGACAATAGCTTCCAGCTCACCTTGATCCTCTTTTTTCTCATGTGGGCCGAAGATGATGCGCTCGCCCACCGGGACTTTTCGCCCGGGGCGCACCAGCGCTTCCCAGTCTTGCGGGGTCAACTGCCGAACGAGGAGCACTTCGATGAGTGAATGAAGGAAATCGCTTGCTCGGGGATTGTTCCGCCCCGGCGACTGCGCGCGCAAACCGGCGCGACGGCCAAACAGCCGCGCGGGCAGAACGCGGGCATTGTTGAGAACAATCAGCTCGTTGCCACGCAGAACTTCAGGCAGTTCCCGGAATTGACGATCTTCCCACGCGCCGCCGGCGCGATCGAGCAAGAGCATGCGCGAGGCATCACGCTCGCCCAGCGGATGCTGCGCGATTCGCTCCGGCGGCAAATTGTAATCGAGCTCGCTCCGTTTCATCTTTGACTTCGCTCAAGTCACTATGAGAGTTTTGCATCCGGCTTTGCGCCATTCTGCCCCGATTCACCAGGTATCTGATTCGCAAGATCAGGGGCTCCGGGTTGCAGGAACCATTGTAGCGGACCAAGCGGGCGCCGCGTTCGCCGAGGCACAAGCGTGACAGAAGATCGCGTGGTCATCAGCTCTCGCGGCGTGGAGCGGCTCCGCTCCGGCCACTTCTGGGTCTACCGGAGCGACATCCGCGAAGCGCAAGCGGGACCCGGCGCCGTGGTACGCGTCACCGACGAGCGCGGCCGCTTCCACGGCCGGGCGTTCTACAGCGACAAATCGCAAATTGCCGTGCGCTTGCTGACGCGCGAGGATGTGCCGATCGATCGCGCGTTTTTCACCGAGCGCCTTCGCGCGGCCGCAGCCTACCGCGATATTGTTGTGGAAGATACGGACGCGTTCCGGCTGGTCTACGGCGAATCCGACCGGCTTCCCTCCGTCGTGGTGGACCGCTACGGCGATTATCTTGTGATCCAGACCTTGAGCCAGGCGGCCGAACGCCGCAAGGAGCTGCTTGTCGAAATCCTCGCCGAACTTTTTTCGCCAAAGGGCATCCTCGAACGCAACGACCCAAAAGTCCGCTTGCTCGAAGGGCTCGAACAGCGCGTGAGCGTAGTTCATGGCGAAATACCCGATGAAATCGTCGCCAAAGAAAATGGCGTCTCGTTCGTGTACGACCTGGCGAAAGGACAGAAGACTGGATCGTTTCTCGACCAGCGCGAGAACCACCGCGCCGCGCGCGGCTATGCCTCGGGCCGGGTGCTCGATTGCTTTTCGTACCAGGGTGGTTTCGCGCTCACGATCGCGGACAGATGCGAACACGTCGAAGTGGTGGACATGGGTCCCGCCGCCATCCAATCCGGCCGCCGAAACGCGGAACTGAATTCCATCGCCAATGTAAGTTTTCGCGAGGGCAACACCTTCGACATCTTGAAGGAGTACGACGAAGCGGACCGCCGCTTTCAAATGGTCATACTCGACCCGCCTGCCTTCGCCAAGAACCGGGATAGCGTGGAGGCAGCGCATCGTGGCTACAAGGAAATCAACCTGCGCGCCTTGAAGCTGCTCGAGCCCGGGGGCTTTCTGCTGACGTGCTCATGCTCCTACCACATTTCCGAGGCGCTATTCCTGCAGATCCTCGCCGAAGCCGCAAACGACGTACGCAAGACCGTTGTTGTTGCCGAGCGGCGGACGCAAGCTCAAGACCACCCGATCCTGCTAGCGATGCCCGAAACGCACTATCTTAAGTGCCTGATTGTAAAGGCTATGTAGCTGTTGTACAGTCGTAAGTAACACAAAATAATGGTTTAATTTCTATATTGACAATAAGGCACTAAACTTATATTATGGCTTAGCGCTAAATAAGCGCTAGCTGACTAATAGGAGGACTTTACACCATGAATTCAATCACCCGCTGGGAACCATTCCGCAATGTCTTGACCTTGCAGGATCAGGTCAACCGACTATTCGATACTTCGTTCCAGGGCAAGGCCGATAACTCGGAATTGACCACCTGGGCGCCGACCGTAGACATCTACGAGACTGAGAATGAGCTCGTGTTGAAGGTCGATTTGCCCGGTATCGACGAGAAGGATCTGGATGTCCGCGTTGAGAACAACATGCTCACCATCCGCGGCGAGCGGAAGTTCGAAGAGAAAGTGAAAGAAGACAACTATTTGCGCGTCGAGCGCTCCTACGGCTCGTTCAGCCGCAGCTTCAGTCTCCCGACCACGGTAAACACCGAGGCCATCAAGGCGCAGTACACCAATGGCGTGCTGACGGTCGAGTTGGCGAAGCGAGCGGAATCGAAACCGAAACAGGTGAAAGTAAACATCACGAACAGCAAGAACTAAGTTCGTGCAGCCAATGGGGGCCGGGCCGTTCTTGCCGGCCCCTTTGTTTTGTCAGAATGAAAGTGAGAAAATTGCGGCATGGTGCGATTTGACAAATTAACGGTGAAAGCCCAGGAGGCGCTGCAGGCGGCGCAGGAAATGGGGGGAAACTCCGGGCAGCAGCAAATTGAGCCGCTGCATCTCCTATGGGCGCTCGTTTCACAGGGCGACGGCGTTGTGCCACCCCTGCTCGAAAAGCTGGGTGTGGCGCCGGCGCGTCTGGCTGGCGAGATCGAAAAGCAGATTGAAAAGCTGCCCAAGGTGTCGGGAGTTTCACAACAGTATTTGAGCCCGGCATCGAACCAGGTTCTCGAGCGCGCCTTCGATGAAGCGCAGCGTTTGAAGGACGAGTACGTTTCGACCGAACACATTCTGCTGGCAATCGCGGCAACAGATCGCGATCCAGCGGCGCAGTTGCTCGTGCGCCAAGGCGCGACTCACGACGCCATTTTGCAGGCAATGACGGCGATCCGCGGCAGCCACCGCGTCACCTCGCAAAATCCCGAGACGACGTACCGCGCGCTCGAACAATACGCCCGCGACCTGACGGACCTGGCGCGGCGCGGCAAGCTCGACCCGGTGATCGGCCGCGACGAGGAAATCCGGCGCGTGATGCAAATCCTGGCGCGGCGCACCAAGAACAATCCGGTGCTGATTGGCGAGCCGGGCGTGGGGAAGACGGCAATTGTCGAGGGACTCGCACAGCGCATCATCGCGGGCGACGTGCCTGAAGTGCTCAAGCCGAAGAGGATCGTTGCGCTCGATTTGGCCGCCCTCGTGGCAGGCGCGAAGTATCGCGGCGAATTTGAAGACCGGCTGAAGGCACTGCTGAAGGAAGTCACCGAGTCCGAGGGCCAGGTAATTCTCTTCATCGACGAACTGCACACGCTCGTGGGTGCGGGGGCAGCCGAAGGCTCGATGGACGCTTCGAACATGCTGAAGCCGGCGCTGGCGCGCGGCGAACTCCGCGCGATCGGCGCGACCACGCTGAACGAGTACCGCAAATACATCGAAAAGGATCCGGCGCTCGAGCGGCGTTTCCAGCCCGTGTTTGTCGGCGAACCCTCGATTGAAGATACGATTGCGATTCTCCGCGGACTGAAGGAACGCTACGAAGTGCACCACGGCGTGCGGATCAAGGATGCCGCGATTGTCGCCGCGGCGATGCTTTCGCAGCGCTACATCACCGACCGTTTTCTGCCGGACAAAGCCATTGACCTGGTGGATGAAGCCGCCGCCGGTCTGCGCATGGAGATTGATTCCCTGCCGACCGAAATTGACGAGATTGAGCGCCGCATCATGCAGCTCGAGATCGAGCGGCAGGCGCTGCGCAAGGAATCTGATGCGCATTCGCGCGACCGCCTCAAGCAGATCGAAAAGGAGCTCGGCACGCTGCGCGAGCAGTCGAACGCGCTGAAGGCCCACTGGCAAACGGAAAAGGATGCCATCGGCCGCATCCGCAAGCAGAAGGAAGAAATCGACCGTTTAAAGACCGAGGAGCAGCGCTACGAGCGCGCCGGGGATCTCTCGCGCGTGGCCGAGATCCGCTACGGCAAACTCTCCGCCGCGGAAAAAGAACTCAAGGCCGCGCAGGATCACCTTGCCGAGCTGCAAAAAGATCACCCCATGCTGAAGGAAGAAGTGGGCGAAGAGGAAATCGCGAAGATCGTCAGCAAATGGACCGGAATTCCCGTGGGCCGTCTGCTCGAAGGCGAAATCGAGAAGCTCGTGCACATGGAAGAACGTTTGCGGCTGCGCGTCGTGGGCCAGGAAGCCGCGCTGGCAAGCGTGGCAAACGCCATTCGCCGCAGCCGCTCAGGGCTGAGCGATCCAAACCGCCCCATCGGGTCGTTTCTGTTCCTCGGACCTACCGGCGTGGGCAAGACCGAGCTGGCGCGAGCGCTTGCGGAATTTCTGTTCGACGACGAACGCGCGATCATTCGCCTCGACATGTCCGAGTACATGGAAAAACATTCGGTGGCCCGGATGATCGGCGCGCCGCCTGGATATGTCGGCTACGAAGAGGGCGGCCAATTGACCGAACAGGTCCGGCGGCGGCCCTACTCTGTCGTCTTGCTCGACGAAATCGAGAAGGCTCATCCGGATGTGTTCAACGTCCTGCTGCAGATTCTCGAAGATGGCCGGCTTACCGACGGCAAGGGCCGCACCGTGGATTTTCGCAACACGGTGATTATCATGACTTCGAACGTGGGTTCGACGGCAATCTTCGAGCTGGCTGAAAAGGACCCGAAGCAGGCTCGAGAGCATGCGATGGCCGCGCTGCGGGAGCTGTTCCGGCCGGAGTTTCTAAACCGCGTGGACGATATCGTGCTGTTCCGTCCGCTGGGCAAGGATCAGATCGAGCGCATTATCGAGCTGCAATTGCGCGATTTGATGAAGCGCGTTGCGCAAAAGCAGGTGACGCTCAGGCTTACGGCTGCGGCCAAAGCCCTTCTCTTCCGCGAAGGTTACGATCCGGCCTACGGCGCGCGGCCCATGAAACGCGCCATCCAGCGCTTGATCCAGGATCCCCTGGCGCTGAAGATTCTCAATGGTGAAGTGCGTCCGGGTAACGCAGTGATTGTCGACGCGGACTCGAAAAGCGGTGAAATGAAATTCGCGCTAGAAGGGGCCAAGGCCGGCGCCGCCTGAACAGGCGCAAGGAACGGACCATGAAGACACTCAAGACCACATTTCTTCTGACTGCTTTGACACTGTTGCTGCTCGGCCTGGGCGAGACGTTCGGCGGGCAGAGCGGGATGACCATCGCGCTTGTCGTCGCCATCATCATGAACGGCGGCGCATATTTCTTCTCGGATAAGATTGCTCTGATGTCGAGCGGCGCGCAGCCGATCAGCCGCGAGCGGGCGCCGCGGCTATACGCCGTGATGGAAAGACTCGCGGGCAAAGCCAATCTGCCCATGCCGAAACTCTTTTTGATCCCGCAGGCTGCTCCGAACGCTTTCGCCACCGGCCGCAACCCCAGCCACGCCTCAGTGGCCGTCACGCAGGGCCTGCTCGATCTGATGGACGACGAGGAACTTGAGGGCGTAATTGCCCACGAGCTCTCCCACGTCCGCAACTACGACATCCTGACGTCTTCGATCGCGGCAACCATTGCGGGCGCCATCACGTGGATTGGACACATGGGCCAATGGGGAATGATGTTCGGCGGCTGGGGCGGCGGCCGCGACGAGCGCCGAGGGGCAGGAATTGGGGCGCTGCTGATGTTGATCCTCGCGCCCATTGCCGCCCTGATGCTTCAGCTTGGCATTTCGCGCCAGCGCGAATACCAGGCGGACGCCTCCGGCGCCACAATGGTGGGACATCCCTACGGGTTGATTCGCGCGCTTGAAAAGCTCGGCGCATACAACAAGCGCATTCCGATGGATATTCCGCCGTCCACTTCGGCGCTTTGCATCGTGGCGCCATTCTCCGCCGGGCAAGTTCTGTCGGGCCTGTTCAGCACCCACCCGCCGCTGGCGGATCGAATCGCGCAACTCCGAAATATGAGCGTCACGCGTTAGCTCGCTGTTCGCGCGGGGCTTGGCGCTTCTTCGGTGGTGGAAGATGTTCCGGGGGCGAGGCGCGTTGGACGGCAGGCGTCTCGATTTATCCATACCCAGAAATCATTACACTCAGGTAAAAATTGCAGGGTTCTCCACCCAGAAGACCTAAAGCCCCGCCTCGCCAGTTCCTCGTAAGCCTAGCTAAACAATAGCCTTACACTCCGCCCGACGCCCCTCTCTCCATTTGGTTCTGGGCTTGCTCTTTTCCAATGCGCAAGGGATTCACGGAGGACACTAGAATGATCGAAGATAAGCAAGTCATAGTCGAGGACGCGGCTGCACCCCGCTGGGTAGGAATTGTGATTGTCGGACTGGCGGTAGTTTCCCTGGTGGCGTTGGGCGCAGGTTGGACGGCGTCGAACCGCGCCAAGTCACTCGAACAGAGCTTCGCAGCGCAGACCCAGCAGTTTAAGCAGAATGAAGATGTGCTGAGCCAGCGCCTGGCGAAGGCGGAAGACACGAACGCGCAGCTGCAAGGCGAAGTGAGCGTTGTGACCGATAAGATGAAGCTCACGCAAGGCGAGTTGTCACGCGCGCGCTCTCAGGCGAAAAAGATCAAGGAAGAAGATGCCAAGGAGTTGTCCGATCTGCAGAATGGCATCACCACCCAACTGGCCACCAAGGCCAGCGTGGATGACGTGAACAAGCTCGGCACGGACGTCACAGGCGTGAAGAGCGACCTGGAAACCACCAAGAACAATCTTCAGATGGCCCGCGGCGAATTCGGCACGCTGACCGCCCGCAATCACGACGAGATTGAAGAGCTGCGCCGTCTGGGCGAGCGTGATTATTACGAGTTCACCATCGACAAGAAAAACCAGCGCGAGAAGGTTGGCAACTTGATGGTCGAGCTGCACGCAACAAACCCCAAGAAGACCCAATACTCGGTGACGATCTTCGTGGACGACCAGCGCCATGAGAAGAAGAACCTTTCGGCCAACGAGCCGCTGTACTTCTTCACAAACGGCACTCGCGCCCCCATGGAGTTCGTCGTGAATTCGGTGAACAAGGACAAGATCGCGGGTTACTTGAGCGTGCCGAAGGTGAATTCGCAGCACGCACAGGCGCCCGCTTCTGGAGCGAGCAACTAAGAACGAAGATTCACGAGAGGGCTATTCAGGGGCGCCCCGGTTCGCCGGGACGCCCCTTTTGTTTTTATGGGGCTTTTATTCGGCTTTCTTCAGGGCACGCATCTTGCGGCTTAGAAAGCGCTTGGCAAGGGACGGCAGCTTATCGTGCGTAAGTTTTCCCTGCTCGTACAGCTTCATCTTTGCTTTCGCGGATTTACGGCGGCGTCGCTGCCGCTTTTGGGCCACGTACCGCTTCTCATTTGCCATTCCATTTCCTCCAAAATAGCGCCACACGATTGTAGCGGAGAAGGAACAGGATGCAAGGCTCCGGTGTGATTCCGCGCGGGAGTTCAAGTAGGATGATCTTGTCATGCCTCCGATCGTCGTCTATGCCAGCCGCATCCTCACGCCGCAGGACGAAATCAACGACGGCATCATCGTCGTCGAAGGCAGCCGGATCATCGCCATCGGCCACCGCGACGAAATCACCATCCCGGCGGGCGCCAAGGACTACGTAGCGACGGGAATGACCGTCGTGCCGGGCTTCGTGGACCTGCACATCCATGGCGCCGGGGGCCACGATGTGATGGAAGCCGATTCCAGGGCGCTCGACCGCGTCGCTTCCACAGTCGCACGCCATGGAACCACCTCGATTCTGGCGACGACGGTCACCGCGCCATTTGAGGAAACCTGCCACAGCCTCGAGGGAATCGCCCGCTACATCCGAAAGCACGAAACCCCGGAAGAGAATGCGCATCTTGCCGCTGAGATCATAGGGATTCATCTCGAGGGGCCCTTTATCAGCAAGGTCCGGCGCGGGGTCCATCCGCCGGAAGCGCTCGCGAAGCCGTCGGCGGAAATGCTCCAGAAATTCCTGGCCGCAGCGGAAGGAAGAGTACGAATCGTAACGCTCGCGCCGGAACTTCCGGGCGCGCTCGAATTGATCGCCGCTGCCGTTGCGGCGGGCAATATTGTCGTGGCCCTCGGGCACACCGATGCAACCTACGAAGAAGCGCGTGCGGCAATCCAGGCCGGCGCGCGCCACTGCGTGCACATCTTCAACGCCATGCGGCCTTTCTCGCACCGCGACCCGGGAATCCTCGGCGCCGTCCTAACCGATCCCGATGTGACCGCCGAGATTATCGCGGATGGCGTTCATGTTGCGGGACCCGCCATTCAGGTTCTCCTCGGCACGAAGGGATTCGACACGGTGCTGCTCGTCAGCGACGGCACGGCCGCCACCGGCATGCGCGACGGAACTTATCGGCTCGGGAGTATTGAAGTGACCGTGGAACACGGCGTCTGCCGGAACTCGGAAGGGAAACTTGCCGGCAGCACGCTGACACTCGATCGCGCCTTGCGGTTCATCGTGTCGCTCGGCGTGTCGCTGACGGATGCCGTGCGCATGGCCACGGTTCTTCCGGCGCGGCGCCTGGGACTCGCGGGCAAGAAAGGCATTCTCGCCGTCGGCGCCGATGCCGATCTCGTCGTGCTGACGCCGGACTTGCATGTTGCGGGAGTGATGACCCGCGGCGCCGGCTTGGTTTAGCGGCTTACGTCCCAAGGCGATACGGCCAGAAGGCGCGACTTCAAGCTCTGCTCGCGGGTCACAAATGGCGAGTTACGTCTTGACGGGTTTCAGTGAGATCTTCAATTCCTCGGCAAGCTGGTGGGGATCAAACGGGCTGCATGTGAAATAGCGGCCGTCCACTTCAATCGTGGGAACTTTCCTGAGCCCGTTGTTCACGCGGAGAATGAGTTCCTCGGCTTCGGGCGATTCGTCCACATTGACTTCGCGAAACGGGATCTTGCGCTCGCGCAAGAACTGCTTCGCGCGGCGGCAATCGCCGCACCAGCATGTGCTGTAGATCGTAATTTCGGCCATTCCGCTCATATCCTATACCCATTCATCTTAGATGCTGCAGTAGGCTTTCGGATGCGCACGCCGTTGATTCGTAGGGCACCCCGGCCTGGCGCAAAAAAAGCGGCGAATTCGCCCGGGCACGCCGCGAGACTCAACTCTTCCCCGCAACTTGCAAACGCACGAGCGCGCGTTGCAAAGCAAGCGAAGCCTGCTGCCAATCCACTTCGGTGGAACCCGAGCCGGCCTTGGCGAGCTCGGCCTGCGCCCTGTCTCGGGCCGCCTGCGTGCGCGCCACGTCAATTTCTTCGGAACGCTCGGAAACCTCGGCGAGAACGATCACCCGGTCAGGAAGCACTTCGGCATATCCGTTGGCGATTGTTAGCTGCCGGATCTCGGCGCCTTTGTGATACGTCAGGATTCCAATGCCCAGCTCCGTCAATAGCGGCGCGTGACCCGGGAGGATTCCGAGATAGCCGTCTTTCCCCGGCATCTCCACGGACTGGACATTCTCGTCCAGCACGTGCCGCTGCGGCGTCACTACTTCGAGTTCGATGTTTTCAGGCAGCATGGATTCTCAGATACCGTTGCGCCAGCCCGCGCGCCCGCGACTAAGCCATCGCGGCCAGCTTCTCCGCTTTCTCCCGCGCTTCTTCGATCGTTCCCACCATCCAGAAGGCCTGCTCGGGAAGATCGTCGTGCTTGCCCTCGACGATTTCCTTGAAGCCGCGCACGGAATCCTCGATTTTCACGTACTTGCCTTCGAGGCCGGTGAACTGCGCTGCCACGAACATCGGCTGCGAGAGGAATCTCTCGATCTTGCGCGCGCGCGCCACGGCCTGCTTGTCGTCGTCCGAAAGCTCCTCGATGCCGAGAATCGCGATGATGTCCTGTAATTCTTTGTAGCGCTGGAGAACCGATTTCACCGAACGCGCCACGTTGTAATGCTCCTGTCCCACGATGCGCGGATCCAAAATGCGCGAGAAGCTCGCCAGCGGGTCCACCGCGGGGAAAATGCCGCGTTCCACGATCTGCCGGCTCAAGTTCGTCGTCGCGTCCAGGTGCGAGAATGTTGCCGCCGGCGCGGGATCGGTGTAGTCGTCAGCCGGCACGTAGATCGCCTGCACCGACGTGATCGAGCCGTGCTTGGTCGAGGTGATGCGCTCTTGCAGCTCGCCGATTTCGGTGTTCAGGTTCGGCTGGTAGCCCACCGCGGAAGGCATGCGGCCGAGCAGCGCGGAAACTTCCGACCCGGCCTGCACGAATCGGAAAATATTATCGATGAACAGAAGCACATCGAGGTGCTCCTCATCGCGGAAGTATTCAGCTACCGTCAATCCCGTCAAACCGACGCGCAAACGTGCGCCGGGTGGCTCCGTCATCTGGCCGTAAATCAGCGCGCAGCGCGACTTTTCAGAATCGCCCGGCACGATAACTTTGGATTCCTGCATTTCGAGCCACAGATCGTTTCCTTCGCGCGTACGCTCGCCCACACCCGCGAACACCGAAACGCCACCGTGCTTCATCGCGACGTTATGGATCAGCTCCTGAATCAACACCGTCTTGCCCACGCCCGCGCCGCCGAACAATCCAATCTTGCCGCCCTTCAGGTAGGGCTCGATCAGATCCACCACCTTGATTCCCGTCTCGAACATTTCGAGGTTGGTGGACTGATCTTCGAGCGATGGCGCCGGACGATGAATCGGATAGCGCAGCTTGTAGTCGAGCGGGCCGAGATTGTCCACCGGTTCGCCGAGGACGTTCAGCACGCGCCCCAGCGTCGAACGGCCCACGGGAACGGAAATCGGCTCGCCGAGGTCTTCCGCTTTCATGCCGCGCACGAGGCCTTCGGTCGGCTTCATCGCCACGCAGCGGACGCGCCCTTCGCCCAGGTGCTGCTCCACTTCTACTACGATGTCCATCGGCACCGGCACGTTGAACCCTTCGCTCGTGATTCGCACCGCGTTGTAAATCAACGGCAAGTGGTGCTCCGCAAACAGCACGTCCACCACGGGGCCAATCACTTCGACCACGTGTCCCGTCTTCAACTTGTCTGCCATGCTCGACTCCTTGAGATTCAGCCGCCGCCTACGACATAGCCGACGCCGCTCCGCCCACAATCTCGATCAATTCCCTCGTGATTCCCGCCTGGCGAACTTTGTTCATCTCGAGCGTCAGCTTGTCGATCAATTCGGACGCGTTCCGTGTCGCGGAATCCATTGCCGTCATGCGTGCCGCATGCTCCGACGCCGCCGACTCGAGCAGGATGCGAAACACTTCCGTCTCGAGGTAACGGGGCACCAGGCCGGCGAAAAGCTCCGCAATCGGCTGCTCGTAGATGTAATCCACTAGCGGCGCGTTCTCCGGCGTGGGCGCATCGCCTCCGGCTGCGTGCTTTTGCTTCGATTCTGGAATCAGCACGGCCGGGTCAATGGGAAGCAGCTTCTCGGCCTGCAGCTTCTGCACCATCACGTTCTTGAACTCGTTGTAGATGGCGTACACGGCGTCCACTTCGTCGTGGCCGTAGAGTTCCGCGATGCGCGCCGCAATCTCCTTCGCGCGCGCGAACTCCACGTTGTTCGACACGTTCAAATACTCGTTCACGAAGCTCAAGTTGCGTTTGCGCAGCTGGTCGCGGCCTTTCTTGCCGACAACCATGATCTGGATTTTCTTCGACGCATGCTCGCCCAGGAATTCCACGGCGCGGCGCATCACGTTTGCGTTGAACGCTCCCGCTAGTCCGCGGTCGCCGGTCAGCACGACCACCAGAATGCGCTCTTCGGGCCGCCGCACGAGCAGGGGATGCAGCGGCTCTTCCATGCGCGCCGCCGCCGACCGTAAGACTCGCAGGATCTCTCGCGCGTACGGCCGCGCCGCAAATACACCTTCCTGCGCGCGCCGCAATTTCGCCGCCGCGACGAACTTCATCGCCCGCGTGATTTGCTTCGTGCTCTTTACCGACCGCACGCGCCGCCGAAAATCAAGAAGTGTTGGCATTGGAATAGAACGCTATTTTGCCGCGGCAGCAGCCCCCGTATTCGCTTTGAATCGTTCCTTGAACGCGTCCAGCGCCTTGATCATCTCGGCGCGGATGGAATCATCAATCGCCTTCTTTTCCCGCAGCGTCTTGAGGATTCCGCTATAGTTCGTGTCCATAAACGGATACATCTCGAGCTCGAACCGGCGGCACTCCGAAATCGGAAGGTCGTCGAGATACTTGTTCGAGCCGGCAAAGATAATCAGCACCTGCTTCTCCACCGGGAGCGGCGAATACTGATCCTGCTTCAGGATTTCCGTCAACCGCTGGCCGCGGGCCAGCTGTGCCTGCGTGGCCTTGTCGAGTTGTTCCGTGCCGAACTGCGCGAACGCCGCCAGGTCGCGATATTGCGCCAGGTCCAGCCGAAGCGTGCCGACCACTTGCCGCATCGCCTTGATCTGCGCGTTGCCGCCCACCCGGCTGACCGAAACCCCGGCGTTGATCGCCGGGCGGATCCCGCTGTTGAACAAATCCGCCTCCAGAAAGATTTGCCCGTCGGTGATGGAAATGACGTTTGTGGGAATGTACGCCGAGATGTCGCCCGCCTGCGTTTCGATCACGGGCAGCGCCGTCAACGAGCCCGCGCCCAGCGCGTCGTTCAGCTTCGCGGCGCGCTCCAGCAGCCGCGAGTGCAGGAAGAAGACGTCCCCCGGATACGCCTCGCGTCCCGGAGGGCGCCGCAGCAGCAAGGAAATCTCGCGGTACGATTGCGCGTGCTTCGAGAGGTCGTCGTAAAAGCAAATTGCGTGCCGCTTCGTGTCGCGGAAATACTCGCCCATCGCGCACGCGGCGAATGGCGCGAGGTACTGCATCGCGGCGGGCTCGGCAGCCGACGCCACCACCACAATCGTGTAGTCCATCGCGCCGTAGTCCGTCAGCGTCTTCACCACCTGCGCGATCGTGGACCGCTTCTGCCCGATCGCGCAATAAATGCAAATCAGGTCTCCGCCCTTCTGGTTGATGATCGTATCCAGAATGATCGCGGTCTTGCCCGTCTGCCGGTCGCCGATGATCAATTCGCGCTGCCCGCGCCCGATCGGAATCATCGAGTCGATCGATTTGATTCCCGTCTGGATCGGCTCGCGCACCGGTTGCCGGTCAATCACGCCGGGGGCGATGCGCTCGAGCGGATTGCGCTCCTTCGTCAGCACCGGCCCCTTGCCGTCCAGCGGATTGCCGATGGCGTCCACCACGCGGCCGATCATCGCGTCGCCAACAGGCACGGACATAATCTTGTTCGTCCGCTTCACGATGTCGCCTTCTTCGATCTCCGTATAGTCCCCCAGCAGCACGGTGCCGACCTGATCTTCTTCCAGGTTCAGCGCGATCCCGAAGACGTTGTGCGAGAAATCCAGCATCTCCCCGGCCATGCAGTTATCCAGGCCGTGGACGCGCGCGATGCCGTCTCCCACGGAGATCACCGAGCCGACCTCTTCCACCGCAACGGTCTGCTGGTAGTTCTCGATTTGCTCGCGCAGAATCTTGGTGATTTCATCCGCTTTGATGTTCGCCATCCCTTGCTCCTATTCCGTTTCGAGCTGCTCGCGCAGCCTGTTCAATTGTTCGCGCACCGAGCCGTCGTAGATCGTGGATCCCACGCGCACCACGGCGCCGCCCACCAGCGCCTGGTCCTGCGCGAAACGCGCCTCGATCTTTTTGCCCGTCCGCCGCTCGAGCGACGCGGTCAACTCCTTCTTTTCCGCCTCGCTCAACTCTCGCGGCGAAGTCACTTCCGCTTCCGCAATTCCCAGCCGCGCGTTCAATTCTTCGCCGAAAACTTTCCCGATCTCCCGCAGCATGTCCATGCGGCGGTTATCCACGAGCAGGAGAATAAAATTCCGCGCCGCGTCGTTCATTCCCATTTTTTCCGCGATCTTCTCGATCACGTTCCGCTTCATGTCGCGGTTCACCGCCGGACTCTCGAGAACGTTTCTCAAATCCGCTGACCCGAAAAATACCTCGACGAATGCCGCCAGGTCGCGTTTCACCGCGTCCGCGCTCTTTCGTTCGAGCGCCACATCGGCCAGCGCCGCTGCGTACCGCTGAGCGATCGCGCTCAATTTACGTTCCTCCCAAGTTCCGCCACGAACGTCTGAACCAGCGCCGCATCCGTCTTCGGCGTCATCTGCTGCACCAGGAGCGCTTCCGCGCGCTCCACCGCCAGCCGCGCGGCCAGCGCCTTCAGCTCCAGCTGCGACGTGCGCTCCGCGGCCCGAATCTCCGCCTGCGCGATCTGCTCGATCTTTTCGGCCTCCGACTTCGCCAGCGCGCGCAACCGCTGCGCCTCCGCTTCCGCATCGCGCTTCGCGGCTGCGCGCATCTCCACCACCTCATTCTGCAGATTCGCGAGTTTCGCCGCGGTCTCCCGCCGCTGCTGCTCCGCCGCCTCGCGTGCCCGCGCCGCTTCTCCAATCGCCTGCGCGATCGCCTCCGCGCGCTGCCGGAACACGGGGCCTGCCTTTGTCGCCAGCAGGTAAGCAATCCCGCCGAAAACAATCGCGAAATTCAGCCAGCGGAAGATCCAGCCGACTGTCGTATCCGCCGCCGGCGTTTCTCCTCCTTGCGCAAACGCCGGAACAGCCAGCAACCCAAGAAACAGGAACGTAGCGACGCACCGCGACACCCCTCCACCCAACCGGGAAAGAGCAGAGGTTGTCATCCTGAAGGCATCCGACCAGGATGCCTGAAGAGCCTGTCCCGAGCTTGCCGAGGGAATCTCAGCCCTCAATCTCTGCAACCCCGTCCGCCACAGGCACCGCCTCATCGCGCCACCCCTCCGCGCAGCGAGGACGGCTTCTCGAGTATCATGCGAACAATTTCATTCGCCAGCATGGGCGATGTCCGCTCCACTTCCGCGCGGCTCACCGCAAAATCCGCCGCAATCCTCTTCTTCGCGGCCTCCACCGTCTCTTGCGTCCGCGCGCGCATGGCCTTCAACAGCCGCGCCCGATCGTCGAGCACCCCTTGCCGTGCGGTTTCCTGTTCCGCGTAAATCTCTCCGCGTGCTTTCCTCAGCGCCTCGTTGTAATCATCCAATTCCTTCTTCGCGGCCGCCTCTATTTCCGCCGCCTCTTTGCGCGCCCCTTCAATCCGCGTGCTGCGCTCCGCCATCGCCTTCTGGACCGGCGCGAAGAACGCCCATTTCATGAAGAAATAGAAAAGGAAAACGATGACGACCGTGGGTGCCGCCTGCAGGAACAATTCACCCAACTGGTGGAGAATTTCCATCGAAGGTCGCTACTGCCGCCGCGCTCCCAGGTTCTTGGATAGTCCTCGGCGCCTGCATGCCGCGCCGGAACACACTTCTAGGTCAAACAAAGCGTGCGATTATGTCATTTGAGTTCCCGCACGTCAACGCGGACCTAGTGGGCATGCTCGGCCTTGCGTCTCCTTGGCTTCTTGCCTCCAGACGCTCGAACATCTAACATCTCACCTCGAACCTAATCCAAGGAGACGTCTGATGCCCTCATTTCCCGGAGTCGATTTTCTCGACTTCGATTCCCTGCTCACCGACGAAGAGAAACTCGCGCGGCAGACCGCCCGGCAGTTCGTCGACGACCAGATCATGCCCATCATCGAGCAGTACAACCGCGAAGGAAAATTTCCGGTGCAGCTTGTGCCGCAGATGGCCGAACTAGGACTCTTCGGCGCGAGCCTGAAGGGCTATGGCTGCGCGGGCATGTCGAACGTCGAATACGGCCTGGTCACGCAGGAGCTTGAGCGCGGCGATTCCGGCCTGCGCAGTTTCGTCTCCGTGCAGTCGGGCCTGGTGATGTATCCGATCCACGCGTTCGGCTCCGACGCGCAGAAGGACAAATGGCTGCCGCGGCTCCAGCAGGGCAAAGCCATCGGCTGCTTCGGGCTCACCGAGCCGCAGTTCGGCTCGAACCCCGGCGGGATGCTCACCCGCGCGGTCAAGAAGGGCGATAGCTACGTCCTCAACGGCGAAAAAATGTGGATCACCAGCGGTTCCATCGCCGATGTCGCGGTTATCTGGGCCAAGGGTGAAGACGACAAAATCCGCGGCTTCCTCGTCGAAAAAGGAACGCCCGGATTCAAGGCCTGGGACATCCACGGAAAATATTCGCTCCGCGCTTCCATCACATCCGGCCTGGCGCTCGCGGACTGCAAGATTCCCGCGGACAATCTTCTTCCCGGCGTCGAAGGCCTCAAAGGCCCGCTCTCCTGCCTCAACCAGGCCCGCTACGGAATCGGATGGGGCGCCATCGGCGCGGCAATGGCTTGCTACGACACGGCGCTGCGTTACTCGAAAGAGCGCAAGCAGTTTGACAATCGTCCGATTGCCTCGCATCAACTGGTGCAGGAAAAGCTGGTCTGGATGATCACGGAAATCACGAAGGCTCAGTTTCTCGCGCTGCAGGTGGGCCGCTTGAAAGACCAGAACCGCGCGCACCCTTCGCACATCTCCATGCTGAAGATGAACAACGTTTGGATGGCGCGCGAAACAGCCAGCAAGGCCCGCGAAATCCTCGGCGCCAACGGCATCGTGGACGATTATTGCGTCATGCGCCACATGAACAATCTCGAGTCGGTATTCACGTACGAGGGCACGCACGACATCCACAAATTGGTGATCGGCGAACGCATCACCGGGATTTCAGCGTTCCTATGAGCGCACACTTCCTTAGGGGGTCGGAGCTTCAGCCTGTCCTGAGACCGAAGGTCGAAGGGCTCCGACATCAACAAAGACCCACATGCGGGGCTTCAGCCCCTGAGGCCACGGGGCTTGTGGCACAAATAATCCTGTCTGTCCTCCTGTTGTTTTTCGCTGCTGCCATCGGGACTTCGGCCGCGCCCGACGCCGCGCAAAAGCCGAAAATCCGCGCCATCACCGCCTTTGTTCGACTCGATCGCGCAACCTACACGAACCAGATCCAGGACGCGCTTTCCTTCCTGCGCGCCGCCAAGAGAGCATTCGAGCAAGCGGGCTATGAGGTTCAAACGATTCGCATCACCACGCAACCTTTTCCCGAATACACGAAGGATCTCTCCCCGGACCAGACGCTCGCCTTCTTCCGCGCCTATGACGCACTCGCCGCAAAGGAAGGCTTCGATGCCGCGATCGGCCAGGCCATGGTCAAGGACACAGACGACGCGAGCCAAGCCGAACTCCTCGCCAAAATCATCGCGCAGTCGAAAATCCTCGAGGGAAGCATCGTCATCGCCGGTGAAGATGGCATTCATTGGCGCGCCATCCACGCCGCGGCAGGCGTGATCAAATATCTCGAGGCCAGTACGCCGCACAGCCAGGGCAATTTCAACTTCTCCGCCACGGCTTTCGTGCCCAACGAAACTCCGTTTTATCCCGGCTCGTACTACACCGGCCAGGGCAACGATTTCGCCATCGGCTTGCAGTCGGCAAACGTTGTAGCCGACGCGTTCGCCTCGGCCAAATCCCCCGGCGAAGCAGAAACCCGGCTGAAAGAGTCTCTGAGCGCGTACGCAGTGGAAATCGAGGGCATTGTCAAAGCAATGGGGCAGACCCGCTGGAAATATGGCGGCATTGACCTCTCGCCCGCTCCGCTCAAGGATGTCTCCATCGGCGGCGCGATCGAAAAATATCTCGGCGCGCCGGTTGGTTCCAGCGGCACTCTTACCGCCGCGGCGATGATCACGCGCGCTCTTCGCGCGATCCCGGTGAAGCAGGCCGGCTACTCGGGCTTGATGCTTCCCGTGCTGGAAGATACCGTCCTCGCGCAGCGCTGGACCGAAGGAAAACTGACGCTCGATTCCCTGCTCGCCTATTCCGCCGTCTGCGGCACGGGACTCGACACCATTCCTCTCCCCGGCGACGTCACCGAAGAGCAACTCGAAAAAATCCTCGGCGATGTCGCCAGCCTCGCATATAAATGGACGAAGCCGCTTTCCGCTCGCCTTCAGCCCGTCGCCGGAAAGAAGCCCGGCGAAATGACGGAATTTAGCGATCCCTTCCTGGTCAACGCGAAGATTCAGCCTTTGCCGTGATCCCGGCACCCGTCGATTTCCCTGTGCCTCGTGGCCTTCGCTGCTTCCTTTGCTTCCCGTCGTCTCTAGCACTATGATATGCCGCCCGGCGGCGTGCCCCCGCCCCGGAATCTTCCAACTTCAGGAGCAGCCATGGAGAAAGCTCTCAGCCTCGAATTCTTGCGCGTCGTAGAACGCGCAGCCATCGCCTCGGCGCACACCATGGGACTCGGCGACCGCCACAAGTCCGACGACGTTGCCGTCGAAGCGATGCGCGCTGAAATGGACACGGTCGGCATGGATGGCACGATTGTGATCGGCGAAGGCGAGCGCGACGAAGCGCCCATGCTCTTCATCGGCGAAAAAGTGGGCGCAGCGGTTCGCGACAAGAACATCACCTATCCGCAAGTGGATATCGCCGTGGATCCGCTGGAAGGCACCAATCTTTGCGCCACCGGCGAACCCAATGCCATCACCGTGCTCGCCGCCAGCGAAAAGGGCGGCTTGCTCCACGCGCCCGACCTTTACATGGAGAAAATCATCGTGGGGCCGTCGTGCAAGGGCGCGGTGGAGCTTGACGCGCCTGTGTCGCACAACCTGAACGCGATTGCCAAGCGGTTGAATCGCGCCGTCGAAGATCTTGTGGTGATCGTTCTCGACCGTCCTCGCCACGAAAAGCTGATCACCGACATCCGCGCCGCCGGCGCCCGCATTCGTTTGATTTCAGACGGCGACCTTTCGGCTGGTATCAGCGCCGCGGTAGTCGGCACAGGCGTCCACGCCGTGATGGGCACCGGAGGCGCGCCGGAAGGCGTTCTGACCGCGGCTGCGCTGCGCTGCTTGAACGGGCAGATTTTGGGCCGCCTCGTCCTGTCCAAGCCCGAGCACCATGAGCGCGTCGCGCAGATGGGCATCAAGGACCCCAAGCGCATTTACAATACGGATGAGCTGGCTCCCGGCAAGAAGCTCATCTTCGCCTGCACGGGTGTCACCGGCGGAGGCTTGCTGCGCGGCGTTCGATTCTTCGGCGAAGGAACGCGCACGCATTCGCTGATCCTCACCTGCGACGACCGCCAGGTGCGCTTCATTGACACTGTGCATCTTGCAAACCGTCCCGACGTGAAAGTTGTCTTCTACTAAGGATCGTCGCAAAGACCGGTTCGCCCGGTGGTGGAAACATTCACTGCTGGAAACATTCAGCGGTCCTTTTGCGTATATGAATCAGGAATCATGCAAGGGGTGAAGCATGTCTAGCGCGCCGTTGCCTCCCGTTTCTCCGCTGCCGCCTTCATCGCAGCCGCCCAGGACGAACAACGCCCTTTGGTGGGTTCTCGGCATCGTGGGTGGGGCACTCGTAATTCTGATGTTCTTTGCGCTTACCGTCGCGGGGCTGGTCCTCCGTCACCTGCACGTCAATCATTCCGGCAAGAAAGTCGCGATCGAAACTCCCGTCGGATCGATCCAAGTGAACAAGGGCGAGCCGCACGCGACCGGCCTTCCCATGTATCCCGGCGCAGCCCCCAACGACAACAGCAACAGCATCCAGATCGGCACGTCGGATTCAGAGGTGGGGCTCGCAACGGAAGAGTATCGGACGGGCGATTCAATCGACAAAGTCGAGGATTGGTACCGCAAACGGCTCGGCGCGGACTTTCGTCTTGAAAACGGGAACCATTCGGATTCCCGCTACTCAAAAAGACACGGGCTGCGCATGGGAAATCATGATGTCGCCTTCGTGGACGACCACGGAGACGCCGCGCGCGTCATCGCGCTGGACACCGCAGGCGGCGGGACGAAGATCACCCTCCTGCGCGTGGGCAAACGCGAGCCGCAATAGACTGCGCAACCCGCTCCCGCACCACGCTCAGGCGGCGAAATTCCAGACGAGACTCGGCTCAGCATCGTCCGCGAGCCGGCCGCCGCCCCGCTCCTGCAGCTAGCTCCCCGCTTTGCTCCCACTAAAGAGGACTAGCGGTGAAGTGCTGCGGCGGAGTGGCCTGACGCGGCCTGCCGGCGAGGCACATTGTGGAGTACGCGTTCCGCGGGCTGCGGAGGCATCGGCCGCACGTGATGATTGGTGCTCACGTGGTCGCTGATGGCCTGCAACCTCTTCAGAATGGATTGCCACTGTGCCCAGTCGAGCTGGCGCAGGTAGGGACGAAGACCTTGAATGAACGGGTCCTCGAGCACCGTCTCGCCATTGCTCTCCGGAACGAAAAAGCGGTTCAGACCGACGCCCAGCGCTTCGGCAATTTTTTCGAGCGTGCCGAGGCTGGGAGTCATCTGTCCGCTCTCGATCCGTGACAAATACGAACGAGAGACGCGCGACCTTGCCTGTAACTGACTTTGCGTCATGCCCCGCGATTCCCGCAACTGCCGGATACGCTGGCCGATGTTCTCCACGGTTTCGCGGTTCGGCCAGTTCTCGAACAGTTGGCGGTCATCCCCCGGTAGATCCTGCGGCGACGGCGTCGGAATGACGAACGTCACCGTTGGAGGCAGCAAACGCAGACAGCGACGGCAGTTCCCTGTGCGTGTACGGTATTGGACTAATCCGCATACTTGACAGCGGATTACTTCGCGATCGAGTTGTTCCATAGTTGCTTGAACGCTATCTTTTTCCGCCACCGGATCTCCTTGTGGACTATTCCGGTGAATCGAAGGGGAGGAACGTCTCTTTAGCAGGGGAAGGCAGGAACAGGCGCGGAGTGATTTTCCACAGGCAGCCAATTCTTGTCAAGCCCTATTTGCGTCTCTCCCGAGCCATTCATGTTAAGCACAGTTGCAGACCGTTGGAAATAGTACGAATAGTCCAAAACGACAACGCCCCTCCGCCGCCCCCTTGGCGCCTGACCTTTCGCGTCCGGCGTTGCGCCCGGGCCATACGACACAATTCGCGCTACGACATTTTTCGCGCGCGCTCACTTGCGCGAACTCTTCAACTACAAAATATTTCTGCGATACTCTATTGTGTTTAATCGATGAGGAGAAGAAATGCCGAATCGCAACGACGCCTGGAATCTGCTGTGCGAATTCACGCAGAGCGAAAGCCTGCGCAAGCACGCTCTCGCGGTTGAAGCCTGCGTGCGCGCCTACGCGCGCAAACTCGGCGGCGACGAAGAATCGTGGGGCCTCGCCGCACTGCTGCATGACTTCGATTACGAGCGCTGGCCCAACGCCGAGCATCACCCGACGCAGGAGCATCCCTACGAAGGCTCGAAGATTTTGCGCGAGCGCGGCTATTCGGAAGAAATCGTCCACGCGATTCTGGGACACGCGGACTACTGCAACGTTCCGCGCGTGTCGCCGCTCGACCGCACTCTCTTCGCCTGCGACGAGCTTTCCGGCTTTCTCACGGCTTGCGCCCTGATCAAGCCTTCGAAGAGCATCCACGAAGTGGAGGCTGCTTCCGTGAAAAAGAAATTGAAGGACAAGGCCTTTGCCCGCGGCGTGCATCGCGAGGACGTGTACAAAGGGGCCGAAGAGCTCGGCGTCCCGCTCGACGAGCACATCGCTTTCTGCATCGAAGCGATGCGCGGTGTCGCGCCGCAGCTTGGCCTGCACGGCAGCGGCGCTTAAGATTCGGCGCTCGCCAAATCCCCGAATGATCTCGCGGGCCATTTCGAGACCCCCTGATTGGTGACGATTAGACTGTATCGCCGTCGTTTATTTTCAATCACTTAGCACCGTTTCTAATCGTCGCGAGTGACAATTAGAAACGCCTCTTCCACCCTGGGCTGCCCGAGTAGCGAAGAGAGTCCCTCGCTCCCGATCTTCGGTCGGGACAATCCCCCAGGCTCCCCTTGCCGGGCGACCTGGGCGGCCCCGTTTGATCCTCTTCGGATCGGCGGTTGTGTTGCGATTAGAAATTTTCATCTGCATTGTTTTCTCGCATTTGCAAGAATTCTAATAATGGTATGTTGCGATTAGAAGTGCGCCCTTTGGCTCCGCTCAGGGCGGGGCGTGTAGTGTTCCCTTGCCCGGTCATCGCTTCCCTGCGCTCCCTTTCCAGATGCAGATTCCTCTCCCCTAAAAAGCAAAAGCGCCCACGGCGAAATCGCCGGGGCGCTCACAATTAGCGCCAATTACTTACTCGCTAAGCGTATCACAATAGTTTATGAATTGCAAGCGAAAAATTCGGTAGCTTCCATTCCTTTCGCGACGAAATGCAGAAAAGCACGCACCCTTCTCAAAACAATGTACTCGCCAACGATGTCGCCTTCCGCGTTACCCCCTCCTGCAAACGTGAATACGGAGCCCGGGAAATCAATCGAGGTGTAGGTTCCCTTGTCTAATTTGTATCCGTGCGTCACTCCTGCGTTGTCTGTGCAGGCTCCCACGACCTCTCCCGATGGGCTCACGGTACTGGCACTGCTGCTGGCTGCGCCAGGCGGATCGAACCCATTGAATTCGCCTGCCTTGGACCTTACATAGCTGTGGGTAACGCCTGTCGCACACGAAGCCACAACGCAGGAAAACCCTGACATTTCGCCGGAAGGGTTAAGCCCGGTTAGACCGGATCCAGCCGCACCTGGGAAGTCAACCGTTGTGTACATTCCCGCATCCAGGACAAAGCCATGGCTCACGCCATTCGAGTCGGTGAATTGGCCCACAATCACTCCTTGCGGGTTAATAAAGTTGGGAGTCGTCAATACGGCTCCCGGGGGGTCAAACGGTGTGAACACACCCCCTTTCAATACAAAACCATGTATGACCCCCGCGGAGTCCGTGTAACTACCGACGCTTGTTCCTTCCGGGTTGGGACCTCCATTTAGGGTGGTGGCGGCTGCGCCAGGGAAGTCAATAATCTTGCATGACTGCGCTGACGCGATGGAAGCAAATGCAACACTGATCGTACACATTGCCAAGAACCGAAATATCTTGATCATTGGATTGTTCTCCTGGTCTTTCTCAGAATGTTTATCTCTTTTCGCAAGAGAGATAGGAACCTATGGGCCCAGGGCCTGAAAACGGAACGGCTCAATTTCTTACGAAAAGTGGTTGAGGGCAATATCCACTTGACGCCATTTTGATATGACCACTATAGTCGCGCGGTGAGGAAAGTCGCCGCCACTTTCACCCCCGTCATTTCCGTTCATCGCAACTCCGGACGACCGCTGCACCGGCAAATCTATGACGCCTTCCGCTCCATGATTGTGGCTGGCTGCATAGGCTCCGGCCAACAAATACCCTCCACTCGCACGCTGGCCTCCGAATTGGGCATTTCGCGGATTCCGGTCCTGAATGCCTATGCACAACTCCTCGCCGAGGGATATTTTGAGGCTCGAGTCGGCGCGGGAACTTTCGTGTGCAGCTCGCTGCCTGAACAGGCACCCCGTACCGAAAAAAGCGGGAAATCCAGGGCTCCGGAGAATCTTGCTCGTCGCTGTGTCGCGCGCACGGCGAGAATGCTTCCCCGCTTCGAGAGAGGTCCTTGGGCGCGTCACCAAGGAGCGTTCGATCTAAGCCAGGGGTCTTTGGATGAGTTTCCACACAAAGTATGGTCGAATCTTCTCGCGCGGCACTCCAGGAATCCGCTCACCAGTAGCCTGGGATACGGCGATTCCATCGGTCTCCGGCGTCTGCGCGAAGTGATTGCCATATATCTACGAACTTCTCGCGCGGTGCGCTGCGAGCCGCAGCAGGTTATGATCGTTAGCGGCTCGCAACAGGCCGTGGATCTGTCCACGCGCGTTCTTTTGGACCCCGGCAGTCCGGTTTGGATGGAGGAGCCCGGCTACTGGCTCGCTCGGCACGTTCTCATTGCCGCCGGCTGCCGCATCGTACCGGTTCCGGTAGACGCTGAAGGACTGGACGTAACGGCCGGCATTCGGCGCTGCCGCACTGCGCGCGCGGCATTTGTCACCCCATCGCACCAATTTCCGCTCGGCGTAACTATGAGCGCTTCGCGGCGCCTTCGTTTGCTGGACTGGGCCCGGAGCGCGGGCGCCTGGATCATCGAAGACGACTACGACAGCGAGTATCGTTACGAATCCAAGCCGGTGGCGTCGTTGCAGGGTCTTGACGAGGCCTCGCGCGTCATTTACATCGGGACGTTCAGCAAGGTGCTGTTTCCTTCGCTGCGGATCGGTTATCTCGTCATGCCACCCGACTTGGTCGATCGTTTCTTGTCCATGCGCTATGCCATGGACGTCAATCCTCCGCATCTTTACCAGGCGGTGCTGGCCGATTTTATCGGCGAAGGGCATTTCTCGCGCCACATTCGCAGGATGAGAACGCTCTACGAGGAGCGCCGAACCCTGCTCGTCGATTCATTGCAGCGCACTTTCGGCTCGCGATTGCAGATTATCGGCGATAGGGCCGGCATGCATCTGACGGTAACCCTGCCGAATGGGCTGAATGATGTTGAAATCGCCAACCGTGCTGCCCGCGAATCACTGTGGCTGTGGCCGCTCTCGCCTTCCTACATCACGAAAGTCGCGGCTCACGGCTTCATCCTGGGATTTGGAAGCACGGCTCCCACGGAGATCCGGCGCGCCGTCGAACATCTGCGCGCTGTTCTCGGCCCCGCAGCAGGAGAAAACAGCCGGCAAGATGTCCGAAATTTACTGAAACATTGGGACTAGCTCTACGTCTAACCCCCGACGGAATTTCTGAAAGCGGATCAAAACAAGGAGCAATCTCCAATGAAACGGCATTCGCTTGCGCTAGTTGTGGTCACTCTGCTTGCTGCCGCCGGAATGAGTCTTCACAGTCAGGCCCAAATACAGAACCAACCCCCAAGTCCGGCACGCTCCCGATGCGATGAGATGTTGGACAGGTGGAACGACGTTGGGAACAAACTCGTGGCGATGGCGAAGGATTTTCCGGAAGACAAATACGACTTCAAGGTGCAGAAGGACCAGCGCACCTTTGCCCAGAACCTTCTCCACGCCGCCGCACTGGATTTCGTTCTGATACGCAGGGTTTCCGGATCAAACGTCGGGCCTGACTTCGGTGAGGGCGACAATCCTTCGAGCGACGTTTTCAAGACCAAGGCCGACGTGGTGAAGTTCGTGCAGGAGGCCATCGCGGACGGAGCGCAAGTGATTCAACAGCAGGGCGACGCGGGGCTGGACAAAACATCCAAATTTTTTGGGAACCGGCTGGCCCACAACTCTTCCATCTGGACGTTCGCCATCGAGCACAGCGGTGAGCACTATGGTCAGCTTGTGGTCTACTATCGCGCGAACAACCTAGTGCCACCGGACTCGCGGCGCTAATACGGTAACAAGGTCCTTGAAAGTTCAAGACTGCAATTCAGGACATGGAGCTGGTCTCGATGGTCCAGAATTGAGCGGCGGCGGGGGAAACAACGAACATTGAAGCTTCCGTGACTTCACCGGACATGTGGTTTTGGGCAGTTTCCACATGTCCGGTTCGCGCGTTTCGCCTTACATCCCGCTTCCGACGTAGCCGTGTTCCGCAGTGATCAGGCCCACGTTGGGCATTTCCGTCTTTACTTTCACTGGCTCAAGAGTCGGCTTCTTTGCGCCCTCGGCAAGGAATGTGAGTTCATATTGGTGCTTCAGGCTGTTGCTGACATCCTGCAAGTACGGAGTAAAGTCCACCGCAGCGCCGAAGCCGAGATAGAAAGTGTCTCCGCCAGTCTTTTGGGCAAGCAGATCGAGGCCAGTTTGCGCCAGTTGCGTGCGGACCGAGCCGCGTTCGGCAAAGCCTGCTCCCGGCGAGTAAATCGAATAGACGATGAACCCGCCTCGTTGCGCGCGATCCAAAGCCGCGTCGAGGTAGGGGTTGCTGAATGGATCGTTCGAAGAGCCGCCGCCGAGCGGATCAATTCCGCTGGTGATCATCAGGATCTCGCGGCGATCTTGGGTCGCGGGCCATTTCTTCATCAGGTCCGACAATGACAAGTAAGGGCTCGCGTATCCCGCCGCAGCCCCGATCGGCAACCGAAGCGATTTTGCGGCCAGGCCATGGTCTGTCGTCAATTCCTGGGCGGTAACCACGGTGCCGTTCCGCATATAACCGACGCCGACAGCTGTGGTAGACGGCTGCTCCGCGATGAATTTCGCAAGGCTGCGGAACTGCGTGCTGAGGCTGTCGCGCGAAGTCTCGTCAATCAAAATGAAGAGCTGGAGTCCGGCGCGGCTTCCCTGGAGAGGGACCCAGCTTGTCACGCGATCCTTCTTGTCGCCCTGATACACCCTCACGTCATCTGCGGAAACCGCGGAAACTTGTCCGCCGTGCTGCGCCTTCACCGTCACCACCATTTTCACGGGCACTTCGGAAGTGGACGAGTCTGCTTTGCGCGCTTTGGCCGGTGCCGGGCCAGCGCTCATGCCGAGAATTAGACCAAGCACGGCTGCCAAGCCCATCACGTTTTTCGTTATCGAGTGGCTCGTTATCATGTTTTTTCCGATCTGTAGGTTTTGCATTTGCCTTGCTCCTTCTCTCGGTGTCCGAGAGTTTCAACTGGTGAGGGCGCCGCGCTGGTCCCTGGATATCGCCAGTCCAATAACGTCATTTCGCGCCACTAAGTAGGATGGGCATTTGGCAAGGTTGGATGCCTGCGGGAGTTGCTGCAACTGACTGATTATGCGGCGGTTGCCTAAACAGAAATATCGGGCAAAAGGCATTCTCCGCTTGCGCCCCACATTAAGAAGATAGAAAATAGCTGGGAGATGAAGGGTTCGGCCACCCTACGGTCCCTAGACAACGAGCCTTGAGATTGTCGCTCCTGATTAGCAACGAAGAAGCGGCCCGTAAATCGAGAAGAACTGATGCGAATTTTGCTGTACAACCCCGATAATGGGGTCACGCGCAATTTCATGCCGCATCTTTGGATGTTTCTTCTCAAGTCGCTGACTCCAGAAGGCCATGAAGTGATGCTGATCGATGGCAACGCGCAGCCCATGGACGAAGTCGGCGTCGCGCGGTTCGTGCGGGAACAAAACATAGGACTTGTCGGGATCGGCGCGATGACCCGCATGATCGCAAAGGCGTACCGCATGGCCGATGCGATCCGTGCCGTTGGCGTGCCGGTTGTGATGGGCGGACCTCACGTTACGGAAGAGGCCGACGAAGCCCTCGGCCGGAACGGCGGGCCGCGCCATGCGGACGCGGTGGCTCTCGGTGAAGCCGATGAAACCTGGCCAAAGATCGTCGAGGACGCCGCGCGCGGCAAACTGAAAGATATTTACGCTCCGGTGGACGAGTTTGGCCAAGAACGCAAACCCACGCTCCAGGGGTATCCGTCGATTCCGTGGGACACGATCAACCTCGACCAGTTCAATTTGCTTCCAAAGATTGTGAAAGGCTTGCTCCAGCGCGTCGGTGCTGGCTGGGGCACGTTTCGTATGATTCCAGTCGAGTCTGGGCGCGGCTGCCCTTATGGCTGCGAGTTCTGTACGGTAACCGGTTTTTTTGGCGACTCCATCCGCTTCCGCACCAATGAAAGCGTGGTGAATGAGCTGCTGCTGTTGAAAGCCCGGGCGAAAAGCGAGGGCGGTCAGATCGCTGTCTTCTTCATCGACGACAATTTCGCCATCAACATCAAACGCACGAAATCTCTGCTGCGCGACATTATCGCCGCCGGTGCCCAGGTGCATTGGGTCGCGCAGATCAGCGCAAATCTGCTGCGCGATGAGGAACTCGTCGATCTCATCGCGGCCTCCGGAGGTAAGTGGATCTTCATCGGCATGGAATCCATCGACCCCGTCAATCTTGCCGGCGTAAATAAGGGCTTCAACAAGCCCGGCGAGTATGCCGTGGTACTCGACCGCCTCGCCCAGCGCAACGTGTATGCCATCACTTCCTTTATCTTTGGCATGGACAATGACACGCCTGGCGTGGCCGACCGAACCCTGAAGGAAATTCGCAGTTGGCCTCCGGGGCTGCCGATCTTTGGCTTGCTCACGCCGCTGCCCGGGACCCCGCTCTTCAAAAGGCTGGAAGCCGCTGGGCGGCTCACGCGTCCGAAGCACTGGCAGGAATTTATACCCTTTGCGATGGCCCATACGCCCTTGAAGATGAGCATCGACGAAGCTCATGCCGAGGTACGAATTGGGTGGGCCAAGTCATACAGTCCGGAGGCAATTGAAAAGGCCGTGGACTCGCTCAACCACAAACCGCTGGGTTATCGCATTAATATCCTGATCGCGCGCCTCTGTTTCCGCGGAATCTATTTTCCCCAAATGGGCCGCTTCGCATGGGTAAAGACAATCGTCGAAAATCGCCGCACAATTCTGAAACTGATAAAGCAAGGCTTCCGAGCAGGCCTTCACGCCCCCGTGCCATCGGTCGCGACCCAGCGAGCCACAGAGCAGCAACACTCGCCCTAGGCCCTGTGCGTTAGACTCTGTCGGCAAATCCTAATCGCCAGTGATCTTCTAGTCGGCCACGTGGCTAACTTCTGGTAAGTTCCGCCGGCTCAGACGATCGACGCAACACTTGCTCGAATCGAAGTGGAAACAACTAATAAGATCTCCCATCCCCACCTGTTCGAAAGGCCAGCGTGACCGATTGGAGTAGTACGGTCCACTTCGACGCTTGGCGGCATTTGCGCTGTGGCCTACTGGGTGTGAGGCCACGTCCGGAAGCCTCGTTTTACGGGTATCTTCATCGAAGGAGCAGGTATGAAAAAAACGCTTTTTGTTGGCGGGGTCTTACTCTTGGGTGTTTCGATTTCTTTGACGGTGGGCGCGGAACGGGCCGCGGCGCAAGGGCCCGCAGGCTCGGGCGCGTCCGCTGCCGCGCAGGAGAGCTCGCATTCCCTTAATCCGATCAATTGGGTCAAGAAAGATTCCAAGAATTCCAGCGATGCGCCCGGAAATCGAAGCGACGCAGAGAAAAAGCTCACCCCCAGCCTGCAAGCCCAGGGGCTGTTGGCCGCTAACGCTACGGCGACCGACGCGTGCGCGCCATTCACGACACTGGACGCGTGCCTTGCTGCCCTTCACGCCAGCCACAATCTCGGAGTGGATTTCAATTGCCTTCGCGCCGACGCAACGGGCGTGCACACCAGCGCGGATGTGTCCGGCTGCAAGGTTGCTGACGGAGAGAAAGCAGAGGGCCTGAACAAGGCCATCCATCAGCTGAAGCCGGATGCCAACGCCAAGCAAGCCACAAAAGAAGCGGAGAAGCAGGCCAAGGACGATCTGAAGGGAATCGGCGGGTAGCTATCGCGCCCCAAACGCCACTCTGGACTGTGCACGACAAAGTGAGTGTCCATAAGTGGCTCAGAACTTCGGAGAACCGAGAAGACTACAATTTCGCGCCGAAGGCAAGCAGCCGGCCATCGCGATCCTTCACCACAAACTCACGGGAGTGCCATGGCATGTTGGCAAGTCCCCGCGTGAATTCCACGCCTCGAGCCGCATACTCAGCGTAAAGCGCGTCCGCATCTTCGACGAATAAGTACGCGTCGAGCAGTTCGCCCGAATACTTGTTGGGATTGGCAGTGGGAGGTTCGGCACAGCGGAAGTGAATGGCCTGGTGATCGCGCGCAACGATGGCGTATACCGGCGGATCCTGCCACATGCCCAAACACTTGAAGCCAAGCTTAGCTTCGTAATAGGCAAGGGTGCCGGGGATGTCCAGGGTGAAGAACTGAGGAGCGATCTGACGAATCATGGGGCAAGTCTACTATAGAAAATGCTGGGTGGTGCCGATCGCGGGTCACCGGTTGTTTTTCTCCTCCGACTGGCGAAAACGGCGTTCCGGTAACCCGTAAAATTTCGGGGCGGATCGCATCACTAAGAGTCTCAGCGGCTGTGATCGCTCCAGCGCGCGATGGTGGCGTCGGGGCCGACGGCCCAGGCGGCGCCATCGAGGACGGCGATGGCGTTGAGGTCGAGGTCGCCGGTTCGCTTCCAGCGTGCGCCCTGGTCGGTGCTCACGTCTTCGCCGCCCGTGCCGACGGTCAGAAGCGTGTTGCGATCGAGGAAGGCGACCGCTGAGCGGAATCCTCCTGGCGGTCGCGCGGCGAGATTCCACGTGGCGCCCTGGTCGAGCGAGTAAGCCACCGTGCGTTCCGGGCCAGCGTCATCGTTGTAATCCCCGCCGACGACAACCAGGATGCCTCCCAAGCGAGTGATCGAGAAGGCTCCCCAGGACGGATTGCCTTTTGCGATGGGGGTGTCCGTGACCGTCCAGGTGCGGCCGAGATCGGGGGAATGAAAGACGCGCGCGGCACCGTGGCCTGTGACGAAGTAGATTTCGCGATTGTCGTAGATGGCGAGGCAGGAACCGCTCGAGGCGAAGGCTGCTTCGTCGGGGAGGGCTGGGGGCATCGTGTCACCCGGGAGTTCTTTCCAGTGCTCGCCATCGGTCGTGCTGATGAGCACGAATTTTCCGTCGACGGGATCGCTGAGCGCGAAGCATTCCTTTTCGGAGATGCAGACGAGCGCGTCGAGGAAGAACTGCGGGCGCGAGCCAGAAAATTGGAGCTTCCAGGCGGCGCCGCCGTCGTGGGTCTTGTAGATGCGTGACATTTTTCCCGGGCCGCTGGACATGACGTAGGCGAGCTTCTCATTGAAGGCTTGGATTCCGCGGAGATCGAGCGCCCGGCCGCTATTGACGAGGAGGCGTGTATAGTGTTTGCCGCCGTCATTTGATCTAAGCAGGCGGCTATCCGAACCAGAGGCCCAGATGACCGGGGCGGGGTGGCGCTCCGGATTGCGGGCGTGAGTGGCGGAGACAGCGCGAAGATTTGTGTTCCAGCGGCTGCCCTCCATGGAGCTGGTCTCGACGGTCCAGGATTGAGCGGCCGCGGGGGAGACAAAAAGAATCGTAAGCAGAAGGATTCGCACGGGGGCGCATTCTAACAGCAATCCTAAGGGAGAGGACGAACATTGAAGCTTCCACTGGGCGACGTGGCTTATGGCAAGCCTCGTTCCCGGCAGCTATGCAACTAAGTTCCGTTCGTTGACTTGACTCCGACCGCAACCTAAGATGTGCGCCAAATGGCGGATTCCCAATCACTTCTCGGGCAGACCGTCTCGCACTACCGAATTATCGAAGAACTCGGCGGCGGTGGCATGGGTGTGGTTTACAAAGCCGAGGATACTCGGCTTCACCGCTTCGTCGCGCTGAAATTCCTGCCGCAGGAAGTTGCCCGCGACGCGCAGGCTCTCGCTCGTTTTCAACGCGAAGCGCAAGCCGCATCCGCTCTCAATCACCCGAACATTTGCACGATTCACGACATTGGGCAACAGGACGGGCAGGCGTTCATCGCCATGGAGTTTCTCGATGGCCAGACGCTGAAACACCGCATTTCCGGCAAGCCGCTGCCGCTTGAGCTGGTGCTGGAGTTGGGCGTTGAGATTGCCGACGCACTGGATGCGGCGCACGCCAAAGGAATCGTCCACCGCGACATCAAGCCTGCCAATATTTTTGTCACCGAGCGCGGTCACGCCAAGATCTTGGATTTCGGTCTGGCGAAACTCGCGCCCGCCGCCGGTGCCGCGAATCTTTCGGCGATGCCCACAGCCAGCGAGGTGGAACAACTCACGCGGCCTGGCGCAGCAATGGGCACTATCACGTACATGTCGCCAGAGCAGGTGCGCGGCGAAGAGCTGGATGCGCGCACGGATTTGTTTTCCTTTGGCGTGGTGCTCTACGAGATGGTGGCAGGCATACTGCCCTTCCGCGGCGAGACCTCTGGCGTAATTGCGGAAGCGATTCTGAACCGCGCACCGGTTGCGCCCGTGCGGTTGAATCCCGACCTATCCCCCAAGCTGGAAGAAATTGTCAACAAGGCGCTGGAGAAAGACCGCAAGCTGCGCTACCAGAACGCCGCCGATATTCGGACAGATTTGCAGCGGCTGAAGCGCGATTCAGATTCCAGTCACGCGAATCTCCCCTCGCTCAATCCTCCTGCGCCTCCGCCGCTCTCGGCTACAACGGCTTCGCGAATCAGATTGAGGTTCGTCTTGCCGCTGGCAGCCGTGGGGGCCGCTCTGGCGATCGGCGCAATCCTCTGGCTTCAGAAGACGGAATACTTCTGGCGGAACCCCATCGCTAACGCGCGATTTCAGAAAGTCACGGACTTCGATGGAGGGGAGCAGGCCGCTGCGGTGTCACGCGACGGTCGTTTCGTTGCGTTCTTGTCGGACCGGGACGGACAGATGGATGTCTGGGTCACGCAGGTCGGTTCGGGACAGTTCCACAACTTGACCCGCGGGAGCGCGCCGGAACTCGTCAATCGGGACGTCCGCATCCTGGGGTTCTCGCCCGATGGCTCTTTGGTCACGTTTTGGGCTCGTAAGAAAGTCGGCTCGAGCGGCGGCGACATCAACATCTGGGCAGTGCCAACGCTGGGTGGACAGCCAAAGCCATACCTGGAGGGAGCGGCCGAGTTCGACTGGTCGCGCGACGGCTCGCGACTCGCTTACCACACGCCCGGACCAGGAGACCCTCTGTTTGTGTCAGACGCCATCCGGCGATCGGAAGGTAAGCTCATCTTCACAGCGCCTGCCGGGATCCACTGTCACTTTCCGTCATGGGCGCCAGACGCGTCATTCATCTACCTCGTCCTGGGTTCACTACCAGACAAATTGGATATCTGGCGCATCATTCCAGCCGGCGGGATTCCTGAACGGATCACTTCGCACAATGGACGCGTCACTTATCCGGTCCTATTGGATCGGCGCACGTTGATGTACCTCGCCAGTGATCCCGATGGTTCGGGGCCTTGGCTTTATAGCATGGACGTTGAGCGCCGAATTCCCCACCGGCTAACATCTGGCCTCGACCGGTACACATCGCTGGCGGCCAGCGCTGACGGTAGGCGTCTGGTCGTCACGATCGCAAGTTCGAAGAGAACGCTTTGGCGCTTGCGGATCCCTGATTCACCCACCGAAGTGTCGGAGGCTGCTCGAATCTCGCTGGCCACCAGCACGGGGTTCTCCCCGCGGCTGGGTCCAGATTATCTTCTGTATGTTTCCGCGACCGACACGAGCGAGAGTATCTGGAAGTTCGCCGACGGAACTGGCACGGAGTTATGGAGTGGTCAGGGAGCGCAAGTATTTGGCGGGCCGGCAATTTCCCACGATGGACGGTATGTCGCATTCTCGGTTCGGCAAGACGGCAAGACGTTCTTGTACGCGATGCAGGCCGACGGCACGAACGCGCGGATTGTGGCCGATTCGCTCGATCTGCAGGGGGCTCCAGCATGGGCGCCCGACGGCCAATCGATCACCACGGCGGCGGTGGACCACGGCAGCCCACACCTCTTCCGCGTGCCGCTCGACGGTCGCTCCCCCTCTCTTTTCGTCCAGGAGTACTCGCGGGATCCTGTGTGGGCGCCCGACGGCCGCTTCGTTGTCTACTCGGGACCTGACATCGGCATTACATTTTTGGTGAAAGCTGTGACTCCCGACGCCGCAGCGTATCCCCTACCTGTCATGACCCTGACAAAAGGGGGGGCTCGACACTTGACCTTCCCGCCTGGGGGACAGGCGCTCGTAATTCTTCGAGGAGGGATGCAACACAAGGATCTCTGGCTCATCGACCTGAAGACAGGCACCGAGCGGCAATTGACCCACTTCGCTCCCGACTTTGACGTTCGCGACTTCGACATCTCTCCAGACGGCCGTGAAGTTGTTGTCGAACGAGCGCAGGAGCGCTCGGATGTGGTGCTGCTGGATCTCCCCCGACCATAATCCGGGTTCAACCCAGCAGCTCGTTCGGCGCGCTCCGAAGCTGTTGCTTGACCCGATCTGCACGAGGCCTTGCGTTAGACGCGCCGGGAAAAGTTATCTACCCCGGGAAATTTTTTCCTTGCCTCGCGAATCGCGCCGCCCACTCCGAGGCGTCGCCCGGCAGCGTCTCTGGTCGCCAAGAGCTAAGTCGTGTCCCAGCATAGCGTTCGCTCTTCACTGAAATAGCACATCGTGTCGAGAAACAACGCCGCCACAGGCTCCTTCGGTCAAGTTCTTGCCCTCACCGGGAGCGAGCTTCCGCCGCACCGAGCCGCCGCGGGCACACGGGGGGAATAATGGCTACAAATGCAGCAGTGCTGGCTGAACCATCCGCAGTTCCTGAAAAGCGCCTGTGGCAAGCGGTGATCGTGACGGTGATTCAAGAATGGATTTCAGGTCCTCTGCGTTCCAAACGCCAGGCGGAAGAATATCTTTTCCAAGATCAGGAAGATTTCCCAACCGTCTGCCAGTCCGCCGGGATGGATGTAGACCGGTTACGCGCCAAGCTCAACCGCCTCCGCCTGCACAGACCCACGCTCCAGGCGTCAGCTCAAGTGAATCGCTGCGAGCGCTGCCCTTGCCCAACATCTGCCGCGTTCTGATTCCAACCGATCCAAGCATTAGCAGGCAAGCTAACTTCAGATTAGCCGGATAATCGGACATGTCCGGTTTATGCGTTATCGGGCGTTACGCACCTAGCTGGAGAACTCGCAACCGTTGTGCTTTTCATTCCGTGCGCAAGGCGCGAATCGGATCGAGTGTTGCGGCTCGTCGAGCCGGAACCACTGCGGCCAGGAACGCGGCGAAGGCGAGCGCGGCCGAGGTCACCAGCAGGATGCGCGGATCGTATGGTTTTATGCCAAACAGTTGCGTAGCCATAGCCTGGCCGGCGGCAATCGCCACTGGAATGCCGATGGCCAGTGCAATTCCCATCTGCACCAGCGCTCCACGCAGGACCAGCTTCAAAATGTTGAACCGGTCAGCGCCCAGAGCCATGCGAACTCCGATTTCGTTCGTGCGGCGCTCCACGGAATATGCCGTCACGCCGTAAAGTCCCACGGACGCAAGGACAAGCGCCAGCAATCCGAACATTGAAGTAAGTTTTGCGATCAACTTCTGCTGGGAAAAATTGTTGTCCACTTGCTCTCCGAAACTCATGTAGTCGATGACCGCGAGATCCGGGTTCACTTCGGCAAGCGAGTGGCGCACCTGCGCTTCCAGGCCCGTCACCTTCCCGAGCGTTCTCAGTTCCACGGCGTTCAGTTCATGCGAGCGATCTTCGAAGGCGATGAAACGGGGATTGTCAAACGTGACACTCTGCGTGGATGACAGGAAAAACATAGGGGGGATTTTACGGGTTGGCTCGCGATATTGAGTGTCTTCCGTTACGCCAACGATTTCGAAGTCCCCGGCATGCTTCTGGTCGATATAGCCGAAATGTTTTCCGATCGGATTATCGTCCTTGAAAAAATGTTTGGCGAATGTCCGATTCACCACCGCTACGCGCTGCGACGTGGGTGAATCCTGCTCGCTAATGGACCGCCCTTGTACGACTCTGGTGCCGAGGGTTTCGAAGTAACCGGCACTGACGCGGAGCCAGGAAGCGTTGTTCTGATCGGAATCAGGAGGCGGCGGTGCCTGGCCCTCGATGTAAACGGTCTCGCCCCAATTGTCGCCCTCCATCGGAGTGTAGAGCGAAAAACTCACCTGGGCGATGCCGGGAATTGCTGCCAGCGAATCGTGGAGCTGGCGAAATAGAGACGGCATCTGTGCGGGCTTGTATCCGGCCATTTGCGGATCGATGTGCAGGATGTACCGGTTGGGTGTCTCGAATCCGAAATTTTGGGACTGCATGTTGTGAAGGCTCTGGGTCAACAACCCTGCTGCGGACAGCAGCACGAGCGAAAGCGCGGCTTGCGCTACGACCAGCGATTTCTGCGTCCAGCCGGCGTGGCGCCCAGTGGAACGGCCGGCGCCGCGGAGCACATCGGCAGGAGCGGCATTGGCCGTGATCCAAGCAGGAGCGACGCCGAATAGAATTCCGGTGATAAGCGACACGGCGAATGTGAAAGCGAGCACGGGCAGGGATGGCAACGCGTGAATCGCGACGTACGTGTTTTGAAACGCGAGGTACAAAATCAGGCGGGTCGCGCCGAATGCGATAGCCACTCCGACTATGCTTCCCAGCAGTGCCAATACCACGCTCTCGGTAAGCACCTGCCGAATCTGGAGCCAAAGAGAGGCACCGAGCGCGGCTCGGATAGAGGTTTGAAGTTTGCGCGTAGTAGCGCGCACAAGCATTAGGTTTGCGACGTTTGCGCACGCAATTGCCAGCACGAGTGCGGAAATCCACATCAGCAGGTGCAGGCTGGACTGGTATTCATCGCGCAGCGCTTGCACACCGGCGCCGCCCGGCGATAGTCGAAGCGTCTGCTTGGCGACTGCGTCGCGCTCCCCCGGCTCGAGTTGTGCGATAGGGCTTAGGAGCCATTGCTGAAGCTCAACCTGAAGGTGCGCCCCAATTTGTTTTGGGTCGGCGCCGGGCGCGATGCGGCCGATTACGTCCAGCCAATCTTGCTGCGGGAAATCGATCAAAGCCATGGGGCCGTCGATAAGCGGCTCATCCGCAATTGGAATCCAGAACGCGGCGGGATCCGTCAGGCGATCGCCGAAGAAGGCGGGCGGCGCGATTCCAACCACGGTGAACGGTTGACCGTTCATCGTGAACGTCCCTCCCACCACGGACTGGTCGCCGCCGAATTTCTGCTGCCAGGCGCGATAGCTGATCACCGCGACCGGAGATGCGCCTTTGCGATCGTCGTATGGCATCAGGACGCGCCCGGCATAGGGCCCGATGCCAAACATGACAAAGTAATTTCCTGAGACGAACTCATTCCTCATGGATTGAGCAGGCTGGCTGCTGCCGCCTCGGCGCACGCCGATCAGGTCGTTTCCCGCCTGAAACGCGGCGAGCTCGACGAAGCCGGGCGTGTTATCGCGGAAAGTTTTGTATTTGTCGTACGAGAAGAGCGACCAATTGTCCTGCAGACCGCCATTGACGCAGCAATTCTCCACGTCGCCCACGCGATAGAGTTCACTGGGTTTGGTCACCGGCAGTGAATTCAACAAGACGGCATGGACCAGCGTAAAAATGGCTGTGGTCGCGCCAATTCCGAGAGCTAGAGTCAAAACGGCCGTCGCAGTGAAAACTGGGGCGTTGGCGAACTGTCGCAGGGCGTAACGAATGTTCTTCATGAGGCGCGGCTCCTCCTGTTCTTTCATACGAATGCGGCGCACGATTTGTTCAGTGGCTTCTCGCGATGCGTAGTTGCCCAGGGACCCGCATGCGTTAAGCCCTTCGCAGAAAGCGCGAAGGATACCTCTGTCTGCTATTCTTTATTGGATCTTAGAGCGCCTGAGCCCAGCGAAACACAACATGAGACCGAGATGCCAACGTACACGGCGGCAAGATTGGAGAGGCGCCCGTTGAAATACGCAGTTCTTAATCTGCCATGTGAATCGGACACGGAGTTGAACTACGCGGCAGTGCGAGCGCGGTGGCGGGCATTGCCAAATAGTCCTCATCGTGCCGGAGTTGGATCACGGTGAGAGAAGAGCCACGGGAATCCTGGCAGAGCCCGGCGGGTGGCCGTCTCGGGTCGATCCGTCCAAAGCGAAACGGACGATCGGAATTCTCGCCAAAACTGATCGTAGACAATCAAAAACGCCGGAACCATCGCGCCATGGCGGAATTCTGTTGGGATCGGTGCATCAACCGTCCCCAGCAAAAGTCCTTGGATGGATTGGCCCCGCGACCACGTGCGTCGCACGTTGGCGAAGTGGTTCAGAACCTCGTTCCTTTCGAATTCGAGAGGGTCCTCTCCGCCGAAGCGATACACGGCCGAACCGTCGGACTCCAATGGATCCTCTAGCCACCGAACCGTTCCTTTCCACGGCAACTCAAGACCGAAGCGCGCAATCGCAAATTGCGGAACATTCACAGCGATAGCGGCGTCGATCATGTAGCCGGCGCCGCCAAAGCAGTCAAACATGCGGCTCTCGGAAACTCCACCTACCTGGTAGATGAGCAGGCCGGTCGAGGGATCGCGAGGTACTTCCTCATCGTCTTCGTTGATGTGGATCGCGATGCCGGCAGCGCGAATCCGCCGAGCCAGCGCCAAATTGCCCTGTCTAATTTTGCCTGTCACCTCTGTTCCTCCTTCGCGCGATCGCGCGCTCACTCAACCGCCTCACGCCGAAACGAAAATGCCCTACACTGGCTACACGACGTGCACTCTGAACCTGGACTCCATTCATGCTCCGGGCCCCGCCGACTCATTTGAACCGGCATCCTCGACCCTGGGAGCGCCAAAGTCCTGAAGGAACTGCTGGGCTCGACGAGCGACGGCTGCGGTTAAGCGGATGCGCATCCCTTTAGCATCGCGCGGTTCCGCTCGAAACCCCAGGGCCGTCAATCGCTTCCCCAAGACGCCGGGATCAAGTTTGCCGTCGCTTCCGCGGCGTCGCAGGATTTCGTTCGCGATCTCGCTCACATACTTGATGTCCCCGGGTGACTCTTGGTACGCCACGAGCATCGCCTCGACCGCAACGACGCTCGACTCGACCCACCTGCCGGCACGGATTTCTTCATCTTCTTCGCGAAGCAAGTCGAGGACTGCCGTTTGCAATTCCGTGTTGTCGGGCGTTGCTGCGGCGATGCTATGGGTGAGCCCGCGCATGGAGGGACAAAATCTCGACGCATCGAACTCAAGTTTGCACGCGGCGCGCAGATTTGCGCGTCGGAAACCTAGCAGTCTTGGTTGAAAATCAACCGTGATCTTATGCTGAACATCGAAATCGAATGCCGGAAGTGGCAAGCCATCCGGAATCATCGAAACCTGGATGGAACGAAGAGACAATCGCTCACCGAAAGAAATCGATTCGGCGTGAATGACTTGAGCGCCGAACAGGTCCAACAGGCCGCCCCGGTAGGGAATCTTAAGATCGCGGCGACTGGCATCGTTGAGCAAGCTCTCGAGGTTGTCGCTGAGCGTCGGCTGACTAACCAGCAGCGTCAATCCCGCCCCGCTGGGCAGAGAGCGTAGCCCCGCGGGAGTGAGACCCGTCACGCGCAACCCATGCCGACAGAGGCAATGCAAGAGCGACACGAGCCGATTCGCCCTAATCGTGTCCGGCCCGACAAGCACGAGCGCGAGCGCTACTTGCGCCGCTTCCACCAGCCAACTGCAGAGGACAAAGCGGCCCACGATCGAGACGCATCTTTGCGGGAGGCCGATGAAGTCCTCTACCAGTTTGCAAGTCTCCGCGAGAAGCGCCGGCGTGCTTCCGTGCGGGCGGCAGCTGGCGGGCAAAACCAGTTCCTCCAGGATGCTGCTCCTGATCGGCGCAGGCTCGTAAAGTTTACCGTGGTGCTCGATGCGCTCTCCGACAGTTTCCCTCGCGCCGTCCCACAACATTAGCCGGACGTTTCCGTCTTGGGCGCCGCCGATCAGCTCGATCGTGCTTCCATCTGCGAAAATCTCGCCGGTCGTCGTGATCGCGCGTGTGATCGCTCGAGCCGTAGTGCCGTCGCCGTTCCCCTTTAGTTTCTCGTCCAAGTGGTCTCCACCCTCTCTTTTGCTATTCGCTCCTAGCATCGCCTCAGTTGCGTTGGTCATTTCAGGGCTCGCGCAGAAGGGCTGATTCCCGCCCGCAGCAGCCGCCGAAAGGCGTTCGTCGTCCTCGATGATTTCCAATTCGTCCGCGATCTTCAACGCGTCCGGCCAGGCGGATCCGGCCGCACTTGAAAATTGCGAGCAAGGTGCGATTCGGATCGGCTGGACCTTCAACAACGTCCACGAGTGATCCGTTCTCGAGCTCGGCGAAATCGATCTGCACTTCAGACAGACCGTCTCCAGCGGACACGGCTTCCTTGCGGGTTGCGGGAATCGGAACTAGAAGAATCGAAGGCGAAGGGTGGGAGTTCTTTACCGACTTCGCGGGTACAGGCTTAACGCTGGATTTCCGCGGGCGCATGGACAACTCCGGGCATTCTGTCGTGGAGGACAGTAAATTGGATTCCAAGTCGCCATGCTGTCTTCTTCGTCAACCATCATCTGATCAGCGTCCACGCCAGACCCGGAAGGGCCCAGGCTACCAAACCAAGAACCGCAAGAAGTTTAGCAAAGTCACTCATGTCCGTCAATTCACGCCTCATGTGGGTAGTGGTGTCATGAAACGCCATCCCCTTGAAGCAGCAAAGGCTTCCTGATACGTTCGGGGCGTGCCGAGAAAGAAGAAACCTCGCGTAATCGAAAAACCGGAGCCAAATCCTGCTGCTGTGGCCCTTGGACGACTTGGAGGTGAAGCTACGGCAAAACGAGGGTCGGATTTCTATCGCAAGATAGCTTCCAAGCGCAAATCATTCAAGGGCGGCAGCCTTGATGCCCCATCTGCCGGTCAAAAAGGCCGGAAACTTAAACCCTGTATCGAACATCTATATTTATTGGAGGCCTCCAGTGATGAAGGCGCAGAGGAGGTTCAAGAACATGAACATTTTCGGATGTGCGGCAGGCTTCTCAAGGCCTCGATTGGGCAAGCAGGTATTGGTTTCTCTGTTGTCCTTGGGTCTGGTGTTAGCGACTTCGCCCGGAAGTCTCGCGGCTTATCAAGACGCACAGGCGCCCGCACAGGGCTCGCAGGCGGCGCCCTACACACAACAGACACCGGAGGAGTTGCAGCGCTTGGTGGCCCCGATAGCGCTGTATCCGGATTCACTTGTGGCGCAGATCCTGGCAGCGGCCACGTTTCCCGACCAAGTTGTCGTGGCCGACCGATGGGTGCAAGCGCATCCCGATTTGAAGGACGACGCTTTGGCTCAAGCGGTGGACCAGCAACCCTGGGACCCGAGCGTGAAGGCGCTCACTGCGTTTCCATCCGTCCTTGGAAATATGGACAAGAATCTTTCCTGGACGTCATCTCTCGGCGACGCCTACTACAACCAGCAGCAGGATGTGATGGATGCCATACAGGTGATGCGTGAAAAAGCGCAAGCAACGGGCAATCTTAAATCCACGCCGCAGCAAACCGTAGAGACGCAGGGTTCGACGGTCGTCATTGAGCCTGCCAGCCCCGATGTCGTTTACGTCCCGGCGTACGACCCGTGGCTGGTTTACGGATATGCGATAGACCCGTGGCCTTTTTGGTACCCGTATCCCGGAATTTGGTTTGAGGGCCCGTATCTTTCGTTCGGAATCGGCTTCGGGATCGGGTTCTACGGAGGTTTTGGATGGGGATGGGGTCATTGGGGATTCGATTGGCATAACCGGTACGCAGTTTACAACCACGAGCGGTACTTCTCGCGAAGCACCACCTTTTACAACCGAAACAATTACTACCGAGGAGGAGGCGAGCGGGGCGTAGCAACGAACGTGCAGCGCGGAGTGAGAGCAGCGCCCAGGCCCTTCGGCGGAGATGCCCGAGCCGCTCGAGGATACGCTGAACCCCGCGGTCAGAGCGGCACGCGTTCGGGCGCCTTCAGCGGCTACGGCCGTGGCGGAGAGGAAAGGGCCTATTCGTCCCGCGGAAGCACCAGCTTCGGTGGCGGAGGATTTCACGGCGCCGGCGGAGGTCACGGCGGCGGCCATCACTAATCGAGATCTCGTCATATTGCGGTTGATCGTGAATCTTAAGAATGGAGAGAAGCGATATGCAGCGAACGAAGCTGAACTTCGGCAAATTTCACTGGGCCAATCTTTCTAAATTAGCGGCAGCCGCTGTGCTTTTGGTGGGCTGCTTCCCCGCGCGCACGAATGCGCAGCAACCGGGCCAGAAGACGTTTTCATCGGCGGAAGAGGCGAGCAAGGCGCTCGTCGCGGCCGCGCAGAGCAACGACGAAAAAGCAATGCTGGAGATCCTCGGTCCAGACGGCAAGCAAATCGTGTCGTCGGGAGACGCGGTTGAGGACGCCGAAAGCCACGCCAATTTCGCGCGCAAATATCAGGAAATGCACCGCCTGGTGAAAGAGCCGAATGGAACCACGATGCTGTATATCGGCGCGGAGAATTGGCCCGCCCCCATACCGCTCGTGAACAAAGGCAATTCGTGGTATTTCGACACCGACGCGGGCAAAAAGGAAATCCTGTATCGGCGCATTGGCCGGAATGAAATGTCGACGATTCGCGTTTGCGAACAGCTCGTGGCGGCGCAAAAGGAATACTACTCGACGCAGCACAACGAGTACGCCCAGAAAATCTTCAGTGACGAAGGGCAGCACAATGGACTTTATTGGAAAGCGGGTGATGGCGAACCGCAAAGTCCTATCGGGCCGCTGGTGGCGTCGGCGGTTGCCGAGGGCTATGTCAAAGGCCGACCAGGCCCTCCAACCCCCTATCACGGTTACCTCTACCATATCCTGACGAGCCAGGGGAAAAATGCGTCCGGGGGCGCGAAAAGCTACATCGTGAACGCCAAAATGACCGAGGGTTTCGCTTTCGTGGCCTATCCGGCGGAATACAGGTCCTCGGGCGTAATGACTTTTATCGTTGGCGTGGATGGAGTGGTGTACCAGAAGGATCTCGGCAAAAGAACCGAAGCCCTCGCCAAACCTATGAAGGAATACAACCCCGCTTCCGGTTGGCAGAAAGCGGAAGAACAGCCGACGGAGACTGCCGCTGAGCAGAAAACAAAGTAAGCCGCAACCTGCTGGTGTGCTCGCGGCCGGCGGAGCTCGGGATTAACGTCACTGCGATGATTTCTGACCTGTGAAATACCCAGCCCGTGCCACACGCAAAGCTTTCGCCACCCAAAGATACACCCAATCCTTGCCTCCACGAAGCGCTTGACCATGTCTGCGCTGAGAAGCTCCATTGCTCTACAGTTGCGGGGCGGACATAAGGACGCGCGGATGTTCAGCGCGGTCGACTTGACGTGGGTAGCTATCATGTTAGAGTAACCATCGAAAAATAGGGCAAGGGAATTAGCCAGGGGAGTGTCGAATCATGGCTCGTGCCAAAGTGGCTCGAATCGATGCGGCATCCGTATCGTTGAGCGGCCCCCGCAGTCTTCCACGCAAAATCAAGCAGACACGCCCGGCAAGAGTTGGTTCGCCTCAAAGCGACGAGCCGCTGGGACTGCGCGAGCGCAAGAAGGCGCGCCTCCGGCAGGAAATCATCAAGACGGCCATCAAACTGTTCCGGAAAAAAGGCTACGAGAAAACTCGGGTGGACGATATCGTGCAGATTCTCGAAATCAGCCAGCCCACCTTCTTTCGCTATTTCCCGAGCAAGGACGCCGTCCTGCGCGAGGTGGGTCGGCGCGGGTACGCTTGCATCAAAGAACATCTCGAGATGGAGCTTTCGAGCGATGCGCCCACGGCCCAGCGCTTGCGGCGAATGTATCAAGGCATGGCGCACGAAGTAGAGTCCGACCGTACGCTTTGGCACGCCGTCGTTCTGTCGGGCGCGATGGATCCGGTCAGGTCGCCGGAAATGCGGCGGCCCGAAGAAACCGCTGTCACCCTGCTGAGTGAAGTCCTCGCCGAAGGCCAGAAACGCGGAGAGATTACCCGCGCATTTCCCGTCGCTCACCTGGCCCAGTTCATGGAAGGAATGTATACCTCCGCCGTCCGTCGCTGGGCGATTGACTTGACGGAAGCTCACGATTTGAGCGAGCGCGTCAACAATGCCGTAGAGTTCTTCCTGCGCGGCATCCAACCGTGACGACCAGGCCTTTTCAATGAAGGCCGCGCTGCTCCGTGAATTCAAGAAACCCCTGACAATTGAAGAAGTGGACCGTCCGAAGCCTGGGACCGGCGAAGTGCTGATCCAGGTGGAAGCCTGCGGGGTTTGCCACTCCGACGTGCACGTTGCCGACGGCGACTGGGCGCAATTCGCCGGAATTGTGAAGAAGCCGCTCATTCTCGGACATGAAATCGCGGGGCGCGTGATTGAGATCGGGCCGGAAGTCCGTAAATTGCAGATAGGTGACCGCGTAGGAGTCCCGTGGATCTATTGGACGTGCGGCGAATGTGAATTCTGCCGCGAGGGGAATGAGAATCTCTGCACGAAGCAGAAGATCACCGGCGTTATGGTGGATGGAGGCTACGCGGAATTTGTGAAAGCGCCAGTCACTCACGCGCTGAAAATCCCGGATAAGCTTTCGTCGGTTGAAGCGGCGCCGCTTTTTTGCGCGGGCGTGACGGTGTATCGCGCACTCAAGCAGGCGGGCATTTCGCGTGGCCAACGTCTTGCCATATTCGGCATCGGAGGCTTGGGGCACATCGCTGTGCAGATCGCACGCGCGCGGGGTGCAGAAATCACGGCGATTGACGTCACAGATGAAAAGCTCGCGCTTGCCCGCTCGCTGGGAGCGGCGGAGACCCTGAATGCGGCATCGGGAGACGCGGTCAAAGAGCTTCGGCGCAAAGGCGGCTTTCACGTGGCCCTCGTCACGTCGGCGGCCAAAACAGCCTACGACTCGGCCTTTTCCTGCGTGCGGCCCACGGGCACGCTTCTGGCAGTCGGCCTGCCGGCGGAGAACATTTGCTTCCCGCCGATTCTGATGGCCGCTCGCGAAATACGGATTCGCGCATCCGCGGTCGGAACGCGCCAGGATGTCCGGGAGGTTCTCGCGATGGCCGCCGCAGGTGAAGTTCGTTGCCAGACCGCCACGCGACCGCTGGCCCAAGCGGGCGAAGTTCTCGACGAACTGCGGCGCGGCAGCGTGGCGGGCCGGGTCGTGCTGGATTGCCAGACTGCGGGCCATTAAGGTCTGCAATCCGCTCGTCGTTTCAACCTCAATGTTGCTGCTCTTGAGTCAGGTGCCGGAATTGTTATAAGTTTTCGGGTTGACGTTAGTCGCTCTAATGTGATACGCACTATCACAATTTCGAATGAGACGGCTTCCTGATTGGGGTGGGTGGCCCGCAAGGGCCGGATCAAAACCGTTTCTATAGATGCCTCGACGCATCCGGAGGGGGGAGCTATGAGGTCATTTAAGGTCCTTGCTTTTATCCTTGTTTCGCTCGTGCTGGCAACCGGTGTTGCCCATGCGCAGGGTGTGGGATCGTCGGGTCAGATCAAAGGCGTCGTGATGGACGCGACGGGCGCTGTGATCCCGAACACGAACATCACGGCTGTAGATACCGAAAGAGGAGCCCGTTACACCACCGCCACCGGTTCTGGCGGCGACTATGAATTTCCGGCGCTGCCTCCTGGTACTTATAACGTGACAGGACAAATCTCCGGATTTGAAACGGAGGTTCAGAAGGGCGTGGTTCTGACGGTGGGAGCCATCGCCGTCCTGGATTTTCATTTGAAGGTCGCGACGACGGCCTCGCAAGTTGAAGTTACGGCTGAACCTCCGGTTGTGGAAACGGAGCGGGGAAGCCAGGCGAACACTCTGACGCAGGAATATATCGCCGACCTGCCGATTGACCGCCGCGATTACCTCACTTTTACCCTGCTTCTGCCGGGTGTTTCGGATTCCACGCGGCTGGCGGATGACCAGGATTTTCGAGTGAAGCAGACGCCGCAGAGCGGGCTTTCTTTCTACGGAAGCAATGGCCGCGGCAACAGCATCACCATTGACGGCGGAGAGGCTCAGGACGACGCCGGCGGCGTGCGTCCGACCATCGGCCAGGACGCCGTTGAGGAATTCCAGGTGAATCGCAGCAACTATACAGCGGAACTGGGCGGTGCGAACGGCGCGTCGATCAACATCGTGTCGAAATCTGGCTCGAACGAGATCCATGGCAGCCTTTTCGGCTATTTCCGTAACGATGCTCTGGACGCGCGCGATCCGTTTTCCTTCAGCCAGGCGCTTCCGCAAAACACGTTCACGCCGTTCGATCCCTTCACGCAATCCGAATTGGTGGGCACGCGCATCAAGGATTCGTTGCAGCGCTATCAATTCGGCGGCTCCGTGGGTGCGCCCATTCGAAAAGATAAAACCTTCTTCTTCGCTGCTTTCGAAGGGCTGCGGCAAGATGCGCAAAATGCGGTTCCTCTGCTGACGGATACGAATGTTTTCGGAACAACGGGAGCTCAGAACTCGATTTTCCAAGCGCTGGCAGCGGAGGGAAACACGCTCGTTCCTTGCATCAACAATCCGAATGGCACTGTTACCACGCTGCCCGCCGCTACCTGCGCGTTCGGGCTCCAAAACCTCTTGACGGTAAACCCGACTCCAAACGCGCAGCAGCAAGCCTTCGTGAGCCCCGGCCAGGCGGCGATTAACGCCTTCCTCCAGGACCAGTTTGAAACGCAGGGAGGACTCTTCAACTACAATTCCCGCGACTACCTGGCTTCCGCGCGCCTCGATCACCACATCGACGCGGCGAACCAACTCTCTCTCAGCTATCGGTTTGCGCATGACCTCGAACAGAACCCGGATGTGCAATCCCTGACAGCCTTCTCAGCGGGAAGTTCCGTCCACGACTACGACAACAACCTGCAAGGTGCCTGGTTTCACCAGTTCAGCCCGACAACTCAGAACGAGCTGCGCCTTCAGTGGGACTACAACAGCTTCAACGTGATTCCGAACGAACCCGGGCAGGTGGGAATCCAGATTCCCGGTTTCATAAACAATTTGGGAACCAACATCTTCTTGCCCAACCTCACGATTCTGCGCCGATACGAGTTTGCCGACAACCTCACCGTGATTCGCGGCCATCACACTATCAAGTTCGGCGGCAATGAATTGCTGCGCGGAAATCACACCGAATCCCACACGTTTCTTCCAGGCCGGTTCGTCTTTGGTTCACTGCCCGGAGCTGCGCTCAGCGACTGCTTCCTTCCTTCTGCCACGGCGAATCCTTGCGGATTAGCGACCACGGGAGCCAGCATCAACTCGCTCCAAGCGGCCTCGCTCGCGCAGCCCATCGTCTATCAGCAGGGCTTCGGCAATGCAGATTACCCTGCCTACACTCGTCCGTTGACGGGACTTTATATACAGGACTCGTGGAAGATGACGTCCAGCTTCACGCTGAGTTACGGTCTGCGCTACGACATCGACTCTGAGTACAACCCGCTGAATACGTACTACAAATCCTTCGGGCCGCGAATCGCGTTCGCCTGGGATCCGTTCAAGGATCACAAGACCGTGGTACGCGGCGGCTATGGGATCTTCTACGGGCCCATCGATGCGCAGATCCCCCAGGTGGATTTGAGCCTCGGCGTTCTGAACAAGAACCGCAGCACGGTCGAGAACCAGCACAACACTTCGCAGGTTCCGGATCAAGTGAACAACGTGGTAGGAACATGCGGCATTGGCTTTCCCGGCTTCCCTATTTTCCCCGGCACCGGCAGCAGCACCTGCAACCGGTTCATTTCCATCTATGTGGACCCAATCAATGCAACGGGCCTTCCGATTGCGAACTCGGCTCAGCTTTTCCAGGGACTGTTTAACCCTGCGGGCAATCCGTCAGGGACGAATCTGATCGCGTGTACAACCCCATTGCCGGGCAACAACGCTTGCATCACGCCGGCGGATGTGGCCGCGTTTGGCATTATTGCCGCCAATAGTGGCCAACTTTCTCCTCTGACGGTTCTCTTCAGCAACCCAACCAACTACAGGCCGCCTCAAGCACAACAAGCCTCGTTGGGAATTGAGCGCGAAGTCACGCCCGGCTTCTCTATCGCCGTGAGCGGAATCTACTCGCACACTACGCGGCTCCCCGTGGCGATCGACACCAATCTGCTCCAAGCGCCGGAGAGCACGATTGTGCTGGCCAATGGTAAAACCGTCTCCTACAGGAACTGGAACACTGGTTTCTTGACAGATCCAGTAGCAGGCCTGGAAGCCTCGGGCCCGGGCGCTGGCCTCGTTTACCCATGCGCTATAACTCTCAACGGCTTCGGCCAGCCAGTCTCGCCTTGCTTCGTGAATCCGCTGATTACCCAGAACAATCAATACACCTCAGCGGCGTCGGCCCTCTACGAAGGCTTGATCTTTGAGGCCAAGAAGCGGTTCAGCAACCACTTCACCCTGTTCGGGAACTACACCTTCAGCAAGGGCTTCGACACCTCCACGGATTTCAACACGGACTATGGCCCACAGGACCCCACGAACCTCGGCCTGGATCGGGGCCTGTCGGAGTTTGACGAGCGGCACAAGGTAGTCATCGCCGGAGTGTTTGACAGTCCATGGAAGCAGCCGATACTTTCCGGCTTCCAGCTTTCGCCGATTTTCAGCTACCACAGCGGACTACCTTTCAATCTGCTGGCTGGAACAGAAGTCAACGGCAACAATCACACCACCAACGAACGTCCCATCGGTGCGCCGCGCAATACCGGTCTTGGGCCCGATTACTACAACTTCGACATGCGCTTGAGCTGGAAGTACAAGTTGGGCGAGAAAGCCTCCATGATACTCACCGCAGAAGGATTCAACATCGCGAACCGCACGAACTTCGCCAGCGTGAACAACGAAGTGAGTCCGCTATTCGGTATTCCGACTGCGGAGGGGGGAGTGGGGAGTACGACGTTTAACGTTCACGGGATCGCCCCCAATTTCACGACGGTGACTCCGAGCACACCGCTCGCCTTCACTTCGGCGTTCCCAAAACGCCAGATCCAGCTGGGTATACGTTTCATGTTTTGATTTGCACTGGCATGCTGGAACCAGAGGACTCGCTCCCGGGTCCTCTGGTTCCCTCCATGAAGCAGTCGCGCAAATTGCTTGATGCTTCAGGTTCCATCTGCCTTCGCCGGTGAACGGAACGAAGTGCTTCGGAACAAAGGTCATCCCAGACTCAAGCGAAAATCCGCATCCGGGCGGAGCAGATGTTAATGGAAGCGACCAACACCACAAGCGCCAAGCGGCTGTTCGATCTTACCGGGCGTGTGGCGATTGTCACCGGAGGTTCCGTCGGGCTGGGCCGCCAAATGGCCGAAGGCCTTGCGGAGATGGGCGCAAATTTGGTGCTCTGCGCGCGCAAGAAGGAACGATGCGTGCAAGCCGCTGAAGATTTGCAGAAGCTGGGCGTGAAGACTCTGGCTCTGAGCTGTGATGTGAAGAATGCCAAGAGCATTCAGGATGTGGTTGGCACCACGGTGTCGCAATTCGGCCGCATCGATATCTTGATCAACAACGCCGGAACTTCCTGGGGCGCGCCGGTGGAAGAAATGCCTCTCGAAGCTTGGAACAAGGTGATCGAAACCAATCTGACTGGAACCTTCTTGTTCGCCCAAGCTGCCGGCAAGGTGATGATCGGTCAGCGCCGCGGAAAAATTATCAACATCGCGTCCGTCGCAGGCCTGCGCGGCGCGCCGCCTCAACTGCAAGCCATCGGGTATCACGCCAGCAAGGGTGGAGTAATCTCCTTCACGAAGGATCTGGCGTGCAAGTGGGGACAGCACAATATCCAGGTGAACGCCATCGCCCCGGGCTGGTTCCCTACCGAGATGTCGCAAGTGGTGATCGAACGAAATAAAGAGTACTTCTTGAAGCGCATCCCGGCAGGCCGGTTCGGCGACGAGAAAGATCTAAAGGGTGCTGCTGTATTCCTGGCTTCGGATGCTTCCGACTACGTCACCGGCCATGTGCTGGTGGTTGACGGAGGCCAAACCGCCTGAAGGCGCGCACAGACGATGAACATCCCTCTCACTCCATTGCGCTTCCTGCGTTACGCGCAGCAACAGTTCCCAAAGCAGACTGCAGTGGTGTGCGGCGACAATCGCGTTACCTACACGCAGTTCGCAGACCGTGTTGCCAGACTTGCGGGCGCCCTCCGGGGCATGGGTGTGAAGCCGGGCGACCGGGTTGCGTTTCTCAGCCTGAACTGCCACCGGCTTCTCGAGGCCTACTACGGCGCGCCGGAAGCCGGAGCGGTGTTCGTTCCGCTCAACGTCCGGCTGTCGCCGCACGAGTTGGCGTTTATTCTGCGAGACGCGGGTGCCAAAGCCCTTTTCCTCCAGAAGGACTTTTTGCCGGTGGTGGAGTCGTTTCGGGAGAGCGTTCCGGGAATCGAGAATTTCGTTCTGCTCGATGGTCCGCCGCAGGGGAAATGGCTGTCCCCGCAAAACTATGAGGAGCTTCTTGCCGCGGCTGTGCCTTACAGGTCGGACGTCATGCAGGTTGACGAGAATTCTTTGGCGGAGCTCTTTTATACGAGCGGAACGAGCGCGGATCCCAAAGGCGTGATGCTCACGCACCGCAACGTCTACTTGCACGCGCTGAGCGTTGGCCTCGCCTTCAATACCGGACAGCAGTCCATCGAGTTGCACACCATCCCTCTGTTTCACGCGAATGGCTGGGGAGTCGCACATTCGCTTACCTTCCTCGGCGGCACGCACGTCATGATTCAGCGCTTCGATACGGCGGAGGTGTTCCGGCTGATCGAGAAAGAACGCGTCAACGCGTGCAGTCTGGTTCCCACCATGGCGACCGCTTTGGTGAATTGCCCGGAACGCCCGAAATATGACTTGAGCAGCCTGCAGAGGGTCGTGATTGGCGGCGCGGCGTCTTCGCCCACGCTCGTCCGCGAGGTGGAAGAAAAGCTGAAGTGCACATGTTTCTCCGGCTACGGCCTGACGGAAACCTCGCCAATGCTCTCGATTTCGCCGATGAAGCGGGGAATCCAGTGGGACGAGAGCTCCCGCCACGCCGGACAAGCCATGACTGGATACGCCGCTCCGGGCATGGAACTTCGTGTCGTAGACGCAAACGATCAAGATGTGCCCCGCGACGGAGCCGCGATCGGCGAAATCATCGCGCGCAGTGACGGCGTGATGCAGGGTTACTGGCAGCAACCCGAAGCCACAGCCGAGGCTTTGCGGGGGGGATGGTTCCACACCGGCGACATGGCCACCTGGCGCGAAGACGGCTATCTCCTTATCGTTGACCGCAAGAAAGACATCATTGTCAGCGGCGGTGAAAACATCTCGTCCCTCGAAGTGGAAAAAGCCCTGGTGGCACATCCGGGTGTCTACGAGGTAGCGGTCATTCCAGTTCCGGACCCGAAGTGGGGCGAGATTCCCAAAGCACTCATCGTTTTGAAGCCTGGCGCCGAGGCAACGACAGAAGAATTGATCGAGTTCTGCCGCGCGAGAATTTCCCACTACAAGGCGCCGCGTTCCGTTGAATTCGTGTCGAGCCTGCCGAAAACCGGCACGGGCAAGATTCTGAAGAAGGATCTGCGCAAGCAACACGCGCAAAGCGCGAAGCAGGTCCGGCCTGAATTCGCTGCGCACAAAGGCAAGGACTCGCGGAGATAGCGCGCAGTGCTCTCCACCGCTACGAGCAAAGAAAAAGGAGTGCCGGAATGGATCTGAACCTGACGGCCGAAGAGCTTCAATTTCGCGATGAGCTGCGCGTATGGCTCGACGCGAATGTTCCCAAGGATTGGTACGAGTGGCGGGAAAAGCCGCTGGAGGAATCGTTTCCGTACTTGCGGTCCTGGCAACGCAAACTCAACGAAGGCCGCTGGGCTGCCGTTTCGTGGCCAAAAGACTACGGAGGCCGCGGCGCTACCCTGATGCAGCAGGCCATTTTCTGGGAAGAAATGGCCCGCGTGGAAGCGCCGCCCATGGCAAACTCTCTCGGCCTCGGATTGATCGGCCCCACGATTATCGCGTACGGGACCGAAGCGCAAAAGCAGCGCTTTATCCCGAAGATTCTCAGCGCCGAGGAAATCTGGTGCCAGGGATTCTCCGAGCCGAACGCCGGCTCCGATCTCGCGAGCCTTCAGACCGAAGCGCGGCTCGAAGGCAGCCACTACATCGTCAATGGGCAGAAGGTGTGGACCAGTTACGGATGGGTGGGAAACTGGTGCGAGCTTGTGGTTCGCACCGACGCGAGCGTGGCCAAGCACAAAGGCCTCACCGTCCTGCTGATCGACATGAAGTCGCCCGGGGTCGAAGTTCGTCCGCTGCGCCAGATGACGGGGGAAAGCGAATTCAACGAAATCTTCTTCCGCGACGTTCGCGTCCCGGCCGAAAACGTTCTCGGCAAGGTGAACGACGGCTGGAACGTAGCCGTCAGCACGCTGATGTACGAGCGCGGCTCCTACGGCGCGCGCCTCCACCTGCTTTTCAAACGAAGTATCAAGCGGCTCATCGAGCTTGCTCACAAAATCCAGAAGGACGGGCACCCTGCGGCCCAAGATCCGCTCATGCGGCAAAAGCTGGCTCAATGCTATGCCGAGATTGAAATCATGCGCCTGAACCAGATGCGCGCTTTCAGCCGAATCACGGCTACGGGCGTGCCCGGTCCCGAGGGATCGATTCAGAAGATTTTCTGGAGCGAATTGAACCAGCGCGTCCAGCAGATTGCGCAGGAATTGCTGGGCCCGTACGGCCAACTGCTCAATGGCGATAGCCGCGCCGTTGACAAGGGAATCTGGTCCTACGGATACCTGCGCACGCGCGGAAACACGATCGAAGCGGGGACTTCGGAAGTGCAGCGCAACATCATCGGGCACTTTGTGCTCGGTCTGCCCAGAAGCTACTAAGGGGATACGCGATGCAATTTGGATTGAACGAAAGCCAGCAGATGCTGCAGGACAATGCACGGAAATTCTTTGCGGGTGAGTGTCCCATGAGCGAAGTCCGGCGTCTGATGGAAACCGACACTGCCTTCGACAAGTCGTTGTGGACCAAGATGGCTGAGCAGGGTTACACCGGAATCATTTTCTCCGAGGAGTATGGCGGTGTGGGGCTCGGCAAAGTGGAGCTGATTCTGTTGATGGAAGAGGCGGGCCGCGCCCTGCTACCCGGGCCTCTGTTTTCGACGGTCGCACTGGCTGGCTCGGTGTTGGATGCCGTCGGCACGCCCGAGCAGAAGAAGAAGTATTTGACGCCAATCTGCGAGGGCAAGGCGCGCTCCACCGTCGCGATCCTCGAAGCCGCGGCAAGCTGGAATCTGGCGGACGCGAAAATCACCGCCTCGAGCGGGAAACTCAATGGCGAAAAACTGTTTGTGTCGGACGCAGCTGTGGCGGATTCGATCATCGTTGTCGCGCGCGATGGAGTCTTCATCGTCCAGGCCAACGCACCCGGAATTCACATCGATCCAATGTTGGGAATGGACCTGACCCGAAAGCAGTACGCCGTGCGCTTCGAGAACACTCCTGCCGAGAAGCTCGGTAGCCCGTCCGGCCTTGCTAGGGCGCTCGATGTCGCCACCGCATCGCTCGCCGCCGAACTGGTAGGAGGAATGCAGCGCACGCTGGAAATCACCGTGGAATATGCCAAGACGCGCAAGCAATTCGGCAAGCCCATCGGAATATTCCAGGCCGTTCAGCATCAGTGTTCGGATATGTATCTTGAGACGGAGAGCTCGCGCTCGGCTGCCTACTACGCGGCATGGGCGCTGGAAGAGAATGCGCCGGATGCGTCCGTGGCCGTTTCGATCGCCAAGATATATTCGAGCGATGCGGGCCGCACGGTCGGCAATCGCGGCATTCAAGTTCATGGTGGAATGGGTTTCACCTGGGAGAATGACGTCCATTTATATTATCGTCGCGCGAAAGCGTCTGAGACAGCGCTTGGCGATGCAACCTTCCACCGCGAGCGCATCGCTCGCATGGTGATCGATTCAGGCGCGGAACTCGCCAAGAGCGCCTAGGAATTCAGCAAGGAAAGGCCACTCCATGAGTGAACTCGTTCAACTCACCAAAAGCGGCGACGTCGCCATCATTACCATCAACAATCCTCCGGTCAACGCGCTGAGTCCGGGCGTGCCGGAAGGAATTGGCGAGGCGATTGACCAGATCGGGAAAGACGACAGTGTCAAGGCGGCGGTGCTTATCGGCGGTGGCCGCACGTTCGTCGCGGGCGCGGACATCAAGGAGTTCGGCAAAATCACGTCCGGCAAGGTCCAGCGCGGGGCGGGCCTTCTGCCTCTGCTACTGAAAATCGAAGACTGCTCGAAGCCCGTCGTAATGGCGATTCACGGCACTGCATTCGGCGGGGGATTTGAGTTGGCCATGGCGGGCCACTATCGCGTTGCCGCACCGGGCGCGCAGATGGGTCAACCCGAAGTAAAGCTCGGCATCATTCCCGGGGCCGGAGGCACTCAGCGCCTGCCCCGGCTTGCGGGCGTGGCTGCGGCTGTGGATATGTGCGCGGAGGGCAGGCCGATTACCTCCGAGCAAGGATTGAAACTCGGCATCGTTGATCGGGTGATCGGCGGCGATCTGCTTGCCGGCGCCACGGAATTCGCGCGCGAAGTGGCCGGCAAGCCGGCGCCAAAAACCCGCGAGCGCAACCAAAAGCTGGGCGCACCGGAACAAAATGCGCCGATCTTCGCCGCCGCGCGTGATGCCGCGCTTAAGAAGCAGCGCGGAATGATCGCGCCGCTTGCGGCAATTGACGCCGTGGAAGCGGCGACGAAACTGCCTTTCGATCAAGGTTGCGAGCAGGAACGGGAATTATTTGCGAAGTGCCTCTTCTCCGACCAGTCGAAAGCCCTGATCCACGTTTTCTTCGGTGAGCGCGAAGTGGCGAAGATTCCGGACATCCCCAAGGAAACTCCGCTCATAACGGTAAGAAGCGTCGCGGTAGTCGGCGCCGGAACGATGGGCGGCGGTATCGCGATGGTGCTGGCGAATGCCGGCATTCCCGTTCTTCTGAAAGAGGCCGACCAGGCGGCGATGGACCGCGGCTTGGCCAACATTCAAAAGAACTACGCGAATTCCGTGAAGCGCGGCCGTTTCACGCAGCAATTCGCCGACGAGCGCCTGAAGCTGATTCAGCCCACCCTCACTTTTGACGGCTTTGCCAATGTGGACCTGGTGATCGAGGCAGTGTTCGAGGGCATGGCATTGAAGAAGGAAGTCTTTGGCCAACTCGACAAGGTGTGCAAGCCGGGCACGATTCTGGCGAGCAACACCTCGACTTTAAACATTGATGAAATCGCGTCCGCAACCTCGCGGCCGGAATTCGTGATCGGAACGCATTTCTTCAGCCCCGCCAACGTGATGCGATTGCTCGAGATTGTCCGCGGCAAAGCGACCAGCAAGGAAGTAATCGCCACCTGCATGCAGCTTTCGAAGAAGGCCGGCAAGATTGGCGTGCTGGTGGGCAATTGCCGGGGCTTCGTCGGCAACCGGATGTTTCATGGCTACGTTCGCGAATCGGTGTTTCTGGTTGAAGAAGGCGCCAGCGTGCAGGAAGTGGATAGTGCGCTGTATGACTTCGGAATGGCGATGGGCCCGCTCGCCGTTGGAGATCTTGCCGGCCTCGACGTCGGCTGGCGCATTCGAAAGGAATATCGCCATCTCGAGAAGCCCGGCATCCGCCAGGCATTCGCGGGCGACCAACTTTGCGAAATGGGACGCTTCGGCCAGAAAACCGGCGCGGGTTGGTACAAGTATGACGACCAGCGCCGCGCGATGCCGGATCCCGAAGTCGAGCAACTCGTTCGCAAGCGGGCCGCGGAGGCGAAAATTCCGCAGCGAAAAATTCCGGCTGGCGAGATCGTCGACCGTTGCGTCTACGCGCTTGTCAACGAAGGCGCGCGCATCCTCGAAGAAGGCTACGCCCTTCGCGCCGTGGATATCGACATCATCTACATCAACGGCTACGGATTCCCGGCGTATCGCGGCGGTCCAATGTGGTATGCGGACACAGTTGGCTTGAAGAAGGTGTACGATCGCGTGCGGGAGTTCCACCAGCAGCATGGCGAGATTTGGGAGCCTGCGCCGCTGCTGAAACAGCTTGCCGAACAAGGCAAGACGTTCGCGGAATTCAGCAGAGACCAGGGCGCTGCCGCCTAACTGCCATCCCATTCAAGACCGACATGGCTGACGTGCGAGACCATCCGACGCCGGTGCGGCCCGGAGAAGAGTTGGACCTGGCCAAGCTCCAGCCGTTCTTGCAAGAGCATTTTCCCGGTGTCGGCGGGCCGCTCACCGTCGAACAATTTCCCAGCGGCCATTCCAATCTCACCTACCTGCTGCGTTTCGGCGCGCGGAAAATCGTTCTTCGCCGTCCCCCCTTCGGCAGCAAGGTGAAAACGGCGCACGACATGGGGCGCGAATATCGCGTCTTGTCGAAGTTGCATGCAGCGTACGCGCCGGCGCCGAAGGCTTTGCTCTATTGCGACGACGATTCCATCCTGGGCGCACCCTTCTATCTGATGGAGCCCATTTCCGGCGTCATCATTCGCAGGGATCCGCCGGCCGGTTTGCCTTTCGCCGCCGACATTGCCCGGCGCCTGAGCGAATCGTTTGTAGATAATCTCGCCCAGCTGCACCGACTGGACTATGCCGCGGTGGGCCTGAGCGATCTCGGCAAGCCGCAGGGCTATATGGAGCGCCAGGTTCGCGGCTGGGTGGAGCGCTACTTCGCCTCGAAAACACACGACATCCCTGAAGTGGAGCGCATCGCTCGATGGATGCAGGCCAACATCCCCGCGACAGCCGCGGCCACGCTGATTCACAACGACTACAAGTACGACAACATCGTGCTCGACGCGGCGGACATCACGAAGATTGTGGGCATGCTCGATTGGGAAATGTGCACGATCGGAGACCCGCTGGCCGATCTGGGAACCGCGCTCGGCTACTGGGTGGATCCGCAAGACCCCGACGAGATGCAGCAAATCCGCTGGTGTCCTTCCACTTCGCCCGGCAGTTTCACGCGCGAGCAAATCGTCGAACGATACGCCGCGAAGACAGGCCGCGACGTTTCGCGGATAGCTTTCTATATCGTCTTCGCCCGATTCAAACTGGCGGTAATCGTGCAGCAGATCTACTACCGTTATCATCAGGGGCTTACGAAAGACGAGCGCTTCGCCGGAATGCCGTTCGTCGCGAAGACTCTCTTGCGCGCCTCGTGGCAAACAGCCGAAAGCGGAGCCATTTAGTTGGCTTATCGTTCGGCTTCAAACGTAGTAGCGGACAATCCACTCCGCGATACAGCAGGGCTTTTCGCTTCCTTCCCCTTCAACGGTAATCGCATACACTGCTTCGAACGCATCGGGAAGCTGCTTCAGCGATTGCAACATCACGCGCGCGCGAATTTTGGAATCAGCGCGTACAGCGGCGGGGAAACGCACGCGATTTGACCCGTAATTGACCGCGAAGCGCAGGCGCCCGCGGACGTCTATCACTTGCTTGATGAAATGACTGAGGAGGGATAGCGTCAAAAAACCGTGCGCGATCGTTGTCCCGTATGGCGATTCCTTGCGCGCGCGCTCGCGATCCAGGTGAATCCACTGGCGGTCTTCGGTGGCTTCGGCGAACTGTTGGATGCGCTCCTGGCTAACCACGAACCAATCCGTCACGCCGATCTCGTGGCCCACCAGATCCTTTAGCGCCTCAATTGATTCCACCACGCGCGTCGGCATGGACTATTCGAGCACGTCGGGCTCTTCGCGGATGATACGTGTGAGAAGCGGCTGGCATTGGAACCATCCCGCAAGATGACTGCCCACCTGTTCCCTCGTTGCCGCCGCGTGGGCCGCATCAATCTTCACTGGCTCGCCTGCCGCTTCCGCCAGCAGTTGCGCATGGCAGCTTCTGTCCATGGTCACGAACCACCACACCGCCTCGTCCACTGTTTCGCCCACGGTGAGCAGCCCGTGGTTGCGAAGAATCGCGGCCTTCCTGTTGCCGAGCGCCTGGGCGATGCGCTGGCCCTCGGATGTTTCGTAAACCACGCCCGTAAAATCCGCAAACACTGCGTGGTCCTCGTAGAACGCGCACGCATCTTGCGTGATGGGGTCAAGCAATCGTCCGAGTGACGCCCACGCCTTTCCATGCATCGAGTGCGCGTGCGCCGCCGCAACCACGTCGGGACGCGCCGCATGCACTTGCGAGTGGATGGCGAATGCCGCTCCGTTCACTGGATTCTTACCTTCCACCACTTCACCGTGATGATTCACCAGTATCAGGTCCGACGCGCGAATCTGGCCGAAGTACATGCCGAAGGGATTTACCCAAAAATGATCGTGCCGCTCCGGATCGCGCGCGGTGATGTGGCCCGCCACGCCTTCGTCGAAGCCATACCGCGCGAAGAGGCGAAACGCCGCCGCGAGCCGCTGCTTGCGATGTCGGCGCTCCTCGTCGGCAGTCGCAAACGTCGGCGGCCTTGGTATGTTGAGCCCACTTGCCGGTGCCTGTGCTTGTGCCATCTGCCTCTGCCCTCCTTCATCCCCAATCAGGCAGCTATCGCGGCTCCGATTGCGCCGGTCGCTTGCCCCATTTCTGCAATTCGTGCCTGGCAATCGCTTCCGTGTGCACTTCGTCGGGGCCATCGGCCAACCGCAGCGTACGGACGCCCGCCCACGCCGCTGCGAGGAACGTATCTTCTGAAACGCCGGCTCCGCCATGCGCCTGGATCGCGCGATCGAGGACTCGCAGTGTCATGTTCGGCGCGACTACTTTGATCATGGCGATCTCGGAGCGCGCCGCCTTGTTGCCGACCGTGTCCATCATGTAGGCGGCTTTCAGGGTCAGCAAACGCGCCTGATCGATTTCCATGCGCGAAGCTGCGATGTCCGCGCGAATCGTGCCTTGCTCGGCCAGCGGCTTCCCAAAAGCAACGCGCGTTTGCACGCGTTTGCACATCGTCTCGAGCGCTCGCTCCGCTACCCCGATGCATCGCATGCAATGATGAATGCGTCCCGGCCCCAATCTGCCTTGCGCAATTTCGAAACCGCGTCCTTCGCCCAGCAGCATGTTCGATGCGGGCACCCGAACATTTGTGAAGCTGACTTCTCCGTGGCCGTGCGGCGCGTGATCGTAGCCGAACACGCTCAATAGCCGCTCCATCTTCACGCCGGGCGCGTCCATCGGCACCAAAATCATCGATTGCTGTTTGTGCGTGGGAGCTGACGGATCCGTCTTGCCCATGAAAATTGCAATCTTGCATCGCGGGTCGCCCGCACCGGAGGCCCACCACTTTCGGCCGTTGATGACATATGAATCGCCCTGCCGGGTGATACTCGCTTGAATATTCGTCGCATCGGACGACGCCACATCGGGCTCCGTCATCGCGAAGCAGGATCGAATCGTCCCCGCGAGAAGCGGCTCCAGCCACTTCTCTTTTTGCTCCGGCGTTCCGTAGCGAGCGAGAACTTCCATGTTGCCCGTGTCCGGCGCCGAGCAGTTGAAAACCTCGGGCGCCATCGCGCTGCGCCCCATCATTTCGCACAGCGGCGCGTACTCGAGATTCGTAAGGCCGGCGCCATGCTCGTCGTTCGGCAGGAAAAGATTCCACAAACCCGCGGCCCGCGCCTTCGGCTTCAGCTCTTCGATGATTTGTGTGGGTTTCCAACGGTCGCGTTCGATCTCTTCGTGGTAGCGCCGCTCATTGGGGTAGACGTGCTCGTCCAGGAAGCTTTGCAGCCTGCGCTGTAAATCTCTCACTTTGTCGTTGAAGTCGAAATTCACGGAGTGCTCTTATTTGCCCTGAAAATGGGGCGCGCGCTTCTCCAGAAAGTGCGTCACGCCCTCCTTGAAGTCTTCACTTCGCAGACTTTCAAGCATTTCGTGCAGCGAAAGATCAAACGCGTCGCCCAGGCCTTGAAACATTGCGGCGTAAACCTGCCGCTTGATCACGCGCAGCGATCGGGGGCTCACACTCGACGCCAGATCGCGCGCATATTCGCGAACTTTGTCCATGAACGCAGCCTGCCGAAACACCTGATTGACCAGTCCCATGCGCAGCGCCTCCGCGGCGTCAATCGTTCGCGCGGAAAAAAGCAAATCGAGCGCATTCGGCAAGCTCACGAGGCGCGGAAGCATCCACGCCATGCCGTATTCCGCGATGAGCCCGCGCCGGGAGAACGCTGTGCTGAATCGCGCCGCGTCCGACGCAAATCGAAGATCGCAATAGAGCGTGATGACTAAGCCGAGTCCCACCACCGGGCCGTTGATCGCCGCGATCACCGGTTTCGTCACCGCCGGGAAGTAGGAGTACTTTTTCTGAAAGTCCGCTTGCACGCCCTCGCGTTTGGCTTCGGATGCGCCCAATGCCTGGGCCCGAACTTTTTCGTTCACTCCCTGCCCGACGACGGCGCTCAGCAGCGATATATCCGCTCCGGCGCAAAAGCCCCGGCCTGCGCCCGTCAGAATAATTACGCGCACGTCGGAGTCCCGCTCGGCCTCCTCGATCGCCGAACGCACCTCGCGTTCCATCACCGCCGTCCACGCATTCAATTTGTCCGGACGATTCAGCGTGATCGTGGCCACCCGGTCGGCAACGTCGTACAGGGTCTCTTGGCTTGGCATGGTGCGCGCGATTATATACAATGCCCGCCGTGTTAGTCACTTTCATCTGTGAGTCACTATCATCCCGGCATTACAGGCAATCACCGGAGTTGCTGAAATCTGAGGAGCGAGCTTGAGCACTCTCAACCATAAGTTCGAACTTGCTGCGCGCCCCGTCGGTCTGCCGAAGCGAAGCGATTGGAACTACAAGGAAGAGCCGGTCCGCGACCTGGCGGACGGCGAATTGCTGGTCAAGATTCTCTACATCTCGCTCGATCCCGCCATGCGCGGTTGGATGAACGAAGGAAAATCGTATGTTCCGCCGATTGCCATCGGCGAAGTGATGCGCGCCCTCGCGCTGGGCCGCGTTGTCTCCTCGAAGAATCCGAAGTTCGCGGTCGGAGACCACGTTTATGGAGTGCTCGGCGTGCAGGAATACGCCGTAACAAACGGAACGGGCCTCACGAAGGTAGACCCCGCGCTCGCTCCCCTTCCCGTTTATCTGGGAACGCTCGGCATGCCCGGCATGACCGCCTATTTCGGGCTGCTGGATATAGGCAAGCCTCAAGCAGGACAAACTGTAGTCGTCTCCGGCGCTGCGGGTGCCGTCGGCATGGTGGTGGGTCAGATCGCCAGGATCAAGGGCTGCCACGTGGTTGGCATCGCCGGAGGCGCGGAGAAATGCAGCTATCTCACAAAGGACCTCGGCTTCGACGCCGCTATTGACTACAAATCGGAGAATGTTCGCGCCGCCTTGCAGAAACACTGCCCCAAGGGTGTTGACGTCTACTTCGACAACGTCGGCGGCGACATTCTTGACGCCGTGCTGACTCAAATCACGCGCGGAGCGCGCATCGTCATCTGCGGTGCCATCTCGCAGTACAACAGCACCACCGGGATCAAAGGCCCCGCGAACTATCTTTCGCTCCTGGTCAATCGCGCGGTCATGACCGGGATGGTCGTGTTCGACTACGCGAACCGCTACGCGGAAGCCGCTCGCGAGATGGCGGGATGGATGGCGGCCGGCAAGCTCAAGTCGCGCGAGGACATCGTTGAGGGCCTCGAAACATTTCCCGACACCCTGCTGAAGCTTTTCAAGGGCGAGAACACCGGAAAGCTGATACTGAAAGTGGCCTGTTCATAGACTCAAACTTTTGGCTTTCCTTGCTGTCTCCAAAACGGCTGGATGAGGTCCAGTATGCCCTTCGCTGAAAATGATGGAGTGAAAATCTACTGGGAAGAATTGGGCCAAGGCTCCCCTTTGCTGCTGATCATGGGGCTTGGATGGGCGTCGTACTTGTGGCATCGCACCCGCCCGGTCGTCGCGCAGCGATACCGAACCATCACCCTCGACAATCGCGGCGTGGGTCGAAGCGACGTACCCGAAGGACCTTATCCCATCGCGGTGATGGCGTCCGACGCCGCAGCCGTGCTGGATGCCGCCGGGGTCGAAAGCGCCCATATTTTCGGCCTCTCGATGGGAGGGATGATCGCGCAGGAGTTTGCCCTGCAGTATCCCGGGCGGGTCCGTTCGTTGATTCTAGGCTGCACAACTCCCGGTGGCCCCGCCTCCGTGCGCGCGGAGCCCGAAGTCCTGCAGATATTGATGTCTCGTCACGAGAATCCAGAGGAAGCGGCGAAGGCCATCGGACCTTACATCTACGATGCAAACACGCCGCGAGAGTGCATCGAAGAAGACATGGTGATCCGCCGCAAATGGTTTCCAACCGCCGACGCATACTTCGCTCAGTTGCAGGGTATTTTGGCTTGGGAAGCCTACAGCCGCCTCGCGCAAATTTCCGCTCCCACTCTGGCGATTCACGGCGACTCCGACAAGCTGGTGCCTCCCGCGAACGGGAATTTGCTTGCCGCGCGCATCCCTGGCGCGAAGCTCGAGATAATCCCTCATTGCAGTCACATCCTGACCACCGATCAGCCCGCCATCGTTCACAACCTGGTTTTAGGCTTCCTCTCCGCGCAATCGGATCGCGAGCGGGGCGCAAGGGTCTAGCTCCGCTCGATCACCCGTCATCGCCCTCGCAATCGCGTCAAGGCTCCTTGATCTCACGTTGTTTTTTGGAATGGTTCCGCGAAGTTCACCGCCGGGCCGCGCAGAGCTACGGTAAGATTCCGTAGGTGCTTCCCGGATGAAATTTTTTCGGTCTTACTGGCTTATTGCTGGAGCTTGGATCTTCTTCGTCGGCGGATTTGCGCTGGGCGCGGTATTGCTTCCACGCGGCCCCGTGCTGACCGCATTCAGCGACCTTTTCGAATGCCTCGTTCCCCTTTTTGCCAACACGTGCCTCCTCTCCAATGCCTCATCGCCCTATCGGCGGCGCAACGCTTTCTGGATGCTCCTGGCGGCAGGCTGCACGCTCTGGCTTGCCGGCCAGCTCGTCTGGACCTACAACGAGGTCGGGATGCACCGTACGGTGCACAGCCCGTTTCCCGGCGATCTGCTCTTCTTTCTGCATACCGTGCCCATGATGGCCGCCCTCGCTCTTGCGCCTCACGCGCGAAAAATGCGCGAAACCCTGCGTTACGGCTCGATCGATCTTCTGCTTCTCGCGATTCTGTGGCTCTACGTATATATCTTCGCGGCCATGCCGTGGAGCGTGGTCGCGCCCAATCCGACTCTCTTCCGCTTGCGGGATCTCGAAAGCTACCTTGTCGAGAATCTCGTTGTCGTGGTCGGCTTTGGGATTCTGTTTCTCCGCACGCGCGGAGGCTGGCGCTTGGTCTATGGCAATCTCTTCGGTGCGGCATCCCTGTACACGGGCGGCTTCCTCGTCGCGCATTGGGCGGTTTCCAGCGGGCAAAAATTCTCGGGCAGTCTCTACGCGTTGCCGTTTATAGCTTCGTTCGTCTGGTGGGGAACCGCGGGAATCATCGCCCGCCAGGTGGCGCCGGAACCCGAGCCCGTGCGAACGAATCTCCGGCGCGATGCGCAGTGGCCGGCGAGGGTGGCCATGCTGGGAGTGCTTTCGACTGTCGGGGTTGCCGTCTGGACGACGTTCATAAGCGATGCCCCTGCGCCCGTGAAGCGCTTCCGGCTGATGGTGACGTTTGCCGCTCTATTCGTGGGTACCGCTCTCGTCTTTTTCCGGCAACATCTGGTCTACCAGGAGCGCACCAGCCTGGTACACGAGCTTTGGGAATCGCTGGAGAACGTCAAACGCTTGCAGACTCACTTTGTGCAATCCGAAAAACTCGCTTCGCTCGGCCAGTTGGCCGCCGGCGCCGCGCACGAAATCAATAACCCTCTCACCGCGATTCTGGGCTATTCCGACGTGCTCATGGAAGAGCATCCGGCGAACACGCGTCCGCGCATTCTCGCTGAGAAGATACGCGAGCAGGCCCGGCGAACGAAGGATCTCGTCACCAATCTTCTGAGTTTCGCGCGCCAGGTGCCGGTCGAAAAACAATTGCTCGATCTCAACACGGTCCTCACCGGCGCTGTGCAGCTCCGCAATCTCGACCTCCGTGAAAGAAACATCCGCATTGATCTCGAAAGCCCCAGCGTGCTTCCTGCCGTGCGCGGCGATCCCAATCAATTGCTTCAGGTTTTTTACCACCTCATCAGCAATGCCGTGGACGCCATGGAATCGTTTGGCGGCGGTGTGCTCTTGATTCGCACGTTGCGCGAAAAGGGAAATGTCGTTATCGAGTTTTCCGATACAGGGCCGGGTATGGCCGAGCCGGACAAGGTTTTCGATCCCTTCTACACGACGAAACCGGTCGGCAAAGGTACCGGTCTTGGCCTCAGCATATGCTACGGTGTGATGCAGGAACACGGCGGCACCATCCGGGGATTCAACCGGCCCGAAGGGGGCTGCACGTTTCGGCTCGAACTCCCTGCCGTTCTCGCCGTCTTTCCGCAAGTTTCACTGTCACCCTCCGCGCCCGTCAGTTCACGCTAAAGTCATGCAGTACACAATGCGCTGGCGTTACGTTTCCTCCGGCGGTTTGCGCGGGTGTGCTAAAGTTGGGCGCGATGAAATCAACCGCGACCTCTACCCAAGCGCAGGCAGGACCTCGGCGCCGTTCTATCCGGTTTTTCGCCTTCGCTTTTCTGTTTCTGATTCCGGGCTTGTTTCATTCTGCCCCGGTGTGCGCGCAAACTGCGAAGCACGACGCGGCGCAAGGCAGCGTTTCGCGGGATCTCGCGCAATTCGTCGCCACGCCCGCGGTTTCCGGGTATGAAAGCGGGTTGGTCAAGATCCTTCAGTCGAAGCTTGCCGCGTTCCACCCGGCGACGGACAACCTTGGCGACATTACCGTCACGATCGGTGCCGGCGCGCCTCATCGTTTGATTGCGACTCCCATGGACGAACCCGGTTTCGTCGTCAGCGAAATCACCCCCGATGGGTACCTGCGCGTTCAGCGCCTTCCTCAGTTCGTGCTGCCGCCGATTTTCAATTCATTGTATTCGGCACAGCCCGTCAGAGTCGGCACGGCAAGCGGCAAGTGGATCGACGGCGTCGTAGCCGGGCTTTCCGTGCACCTTCAGCCGGGCCACACCAATCCGCCGAAGTCGGACGATCTTGAGAACATGTACATCGATATTGGCGCAAGTTCCGCGGCGGAAGCGCGCAAGGCTGGCGTGGATCTGCTAAGCCCCATCGTCATCAACCGGCAACTCGGCGAACTCGGCTACGCCAGGATGGCGGGTGCCTCGATCGGCGACCGGTTCGGGGCCGCTGCACTCGTCGAGCTTCTTCGCGGTATCGATGCCTCGAAGGTAAAAGGGACGCTGACCGTTGCGTTTGTCGTGCAGCAATGGACCGGCGCGCGCGGGCTTCAGCGCATCCTCAGCACGAACCAATTTGACGAGATGGTTTACGTCGGCCGCCTTTTTCCGGGCGGTCCCATCGCCGGCGTTGAAAACATCCATCGCGCGCCGCGCCGCGAGCCGGGCAGCGGCGTTCTGATCGGCGTCGAAAAAACCGACGGTTCACTGGAAGGCCTTGCCCCCGACCTCCAACACGTCGCGGGCAATTATCAGATTCCGGTTCAAACCGATTACTCCGCCGGCATGATTCCGCCGAGCTATTTGCCGCCGCCAAGTATGCCCGCGAAGTGGGCGCACATCGGAATCGCCGTGGCATGGCCTTCGACGCCTGCCGAGTTGATCGACTCGAAAGACCTCGCGAATCTCGCCGATCTGCTGAATCTGTATGTCGGTGGAGAACGGCCACCGGCCTATGCCATAGATTACGGCTTCCCTCGCGACGGCACGATTGCCTCTTCGAAAATGCCGACTCCCACCGAAATTCTCACGCGGCTTACTCCCGTGTACGCAGCCAGTGGCCACGAAGGCCCGATGCGCTCCGCAGTTGCGGACCTCCTTCCTAAGTGGGCCAAACCTGAAACAGATGACGCCGGCAATCTCATCGTCCGTGTCGGCACTGCGGCGGCAGGCGCGAAGACGCCGAAGCTCCTCGTCGTCGCGCACATGGACGAAATCGGAATCGACGTCAAATCCATCTCGAAAGACGGCCGCCTCGAAGCGGAATGGAGCGGCGGCGAAATGAGCTTCTACGCCGGCCATCAGGCGCTCGTGCATAGCGGAGACCGCCATTTCGACGCCATCTATGAATTGCCTAATGGCTGGGACGAGCCGAAATTCGAATGGCCCCGCGGCCAGCACGCGCCGATTCGGATTGACGTCGGCGCGCGCACGCCGGAAGAAGTCGAAAAACTCGGAATCAAAGTGGGAGACTCGATTACGATTCCGAAAGCGTACCGCCCGCTCCTCGGCACCAGCGCGAACGGCCGCAGCTTCGACGACCGCGTCGGCTGCACCGCGCTGATTTCAGCCGCATGGGCGCTTGGCGGCCCGCTCAAGGATCGCGACGTTACGTTCGTCTTTTCCACGGGTGAAGAGATTGGTTTGGTGGGCGCCGGAAAACTCGCGGCTCGGCTCGCCGCCGAAGGCCACGCTCCCGATTACGTTTTCGCCGTGGATACGTTCGTCAGCTCGGATTCGCCGCTTGAAAACAAGCGCTTCGCTGATGCGCAACTGGGGAAGGGTTTTGTCGTCCGCGCCGTGGACAATTCCAATATCGTTCCGCGCGACCTCGTCGAGAAAGTTGTAAAGCTCGCGGCTGCCAATCACATTCCCGTGCAATACGGTGTGACCGGCGGCGGCAACGACGGTTCCGCTTTCGTCCGCTATGGCTCCGTGGATGTTGCCCTCGGCTGGCCGCTGCGCTATTCGCATTCGCCTGCCGAAGTGGTCGATACGCGCGATGTGGACGCGCTCGGCCGCATCGTTACCGCCATCGCCCGCAGTTGGTGACAGCCTTCAACCCAGCTCGAACTTCAACTCGCCCAGCCTCTCAAGGTTGCATTTCTTCGCCGCGTCGACGGGCAGGCGGATCGTTCAGTCCCACGCAGACAATGGGCAACGCCTCGCGCGCGCTGGAATCATGCGAAATTCAAAGTTCAGGAGCGTCTGCTATAATCCTGCGGCGTGACCGCTCCCACGTTTAAGCCGCCCCGCCATATCGTCGTCGAAGGTCCCATTCGCGTGGGCAAGTCCACGCTGGCGAAGGTTTTGGCCGAACGCCTCCACGCTCGCCGCATCTTCGATTGCGAAGACAATCCATTTCTCGCCGATTTTTACGACGAAAAGCCCGGCGCCGCGTTTCGCGCTCAGATGTATTTCCTCTACGAGCGTCATCGCCTCCTCGCCGGAACAAGTCCCGAAGTGGATGCGGCTCCCATCGTCAGTGATTTCCTGTTCGAGAAAGACAAGATTTTTGCCTACATCAATCTGGGCGATGAAGAACTGAAGCTATACGAGCGTTACTTCGACATGCTGGCGCCGTCGGTTCCCCCTGCCGATCTGGTGATCTATCTCCAGGCTAAGCCGGACGTCCTGCGCAAGCGCGTATCGAAAAAAGGCGATCCCGCCGAGACGCAGATTTCCCCCGAATATGTCGAAGCGGTGGCCAACGCCTACGAGCACTTTTTCTTCCGCTACTCCGCCTCGAATCTGCTTGTGGTGGATACTTCGGAAATTGACTTCGTCGAGCGCAACCAGGATTTGCAGGAGCTGCTCCGCCGATTGCACCAGCCCGTGAAAGGCACGCAGTACTTCCTTCCCCTCGGACAGGGCTAAGGTTGGTTTCCACGCGGGAATCCATCTCGACCAGCGAAAAAAAGAGCGGGTGAACGTGCGATTCACCCGCTCCGGTCCCAGGGAGATACTGTGGCAGCGAGAGATTGTGCCGCTAGGCCGCTTTGTGTGGCCCGGTGAAGCGATGCCGCCATCTTCCGAGCGCGCGGTTCATCGGATGGGCGCGGTGCAGAAAGGTCAGCACGGGCGCTCTGCGGACCCCAATCCTTTCCAGCGCGCGGCGAATTCGAAAATCCCGGCCCGCGGAAACCAGCCCTTTTTCGAGAATTCCGATGGCTTCCGACGTTCGCCCGCCCTGTTGATAGACCTCCGCCAGGTTCAAGTAAAGCTGGGCATGGTTCACTTTCATTCCCAGCGCTTCCTGGCACAGGCTCTCGGCGTCGCCGTAGCGGCGTTCGGCAAGCGCCGCGAGCAGCCCGGTGTAGGAGAGATAGAACGGATTCTTTGGCGCAACACCCAGAGCGCGCCGGGCATGCAGAAGAGCTTCATCGGGATCGCCGTCGCGCAAATACTTCAAGCATTCTTTGAAGTCGGTCATCCCCGCATCTGATGGAGACGTGGTTCCTATCCAGTGGGACATTAGGCTCCTTCCTTGCCCCGCCACTTTTTGCGGGGCCTGCTTGGAAAGAAGCTTAATGTGCGAGCGCGCGCGAGGAAATAGGCCGCGCGGCCAGATTTAGTGCAAGTACGCGCCCTGTACGAAAAGACAGGACACAAAACGTCGCACCGCGCCCGCCGCTATTTTGCGGCCTTCAGATACTGGTCGAACCAGCGAGCGGCGCGCTGGGTAACGTCGCGGCTGTGCTCCGGGTTGGCGAACAGGTGTCCTTCATTTTCGTAGATCACGAACTGTGTGGGCACGCCAAACGCCTTCAGCGCGTGCCAGAATTCATACGACTGGCCCGGAGGGCACTCGCCGTCGCGGTCGCCCACCACGACCAGCGTGGGCGTTTTGGCATTCTTGATGAAGGTCATGGGCGCGCTCTTGGCATACACCGCCGGATCGTCGTAGACCGACGCGCCGAAATACGGCGTCATCCACTGGTCGATTTTGTTCTCGCCCGTGTAGCTCAGCCAGTCGGAAAGCCCGGCCCCGGCCACCGCCGCGCGAAAGCGGTTGGTTTGCGTCACCGCCCACATGGTCATGTAGCCGCCGTAACTCCAGCCCGTGATGCCGACGCGCTCGGGATCGATCGGCGCCACTTGGATGGCCGCGTCCACGCCGGCGAGGATGTCGCGGAAATCGCCGCCGCCGAAATCCTTGACGTTCGCCTTCGTAAAATTTTCGCCCATGCCATAGCTTCCGCGCGGATTCGGCTCCAGCACGAAGTAACCCTGCGACGGCAGCGCCATCACATAGTCCCAGCGCGTCGGCCACTCGGGCGTCACAGCCCATGCGGGTCCGCCGTGGACGCGCACCACCAGCGGATACTTCTTTGCCGGATCGAAATCGTGTGGATAGATGAGCCAGCCCTGCACGTCGCCGATCTCCATTTTCCAGTGGAGGCTCTTCACTTCGCCCCAGGCTGGCTTCAACTGCGTGTTGCGATGCGTGATCTGCGTCCAGCTGCCTATTGGCCCGGCCCAGACTTCCGGCGGCTCCGCGAAACTCTGGCGAATCACGGCGGAAGTTTTTCCGTCGCGCGCCACCGAAATATAGGGAGTGAAAGAATTCTGTGAGAGGCGTTCGGCACCCGTCCAGACGTTCGTCGAGCTGCCTCCGTCGAGATCGATTCTATCGAGCGAAACTTGACCAGCGATGATTCCGGAAGCGAGGATGCCACCCAAGCCGGGCGACCAGGTGATGGAGGTAGCGGTAGCCTTCCGTCCGGGGGTGAGATTGCGCGGGGCGCCACCGGCGCTAGGGACGGCGAACACATCGCCGCCTACGATGGGCTCATCGCTCATCAGACCGCCGATGAAAGCGATCTGGCTGCCGTCGGGAGACCATTGCGGATCGCCGATTTGCATCCCCGGCGTTTCAATGAGCGCGTGCATCGCGCCGGAATCGGCATCGATGGTCGAGAGGCTCGCGACGTACCAGTTGTCGTCGCCGTTGCCCTTCGCCGCCGTCACGACAAGCTGCTTGCTGTCCGGCGCCCAATCGAATTCGTACACATATGTATCCGCAGGCGAGATTTGCCGCGCCTTGGCCGTGGCTGGATCCACCAGCGTGAGGCGCTGCTCGAAATACGCGTCGGAGACCACGCCTTCGTCCGGCGTTTCGGCCACCAGCGGCCCGGCCGCGCGCGTCGCATTTTCGGTGAAGAGCAGTGCGATGGCCTTTCCGTCCGGCGACCAGCCCGTGGTCGAAAGAAATCCTTTGAGGTGCGTCAATTGTTTTGCCGCGCCGCCGGCTGCGTCGGTCACGAAAAGCTGAAGCTGCCCCGCCTTGGCCGCGTCCGAAAGAAACGCCAGGCGCCTGCTGTCCGGAGACCAGGCCACGTCGTGCTCTTCGTAGTCCTTGTGGTCAATGCCAGTTCCTTTCCCGCCGCCCGCTGTGATTCGCTTTGCGGCGGCAGGCGCGCTTAGGCTCGCTACGTAGATCGCCGTATTTGCCGAGGGCGCGCCGCCCGGTCCGGGCAGCGATTCCACCCACGCCACCTGCTGGCCGTCCGGCGAAATCTGGGCCTCGAGGAATTGGCGCAATCCGAACATCGCGCGCATGGCATCGTCGAGCGGCGAGCTTGCCTTCGCTTTCGTTGCTGCCTTGGGCGCCGCAGGACTGGCCTTCGGTTTTTCCTGCGCCCCGAGCGCCACCGAAAAAAGTAGAATCACTGCCATCATGGCGAGTTTTCTCATCGCGGTCCTCATTTTGCGATTTCTCTACTGCGCCGGCACAACCGGCAGAATCAGATGTGTCGGATGCTCGCGGTCGTGGAATATCTTCTGATCGGCGGCCTGTGTCGTTGTCGTCTTCCCGAGCGCTTCACCCGTGTTGGGGTTGCGGTCGTACTTTGGCGTGGCGCTCGACGCAATCTCCACGCGGATGCGGTGGCCTTTCTGGAACGTCTCGCACGTGTTCCACGCATCCACATTGTAGCGGTACGTCTTTCCCGGCTCGATCAATGACGCGGACGTCATTCCATCGCGGTACCGCGCGCGGACCATGCCGTCTATCAAGCGCTCGGCATAGCCGTCCGGCCACACGTCAATCAGCTTCACCATGAAATCCGTGTCGCGCGCGCTCGATGCGGCGTACACCTCCGCGCGGATAGGTCCGCAGACTTCGGTGTCATCCGTCACCGGATCCGTCGAGTACACCAAAACGTCGTCGCGTTTTTCCACCTCGCGATAGTCGTCCGGACCTCCGATTTGCGCGAAGGACGGCGCGGTAATGAAAGGCGTCGGACTTGCGGGGTCGTACTTGTACGCGTCGGCGGGCTCTGCGCCGGGGGCGTCCGTCGTCAGCGTGCCGTCGCCGGATGCGGAGTTTGCATGGCCGCCGCTGTGAACGTAGTAGTTCGTCCATTTCGTGCTGGCCATGGGCCATTCGTTTTCGTTCACCCACTGGTTCGTTCCCATCACGAAAATTCGCACGGGAGGCTCGCCCATGATTCCCGTATCCTTGCCCTTCAGCCAGAAGTCGTACCAGCGGAGCAGGTAAGCATCGAGGTCGATCACCGCCGTCGGCCCGAAATCCACGCTGCCGAGCTTGCCGGTTGAATTCACCGCATGCGGCCAGGGGCCCATCATCAGCTTCTGGCTCTTTCGTACCTGCGAAGGCCCTTTCGTCGTCATGCCGATGTAGTTCAGCGGCGTCCCGATCTGTTCGTCGTCGTACCACCCGGAAATGTGCAGCACGGGGACCTGCACGCGCTCAAATTTGTTCTGGTAACGCAACGGCTCCCACCAGGCATCGAGCGTGGGATGGTCGAAAAGGTCCTTCCAGTTCTGATTGGGACGTCCGGCTACGTCGTCGAGCGAAAGGATCGGCAGGTGGTCATACACCTTCGTCCAATCCACCGCTTCGATGTTCTGGTCCACATGCCCGGAAGTAAAAAAATACCAGCTCACGTCCTGCGGAAGCGGAATGCCCGTCGGCCACTCGACGAAGGGGTCGGAGGGTGAAACGAGAGCGATCATCGTCGTGAGATGCGGCGGCTGCTGCACGGCCGCGAGCCACTGATTGATCCCTTCGTAGGAACCGCCGTAGGTCCCCACTTTGCCGGTGGACCACGGCTGCGCGGCGCACCATTCGATTGCGTCGTAGCCGTCCAATCCATCCGCCCGGTAGGGAACGAATTTCCCGTCGGAATCGCCGCGCCCGCGCACGTCCATGAAGACGAAAACATAGCCTTGCGAGACAAATTTCTTGACTCGCTCAACCACGCGCGCTCCGCCGCTCGCCTTCACGTACGGCGTGCGCCGTAAGATCACCGGAAACTTGCCCGGCGCGTCCGGGCGGTAGACATCGGCGGAAAGCTCCGTGCCGTCGCGCATCTTCACGCGCCGGTCAAAATCAATCTTCATTTCGTAAGTCTGCTGCTTCGCTTGTTCCTGCGAGGCATCGAGGCGCGGTTGCGCCGTTCTCGCTTCCAAACGCAATCGCGTGCCTGCCGTCAGGGTCATAAGCACCAGCACAGGAACCCAGGCTTTCACCATAGCCAGCTTCACGCTGCCTCCTTGCCTTTCGGCTCGGTTTCAATGCTCGCCTTGCGGGAACGCCATCTTGGGCCGTCCAGCGCGCGAAATCAAGCGGGAGCGCTTGGAATCGGCATTTCGATCTCGCCTTGCGGCGATGCGGTTGGGCGGCTATCCTTTGTCCGCATCAACGGGAGGAGCAATGGAATCTCGAAGCGGGCGGCGCATTCTTCACGGCCTCTTTACCGCGGCATGTGCCGCCGTTTTGGCGGCTTCTGCGACGGCCTTTTCAGCTTTCTCGCACGCTGCGCAGATGCAGGAAGGCGCGCAGGAAAAGTCCTCCGTTGTCGAGCAGGGCAAATTCATCCTGCACAAGTTCGAGCAGCCCATCGGCGAAGAAACGTACCAGATCACGCGCGACGCTGACGCGCTCGCGGTGAAAATGGACTTCAAGTTCACGGACCGCGGCAGCTCCGTGCCTCTCTCGGCTACGTTCCGCTCCGCCCAGGACCTCACACCTCTGGCGTTCGAGATTAAGGGCAAGAATTCGCGCCTCACAACCATAGATGAAGCCGTGGAAGTGCAGCCGGAGAAAGTGCGTTTGCGCGACCGCGACAAATGGACCGAAGCCCCGCGTCCGAAGGAGTTCTTCACCATCGCGGGCTATGCCCCGGCCACCATGCAGATGCTCATGATCCGCTATTGGGCGGCTCACGGCTCGCCCGCCGAGCTGGCCACGCTGCCCACGGGCAAAGTCAAAGTCGAACCGCGCGGGCAGGATGCGGTCAGCGTCAACGGGAAAAATGAAACGCTCGACCGCTACACAATTGAAGGTTTGATCTGGGGACGCGAAACCCTGTGGTTCGATGCGAATCGCAATCTCGTCGCGGCGGTGACCCTGGACGCGGAATTCGACCATTTCGAAGCGGTTCGCGACGGATACGAAAGCGCGCTGGGAACTCTCGTGGGCCGCGCCGGCTCCGATGGCATGGCCGCACTTGCGGAAATTTCCAAGGGAATCTCGGGAAGCAGCGCGGACACGCTCGCCATCGTCGGAGGAACTTTGATCGACGGCACGGGAAGCGATCCGCTGCCGGATGCGACCGTCCTTATCCAGAAAGGACGAATCATCGCAGCGGGTCCTCGCCCGAAAGTTTCGATTCCGCACGGAACCGTGAAAGTGGATGCGCGCGGGAAAACGATCCTTCCTGGTCTCTGGGACATGCACGCGCATTTCGAGCAGGTCGAGTGGGGCCCGATCTATCTCGCGGCCGGCGTCACCACCGTGCGCGACTGTGGCAACGAGTTTGAATTCATCACGGCCGTCCGCGATGCCATCGCGAATGGCAAAGGTCTGGGCCCTCGGCTTTTGCTTGCGGGAATCGTGGACGGCTCAGGCCCTCTGGCCCTTGGCGTTCAGCGCGTGGACACGCCGGAGCAGGCGAAGGCGTGGGTGGACAAGTACCACGATGCGGGTTTTCAGCAGATGAAAATCTACAGCTCGGTGAAACTGGAAGAGGTCAAAGTGATCGCGGACGAGGCGCATCGCCTCGGCATGACCGTTACCGGGCATGTGCCCGAGGGCCTCAACGCGTACCAGGTGATCGAAGCTGGCCAGGACCAGATCAATCACATTCAATACATCGTTGCCATCATGACTCCGCCCCTTCCGGAATCCGCCGATCGCACCGAGCGCATGAAGGCGCGTGCGAATATTGATCTCGACTCGACGGAAGCGCGGAAGGCGATTGCGTTCTTGGTGGATCACGGCACCGTCGTTGATCCCACAATAGCGCTCTTCGAGTTTTTTACCGCGTCCACTGCGAAGCCCCCGGCAAGCTTCGAGCCGGGCGTTACGAAGGTCGCGCCGGAGCTGCGCGAGCAGCTCATGGATGTGGAACCGCCTCCGCCGCCACCTGCCGCTGAACTCATGGAGAAATCCTTCGCCAAGGAATTGGCCATTGTCGGGGCGCTGCATCGCGCGGGCGTTCCCATCGTCGCCGGAACGGACCAGACCGTCCCCGGCCACAGCCTGCACCGCGAGATCGAGCTTTACGCGCAAGCCGGATTCACTCCCATGGAAGCGGTCCAGGCGGCGACGATCGTTCCCGCGCGCGTGATGGGGCTTGATAAGGAACTCGGAACCGTCGAGGCCGGGAAGCGCGCGGACCTGATCATCGTGGACGGCAATCCGCTCGAATCCATTCGCAACATTCGCAATGTCCGATTCGTGATCACCAACGGTAAAATGTACAATTGCGCGGAATTGTGGCGCAGCGTGGGATTCCAGCCGTAGCGCGCCCCCGCAAGGCGCCGTTTTTCCTTCTTCATGGATCGGGCAAACATCGTCATCATCGGCGGTGGCGTGGTCGGTTGCGCCATCGCGCGCGAACTTTCGTCAACCTGGGACGATGTTTTTCTTCTCGAAGCGATGCCCAAAATTGGGATGGGCGCAAGCTCGCGCAATAGCGGCGTCATCCACTCCGGAATTTACTACCCGCCCGGCTCGCTCAAGGCACGACTCTGCGTCCGCGGAAATCAACTGACCAAGGAGTTCTGCGCCGCGCACGGCGTTCCGTATCGAAGCACGGGAAAACTCGTCGTGGCCACTTCGGAGGCGGACGAGCCCGAGCTTGCGAAATTGCTCGAGCGTGGCCGCGCGAATGGCGTCGAGGGATTGCGCATCGTGGATCGCGGCATAATTCGCGCGTACGAGCCGCACATCCGCGGATTCAAGGCGCTGGAAGTGCCGTCCACCGGGATTCTCGCGAGCGAGGAACTCGTGAAGGCCTATGCGCGTATCGCCCAGGAGCAGGGCGCGAACATTGTGACGCACGCCAAAGTGGCGCGGCTCGAACCGAGCGGAAGCGTCGTTCGCGTCGCGAGCGAGGCCGGCGAAATTGAAGCGCGCTGCGTCGTGAACAGCGCGGGGCTTTTCGCCGACGAAGTCGCGGCGCTGCTCGGTTCGCCTCTCGCGCGCCATCGCATTTATCCCGTGCGAGGCGAGTACTGCGAACTAGTTCGCGCCAAGTCGGATTGGGTGCGCAATCTCGTTTATCCGTTGCCGCATCCCGAAGGCTTGAGTCTCGGAACGCATTTGACGAAAACGGTTGCGGGCAGCGTGCTCGTGGGACCCACCGCGCACTACATCGAGAGCAAAACGGATTACGAGAAGAACCGCGAGCCGGTGGAAGAATTCGTTCGCCGGGCGAAAGCGCTGCTTCCGGACATCACCGCCGGCGATCTGGTTCCCGCATACACGGGCATCCGTGCCAAACTCGTGCCTCCCGGCGAAAAGGGCATCGCCGATTTCATCATCCAGCGCGATCCTCAGTTTGCGAATGTCGTGCAATTGATCGGAATCGAATCGCCCGGGCTGACTTCGGCGCCCGCCATTGCCGAGCGCGTGAAACAACTCGTGAGCGAAATCCTCAATTGAACTTTGCGCCTTCGCGCGCGTTCCGGGAAGTCAGCGCACTACATCCGATACAAAGACAAGGCGAATACCGCGCGCTTCGAGGCGCGGGACGCCTTCGGTGAGCGCCGCAATCGTGGCGGGATGCGGATGGCCGATGGCGATGGCTGCGCCGTCGCGCGCCGCATCGCGCGCCGCGAGCTCGAGTTGCGCGAGGATCGCATCGCGCGCCGCCGTGTCGTCCAGAAACACTTTGCGTGACGCCGCGCGCACGCCGGAGCGCTCGGCCGTGTCGTAGGCGACGGTGGATGCGGCGGTGCGGCTGTCGATGAAAAAAAGTCCGCGCTGGCGAAGCGCCGGCATCAGCTCCGCCATCAAGCCGGGATCGGACGTCGCGCGCGAGCCTTGATGATTGTTCACGCCCACGGCGTGAGGAACCGTCTCCAGCATTCCGGTGAGCGCGCCTTGCACTTGCTGCGCGTTCATCCCCACGCGCAATTCGATTTCTTCCGGCTTGGCGCCGTCGGCTTCCGATTCCATGGGCATGTGGAGCAGCACCTGGTCGCCGCGCCGGTACGCTTCTTCGGCGACTTCCGCTGAAAGCGGAAGATGCGGAAGCACGGAAACCGTCAGCGGAAACGGGAGCGCGAGCAACGCATCGGCGGCCGCGCGGTCGTAGCCAAGGTCATCGAGAATGATTGCGAGGCGCGGACTCGAGCCTTGCTCCGTTGAAGGCCGCGGCCGGGCCGCAAGCGGCGTGACCACATGAATCGTGTGCGTGCGGCTGCCGTCGAACGCTAGATCGAAGCGCGCCACGCCTCCGGCAACAGCCGCGGACACGGAAAGTTTGTGGCGCTGCGCGATCGCGTCCAGCGATTGTGTGAACGCCGGCATTTGCGATGCATCGGTGAATGTTACGAAGATGTCGTCCGCGGCGAGCCGGCTCGAGCCCTCCGGTTGAAGATCCGGGCGAATGGTGATTTCGGTCTTGCGGGATGTCGCTTTTTGCGCGGCGGAGACGATCTCTGCGGTTACCGCGCGCAATTCCTTTTTTGAGAATGATTTTTTCGCGCACCCGAAAAGGCAGGCAAGAAAAGCCAAGGTCAGAAAAATGGCCGCGCCGCGAACCCGGGCAACTCCAAGAGGAGTTGCGCACGCGCGCCAGCGCTTCACGACGGACTAAGCGGCCTTTCGCGCGGGGCCGGAGGCTTCGAGGTTCTGAATCGCTTTTTTGATCACGGGGTCGTCGGCCGAAACCGTGGCGGGCGCGCCGGACGGAACCTGGTTCGTGATGGAAAAGTCTTCGGGGGCAGGCCGCGCTTCGATCGTGGGCAAAACACCGTCGGCGGGAATCTCCTTGCCGCCGGGGGTGAAGTAATTAGCGACGGTCAAGATCAGCGCGGAACCATCGTCGAGCGGGATCACCTTCTGCATCGAGGCCGTTCCGTAGGTGCGATCGCCCACCGTGCTGCCGCGATGATTATCGGCTATCGCGGCGGCGAGGACTTCGGCGGGGCCGGCCGTTCCATTGCCGATCAACACGTTTACCGGTTGCGACCAAGCAACCTTGGACGGATCGGCGGCGGAGGGAACGGCGGTGACCGTCTGCCCCTTGAGCGTGGTGATCGTGCCGGAAGAGAGGAAAAGCTGGGCCGTGGTGATGCCTTCGGAAACGTCGCCGACGGCGCATCCGCGAAGGTCCAGGATCAATTTGTGCGCGCCTTGATGCTCGAACTGCGCGAGCTTGTCATGAATTTGTTTGGTCATTCCCGCGTCGAACTCGGGCACGCGCAGGTAAGCGATATCGCCATTCTCGAATTTGTCTTCGATGAGGCGCGCCGGCGCGAGCTTGGCCAGCGTGATTTCCATCTCCTGCGGCTCGGCTTTGGTGCGGCGAATCACGGAAAGCTTGACCACCGTTCCGGGATCGCCGCTGAGCAAAAGCTGCGCCTGGCCAAGCGCCATCTGGTCCGTGGTGAAACCTGCGATTTTTTCGAGAACGTCACCCGGAAGGAGTCCCGCCTTCTGCGCCGGGCTATCGGGCAAAACGGAAAGGACGCCAATGTAAGCGCGGCGCGTGAGCGCGATGCCCGATTCACCCTTGGCTTTCACCGCGCTCCTTTCTTTGTAATCCTTGTATTCGAGAGGGCTCAGATAACTCGACTGGGGATCGAGCGAGTCGAGAAGGCCGTGAAGAGAGCCGCTGGTCACCTGGGGCAAGTTGGGTTCGTCCACGTAGTCGTGGTGGATGTGCTCGAGGACTTCGCTGTAAACGGTGAGGGCGCGGAAAGCCTTGTCGTCGGACGAGCGGCCGAGGACAAACCCGGTGGTCACATAAGCCAGCACGACGACCGACAGCGCGATCACAATTTTCTTGGTCAAAGAGTTCATGCGACTCCCCTCGTTCCCGCCCCAGTTCGTTAGACGCTCGTTCGTCATTATAGCATCCCGGCGCTAATGAACCTCAAATTGCCGTTGCCCAACAACTGCTTGACCGGACCGGGAAGCAGAAATTGCGGAGGGTGAGACTTGTTGCGATTAGAAAAATATAAGTGCCCCCTTTTGTGCAAGTTGCAGAAATTCTAATAATGGAATGTTGCGATTAGGAATTAGAGGTTCGAAGTTAGAGGTTTGAGGTTGGATGCGAAGGGATGAAGCAAAAGGGCTACTGAAGACGTGATCCCCATGCCCCTTATGGTGACGATTCGACATGGTGCCGGTCCTCCCCCCTTGCCCCTAAAATATAAAAGCGCCCGCAGCGTGAAACCCGCCGGGGCGCTACTAGAATTCGCGCCAGTTACTTACAAATTAAGTATACCACAGTTTAAACCGATTGCAAGCGAAAAGCAGCTATCTGAGAGAGACAAACCGATATTCACTAATTCTTTTCGGTGTAGGATATTGCGAAGGTGCGGGCCCGTAGCTCAGCTGGTTAGAGCAGCGGACTCATAATCCGTTGGTCCAAGGTTCGAATCCTTGCGGGCCCACCAATCATCGTTCCGGCGCCGATGAACGCGGGTTTCGCGTCATATTTTCCGGAAACCATGGGATGCCCCTCCGAAGGCGGCTAAAGCAACCGCAAAAATAAATCCACCCACGATGGGCGTCACAACCTGCGTAACCAAGAGAATGGCGAGAATCAGGCAAGTGCCTATAAAGAATATGCGAGCCTTTTTTCCATTCATGGAAGCACCTTAACCGGAGTTTGCGATTTAGACCTCTTGCGCGCACATCGTATGCTTCTCCTTCCCCGGACACAACGAATTTGCCGTGGCGATGAAGATCTCTGGAGTAAGTCACCGAAAAACCCGCTTTAGGAACTACAAATTTTGCTGCGCAGATCGCTACTGCTGCGGGTGCCCGATCTCGAGGACGATCTTGCCGGGCTTGTGGGGTGCGCCCGCAAGCATGCCCTGCGCCTGGCGCGCCTCCGAAAGCGGCAGGATTGAGCCCACCCGCGTTGTGATTCTGCCCGTGTCAAACAATGGTGTGAGCGTCTGCAGGCGCGCGGTGGTCACCTCGGCGTAGAAGAAGATGGCCCCGACCGGCAGCGGCTGCGCGGAGACAGAGGTGACGAGTTTGCCTCCGGGTTTCAACGCAGCGACGCAGCGCTGAAACGTGCTGCCCCCAACCGTGTCGAGGATGGCATCCACCCGCGGGAGGTCCTGCTCGAACGCGGGCTTGCTGGAGTCGATGATGGATTTCACACCCAGGGAACGGAGCAAGTTTTCGTCGGCGAGGTGGGCGATGGCAACGACGTGGATCCCGGCGTCCACGGCCATTTGTACGGCGTAGGCCCCGACGTTCCCGGCGGCTCCGACGACCAGTGCCGTTTGTCCGCGCATCGCCTGGGCATACTGGAAGAGCATTTGCGAGGCGGTCACGGCGATCACAGGCGCCGACGCGGCTTCGACGTGACTGAGCAAACGAGGCTTGCGGGCCACCATCCCGGCCGTGGCCACGGCGAACTCGGCTTGGGCGCCACAGAACTGCGGGTTGGTGACGCCATAGATTTCGTCGGCCGGCGCGAAGTCTGTAACGCCGGGGCCGACCTTTTCGACGACACCGGAGAGGTCCGAACCGAGGGTGAGGGGAGGTTGCGGGCTGACCTTGCTCTTGCCCTCACGGATGATCGCGTCCCAGGGAGCGACGCCGGCGGCCATCACGCGCACCAGAACTTCGCCGGGGCCCGGCGACGGCACCGGCACATCCTCCACCACTACGACGTCGGGCGGCCCGAAGCTATGGATTCTGGCTGCTTTCACGGCTGATTCCTACCATGACCTCAATGTCGTGTTGCGCGAGGTCTTCGGCACGCGTAACTAGAGGCGGAAACCTCCGATGGCTTTCGGGCATCTTCAAGGTGAGAGTAGGCAGTATTCAGCCGCTCGAATAAGTCGTTCACAGAAACACTCATACCTCCCGATTGTTATTGATAACAAAGGGATCTGCGTTGGAGAGGCGTCAGTGGCCTGATAAACGCATTATAAGAGGGCGCCCCTTGGAGTAGGTTTTGATCGTTCGCATCTCGACCTACAAGAAGGAGCACCCTCATGAACGACGCCAAGTATATTGGGCTCGATGTTCACCAGGCAACGATCTCCGCAGCCGTGTTGGATTCCAGCGGCAAGTTGGTGATGGAAGCCATTCTCGAAACGAAAGCGGAGACGATTCTCGCGTTTATCCACGGTCTGCGCGGCAGCTTGCATGTAACCTTCGAAGAAGGCACCTGCGCGGCCTGGTTGTACGCCTTGCTCAAACCCCATGTCACGCGAGTGTTGGTCTGTGATCCGCGGAAGAATGCCCTGTTGAAAGTCGGCAACAAGAGCGATCGCATTGATGCACGGAAACTCGCTGAACTGCTGCGCTCGAACCTTCTCCGTTCGGTCTTTCACGAAGACATAGGCCTACGAACGGTCAAGGAGTTGGCGCGCAGCTATCTGACGATCACTAAAGATCTCACGCGGGTGATGAGTCGACTGAAAGCCATCTACCGGAGTTGGGCCATTCTCTGTGCTGGTCAGCAGGTTTACGCACCGCGTCATCGTGCCGCCTGGCTCGAGAAAATCACCGAAGCTGGCGTGCGCCGGCGGGCGGAGCTCTACTACCAGCAACTCGACGCGCTGCGCTCCTTGCAGCAGCAAGCCCGGAAAGAACTATTGGCGGAGGGCAGGAAGCATAGCGCCACGAAGCTGCTACGCCAGATCCCTTCGATCGGTCCGATTCGAGCCGTGCTTCTGGTCGCACTCATCCAGACCCCACACCGGTTCCGCACCAAGCGACAACTGTGGCCCTACAGTGGTTTGGCTCTGGAGACACGAAACAGTGGGGAATATGGGATGGTGCACGGCCAGCTGAAGCGTTCCAGGAAAGTCGTAGCCGTCCGCGGGCTCAACAAGAACCATAACCATGATCTGAAAAACATCTTTAAGGGCGCGGCCATGCGAGCCGCTGCTGTGGCTGGACCCTTCCAGGATTTCTACGCGGCGCTCCTTGCCAAAGGGATGAAACCACCCATGGCACGCCTGACGCTAGCGCGAAAGATCGCTGCGATCACTTTGATCGTCTGGAAGAAAGGAGTGCGTTTCGACCCCGAACATCTGAAACAACAAGCAGCTTGAGCGTCTGGTCGAGAATCCCTCCATCTCTGGATTCATTTCCTGGCGGTGGTCTGTCGGTTCTTCCGACGCTCTGGTTCGAGGGTGAGTATCCATAAGCGCGTTAGGCGGAGAGTGCGCTTCGAGCACCGCGAGTCTCTCGATTAACTATATGCCCCCTCGGACAACCAGAAAAAGCTATAGGCCTCGAGTCTCAGATAGAACCATGGTTGGCACTGCACAACCACGCTGCTTGTCCGCGTCAGAAGCCGATGGACAGTCGTCACGCTAGCAAGATGAATCTGCGGAAAAGGGAACCTCACAGATCCTCACTCCATTACAGGGGCTGGATGCCAGAACGAATTTCTCTGCGTCCTCCAGTTGCGGGCGAAGTGTTTTTTCTTGACATCCCCTCTTATAGAACGCGCTTACCGAGAAGTGGAATGATAGCCCGGCAGATCCGGTATCCGACTAATCGGGAGTTAGCTTGCGGGATGCTGCCGATCGAGTTCTCCCCCACCTGAGCGATTCAGATGCTCTCCTTTAGTTCACTAGTTCACGCCATCCACCAGATAGAGCTCGTCCAGGCGCCGATTGGCAGAGGCAGCGAATGATTCTCCATCCGGCGTGATGGATATGGGAAACAGATCGTTGACACCCACGGGATCCGCAAGAGAAACCTCTTTCCAAAGCGTCCGGCGTCCGGTGGCAAGCTCGATACGCCAAAAACCGGGCACGGTCCGCCGCACGCCCGCATAGATGTACTTTCCATCCGCGCTCCACCGCAGGGGAAAATCGCGCCGTTCGCTGCCTGCGAGCGGAACGCACTTGCCGTCCTCGATCTGGCAGGACTCCCATGTGCGCGCGTGCTGGTCAAAAGCGACAAACCGTTTGCCGTCGGGTGAGATGGGAATCGTGACCTGGGCATTGAACCCTTCCCCCGTCAGCGGACGGGCTTTTCCGCCGGCGACGCTCTGCAAGTAGATGCGGCTATCGTGGCCCGCCTCGTTCCCCGCAAAAAGGAATCCCTGCGAATCCGGCATCCAACCCATTGCCGCGTAACTCTCGATGTTGGAATTGTCCGGCCGCCGTGCCTGGCCCGGACCGGTGGGCAGCAACTCGGGCTCGGGCGGGTCTTTCAGCAGAAGAGCCCAGGCCCACGCTCCATCGGGAGAAAGTGCGTAGGTCAAACCTTCTCCGAGCCGGACCACGGGCGAACCATCGGTGCCTCTCAAACACACGGCGTACAATCCGCCCTCTGACTCGTTGCCTTCGCTGAAGAGGATACGTTTGCCATCCGCCGACAGACTTGGTTCAAAAGACGCATCCAGCCAGGAGAGATCGCGCCCAGGGGCGCCGTTAATCCAGGCCGTGATCACGTAATGGTTCTCAGTGTGCGTAAGGAGCAGCTTGCCGTCGGGAGTGACGTCGAGCACGCGGATTCCGCCGGGGCCCGCGAGCACGTCGCGCAATTGGCCGCTAAGCGTAACGCCGTGCATAACGAAGCCGCTGCCGATTCGCACGGCAGAGAACCACACTTCATCTCCCTTGGCTGACCATGCCAGGCCCTGTTCAGCCTCCCACCCGTCTGAAAGTATTCTGGCAGGTCCGCTCGGATCCCACAGCATTACGCTGCCACGGTCGTCCCTCGGGTGCGGATGGTGCAGGAAGGCGACCATTTTGCCGTCGCGAGAAACGCGCACATGGCTGATGGTTCCGCTGGTCTCGAACCGCACCGTCCCCATCGGATACTCAAGCCGAAATCTCCCCCCGACTACGTGCACAACCGCGAGCGATCGGCCGTCGGGAGCCCAATCGGCACTCGTCACGTCCTGGAGCACCTCTCGGGGAGCGCCGCCCAAAGACATGGTCGCTAAGGTGCCTTGAAACTCGTAATGATCCAGAAAACGAGCGCCCGTCAAAACGGCCAGTTCTCCCGAGGAACTGACCGAAAGCAAGATGCACTCCTTAGCATTGAGAGAGCGCGATTCAGGGGATTCTTTGGTGACAGCATAAATATCCGGAGAGCCGCCTTCCCACGAGGCGCTGTACACAATGGTCTTGTTTTCGGGCGACAGGCGCCCCGAATAGATTGTGCCCCGGCGATAGCTGACCTGGTGGAATGCAGGATTCGAGCGGTGCGTGCCCATGGCGCGATGCGCGAACCATCCGGCGGCAAGCGCCGCCAGCACCAGACCGGCAATCGCCACAGGTTGCCACATTGCCGTGTGGCTGCTTTTGGGGGTCGCAACTGCGGCCGTCGAGCCCGATAGCGCCTCGAGCGCAAACCCAAGGTCGGCCACCGACTGGAACCGCTGCCCCGGCTCCTTTTCCAGACACCGCTGCACGATGCGCTGGAGCCCCGGAGAAACAGCTCGATTCATCTCCGCCAGTTCGCGCGGCTCTTCCCTCAGGACGGCGGTCATGGTCTCGGCGCTCGTCTTGCGCTTGAAAGCGCGCTCGCCGCTGAGCATCTCGTAAAGGATTGTGCCCAGCGCGAACACGTCCGAACGGTGATCGGCCGCCTCGCCGCGCACCTGCTCCGGCGACATGTAGCCGACCGTCCCCATCACTACACCTGGCTCCGTATGGGCGGTGGTCGCCGTCGCGCCGGTCATCGTCGCCGCGGCATTGTGTGACGCGTCTTGCTTCGCCAACCCGAAATCCAGGATCTTCAGCCGACCGTCTTTCGTGCAGAACAGGTTTTCGGGCTTCAGGTCGCGATGCACAATCCCTTTGTCGTGCGCCGCGGCCAGCCCATTGGCAATCTGCTGCGCGTACTGCACGGCCTTGCGAATCGGAAGCGCGCCTTCATTGAGCTGCTCGCGCAGCGTCCGCCCCTCCAGCAGTTCCGTGACGATGTAGTGGGTTCCGCTCTGGGAGCCTGTGTCGTGGACGGCGAGGATGTTCGGATGATTCAGCGCCGCGACCGCGCGCGCCTCTTGTTCGAACCGGCGCAGGCGGTCCGCATCAGCGGCGAACGATTCCGGCAGCACTTTGATTGCGACGTCGCGCCCCAGCCGCGTATCCCGCGCGCGGTAGACCTCGCCCATCCCGCCCGCGCCAAGGGCGTCCAGAATCTCGTAAGGTCCCAACCGGACTCCTGCGAATAGCGGCATCGGGCCGCCATTCTACACCGAAAAAAGTTGGTTACGTGCCGAGCACAGATTACGGATTCGTTCCGCGACCGCATGCCTGCTTGGAGACATGCGGAACAAGCGCGAGAATGCAATTACCTACTCAACGTCGCGGTGTTTACGGATAACTTTCGGGAGGAGGGTTTCCCAGGTGTCGGACCCAAATCCTGATTAAGCGGGAATCGGACAAGTGGCTTGTGGAAGTCCGATAACCCACCACTTCTGGGGACAGCCGAATCCACAAATGGGGGTTGTGGCGATGAAGATCTCCGGATACAAAACCAACTATGTATTCTTGGGCTGCCGGCAATCCCGTCAGGCAATGCCGGGGGAAATTCCCGCTGGTATTTCACCGCACCCGACAGCTTGCGATGGCATTGCCGCGCCCAGTGGGGAACGGGAACTAACGTGAACAAACATGTTCTTTGTTTGCACGATGGGACTCCCCGAGGCAACGACGTGCGGCTTGATCGTGAGCTTGTCTCCCGTTACCTGGTTCAGAAGGAGATACTCGCCGGGCGAGCGCATCGCTAGTTGCTGGACACATTCCTTGGCGCGCTCAAGAGTTGCAGCTGATTCGATCCAGAGGACGCCTTCCGGCTCGGTCCGGAAAATATCGAACGGCGGCAATGGCTGGTACTTCGAGGCGCTCATGGTTCCTCCATTTTTGCTGTTGAACTGAAAGGGATTCTAGAGGTTGGCGCGCACAATTGATGTGCGTTTTTGGACAGTTGCTAAATTATTTGTTTCGACCATTTTGCGAGGACATTGGAGAATTTGCCTAGTACTCGGCGCTAAAGCCGCAATCCGCACTCGTAGGCGGCACGCTTGAAAGCGCGCCCTGCCGTTCGGACAAGCCAAATGGGGCAGCACTTTGTGTGGCTTCCCGGCAACCCGCGAGATCGTACGGTGATGCGGCTGCAAGCGTACGCTGGCGGCGCAGGGCGGCTACGGGCTGCTATTTCAGGCGCACAGTGTAATCTCCACCGTCGGGCTCGACTTCCAGTTTGTTTTCGCGCGCGAGCCAGCCGATGGCCATGAAAAAAAGGCTTTGAGGCGCGTTCACCTGCTCCATCAGAGCGGCGAAGTTCAGGGGGCCTTCGTTCGAGAGCGTCTCCCAGACCGACCCAGCAGTTTGCCCGATTTCGTTGAAACTCATCTTGGTAACTCTCCTTGGAATATAGCTCCTGAAACGCCGAGCTGCGAGCAGGCAGCGGCGCGGCGAAGCACCTCTTCAAAATCCTCAAGCTGCGCGGGATTGAATGCAACTGGAGACATCATCCGGGCGCTCATCGAGCCCCTTTTTGCGCTGATAATATTCCGTAACGATTAAGGGCGGATTATTCGTGTGTTAATAATTGTGATTCTGGCTGGGCGAATTGTGGAAAATATTGCGCATCGCTTGTTTGCGCGCGCAAACGAGGATGCTAGGCCCGGCATGGGGCGTAGCCCGGGAGGGAACGCGCCGGGAAGAGGCCGCCCCGGAAGAAAGCAAATCTACTTCAGGGCTTTCTGAAGCCGCTTTGAGGTTTTCTGTATCTGGCGCCCGAGAGCTTCAACATGCTTCTTCAATTCCGCAAGCTCTTCCTTCGCCACGCCGCCCGCTTTAGCAACTTTGTGAGCGGTGCGATCCGCCCGGCCAACTGCGGCACCGATGGATTGCGCCGCCCGATGAAGCCTGCTTTTCTTTGCCATTCGATTCCTCCCTCAGAAGCACTCTCATCGTACATGCCACTTACGCACCGCGTCAATGAATCTGCTGGGGCAGCAAATTATTCGTCGAGGTACTTGACGAAAACCACTTCGTTTTGTTTCTCGTTGTACAGGAGTTCGTCCACATTGGCCTGCGCCATCACAAGACCGAACCCTCCCGGGCGCAGCCCCTTCTGCTTGCGGATCTCGTCATGCGCGGTGGGTTCGTCCGGCAGGTGGGAGATTGCAGCGTGGTTGAGCTCGGCGAATTTAAATCCAGGGCCGGGATCCGCGATGCGGTACATCAACATGCGCTTCGCGCGCAAAAAGGAGATGCGCACCTTGCGGCTGGGATCGAGTTTGCCGCCCCATTCCACGGCGTTCAGAAGCAACTCGTGAAACGCCTGCCCGACGGCCCGGCGCGCGTCTTCTGACAATCCTCCCTTTAGATGCGCCATAAAACCCTCAATGCGCTCGGCAACTTCCAGCGAGCAAGGAACGAGCAACTCGATCCATTCGGGCCGTGCCGAGACCACTTCGATCGGAAGCGGTTCCTCCCGCCTCCTCAGCGATTCACGTATGAGTGTCACCAGCGCCTTCGGCTCGATGGGTTTCGCAATGTACTGGTAAGCCTGCGCGCGAATGGCGCCCAGAAGAGTTTCAGGCGCGTCGTCGGAGGTCATGATAATCACTTTGGTACGCCCATTTTTATCGCCGAGTTTCTCCAGAACTTCCAGCCCATTCACTCGCGGCATCCAGACGTCCAGCAGAGCGATGTCGAATTTACCTTCCTTCAGTTTCTTCAGGGCGGCGCTGCCATCGGCGACCGCAACAACGGTGTATTTTTCGGCGCGCAGCGTTTCCGAAAGCAGGATACGCGTTGTGCGGTCGTCGTCAGCCACCAAGATGCGGGTCATCGTTTCCTCCGCGAAGTATGATTCACACGCCTGTGCCGCCCGGCCGCGCCCGCCGAACGCTCGATTGCGTGGAGCGCCGGCAGGAGGCGCGCCACGTCGTCTTCCAGCGTGGCGTACAGTTCCCAGGCGCCGTCGAGTTTACCCTGACGGGCGGTTTTTTCAATGCCGCGAGATGTCTCGAACACCGGCGTAGGGCCGAAGTTTCCGACCGAGCCTTTCAGCGCATGGGCCGCGCCGGCCAAAGCATTTGCGTCGCGGGCAGCGAGCGCCGCCCGGATGCGATCCATCATCTTCGGACAATCCTTCCTGAACGTACTCACGAGCGATTGCAGGAGTTTTCGATTGCCGGAGAATCGTGTGAGCAGCGCGGCCTCGTCGAGCGAGCCTTCCGGGTTCAAGCCGCCGGTCTCATCAGCTTCCTCCGGCACTATAGCCTCAGCTTTGCCCGTGCCCTCCACAATCTGCAAAAACGTCTTGGGGTCGAGGGGCTTCGCGATGTATCCATCCATTCCAGCCGCCAGGCACCTCTCGCGATCGCCTTGCATGGCGTGGGCCGTCATGGCGACGATCTGCAAATGACGTCCGGTGGCGCGTTCCTTCTCGCGAATAGCCTGCGTGGCCTCCAGACCGCCCAGCTCGGGCATCTGCACGTCCATCAACACGAGATCAAACTTGTGTTTCCCGACAGCTTCGACGGCCTGGCGTCCATTCTCGGCGAGGATCACCGAATGGCCCCGCCTCTCGAGCAGATGCAGCACGAGTTCCTGATTCACTGGATTATCTTCGGCTACCAGAATGCGCATCGGCTTGCGCGAGCCTCGCGAGGCGATTCGCGCCGCCGAAGGACGTTTCTTCCGGTCGCCCGGCGGCAGCAGCGCGGTCACGATCGCATCCCAAAGCTCGGATTGCTTAATCGGCTTAGTCAGAGCCGCCGCTGCGCCCAGGTTCTTTACGCGGCGGAGGTCTTCGCGGCTTCCGACCGAGGTAAGCAGGATGACTGCGGCGCTGCGCAGGCGCGGATTCTGCTTGATGCGCGCGGTGACTTCGAACCCGTCCATCTCAGGCATATGGCCATCGAGAAGCACCATGCGAAAGGGATTGCCGCTTGCGCTCGCGCGCTCGAGGGTTTCGAGCGCCGCCGCGCCGTTTTCCACGGCGACCGGCTTCATCCTCCAATTCGAAATCATTTCTTCCAGAATGTGCCGATTGGTTTCGTTATCGTCCACCACCAGCACCGGCAGGTCGCGCAGTTTCACCGGCTGAGGCTTTGCCTCCTCTCCTGCCGCGTGTTGCAAATCGAAATGCGCCGTGAAGTGAAATATGCTTCCCCTCCCGACTCCACTTTCCACCCACATGCGCCCGCGCATCAGTTCGGTGAGTTGCGCTGAAATCGCGAGGCCCAGCCCCGTGCCGCCGTATTTTCGCGTCGTCGAGCTATCCGCCTGCGCAAAAGCCTCGAAAATGCCCTGCTGCTTTTCCGGCGGGATACCGATACCCGTATCAGTCACGGAGAAATGCAGTTCCACGTCCGCTCCCGATTGCGAATCCAGGCTCGCGCGCAACACCACTTCACCGTGCTCCGTAAATTTTATGGCGTTACCGACCAGATTCACGATGATGCGGCTCAGGCGCCCCGGGTCACCCAAGAGCGAATCGGGAACTTCGGGAAGAACGTGGCAGGCAAGTTCGATCCCTTTTTCCTGCGCCCGAACCGCCAGCACTTTCAGGGTGTCCTCGAGCGTATCGCGGAGGGCGAACTCCACACGGTCGAGCTCGAGTTTGCGCGCCTCAACCTTCGAGAAATCCAGAATATCGTTGATGAGATCCAGGAGGGACGCCGCAGAGCTCTTGACGGTGCGAAGGTAGTCCCGCTGTTCGGGGGTCAGCTTTGTTTCCAGGGCAAGCTCGGTCATGCCGACAATCGCGTTCATGGGGGTGCGAATTTCGTGGCTCATGTTCGCCAGAAATTCACTCTTCGCCCGCGTGGCTTCCTCGGCGCGCCGCTTCGCGATTTCCAACTCTTTCACGAGCTGCGCAAGCCGCCGCGCATCCTCCTCCTGCACGTGCCGCGCCGCTTCCAGATAGTCGGCGTAGTGCTTCAGCTCGCTCTCCGCGTGACGGCGTTCCATGAACTGCCCGATCTGGCTGCCGATGGAATCGAACATATCGAGCAGATCATCTTCGGGCTTGCGTATTTCACGGCTGAAGAATTCGATCACCCCCATCACCTGGGCGCCGATGCGGATCGGAAAGCCGAACGCCGAATGCAGGCCGTCGCGCTCGGTAATGTGCGCGTTCGGGAAGTTCTTCTCGCTCTGAATATCGCGGATCCACTGCGCCTGCCCGGACTCCCAGACCCGCCCCGCCAATCCCACGCCGCGCTTGAACGACAGTGTTCGCACGGCCTCCACGAACATCGGGAATTTGAGTTGCGGCGGGTTCCATATCTCCACGCAACGAAGCACGGGTGGGTCGCCGCTTTCGTCAAGTCTCCAGATCGTGCCGATCTCCCAGCCCAGCCCCTCGCAGATGGACATCAAGATCTGGGGAGACGCGGCGTCAAGCGTTTCCGCGCCGGCCAGCACGCGCGTCACCGCATAGCCGGCCGCGAGGCGACGCTCCTCGCGTTTGCGGAGCGTGATGTCGCGCGCGACCGTGAAGATCAGCTTTTCCTCCGCGCTGGGCATTGCATTCCAAAGCAGCCAGACGTAGGTTCCATCGCCGCATCGATAGCGGTTCTCGAAGGAAATTGTTTGGATTCCCTGGCTGAGCTTTTCCGCTTCGGCCAGGGTGGCTTCGCGGTCGTCTGGATGGACAAAATCTATGAAAGGACGCGCGGTCAGCTCGGCGGTAGGAATGCCCAGCGTTTTCTCCCACGCGGGATTGACGCGTTTGAAATAGCCGTCGAAGCCGGCGATGCCGAACATGTCGAGTGAAATTGTAAAGAGCTGGTCAATTTCCTTTTCGGCAAGACGGCGCTCGAAAACAGCGCGCGAGAGATCGGTTACGCCGCGGCGAAGCTCGAGCTGGGCCATCACAAGGCGGCTTAACGCCCGCAACGCTTCTTTCTGCTCCGGCGACAAGTTTCGCGGAACACGATCCATCACGCACAGCGTTCCGAGCGCATGGCCTTCGGGCGTGATCAGCGGCGCACCGGCATAAAACCGTACGTTCGGCTGATCGGTGACCAATGGATAGCTGCGGAAGCGCTCGTCGGCCATCGCGTCGGGGACCACCATAATGTCCGACTTCAGTATGGCTTGGGCGCAAAAGGCCGTGTCGCGAGGAGTCTCCGGCTGCTCAATGCCAATCCTGGCCTTGAACCATTGCCGGTTGGCATCCACGAGACTGACGAGCGCAATCGGCGTCCCGCAGATCAATGCTGCCAGGCGGCACAGGTCGTCGAATTCCTGTTCTGGAAGCGTGCCGAGAACGGCGTACCGCTGAAGAGTTTCGACTCGCGCCGCTTCGTTTTCGGGTAGTGGCGCTTTCATGAGTGGATAATGTACCGGGTGCGAATCATACTATTCGTCGCGGCAGCAGCCAAGTCAACGAGGGGAGAAGAGGCGCAGGAACCTCAAGCCGCAAACATCCTTTCCTCGATCCATTCGGCCACGCGGGCGAGCGCGCGCTGCAGGTGTTCAGGATCTCCGCCGTACCCGAACCGCACATGGGAGCCCATTCCCAACTGTTCGCCGGGCACTATCAGCACGTTCTTCTTCACAAGCAGTTCTTCGGCCATCTTTTTTGAGTTTGCGCCCTCGCGGAGTCCGGCCCATGCAATCGCGCCGGCCCGCGGCGGAATGTGCGAGAACGAACCGCCGTGGGCTGTGAGCCACGCGCGCAACGCGGGGTAATTGTGCTGCAGAATCCCGCGCGTGCGCTTGAGAATCCAGGCGCGCCGCTGCGGCTCGAGCGCCACGGAGGCCAGCCGGTCGGTGAGCATCGTCGGCCCAATACTCGTGTAATCGTGATAGCCCCACAAGCGCTCGATCATGTCTTGCGGGCCTACCACCCAGCCGGTTCTCAATCCCGGCAAGCTAAATGCCTTGGAGAGCCCTGCCGTGCAGAGCACGCGATCGTAGCCGCCCCAGAAACTGGGCGTCATGGGCCCATCCAGTTCGGCGCCGCGGTAAATTTCATCGGCGAGGATCCAAGCGCCCACCTTGGCAGCCGCCGCGGTAATCGCCTTGCGCTCGCCGTCACGCAATACGGAGCCGGTAGGATTGTTGGGGTTGCAAATGGCCACGAAACGAGTCTTCGGTGTAACGAGCTTGGGCAGCTCGTCGAGATCAATGGCCCATTGCAGTTGTTCGCGTAGCCACAGCGGTTTTACGCTTGCGCCGAACGCGCGCGCGAGGCCGCCAATCTGCATGTAGTTCGGGAGCATGAAGACCACTTCGTCGCCGGGCTCGCTGAGCGCCCACGTGGAAACAAAATTGGCTTCCGAGCCGCCGCAGGTGACGAGAACATTTTCGGTTTTCGCGCCGGGATACATTTCCGCGATGCGCGACCGCAGCTCCTCGCTCCCGTTCGACTGCGGATAGCCCTGCGGCACGTCGAGAATCTTTCGCAATGTGTCTCCATCGGGCACAAGCTCTGTGACCTTCAGCGGGTGGACGCCGCTTTCGGAGATGTTCAACTGAACCTTGTTTTCCCAGATCGACTGCCAGCGTTCCAGCTCGAACGGTTCTACTTGCATACCATTCCTCTCCGCACAATTCTGCGCCTGGCATGTTCCGTGCGCCCGTGAAATGTACGCGAAGACGCAGCGTTTGCCCAAGCGAATTCGGCGTTTTGAAACTTGCCATGAAGACGAGGAGCGCGAGAGAATGAGCCCTCTAACCTGGAACGCATTCGAAGGGAACTGATGAAAAGGGAAAGCAGGATTCTTGCAGGGCTTCCCGTCGTAGCGATCTTAGCGTTGATCGCGAGTGCCTCCCTCGTCAGGGCATCGCGCACTACGGGCGAATCGGAACCATGGTGTTTTGCCGTGTCGGGCGATTCGCGGAATTACGGCGACATTGTGATGCCGGCCATCGCCGCCAGCGTGCTGTCGCATCACCCTCGGTTTTACTGGCACATAGGAGACTTCCGTATTGGCCATGCCGTCGATGAAGACATTCAGAACCAGCCCGAACATCTGGGAAAGACCATTACACCCCTCGAGTATGTAAATCTCGAGTGGACGGATTTTCTTGAACACCAGATCAAACCGTTCGGTTCGCTCCCCGTCTATTTAGGGATCGGCAATCATGACACCGTCGCGCCGAAGACGCGCGACGACTTTCTCGCACAATTCGCCGATTATCTCGACACCTCCGAACTGAGGGCTCAGCGCCTGGCAGACGACAAGCGCGACCACAGCTGGAAAACCTATTATCACTGGGTCATTCAGGGTGTTGATTTCATCACCCTGGACAACGCCACCGAGGACCAGTTTGATGACGCACAGGTTCGATGGCTTGAAGAGCAGCTTTATCGGGACGCCACCAGCCGGGGAAACTCTGCAATCAAGACGATTGTGGTGGGGATGCACCGGGCCCTCCCGGACAGCAAATCCGCCGGGCACAGCATGAACGAGTCCGCACAAATGACGTGGAGCGGCCGACGCGTGTATCGCGACCTTCTCATGGCGCAGAACGAAGCGCACAAAAACGTGTATGTGCTGGCCAGCCACTCCCATTTCTATCTGGACAACGTTTACGATACGAACTGCTGGCAAAAGGGCGTCCTCCCGGGCTGGATCGTCGGAACGGCCGGAGCCGTTCATTACCCGCTTCCCGGGGGGATTGCTCCCGGCCCGCATGCGATGATGAGGTTAAATGGCTCCCTCGTTTACGGCTATTTGCTCGCAACAGTGGGGCCTGATTACAAAGTCATCTTCGAGTTCCAGCAGGTCACGCTCGACGATGTGCGCAAAGCGGCTGGGAATCGGTACAGCGAGGACTTCATCAAAAAAGCTTTCTCCGACAATTATCAGGACGGAGTGGACACCCATCAGGCCTCCTGCTCGGTGCCAAACGACTGAGCGCCTGATGGGTTCTTGGCGTCCGTTCGAAGGTTGTAACAGTCAGCAAAGGTTGGTTCATCCTAGGAGTGGATTTTTGAGGAGGCTGCTTTGGCCACAATGAGTTCCAGTGCTGCGCAACCTAGCCCCGAACTTATTTTCGACACCTTGAATGCCTACCAGCGCACGGCGGCGCTCAAGGCGGCAATCGAACTCGATCTGTTCACAGCGATCGGCGAAGGCGCCAACAGCGCGGCGGCGCTCGCGAAACGGTGTAATGCATCGGAGCGCGGCGTGCGCATCCTTTGCGACTACCTGGTCATCCACGGGTTGCTGACAAAGGACACAAATCGGTACGCGCTGACGCGCGATTCCGCGTTGTTTCTCGACCGCCGCTCCCCGGCGTGCATCGCCTCCGTCGTCGGGTTTCTTTCGCACCCGGACCTCATGAACAATTTTAAGGATCTGACTGCGGTCGTTCGCCAAGGCGGCTCGCTGCAGGGCGACAAAGGAACCGCCGAGCCCGACAACCCCATCTGGGTGGATTTTGCGCGCTCCATGGCTCCGCTGCAGCGGCCGGGGGCCGAAGGCGTTGCTGCAATTCTCGATTCGGACGCGGGCGAGAAATGGAAAGTGCTCGACATCGCCGCCGGACACGGCGTTTACGGCGTCGCCATTGCGAAGCACAATCCCAACGCCGAAATCTTTGCGGTCGACTGGCCAAGCGTGTTGCGCGTCGCGACGGAGAATGCGCGCGCGGCGGGCGTTGAATCGCGCCACCATCTGCTGCCGGGCAGCGCGTTTGAAGTTGATTTCGGCTCGGGCTACGACGTGGTGTTGCTCACAGGCTTCCTTCACCACTTCGACCCGCCTGCAATCGAAACTTTGCTGCGCAAGATCCACTCGGCGCTTGCGCCGAATGGCCGTGTCGTCACGGTCGAGTTCGTTCCGAACGAAGACCGCGTTTCGCCGCCCATAGCGGCTGCCTTCAGTTTGATCATGCTCGGAGCCACGCGCGCGGGCGACGCCTATACGCTGTCGGAATACGAGCGGATGTTCCGCAACGCGGGATTTCGCTCGACGGAACAGCGTCCGATCCCCGGCGGGGGGCAGAGCGCGATCCTCTCGCGCAAATAACGCGAAAAACCTCAGGCTTTGGTGGGATCGGCGAATGCGACGGTGAGCAGCGTCTTCTGCTCCATCTCATGCGCCTTATGAGAGCCGGTCGCCGGGCTGGCGCTGGCCGAGCGCTTCACGGAAAGCACCGAGCGGCCACGCGAGAGCCGCTCGAGACGCGGCAATAGAAACGCGAGCGCGCCCATATTGGCAGGCTCTTCCTGCACCCAGACGAAGTCGCGCGCGTTGGCGTGCCGGTCCATTTCCGCTGAGAGGTCCGCTTCGGGAAACGGATAGAGCTGCTCGAGAAAAATGATGGCTGTGGAATTGTCCTTGCGGCGCTTTCGCTCCGCCAGAAGCTCGTGGCCGATTTTCCCGGTGCACAGGAGGACGCGTGTTGCGGAACCGTCGCCGCTATCCGGAATCACGGTCTTAAACCGCGCGGCCGCGAGATCGGCCAGCGTTGATGACGCGGCCGGATTGCGCAACATGCTCTTCGGCGTGAATGTGACGAGCGGCTTGCGCCATGCGCGCAGGGCCTGCCGCCGCAAGACGTGAAAATATTGCGCCGCTGTGGAAGGCTGGCAGATTTGGATGTTGTCGCGCGCCGCAAGCTGAAGGAACCGCTCGATGCGCGCGCTCGAATGTTCCGGCCCCTGGCCTTCATAGCCGTGCGGCAGAAGGAGAACGATCCCGGACAGCAAATTCCACTTGTCCTCGCCCGCGGCAACAAACTGGTCAATGATGATCTGCGCGCCATTCGCAAAATCCCCGAATTGGGCTTCCCACAAAACCAGGGCTTCGGGAAAATCGCGGCTGAAGCCGTATTCGAATCCGAGGACGGAAGCCTCCGACAGCGTCGAATTGTAGGCCTCGAACCTCGCCTCGCCCGGAGCCACATGCTCGAGGGGCACAAACTCTTCCTCGGTCTCCGTGTCAATCAGGGCGGCGTGGCGCTGATTGAAAGTGCCGCGGCGGGTGTCCTGCCCGCTCAGTCTCACCGGAACGCCTTGCTTCAGCAAGGAGCCAAACGCAAGGGCTTCCGCCATGCCGAAATCGATCGCGCGCTTTCCACGGGCCATTTCAAGCCGCTGTTCGAGAAGCTTTTTCACTTTGGGGTGGATATGGAATCCATCGGGATAGCGCGTGAGACTTTCGCCGATTGCGGTGAGCTCATTCTGGGGAACGCCTGTATCCACTTCGAGCGACGCGTTGTAGCGTCCGCCCCGGTACGAATCCCAATAGGGCGGCATCTTGCGCATGGGCGGATTCTTCTCTAATTCCAGCGCTTCTTTCTGCGCGGCATCGAGCTCTTCGCGCACGCGCGCGACAATTGGCTCCGCGTCGGCGCCAATTCTGTCCGCGTAGATCTTCCAAAGCGGCGGGTGCGCCTCGATTTTCCGGTAGCGGCGCGGCTGCGTAATCGTGGGATCGTCCACTTCACTGTGCCCATGGCGGCGATAGCCGATCAAATCCACCACTACCGGGCTCGCAAAGGTGTGGCGATAATCGAGCGCCATGCGTCCGGCGCGCACGACGGCGTCCGGGTCCTCCGCGTTCACGTGGAAAATCGGAACCGGCAAACGCTTGGCCAGATCGGAAGAGTATCGCGAAGAGAATGCGTCGCGCGGCACGGTGGTGAAACCAATGAGATTGTTGACGATGATGTGGATGGAGCCGCCCACCGTGAATCCGTCCACGCCCGACATGTTGAGCGTCTCGGCGCAGATTCCTTGTCCCGCAAACGCGGCGTCGCCGTGCATGACGATGGGAACCACCTGGCGGCGGCCGGCTTCGCCGCGGCGCGTTTGCTTGGCCCGCGTGCGTCCGATGGCAACAGGGTCCACGGCTTCCAGGTGACTGGGGTTTGAGACAAGGTGCATGCCGATCTTGCGTCCGTTGGAAGCGGCAAACTCGCCCGTGGCGCCCATGTGATATTTCACGTCGCCGCCACCCAGGACGCTGCGGGGATCGAAGTCTTCGAACCGCGCAAAAATTTCGGCGGCAGGGCGGCCGACGATGTGCGTCATTACGTTCAGCCGGCCGCGGTGGCTCATTGCGAGGACAGCTTCCTCCGCGCCCTGGCCGGCAGCCGCATTGAGAATGGCGTCGAGAAGGGGCAACAGCGACGCGTTGCCTTCGAGCGAGTAGCGCTTCGTGCCCAGATAGCGAGTCTGCAAGACCTGCTCGAAAATTTCGGCACAAATCAGGCGTTCGAGGATTGCCGTGCGATCCGACGCGGGTGCTTCGGATTCCATGCGCTGTTGAACCCACTGGCGGCGCTCGCGGGCAGCGATGTGCATGAACTCGACGCCAATTGTGCCGCAATAAATCTGCCGCGCCTTATCCGCGTCCGCACCGGATTCCTCTAGCTCCGGCACGGATTCCGGCGAGAGATCGCCCAGCGGATCCAGATTCGCCTGAAGGTAACCCCAGCGGCGAAATGCGTCCCAGATGCGCTCGCGCTCCTCCTGCGACGCAGAGACTGCGGCTGCTTGCTGCCGACTCATGAACTCTCCCTCAATTCCGGCTATCCATTATAGCGGTCTTCGCGCGGAGGTTCTCGCGGGGGGCTGCCTTTCCCGGTCACTTGCTGCTCTCGAGCCACGCGCCGAGCAGTTTGCGAACAAGCACCAGTTGGCCAAGGTGATAGGAATTGTGGTCAACAAGCAGAAGCAATTCGCGCAGGAGTGTTTGTCCGGAACTGCCGGGAATCGGCGCGAGCAAATCAATCTTCGGATCGAGGACGAGCTTGCCCACCGCTTCCGAGTCGCGTTCGAACTCTTCGATGCTTTTCTGCCACGCTGCGTCATTCGGCGGCGCAGGCGTCTTGGGCCAATAACCCGAAGGCCAGTCAGGTGATTTGTGTTTCGGATTCCGCGAGAACTCGAGAATGTCCTTCTGGGCGATGCGGGCGTGCTCGAGCAACTCCCACGCGGAATAAGGCGCGCCGGGCGGCCGTGTGCCGCGATGCTTGGCCGGAAAATCAGCGACCGCTTTCTTCCAATCCACATGGGCTTCGCCCCAGCCGAGCGATTTTGTCAATTGTTCGCGCAGCACTTTTTCGTCCATTGATATCCACCTCTTAGGATTTGCCAGCCACGACGATCGGATGCGGCCGCGAATGGAGCCGATTCTCGGACAATGGCTGTTCACACAGGGAATTTCCGCTTGGGGGAAAAGTGCCCAGAAATCCCCGATGGCTTTTAGCTAATTCTCCGGAGTTTCGTCGACGACTTTGTAAACGGGCGGAATCTGGAATCGCGCGGGATCAGGTTCGGCGCGATTCACGCGTGTCACGGTCACGGTTTGCTGGCCGGTGCGAGGATCCCTGTGCTTAACGAGCATGTTGATGTGCAGCTCGTCGGAATACCAGTATTCATCGGTGACGACGACTGGCGTTCCCGTGCCGCTAACGCCTTGCGGTATCGTCTTCGTAACGCGGACGCCATGGACCTGCACGTTTTCCATGAACTCAGTACCGAGATCTTCCTCCTGCACCTCCGGGCTGCTCTCCGGGGCTTTCGACGCCCCCGACGCAACGCCAAACGGCCCGGACTGTGAAGGCGCCCGGAGAATACTTTGCCGCGCGATATGCGTGAACGGATCGAGGAAAGTATTCAGTTTCGTGGGGGGATCATAGATGTGGAAGGAGAGCAGCCGAGGAGTGCCCGTAAACGAGATGGGGACGAGCCGCCGGCGCTCATTATAGATACGGCCCTGGAAATCACGCGCGATCTGATTGATGGTTTTCTTGGTTTCCGATGTTCCGTCCGAGAGAACCTGCGTGGTTTCAAGTTCGGCCGTGGCAGAAAACGAGGCACCCGGCACCGGAGTTACGAAAACCCCGTCCACGTGGGTTTGCGGGCCGCGATACGGTGGCGGGCTTGAGACTGCGGCTTCTTGAGCAAAAGACAGGGGAGCCGCCAGGGCTGCAAAGGCAAGCCCGAAGGCTATCCTCGCGAAGACATACCGCAGCATGGGAGCACCTCCGCGCCGCGTATTATATTGCGATTTGGCGACGCAGAAAAGCGCTGGCCTCACCCGGCGGGAAGGCCGGCAGAGCCGCCCATGCAGAGCGCTCCTTGTTCACAGCAGCGGCAGAGCGTATTATCCGGCGAAGTTACAAGAAGGAGTGCGATATGACCACGGCACTTTTTTCACGGCGCGATTTCTCGCGCACGATAGGCCAGACGCTTGCCCTTGCGCTGGCCGCACCACACCTGTCCCGCGCAGGCCAGGCGCGCAAACGGGCGCCGGCGCCAGCGGGCAGCATCCACCTCAACGGCAACGAGAATCCCTACGGTCCTTCGCCCAAAGCGCTCGAAGCCCTTGCCGGTTGCGGCGGAATTGCCTCGCGCTATCCCGGCGACACCTACACGAAAATGGTGGACGCGATTGCGCAGATGCACGGCGTGACAGCGGAAAATATTATCCTTGGCTGCGGGTCTTCGGAGATTTTGCGCGTCGCGGATATGGCGTTCCTTGGGCCGGGCCAGAATGTGGTCGCGGCTGAACCCACGTTTGAAGCCGTGCTTGACTATGCGCGCGTGACTCGCGCGGAGCGCGTGAAGATCCCGCTTACGCCCGACCATCGCCACGACCTTCCCCGGATGGCCGCGGCATGCACGTCGAAAACGGGACTCGTCTATGTATGTAACCCGAACAATCCAACGGGGACAATTGTGACGCGCGACGAGATGATAGATTTCATTCCCCGCGTGCCGCCTTCGACGCTCATCCTGGTGGACGAAGCCTACCATCATTTCGCAGACGACACGCACTACGCGAGTGCGCTCGAGTGGATCAGTAAGTATCCGAATGTCGTCGTGGCGCGGACCTTTTCGAAAATTTATGGAATGGCCGGGATGCGCCTGGGTTACGCCGCGGGCGGGAAGGAGGCGATCGCAAGAATGGGTAGTTATTTGACGGAGGATAACGCCAATGCGGCCGTCCTTGCCGCCGCGCTCGCTGGTCTCCGCGATCAGGACTACGTCGCATCCTGCCGGAAACAACTGAACGGCAGCCGCCGCTGGCTTGCGGAACAGCTCACCAAAGCCGGATGGCAGGTGCTCCCTTCGCAGGCGAACTTCGTCATGATCAACATGAATCGCGACGTGAAGCCGGTTATCGAGCAGTTCCACGAGCGCAAGATTCTTGTCGGTCGGAAATTTCCCTCGATGGGCAACTTTCTCCGCGTCACGATTGGAACGCAGGAGGAGATGGAGGCGTTTCTCGCCGCGTTCCAGGAAATCGCGAAGGCGGATGCGCCAAAGGCTGCCTGAGCGGTGAACGGAGAGGCAATCGAGCGCCCTGTTCGGACGCTTTGAGAGTGAGAACACCAAAAAATAAAGCCGGCAAAAAAGCCCTTCTCCGTCCCGTGCAAGGGGAATCAGAGAAGGGCCCAATTCTTACGCCGACCGGAACGAAAAACTCCTGTACACCCGGACAACACGGGCATCTCCGAAGTCCCGCCGGCAACCCGGCTGGATTCAGACTTCAAGTGCACGCCGTGCAGCGCTTCAGCTAAGCGGTCGCGCTACTCGGGGCGCCGACAGTCCGCCGCTGTTGAAAGCATTCGCGGCAGTACACCGGACGCCCTTGCGTGGGCTTGAAGGGAACTGTTGTTTCTTTTCCGCACTGAGAGCAAACCGTCTTGGTTTCCACGCGCTGAGGGCCGTTGCCGGAACCAGAACCGTTGCCCTGCGCGCGGGTGGCCTTGCACGCCTTGCATCGCTTGGGCTCGTTCTTGAAGCCCTTGTCGGCAAAAAACATCTGCTCGCCGGCGGTGAAGACGAACTCGGCCCCGCACTCCCCGCACTTCAACACCTTGTCGTGGTATTCCATGCGCTGCTCCGAGACCTTACTGGGACAGGACAGGCAGCGTTACAGGCCACTTCAGATGATGTAGGGACTCGCTCTCGGGACACCTGCAATTCCCACCTGACAGCTGGCACGAAACAGCTTTGATGCACCCCAAGTAATACGGTCGCCTAATCCTGCTCACGCCGTTGCTTCTTACGGAGGCGCTTGCGCGAAAGAGCTTCCTTGGCTCGACGCTTTTCCCCGGGCTTCATGTAGTAACTGTGCTTTTTGATCTCCTTGATGATGTCTTCCGACTGCACCTTACGCTTGAAGCGCCGGAGAGCGTTCTCCAGGGATTCGCCCTCTTGAATCACAACTTCCGCCACGCGACTTCACCTCCGTCCCCCGTTGAATGTTGAGTTGGACTTCTGGAATCAAACTAGTTTAGCCGGACACACACGAACCGGCAATTGCCAAATTCTTCTATCGGAGCAGTCCCCCCAAGTCAAGACATTATTGCGCCCGGGGCGGAAAAGGGGGCTCGGCCGGTAATTGTATAGTTATTATGCTGTCCTCAATCTGGCCGCGGGCCAATACTTGCCCCATCCCCAGGGGCGCGCCCTGTGGCGCGCGCCGACTTGCTGTTAGAATGCCATCTGGCGGGAACGCCCTGAGGAGTTCAGCAATGCCCGGGATGCGAGACGCGGTGGGTGTGCTGTTGGCCGGAGGCCTGGGAGAACGGCTGTTGCCGTTGACGCGCGACCGCGCGAAACCCGCCGTCCCGTTTGGGGGTGCGTACCGCATCATTGACATGACCCTCTCGAATTGCCTCAATAGCGATCTTCGCCGCGTGTTCGTCCTCACACAATACAAGGCGCTGAGCTTGAACCGGCACGTGCGCCGGGGCTGGTCCGTGCTGATGGGGCATGGCGATTTCATCGAGGTTCTCCCGCCGCAAATGCGCGTTTCGCAGCATTGGTATCTCGGCACCGCGGATGCCGTGTACCAGAACATTTATTCGATCGGCAGCGAGCAATCGAACTTTGTCTTTATCCTCTCGGGCGACCACATCTACAAAATGAATTACCAGAAGATGCTCGCGCAGCACATCGAGAGCGGCGCGGATGTCACGGTGGCAACTCTGCAAGTGGATCAGGCCGAGGCCGCCAATCGATTCGGCGTGCTGGAGACCGACAACGACTGGCGCGTCGTTGGATTCGAGGAAAAGCCCGCGCAGCCGAAGCCTTCGCTGCTCCACCCGGGCAAAGTGAATGCTTCCATGGGTGTGTATCTCTTCAACACGCAATTCCTGCTGCCCATTCTCATCGGCGACGCTGAAGACAAGAGCTCCTCGCATGACTTCGGCAAGGACATCATTCCGCGCAGTATCGGCAAACACCGCGTATTTGCCTATAACTTCGTGGACGAAAACAAGAAGGAGACGTCTTACTGGCGCGACGTGGGCACCATCGAGGCCTATCACGAAGCGAACATGGACCTGTGCGCCGTGACGCCCGTCTTTAACCTCTACGACAAAAGCTGGCCGCTGCATACCTGGATGCAGCAATATCCGCCGGCGAAATTCGTCTTCGCCGATCCGGAGCGCACCGGTGCTGCATTCGATTCCGTGGTCTCCGGCGGTTCAATTATTTCCGGAGGCCGCGTAAAGCGCTGCGTGCTGGGATACGACGTGCGCGTCAACAGCTACAGCGACGTCGAAGAATCCATCATCTTCAATCACGTCAATATCGGACGGCACTGCCGTGTCCGGCGCGCCATCATCGACCGCCACGTCAGCCTGCCGGAAGGCACCGTCATCGGTTTCGATATCGAGGCCGACCGCGCGCGTTACAGCGTCACGGAAAAGGGCATTGTCGTCGTCGTGCGTCCGGAATCCATGCTCGAAGAACCAGAATGACGCGAACTGCGCGTCATCCCGAGGGTCGCCATGGGGCCGAGGGATCTCTTTTCTCCTAAGCCAGCGCCGCCATGACATTCACACCCCGCTTTGGCCCGGCGGCTGACGCCTACAGCACATTTCGCCCGGAGTATCCCTCCGCCCTCTTCGACCGCATCCTCGCTTTCCTTCCACCGGAGCGCCGCGATTGCGCGATGGACCTGGGCGCCGGTACGGGAAAGGCTACGCGAGCCCTTGTGAAGCTTTTTGCGCATGTCATCGCCGTTGAGCCCGACCAGTTGATGGCTAAAAAGCTGCGCGACACCGAGCGATGCGCTGAGGTGCGGCTGTCAACCGCGGAAGAATGCCGGCAGGTTCCCGACTCCGCTGACCTGGTCAACATCGCAACCGCACTGCATTGGATGGACACCGAACGCGTGATGGCCAATGTGGCACTTTGGCTTCGGTGCGGCGGTATTCTGGCAGTCTACGGCTCGGATTTCCCCAGAACACCCGACCCCATTCACGCGATCATCCGCCAGGAGTTCCGCGAGCGTTGGAACCAGTTCCACGACGAGCGCTTACGCCGGAAAGAATTCCCGCAGAGCATCGTGCGCGCCACGTCTTTCTTGACGCTCGTGGAAGACACCACAGTCCCGTTCGTTCTCCAGATGGCGCCGCACGAATTTGCTGGGTTTTGCCGCTCTACGTCCTACGGCAGCGCCTACGGACGCGCCCTCGGGGACGCAGAGCCACAGTACTGGCTCGATCTCGAATCGTGCTTTCGCGAGGCGTGGATGGAAGATAAGATTCCGGTGGACGCCAGCTTCTATCTTCTTCTGTCGCGAAAAGAGTAAGCGTGCCCACGAAGATCGAAAGCGTCACGACCTGAGAAACCATGCTCGAAGAGCCGGAGCAGTTCGATGCATCCCATACTCAAAAAACTTTCAGGCGGCGACCGTCGCTCAATCGGCCGGTCGAATGAAGTTGTCGCGGAGGTGCTTACCCGGCCGGCCCTTCTTCGTCATGTTTTTGAAGGACTGGCCGGCGATGACCCGGTCCTGCGCATGCGCGCCGCCGATGCTCTCGAGAAAATAACGGCGCAACGCCCCGAACTTCTTCAGCCATTCAAGACAAGACTCCTGGCGGTCGCCGACGAAAGCATGATCGAAGAAGTCCGTTGAGCACGTTGCGCTGATGCACCCCATACTCAAAAAACTCTCAGGCGGCGACCGCCGCTCAATCGGCCGGTCGAATGAAGTTGTCGCGGAGGTGCTTACCCGGCCGGCCCTTTTTCGCCATGTTTTTGAGGGACTGGCCGGAGATGACCCGGTCGTCCGTATCCGCGCCGCCGATGCCGTCGAGAAAATTACAGCGAGGCGTCCTGAGCTTCTGCACCCGTACAAGAATAAGCTTCTCGATCTCGCAGGACGCACCACCGAGGCGGAAGTCCGCTGGCACGCCGCGCAGATGATTCCGCGCTTGAAACTCAGGCGACGAGAGCATTCAGTCGCCGTGGATATCGTGTTTGACTACCTGCGCGATCGCAGCAGCATCGTGAGAACATTTGCCATGCAGGCCCTCGCCGATCTTGCAAGCCAGGATGCATCCCTGCGTGCGCAAATTCTCCCCTTGCTCGAAGAGCTCACCGCCATTGGCACGCCCGCGATGCGTGCCCGCGGCCGAAAACTCTTGCAGCACTTGAACAGGCCACGCGCGAAGGCATAGGATGCTGCACGCTCTAAGTGGAGCTGCAAACAGCGTGGGGGAATCGAAATGTCCATAAAAATCGTGCGCGTAAACGGCCGCGAAATACTCGATTCGCGCGGCAATCCGACGGTCGAGGCGGACGTTCACGTCGAAGGCGGCGCCGTCGGCCGCGCTGCCGTCCCTTCCGGCGCTTCCACCGGCGAGCATGAAGCGATCGAACTGCGCGACGCCGATAAGTCGCGCTATCTTGGCAAGGGCGTCCTGAAGGCAGTCGGCCACATCAACGGAGAAATTGCCAAAGCTGTCGCGGGCATGGACGCCGAGGATCAAGTCGCGCTCGATCAGGCCATGATCCAGGCCGACGGCACGCCGAACAAATCGAAGTTCGGCGCCAACGCCATTCTTGCCGTTTCCATGGCTGCTGCGCGCGCCGTCGCCGCGCAATTGGGCTTGCCGCTCTATAAATATCTCGCGCGCTATCCCAGTGACAGGTCCGCTTGCACTCTGCCGGTTCCCATGATGAACATCGTGAATGGCGGCGCGCACGCGGACAATTCCGTGGACGTGCAGGAATTCATGGTCATGCCGCTCGGCGCGCCCAGTTTCCGCGAGGCGCTGCGCTGGGGCGTCGAAGTGTTTCACAATTTGAAAGCTGTGCTGAAGAAAAACGGCTATTCCACGGCCGTCGGCGATGAAGGCGGCTTCGCGCCGAATCTTAAATCGAACGAAGAAGCGCTCGAACGCGTTCTCGAAGCCATCACCGCGGCAGGTTACAAGCCCGGCGAGCAGATTGCGATCGCGCTCGATCCCGCGTCGAGCGAATTCTACGACCGCGCCACCAAGAAATACGTTTTCAAGAAATCGGACAAATCCGCGCGAACATCCGAGCAGATGGTTGCATTCTGGGAGAACTGGGTGCGCCAATACCCGATTGTCTCGCTCGAAGACGGCATGGCCGAAGATGATTGGGACGGCTGGAAGATCCTGACGCGCGATATCGGCGGGGCCGGCTCGGCGAGCGCCGGTGGTAACCCCAGTGGTAAGAAGATCCAACTGGTGGGCGACGACATCTTCGTCACCAATCCGAAAATATTCGCGCGTGGCATCTCCGAAAAAATCGGCAACGCCATCCTGATCAAGTTGAATCAAATCGGCAGCGTCTCCGAAACGGTAGCGGCCGTGGAAATGGCGCGCAAGGCCGGTTACGCCTCGATCGTCTCGCACCGTTCGGGCGAAACCGAAGATGCCTTCATCGCCGATTTTGTCGTCGCCATGGGCTCCGGCCAGATCAAGACCGGCTCCGCCTCGCGCACGGATCGCATCGCAAAATACAACCAACTCCTTCGCATCGAAGAAGAGCTGGGCGCCGCCGCCAAATTTCCCGGCCGTAGCGCGCTCGCTCGCCACTGAACGCAGGAGCAACGTATTCGCACACATAATCTCGCGCTAATCGGCTTCGGCAACGTTGGAAGGGAATTCGTGCGACTGCTCATCGCGAAGGAGGCGATTCTTCGCGATAAGTACGATATCGCATGGAAACTGACCGGCGTCGCCTCCCGCCGCATCGGATGGATCGCAGATTGCAACGGGCTCGATCCGGTCGCGCTCCTCAATCTTCAGTTTCCGCAGATGCCCGCGTGGAAAATGTCCCAAAACGTGCACCAATGGCTTGCGACCGCCGATCCCACCGTCTTCTTCGAGGCGTCCTCGCTCGACCGCCGCACCGGCCAGCCCGCCATCGATTACATCAAAGCCGCGCTCGAATCCGGCGCGCACGCCGTCAGCGCGAACAAAGGCCCGATCGTCTACGCGTATCGCCAGCTGTACGAGCTGGCGCAAGCCAAAGGCCGCAAGTTTCTTTTCGAATCCACGGTGATGGACGGCACGCCGATTTTTTCGATGTTTCCGTATTCTCTTCCGGCCGTCGAGCTCCGCGGCTTCCGCGGCATTCTGAACTCCACCACCAATGTCGTCCTCACCGAAATGGAAAAGGGGCTGAGCCTCGACGAAGCCGTCAAGAAAGCGCAGGAAATCGGCGTGGCGGAAACGAACCCGGCGGACGATCTCGACGGCTGGGACCCCGCCGTAAAAGTCGCAGCGCTCGCGATTGTCCTGATGGGCGTGCCGATCACGCTCGATCAGGTGGAGCGCACCGGAATTCGCGCGGTGACGCCCGAGCAGGTTCGCGCGGCGCGCGCCGCGGGAATGCGCTACAAACTGATCTGCAGCGCCGAGCGTACCGCCGGCGGCGTCCGCGCCAGCGTGAAGCCTGAACAATTGCCGATCACCGACCCGCTCGCGCAGCTCGAAGGCACCACGTCCGCGCTGCGCTTCGACATGGACGTGTTCGGCCTTTCCATCATCGAGCACAAGGCCGGAGTGATCGCCACAGCTTACGGCATGTTCGCCGATTTCATCCGCGCGGTAAGAAGCTGACGAGCGCACTCGTCAGCCGCGCCCATCATCCGCGTCCACGAATCAATCTCCCCGACGGTCCGCTAAGTCCCGGGTTTATTGATGTCTTCCTTCGCCTCCAGACGCTTGATCTGCGCCTGCACGAACTGCTTCGAGCCATCATCGGTAGCGCCGGCGAGCGCCAGATTCGCTTCTTTCATAGCGTTGCCAAAGTCGCCCTGCCCGCTGTACACGCGAGCCATCCCGGCGTGTGAAAGCCAGTGGTCGGGAAACTTCTTGGCAGACGTCCGGTAGATCGCAAATGCCTCGCCCTGCTTCCCTTCGCCCTGAAGCTGGCGCCCATATGCATACAACTGCGTTGCGCCCGCCTTCTCCAGCGCCAGGGTGCGGAACTTCGCGGCTTCATCCTTCCGCCCCAGCGCATCGAGGACTTGCGCCTTCGTCATCAGGCTCTCGTAGCGTTCCTCGATCTCGATGGATTTGTCCGTGTATCCCAGCGCCATGTCCAGATTCTGCTTGTGCGTGACGAGATAGTCCGCCGCGTCGTTCCAGCTTTCCCATGTGTACTGCCGCAATCCGCGAAACTGCTTCTGGAAATTCGCCGCCACCGTCTCGCTCAGATTGATCTGCACTTTGAACGGGACGGCCACCTTTTCCCAACGCATTGTCACCACGGCGGAGTCCTCTTTCGGCTGATCGAAGTCGTACGTCAGCGCTTCGTGAAAATCCGCCGCCTGGGGCTTCACGGTGACGCGCAGTGCATCCTCATTCTGCTTGTAGCTGAAGCTGCCCCATGAATTCGCCGCCTTCGAGAAAATTACGGTCCACTCATCCTTGCCCGGAATCATGTGCAACCCGTATGTTCCCCCCTCGAGTGGCTTGCCTTCAATCGACACCGCATCGCTGAACGTAATCGCCGTGTTCTCATTGGCCCCCGACCGCCACACTTCCCCGTAGGGCACGAGCTTCCCCCACACTTCGCGCCCGCCCACGAGCGGGCGATGATAATTGATCGTAATATCCGTCAAACCAATTCGCTGCATCACCACCGCGTGCTGGCTCTGCCGCGGCAAATCCATCACAAACGACTGCGCCTGGCTGACCGTCGCAGCCATCAGAGCCAACGCGAGAAGAAAACCCAATCGAAGCTTTTGCATCGGACGCTCCTTACTCGAAATTGAAAACCGGGATCCTGACGAAGTCACACACCCATCGCCCGCGCTGATTCGCTTAGACGTACCGCGTCCCTTTCGGGTAAGCAACTGGCCGATTCCAATCTCCGGCCCATTCCGTGTATCCTGACGCACCATGGCCGCGCCTCAACGCCCCAAGCCCATCGTCCTCACCATTCTCGACGGCTGGGGCTATTGTCCCGCATCGAAAGGCAACGCGATTCATCTTGCGCGCAAGCCGAATTACGACCGCCTGCTGAAGGACTTTCCCAACACGCTGATTCGCACATCCGGCCCTGCGGTCGGCCTGCCCGAAGGGCAGATGGGCAACAGCGAAGTCGGCCACCTGAATATGGGCGCGGGCCGGATCGTGCACATGGACATCACCCGCGTGGACGATCTCATCGCCAGCGGCGAATTCCAGCGCCAGCCTCTGCTGCTCGAAGCAATGGCCCGCGGGCGCGAGCGCCAGCTTCATCTCATCGGGCTCGTCAGCGATGGCGGCGTGCATTCGCATATCAATCATCTCTTCGCGTTGCTGCAAATGGCGCGCGAGAATAAAGTATCGCGCGTTTTCGTGCACTGCTTCATGGACGGCCGCGACACGCCCCCCAACAGCGGCATCGACTTCCTGCGCCAGCTCGAACAAAAGATGCGTGAATTCGGCGTCGGACAAATCGCCACGGTTGTCGGCCGCTACTACGCGATGGACCGCGACAATCGCTGGGAGCGCGTCGAGAAGGCCTATCGCGCGATGGTTCACGGCGACGCCGAAACGAAATCGAGCGACCCCATCGCCGCGATCCGCGCCAGCTACGAAAAGGGCGTCACCGACGAGTTCGTTCTTCCCATCGTGATCACCACGGAAGCTGCAGCCGGGTAAGCCTGCAGCGCCTCGCGGCCTGATTCGCAGCGACGACGCCGTCGTCTTTTTCAATTTCCGCGCCGACCGCGCCCGCCAGATGACCCTCGCCCTTGCCCAGCCCGGCTTCGATAAGTTCGCCGATCCTTCGCGGCCCGCAAACCTCACGTTCGTCGCGATGACGCAATACGAAAAGACGTGGCCATGGCTGCGCTATCTGCTCGGTCCTGAAAAACTCGAGCATATTCTCGCCAACGTTTTTGCCGAGCTCGAGTTCAAGAATCTGCGCGTCGCGGAGACAGAAAAATACGCGCACGTGACTTATTTTTTCAATGGCGGCGTGGAAAAACCCTTTCCCGGCGAGGAACGCATTCTCGTGCCCTCGCCCAAGGTTCCCACCTATGATTTGAAGCCGGAAATGTCCGCCGCCGGCGTTGCCGACGCGGTTGTAAAAGCGATCGAGAAAGGCAGCTTCGACGCCATCATCATGAATTTTGCGAACGCCGACATGGTGGGCCATTCCGGAAAAATCGAAGCGGCAATCAAGGCCGTCGAAACGGTGGACGAATGTCTCGGCCGGATTTTTCAATCCCTGCGTCCGCGCGGTGGCGCCTGGATCATCACCGCCGACCATGGCAACGCCGAGATGATGATCGACCCGAAGACGGGCGGCCCGCATACCTATCACACTACGAATCCGGTTCCGTTCATTCTCGCGAGCGGCGACGCCCGCCAGCAGCTGCGCCCGGACGGCTCGCTGCGCGACATCGCGCCAACGATGCTTGGCATTCTCGGTGTGGGCGAGCCTGCGGAAATGACCGGCCGCGATTTGCGCGTTCCGCATAAATGACAGGTTTCGCCACGGAGATTCAGAGGCGCAGGGAGAAACCTGGTCCGTCGTTGGATCGCCAACGGAGCAAATAGAGACGATGGCACCAGAGCCAACTGACAACCAGAAGCCACGAGAAACCATGGGCTTCGAGCGCCCTCTCAACGCCCTCTGGCTCGCGCTTCTTTTTGTTGCCACCTGGGCGCTCTGGTCGCTCCGCGCGGCGGCAATCCTGCTCGGATTGATGATCGTCGCCACCATCACCGGCGTTTGGCTCCGCCGAAAGAATTCATGACGCGTACTCTCCCGGCGGAAACAAAGCTGCTCATCTGCGTGCGGCACCCCTTTTCGTTGTGGAACCCGCCGCCTGAAATGCCCGAGCGCATTCGCCGTCGCTGGCCGGAAATGCGCGTCGCGCATCTGCCGGAATACGATCGCCTCGAGGACGAACTCCCCGGCACGGACATCTTTGTCGGCTTCTCGCTGCGCCCCGAGCAATTCGCCTGGGCGCGAAAGCTCAAATGGATTCATTCCACGGCAGCCGGGATAGGGCAGTTAATGTATCCGGAGCTGCGCGCAAGCGGCATCGAGCTCACCAATGCCAGCGGCGTTCATCGTATTCCGATGGCCGAGCACATTCTTGGCACGCTCATCGCGCTCGCGCGCCGGTTCCCCGATTGCGTGCGCTACCAGCAGCAGTCGCGCTGGGCGCAGCAGGATTTGTGGGACGCCCTTCGCGGCACCGTCCGGCCGCGCGAACTTCGCGGGCAGGTATTGCTGTTCATCGGTTTCGGCGCGATCGGCCGCGAAGTGGCAAGGCTTGCCGCCCCGTTCGGAATGTGCATCCGCGCAGTGACGCGCTCCGGCCGCGGCGATCCCGGCCTCGCTGAGAAATTCTACGCGCCGGCGCAGCTCCCGGATGCGCTTTCGGAAGCCGACTTTGTCGTCCTCGCCGCGCCGGAAACTCCTGAAACGCGGAAAATGATCGGCGCACGCGAACTCGCGCGAATGAAGCCCTCCGCTTATTTTGTAAATGTGGCGCGCGGGGCGCTCGTGGACGAGCCCGCCTTGATCGCGGCTCTTGAACGCCACGCCATCGCCGGAGCCGCCCTCGACGTTGCATCGCAGGAGCCCTTGCCGCCCGAAAGCCTTCTATGGAAGCTCGAAAACGCATTCATCACGCCGCACATGAGCGCCGTGAGCGAGCATCTATGGACCCGCCAAACGGACTTGCTGATGGAAAATCTCGAGCGCTGGTTCGACGGCCGCGAACTCCTGAACCGCGTCGATCTCGCGCGAGGCTACTGAGGAATTTTCACCGCAGGTGTCGTGAAGCGACGTGGAACGCAAGGACGGAACTTTGTAGGTCGCGGCTTCAGCCGCGACGTAACCTCAAACCTCTAACTTCGAATCTCTAATTTCTAACCCCCAACTGGCCCCTTCGGCGGCGTATAACCGCGCCGGGCATACACCGTGACACCCTTCAGCTTGCCTTTCTTATTCGCAATCATGAAGGGATTGCCCTGATCATCCACGACTTCCACTTTCAGCTTGTGATACTTCCCGTCCTGCGACGTGTTCGGTGAGAACCCCATCGTGTACTGGCTGCGAAGGAACGCGCCCACGGAATTGAAAATACTGGGCATCTCGCCCTGGAACCGCGGAAACCACGCGAAGCCCCCAGTCATCTCGCCGAACTGCGTGAGCTGGTTTTTTGCCTGGAGGTAACCGACGCCCCCTCCGTTGAACGTGCGCAGATCAATATCTTCGCCCATCCCTACGCAGAAAATCGGTATGTCTGTTTCCTTCAAGCGCTTGTACGTCTGATCGAGCGTGTGCTTGCTGAATGTGTCGAAGCCGGTGGCCAGGAGCAGGATGGATTTTTTCCCTTGCACGTCACGGAGTTGGTCCAGTGTTTCCAGCAGCGCGTCGAACAAATTGGCTTCACTGAAATCCGGGAAGTACAGAGAAGCGATCGCTTGTCCCAATTCGCTGCGATTGTGAGTGAAATCCACGTGGAGGGTGGTCTTCAGGTCAAACGTTTTGAACGCAACCCAGTCCTTATCCGTCAGGTGGTTCAAAAAACCGTACGCCCAAGTCTTCCCTTTGTATCCGAAATATCCGTACGCGATCCTGCTGAATTCCATTAACACCACCATCGTAATCGGAGCTTCAGAGGGCGCGAAATTCGTGAGCTGTTGCGGCTGGCCATCATCCAGAACGCGGAAATTTATCTTCTTCAGCCCTTGAATGATGTTGCCGTCCTGGTCTGTCACCACCGCGTCCAAATTGACGAGATTCGACTCGGCGGAAATGGCCACCTGCGGTTTCGGCTGTTGCTGTTGTTGCGTTTGCTGCTGTCCCTGGCCGGTGGGAGGCTGCGGACGGACCGGCTGCGCCGGCGGCGGAGGCGTTTGCGGCCCTTGTTGTTGCTGGTGAGCAAGCGCCGTAAATGCGCTGGGGGGCACTCCGAGCGCTGCAATCAGCGTTCCCAGAAGCGCGGCCCGAATCCACATCCTTCGTTCCATGGTTCCCTCTCGTGCTTTGGATGCTGCCATGTGCCCTGTTGGATGGTCAATTGCAATTCAGAAAACGCTCCCTGGGCGGCTTTCCACAGCGCCCAACTCGCCATGATAGTATTCAAATGTTTCGTTCTTTGATGATCTTTCAGATTCTGCCGGAGGCAATCAAGATGGCGCGCCCGTTTGCTCGAATTCTTCTTCTCGTGATGTTGGGAACACTCTCGTGTGCGGCGCAAACGCGGACGCAAGCCGCGCCGCAGGCGCCGCCTCCCCCTGGCTTGGACCTCCCGAAGCTTCAGAGCGAAGCAGTTCTCTGGCTGCAAGGGCTCATCCGCATTAACACGACCAACCCTCCAGGCGACGAACTCGTGGCCGCGAAGTATCTGGCCGATATTCTCCAGCGCGAAGGAATCACGCCGGAAATTTTCGAAACCACTCCGGGACACGGCTTTCTTGTGGCCCGCCTTTCTTCGAGCGCGGTGCCGGATCCCTCGCGGGCCCTGCTCCTCATGGGCCATCTCGACGTGGTCGGCGTGGACAAGGCCAAATGGTCGGTGGACCCTTTTGGCGCGGTCATGAAAGACGGCTATCTCTACGGCCGCGGCACGATTGACGACAAAGGCATGACCATTGCCAACGTGGCTGTTCTGGTTGCTCTGAAGCGCTCCTCCGCGCGATTGAACCGCGATGTCATCCTGCTTGCCGAGGGCGACGAAGAAGCCGGCGGCGAATATGGCATGAAAGTCGCCGTGGAAAAACATTGGGACAAAATCGCCGCGGGCTACGCCATTAACGAAGGCGGCACCGTCTTCCTCAAAGACGGCAAGGTCCAGTACGTCGGTGTGCAAGCGAGCGAAAAAGTGTCAGTAAGCATGGATGTGATTGCCACAGGTCCCTCCGGGCACGCCTCGATTCCGCGAAAAGACAATGCCGTCCAGCACCTCGCCGTGGCCATTGCCAAGATCGGCGCGTACGAAGCGCCCGTGCAATTCAACTCCATCACGCATGCCTACTTCGAAGGCATCGCCAAGGTCCAGGATGAAGAGACCGCCAAGTGGATGCGCGCCCTCGAGGAACCGGATCGCGCCGAGCACGCGGCCCGCTGGATTTCGAATGCGAATCCCCGGTGGAACTCGATGCTGCGCGACACGATTGCGCCCACCATGCTGCAGGCAGGCATACGCCGCAATGTTGTGCCGTCGGAAGCGCGCGGTGTCATCAATATCCGCTTGCTTCCCGGAAACATGCTCAGCCCGCTCCTCGCCAAGCTTCAGCAGCTCGTCAACGATCCGCAGATCCGCTTCGAGGAAGAAACAGGATCGGGCCAGTCCACGCCATCATCCTCCGTCACCTCCGACCTATACAACACGATTGCATTGGTGGCGGGCCGCGATTTCCCGGGCGCTACTCTTGTGCCCATGATGTCCACCGGCGCAACGGATTCGGCGCCTCTGCGGCTCCGCAGCGTTCAAGCGTACGGCGTGGATCCCTTTCCTCTCGACGAGTCGGACGCGATGCGCATGCACGCGGATGACGAACGCATTCCTCTCGATTCCTTCCGCAAGGGAATCGTCTTCCTGTATCACATCGTGAATGATTTCGCGGTTGCGAAATAATTCGGAAAGAATCGGATGAACAAGCGAAGGGCCAAGATCGTTTGCACGCTCGGACCCAGCAGTTCCTCGCCGGCAATCATTGACCGCCTTGTGAGTGCGGGAATGGATGTGGCCCGGCTGAATTTCTCCCACGGAACCCCGGAAGATCACGCCCGGAACGTCGCGACGGTCCGCCGCGCCTCCAGCCGCCACGAGAAGCCGGTCGCCATCCTCGCCGATTTGCAGGGGCCGAAGATCCGCACTGGCGCGCTCGAACGCGGCCAGCCGGTTCATCTCCATTTCGGCCAGCGCTTCACGATCACGACGAGAAAGATCATCGGCACGGCCGAAGGCGTCAGCACCACGTTTCGCGCGCTGCCCGAATCGGTTCGCAAGGGCGATCGCATCCTCTTGCGGGACGGCGAGATCGCGCTGCGCGTTCTATCGGCGCGCGGCCGTGACGTCGTTTGCCAGGTTGAGAACGGCGGCGACCTTGGTGAGCATCAGGGAATCAATCTGCCCGGAGTGAAACTAAAAATTCCCTCGCTGACCCCCAAGGACCGTGAAGACCTCAAGGTCGCGCTCCGCTTGGGCGCCGACTACGTCGCGCTGAGCTTCGTGCGCACGGCCGCGGACGTGCACGCGGGCAAAGCAGCGATCGCCGGTTCCGGCAAAAATACGCCGGTGATTTCGAAACTCGAAAAGCCCGAGGCCATCGACAATCTCGACGAAATCCTGGGCGTGACTGACGGCGTGATGGTGGCGCGCGGCGATCTCGGCGTCGAGATGAATCCGGAAAAAGTGCCCGTCGTGCAGAAACAGATCATTCTGCGCGCGCGCAACGCGCTTGTTCCGGTGATCACCGCCACGCAGATGCTCGATTCCATGCAGAAGAATCCGCGGCCCACGCGCGCCGAAGCGTCTGACGTGGCCAACGCAGTTTTTGACGGCAGCGACGCCTTGATGCTTTCCGGCGAGACAGCGGCCGGCAATTATCCGCTGGAATCGGTGATGATGATGGACCGCATCATCCGCGAAGCGGAAGCCAGCGTCACAAGCCCGCTTCGTCCCACGCGCTACACCGAGTTGCAGATCAATGAAACGATTGCGGAAGCGATCTGCCACGCCGCCGAAGAACTGCACATGAAAGCCGTCGTGGTATTCACCGAGAGCGGCTCGTCGGCGCGCGTCGTTTCAAAGTACCGCCCGCGCCCGCCCATCATCGCCTTCTCGCCGAACCGGGAAACGCGCCGGCGTCTCAGCCTTCTCTGGGGCGTCTTGCCTCGCAGCATTACCCGCGTCCACGACATTGACGCGCTGGTGCGGCTCGCCGAACGCCGGCTCAAAGAAGAACGCCTGGTGCGGCGCGGCGACATCGTGGGCCTCATCGCCGGAACTCCTCTGGGCACGTGCGGAACAACGAACCTGATGCGCCTGATGCGCATTGGCTGATAAACCGCGCGCAACGGTCTTTTCCCAACTCCGAATTTCCAGTTTTTATTTTCTAATTGACCCAATTGTCGGGGTTGGAGGGCGGCTTGTCGCGATGGTCGCGCACATACACTTCGAATTTCTTGCGTAGCCTGCGGCGCTGCCAATCGGAGAAGTAGTTGCGGAAGATGTAGAGATGCGAGCCGCGCCGAAGATAGACGTAGCCCACCAGCATCCCGCCGAGATGGCAGACGTGGCTTACGTTGTCGCCCGTCGCGCCGATCGTGCTGAAAAATTCGATGGCGCCCATAACGATTACGAAGACCCGCATGGATATGGTTACCGGCAAGGGGAACAACCACACCTGACGGTGCGGCATGATCACCGCGACGGCGAGCAGAACCCCGTAGATCGCGCCCGAAGCGCCGATCGTCGATACCATTGCGGAACCCTGACCGTGCGGATCCAAGATCGTTCTGACCGTCAGATCGATCACGCCTGCGCCGATTCCGCAAATGAAGAAGTAGGTGTAGAAGCGCTTCGAACCCCAGGTGTGCTCCAGGTCCGCGCCGAACATCGCGAGATACAAAAGATTGAAAAGGATATGCAGAATTCCGCCGTGCAGAAAAATATAGGTGACGAGTTGCCAGATTCGGAATCCGTGAGTCACCGCATACGGCACGAGGCCGAACCACTGGAGCCAGAATTCGACGCCCGCCCGGTGAAACAGCAGGGCGGATAACTCCTGAAGAGTGAAAACGCAAACGCAGGCGATGCAAATGGTCTTGATTGCGCGGGGAAAGTATCCGCTCAGGTCGAAGCGATAACCGTAGCCACGAGATAAAGGGCTCATAGCCGCTCGGCTCAAGTCTAAGGCCTGGCCGCAGATCAGTCAAAGGCGCGCGCATTTGCGTTTTGGCAATTAGCCTAACTTCTTGCGCGCGAAGTAGAAGAGCGATGCCGCGAGAACAAGGAACATGAAAAGGCTGAAGAGATTGCTGACGGCAAGCGGGCCGAGAAATTTCGGGCCAAACGAGAACAGATCGGGGCGCCACGGCAGGCCGAACACTGACGAAACCCAATGCGGCACGCGATTTGAAATTTCCGGGTCTTGCAGAAGAGCGATGATGATTCCGAGCAGACCGAAAACTCCGCCGGCGGCGATGAGGCCGCTGGAATAAAGCGCTCCGGGGCTGGCCTCGCCTTCGTCTTGTTTCTTGGACGTGGTTTCGACAAGCCAGCGCACCAATCCCCCGGCAAACATCGTGGCCGTAGTTGCAATCGAGAGATACGATCCGACGGCAAACGCCAGAGAGCGCACGCCTAGAATCTCCACGGCAACAACGAGCGCCACACCCATCAGGACAAGCCGCCACGGCAAGCGCTGATTCAAGATGCCGTTGATGACGGTGGCCATCAGACGCGCCTGCGGAGCGGGAGCCTTGTCGCTGCCGATACCCTGGGCCCATTGAATTTCAATTTCCTTGGTCCCCGGATCGTAAAGATATTCACCGTCGGGCACAACGCTCGAGCCGAGCGAGTTAATCAACGCGTAGGTCTTTCCCTGATAGCTGAACGAATCTCTTTCGATTTTCACGCCGGTGGGCAATGCCTGCACGTCGAGCGGAATTTGCGTGGGAATGTATTTCTGCAGTCCCGTGTTCATCAGGTTCAGCGTCGCGCCGATGGCGATGGTGGAAATGGTGACGCCGATGAGCAAGCCCATCTGCTGGCGAACGGGCGTGGAACCAACAAGATAACCGGTCTTCAAATCCTGCGAAGTGGCGCCGGCAATGGCCGCGGCAATGCAGACGACGCCGCCAATGGTTAAAGCAAGAACCGCGTAGTTCGGCGCGGTCCATCCGGCCACGAAAAAGATTGCGCAGGTAGCCATCAGCGTGGCGATGCTCATGCCGCTGATGGGGTTCGAGGAATTGCCCAACAATCCGCTGATGCGCGCCGCCACGGTGACGAAAAGAAATCCGAAAATGATGACAAACACGCCGGCCAGCAAATTCTGATACCACGCGGTGTTCGCGTCCTTGATGGGGTGAAACGTGAGCAACAAGAACATCATGATGACTATGGCTATAGAACCAAGAATTACCGTGCGAATGGACATGTCGCGATCGAGGCGATTTTTCCCCGACGCGGCGGCTCCCTGGGACCGCACATCCTTCAATCCGGAACGGAGAGCGGAAACAATCGTGGGGAGCGTGCGCAGCAAGGTAATCAATCCAGCGGCGGCCACGGCGCCCGCGCCCATGGGACGAATGTACTGGCGCCACATGTCGTCGGGCGTCATCAGGGGAATGGGAATCGTGGACGGATAAATCGCGGTGCTGCCGGAGAGCTGGCCGAAAAACTTGATGGCGGGCATCATCAGCAGCCAGGAAACCACGCCGCCGGCAAACAGGATGCCGGAGACTTTCGGACCGATGATGTAGCCCACGCCGAGGTATTCCGTTGTGATGTCGGCGCGAAAGGATGCGCCGGGAAACCATTTGGGCCGTGCTTCTGGCTGTTCGGTCCAGGCAAGAACCGTTTTCATCAGGAAGGTGTAGGCGCCGCCGATGCCGAGGCCCCAGAAGACGCGGCTGGCGAACGATCCGCCGCGCTCGCCGGCGACAAGAACGTCGGCGCAAGCCGTGCCTTCCGGAAACGCTAGATTTCCATGTTCTTTCACGACAAGCTGGCGGCGCAGCGGAATCATGAAGAGAACGCCGAGCCATCCGCCCAGCAGAGCCAGCGGAAAGATGCGCCAGAAGGTGAACTCCGAGCCGAAGCCCAGAAAGATCAGCGCCGGAATCGTGAACATCACTCCGGCGGCGAGAGATTCACCGGCCGAGCCGGTGGTCTGCACGATGTTGTTTTCCAGGATAGTGGAGCGCCCGAACGCGCGCAGGATGCTGATGGATAGCACGGCGATGGGAATCGAAGCGGAGACGGTGAGTCCGGCGCGAAGTCCCACGTACACGGTCACCGCGCCGAAGAGCAGGCCGAAGAGCGAACCGAGAACGACAGCGCGCAGCGTGAACTCCGCGATGTTTTCTTCCGCCGGAACGTAGGGCTGAAACTCTCCCGGCGGCGCCGTCGAACTCCAGGGCTTTGCAGTCGTCACGCGTCACCTCTCTCGCATTTCGGGGGATCGGCCCAAATTGGCCCGTGCAAGGCGGCGAAGTTAGCATCAGACGCAAGTCGAGGCAAGCCGCAAACGGCATTTGCGGCGGGGCAAAAAGCCTTGCCCTGGCGGAAATCATTTATGAGACCACTTGGCGGTGTTGGCGTCCCACTCGCTCGCGACGCCAGGTGTTTGTACAGGTGCACGCGGATCTGCGGGGGGGGTTGGTGGGGCTGCCAAATCCCGCGAGTACTCCGACGCCTAAGAGGGCATTGAGCGGCGGGGGCAGACGAAGGCGATGTGCGAAACGGCGCGCGCAGGCGGGCGAGCTGGGCGCGGAGCGCGAGGGGCGCGTAGCGCGTGGCGTCGGCAGCGAGGCGGGCGAGCTGTGGCGCGTTGAGCGGGGCGGAATAGATGTCGCCGCGCAGCGCGTAGGAATACTCGCGATAGCTGGGCGATAACTCGCGGGCCAGATCCATCAGGCAATCCCAAAAAGTGCGGGCGCGCAGCAAGCGGCGCTTGCGCGCGTCTTCGCGGCGAATGCGCAGGCCACTGCGCGCGGACCCCTCGGCTCCGCTAGGGACGGCCAAGCCGCTCGATCCCAAGATGATCTCCGTGCAATCCTCGGCGCGAAACGCGCGCGACGCGTCCGAATCCGGATAGCCGGCGAGAAGCTCGGCGAGCGCCTCGCTGTCGGCTTCGAATCCCGGCCACCAGTAGCGGTAGGAATGGAACACGATTGTGCCGGAGCGAAGGATTTGCCGGATGCGGGCGGGATCCTTGCCGGTGACGGCGAGGATCATGTCGACCAGCTCCGCGGAGCGGAAAGTCTGGCGGACGAGCGGGCGCATGCTGAGATATTCGGCTTCTTCTTCGGTGTATTTGACGGCGATGGTTTCGGGGAGCGGCACGGAATGAATTTAGCAGGATTAAGGCGAAATCGGCGCGCCAGATAGCGGCGGGTAAGCGCGATTAGAGAGCGCCGGGTAATGCCTAGGTTTTGAAGGCATGCATAAAAGCGTTCTCCTCAGGGGCTAAAGCCCATCGTATTTTCGGCCTGTTGTGTCGGAGCCCTTCGGCGTAGACCTCAGGGTAAACTAAAGCTCCGACCCCCTAAGAAACTGGAGATGACAGGGAAAGCGGCGGCAAGCGGCTGGATACGGAGCACAGGCAAAACTGCCTGTGCCACAGAACCGGGTTAGGATTTTCCGCTCAAATGTTCGCGGACGCGATCGCTCAGAATCTTGCCGTCCACGGTCTTGCCTTCGAGTTTCGCGCGCGCGGCTTTGACCACGGCGCCCATCTGCTTGAGCGAGTTGGCGCCGGATTCGGCAATTGCGGCTACGATCGCGTCGTGAATCTCGGAGTCGCTGGGAGCGGACGGCAGATACTCTTCGATGATGGCGATTTCTTTGGTTTCCTTGTCGGCGAGATCCTTGCGGCCGCCTCTGGTGAACTGGTCCACGGACTCGCGGCGCTGCTTGACGAGCGTCTGCAGCACCTGCAGCGACTCCATGTCCGTGAGCGGCTGTTTTTTTTCGATTTCCTTGTTCTTGAGCGCGGATTTGACCATGCGGAGGACGCTCAGACGCAATTCGTCCTTCCCTTTCATCGCCGCGGTGAGGTCGCCCTGAATGCGTTCGATATATCCCATTTGTTCCGCCTCTTTCGCGAGCAAGAATACCATACGGCTCGCCGCGCGCCCGCGAATTGACAGGGCTGGCAGCGACCGATAGGCTCAAGGCCATGAAAATTGTGGTTGCGGACAAGATCAGCGAGCGCGGAATCGCGCTGCTCGGCGAAAAAGGCTGGGACGTGGTGGTGTCGCCGGCGGCGGACATGCTTGCGGGTGAAGCCGCGAACGCGGATGCGCTGATTGTGCGCAGCGCAACTCGGGTGACGCCGGCGTTGCTCGAAAAAGCGGAGCGGCTGCGCGTAGTGGGGCGCGCGGGCGTGGGCGTAGACAACATCGACGTGGAGGCGGCGACGCACCGCGGCGTGCTGGTGATGAATACGCCGGGGGGCAATGCCGTCAGCGTGGCCGAGCACACGCTGGCGCTGATGCTGGCGCTCGCGCGTTCCGTGCCGCAATCGAACGCCGGAATCCACGCGGGACGCTGGGAGAAATCCTCAGCGGGCATGGAGCTGCGCGGGAAGACGCTTGGGCTGGTGGGACTCGGGCGCGTGGGCACGGAAGTGGCGCGGCGGGCGCGGGCGTTTGAAATGAACGTGCTGGCGCACGATCCGTATGTGACGCCGGCGGCGGCGCGCGAGGTGGAGGTGGAGCTCGTGCCGCTGGAGGATTTGCTGCGGCGCTCCGACGTGATTTCGCTGCACACGTCATTGAGCGCGGCGACGGAAAAAATGATCAACGCGGCCACCATCGCAAAGATGCGGCGGGGCACGCGGCTGATCAATTGCGCGCGCGGCGAATTGATTGATGAAGCGGCGCTGGCCGAAGCGTTGCGCTCGGGGCATCTGGCGGGCGCGGCGGTGGATACATTCGCCGAGGAGCCGCCGAAGAATTCGCCGCTGGTCGAGCTGGCGAACCTGATCGCCACGCCGCACATTGCCGGCTCGACAGCGGAGGCGCAGGACGAAGTGGGAACGCTGATCGCGCAACAGGTGCGCGATTTTCTCGCCGACGGCGTGATCCGCAACGCGGTGAACATGCCGGCGATGTCCGCCGAGCAGTACCGGCGGCTGCGTCCTTACCTCGAACTAGGCGAGCGGCTGGGCGCGCTATTGGCGCAGGGAGCGTCGTCGCGCAGCTTTGGGCGCATCCGCATCCGGTACGCGGGCGAGCCGGCGGAACTAGGCTCGCACGTAGTGCGCAGCGCCGTGCTGGTGGGCGTGCTGAATTCGGTGCTGGACGAAAAAGTGAATCTGGTGAACGCGCCGCAGGCCGCGGCGGCGCGCGGATTGGTGGTGGAAGAAACAACGCGGAGGCGCGAGCGCGGCTTTCCGAACACGCTCGAGGTGGCCTGCGCGGATTGCGCGCAGGAATTCGCGGTGGAAGGCACGGTGATGCATGGCGCGACGCCGCGAATTCTCTCGCTCGACGGAATTGAACTCGAGGCGCCGCTCGAAGGGACTCTGTTGCTGACGCGGAATCGCGACGTGCCCGGCGTGATCGGACAGATCGGGACGGTCCTCGGGAATCTGGGGGTGAACATCGCGACGTTTGCGCTGGGCCGGCGCGAAGCGGTGCTGGGCGCCGAAGCGGTGGCTCTAGTGCGGCTGGACGGCAAGGTGGACGAATCGATCGTGCGGCACATCCTCGCAATTCCGTCCATCACCGAAGCGCGATTGATTCGCTTGCCCGAAGGTGCGAGCGCGCGCGCGGCGCGGTGAAGCGAGGGAACACGCGGGCAGGCCGGTCGTGCTTAGCCTTGATGGCTATGTACAAAACGCTTTCCTCAGGGGCTGAAGCCCCCTGGAGCTTGCAGCGTTTATGTCGGAGCTGAAAGCTCCGACCCCCCGAAGAGCTGGAAATGACGACACCGCTAGCGAGGGCAAGTCTTCTGGCCCGTCCGCTGCGGCTGTGCTACTCTTTTGAGTGCGCTCGAAGCGTTGTTCTTCTTTCGAGCGTCAATCTGTCGGGGCGTAGCGCAGCCTGGCTAGCGCGCCTGGTTCGGGACCAGGAGGTCGGTGGTTCAAATCCACTCGCCCCGACCATTTCCGACAGCAGGTCCCTCGGCTTCGCTCGGGATTTCGCCTGCGGGCTCGGACGCCCGCAAGTCGGCTCAAGTTCAAATCCACTCGCCCCGACCATCACAATCTTCCACCCTTGTTTCGCAAGGACTGGGAACCCTGCGGGTGTTTCATTCGAAAAAAACTCCGGCGCGCGTCCAAAGTTCGAAGGGTTTTACGGGCAAAAACCGCGGGTTCCCGTTTCCAGCTTGATGGGGTACATTGTTACGGCATTTTAGAAGGATATTAGACGCCATCATTGGAGGCTATTGACATGCAACGTAACCGAGTCCCTGGCATCTGCTTACTGGCGTTCTCTGTGTTGTGTTTTCCCGCTTGCATTCACGCGGCGCCGGACGACTGCCAGGCGGCGCAACCTTCGGAGAAACCCGCGCAGCATCAGCATGGGCATCAGATGAATACGCCCAGCGGGGCCTCCGATAAGTGCGAACCCCAATTCACCTACGAAGAGGGACCTCACGGGCCGAGTCACTGGGAGGGCGTCTGCAACACCGGCCACACGCAAGCGCCGATCGATATCACGAAGACCGAAAAAATGACGTCGCCGCCCCTGGCCCCCCTGGAATTCCACTATCAGCCCGCGAACCTGGACATGGTGAACGATTGCAACAGATACCTGATTAAGGTCAGGTTTCCCGGAAACCTGTGGCTCAAGGTGGCCAGGAAGCCCTACCGCTTGAGCGAAATCGATTTTCATGAACCGGGCGAAAACGCAGTCAACGGCAAGCGGTCGCCGATGTCTCTCGAGCTAGTCCACCTATCGCCGGAGTCAACCTTCCTGATCATCGAAGTGCCGATCGTGGTGGGGAAAGAAAACCCGGTAATCAAGACTCTGTGGGAGCACATTCCGGATCCCGGCAAGGAGCAGGTGATAGAGGGTGTGAAAATCAACGCGATGGATCTGCTGCCCGCCGACCACGGCTATTACAGTTTTCGCGGATCGCTGACGAATCCCATTTGCAACGAAGGTGTCGCCTGGTTCGTGTTGAAGAACCCCATCGAAATGTCGGAAGCCCAGATTGCCGAATACAAAAAGCACTATCACAACACAGCGAGGCCGCTGCAGCCCGCGAACGACCGGCCGGTGTCGGAAACCAAATAGCCGAGTGAAATCCATTCTAGAAAAAAGGGACGCGACAGTTCAGAAGATCCGAAGGGTTTTGCTCGCAGTATCCTTTCTGCTTTTCGCTCGCTCTCCTCTCGTCGCACAGACGAACGCTGTTGCCTCAGAACAAGCCAATCGGCAAAGAGCGCTGGCGCTTTTCAGCGAGGGCAAGCGGCTGGAAGCTCTGCCGCTTCTGGAAGAACTGGCACAGAAGGACGCGAACGACAGCGAAGTACTTGTCGCGCTGGCAGCGTCCCTCGTCGAACATGCCGCAACTCTCACCGACCCGAACGCGACGGCCAAGGAGCGCTTTCGCGCGAGGGATCTTGTACAAAAGGGCTGGGAGCTGGGGGACACGAGTCCGCTGGCGGAAAATCTGCGACAGCTTCTGGGAGAACTGCCTGCGAGCGGCGCCATCAAGTTTTCCGACAATCCGGCGGTGGAACGAGCCATGGATGCAGGCGAGGCGGCATTCGCGCGCCGTGATTTCGACGAAGCACTGAAAGACTATGCGATGGCTCTGGAAATCGAGCCCACGAATTATACCGCCGCTCTATTTACCGGAAACGCCTACGACAAAAAGAATGATTTCACCAAAGCAGGAGAGTGGTACGAACGCGCCATGCGGCTTGACCCAAACGTGGAGACAGCCTATCGCTACTACGCTGACATGCTGGCAAAAACAGGTGATATGGCGAAGGCGCGCAGCATGCTCATCCAGGCGGCCGTGGCCGAACCTTATAACAAGATTGTGTGGCGTGAGATACGCGCCTGGGCAATCGTCAACCACACGGCGTTCAATCTTGTGTACGTGCCCATTCCTCTGCCACCGGAAGTCGATCCGGCCGGCGCCGGACAATCTCAGGACATCTCATCTGCTTGGCGGGCATATTATGCGGTGAAATCAGACTGGCGAAAAGGCGGCAGGTTCCAGAAACAGTTTCCGCAAGAGGCAGAGTACCGGCACTCGCTTCCGGAGGAATCCGAGGCGCTGGCTGCAGCCGCCAAGGTCCTGGAAAGGCTCAAGGAAGATAAGAAAGGCGCGGAATTGGTAGCGACCGATCCGGTCGCCGGCCTCTTGCTGAAGCTGCATGAGGCGGGTCTCATTGACCCTTACGTGCTCTTCAGCCTGGGCGATGACGAAATCGTGAAGGACTACAAGACATACCGGGCGAAGAATCGCGGCAAACTGGAATCCTACATGGATAAATTCGTCATGCCTCCCGCGCCAGCCCACCAGTAAATTTATTCAGAAAAACGAAAAGCGGCTTCAGAGTTTTTTTCTGAAGCCGCTTTTCAGGTGCGTGTCTGCGAACCGCTTTCGCCAGCTCGCTATTGCGAGTTCACCTGCTCGATCGCCATCATGCCCAGGTCCTCATGTCCGAGGATATGGCAGTGGAAGACGAAATCACCAATATCCGGTCCGCGGAAGTCCGCCAGGATCTGGACCTGCGGATATGGTATCGGCGACTTGCCGCCGTTCGCCGTAATACATGCCGGTGGAATAGGCGGACCCACCTCCTTACCATTCACGATCTTAGGCGGACCCGCTGCATCACCGCCGCAGTACGGAATCTCCACCATGTCCAGGAACTGGCCGTTGATCCCTGGTGCACACGTCTGGCAGGATTGTGCCCCCGGGGTGCCGCAGTTGCCCGTTCCGCCGACAGGTATGCAATTGACGTCGAAGTTGTCCTGCGACAGCACCTTGAAGTGAATCTGGTGCTGGTGGAGTTCGTGGTTCTCCTGCGCATGGTTCTGCACGATCCATCTTTCGACGGTGCCCTGCGTGGTGATGATCGCGGGAGGGTGATTGTTGTCGAATGGTGTGTCGATCGGATAGGGCTGGATGGGGCATTGGGCGCCTGCCGCCGTGACGCATCCGGAGGCGTTGATGAAAAACGCGCTTCCGTCCCCGTACTCCTCGAAGAAAACGGTGCGAGTGAGCGAAGGCGTTACGTTCATGATGCCGCCAAACCGCTGCTGATTGGTGTTCAGTCCGGTATAGGCGGCAACTCTGTCGTCTTGTAGCGGTTCATCCTGGTCCGAATTGCCCACCACCTGCATGGTCAGCAGCGGGCGGGTGGGAAGCGTATCGCCGAGCAGCCCTGAGTAAACAAACTGGGCCACGAGCTGGGCCAGGTGCACCGAGGACGATGGCGCGTTGACGAGGAATTCGACGCGCGAGGCCGGCGGAAGCCGGAAGTGCGTCACGGGGATGAGCGTTCCAGGCTGCGTGCCGTCCTGCGAGTTAACCGGAACAGCGTCGATTCCGACAAGCTCAATGGTTTGGGCAACTCCGTCGAACCGCACGTCCAGGTCGAGAATTGCGTCCGAGGTGCAGTTGCAGATTCGCCAGAATTGTTTTTCACCGCTCTCCATGTGGATAACGGCAGGAGTGTAGGACATCGTGCTGGTACTCTGATTGAACGTCGAGTTCAGCGGGACAAAGTTAACGCTGAGGTCGCGCTGGGGGATTGCGCCATCCACTGCGTTGCCGCCGGGGATCTCCGCCAAGCTGGGGTTCGTGAATGGCAGGTCACGAATTACGATGACGCGATGCCGCAGGCCGGCAACTGCCGGCTGGACGTTGTTGATCCCGTCCACCACCAGTGCGCCGGAAGCTCCGCCGAAAACCGCGGCTTCCGCCAGTCCGTGAACGTGTGGGTGATACCAGTAAAGACCCGGGGGCTCGTTGCTTGGGAACCCGACATTGTACTGGAAGGTGTGGCCGGGATTGATCAGGGTTTTAACCACGTTATCACCGTGGCAGGCAGGCGAGCTATTGGTGCCGTGATAGTGGATGTTCATTGAGCCGCCGGTCATGGCAAAGCCCTGACTGTCCGTCGTCGGAGCCTGGTTTTCAAACGTGGTGTCGCCGCAGTTGGGCGCGTTGAATTTTTCGTCCGTGTCTCCCACCTCGGTGAACGGGGTGTTGTTCGTTACGGTGATGTTCAGCGTATCGCCGGGATTCACGTGCAGGGTCGGGTTCTCGAGGCCGCTGGGAGTCATGAAGCAAAACAACTGCCTTCCCACCGAATCGGTGGTGGATTGATACGAGAATTGAACGTTCAGCACGCCGTTCTGGCTGAACAACGCCGGCGGCTGGTGGATCACGCTCCCTGCCGTGAAACGCGTGCACGGGTTGGAAACGGGCGCGACAGGCGTTTGCGCAAATGCGGCGCACGCATGCGCGAGGATGAGGATCGCTACACCCGGCAAAATACTCCAATTCCAATGCAGCTTCTTTGCTGTCTTCTTCATGGATTCTTCTCCAGATGTCGCCTTTGGCTGGGGGAGTCTGAACCGGCGAGGCGGCGGCATGCTAAGCCGATTTGCCGTTGCTGTCAAATGAAAATCTAAAGTGGGCTACGTCGCTTGGTAATGGTAAGTATAGCCTGCTACTTCTTGCTGCTAAGTCCCATAAAATTGGGAACTAGCGAACAAATTTGTAATCGCAATGAAAACGGTCGCAGCGGGCGCAGCATGCTGCTCTACCTCGGAATGGAACGCAATCTCGTTATTTGTGAGCGAAGCGTTGGCGGCCGGCGGAGACGTTGAGCGAAGGCGTTTCCGCAAGGGGCGCAGCGGCGGTGATGTAAGTTTGCGAGATGCGATCCTGCCAGGTGAAGTGGTCTTCATCCCACAGCGACCAGATGAAGCCGAGCATGAGCGTGGCGCCGGACAGGATGTAACCGAAGCTGCGCCACAGGAGCTGGCGAGTGTCGGGCAAGCTTCCGTCGAGACGCACGATGGTGAGCCCGCGAATCTGCATTCCGAGCGTGGCTCCCGCGAGCGTGGTGAACAGGAAGAAATATTGCGCGTAGAACAAGAAGAAAACGGCGAGATACACGGCGGCGTCTACCTTTTCGATCATCAATTTCCCGCCGAGCGAGCGGAACAGGGCCAGGAATCCGGCATAGGTGAGACAGAGAAAGAGCGCGTCGAGTGCGCCGGCGCGACGGCGCTCGGCGAGACCGGCGACGGGCACAAGCGAGGTCTGCGGATGAGCACGGTCGTCCGGGGCGCTCGAAAAATCCAGTTCGGGTTGAATACGGATTTCGACGCGCTCCGCATGGCGTTGGCGTTGAACCGGGCGTAGGCGAGAGCGCTCGCGGATTTCCTCGAGATCTTCCAGAGTGGGTTCGTCGAGAAAGGGCAGGCCGGACTGGGAATCGTCGGGGCGCAGAAGGCCGCGGCGCGCGCGATAAATTTCCAAACGCCGGGAAACTTCGCGGCGCCACTCGGGCTCGCCGTTTTCGCGAGAAGTGGAGACGGATACAGCGACAGGTTGGCGAAGCTCGCCCTCTTCGACGAGCAGGGCGTCACAGAACGAGCATTTTTCGGCTTCCTCGAGCAAGAGGGCGCCGCACTGCGAGCAAATGTGGATCAAGGTCCGTTTTGCGCTGCGGACTGTTCCAGTGACGGAACCTGCCCATGCTAGCACGGGCGAGGGAGCGAGAGCAGCGGTGCGGTATACGGTCGTGTGGCTTAACAGGCAACCCGGTTCACCGCGAGCTATTCTCATGGACGGCAGGCACCTGGCTCGAGTGTGAATTCGATTGTGAATTCCTGGCACAGATTGCGAGCGCGCGAGGCGCGTGTTAGGCTCAACCTTCTTTTTTCGAGCTTATCCCAAGCGATGTCGAACGCCACAGTTTTACGATCATTCCGCGGATTCTATCTTCCGGCAATGCTGCTTCCGATTTTTCTTCTGACGTGGCACGACGCGTCGGCACAGACCCAGGGAAAAACTCTTCGGAAGATGCCGGGGGGCCAGACCGGAGGAATTGCCACTCTCGAAGCGGACCAACAGCAGCAGGTGGGGAGAATTTTCTATGCCGACGGGCATGTGGACGTGCTTTATCAAAACTCACGTCTTCGCGCAGACCACGTCGAGTACAACGAAGACACGCAGGTCGCCATTGCCCGGGGCAACGTCAAGCTCGATTACATGACGCAGCACGTAGAGGCGGACGATGCGCGGTACGAACTGCGGACGGGGCGCGGAACTTTTCATCATGTACGCGCGACTTTTGCGATGCAGCGGCGTCCCTCGCCGACGCTGCTGACGAGCCCTAATCCGCTCTACTTCGAGGCCGATTGGGTGGAGCGGCTGGATGAAAACACGTATCGCGTCCACAAGGCCTGGCTGACGGTCTGCGATCCGGAACATCCAACGTGGAAATTCTATGCGCCGCGCGCGACGGTTAAGATGCGCGAAACGGTGCAGCTCGAGAACGGCAATTTTCGCCTCCTTTCGATTCCCGTTCTGTATCTGCCTTACGCCACCTTTCCCGCGGAGCACCGGCGGGATTCCGGATTCCTGATTCCCGAAATCGGTGACAGTTCGCGAAAGGGATTTATATTCGGTGAAGGTGTCTATTGGGCGCCGAAAGACTGGGCTGACGCGAGCCTGAGCGCCAATTATTTCAGCAAGCGAGGCTGGAGCCAGCGGGCGGATGTGCGCATGCGTCCGTGGGAAAATGCAACGCTGGAAGCAACGTACTTTGGCGTGCTCGACCGCGGACTTGACGAGCCTCCGGCTCCGCGGGTCAATCAGGGCGGTCATGAGGAACGCCTGCTATTTATGGCTCTATTGGGCGATGGGTGGCGCGCGGTGGCGGATCTGGACCAGTTGAGCTCGCTGACCTTCCGGCTGGCGTGGGCCGACACGTATTCGACAGCGGTGAACTCCGAGGTTCGCAACACGGCGTTCATCCAGAATAATTTCAGCGGGTTCAGCCTGAGCGTGGCGGCCGTGAGCTACGAGAACTTCCTCAGCGCCACGCCGGCGACTTCGATCACCCTGCGATCCGCCCCCGAAGCGCGATTCAGTTCCGTGGATCAGGCCCCCTTTCGCAATGTACCGCTGTATTTTTCGTTCGACGCATTCACGGGCGCCGTGCATCGCGGCGAGGACGTGACGCCCTTTTCGACGCCGGGGTTCATCGAGCGCAGCGAGATCGCACCGAGCGTGACGCTGCCTCTGCATTGGGGCCCGTGGCTGGACGTAACGCCGAGTTTCACTTTTCGCTCGACCTACTGGGGCGGGGAACAGCAGAACGGAGCGTTCCTCGGCCATGGAATCTTCCGCGCGACCGAGGAATTCTCCGTGGATTTCCGGCTGCCGGTGCTCGAGCGGATGTGGGATCACGGGGGCTCGAAATGGAAGCACGTGATCGAGCCGCACGTGATCTATCGAGATGTGTCGGGCGTGAATGATTTCGGGCGGTTCATCCGCTTCGACGAAGACGAGACGCTGACGGATACGAACGAACTGGAATACGGAATTACGCAGCGGCTGTACCGCCGTTCGGATTCGGGCGACGCCGAGGAGCTGGTGACCTGGCGCCTGGTGCAAAAGTATTTCTTCGATCCCACGTTCGGCGGAGCGCTGATACCCGGGCAACGAAATGTATTTCAGACGCTCGATGCGCTCACTCCCTTTGCTTTTGCCGACGAGCCGCGGCGGTTTTCGCCGATCGTGAGCGACTTGAAGATTGCGCCGGGCAAACGCTATGACACGCAATTCATCGTGAACTACGATCCGGTGCGCAACCGCCTGACGGCGATCGGCACGCTTCTGAAGCTCAAGCCGTACAAGGATTCATTCCTGACTCTGGCGCATTTCTCCACGCTCAACCTGCCGGTGAATCCTTCCGTTCCGCCCCCTAATTTCGAACAGCGCTCGAACCAGATCCGCACGCTCATCGGCTATGGCGACCTGACGCATCATGGCTGGAACGCCACGGTTGGCGCGAGCTACGATTACACACAGCACGCCTTTCAAAACCAGGTGGCGCAAATCGGCTACAACGGTTCGTGCTGCGGCCTCGGGTTCGAGTACAGAAAATTCTCGTTCGGTCAAATTCGGAATGAGAATCAATACCTCGTTTCATTCCGCATCGCGAATCTCGGTTCGATCGGCACCCTGCGGCGCCAGGAAAAGATTTTCTGATGCGGAGCGCGATGCGAACAAGCTCCGGAAGCGAGTTCGCGTTTCTTTCGATCGCGCAGGCGGGGCGGCTTCTGCGGCGAAGAGAAATCTCCCCTCTCGATCTGGTGGAAGACGCGCTCGCACGAATCGAGCGCCTGAATCCCGCTCTCAATGCGTTTCTTACGGTGACGGCAGAACGGGCGCGGCGTAAAGCGCGGCGAGCGGAACGTGAATTCAAGCGCGGGCGGCGGGGCGATCCGCCGGGCCTTCTTCGCGGCATTCCCATCGCGCTGAAAGATAATTTTTGGACGCAGGGCGTCCGCACAACCGCCGGATCGAAGATTCTCGCCGGTTTTATTCCGAACATGGATAGCGCTGTTGCCGCCCGCCTCGCTCGCGCGGGAGCGATCCTGCTCGGCAAGACGAACATGCACGAGTTCGCGTACGGAATTACGAATGAGAATCCTCATTACGGCTCAGTTGCGAATCCGTGGGCACGCGATCGAATTTCAGGAGGATCGAGCGGCGGATCCGCGGCGGCGGTGGCGGCGGGAATGTGCTTTGCGTCGGTGGGAACGGACACGGGCGGCTCGATTCGGATTCCTTCGGCGCTTTGCGGGATCGTGGGATTGAAGCCAACCTACGGCCTTGTGAGCGTCGAGGGAGTGGTGCCGCTCGCAGTGAGCCTTGACCACGCGGGTCCGCTCGGGCGCAACGTCAGCGACGCGTGCATCGTGCTCGAAACGATCGCGGGCGACTATCCGAGGGAAGCGACGCGGCCGAATTTTCGCGCGCTCTCAAGGAGTCGGCCACGGCGGTTCCGCCTGGGTTGGCCAAAAGAATATTTCTTCGAGCGCGTCGATCCGGAAGTTCAGCAGTTCATTGAAGCTGCCGCAAAATGTTTTCGATCGCTGGGCGCGCGCATCGAGGAAGTCTCACTGCCGCATCTTGACGATTCCGTGGATCCGAGCACGAACATCGCTCTCGCTGAAGCCGCGCACTATCACGAATCGCAGGGTTATTTTCCGGCCCGGGCAGAGGAGTACGGCGAAGACGTCCGGAAGAGGCTGGCCACGGGGCGCGAAGTGCGGGCTCCGGATTATTTGCATGCTTTCGGCGTGCAGAGAATCATTGGCCAGGACTTTCAGAATGCCTTCGAGCGCGTGGATGCGATTCTCGCTCCGGCGCTCCCTGTAGCTGCGACGCAATTTGGCCAGAAAGAAGTGATGATTCGAGGGGAAAAGGAAACCGTGCGCTCGGCGTTCGTGCGCATGAATCGTCCCGCCAATCTGACGGGCCATCCGGCGATTTCTGTTCCGTGCGGGTTCACGCGGGAAGGTTTGCCGGTGGGCCTGCAAATCATCGGGCCGCGCTGGTGCGAAGCGCGGCTGCTCGGTATCGCGCATGCCTATGAAGAAGCAACGGAGTGGCACCGACATCATCCAGCCGTCATTTAGAGCCAATCAGAGCCAACCTTCAGAGCGCCACTATCCACGAAAACAAAAAGCGCGGGCGCGCGTCCAAGGGATGTGGGAGAATTATTGTTTGCGCCGGACATACTAGCGCTCCCGAAACATCCAATCGGAGTTGAAACAGCGTAGAGGAGATGATGGAAGTTTCCATTTTTGCCGCGTTTGTCGCCGGATTGGTGTCGTTTCTGTCCCCGTGTGTCTTGCCGCTTGTCCCCGGCTACATCTCGATGCTTTCGGGAATTGGCGTGGAGCAGCTCAAGGAAGGCGAAGCGCCACGCGGACTTATGGCTTCGGCCTTGGCATTCGTGATCGGATTTTCAATCGTGTTTATCACCTTCGGCGCTTCGGCGAGCGCCGTGGGGACGTTCTTGAGGCAGAACAGAAATCTGCTGGCGCCGATCGCGGGCTCGTTGATTCTGCTGTTCGGTTTGCACCTGATCGGCTGGCTTGTGAAAATCTCGGTGCGCGCAGGGATCGTCATAGGAATCCTGTTCGTGCTCGCGGGAGTTGCGCTAAATCTGCGGCCGGGGCTGGCGGGCCCTTCCGTGAAAGCAGTCCAGATCTACTCGCTCTCGCTCATTTTCCTTCTTGGTCCGGTGATGACGCGCTGGCTGAATCGCGACGTTCACTTTCGCAACCTGGGCGGCCAGCCCGGGACGATTAGCGGATTTCTGATGGGGTTTGCGTTTGCATTCGGCTGGACGCCTTGCATCGGGCCGATACTCGCCGGCGTGCTGGGGATTGCCGCGACGCAGGAAACGGTGGGCCAGGGAATTTTCCTGTTGACGTGCTATTCGGCCGGGCTGGCGATTCCGTTTCTGCTGACGGCGTTCGGCATCCGGCGATTCCTGAAGTTTTATCAGCGGTTTCGCCGCCACTTGCACACGGTGGAAGTGTGCAGCGGAGTGCTGCTTCTCGCGGTGGGCGGGCTGATTTTCGTCAACCGGCTGACATGGTTATCGGGTAAACTTTCAATTTTGAACGTGTTTTCGCGTTGACGGGAGCTCTGCATGAAGAAGTCGCTGAGTAATGTCCTTCTAATTTTTCTCGTAGCGGGTGTGGCGGCAGATTTTTCAGGCTGCAAATCGAGGACGGAAAGTGTTTCCGCCTCTGCAAAGTTGAAGGGTTCCGCCAAGGGCGGCCCGGACGAGCCGGACGTCACGTTCAAGGACCTCGAAGGGAAGGACGTCCCGCTGGCAAGCTTGAAGGGCAAGGTGGTGGTCGTCAATTTCTGGGCCACGTGGTGCGAACCTTGCCGCGTGGAAATTCCCTGGATGATCGGCTTTCAGCAGAAGTATGCGGACAAGGGATTCACGATGCTCGGCGTGGCGATGGATGACGAAGGGAAAAGCGTGGTCCAGCCGTTCGTCGAGAAAACGCAATTCGACGTGGACGGCCATTCGATGACAATGAATTATCCCATCGTGCTCGGGAACGACGACCTCGCGGCGAAATTCGGCGGGTTGATTGGATTGCCGACCAGCATCGTAATCTCGCGAGACGGAAAAATTGCCAAGCGCTTCATCGGACTGGCGAATCACAACCAGCTCGTCGATGCAATCGAAGGGCAGTTCTAGACGGCGCGAAACAAGGCCCGAAACTAGGTCATGTCCCGGCTCCCGATTCCTTGCTCCAGCCTCAGCGACTGCGGTAACCTGCCATGGCCATGATGGACGAACACGAATTTCAAAAGAAATGCGATGCGGCTCTGGAAGGCTTGCGCAAACGGCTGCTGGAGGTCGGTGACGAGCACGACTTCGAGGTCGAGGGTGGAAGCGGGAAACTCGAAATCGAATTCGAGGACGAAGATGGCACGCGCTTCGTGATCAGCCCCAATACGCCGGTGCGGCAGATCTGGATTTCGGCGCTCACGACCAGCTTCAAACTCGGCTGGTCGGATGCAGCGAAGGCATTCGTTCTCGACAAGACGGGCGAGACATTGAACCAGGTGATGAGCCGCATCCTTACCGAAAAGACCGGCTCGACGGTTGAGGTTTAGCCGCCGATGCGATTTCGTCTGGCTTCCGTTTTTTCTACTCTCATCCTTCTGGCAGGTGCGGCGTGGCTGGCGGGCTCCAGCGGCGCGATTTCAGTTTCCGCCGCGCCGCAGGATTCTTCCGCGATGCCTTCCGCCGCGTCGGTGGTGAAAACGCGCACCTACGTTTCGCTAGAGCCCGTGCCCGCGGGCAAAGAATTTCAGGCCGCCGTGGTTGTTGAAATCGCACGCGGCTTTCACATGAATTCGCACAGTCCGTCCGACCAGTATCTGATCCCGACAACGCTCACCGCACAGGTTCCCGCAGGATTCAAAGTGCTCGATACGATCTACCCTGCCGGGCGCCTGGAGAAATTTTCCTTCTCGCCGAACAAGCCGCTCGATGTCTACACCGGCAGCGTGGTGCTGCGCCTGCGCCTTTCCGTGCAGCAGGACGCCCAGGTGGGCGCGACGACGATCCCCATGACGCTGCGCTACCAGGCATGCAACGATTCCGCCTGTTTGCCTCCGGTGAAAGTGCCGGTGAACGTGAAGTTCGAAATAGCCGCGGCCGGCACCGCGGCGCGCGCGGTTCACGCTGAAATCTTTTCGGCGGCCTCTCCGAAGAATTAGCCTATCACCGTTAAGCAAAGGCAGGCAGGGCGCGGCGAATGCGCGCGACAACGCGATCTTTGCCGAGCACGACCATCGTCTCGAACAGAGGCGGCGCAACAGCGCGGCCCACGATCGCAACACGCGTCGCGTTGATCAGCAGACCGGCTTTCACACCTTCGGCCGCAGCGAGATTGCGCAGGGCGGCGTCGCAAGCATCATGGTTCCAGTCTGAAAGCGCCGCGAGGGCGTCGGCAAGTTTCCCCAGCATCTGCGGCAAACGCTCATCCTTCCAGAATTTCTCGCGCGCTTCCACGTCGTACTCAAAATCGTCGGTGAAGAATGCGCGCGCCCAGCCGCTGAAATCGAGGAGCAAGCGCGTCCGTGGGCGCGTGAGATCCACGACGCGCGCGAACCAGGCCCGCTCGGAGACGGCCCATTCGTCCTTCCACAGCCCGGCACGTTTGAGTTCCGCTTCGACGTAAGGAAGGATTTCCTCAACCGGCGGCTTCTGCAGATATTGCGTGTTGAACCACTCGAGCTTGGCGCGATCGAACACTGCATTCGTCCGGCTGACGCCCGAAAGCGCGAAGCGGTGTACGAGCTCCTCCGTTCGCATGTATTCGGAATCATCGCCGGGCGACCATCCGAGAAGCGCCAGGAAATTGCGGAATGCCTCGGGCAAGAAACCTTCGTCGGCGTACGAGCCCACGCTTGTGGCGCCATGGCGTTTGGAAAGCCGCGTGCGGTCGGGTCCCAGGATGAGCGGCACGTGGGCGAAAATCGGCGGTTCGGCGCCGAGCGCCTGATAGATCAGCACCTGCTTGGGCGTGTTCGACAAATGATCGGCGCCGCGAATCACGTGCGTGATGCGCATGTCGATATCGTCCACCACAACGCTGAGCTGATACGTCGGCAGACCGGACGAGCGCAGCAAGACGAAGTCCTCGATCTCCTGGTTCTGCACTTCGCGGGAACCGAAGACGGCGTCTTCAAATTTCGTCGTGCCGGTACGCGGTGTGCGGAAGCGGATTGCACGCGGGATGCCTTCTTTTTCTTTCGCTGCGCGCTCGGCGTCGGTCAGATCGCGGCAGGGGCAAGGAACAAATTTTCCGGACTTCGCCCCCTCGTCATCGCCCTCGCCTTCCTGCTCGGAGGCATCGCCGCCCGCATACGCTCCGGGCTTGCAATAGCAGGCGAAGCCGGCGCCGCTCGAGAGAACGCGTTCGGCAGCGACTCGATACATTTCCAGGCGCTGCGACTGGAAGAATGGCCCTTCGTCCCATTCGATGCCGAGCCATTTCAAACTCTGGAGGATTCCATCCACAAGTTCGGGCTTGTTGCGCTCGACGTCCGTATCTTCAATTCGCAGCAGCAGCGTGCCGCCTTCGTGGCGTGCGAAAAGCCAGTTAAAAAGCGCTGTCCGGCCGCCGCCAACATGAAGATAGCCCGTCGGCGATGGAGCAAAACGCACGCGTGGTTTCTCTGCAACGGTCATCCCGTACACTTCCTTCCTGGTTATTGGAATCATTCATCTTAGCGGAACGACCTTGCAAAATCGAGCCGGCAAAGATGCGAGAAAAAGATGCAACAGGAAGACGCAAGAGCATGATTTGGAACAGCTTGGTACGAGGGTACTGTTGACGGTTCCGCTCGGCTAGCCCCATAGTCCTAGCAGGCTTCGACCGGAAGTTGCCGGAGCGAGCCATTGTGCTTTATGGGTTTCTCCAGCGAAGTCACCCGAGGTTGACACCCAAGAAACTTCGGCTGGACACGCCGCCGAGGCGTTTGTAATTTCTGCTATTCTCGGTGGAAGTCCGAAGCCCCAAGGACAGAATGCGGAGCTTTGAGCTGTTGAGCCACGTGAACATGAGCGCGGTCGTGCTCCTGGCAAGCGCCATCCTGCTTGCGACGTTCTTCATCCACGTCTACAGGCAGAAGCGCCAGCAATACCTGCTCGTTTGGGCGATGGCGTGGGTGCTGATCTCCTTACATTTCATAAGTCTGGTTGTAGACTCGCAAACAATCCCCGCAAGAAGGTTTGCTCCAATCAGCGAGTGGCTTTTGGCAATGGGCGCTCTCGCCTTTTACTGCGCGGCGCGGCTGTACGCACGGCAGGTAGTGACGGTGCGCGGTGTGATTGTCGCGGCTGGCGCTGCTGCGTTGTGGGCTCTGGCCTATACACAAGACTGGGTGGCCGCGCCGCTGGGATTGGGAGTCGCGCTGTTGTTTTTGGTTGTCGCGCGAACATTCTGGCAGGAGGGGCGCAAGCAGGAGGCTCGGGCGGATCTGCTGCTCGCCATCACGTTTGTGGCATGGGGAATTCTGCGCGTCGTGACGGTTTTTCAGGTGCGCATCAGCTTCCTCGCCGGCAGGGATCTCGTTTCGCTCGCTTTGCTGCCTGAACTGTTTTCGGGCGTGCTGATGGTGATGGCGGTCTACGAAGAGGAGCGGCGGCGCGTGGAGCGCAACATGCTTGCGCTTTCGAATCTGAACCTTGCGACGTCGAGCTTCGTCGGCGGCGAGATACAGAAAATGCTGGCGCAGGCGCTCGACCGTGTTCTCAACGTCGTGCGCATCCCCGCTGGCGCGCTCTGTCTGCATTATGGAGACGCTCACGGCCCGACATCCGTGGTTGTAACCGGTCTGGGCGATGCCTTTTGCTCCGCCATTCAAGCAAATGACCTCGATCGCTACACGGTGAACCTTGTGGCCCGGCTCGGCGGACTCGTCGTGCTGCGAAACCTCGCGGCTGATTCGGATTACAAGGCGCTGGAAAAGGAAGATTCGTTTCGCGAAATACGCAGGCTAATGCTCGAGCAAGGCCTGAGAACCGTGGTCGGCATCACCTTGCAAGCCAAAGAGCGGGTGTTCGGAGTGCTCTTGCTGGGAACACCGGACAACCGCAATTTCACGCCCGCGGAACTGCGGTTGCTTCTGGCGCTGGGCCATCAGATCGGCATGGCGGTGGAAAACAGCTATTTGATTCAGCAGACGTCTCGCCGCAGCGAAGAACTGCACATTCTGAACGAAATCGGACGGACGCTGAGCTCGACGCTGGACCTAAATACTTTGTTCGACCGGATTTATTCGGAGATGCAGCGGCTGCTCGACGTCAGCAGTTTTTACATCGCCTTCTACGATCACAAGACGGATCAAGTCACGTTCGAGCTGGAAATCATCGAAGGAGACCGTCGCCCCAAGAGGTCGCGCCCTGCCGGGAACCATCTCACTGAATACATGGTGCACTCCCGCCAGCCGCTTCTGATTCGCGATCATTTCGCCGACGAAACGCGCCGCCTAGGCGTGAAGCCGAATCAGACGGCTGGTTCCTTCTGCGGCGTGCCGCTGGTTCTTTACGATCGCGCGATCGGCGTAATGGCGGTGCACAGCGCGCAGGAGAGGGCGTTCGATGAAGGCCACGTGGAGCTGCTGCGCGTGCTTTCGAGCGAAGCCGGCATCGCGATTGAAAACGCACGCCTCTTTGCGGAACAGCAGAAGAAGTCGCGCCATCTGATGCTGCTCAACAACATTTCAAGCCACGCGATCACCACGCTGAATCCGGAAGAAATGCTGTCGAAGATAGCAGCCGAGATCGAGAACGGTTTGACATACGACCACATCGGCATCGCCATTATCGATTATTCCGCGAAGGAGCTCGTCATCCAGGCGGAAGCAGGCCAGCGCCGCGATGCGCAAGGGCGGCGGATTCTGCTGGGCGAAGGGCTGGTAGGCCAGGTGGCGCGTAGCGGCCAGATGGCCATCGTGCGCGAGGTCGGTGCGAGCACGCCGCGGCCTGTTCTTGCCGGCTCCGTCTCCGCGATTGCGCTTCCGGTCAGCTACGCCGAGCAATTGCTTGGCGTGCTGTATGTGGAATCCTCGGAGCCATGCGATTTTGGTGAACAGGAGATCCTGCTGCTTCGAACGCTCGCCGATCTCTTTGCAGGGGCCTTGCACAACGCGCTGACGTTCCAAAAAGCGCAGGAGCAGGCGATCACCGACGGCCTCACGGGCGTGAAGACGCACCGCTTCCTGATGGAAGCGCTTTCGTCGGAATGGAAACGCTCGACGCGCGCCAACCGTCCGTTCGCGCTCGTGCTGATGGACCTCGACCGCTTCAAGTTCGTAAACGATTTTTACGGCCATCTCGAGGGCGACGTCGTGTTGCAGCGCGTCGGCCACATCCTCGAGCAAAATTGCCGCAGCTCCGATGTCGTCGCGCGCTATGGCGGCGACGAATTCGTGATCCTGATGCCGGAGACCACCATCGAGCAAGCGCGCCAGCTTGCCAGCAAACTTCGTGGCTGGGTCGCGGCGGATCCGCTGCTCCGTGACAAGAACATCACGGCCAGCTTCGGCATTGCGGGTTTCCCGGTCCATGGCTCCACGCCGCAGGAATTGATCCAGGTGGCCGACTCTTCGATGTATCTATCGAAGCATCAGGGCGGAAATTCCGTTTCGAGCGCGGAACACTACGATCCGATCGAAACCAAGAAGTGGAAGAAGGACGTTCTCGAGGCATACCTCGGCGTCACATTGAAGAGGCTGTTTTCGACGGGCCCCGAGGCATTCGAGGAAATTTATCGCCGCCTCGAACAGTTCACGCGCTCGCTCACCGAGCAGGGCACGCCGGCCTCGGCGGACACATTGCCCGCCGCCGTCGTCGAGACGGTCACTTCGCTCGCGCTGGCCATTGACGCGAAGGACCATTACACGCAGGGACATTCACAAAAAGTTTCCGCCTATTCAGTGATGATCGCGCAGGCGCTCGGGATGGAGCAGGCAGCGGTGGAAGAGATTCGCCTTGCCGGGCTGCTGCACGATATCGGCAAGGTCGGCATTCCGCAAACGATTCTGAATAAATCAGGCCCGCTCGATGCATCCGAGTGGGAGACGATGAAGACACACACGGAACTGGGCGCCAAAATTCTCGAGCCGCTCGATGCCATGAAGCGGATTCGATTGATGGTCCGGCACCACCATGAGTTCTACGACGGCAGCGGGTATCCAGATCGCCTCGAGGGCGAGAGCATTCCTTATGGAGCGCGCGTGATCGCCATCGCCGACGCATACGACACGATCACATCCGAGCGCACATACAAGAAGGCGCGGCCTCCGGAGGACGCATTTGCGGAACTCCTACGCTGCGCCGCGAATCAATTCGATCCTGAAATCGTCCGCCTCTTTATCGAGACGATGCGCCGCGCGCCGCGGCCCACGGTGGAAGTGGGCGTTGGCACCGACAGTCACACGGGCGCATCGAGCCTTTAGCCGGCCCCCGCCCGAGGTTTATTCCACCAGTACTTACGTCCCATTGCTCTCCGCATGCCGCAGCGGCACACTATAGGCGAGTCAAAACCATGTTAATTGCGGCCTTCATTTTCGTGATCTCAGTCGCGGCGACAATCCAATTCGCCATGTCCAGCTGGCGCGCCGGCCTTATGCACACAACATCTCAGGTTGTCATCCGCGAACCGTATCTGTTGAATGCAAAGGGCTTTAAGGAAGTGGTGGCCTACGAGGATGTTTGTCCCGACCTCGCTCGCGATCCGGGCGCAAGCCTTGGGCCGGTCCGGCTTTATTATGCCTTTCTAGAGGCTCTGCGCCAGCTAGGCGTGACCTCATGGACAACCAGCGAGATGGCGCTCTGCACGCGCTACGCCACTGTGGTCCTCTCGCAGCGCTTCGAGCGCAACCAGATCCTCCTGGCTGATGTCCGATCCTATTGATCCTCTCTTTGGTCTTTTCTTTGATCTTCGCCGTTCGCCAGCCCTGAAGAAAGACCCTTAATACGCCCAGCGCATCAGAACGGCTCCCGTGGTGTATCCCGCGCCCACCGCAATGAGCAGCACGAGATCGCCCTTGTGCAACCGTTTTTGTTCAACCGCGTCCATTAGCCCAAGCGGAATTGTTGCCGCCGTGGTGTTCCCGAAGCGGTCGATGTTGACGAGTACCTTCGAATCGTCCACTCCAAGCCGGTCCTGCATTGCGCGGATGATCCGCAGGTTGGCCTGGTGGGGCACCACCAGCGCCAAATCGCGGCTTGTCAGTCCGTTGCGTTCAAGCAAGTGGCACGCAAGTTCGCTCATCCGCCGCACGGCATACTTGAACACCTGCTGGCCTTCCTGATGTACATAGTGCATCCGCTTCCCGACTGTCTCCTGCGTCGCCGGATGCAGCGATCCCCCGCCGGGCATGTAAAGGCAGCTTCCCCCGGAACCGTCCACGTCGTGCATGAAATCAATGATTCCCTCGGAGCTTGACGTTGCCGGTTCGAGCAGCACCGCTCCAGCGCCGTCTCCGAACAGCACAAACGTAGCACGATCCTTCGGGTCGAGAATCGAGGTCATCACGTCGCTGCCGATCACCAGCACCTTCTTGTGCACTCCGGAGCCGACGAACTGCGCGCCCACGGTCAGGGCATAAGCAAATCCGGAGCACGCCGCCGAGAGGTCGAATCCCCACGCTTTCTTCGCGCCGAGGCGGTCCTGGATCAGGCAGGCCGTCGCCGGAAACAGCATGTCCGGCGTCACGGTCGCGACGACGATCATTTCGATTTCTTCCGGCCGCACGCCCTTTGCCGCCAGAAGCTTCTTGGCGGCTTCCGTGCCGAGATGCGACGCCGGCACGCCCGGTTCCACATAGTGCCGCTCCCGAATGCCTGTCCGCGTGCGGATCCATTCGTCGTTCGTTTCCACCAACTTTTCCATGTCGGCGTTGGTGACCACGCGCGGCGGAACATATCCGGCCACCCCGGTAATCTTCGCGGCGATGCGGTTGCCCATGAATCTCTCCTGGAGTCTCAATGGAGCCTAGATAATCGTGCGATTGTATGCAATCGCACGCTCGAGTGACAAGCAAAACACGGGCCCTGGAGGACGTTATGAATGGGATGGCAGAATTTCATGCCGGTAGGTGATCGCGGCGGTCTTACGCAGCATCGCCGCCACCGAGCAATATTTCGACTGACTCAACTCGATCGCATCGCGGACGGCTTTCTCCGTTAGCTCCCCCGTCAGCCGGTAGACCATTTCAATTTTCGTCCACACTTCGGGCGGCTCGCTGGCGCGCTCGCCGGATACCTCAACCTCGAGCGCCTGGAGTTTCTGCCGCTTCTTTGCCAGGATCATCGCCACGTCCACGGACGTGCACGCACCGAGCGCACCCAGCAGCGCTTCCATAGGCCCAGGTCCCTTTTTGTGATCGCTTCCGGCATCGAATGTGACAGTAGCTCCGGAAGGCATCGTCGCCTGAAATTCCTCGCCGCCCACCCATTTCACTTTCGCTGTTTGCATCCATTCCTCCGGCTCTCGCAATCTCTCATGGAACTGTAGCGGGATTCACGCCAAGCGTCCAGAACCTGGAATCTCTGGCTGTTTGCGGGCCGGCGACACGCTCATGCCGCCGCTTCAAAAAACTTGCTGCGCGATGGCGCCTGTGAAGATAATGGCATTGTTGGAGTTCAAACGGGTCGTTTGTAAGAAACCTGCCCTAATCGACTCCGAGCGGACGCTAACACCGATGCGTCTCGAACGCGAGGCAATGTAAATGGCTGGTATCGCGGCTCCTGCTCAAAGCGCGCCTCCCGCTGAGGGAGAAGTACGCAACAACCAACACTTCGACGTCCTTATCGTGGGCGCCGGGCTTTCCGGAATCGGCGCGGCCTATCACCTCCAGAAGGAATGTCCGGCGAAGAGTTTCGTAATTCTGGAAGGCCGGGACGCAATCGGGGGCACCTGGGACCTCTTCCGCTATCCGGGAGTGCGCTCCGATTCTGACATGTTTACGCTCGGCTATCGTTTTCGGCCCTGGCGGGAAGCGAAGGCCATCGCCGCCGGCCCATCCATCCTCAAGTACGTTCGGGAAACGGCTCGCGAATGCGGCATTGATCGCAAGATCCGGTTTGGTCATCGGGTCACGCGCGCGTTGTGGTCCTCGCGGGAGGCGGTCTGGACCGTTGAGGCGGCCGGACCGGAGGGAAGAGACGTCCGCTTCGTCTGCAACTTTCTTTACATGTGCAGCGGCTACTATGACTATGTCCAAGGTTACATGCCGGGCTGGCCCGGCATGGACCGGTTCCGTGGCCGCATCATACATCCCCAGAAGTGGCCCGAAGCTCTCGACTACGCAGGACGGCGAATCGTCGTGATCGGCAGCGGCGCCACAGCGGTCACCTTGGTTCCCGCGCTCGCCGAGACGGCCGCGCATGTGACCATGCTGCAGCGCTCGCCCACGTACATCGTCTCGCGCCCGTCTGAGGATGTAATCGCGAATTGGTTGCGCAAGCGCCTACCTGCCCGGCTCGCCTACGCCATGGTCCGGTGGAAAAACGTGCTTCTCACGATGTACTTCTACAATCTCGCGCGGCGCAGGCCGGCCCAAACCAAAAAGGGAATCCTCCGCCTCGTACAGCGGCAACTCGGCCACGGCTATGATGTCGGCAAGCACTTTTCGCCCCGCTACAACCCGTGGGACCAGCGCCTCTGCCTGGTTCCCGACGCCGACCTGTTCTCCGTGATCCGCTCGGGCAAGGCATCCATTGCCACCGACGAAATCGAGACGTTCACCGAAACGGGTCTGCGGTTGAAGTCGGGCGAAGAGCTCGAAGCCGACATCATCGTCACCGCCACCGGACTCAATTTGAAGGTATTGGGCGGGATGCAGGTGTTGATTGACGGGGCCCAAGTGGATCTGTCGCGAACCCTGAACTACAAGGGAGCGATGTACAGCGACATTCCGAATCTCGCGTCCGCCTTCGGTTACACCAACGCCTCCTGGACCCTGAAAGCCGATCTGACCGCCCAATACGTTTGCCGCCTGCTTAACTACATGGACGCGCACGGCTACGACTCCTGCACGCCGCGAAAGCGTGACCCGGCCATCGTTGAGGAACCCTTCGTCAACTTCACCTCCGGCTATTTCCAAAGGGCGAGCGCGATCCTTCCAAAGCAGGGATCCCGGAGGCCGTGGAGGCTTTATCAGAACTACATTCTGGACATCCTCATGCTCCGGCTCGGCGGAGTGGACGACGGCGCGATGGAGTTCGTTCGCGCCCAGAACAACAGTCCCGCGGTTCGAGGCGCGCTCGCCGGGACGCCCTCTGCACGTTTGAGCGCCGATTCCCCGCGCTGATTCCGAAAATCCACAGGTTCGCGCGCTTGTAATTTGTGAAACTCGCGATACTCTGTTTCCGTGAGAGGAGATTCATGCTCCAGGCGATTCGCGTTTCCGCGTTGATCTTGTTTCTCGGGGCCCTATCTTTGGGCATCTCCGGCGGCCGCCACGCCGCGCTCGCTTCGCCTGCGACAAGAACCTGGGCCGGCGAGGCGCAAATCCGTGAGCTGCTGGACACGCAGACGGCGGCCTGGAATCGCGGGGATGTGGACGCCTTCATGGCCGGCTACTGGAAATCCGAGCAAACCGAGTTTGTGGGGGCGAACGGAATCACGCGTGGCTGGCAGGCCGTGCACGATCGTTACGTTCGCATTTATCCGGACACCAAAGCCATGGGCCGGCTTTCTTTTTCAAACCTGGAGGTTCATCCCGTGTGCGCCAATGCAGCTTACGCGATCGGCCAATTTCAGTTGGAGCGCGAGCACGATCGCCCGGCGGGAATTTTCACCTTGAACTTCCGGAAATTTCCCGAAGGCTGGCGCATCGTGGCCGACCACACGACCGCATTTCCCGAAGCTGGTTCCTCCGGATCTCGCTGAGTCGAAGGAGAAAACGAATTGAGAGCAGTCATCACGGGCGGCGCGGGGTTCCTTGGCTCGCATCTGTGCGGCTTCCTGCTCGATAGAGGTTGGGAAGTCGTTTGCCTCGACAACCTCGTCACCGGCGCCGACTCCAATGTCTCGCATCTGCTTGCGCACCCGCGGTTCCGCTTCGTCCGGCAGGACGTGACGCAGCACATCGAAGTCGAAGGCGCGGTAGGCGCGGTATTGCATTTCGCTTCACCTGCAAGTCCGCCGGACTATTTGAAGTTTCCGATCCAAACTTTGAAGGTCGGCTCGCTTGGCACGCATAACGCGCTCGGGCTGGCGCTGGCCAAGAAAGCGAAGTTTCTTTTGGCGTCCACTTCGGAGTGCTATGGAGATCCGGAAGTGAGCCCGCAGCCGGAAAGCTATTGGGGGCGCGTCAATCCCGTGGGCCCGCGCGGCGTGTACGACGAAGCCAAGCGCTTCGCCGAAGCCATGACCATGGCTTATCACCGATATCATGGGGTGGACACGCGAATCGTGCGAATTTTCAACACATACGGCCCGCGCATGCGGCTCAACGACGGCCGCGCGCTTCCCAATTTTCTCTACCAGGCGCTCAGCGGACTTCCGATCACCGTGTACGGGGACGGGAAGCAGACGCGGAGTTTCTGCTATGTTTCCGATTTGATCGACGGAATCCATCGTCTGCTCGAATCCAGCGAGCATGAACCCGTGAATATCGGCAATCCGCAGGAAATCACAATTCTCGAATTTGCCGAGCGCGTTCGCGCGCTTGCCGGCGCGAATGTTCCTATCGAATTTCGGCCATTGCCTCAGGACGACCCCAAGCAGCGCTGCCCGGACATCTCGAAAGCGCGCCGGATTCTTCAATGGCAACCGAAAGTGACACTCGAAGAAGGTTTGCAGCTTACGTATGAATACTTTCGTCAGAAGTTAGCTGAGGCGGCCCGTTAAGGCACAGAATCATTGGTACTGAAGGTGTGCAAATCCGGCCTGCCGACGGAATAGTATTCGAAGCCGAGGCTTTTCATCTCGCGGGGGCCGAGCAAGTTTCGGCCGTCGAGTATCAGGGGACGCGCCATGGACTCGCGGACGCGCTCCCAATCGAGCTTGCGGAATTCGTCCCACTCCGTGGCAATAATCAGCGCCTCTGCGTTCCGCGCGGCGTCGTAAGCCGAATCGGCGTATTCAATTTGCGGTAGCACCGGCCGCGCCTTTCCCATCGCCTTCGGGTCAAACGCGCGAACGAGAGCGCCCTCTGCGACCAACTGAGAGATTAGCTCGATGGCGGGCGCGAAACGGATGTCGTCGGTATTCGGCTTGAAGGCGAGGCCGAGCACGCCGATTCTTTTTGCTTTCACCACCCAGAGCGCGCGACGGATTTTTTCAAGGAAGTGGTCGATGCGCTTCCGGTTGACCTTTTCGGCTTCCTTGAGAAGAGAAAAATCCGCGCCGGAGCGCTCCGCCAGATGAACGAACGCCTGCAAATCCTTCGGGAGGCAGAAGCCGCCGAATCCGAGGCCAGCGCGAAAAAAACCCGGCCCGATGCGCGGATCGAGCCCAACCGCGCGCACCACTTCTTCAATGTCCGCGCCCAGGCGCTCCGCGAGATCAGACACCATGTTGGCATAGGAGATTTTCAGAGCCAGGAAGGAATTTGAGGTGTGCTTGATCAGCTCCGCGCTGTTGATCGTGGTCCGGAGCCACACGGGAGCAGGGCCATCCGGACATGCCGGTGCGTGGACGGGGCAGTTGAATTTTTGGTCGAGAATCGGCTGGTAGATTTCTTTGAGTTGCCGCTCGGCCGTCTCGTCCTCAACGCCCACGACGATACGATCCGGATGCAGAAAATCTTCGACGGCCGTCCCTTCGCGGAGGAATTCCGGGTTCGATGCCACGCGAAACACCAAGCCGCTCTTGCGTGCGTACACAGACAACGCGCGCTTCAGCTCTTGCCCTGTTTGCGCCGGGACCGTGCTTTTCTCAACGACCAGCTTCGGTGAGTGCGCCTCGGTGGCGATCAGCCGCGCGACATGGTCAATGGCGCTCAGGTCGGCGTCCCCGTTCGGAAGCGGGGGCGTTCCAACACAGATGAAAATGGCGTCTCCCGCCGCTACGGCGCCGGCCGGGTTTGCGGTGAATCTCAACCGGCCTTCCCGGCTCGTCTTGGCAATTACTTTTTCGAGCCCCGGCTCATAAATCGGCAGGTGGCCGGCTTCGAGAGTTCGAATCTTTGCCGTGTCGCTGTCCGTGCAGACAACTTCGTGCCCCACTTCGGCAAGACATCCGCCGGTGACGAGGCCCACATAGCCGGCACCAATCACAGAAATCTTCAATGTCCCTCCCGAGTAAGCAGAACAAGCTGGACGGCAATACAGGTATTTTCGTACATACGCTGTCTATCGCAAAGGTGAATCTGACAGCGGAGTCAAAGGGTAGAAGACGGAGAGTATTTGGTAGTAGAATCGCGTTGTTCCGAAGAAGCCTGCTTTTTTCAACTCGGAAGGCGAGTGCATTGCATGGAGATTCTCTGGACAGCCCTGGGCATCTCTGTAATTGTGATTTTCGTTTTTTACGTTCTTGCGCAACACTGGCAGAAACTCTTGCGGCAACAGTCCGGGACGATAGCGCGTCTCTCCGAGCGATTGCGGGATATCGAGGACGTAGCCGACCCCGAATTTTTACGCCGCATCAATGAAGCCGCACCCTCTCCTCTTGAGCAGGTATTCACTTTTTCCTTCCGGCTAAGCGATACCTTCTGGAACAGAGCACTGGGCATTGCAGCGGAAGATCTGCGGTTCATCCGCGCGATCGGAAGCGTTCCCGCCTCCGTGAAGATCGAGCGCTGGCGAGGACATAGCGTCGCTACCATCACGGAGGTCCTGCCAGAAAGCAAGGCGGCAGGCTGGCAGACGCGCTCGCTCGACCTCTACGCGGAGAGCACGAAGGGCGGCGAAGCGATCATCCTCTGGGAGATTCCGCTCGCGCGAACGCACCATGACGCGGAACGCCCGCCGTCGCTGGAACTCTTGTTCCACTCGAATTCTCTGGAGCTGCGGGGCCATCTTCCTCCGTCCGTTTCGGGGAACGGTCACGCAGGAAAATCCGGCGAAGACGAAGCCGTGTTCTTTCGCGTTCCTTTGGATGCGCCGGGACTGGCAGAATTCCAGAGTAACAACGCGCCGCAAGCCGGCGATCACGACAAGCGGAATTCCGGCGGTGCCGGTGCTCCAGCGAATGACGCGTCATGGCAAGCCTTTTACGGGCATGAGGATGAAAGCGCGGGTTTCGAATGGCAGCTTTGTGTTCGCGATTTGCGCAAGAAGGCCGAATGGGAACGATGGAAGATCCTGGAGCCCACCGCCATCGCTGTTTTGGGAGGCGAGAAATAGAATTGCGAGCGAGATAATTCAGCGTCAGCGGGCGTGCGGTTTTACGGGAAACCCAACCCACACGTTCAGAAGGCCCAGAAATTCCCGCGCCACCGAAAGAGCATCGCGCGTGTTTCGCCACCAGTGATTCGCGTCGAACGGGTCCTGCCGTGCCGCATGGACAATTGCAGCCGGATTCCTCCCCACGAGAGCGAGCCATAGTTTCCGGACGCGACGCGTGTGTTGTGGCGAAGTCACGAAGATCACGCTCGTCTTTTGCGCCTGCTGCATGACTCTCAAGACTTCGCGCACTTCTTGTTCGGTATTGGAGATCGTTTCCGGGAATATATGCACGGCGGCCTCGGGAACCCCTTCGCGGATGAGAACGCCGCGGTTGTACTCTTCCTCTCCGACGTAATGAATTCCAAGCTCGCGCAGGTCCGCTTCCGGATTTTCAGGGCGGCTGACCCATACTTCCGGCGCGTAGCCCATCCGATAAATTGTGGCTGCCTCCTCAGCGCGGTACGGCATGGATCCGCTTAAAACGACAATCAAGTCCGCCTTATTCAGAGGATCTTCGCAAATCAGCCAACGGCCGGCGCCGCGAAAGGCGAATATGCCCGCGATCGAGAGCAAGCCCACGACCATGAGGGGCAAGAGAATCCGCCGAGGCTGAATTCTTGCGCTCTTGGCGTCGCTCACGATTTGGCCCGGCGTTTCATCAGAAGGAAGAATCATAGGCAGATACGCCTATGCGCGCTCTTCGCGGAAGGGGCGGCGGGCCAGCAGGCCGCGCAATCCGAGCAGAGCCAGACGTGGCTGCCGCAAACAGAGACGCCAGAGGATCTTCCAAGCCTCGTCACGGGAATGTTCTGCGAGCGATTGCTTGGCCGGATCATTCAGCAGGTCCACCAACTGGCTATAGTCGGATTGCTGGAAATCGTGGAGAGAACGGCGCAGAAGCAAGTGGAGATTCAGCTCGCGGCGCAGCTTGCGAAGCTCACGGCTACCTCTGCCGTTGGCGATGGCCTGGGCCACGCCCAGGGCTCCGCGAAAGCCCGTGACGATCCCCCCAACGGTGGTTACCTTCACCTGGCTCGCCGCGTCGCCCACCAGATACACGCACCCACCGCCGATTTGGCGTTTCACGGGTACCCAGCGGGTGTAGACAGGAATCCTTGCCGCCTGAAATCCGATGGGATCCAGTTTCCGCTTTTCCAGGAAGCGCTCGAGATGTTGCCGCGTCAGAGGTCCCGTTTCGCCGATGAGGCCGAGAGCGCCACGCGTGGGAGATTCGGGAATGAGCCAATAGAAATACGGCGTATCCTGCGGCACGAACCAGACGCGTGCCGTATCGGACGGCATATCCTTCGGGAGCGGAACGATTGCTTGTACGAGCGGAACGGTCTCCGGAGGTTCCCACCCAGCCGCGCGAGCGACGCAGCTCGAAGCCCCGTCACTTCCCACGATCGTGTCCGCGTGGACTTCCTCGAGAGAGCCGTCGCTGCACCGTTCCACCTCGAACACCAAGCCTTTTGAGTTGGGACGAAGGGAGCGAAAGCGTCTGCCGAACTCCAGAGTGGCGCCGGCGCTGCGAGCCTCTTCCGCCATGCCCTGGATCAAGGCGCGGCGTTCGACGATCAGATCGGGGTGTTTCAGCGAAATCGTGGCGGCGCGGCCGTCGGTAAAAAGCTCGAAGCGGCGAATCTCATTGACGATGCTGGATTCCCCCACGCGGCCCAGCAATCCCCGCATATGATTCGTGACAATAAGAGTGCGGGCTTCGGGCTCGAGCGCATCGATCCGCTCGAAGACCTTTACCGGAAATCCCTGCCGCGCCAGCAAGGCGGCCGTAAACAAACCGGCAGCAGACCCGCCGATGACGGCGATGCTCTGCGCCTCTGGGCGAGAGTACGAACGAGAACTATTCTTCGCATCGAGTTCTGACTTCATATTCGTTTGCTAAAGTCGGCCCCATCGAAAGTCAACTTGCGAGGAACGACAAACAGGAGAACCTGCCAAGTCGAGACCCCTATTCCCCGATCCTGACAACCTCTCGCCTCACCACGCTGGGTGAAGAAGTATATCCCACGGAGTTGCTGCAACCAAAGCGCAAGACCGAGAAAAACATAGATGCCAGTTAAGAGACAGAAGAGGACTTCTGGAGCTTCACCTGACGTTCGTAAGGCACGCTTTCGAGAAACAACACCGCTACGAGCCCAAAAACCGCCAAAGCTCCCACGAGCACATATGCCGAGCCATTTGAAATGCGAGGAACGAGAAGCGCCAACGATCCGAATACGCCTGCCACGCAATAGAGGGCCAGCACAGCGCCGCGGTGTCCAAGACCCATGTTCGAAAGCCGATGCGCCGTATGGTCCTTGCCCGGCGAAGTGAAGGGAAGCAGGCCGCGGCGCGCACGGGAAATTGAGACGAGCGCGGTATCGAAGATGGGGACCCCGAGGATCAGAACGGGGACGATCCATGCGGCCGGAAACTGTGCCCCGTCGGGCCGGACCTTCAAACTGAGTGTGGCCATCAAGAAGCCGAGAAACATGGCCCCGCCATCGCCCATGAAAATCTTTGCGGGGTTGAAATTCCAGCGGAGAAAACCGAGCGCGGCCCCCAGTGTCGCAGCGCCCAGGGTCCGCACCAGCATTTGCCCGCCCAGCGCAGCCGAGATCGTGAAAAAGGCCGCTGCGACCGCCGCAATGCCTGCGCACAAGCCGTCCATGTGGTCCAGGATACTGAATGCCGCCGTGATTCCCATTACCCAAAAGACAGTGAAACATCCATCGAGGATCGCGCCACTCGTCCCCGGCAGAAATTGGGAAAAAAGCTGCGCGCGGATGCCGGTCGCGATTAAGAACAAAGCAGCGATGGGCATCCCGATAAAGAGTTTCACCTGGTGATGCAGCAGGCCGCCATCGTCGAGGAGGCCCACGATCGCAAGAAGAGTCGCGCCCGCCAATATTCCAATCATCTGTTGCAGGCTTGCGGCGTGAATGGTCAAAAGGATTGCAAGGACGAAGCCGAGATAAATTGCGATGCCTCCGAGCAGCGGGATCGGGTTCACGTGGACTTTCCGCGGGCCGGGTTTGTCCACCATGCCGTAATGCAAGGCGAGGTGGCGGATAGGGACGGTGAGTCCGAGCGAAGCCAGCAACGCCACGCCAAACGCAATCAGATATGGAGGAATCGTCATTCCTGCGAAGCTCCCATGCCCGCACGGGTTATGCCCGGTTCGCGCAAATCCGGCTCGATGAACGTGACGCTTCCGCCGTTGAGGTGTCCCTCGATATTCGCAAGCCTGCCGCTCGTGAGGTCGTCCACCACACGCACCTGCGCGCCGCGCTCCACCAGTGCATCAACGAGATGCGAGCCGATGAAGGATGTGCCACCTGTGACGAGCACCTTTTTACGGTTCCAAATGACGTCCTCCATTTTTTTCTCGAGCGGCATCTTCGATAATTCCGGCAAATCGCCGCAACTCATTTACTCTAGCATATTTCTCCGCGGCTTCCCGCGCACGGAAGCTCATGCCAGCGAGGCGTGCGGGATCATTCCTCAGCTCGCGAATGGCCGCCGCAACGGCCGCGGGATCGTCCGGATCCGCGGCAAGGCCACAACCCGATTCCACCACGATGCGGGCCGCGTCGCTTTCCGCCGCTGCCACGGCGAGAACCGGACGCCCCACCGCAAGAATCGAGTAGAGCTTGCTCGGCACCACGACACCTTCGAGGCCTCGCCTCACGGTCACGATATGAATGTCGCCTGCCATCATCACGTGCGGCACTTGCTCGGCGGGCCGGAACGGCAGGAAGCGAACATTCGGTGAATTCGCGGCCATAGCTTCGAGCGCGGCACGGTTTGCCCCGTCCCCTATGAACACAAGCCCCGCGCTTTCGTTGCGCAGAATATCCGCGGCTTTGAGCAGCGTGGTCCAAGCCCCGTAAAAACCCAGATTTCCTGCGTGCAGGGCGACGAACGGAAAACCGGAGCGGATTTCCTGCACGACAGGATCGCTGCGCTCCGGCAACAAAGCGGGAAAGGTGGCGCCGTCGCGGACGACGACGACGCGCTTGGGGTCGATGCCCTTCGAGAGAATCCGATCGCGCATGTCGTCGCCCAGCACAATCACGCGAGCGGCCTGACGGAGGGCGCCGCGATGCATCCGTTCCCATCGTTTCACCCACCGGCTGGGCCGGACGATGTCGCCGCCCACAGCCATGTCGGGATAGAGATCGCGAATGTTGTAGACAAACGGCCGGCCGCCGAGCCGGGCAATGTATGCTCCGGCGATTCCCGCGACCGGGGGGTCGGTCATCGCGAGGACAACATCCGCGTGAATTGCGAGGGCGCGTGGGACGGCGAGCGTGAGATAGGACAAGTAGTTCGAGATGCGGCGCCGCATCTGGTGGCGCGGGTATACCGTGGAGCCGACACGTTCGACCGTAACATTGTTGCGAACATCACTCCGCAGCAGAGCGAACGGATAATACTCTTCCGGGTCATACGAGGGGCGGCCGGCCAAAACCGTCACTTGATGTTGCTGCGCGAGGGTCTCCGCCACCTGCGCCGCCATTTTCGCCGTGGCAGAAGTGTCGGGAGGATAGTATTCGTTCAGTAGCAGAATGTGCATCGGCAATTCCAAGTATACGCGCTGGCGAAAACCGAGCCTGAGTAAAGCCAAGGGAAGGCTTCGGCGGCTTTCATCCCATTTCGGCACGCTTCGCGAATCGTTCCTCGCCGTTCTCGCTCAAGCGATGCGCAGACTTCTTCTCGACGATAAAATTTCCCATCACGAGGACGTCCATTTGTGTGCGGCGGAAACAATCGAGAGCTTCCTCGGGGCTGCAAACAATCGGTTCGTTGTCGTTGAAGGAAGTATTCACGACCACGGGCACGCCGGTGAGATCGCCAAAAGCCCGCAGGAGCTTCCAATAAAGCGGATTTGCGCGGCGGTTCACCGTTTGAAGCCGCGCGGTGCCATCCACGTGCGTCGGCGCTGGAATCACCGAGCGCTTCTCCGGCCGCACGGAATAAGCAAACGTCATGAACGGCGAAGGGTGCGTTTTCTCGAAATACTCGCCGGTGGCTTCCTCGAGAATCGAAGGCGCGAAAGGGCGAAACGTCTCACGATGCTTGATACGGCGATTCAAGATTTCTTTCATCTCGGGACGGCGGGAATCGGCCAGAATACTTCGATTGCCCAGCGCGCGGGGCCCCCACTCGACGCGTCCCTGAAACCAGCCGACAACTTTGCCTGTGGCGATGTGATGGGCCGTCGCTCGAAGCAATGCCTCTTCTTCGTGTTCTTCGATTTGCACTTCATCGCCGGCGGAATTTAGACTTTCAATTGCGCCGCGAATTTTCTGCGCAGGGAACCCCGGCCCCCATCCGGCGTGCTCCATCGTGAATTCGCGGGGGCGGCCAAGAACCTGATGGTGCACGGCAAATGCGGCTCCCACGGAGAGCCCCGCATCCCCCGCCGCCGGTTGCACAAAAACGCGATCAAATGGAGTTTGATCCAGGATTTTTGCGTTCGCGACGCAGTTGAAAGCCACACCGCCCGCGAGGCAGATGGTTTTCTCCGCCGTCTTTTTCGCCAGGGCGTTCCAGTGCGCGATGAGAACTTCCTCGAGGGCGGCCTGCATGCTTGCGGCCAGATTACGGTGCCGTTGTTCAAGAGGCTCTTCCGTCTGTCGAGCCGGCCCCAGCCTCTGCTCGAGGTATGGCGAGAAGAGGCGCCCCAGCACTGGCGTGCAATCGGCCTGGCGCCAGGACATATCCGGCCCCTGGCTCTGGTGAATGAAATATTTCAGGCCGAGACGGAAAGAAAGCGGCGCGTCGGCCCGAACGATGTGGCGGAATTCATCGATGAATTCGGGCTCGCCGTAGGCCGCGAGCCCCATCACCTTGTACTCTTCGCCGAATTTCCAGAAGCCCAGATATTGCGTAAGGGCGGTGTAGTACATCCCCAGCGAATGCGGAAATGTTATCTCGCCGAGCGGCCGCATGCGCGGCCCTTCGCCGACGGCCCACATCGCGCTGGCAAAATCGCCAAGTCCGTCGGCGGATAGAACAGCAGCGCGTTCGAAGGGAGAGACGAAATACGTGCTGGCGAGATGCGCCATGTGGTGCTCAATCCGGTGAAACTGCGCGCCAATTTTTTCGGGCGGAATTTCGAAAGCCGTGGCTAAATCCTCGCGGATGCCCGCAAAACGGGCCATCACTCGAGCGCGATCGAGCGCGAACCTTGGCATCCGGATCGCATAGCGAAGCTTCGTTTGCCAACGCGCCCGGGGATCGCGCGGAATCGCGATGTGCTCCACTCCCTCCAGCTTCAGGCCTGCCTGATCGAGACAATACTGAATCGCTCGCACGGGCAAGCCCGCGGCGTATTTGACGCGGTTCAGGCGCTCCTCTTCCACCGCAGCCAGAAGGCGGCCGTCCGCGACAATCGCCGCCGAGGCGTTCGCGTGGTACGCGTTGATTCCCAGAATGATCATTTCAAATGTCTCGCTCGGCCCCAATCTGTGGCGCAGATCAAAAACTCGAAATTGCGGCGACCCTTCCCAGTTCCATCGTCGGCTTGACGGATGCGCTGAGGTTCCGCTTCACCCATTCGTTCAGAATATAGAGTCCCCATGGACGCGACCACGTTGTGCGTCCACCGAGAAAATCCTCCCAAACTCCGAGCGCCACGCTCCCGGCAACATGCGATTCGAGCGCCGGAGACCAATCGGCCAGTCCGGCGGCCACGTTTCCGCCGAGCGGCCCTCGCAGCCAGTTTTCCCAGGGCAACGTGAACGTGCGCTTCGGCTGGGCGACGATTTCCTCCGGCAGGAGATCGCGAACCGCTTCAACGAGCAGCGCTTTCGGCTGTGCGTGGCCGCGCTTCGCGGATTCCGGCAGCGAGAGAACATATTCCACCAGCGATGAATCGAGAAACGGCACGCGCACCTCGAGCGAATGCCGCATGCTCATTGCATCGGTGTCGCGCAAGAGAGTGCTGACCAAATACGAGCGCAACTCGAGCCACGAGACGGCAGTGAACCCGTCCATTTTGTTTGCCTGGCGAGCGGCGTCGCCAAGCCAGTGTGCCCAGGACGATTCGTTCCAGGAATTCGCGCGGCCACCCAACCAGAACTCAACGAGTTGCGGCGTGAAAAGTAAGCGGGTGAAGAAGTAAGGATGCGGCAAGACGTCGGGATTAACCCAGGCTTCTACTCCTTTTCGCATTGAATCCGGCCAAGAGCCGAAGAACCTTCTGTTCGTGGCGATGGAAGCGGTCGATTTGCGGAAGTGCGCTGGAAAAGAGCGCGCCATCTTTGCAAGACGCGAGACCTGGCGTGTGTTTGAAAACGACGTGTAGCCGCCGAAGATTTCGTCGCTGCCCAGGCCGGACAATGCAACTTTCAACCCTGATTCGTGCGCGGCCCAGGAAACAAAATACGTGTTGATACCGTCCATGCTGGGCTGGTCGAATGCGGTGACGGCTTCATCGAGCCGCGTCAGCATCTCCTTTTGTGAAAGAACAAATTCGCTGTGCTCCGTGCCGAGACTCTGTGCGGTTCGCCGCGCTTGTTTCGCTTCGCTGAATTCGGCGTCAGGAAACGCAACCGTGAACGTGTGGATCCCACCTTGGACGCGACTGGCGAGCGCGGCAAGCGCCGTCGAATCCAGTCCGCTGCTCAAAAATACGCCCACGGGGACATCAGCGATTAGATGTCCACGGACGGCATTTTCAAGCAAAGAACGAACGCGTCGGGCGGGAGGATCGGACTCCGTGGGCGCTACGGGCTTTGATTGCGCTGAAGAGTGAGACAAATCCCAGAAACGCTTCGGTTCCGGAGTGAGAATAGGGCCAGCCGCTGCGATGCTCATCGAATGTCCGGGAGGAAGCGACATCACGCCTTCGACGAGCGTCATCGGCTCGCTTACGGAGCCGAACAAAAGATAAGAAGGAACTGCTTCGGCAGAAAGCTGGGCGGGAACGCGGCCACTCGCGAGAAGAGCGCGAACTTCGGAGGCGAAAAGCAGAGCGCCATTTTCCATCGCGTAATAGAGAGGCTTAATGCCCAGGGCATCGCGTGCGATGAAAACTCGAGTGGCGCGGCCCGTGCGGCCCTGCGGCATTTCGATCACTGCGAACGCAAACATTCCCTTCAAATGCTCGACGCATTGCTCGCCCCACTCTTCGTAGCCGTGGACGATTACTTCTGTGTCGGAGCGCGTCCGGAATCGGTGGCCTCTTGATTCAAGGTTCTCGCGCAGTTCGCCGAAATTGTAGATTTCACCGTTAAATACGACTGCCAGCGTTCCGTCTTCGTTCCAGATTGGTTGGTCGCCGCCAGGCAAGTCTATGATGCTGAGGCGGCGCGAGCCGGCGGCCACGGGCGGCACCGAAACGAGTCCTTCCCCGTCCGGACCACGACGAACGAGCGCGGCCATCATCCGCCGAACAATGACTTCGCTCAGCTCCCTCGATTCGATTCCGATCACGCCGCAGATTCCGCACATTGAATACACGGCCCCCCAAGATCAAATGTCTAATTATGACCCAGGTCCAGCTAAGGTTGAATCGGAACTATCGCCGTAGGCTCGAACATAGAGTTTCAATGTGACCTTTCAAAACTGCCCGAAACTATCCTTTTTCGCGGGATTCAAAACTGCTACTGTCTTGTATTCTAACGACTTAGGATAGTTCGTTTTGCAGTTCTTGGCTCCACCATGCCCATCCGTCTCAACTTCCGGGTAGCCCGTCGTCCGGGCAGGATTCTGGTCTCTCTGCCCGTCGGACTGATACAAAATGCGATCGGTCCCCTGCGTTGAAATAGCGGTAGAGCGGAACCGTGTGCTCTTGCGGTTGGCTATCGTTTCAGTTTCCTTCGGATGGTAATTAACACCTTAATTGCGGGTTGAAATTAGGCAAGCGAGGGCTCAGCTTGCGTAAAGTACATACTTCCCTTCCAGAATTGAATGCATAGTTATCACTCGGCGACATGTGCGAACGGCTGTTCCCCGAAGTTTGCGGATTCTCGATAATCTTTCAGCCAGAGGATTGAACCAAATGCGACCTCTAATTGCCTCCGTTTTGCTGATCGCATTCTCGGCTGTATCTGGGTCTTTGCGCGCGCAGACCACGGATGTCAAACCCGTCGAGATCAGAGGCCATTATATCGGCGAGTCCACAGTGCGCTTCCTGCATCTCGAACCAGAAGCGAGAGAGAGTATAGAGGTGTGTCGACAACACCCCACACAGTCTGTCTGTGATCAACTCCTTGCTGCTATAGAGCGCGGCCAGCGCGCGGAGATCTCGACCTCGGTTCCATTGGATATGTACCATCCAGATGAGGCCAAGGACGACGCGATCAATTTCGTCTTGGACGGGAAGAAGCTCGTTAAGATGGCGATGCTGGTGAATGACGTTAGCGATGCGAGGAAGATTCTTGGTCATCCGTCGAGCGAATCGGTAATCCCCTCCCAAGACAGTTCGGGAGCGAAGTGGGAAAACCGCCGAACTGTGTGGGAAACTCCGGAAGCCTACGTTACGCTCTATCAGGATAACAACCCGTCGTTGCGGGACCGGCGCCCTGTGCTTACAATCGAAACCCGAGCAGAACACGCGCGGGAAGAAGCGGAGTCCACAAAGCGGGCCACTGTGCCTCAGTAGGACCCCAGGTCGAGTCGTAATTGCCTTCACAATCGTAAGCTTCAAACACGTTCACCAAGTTCACCATGTTCACTCGCAAAAACCCAGGCGCGCACTATTGTTCGAGGTGCATAGCTCACTAAACTCTGCCCGCCGCTGGCGCACGTCTTTCGTTTCTTCTCTCCGTGTGTGTATCCATCAGCTCTGTTTGATTTCCCGGAAAGGGAGCAGTGGTTTCGTGGCACAACCCCTGGCAGGCTGGACCACGAGAACAGTGTTGGTACCTGTCCTTTTTTTGGCCTTTCGGCCAGTTTCTTCGCGGCGCGGCCCCCAGTATCCTCTAACGCAGGGGCACAGTCATGAGCGATTGGATTCAGAGCTATTGGTATGAGTTGGGGAGTTTGGCGCTGCAGTTCGCGATCCTGGCAGTTGTCGTATTGTACGGCTGCAAGGCGTTGAGAATCCTGTCCGTTCCGCTGGCCGCATCCCGTGCCGCCTCCCAGGCACAAGTCGAACTCCTGCAAGACCTGCAAAACCTGTCAGAGACGCACGGCTCACGACCTCCTGCGGAGCCAAAAGCCGCCGCGTACGGCGGAGTTGGGCGCGTGCTCGGGCCGATGCCCGGGGCGACTGCCGGGAGTCACGCGGAACCAGTGTTAGCCCGCCGTGAAGGTCTCTCGCCCTGGCACTCGCTCGCAACGTGGCTCCAGACCCCGATGGGCAATCGCCCCGCGCCCGCATGGCGGCGTGTCATTCGGCAGGTTTCTTAGGCGCTCACCTCCCTTCACGGCTCAGGCGATGCAAAGATCAAAGTTCAATTCGGTGTCTGATCGTGTCGAGAGCTTGGCGTCTGTAATTCCGCTTGTGTGTGTTGTTCTATTTGCGGTCGTGCTTAGCGCAATCCGCGTCGGGGCTTCGCCGCAGGAGCCCGGCTCCGTCCGTCGGTTGTTGACTTCTCAGCAAGGCCTGGCGATTGTCAACGCCGCGTGGGATTATGAGCAGCAATCGCGTGGTAAGCCGGATTGCTCCCACCTTGTGCATCAGATCTACCTCCTTGCGGGCCTCGACTACCCGTATATGAGCTCCTTCGATCTTTACGCCGGAAGCGAGAATTTTAGGCGAGTTAAAACTCCCCAGGTCGGCGATTTGATCATCTGGCCCGGCCATGTCGGCATCGTGCTCGATCCGGCCCAGCACACTTTTTTCAGTTCAGTCCATTCGGGCCTGCAGGCTGAGTTCTACGACGGACCCTATTGGCGGGCGCGGGGCAGACCACGCTTCTATCGCTACGTAATTGAAAGCCCCGGCAGCCCCGCTGGTGGCGGTGCGCAGACAGCATCCCTAACCCGAGAGACCGCGGTGCAGCATATTGTCGTGCCGGTGATTGAAGAAGGTTCTGGTGGCCCGCCTTCCACTTCAAGGCAGCCGCGAAAGGAAGCTTCGGATGTCACAGCGCGGGTTGTTGGCACGACCACTGCCGCTGCCCAGGCCACAGCGATCGAGACTCCACCGAGTATCCTGATCCAACGGGACAGAAACAGCCAACGCGCGAAGAAATCACTGAAGCCATCTCTGAACTGAGCAACACCGCGGGGAACGTGCTGCGCGCCGGTGATCCCTTGAAGACTCGCCTTCTTAAGTTTCAACACTAATTTTTGGAACCGAATTCGGAGTCGGTATCGAGGATGGTCGGTTGACTAGCTCAACGACGTGGGCGGCGACACTGAGTCATTGCTGGACAGATCTCTGCGATGAAGGGATTCGATTCAAATCGCTGTATGGTCCACTGGAATCGCGAGCGTTGGCGCCAGTTTGAGCGGGACAGGAGGGCTATAGACATGCCAGAAATCACCGTCCGAGTTTGCGAATTCGACTGCGACCTTCCTTCGACCGCGCTGTTTCGAATCGACAAACACCACGCTGCATTCGCGCTCTTCCTCGGTGAAGCTATTGACGATCAGGATCTTTTGGCCGAGTTTTACGCGGGGCTTCATGTCGAGCAACCCGCCATATAAGCTCACTGCCATCGTGGCGGTCACATCGCGGAAGGGACGGTTCCGGGGGGTCCGTCCGTAGACTTTGACGGGAATCGTAAATGGGAAGCGCTTGCAACGGCGGCGTTCGACCATAGGAACCTCCTCCGCAACGTCAGGATTTGGACATTGAATTGAAATTAAGCCGGTCCACGGTCCAGGGCAATAGTACTCAGTTTGCTAAGTAGGCAACGGCCTGCTCCGGCTGACGTGGTACGAGAGCTGGCGTGCAAGACCCGCAAGAGATGCGATAAAAACTGGCGATTTGCTGGTTCTTGTGATCGCTGTTACCCCAGAGTGGGGCGGCCAAGGTGCACGCACGTCTGACTGAGAGATTCTGCGAGTTGCAGATTGCCCTTGTTCCATAGTTCTTCGAAGGTTCGACGGACGAAGGAGCTGGTACGCAGTTATCTGACCATCACCAAAGATCCTAGCCGGGTCATGACCCGGGTGAAGGCCATCTATCGCAGTTGGGCCATTCCCTGTAGCGGCAAGCAGGTCTAGCTTACATTAGTTCTGCTTCGAGCCTCAAAAGAAAATGAATTACCTCACCGGTATTCCGCAGGTAATACTTCGCATGGCTTTCTTTCGCTTTTCCCACCCGTATCGTGATCTGATCGCGGAGTGTGCGGAAAGCGGATTCATCCGTTCCGTCATCACCAATGTAAATCGCTGGGGCGCCCTTCGGAAGTTCACTCAGCAAAACCCGGGCGGCGGCGCCTTTCCCGGGGATCTCATTGGGCAGAACTTCCCACACCATAGCCCCTTCGAACACTTTCAGGGAGTGCCGCAGAGGTGCAACCAATTTCAGCAGGCAGGATTTTGCGGCGCGCGCGACCCGTGCCGTCGCCCCCCGATAATGGACTGCAAAGCTAAGGCCTTTGTCTTCGATTCGCATGCCACGCATGGGGGCGATCTGCTTTCGCGCTCTCCGTTTGGCCATTGCGAGAATTTTCTCTCCATCCTTGCTGATCCTCGTGTTTGTTCCTTCTGCTTCCGCTCCATGAAGCCCGACGTAGTGCAGAGTCTCGATCCCAATTCGCGTTTGAAGGTCGTGGCGGCGCCGTCCACTTAGGATGGCCACGAACAATTTCGGATGTTGAGTTAAGCGGTCGAGCATGCGCTTCGTCCGTCGCGAAACGCGTACCTGCATCGGCCGCCGCTGTATCCTCACTAATGTGCCGTCAAAATCCAGTAGCAGAACGAGAAGCCCGGCGCTGTGAATCCGCCCTGTGATCTCCTTCCATGCTCGAAACAGATAGCGCGGCGAACGAGGTGAAACATTGTTTTTCCCTAGACGCAGAATCGAACGTGTGCGCCGATGTTGGATCGCGCTTTCAGTTTTTCGTCTGGTGGCCAACGTTTGCTTCGACGCGTCTTGTATTCCATTCATAGAGAGCGACCGATCTGTGGCTGCGCTTCCTCAGCCCGGATTTCAGAAAGTTCTGCAATCAAATTGCCTGCCCACTTGTATACATTGTGATGCTTCACGTTGTTCCGCAGCAGCTTCATTCGCGCTTGCCGTTCCTTCGTATCCATTTCCAGCGCAAAGCGTATCGCTTCCGCTAGTTGTTCTGCGTCATACGGATTCACGATTATGGCGTCTCGTAATTCACGGGCCGCCCCTGTGAACTGGCTTAGGATTAGCGCTCCTTCTTCGTCCTCGCGCGCCGCAATGAATTCTTTCGCCACTAGGTTCATTCCGTCATGGAGAGACGTCACCATGCAGAGGTCAGCCGCTCTGTAATACGGGAGGATTTCTTCATGGCTATGATGGCGCGTGAGCAACACAATCGGCTTCCAGTCCGCTGTCTGCCATCGTGCATTGATCCGCGCCGCTTCCGCTTCCAATGCCTGCATGAAATCGTGATACCGCTGGATTTCCGTGCGGCTCGGCGCTCCGATCTGGACGAATATGAATTTTTCGAGATACGTTGGCGATTTTTCAAAGAATCGTTCTACGCCCCGGAGCCGTTCGACCAATCCTTTGGTGTAGTCCACGCGATCAACGCCCACTCCTAGAAAATTCGCCTTTAGTCCCAGCTTTTTCAGTAGTTCAGAGCGCAGCACGTAGGGTGAGACCTGAGAATCATGGCCTCGCTGTGATTCGCGGAAGTCCACGCTGATGGGGAACGGACGCACAAACGTGGTGTGTCCGCTGCGTTTCACCGCAAATCGTTCCCATTCGATTCGAGATTCCAGTGAAGCATCCACGGTCTCCAGGAAGTTATCGCAGTGCGCCTGTATCTGGAATCCGATCAAGTCTCCGCCCAGCAGTCCGCTAACCAGTTCCCGTTGCCATGGACAGATTCCGAACGCTTCCGGATTCGGCCAGGGGATGTGCCAGAAAATCGCGACCCGCGCATCCGGGCGTGCCTCCTTGATCATTCGCGGAAGCAAGGCAAAATGATAATCCTGCACGAGCACCAGCGGCCGATCGACCCCATCCATCTCTTGAAGCACTGCATCCGCAAATTCTCGGTTCGCAGTCTGGTAACTTTGCCAGTCCGAAGCTCGAAAAATTGGCTGGGTATGCGCGATATGGCACAACGGCCATAACCCTTCGTTGGAAAACCCATAATAATGACCGTGTTCCACTTCCTTCGAAAGCCACACACGACGGAGCGTGTACTCCGGCTTGTCCGGAGGCACGCGGATGTGATCCTGTTCGTCCACCGCTTCTCGGTCGGCATCGCCAGAACCCGACGCGATCCAGATTCCGTCGCAAGCCCGAAGAATCGGTTCTAATGCCGTCACCAGGCCGCTAGCCGGAACCAGAGTTTCGATTACCTTCCCTTTGTACACCTGCATGTACGGCTCGCGATTCGACACCACAAAAAGTGAGCCCTGGTGAGCTTTGCCCTGAATGCTCGCTCGCAATCGCTCCGCCGTCCAGACGGACTCGCCTGACTCGCGCAGGCGAGCCTCCTCTTCCGCGGCGGACCGGGCGTCAGCCAGGCTTCGAGTCAGATTCATAAGCTCGCTCGTGAACGGAGCGAGAAAACTTCCCTTCGGCCCCGGGGGACTCGGCATCACCCGACCTAGGCGTATATCCTTCATCCATTGGGCTGCTCGCGAAATCGGGAGAACGATCGTCCAGCGGATAATCAGCACAGTGATCAAAACGATTAGTAGAACCTCAGCGATCACGTGCCACAGCGTGGTCCGCCACATACGGGCGCTCTGCGCCTCAATGTAGCCTGCATCGTGAAAAACCGCGAGGATGCCAGTGACAGACGTCCCATCATGCAGAGGCATGTAATACACATGCACCGGCTCGGAGCCGAGATTTAGGAATTCGCTCAGGCTGGTGTTGCTCGCAACCACGCGATCCAAGGGAACGGGAGGCGGATCGAATCGGCTTTGCAGAATTGAACTTTCCGCAAGCACGTCGCCGCGTCTGTTGTAAACGACCACGCCCACAAGCTGTTCCCGATTCCCGAACCGCTCGACGAGGTGGCGCAGCTGGTCGCGCGAGCCCTTCTCCAGAGCCGGCTCCACGATTTCTCGTAGGCTCTCTGAAAGGATTTCGGCTCGCCTCACCAGATCAGCTCGTAATCCACGCTTCTCTGAGCGAACCTCAATCTTAGACACAATGAAAGTAACGATGGTGATGCCTGCAACCAGGAACAAAATAAGGCGTAGACTAAGTTTCACGTCAATCCCACGGTCGCTTCAACAATTTGAAGTTATCGATATGCATTAGGTAAGAACCGTCAACTAGGAACACCCATCCGTTGCGGAAACGGCAAGAATGTCCACCGCTCGACCGTGGTTTTATCATTCACAATACCACTATACTGCGCTTAGAGTGACAATGGGTAAAACAGGGTGGGGAGATTTTGCAGGATCTCGATAAAGTTTCCCGGGAAACCGGCACTTATATTTATGCCGGCGATGACTAAACCAGCATTCACCTGATTTTGTTCGAGGTTCAGTGGTTGGACCCTTGCTCCCTCGCGAGTCTCAGGTACCGATCTTCACCTGAAAGCTAAGATGTCTTGCGCGCCGAATTCGCGTCTTGCCCTTACATTCCCATATCCGGGTTGCAGGTGGCTTTTCCTGGCACTGGCGATCTTCCTCGCACCGGTGCCTCTGCTCGAAGCGTCGTATACTTGTTTTGACTTACGCACCATCACAGTGAAAAAGCATTCTCAACATCTCGACGACGTCCTGCAATACATTTCCATGAGCTGGGATAATCTCACCCGCTCTGCGGAAAAATCCAAGACTTATGAAGACCAGAAAACAGGCGACGAACCGTTTCTGTATTTCCCGGCAGAGTTCAAGAGCTTGCCGAACTTTCAGGGTCTCGCGGAGAATTGCAGGGTTCGCGTCGAGCGCTTACCCGAAATCATCACGGGTCCGGATGATGTGCATCTAAGTAAAATTCCTACGGCAGGACTGTTATATCTTCCTCATCCGTACGTCGTGCCGGGCGGTCAGTTCAACGAGATGTACGGTTGGGACAGCTATTTTATTATCGTCGGCCTTCTTCGAGCAAATCGAGTGGATTTTGCGAAAGGGATGGTCGAAAATTTTTTCTTTGAAATTCAACATTACGGCGCGATCCTGAACGCGAACCGCACCTACTATCTCACCCGCTCTCAGCCTCCGTTCCTCACTTCGATGATTCTAGCGGTGTACGATGCGGAAGTCTTCGCACACGAAAAGGACAATGCATGGCTCGAGAAAGCCTATGAATTCGCAGTAACCGACTACGAGCAGTGGACTCACGCGCCTCATCTGGCCGGAGGCACCGGTCTTTCTCGTTATTTCGATCATGGGGAAGGCCCTGTTCCCGAAATCATCGGCGATCCGAGCGACTACTACCGGGGCGCCGCACAATACTTCTTGCTTCTTCACGGGACAAAAGATCCTCATCTTGTACTTGTGGACAGAGAACATCCGGCCGAATCTCTCATGGGACCGCTATTCCCCGTCTTTGCCCGCGAATCTAAGGATCCTCAAGAGACGACCGGTTCGCCGGGAGACCAAGTCACGTTATCAGCCGACTACTACAAGGGCGATCGCAGCATGCGCGAATCGGGATTTGATGTTTCGTTTCGTTTCGGCCCGTTCAGCGCCAAGACCCATCATTTCGCCCCTGTCTGCCTGAATAGCCTGCTTTACAAGGCCGAAAAGGACCTTGAACGCATGGATTCTCTCCTCGGCCGGCAAAAGGGCGCCGAAGCGTGGAAAGGCAAAGCCATCGACCGACAGCAACGAATTCGGAAATATCTTTGGGACGCCAAACGAGGCCTATACTTCGACTACAACTTCATCACCCGCACTCTTTCGTCGTACGAGTACGCCACTACATTTTATCCGCTTTGGGCCGGACTGGCCTCGAAAGAGCAGGCGAACGCAGTCGTCAAAAATCTTCCGATGTTCGAGCAGCCCGGCGGTCTCGCCATGAGCCGCGTAGAATCCCAGGCACAATGGGATTACCCGTATGGTTGGGCCCCCATTCAACTGCTCGCGGTCGAAGGAATGCGCCGCTATGGTTTTGCCGCGGATGCCGACCGCGTCACGTATAATTTCCTGAGCATGGTAATCGCGGACTTTGTAACCGATAGATATATTCGTGAAAAGTACAACGTAGTCAAGCGCACTTCAGCGACTCGAATTGTGAAGGGTTACAGTCAAAATGTGATTGGATTTGGTTGGACGAACGGAGTCTTTCTCGAATTGCTGAATGAATTGTCACCCGCCCTTCTCGATCGTTTGGAAAAAGAGTAATGGAATCCTAAACAGCAAAGTGAAGCTCGGAGGAGATGAACCCAGCGGTTGAGCCGGTGGCCTTCTTCGGTATCTTCGCTGTGCAGATCCTCAACAGGACCTCCGCACCGGCTGCCTCTTCCCCTGAGGGCTCTAAACACGTTCACGAAGTTCACGATGTTCACCTGCAGAACCCGGAGCTCGATGTGCTCCGTGTCTTCTCCAGGGATCCCCATCACGCGCTATTGGGTCGACCAAGAGAGCCAAAATCCAGTCTAGGAACCTCTGTACAACTTATGTCGTCGGTGAATAGAGCGGGACCGAGGTGTCGAGCGGGGGTCGCTTTGTCTGCGAAGAAGCGTTAGCGCACCTTCTCTAAGTGAGGGAGGGAAGATGAAACTTGAAAGATTGCCTACGCTCTATTTCAAGTGCAGGGAAACAATAGAAGTGGCGCAGGTTTTCAATGTGTGCAATCTAGGACAGACACGCCGGTTCCTCAGGGGCACGCTATCAGGCGACTGGAAATTCCGTCAGGATACCGGGCGTATCGTCTTGCGCAGAAAATGGAGTTGAAATCGGAAATTCCGACTACATCCGTTCTTAGGAGACCTTTGTGAAGAAACAAATATTCGCGTGCACCATGGGCGCATTGTTATTGCTTTCAATCACCAGTTGGGCGGACGATAAAGAAAAGGACGAGGATCGTCTGAAGAATGCCGGCACGGTGCTGACAGAGATTTTGAATATTCCAGACGACATCCCTCAAGATCTCCTCGATAAAGCCGACTGTGTGGTTGTTTTCCCATCGGTCCTTAAGGCCGCGTTTGTGGTCGGTGCAAGTTACGGCCGCGGTGCGATGACGTGCCGCAGGGGCGAAAATTTCAACGGCCCCTGGGGTGCGCCTTCAATGATGGCCCTTGAGGGTGGCAGCGTAGGCTTTCAGATCGGCGGGCAAGCGACTGACTTCGTCCTTCTCGTGATGAATGACCGCGGTGCGAATGGAATCTTGAGCAGCAAAGTGAAGCTCGGAGGAGATGCGTCGGTAGCAGCAGGACCGGTCGGTCGTAACGCGTCGGCAGAAACCGATGTCTCGATGCGTGCTGAAATATTGAGCTATTCGCGCGCCCGCGGCCTATTCGCAGGAATTTCGCTCGAGGGTTCGACCATCCGACCTGACAACGACGCGAACGAGAGAATCTACGGGGAGAAAATCTCGGCGAAGGATATCGTAATTGCTCACGACACGCATGTACCTCCCGCAGCGGAGGGCCTTATCTCGACGCTTAACGCAAAGACGCCGAAGCACAAGTCGTCATAGCATCTGGATTCGGTCCTGGTCTCCGGAACCACAAGGCAGAAATCCTTAGCTGTGCCAGTCAGTGTCACGTCACAGACGCAACGCGCCGAGCAGGTACAAGATCAACAGGATAAGCAAGACCGTACGACGATCCCAAGGCCCCCGCCCTTCCCCCATCTGGAATAGCCATAATAGCCGCTGGAGTTTCCATCGGGAGTTTTGCTTCCGCCGCGACCGCTGACCTTCGCCAGGTGATCCGCCTCGCCCGGAATCACCCTGTCCTGAGACGCCTTGGCGATCGGATGTCTTCTGGGTCTTCGCGCGGTTGAATATTGACGCTGTCTTGTTCTGTACCATCACGATGGAAACTATCTTGTTCTGAGCCGCCCCCGCGATGAGCCGTCTTCATGTGCTCGCGCAGCTCCCTTTCCGAATCGTACCAAGCGTTGCATTGGCTACAGGTGATCCGAGTCATTTGTGGTTGCGCCATGTTCGTCTCCCTTCCGAATCTTCGCTTGTTGCCTCTTATCGATGCTTTATGAAATAAAGGCGACCGGCAAATCCCCTCCCTGGACCGAAGGGCAATGATTGCAGGCTGGCCATTCCCCATATGCACCGTGGCTGATCCGAGCCAACGCGTCCTCGATCGCTCGCAGGAGCCGACCGTCAGTCTGATGCAGCCGGATCTGAAGATCTGCTTCGGTATTGGCATTGGCTTTGTCGACAGGATCTCCTACTGGGGTCCCCCCTGCCGGTACGCCTCTTCCACCCTCCGCACTCGCCGCCAACACCTCCTGCCGCTTCTCAAGCAACAATCGCTTATAGCGATCGAGCTCTCTCGCATTCATGACCATTTCCACCACCTCCTCGGCCCCGTTTCCCTTCTGTCGAGTCTGCAATTGTCCGGCAGAGGGGAACCGCTGAAGAGAACGGGAGGAAACTCGCACTGAATTCCCTCCCTCTTTGCTCTCGCGGATCTTCGTCCGGCTAAGTCTTTAGCTCGACCACGATCACCTCGAATGACGTATCGCCCACTTTTTCTGGCAAGTGCTGATTGGCATCTTGGGCGTCGGATAACGATTCCGATTGAAGCCATTGATGACCTACTGAGCAAGGGCCTGACACCAGCACCAAAGGATAATGTATCAAGAACAGCCCCGCTAATCTTCCGGTTAGGTCTAATACGGGACGTCGCCCCTTGATCACGTCTCCGCTCGAATGGCAAATGACGGCTGCACCCGTGACTCGTGGGTTCGTACCTGTATCAGGTTCATCTCTACCACTGGCTCGAGTCCAACGACTACGGCCCATTTCTCGCTGACAATGATCTATAGAGGTTGAGCGGATGGTTTGTCTCTCGTATCAGTCAGATTTCGAAGCTGGACGGAATTCTTGCACAGCACAGGGGAACCGCGAGTTTGGCAGCGCGGAATATGTCCCGAGAACCCTCACTGAAGTCTTAGGTTTTAGAGTGCTTCAAGTGTTTCTTGAGCCGGGTTTTTACCCACCCGCCAAGTGCGGCGTAATCGCGCTGGCTTAACACTTGCGCTTCTTCACGAGTTTCGCCAATTTTCACCAGTAAATCCCGCTTCTGCTTACTGTCGAGGCTATCGTACAGCTGTTGCGTTGTCATGCCTTCTCCATTAGGTAAAGGTGATTCGTTTGGTTGAAGCATACGCGAATGTTCGGCGACTAGGCAGCCGCAAAAACGATCGGGAACTGGATTAGACAGCTGGTTGGCCAACGCTTGATAAACGCGCTAACCGGAAAGTGGGCGGCAGGGTTCCGGTTATGGTCGATTGCATATGGATCACGATCTGCGGAAACCACAATGCTTCGGCACTCACGGGACTCGCATCCGGTCTACGGATTGCGAAAATGGAGAGGGTCCCTCAGGTTCTGCCATTCCCGGTAATAATACAGCGGTGTGGGCTGTTTTCCGTTGAATCTCAGCCTCTTTAGAAATTCGATCTCTTCCTCGCTAGCCTCGCCGCTCAGGGAAGGGTCTCGAAGGAATCGTTTGAACCCCGGCAGTTCCTCGGACAGCTGGTCGCCTTCCTTTTCAACGAATTCAAATTTCCTTGGGTGCCCCGGGGCCAGTCTGCGGTTTAACACAATCTCCATAGCAAAGGTTACGAGGTCGATATTCCAAGTTTCGATCAGCGGATCCAGGAAGGAGACGCAGTTTTCAACGGATATGTTGAAGACATCCGTGTCCAGGAACTCGAGGAGGATGACTCGCATCTGTTCGTAGCTTCGGCCGCTGAGCCGAGCCACCAGGCGGAGCCAGGTTCCACTTTCCAATTCGCCTCTGGCGACTCTTTTGATCACGTCCAAGAGTTTTTGCGTGACAAGGCGTTCGAGTTCGCCGAAGGGCTGCTTCTCAAAAATCGCCCGTATTTGTTTTTCTTTGTCGCGTTGGCACTTGCGGAGAATCAACTCTCGAACTTCTTTGAACAAGGGCTTGGGTGGGTCCCCCAGGTTTCTCTTCAATTCTTCCAGGCGCTGGTGCTCCGCCAGCTTCGAAAGCTTGCCGCTCGGGAGTTTCAAGAATTTCCCCATCTTGTCATAAATATCTGTCCGGTCAGGCGCGGGAGGCAATTTCTTCCGAGTCAGCAACTGCGAAATGTAAGACTGCGTAACTTCAGCGGCAGCTGCCAGCTCTCTCTGCTCAACCCCCATCTGTTTCAGCCGCTGCTTGATCACGAGAGAAACATCCACAGGGCGCCTCCCCTCGAATTTACTAGGTAGATTAACTAGTGATAATAATCTCCGATTGTACTTGACAGGTCAAGTAAATTGACTCAATATGGTTAAGTATCTGAGGGAGTCTTACGGTAATCTAAACTAACGTGGGTTATCTGGAATTGGCCCTTGGCGACGACAACCAAGGAGGTTGCCATGTTTGCACGCAGAGTATCCATGAATTTGAAGCCCAATTGCCTCGCGGAGTTTACCCAGAAGCTGGAGAAGCAAGTCATTCCCCTGCTTCGAAAACAGACCGGGTTCCAGGACGAAATCTCGTTTGTCGGCCCGGGCGAAACGAAGGCGTTTGGAATCAGTTTGTGGGACAAGAAAGAGAACGCTGAAACCTACAACCGCGGAACGTATCCCGAAGTGACCAGGATACTGGCGGGATTGGTTGATGGAACTCCTCAGGTTGAAACTTATGAGGTTTCCAACTCAACCTTCCACAAGATCGCCGCTGCCGTAGCAGCCTAGGTCCGGCAGGGTCTTTTCGTTCGGTGGGGGGCGGGCTAAATCCGCCCCCTCACTTCTCCGGCGAAGGGGAAACTGGACGGAGAAACGAGGTTAAGGCTGTGATCATGGCGGTCCTGAGCGCCACGGAAAACGCAGCAGAGACGCTAGTGGCAGACACAACCAAAACGGAAACCATGCTGATCGAGGAAGGCGCCTTTATGCGGGAATCCTTGCGATTCGAAAGCGAGCCCTGGACCCCTTTCTACATGGCTGGCGAAACCATTCGAGAATCGCGGAAGGCGTCTGGAAAACAAAGCAGGTACGCGAGCGAAGGCTACACGGCTTATTCGGACGAAGCGTATTGATCACTACAATCACCCGCGCAACGTCGGCAGCGTGCCGAAGGATGACCCGAATGTCGGCACCGGCCTGGTCGGCGAGTCCGAATGGAATCACTGTAGACGCCGAGGAGAATGCAAATGGCACAGACAATCAAAAAGGGGACCATCCTGATCAAGGATGGCACATTCTTGCCGGATGCGCTGGAATTCGAAAGTGAGCCTTGTGCGACCGGTTGGAGATTAGTCAAAAATCTCGATGGGTACGGATTGGGTCGAAAAATCCACGAAGCAGGATGGACCTTTTTCTATCTGGCTGGTGAAATCAAAGCAACCATCTTCGGTTTTGACGGACAAAGGACTGTGCGCAGAGCACTCAAACGAATCCTAGCGAACCTGAAGTCGGAGAAGTTCAACGGTTTGGAAGTTATGCAAGTTGAGGCGAAACGATTTCTGGGACTTCCCTATACGAGGGTCTGCGCCCATTCCCGACATATCCAGGAGAACGCCTTCCATTTGCAGGCCAAGGACCATCAGGAGTGGGACCGGGCAAAATTGGCGGCCGTCTGAACCAAGACAATGGCTGGTGAGAGGAGTCAGCAAAAGGAAATCTAACGCCAGATAAAATGGCCGACAACCTAGAAATGGTGCTACAGAAAAACCGGAATGCCAGTCTGAGGCTATGACCAGCTTACTTGTGGAATTTTCAAAATGGATTAAACGGAGGTCAAAGAAATGACTGTAAATGTGACTCCCCTGCACGATCGTGTTCTGGTGCGGCGGTTGGAAGAGAAAGAAACCGCGAAGGGCGGGATCATCATCCCCGACACCGCCAAAGAGAAGCCTCAAGAGGGTGAAGTGATGGCCGTCGGAGCCGGCAAGATCGAAAAGGGCAAACGGATCCCGCTCGACGTGAAGGTAGGCGACCGGATTTTGTTCGGCAAGTACGGCGGCAACGACATCAAGATCGATGACCAGGAATACCTGATCCTCCGCGAGGAGGAAGTCCTGGCAAAGCTAAGTGGGATCGCTAAGGCAGCATCCGGCAAGAAATAGTCTCGCCGATCCGCAAGGTTGGACCGGCCACAAGTTCGCATTCACCCAGGAGGGTGAAATCCAATGGCAAAACAAATTGTAACTGGTGAGAATTCGCGTCAGTCGATTCTCCGCGGCGTCAACATCCTCGCCGACGCAGTCAAGATCACGCTGGGCCCGAAGGGGCGCAATGCCGTGATCGAAAAGAAGTTCGGCGCGCCGATCATCACCAAAGATGGCGTGACGGTCGCGAAGGAGATCGAGCTGCAGGATCCGCTCGAGAACATGGGTGCGCAGATGGTCCGCGAGGTTGCCTCCAAGACCTCGGATGTGGCCGGCGACGGCACCACCACGGCGACCGTGCTGGCCCAAGCCATCTTCCGTGAAGGCGTGCGGACGGTTGCTGCGGGTGCAAACCCGATGGCGCTCAAGCGCGGCATCGAGAAAGCCGTGGAAGTTGCCGTGCAGGAGATCAAGAAGCTCTCTCGTGACGTGAAGGGCGACATGATCGCGCAGGTCGGGACAATAAGCGCAAACACCGACAAGCAGGTTGGCGGCATCATTGCCGAGGCCATGAAGAAGGTCGGCAAGGACGGCGTCATCACTGTTGAAGAATCGAAGACGATGGAGACAACGCTCGAAGTTGTGGAAGGAATGCAATTCGATCGCGGCTACCTCTCACCCTACTTCGTCACCGACCCAGAACGGATGGAATGCTTGCTGGAAGACGTTCACATCCTGATCCACGAGAAGAAAATGAGCTCGATGAAGGACCTGCTGCCCTTGCTCGAACAGACCGCCAAGATGGGCAAGCCGCTGCTGATCATTGCCGAGGACGTCGAAGGCGAAGCGCTCGCGACGCTCGTTGTGAACAAGCTTCGGGGAACGCTGCAGTGCGCTGCGGTGAAGGCACCGGGCTTTGGCGACCGCCGCAAGGCCATGCTGGAGGATATCGCCACGCTAACCGGCGGCAAGGCGATCACCGAGGACCTCGGCATCAAGCTTGAGAACGTGAATATTGAGGACCTGGGCCGCGCCAAGAAGGTGACCATCGACAAGGACAACACTACGATCGTCGCGGGCGCCGGCAAGGCCAGCGAGATCGAAGGCCGTATTAAACAGCTGCGCGCGCAGGTCGAGGATACCACCTCGGACTACGACAAGGAAAAGCTCCAGGAGCGCCTGGCGAAGCTGGTCGGCGGAGTCGCTGTGATCAAGGTGGGTGCGGCAACCGAGACCGAGTTGAAGGAGAAGAAGGCCCGCGTCGAGGATGCCATGCACGCCACTCGCGCCGCAGTCGAGGAAGGCATCGTTCCCGGCGGCGGCACCGCTCTTCTGCGCTGCCTGCCGGCCCTGGAAAAGCTCAAGCTCCACGACGATGAAGCGATCGGCGTGAACATCGTGAAGCGCGCGCTCGAAGAGCCCACGCGCCAGATTGCCCAGAACGCGGGGCACGAAGGCGCCGTGGTCGTCGGCCGCATCCGCGACTCAAAAGATGAGAACTTCGGGTTCAACGCTGAGTCCGGCGAATACACCGACCTAGTGAAGGCCGGTATAATCGACCCGGCCAAGGTCACCCGCCTGGCGTTGCAGAACGCTGCGTCTATCGCCGCGCTGATGCTGACTACCGAAGCCCTAGTGGCGGATATCAAGGAAGAGGGAATGAAGGCCACGGCAGGCACCGGCCATGGCGGCGGCATGGGCGGGATGTATTAGAACCTGCTCTGCGCTCCTTGCACTACGTTCGGACCACTTGGGGCGGCTTGGCTCATCGCAGGGATAGCTTTGCTCGCCTTGAGCTTGCTAAAAGGATTCGCCTCCACATTAGGCGCACCCTGCTTGCTAAGTCCCAATAAACGCTGCAGTTACCGGAAAAGACTGTCCATCCACATGGGTGCGTGTGGTGGTTCGCAAGCCCCCACACGTGTATTTAAGAGGTTGTTTTAGGGAAGGGTTGCTAGCCAGCCTTGCTGGGTGGCCAGCACCCGGGAGAGCCTCCAGCGTGTAAAGACTCCCTCTTCCCGCCGAATGGTGACCTGTCTGTAGGGACAGGTACGGCGTTGGACAAGACTGGCTGCCAGCACGTCACCTTGGGATGGAACTGGTGGTAGCCTCCTTGTGAAAACCGCATGCTCGTCTTGCGGGGGGAGGAAGTCCATGTCAGACGAGATTGGAATGGACGCGCCAACTCGTGCCGGAGTTACGGAATTTGAAGAATGTCTGAGACACCTTCATTACGGAGACAAGTTTGTGGCGCTGGCCCACATTCGTCGCGCGCTTAATGCGGAGCCGAAAAACCCGTTTTACCTTTCCTACGTGGGCTTGCTCTCTGCTGTGGCTGAGAAACGTTATGCCTCTGGTGAGAGCTTGTGCCGCGAAGCCCTCGAAATAAAGTGCAATCACGCTCAGCTCTATCTAAACCTCGCTGAGGTATACCAGCAAGCAGGACGGGGCGGCGACGCAATGACAACGCTCCAAAAGGGATTTGTCTCTACGGGTCGCAATGTGCGCATTCGCCGAGCGCTTGAAAAAATCGGAGGGCGTCGGGCCCCGGTACTCTCCATCGTTAACCGCAACCATCCTTTGAATCGAATTCTGGGTCGCTTGCGGCACCAGATGATTGGTTCGAGGCGGGCGAAATAGAGTTCCGTCGCAGTGCTTCGTTGCAATATCATACATCTGCCCCTGGCCCAGCTATCCGTAGCAGGCGTTTAGTGTAGAGGGTATTCTCTAAGTTAACTTAGTCGTGGAGGACAACACTCAGGAGGGATCTGTTGATCTGGATCTCACCATTATATCGGATGAAGCCCAGCTTCCTGAATTTGTTCATGAAAAAATTGACCCGGGACCGCGTTGTGCCAATCATCTCCGCCAGCATCTCTTGCGATACTTTGGGAAGCACGTTTTGAGGCTGGCCCGGCGCGCCATAGCGCGCGAGCAGCAGCAGAGTGCGCGCCAGCCGTTTCTCGCTGGAGTTGAAGAGCTGGTCGATGAGGTCCTCCTCGACGCGTATGTTTCGCGCAAGCATGTGAGCGATGAAGCGGTCGGAGAACTGGTGCTCCTCGTGGAGCGCGCGAATCATCTCGTTTTTCTCAATGACGAGCACGGTGGTCGGTGCAATGGTGGTCGCAGTCGCAATGCAAATGGACTGGCCCGCAAGGCACCCTTCCCCGAAAAAATCGCCCGGCCCAAGGATTGCCACAACGGCTTCTTTGCCGGACTCGTTGACCACAGTAAGCCGCACACCGCCTTCCTGAATGTACATTACTTTCTTCGCGAGATCGCCCTGGGCGAAGACGGTTTTTTTCGCCCGAAACTGCTCTACTTTTCTCCCCAGACCTGCGGAGTCGAGAAACAATTTCACATTGAAAGCAGGGCTTCTCGAATTCGCTTCTTGGGGGGAGCGACGGACGCCGACGGATACACGTCGGGGTGCGGATGACAGCATGGTGCAGAATAGCATGCAACTAACCCTGCTGTCTGTAGGGTGTCCAACACTGGCAAGAATTGCTATCTCAATCCGAGGTCTGTCCCTCCCACTGTTGGTTTCTCCTATCAGACACGGCTAACGCCTGATAAACGGGAGTTAGCCCGCCAAAACTCGCGACTCGTCAAGCCACTCACGATCGGTGTACCCATGACCGGACGTTGTGAGGGTTCCACAACTCTTGGCTTCATCGCGCCGCCGGCGGCTCTTGGCCGGTGGGAATTCCGACCAGCTGGCGATAGAACGCAACCGCCCGATTGACCGAGGAAGACTCGTTTCCCGCGAGCGATTGGCTACACCCGAGTGCCGGTGCCAAGTGCAGGATAACTGTTTGGGCGTGAGTCCGTCTCGGGGCTTGGGTTCCACCTCTGTGATTGCGACAATGGAATTGGGCGAAAAAGACACCATAGAATATGGCTGACATCAGACATTCGATTTCCATTGATGCTCCAGGAGAACGCATCTTTCCCCTGATCGCGTCTGGAAGCGGATTCACCCGGTGGTGGGCTGCCGATGTGATCGAAGACTATTCAACGGGAATTATAGAAGCGGCGTTTTTCAACCGTGCAACTGTTTACCGTCTCAAACCAATCCAGAGGTCACCTTCTTGGACGACGGAGTGGATGTGCCAAACGGGCCAAGAATGGACTGGCACGAGATTATTGTTCGAACTGACAGAGACGAGCGGCAAAACGCAGCTTCGTTTCACGCACGCCGATTGGAAGGCCGAAACGGATTACTTTATCTCGTGTACGAAGGTTTGGGAGAAGCTGATGCTCAGGCTCAAGGCTGCGGCGGAAGGTAAGGGTCTTGGTCCCCTCTTCTCCAAGGATGGGTTGGCGTCTTGATGGACGTTCTCAAAAAGCTCTTTGAACAGCATTTCCACTCGCCGATCGGGCGAGTGCAGCCGCTCCAGGGACAACTTGGCGGTTCGGGGCGTAAGATCATCCGGCTTGCCAGCGAGGAATTCAGCGCGATTGGCGTTCTGTATGACGTACGCGAAGAAAACGTCGCTTTCCTGGACTTTTCCAAGCATTTTCACAGGCACGGTCTTCCGGTGCCAGAAATCTATGCTGAGGACTTGAGTCAAGGCGCTTATCTCGAAGAGGATCTCGGCGACACAACACTTTTTGATTTTCTCTGGACAAATCGCGTTGACGAGAATATTTCTCCTCAAGTAATTGAAGCATATCGCAAAGTTGTGGCCGTCTTGCCACGCTTCCAGATCGAAGCGGGCCGCGATTTGAATTATGAAGTGTGCTATCCGCGTTCCGTCTTTGACGGACAGTCCATCGCCTGGGATTTGAATTATTTCAAGTATTACTTTCTCAGGCTTGCTGGCATCCCCTTCAACGAACAGTCGCTGGAAGACGACTTCAGTCGGTTGACGAAGTTCTTGTTGAGCGCGGACCTCAATTACTTTCTCTATCGTGATTTTCAGTCGCGCAACATCATGTTGCGCGACGGCCATCCATTTTTCTTGGATTATCAAGGCGGACGCAAAGGTGCGCTCCAATACGACATCGCTTCCCTTTTGTACGATGCCAAGGCCGATCTACCGCCGGAACTGCGCCAGCAACTACTCGATCTTTATATCGACCAGCTCGCTGGCTTCGTCGAGCTTGAACGCGAAGTATTCATGCAGCACTACTATGCGTACGTTTACGTCCGGATCATGCAGGCATTGGGCGCCTATGGGTTTCGCGGCTTTTATGAGCGCAAAGCTCATTTTCTGCAAAGCGTGCCATACGCCCTGAAAAACCTGCGCTGGCTGCTTCACAACGCCAAGCTACCGATTGCGCTGCCGACGCTGATGGATGCGTTCACGAGCATGGTGGCCTCAGAGAAATTGCAGAGCTTGGCTTCCAAAGAAGAAAATGTGATCGTACGGATTTTCAGTTTTTCATTTCGCCGGGGCGTACCGAAAGACGAGACCGGTCACGGTGGCGGGTTCGTTTTCGATGCCCGCAGCATACCGAATCCCGGACGCGAGGAGAGATTCAAGACTCTGACGGGCAAAGACGCGCCGGTGATTGACTTTCTCAATCAGCAAGAGAGCGTGCATCAGTTTCTCGCCGGTGTTATGTCGCTTGTGGATGCGAGCGTAAGCAATTATCAGCGTCGCGGTTTTACAAGCCTGACGGTGTCGTTCGGCTGTACGGGCGGACAGCATCGCTCGGTCTATTTCGCGGAGCAATTGGCGAAGCGTTTGAGTGGCAGGAACCGGGGTGGAGGTGGTGGTGCGGCATCTTGAGTTGGAGAATATGAACAAATGAAAGCGATGATTTTGGCCGCTGGCCTCGGTACCCGCTTGCGGCCACTCACCGACAATCGCCCCAAGGCACTGGTAGAAGTCGGTGGCCGTACGATGTTAGAGGTGACACTCTCGCGTTTGCGCGCTTTTGGTATTCGCGAGGTAATCATCAACGTGCATCACTTCGCTGACATGATTCTCGACTACCTGAAAAGGAACGACAACTTCGGCATGCGTATTGATGTTTCTCGCGAGGAGGTCTTGCTCGACACCGGGGGCGGCCTGAAAAAGGCTGCCTATTTTTTCCTCGAGGATTCCAACGGATTGGAAAGGCCGTTCATTTTGCACAATGTCGACGTCATGAGCACAATCGATCTCCAACGCATGGTGCAATTTCATACAGAGAATCAGGCTCTCGCCACCCTGGCAGTGCAAGACCGGAAGACGTCTCGATACCTGCTTTTCGACGATCAGCTTCAGCTTTGCGGCCGTCGATCCGGCCATGATCAAAAGGATGAATTTGTTCGATCCTCGCAGCAGGTTCGGCCGCTAGCGTTTTCCGGCATCCACGTTATTTCTCCTCGTCTTTTTGCAATGATGACTGAAGAGGGCGTCTTCTCCATCATCACCTCCTATCTACGCCTCGCTGCCCGCGGGGAAAAAATCCTCGCCTTTCGAGCCGATGAGTATTATTGGCGTGATCTTGGCAAGCCGGATAATCTGATGCAAGCAGCTCAGGATATGAAACACAGAGTTCTTTCGTAAGCTCTTATAAAGTTGAAGGCTAGACGTGTTATGACGAAGAAATGTCAAGCTTGAAAGAACCCTGCTTCTTATCAGTCATTTCCCGCGTGCAAAGTCCCGGTTTACACGGAGGTCAAAAAAATGTATAGGTTGCGTCATATCGGCACCATAGGCCCCGAGAAACCCGTCCGTGGTCTGATATGAAAGCCTCTCCCCGGGCCTGACCAAAAAGGAGCAATTAGCCATGCAGGCCGGTCTCGCCGCAAACCCGTTTGAAAAATTGCTATTGAAAAAAATCCATCGTTCGATTGGCCAAGCACCAATTCATTTGCGGTTCAGCAGAGAAGAAATCCTCCCATCGGATTGTGCGAGCATGGAGAGCGTCGTCATTCACGACCTCCGCGCTCTTGCGAGGATGGTGCTCGATCCTGAGATCGGCTTCGGGGATGCGTACATGCAAGGGCGCATCGAGGTAAAAGGAGACCTCGTCCACGCTTTGGAGGTGGTCTTCCACGCAATGCACTCGGTCGGGAAACGAAGCTGGTATTACCGCCTATTCTCAAGTTGGCTGCAGCACGTCCAGGCCAACACCTTGGACGGATCGGCTTCGAACATCCACAATCATTACGATTTGAATACTGAGTTCTACAAACTGTGGCTCGATTCGCGGCTGGTTTACACCTGCGCCTACTTCCCCACTCCTTTCGCGACGCTCGAAGAGTCGCAATTCGCAAAGATGGAACTCGTCTGCCGGAAAGTTCAACTCCAGCCCGGAGAAAAAGTTGTGGACGCAGGCTGCGGCTGGGGCGCCCTCGCGCTGCACATGGCGAAACATTATGGTGTTACTGTGAAGGCTTTCAATATTTCGCGCGAACAAATTCAGTACGCACGCGCACAGGCAGCAAGAGAAGGGTTGGCTGGCCGGGTGGAATTCATCGAGGACGACTATCGGAATATTTCCGGGCGATTTGACACGTTTGTATCCGTTGGCATGCTGGAGCACGTCGGCCGCGAACATTACAGCGAGTTGGGAAAAATCATACACCGTGCGATCGGTGATTCCGGGCGCGGACTAATCCATTTCATCGGGCGCAATCGGCCGGAGCCTTTCAGTGCGTGGATCCGTAAACGTATCTTCCCGGGAGCTTATTGTCCGGCGCTCGGGGAAGCGATGGAAATTTTTGAGCCGCACGAATACGCCGTGCTCGATGTGGAGAATCTGAGGCTTCACTACGCGAAGACGCTTGAGCACTGGCTGGCCCGCTACGAGCGGTCATCTGACCGCGTGTCCGGATTGTTCGGACCCGAATTCGTTCGGGCCTGGCGACTCTATCTCGCCGGATCGATTGCAAGCTTTCGTACCGGGCTGCTGCAACTTTTCCAGATCGTTTTTGCGGGTTCTAACTGTCAGCAAATTCCGTGGACGCGTGCTTACTTGTATGCCGGAGACGAACGTGTGGAGAAGGAGCCTCAATGGACTCATGCAGCGTCCTGATTGTCGGGGCCGGACCAGCAGGATCTTCCTGCGCGCGAAGATTGCATCAGGCGGGCCTCGACACAATCATCCTCGACAAGCGCACGTTTCCACGCGACAAAGTGTGTGGCGGCTGGATCACCCCCGCGGTGGTCCATGAGCTCGATATCGATCTGTCTGACTACGCGCGCGGGCGCATTCTGCAATCCATCACCGGGTTCCGGACAAGCCGCATGGGCGACGCTGAGATCGAAACGGACTACGGCCGCGCTATCAGCTACGGAATCCGCCGGTTTGAATTTGACGATTATTTGCTCCAGCGATGCGGTGCACGCCTGATCCCGGGGACGCCGCTGAAAACCCTCGAGCGTTCGGGCGACGCCTGGATCGTGAATGGCGAGATTCAGGCGCGGCTCATCGTCGGCGCCGGCGGGCATTTCTGCCCGGTCGCGCGGTTCCTGGGCGCCGACGCTCGCCAGGAAGTTGCTGTTGCTGCGCAGGAAGTGGAGTTTGAAATGAACGGCGCACAGCGCGATTCGTGTTCGATCCGGCGGCAGATTCCGGAACTCTACTTCTGTGCGGACATGAAAGGGTATGGCTGGTGCTTTCGCAAGGGAGATTTTCTCAACATAGGCTTGGGCAGGCTCGACCCGCATGCACTTCCGACCCACGTCTGCGACTTCGTGCGCTTCCTGAAAATAACAGGCAAGGTCGTTTTCGATCTGCCCTCTTCAATGCTGGGCCACGCCTATCTCATTTTTCGCGAAGCGACACGGAACATAACCGGCGATGGAATTCTGCTGATCGGAGATGCCGCAGGACTGGCATACTCGCAAAGTGGTGAGGGAATCAGGCCAGCAATTGAATCCGGATTACTGGCTGCGAAAGCCATAATTGCAGCCGATGGAAAGTACACGCGCACTGTGCTCGAGAGTTATCGAGGGATGCTCGCCTCACGATTTGGAGAATCGCAGGCGGACTGGTCCGCACGAATCGGCCGCCGCCTTCCGCCGCGATGGATGCACTCACTCGCCAGAATGCTCCTGGCGACGCGGTGGTTTTCACGCCACGTCGTCCTCGACCGCTGGTTTCTGCACGTTCACGAACCCACGCTCAATTCCTGAGCGACATTTTATCCTGGTGCCTCGCGGTTGCGGGATCCAAACACGTTCACGAAGTTCACGATGTTCACCTTAGCAGAGCCGAGTACTCATCGATTTGCGGTGTTTTTGGCAGTGCCTCGCATATTTAGCCGGATTCCGGGCCAAAACACCGCAGACCGCTCGGAAATACCGAGAATCGGCGGCGTACGAAGCGGTCGTAAGGTAAATCTTACAGCTAATTCGGAAGCCGAAATTCGAGCCTAATATCGTCTTGGACCTGAATGCGATGGCCTTCATAAAGGGTTGGACCGTAGTGCCACTCACGAACAGCAATTATGGCAGCTCCGACAAGTAATTGCGGGCCACTCACCGGTTGGACGCTCTGGACTCTCCCATCCTCGCCAATTACGGCGTGCAACCGTACTGTCCCTTCAATCCGTTGCTCTTTGGCATCGTCAGGGTAATAAGGAGAGACTCGTTTGAGCAGCCGACCGACCACCAAATTCTTCGCGGGCTGCTGTGTTTGCGGGTTGAAGTCAGGAGGCACCTTGACCGAACGCCGAGAACTTATCGCAACAGTAGAGGAGACACTCACCGCCTCTTCCGGCAAGTTTAGAAAAAAAGCCCGGGGCGCTTCCCGTACGGGGCTGACCGACATTTCACCTGGGGAGTGGTGCAAAGCCTCGCTCTGCGCGGAAATTTGATCTTCAGAACGCGGCGTAGGCACATTGTCAACCGTCTCTTGGGTCGAATTTGACCGCTGAGCACCGGGAGCATCAGTGACAGGGCTTGCGGGGGGAGTCGCGGCGGCCCTAGCCGACTCGTTACTTTGTTCCATCTTTTCGGCGTTCGCGGCAGATATCTCGTCAGGTGTCGCTTCTACCATACTCTGAACGCGAATTGTGCTTGTGAGACCGTCAAAAGTTCCGGTAATTAAGACATACTTCCCGAGGAGATTGCCGGCTTTCTGTTGGTCATCAATGGGGTACCAGACATCGTTGTCGTAGTCTTTCAACACGAACCGCACACCGTTTTGGGAGAGGATTTTCCCGCCGAACGTCTGCACCTTCGACTGTTCCTGCGTCAGCGCACGAGAAGGCAACAAAGCACCGCACAGCAGCAGGGATACCACCGCCTTAACGACAGTGGTGCTTGTCATGTGTGACCTCGGGAATAAAGTAGGACAGAGCAGCCGCGTGGCACGAATGTTCAGGCCCCATCAAAGCTGCATTTCCTCTGATGAATGGCCGGGGACACAACGTTAGCGAAAAAATTTGGGAAAGTAAATGGCCCGTGCTTCCCTTTCCAGACCCAGTACCCCAAAGCGATAAATTATCTGCCGCCCCCAGCGACCAGGAAAATTTCCAAAAGATTGCGAAGGGCTTCCCCTCTGCAGCTCGCATCGGCTTGCCTCGAATCTTGAAATGGTGAAAAAAGCGAAGTAACCACCGCTTTGGCGGTTATCTGCATATCTAGCCGTATTTCGTGCCAAAACACCGCAGACCCCAGATCAACAAGTCCCTCCTGAGTGTTGTCCTCCACGACTAAGCTAACTTTTGCGCCCTACGGAAAGGTAAGGGCTTTCCGGGCAGTACCGGCCAATACGGCCAGTGTTCAGAATTGAACGGTTTTGCGGCTGAGTGTTGCCGCAATCTACCCCAGTGAAGAAGAGAGAACTGACGCCCGAACAATTATCCTCCGTCCCATGTCCTACATGCGGTGTCGGTGCCGGCGAGCGTTGTGTGCTGCACTCAGGTGCTCCGCGGTCAGAGCCACATGTAGACCGGAAACTTTCCGCGGCTGAGGCGATTGAGACGAAAAGAATTGCTCGTAGTCCTGGACGTCGATGAATCCCTTTCCGACCGACAATCTGAGACGCGCGGTGGTAAGCCCTGTTACCAACAGTGATCTGGAAGTATGCCGCTTTTCGATAATCATGAGGCTCAGAATGATTGGTGGGTAGTGACGCAGTTTGAATCGGCCGCTCAGCGGATAGTGTTCCAAAATGAGTGGTACTACTTCTTTGAAAGCTCGCCCGTGAAATGGCTTTCACCATCTTCACGACTAAGCGGGTTTCTTGCTTTGATCAAAATGACCGAATAGACGACCTCATTACCTTCAAGCTGCGCGGTGATAAACGCCCCGTCTTCCGGCAGTTCTTGGTAATTGAATTTCACCTTTCTGCCGTCACCAAGTTTCTTGATCCACTCTTCGTCTAGCATGTTCGTAGCTCCTCGGCGAGGTCAGCGTGTGCCGCAAGTATACGATGTCTGGCGCGAGAAATTGTGGATCGGAAATGAGAGGTCAGCGTTTCAGAAAGTGGCCATCACCCAACGTCCCTGATAGGTGTTGGTAAATCTCCTTACCACAGTCCCGCAGCCGGCCGTTGAAGCTCTCCATGTATCCGTTCTCCACTGGCTTGCCTGATGGCGTTCGAGCAGAGCCCACAAGGTCCTTTAAGTCAGTGTGAATGCAAAACCAGGACCAAACTTCTTCGCAGGAGTATTGTGAGCCTAAGTCTAATAACGACTATGGGTCAGAGAAGTGTATGCGAAAATCTAATGTTTCTTTGGCGTGAGAATTCTGGTGCGTTTCACGCGGAGGTGGTGGTTCTCAACCACCCACCGGGCTTTCATCCCTGCTGGAGGTGAAGACAATTGAGCAAGAAAACGTTTTCCTTACTGGCCGGCGCAATCTTTCTCATCGTCGCGGTCGCTCACGCCTTGCGGCTCGTCTTCAAATGGGAGGTGATTGTCGCCGGCTGGCAGGTTCCGATGTGGGTGAGCGCGGCCGGCTTTGTCATAGCAGCTTATCTTGCGTATGAAGGCTTTCGTCCAAGCAGGAGCAATTAGAGCCTCCCATGCTCACAGGTCACCCCTTAGGCGGAGCGATTCATTTCAGCTTGGCGTACTCGGCTTTGGCTGTGATAACGTCGGGATCGGCGTCCTTCCAGAGCGTGAGGAAATCCTGAAAGGCCGCCTTAGGTTTTAGTACGGACACCATTGCAGAGGCGGACGTCAACTAAGGATTGGCGCGTTCTCCGACCAACACAGATCAGGCAGTGGCAGCCTTAGCGAGGACGGGAACTTTCTTGCCCACAGCATTCTGCACCACGACGCTTCCCACAACCGGACTTATCGGGAGCGATATGGACATTTCTCTCTAAACATTCGGGAATCTGTTGGCCTGATCGCGGTTTGGGTCAGCTGCCCGTCGAAATGTGGCCGCTGCACGGCGGGGCGGGAGCATGAACGGCGGCTCACTCCTCGAGCACGGCGCCTCCGAAAACTGGCCGACCGCCCAGGGAGGTGTAGAAGGCATAGAGCGCTATCGCGGCCATCAGCAGAATCCCGGCCAGACTGATGCCCGCATACCACGCAGACCCTTGGGTCGTCAGGGGAAAATTCGACAGAAGAGTGTTGAAGAACCCTGTAGCCACGAAAGCCAGCAAGCCGACGCGGATCAGCAGGAACACCGACAGACTATTAGTAATCAGCCAAGTCAACAGCACAGCGGGAGAATACGATGAGTGGGGCCCCGCTGCGGTGAAAATCGTGAAAAAAAGCACACATACGACCGCTGCCGCCCACTCGCTGCGCAGCAAGGCCCGGAGGAGGAAGAGGAGAAACAGGAACGCAAGCGAAATAAAAAGCGCACCGATCAAGTTGTTCGAGATAGCAGCAATGATCGTGCGCGCTCCCAGAAACTGCCAATCGGGACCCGAATATGGCTGTACCGGGGGATAGCCGGACCGGGAGGGAACAAGCCATCCCAGTCTCACGAGAGCAATAGAAAACGCCCCCAAGAGACATCCGACAAGCACATCGCGTCCCACCAGTGGATCCCGAAAGCCGCCCGCCATCAAGCGGCTCCAGGAGACCAGCGTGGCGGGCCAGCGGCGGCGCACATAGGGCTCCAAGGCAATGTAAAGAACCCAGCAGAGACAGGAATAGAGTAGCCCTGTGCTCAAAAACATGATGAAGAGCACGAATTCGTAACCAGTCGGGACGTGATGCGCGCCACAGAACCACGCGACCCCCCAGGCCGCAAAAACAACACCTGCCAGACGAAAAGCCCCGCGGCGATCGCTCCGGCCCAGGCGCAGGTTTCGCCGGACGAGCATCACGCCGGCCACCATCAGCGAAAGCGACAAAACGATGAAAAACACCAAGCCTGCCCGTTCGGCGGCGATCGGCTGGTACGGCTGCATGCGTTCGGGACGGGTCCAAGGAGCAATCAACTCGAAGTAAACGGGCTTGCCCCGGTATGCCGCGGCCTCAATTCGCATCGGGATATCGGGGCGCCCTGCGAGCGACCCTGTCCACGCAGCACGCGCGTCGCTATAAACAGGCGGCGTCCACATCGGCTGCGCTGGCGGCCACTTGGACGGATCGAGCCCCGCGCCAGAGAACAGCGGCGCCCAGTCGGGTGAAGGTGCTACACCTGCCGGCTTCTCAACTTGCGGAGGAACTGCGACGAACTCGGTGAGGCGACCGAGCGGATTGAGCTGGACCAACGTCATCCCGGACACATCGAGCGGCGGGTCGTCCGTCCAGACGAATCCCAACATGGGTGCATCCGACAAGAAGGATAGAGCCGCGAGTGGCCGGGGGCTGCCGCGATACCAAAACACGAACGCCCCGGTCTCGAGGTTGTCCCAGCGCGTTTTCGACTTGTCGTGTTCGTCGATGTACCGCAGAAACTCATACCCCTCATAGAACCCCATCGCCGTGTCCGTCGGCGGCTCGGAATAGCCGACACTCTGCAGAATATCCCGCGCGCGCTCGGCAAGGGCTTCCGGTGGTTTTTCGAGCGGCACGCGCCGGTAGAGCTTGGATTGTGCACTCAGCAGAATCGCCGCGGCGACTGACACAATCACTCCTGCCAGCAAGACCCAAGCCACTACGGGGCGAAGGCCTTCGGATTCTCCCGAAGCAGCGACCATCTCGGGCGACGGCGTTTCACCTGCCGCAAGCGCGGCCGCGAGCGGGTCACCTCCAGGGAGTGCGGCCGCAACTTGCAGCGCCGAAGCGGGGCGCTTCCCCGAATCTTTTTCCATGCAGCGCAGGATCACGCGCTCGACGATCGGATCGATGTCCTTCACCAGCAGAGAAGGTTTCGTCGGAGAGGAAAGCTCTTGCTGGCGGCGCAAGTCGGCGAGTGTGGCGGCCTCGAACGCGCGTTTCCCGGTGAAGATTTCGTAGAGCACCAGGCCCAATGCGTAGATGTCGCTCTGGACCGAGGCGTCTTTGCCCGCCAGTTGTTCGGGAGCCATGTAGGCAGGCGTGCCGGCGCCTGATTCCTCAGCCTTGAAACTGTCCACTATGTCGGCAAGTCCGAAATCGGTGATGCGTACCTTGCCGCGGCCGTCAATCATCACGTTGGCGGGCTTCAAGTCGCGATGAATAACGCCATGCTCGTGCGCGGCGGCGAGCCCGGCGCAGATCTGGCGCGCGATTTCGATCGCTTTGTCGGAAGGCAGACGCCCGATGCGTCGCAGCAGCGTGGCCAGGTCTTCGCCATCCACATATTCCATGGTGAGGAACGGGAGACCATCGGCTTCGCCGATATCGAAGACGCGGCAGACGTTGGGATGGGACACCTGGCGGGCGATGCGGACCTCGCGGTGAAACCGCGCCAAGGCCGCACCATCCTGCGCGATGGATTCCGGCAGGAATTTCAGCGCCACCGTTTGGCTGAGTTTGAGGTCTTCCGCGCGATAGACTTCGCCCATGCCGCCGCGTCCCGCCATAGCCACAATGCGGTAGCGGTCCTCGAGGACGGTGCCAGGAATGAATCGCGCGCCATCGAAGGAGTCGGAGGAAGAGGAAATCCTGCCACTGGGAGAGGAGTCCCGTTTGCGCGGAGAAGCAGCTTGCGAACCGGGAATGCGCGGAGCGGCTTCAAGTCCCACCGTGGGCGTGGAGCCGAAATCCACCGCGCTGCCGCAGGAAGGGCAATAGCGCGCTGCGCCAGGGACTTCGCTTCCGCAGGCAGGGCAACTCATGATTGTCGCTGGAGTATATCACCACCCGCTTCCAAGCCCCGACTCTGTAGAGTGATCACTCCCAAGAAACGGGGTTGTGGGAACCGAAAGGATATTCTGGGCGTATTGTCGTCCGACCAAGAGCAGCTCGCCTTCCCCAACCCGCAAGGCGACTGATCTGAGAACCAGTGCGGGGAACAACGCAGCCGGAAAATCGTGAAAAATAGTAGGGAAAGAGGCCCTTACATGGCGGAGAGCGAGAAACTGGAAATGCTGACTCGACGCCGACCCGGTCTAGTGTCACCACGTCGGCGTCGGGCAACGGCCACGAACCCGCGGAGAAAAGTTCGGAAATCGTCCCACCCGGCGCGCCTAGTGGGGAAGCACCGTATAGTAGGTTTTCCCCGGCTCGCGCAGTTCCCGATTCAACGCCGTCATCTCCAGCGAGCACAGACTGATTGCTTCCGGATTCGCCAGAAGCTCGCCGCTCCGCGCTGACCGTTGTCACCCGTTGGATTCAGCTTGCGCTTTCGTTGTGATACCCTCCGTAGCGGCGTGCCGAAAGCCTGGCCTGACCTGAAGGGGACGAGTATTGAGCGCCCCGGCTGAGCGGGCTCGATGCCACATAAGGAGTTCGACATGTTCGTTCCCGGTGAAGGAGCGGTGACGCATCGGGCTTTAACGGGTGTGGATATCGGCATCATCGCGGCCTATTTCGCGATGGTCTTCTCCATCGGGTTTTATTTCTCCCGCAAAGAACGGACCTCAGAGGACTATTTCCTAGCCAGCCGCAACGTCGGATGGTTTGCGATTGGAGCGTCGCTTTTTGTTTCCAATATCTCGACGGAGCATTTCATCGGTCTGGCGGGCTCGGGGGCATCTTCGGGCCTTGCCGTGGGGCAGTTTGAGTGGCTGGCTTGCCTCATCTTGCTGATCCTCGGATGGGTATTTGTTCCTTTCTATCTGCGCTCCAATGTTTTTACGATGCCAGAATTTCTAGAGAGGCGTTTCAATCGTCACTGCAGCACTTATCTGGCAAGCATCTCGATCATTGCCTACGTGTTCACAAAAATTTCTGTCCATCTTTACGCTGCAGCCATCGTTCTGGAACGCGTGGTCGGTTGGAGCCCTATGACGGCGGCGATAATCCTTGTCGTAGCCACGGGGATTTACACGATCGCTGGCGGGCTTTCCGCTGTGATCTACACCGACTTGGTTCAAACGGTCATCCTGATAATCGGCGCGGCCGTCCTGACTCTGATTGGCCTTGGCCATGTAGGTGGATTTGCAGGGTTGCGCGCGACATTGCCGGCAAGTTATTTCCACATGATCAAGCCAGCCAATGATGCCAGCTTCCCGTGGACGGGCATCATTTTCGGCGCGCCAATCCTAGGCATTTGGTACTGGTGCACCGACCAAGTTATTGTCCAACGAGTTCTATCAGCCAAAGACGAAGGCCATGCGAAGGCGAGTACGATCTTTGCTGGCTTCCTAAAGGTTCTGCCCGTGTTTATTCTCGTCCTGCCGGGGCTCATCGCTGTAGCTCTATATCCCCAACTTTTCAAGGCCCAGAATGGGCGAGTGATGAACGGGGACATCGCGTATCCGACACTAATCGTCAACCTGCTGCCCCAAGGACTGGTTGGTCTGATGATCGCGGCTCTTCTTGCGGCGCTGATGGGCGCAATGAGTTCGGTATTCAACTCCGCATCGACGATGATCACGCTCGACTTCTACAAGAAGCTCCAACCGAGGGCGACGGAGCATCAACTGGTCACGTTCGGGAGGGCCGCCACGGGAATCATGGTCATACTCGGAATTCTGTGGGTGCCTTTCATTCACTTGTTGAGCTCGCAGCTCTACATTTATCTACAGAGTGTGCAAGCCTACATCAGCCCACCAATTGCGGCCTGCTTCATATTCGGGATTCTCTGGCGCCGGCTGAATGGGACCGGAGCCATCAGTTCGTTACTCGTGGGGTTCGTGCTGGGTGCCGTGCGTTTTGTCTTTGAGGTTCTCGACAAAAGCCATCATTTCAGCCCAGCGGTCCTTCGATGGTTGGTGGATGTGAATTTCCTCCACTATGCCATCCTTATGTTTGTGATTTGCGCGGCCGTGTTGGCGATTGTCAGTCTACTGACGCCAGCGCCCTCGCCGGAAAAGGTGGCGGGGCTCACTTTCACTACAGTGGACATGAAGCTCGAGACTTCGGAGGTAGCGGCCGTTGGAAGAAGAGTGCGCATGGCCGGAGAGACGCGACGCGAGCGCCAGCTGAATGTCGTGTTCAGCTTGCTGCTGCTCGGGACGGTGGTTGGGCTATGGATCTACTTCCGCTGACGAAGCAATCCAATACGCCGGCTGCGCGGATTAGCGTTTATGCGCCGGGGTTGCACCGGGAGCAAGTCGCGGCGCGTCTTGACGACAAGTCTCTGTTCGGCCTGTTCCGGCTGATTCGGCATTCGTGGATCGGACCGTTGCGTTCGATCGCGGATGTTTACGTTCCTTTCCTACTGTACCGTGTTCGAGTGGAGAACGGGGGGAACCAACGCGCACATCTGATCGCAGTGGACTGCGTAGACGGAACGCTGGATCCGTACCGGTTCGACTTCATTCCCGATGAAAGCAAACTGACCCGCGTGGAGACGCGGAATGCGCTGCCTTCGGCGCTGGAGGAAGCGAAGACGCGGGAGATCGCCGCAGAACACATTCGGCGACAAACATATCTCGCCGGTTTCCTGACTTTGCGTCCGATCCGCTTGCGCGCGGAGCCGGTGCATCCGGAGTTCTGCATGCTTTTCTGGGTCGGGTTTTTCGGAAAAGGCGCAGCGGTGCGGTTCCGAGTGCTCGATGGGGTTCGCGGCGAAATTCAAGGGGCAAAAGCGCGTGCGTTTTTCGGGAACTGGCTTCTCTCCGAAACTCAATAAACGATTTGGAGTTCGATGCCATGCTCTGGGGCGGGCGAAGTCACGGTCAGTTCCTTGCGCGCCAAATCGAATGACCAGCCGCTGACCGATCGCGAGCCGATGCGAACCTGTTTCGGGCGCGTTTCAATTCCAAACACCTCGAACCGGAGGCCCTTCCACCACGGCTTGTAGAAACCACGGCCGGCCGCGACACCAATTTCGAGCCACGCGGACGAGGCCCGGCAATCGAAGTTGACGCGCAGGAAGTCTCCCCGTTGATAGCCGAAGCTCTCCCCATCATCCATGTAAATGGACCCGTGGCAATCCCGCCCGGGAAAGACGCGAAGCTCAAGCGGGCCGTCGGGGGTTTCATCGGTGTGCTGGATGACCGGCCCCAAAGGGACGATCGAACCACCACGGACATAAACCGGCAACTGATCGAGTTCGGATCGTACTGTCAGATTCCTTCCGCCTTCCAATCGTTCCCCGGTCCAGTAGTCGTACCAGGTTCCCGCGGGCAAGACGATTTCGTAGGAGCCGCGAGCTTCGCGGAGGGCGGGAGCGACGAGAAGATCGCTTCCCAACATGAACTCGTCGGAATTGCCGGCGAGCGAAGCTTCCTCGGGAAACTCCATGAACAAGGGGCGCATCAGCGGCACACCGGTGCGCGAGGACTCCTCTATGGAGGTGTAAATGTACGGCAACAGTTGATATCGCGCTTCGATGTAGCGGCGCCGAATGGCCTCGTGCCGCGGACCGTCCACCCAAGGTTCGCGGTCAGTACTCCCTTTGATTGCATGGTTTCGATACAGCGGCAAGAACGCGCCAAGCTCCATCCAGCGCGTTAGCAGCTCTGGTGCGGGGCTGCCATTGAATCCGCCGATATCGGATCCTGCGAATGTGTAACCAGAAATACCGAGACTTAACAGCGTAGAGACAGTCAGACGCAGGTGATCCCAGGTGCTAGTGTTGTCTCCGGTCCAGGTCGCGGCGTAGCGCTGCGTTCCGGCGAAGGCGGCCCGTGTCAACACAAAAGGGCGAATATTGGGTACAAGGCGCAACAAGCCTTCATACGTTGCACGGGCGTTTTCCATGCCATAGACGTTATGAATTTCGCGATGACTTGCTGTGCGTCCGTCAACCCGGTGCACGACGTCGAGCGGCATTGTCTTGCCCGGCCCATCAAAAACCGCAGGCTCGTTCATATCATTCCAGAAACCGCGGATGCCCATGCCCACGAATGCCGCATAGAGCGTTCCCCACCAGTCGCGAGCGTCGGCGCTCGCGAAGTCCGGGAATGCGCTTTCTCCCGGCCAGACGGTACCTATGTAGACCCTGCCGCCGGGATTCTTCACGAAATAATCACCGTGGATCCCATCGTCATACGGCTTGTAGCCCGGCTCCTCCTTCAAGTGGCAGTCGGTGATGGCCACGACTTTGAAACCCTGCACCCCGAGATCGCGAATCATCGCTTCAAAGTGCGGGAATCGTTTCCGGTCAATTGTGAAGGGGCGGTTCGCGTCCTGATAATCGATGTCCAGATAGATCACGTCGGAGGGAATCTTGTGGGCGCGAAGCTGCCGGGCAATCTCCCGCACGCGAGCCTCGGAATCGTAGCTCCAGCGCGACTGCTGGTATCCAAGGGCAAAGCGAGGAGGAAGCGGCATGCGTCCCGTGAGCGCCGTATAATCTTCCACCACTTTCTTTGGATTTGGTCCGTAAAAGAAGTAGTAGTCGAGCGGACCTCCTTCCGCTCCGAATGAATATGCATCGCGAGACGTTTTCCCGAAATCAACCGTCGCGCGGTAGGTGTTGTCCAGAAAAATGCCATAGGCGGAGCCCTGGCGCATCGCGAGAAAGAAAGGGATGCTCTTGTAGAGCGGATCGGTGGACTCCTGCCAGCCAAAGGCATCCGTGTTCCACATCGTGAAGGATCGGTTCCGGTGGTCGATAGGGCCGGCTTTGTCGCCGAGCCCGAAGTAGTGCTCGTCTTCGGGCATCGACTTCCAAACGCGGAACTCCGTGCCCCTCCAGGCCATGGAATGATCCGGAGCATCTTCGGCGATCGTGCGTCCGGAAGGATTCTGGAAGAACACTCGCAAGGGAGATTTCAGAATGCGTACGAGGAGTTCTCCCGTGCTGAATTCAACCGAAGCGGGAGAGTCCTCGACCTGCACGTCGGGAGCGGCGAAGCCTGTGTCAGAAACTACCGCAAAGGAATCTTCCGCGGCGGAGTTGACCGCTCGCATGCACCGAACTCGAATGACGGAAGGGCTTAGCGACTCGACGCGAATTCTCGCATCCGCGGTGCGGAGTTCGACCCCATTCCGAATGGTGAGTGTGGAAAGAACGGGTCCGATGGTCTGCCATACGGGGTCATCCGCTGAGCGAAAGAAGCAGAGGGAAAAAAGTACGAGTGCAAGAGGTCGTCCAATGGCACGGCTCGAATTCCTCAGTTTCGCTCGCACGACGGCTGGAGTCTAAGGCACGCAGGGCGTGTTGTCAGCCACGAAGACAACGGATCGGGAGGCAATCAAGCCGGCTGAAGTCCGGCGAGGGTCATAGCATTATTGATATTCCTTGACAGAGGAAAGGAAGAAGTGCATAAAGCTGCGCAGAATCTCCGGTAAATCGATTTAGTAAGGGAAAACGGGTGCATGTCGGGGCGTGCCTTGCGATTCCCTTGGTTTGAATTCCAGCGGGTTTTGGCCCTCCGGTTCCGGGGGAACTTGTCGAATTCTTATTCCAGGCCGTGTTCCGGCTCTTCGTTCCCCAATGCAATCCGGATAAGAGTGCCGTCCCTAGGGACGATTGCCAGTTCAGCCGCGCAGAGGAGGTCTATGATGGTGCGTAGAAATCACGTGATTGCGTTTGTCCTCACGCTTCTGCTTACGCTCTTGTTTTCATCCGTGGCCAGCGCGCAATTCAATGCCGCGGTGGAAGGAACCGTACGAGACCAATCAGGTGCGGCTGTAGCCAAGGCAAAGGTCATTCTGGTCGAGCCATCAACCGGCATTACGAAAGAAACTGTGACTTCGCCCGAGGGGTTCTACCGGATCAGCGAGCTTGCTCCGGGCCGGTACACTCTAACAGTGGAATCTGCGGGCTTCGAGAAGGCCATCACTGAAAACATTCAGGTATCCGCGGAGCGCGTCGGAGGGCAGGATGTCACGCTCCGGATCGGCAAAGTAACCGGATCGGTGACCGTAAACGCAGCGACAGAGCCCGCGCTTTCTACCGAAAACGCAACAATTGAGAGCACACTGACAACCGAGGAAGTGCAGGATCTTCCGAAGTTTGGCCGCGACCCTTATGAACTTCTGCGCCTCGCCCCTGGCGTTTTCGGCGACGGCGCCCGCCTTGCGAGCGGAAGTTCGGCAGGCTTCCCGAACGGTCCAGGCACCATCCGGAATTCAGCAGGTACGGGTGGATCCGATGTATCCATCTTTCAGACCGAGAACCAGCAACCCCTCACCGCCAATGGCCAGCGCGTCACGTCGAATCACTATATCGTTGACGGAGTCAGCGCGGACAGCCTGGGCTTCGGAGGCGCCGCGATCGTCACGCCCAGCGCCGACTCTGTGCAGGAAATCACCGTTGTGTCCAGCGATTACGACGCTTCCGATGGGCGCAACTCCGGCGTGCACGTGAAGGTGGTGACGAAGGGTGGAACGAACGATTTTCACGGAGCAGGATTCTTTCAGTACGAAAACCCAGGCTTCAATGCCTTCAACAAATATAACGGCTTCAATCCTAATAACAACACGTTTGCGCCAACGGCCCGCAACGACGACGCTTTTCGCCAGTTTGGCGCAACCCTCGGCGGCCCGATCATCAAGCGGAAGCTTTTCTTTTTCTTCAACTACGAAGGTCTGCGCGACCACGACGTTACTTTTGAGAATCAGTTCATCGATACACCGCAGTTCGACCAGGCGCTGATCGCCGCCCGGCCCAATACCCCCGTTTCTGCGACACTATCCGCGGCCGGAGTTGCGCCGCGGATTCAGCAGGTACTGCCAATCACGTGCGCCCTCTGGGTGGCTGCCAATCAACCGTGTCAGGTTGTCCAAGGAGGGATTAACATCGGCTCGCCTGGCGGCTCGTTTGGGACGTACAATCCCAGTTTTACCCCTGGCCCAAGTCAATTTGCAGGCGGTGGGCTAGATCAGACCCCGGACTTGGAATTCGCGCAGCTGTTTCTGCCGACCAACCAAAGCGGGAATCAGTACAACATCCGCGGCGACTATTTGCGCGGAAGAAACACGTTCTCCGCAAACACGTTTCTAACGTATTTCAATCATCTAGGCTCTGACGATCAGGCGCAGGGCCGGCCTATGGCGGATATCCTGGACCATCGGCTCAGCCCATCCGGCTTCCTTTCGTGGGTTTCAGCGATCTCGCCCAACCTGGTAAATGAAGCGCGCATCAACTTTACCCGCTTTGCGTTCAATGAGATCACTTCGAATCCAGGTGTGGATTTTGGTATTCCGCGTACCGAGATTCAAGGATTACCTCTTCCCAATGGGCAGCGGATTCGCTTTGGCGCTCCACAGGGCGACGCGACCCCGGGCGTCTTTGGCGAGAATACCTTTGCGTTCCGCGACATGGTCTCGAAGGTTCACGGCACCCACGCGCTCAAGTTCGGTATTGATGGAGACCGCTACCAGGACAATAGCAACTTGAACGGCAACGCCCGGCCGGACTACGTTTTCCAAGGGCCGTGGAATTTCGCCAATGGAACGCCGATTTTCGAAGCGATTGGCGTCAATCCGCTCACCGGCGGCGCTCCAACAACCAAGCCGCTATACTTTCGGTCCACCGATCTTGGTTTGTTCATTCAGGACGACTGGAAGCTCCGGCCAAATCTCACCATCAATCTCGGCCTGCGCTGGGAATACTTTGGCCCTCCAACCGAAGCAAAGGGCCACCTCGAAAACATCCTTCCCGGACCAGACCCAGTCACCGGGCTTGTCGACGCCGTCGCAGTAACTCCCAAGCACATGTGGGACACTACCTGGCGAAATTTCGGTCCGAGAATCGGCTTCGCCTGGAGTCCGCAGAAATTCAATAGCAAGGCTGTGGTGCGCGGCGGTTTTGGGATCATGTTCGACCGCTTCGACGACGACTCATTTTTTAACACCCGCGACAATCCGCCGTTGGTCGCAAACTATAGCATCTGCTGCGGGACGGCGCCGGGAGAGTTCGGGACGCCATTCAAAAACGGCCAGATCCTGTACGAACTGGGGGCCAGCAATTCGCCGATTAGTTATCCGGCGAACCCAGTGCTGATCACCCCCTTGAACCCGGCGACCAATCTACCGATCATCCTCGCGGGGCAGGGCCCACCCAACGTTTTCGCAGACGCAGCCAAAATGCCCACGCCGTATGTGTACCTATACTCGTTGCAATTCCAATATGCTTTGCCTGCTAACTGGGTAGCTACGGTTGGCTACTCAGGGAGCAGCAGCCACGACTTGCTTCGGATCAAGGATCTGCTTCTCTTCTTTCCGCAACCCAACACGCAGCTCGGCGATGTATTCACCTTCACGCCCGACACATTTGCCAACTTCAACGCGCTTATTACGCAAGTGGAACACCGGTTCACTCACGGACTCCTTTTCAACTTCTCTTACACCTACAGCAAATCCATTGACGACGTGTCCGCTGAGGGGCCTGGGTTCACAACGAACGAAACATTCCCAACTGACCTCGCGACCGAGCGCGGGCCTTCCGACTTCGACGCCACGCACTACGTCCGTGCGTACGCGGTGTGGGATCTGCCCATCTTCCGCGGCCGCACCGACTTTCTCGGTAAAGTCGTAGGTGGCTGGCAATTCAGCCCCATCTTCACCTTCCATTCCGGATTCCCGTGGACGCCGGTGGCCAGCAACTTGTGCACGGTTCTCGGAGCCTCGGGCTGTTTCTCTCCGATTCGGCCGATCGGATTCAATGGCGGTGTCGGAGATAACCACAGTACGGGTGCGTTCCTGCCGCCAGTTTCGGCGAACTTCCCTGACCCCCTAAGCATCTTTACGGTTCAGACCACACCAGGTCCCCCTGAGTTTCCAGCGGTCGGCCGCAACAGCTTCCGCGGACCCCGCTACAGCGCGATTGACATGAGTATCCAGAAGACCTTCGGGCTTCCAGCCATGAAGTTCATTGGAGAAGGCGCCAAGATTCAGTTGCGCATGAATCTCTACAACGCGTTCAACAAGCTCAATCTTGCGCCTTTCACGTTTGGAAGCGACTCGACTATCATCAGTTCCTGCTGCGGGTCCACGCCGCAAGCGAACCGGAATTTCGGATTGGCGGACTTCAACAACGGTGGCTTGGTCGGTCGCACCATGGAATTGCAAGGCAGGTTCGTCTTCTGAGTGAGGTCAATCAGCGAGAAAGATCGTCAACATCCTCGACCTCCAGGGCCGGGATTCTACAGGGTGGGGCAGGCAGCAAGTGAATCACCTAGGAGAGGATGGGTGCAGTTCTCCCGGCGGGGTCGGTCGAACTCCGGTTGCGGTTTGAGTTCTGGAAACCCACCCGGTGCCACGAAGTTGCGGACACGGCCCGCGGCGCCCTCCGTGTCTTTTCGGAGTTGCGGAGCTCTGAAATTCACGGAGATGATGTGAGACTCCAAACAAATACATTCCCATTGCGATGACTTTGCACCTCCCAATCCAGTACAAAAGGGTTGGTCGGCGCCTGAAAATGCTCTCTCCGATCCACCTCTTCGCCCGCGCAACGATCGCTGTCGCCGCGCTGCTCATTCTCGTTCCGCATTCGTTGTCCTCGCCCGACGTGCCTGCTGCGGGGCAGGAGACGGTAGACGTTGAAACGCTTTCCCCGGCGCACCCTTTCCCGCACTTCTGGGAGCAGATGTTCGGCTCTGGCCGCGCGATCCTCTCTCTTCGCGAAAGCTATCGCAACGACCTTCGAGAAGTGGAAAACGCGACCGGGTTTCGTTACGTTCGTTTCCATGCCATTTTTCACGACGAAGTCGGCGTGTACGACGAGCTCTCGGATGGCGAACCGGTCTACAACTTTTCCTACGTGGATCAGATTTACGACGGCCTGCTACAGAATGGCGTTCGCCCGTTCGTGGAACTCAGTTTCATGCCCAAAAAGCTCGCCGCGGCGGATCGTCCGCACGCTTTTTGGTACAAGCCTAACGTCTCACCGCCCAAGGACTACAGACGCTGGGAAGCGCTGATTTACACCTTCGCGAAGCATCTGGCAGATCGCTACGGCATCGACGAAGTCTCGCAATGGTATTTCGAGGTCTGGAACGAGCCTAACATCGATTTCTGGACCGGCGAACCGAAGGAGGCGACCTACTATCAACTGTATGATTCGGCCGCGCATGCCCTGAAGAAAGTAAATCCGCGTCTGCGTGTTGGCGGGCCGGCAACGGCTCAAGCGGCCTGGGTGGACCGATTCATCGCCCATGAAGTGGGGGAAAATGTCCCTGTGGATTTTGTTTCTACTCACGTCTACGCAAACGACACAGCCCAGAACGTGTTTGGCACGGATGAAAATATCACGCGCACTCAGATGGTTTGTCGCGCTGCGCGAAAAGTGCGCGACCAGGTGAAAGCCTCGGCGCGGCCGGATTTGCCGGTGTTTTTCACCGAATACAACGCCACCTACAAGAAAGAAACGGATGTGACGGACGCTCTCTTCATGGGTCCATGGCTTGCCGACACGATCCGGCAGTGCGACGGTCTGATCGATATGCTTTCCTACTGGACTTTTTCCGATGTCTTTGAAGAACAGGGAGTTGTAAAGCAGCCATTCTACGGCGGATTCGGCCTGATGGCAGAAGACGGATTGCCGAAGCCGTCGTTCAGCGCGTTTGCACTGCTCCATCGGCTGGGCGACCAGAGGATTCCGGTCAACTCGGACTCGGTTCTGGCCACGCGGCGCCACGACGGCACTCTCGTAATCGCCGTCTGGAATCTTTTCTTGCCGGAGCAATCCGGTACGACGAAAACGTTGACACTCGCCTTGAAAGGCCTGAAAGGCAAACGGCACGCGGATATTTTCCGGCTGGACGGAACGCACGGTTCATTGCTTGGGGCCTACGAAGCAATGGGAAGCCCCGTTTACCCGACACAGGATCAAATACTCACGCTTCGCAAGACCGCGGCCCTGAGGCCATCCGACACCATTCCACTATCGGGAGGCCGGATCACCATTACTTTGCCACCTCAGGCGCTCGCCATCGTGGAAATCCGCTAACGCATCCAAAACTTCAAGAGGGCGAATGGAATTTTGGCCAGGGCCGGAGTTAACGAAACCGATATCTCGGCCTGAGTTCGCAGCGATAGATCTTCGATTGGTCCTTCCCAACCCGGACCTTGCAATCGGCCCAGCTCAGCGTGGGAGATGGTCGCAGCGGAAACACGATATTGGTGCCATCGATCTCGGCCTCGAGGCTTGAGCCTTCTGCGGAGCCTGGAAGGGTGAAGTTGAGGGAATCACCGAAAATGACGGGATAAGACTCGCGTACGATATCGCTAATCTGGTGCCGGAAAACTTCTACCAGGAAAAGGAAAGTAGTGGTATCGGACCAGCCAAGCACGGTTACGGCGATGTTGCGGCCACCTCGAGAGAAACCGTCGGACACAATCTTCGTGAAAGGGCACGGCCCAGCGATACACGACAGTCGCGCATTTTCATTAACCGTTTCTGTCCCCTGCATCCAGCGATGCCGTGGCGACGCTGCCTTTCCATTTGCCGTCCGGCGAACACGGTGGATGATTGTTACAACGAACGTTGCCCGTATTCTCCACCTGGAATGTTTTCAGACCTGTACCGATATTTTGAGTCGCTGCTGTCTCGATGGTGTAACGGACCATGACGTTCGCGACGGTGATTTCGGGATGGCTCGATCGGGCAGCCACCTCCTCATGGGCCGGAATCATGTGGACGACGAAAAGATTGTCGCTGACAGATTCCTTCAAATCGAGCGGCCGGTAGTCCGGATGTCGAAACCGCAAGGTAATGGGATGACCGGGGAGAATCCGCCGTGGCAGAGCCAGTTTGAAATAACCCGAGAAATCGGACTTGACGGGAGGAACCGCCGCGCCGGATTCGACGCTGACTTCCACGTCGGCGATCGGCGATTGCCTTCTGGCGTCGGCGTCTTGTTTTATAACCGCCCCTCTTAGCGAAATTGGCTTCGTGTAATGGATAACGACAGCCACCAAGACGATAAGCAAGACGACGCCGAGAATTGACCAGATCGCGACGCGCTTGTTGGGTGTGCCTTCGCCATTCATCAACTCATTCTCAGTTACCGATGTTAACAAAATTCAGCGCCGTGGTATCAATTGGGCCACTTCGCGACCAGAGGTTACCTGTTAGTGGCAAGAAACATCCAGCGCACGGTAAGGCATCTTCGCCCTGCCAGAACGGCTATAATTTTCTAGATGAACGAGAAAAGCCCCATGGAGCTCACGCGCCGAGAGTTGCTCCGCCAGGGCGCGCGTGCGGGTCTCTGCATGCCGCTAGCCAGCTCCGCCCTTCGACATGTGATAGGGCCGCCTAAGCAGAAAGCGGCTCCATTCATGCCCCTTGCGGGTCAATTGCCGCTCTTACCCGAAGACGATGCACTCCTTGAGGACCTCGAGAGCCGCAACTTCCGATACTTCTGGGAACAAGCTAACCCCAACACCGGGGTCGTGAGGGACCGGTGTAATGTCGTTAAACCAGATAAAAGTTCGCGGGGAAGCATCGCAGCGCTGGGCTTCGGCCTCACAGCGCTTTGCATCGGCGAAAAACGCGGGTATGTATCGCGCCCTGAGGCGGAAGGCCGAGTCCTAAATTCGTTGCGCTTTCTGTGGAAAAAACTGCCGACTCACCGGGGATTCTTTTACCACTGGACCAATGTAGAGAGCGGCGAAAGGTTGTGGGATTCGGAAGTGTCGTCGGTTGATACCGCCATTCTGCTTTGCGGAATCCTAACGTGCCGCCAGCATTTCCAGCATTCGGAGATCAGTGAACTCGCGCACCTGATTTTCGACCGCGTGGACTGGACGTGGCTTTCGGAAGACACGCGCATCCTTTCGCATGGGTAGTTACCGGAAACGGGATTCCTCAAGTACCGGTGGGACGATTACAGTGAAATGATGATGATGTACCTGCTGGGATTGGGATCGACCACTCATCCGTTGCCAGCCGATACGTGGGGCGCTTGGAAACGGTCGACATTTGAATACGACGGCATCCGGTATATCGGTTCGTTCGCTCCTCTCTTCGTTCATCAGTACTCTCAAGCTTGGTTTGATTTTCGCGACAAGCACGACCAACATGCCGACTATTTCAAGAACTCGATC
>CAVPUS010000022.1:0-84635 GCA_963709005.1 uncultured Acidobacteriota bacterium
CCAGGTGTACATACCGACGTCGCCAGTCTGAATCACAACGCACCGCTATTTGCGCTGCTTCTCCCAGCAAGAAGCGCAACAACGAGTTGCCTTGCTTGCTGACGTGTCCCAGCCGTTGCCGGCCGGCACTCGAGTCCTCGGAGGGATGAGCCCCACATAGCTGCCGATCTGCTTGCCACAACGAAATCGCTCCGGAGTTCCGATGATCAGCACGAAGGCCAGCGCCGTAAGTGGCCCTACGCCAGGGTGCGTCATCAGTCGCAATACCTCGGGCCGTCTTTTGGCTTCTTGCTCCGCGGCTGCGGTTAGCGCCTCGATGGTTGGATTCATCCGGTCCAGCAGCTCCAGCAAATCTTGCCGGCGCCGCGATGCCCAGGTAGCCAACGGAAGTTTCTCTAACTGTGCTCGTCCTTGTTCGCTCCACAGGTTTTTCTTCCTTCGCTGGCCTTCGTTCATCGCCAACGCTTGCAGTTGGTTCATGATCCGCGTCCGCATCTGCACCAGCCGATGCCGGTGCCAGAGCAGTTGCCGCACATCACGATTCTCCGGACTCGGTACCCAGATGCGAGGAAAGTTATTTTCTAGCAGCAGCTTCAACAGAAGTTGGGCATCCTGGCGGTCGGTCTTCTGTTTGCGGACTCGTTTGGTTTTGATCTCCGCTGCATCGCCGATCCACACCTCGATTCCCAGTTCTGCCAGTAACCGCTCGAACCAGCGTGAATATCCGGTGGCCTCCAGCCCCACGCGCACGCTGACTCCTCGCTGCTTCAGCTCCCGATAGAACTTCTCGGCTTCTCCATCACTGTGATTCGATCCCGCCGTTCGCTGCTTTCTCCAGTCTTCTGTATCGACGAACGCGATGTACTGATCGCTCGGGTGAAAATCTACGCCTATAATGATCATGTTCGGCTCCTTCCTCCCGAGCCTTTTGGTCGTCAAGCAACCAAAGTCTACTCGGGTCGACGGAGCCGACATTGTTATGAAATCATGTTGAGTACTAGCCCGGAAAAGGAACAGCAACAGCATGACCGGGGTTGCCGCCAAATTGATTCGGGGTAGCTGGTTTTGCTAAGGTCGTCGTCATGTCCGAGCGTTCCAGCGAGCAGATACGCGAATTGCTCGACTCCCTTTATCGCGTGGATTCGGGACGAATCCTGGCAACTCTGATCCGCTTGCTCGGTGATTTTGATCTTGCCGAGGAGGCGATGCACGAAGCCTTTGCGGCAGCGCTGACCCTGTGGCCGACGAGTGGAGTGCCCGGCAACCCGCGACCTTGGCTGATTTCCACCGCCCGATTCAAAGCGATTGATACTCTGCGTCGACGGGCAAGATTTGACGCGTCGCAAGGCGAGCTCGCGCGATATCTGGAAGCGCAAGGGAGTTCGGCGGAAAGGTCTAATGAAGAGGACAGTCTTGAGGATGATCGGCTGCGCCTCATCTTTACCTGCTGTCATCCATCTCTCGACCCGGAAGCGCGCGTTGCGCTCACCTTGCGTGAGGTGTGCGGGCTGACAACCGAGGAAATCGCAAAGGCCTTCCTCATCACTCCGCGTACGCTGGCGCAGCGCATTGTGCGCGCCAAGTCAAAGATTCGAGACACGCCGATTCGGTACGAAGTGCCGACGCCGCAGGAATTGCCGGAGCGACTGGGCGCGGTGCTTCAGGTCGTCTATCTCGTCTTTAATGAGGGCTACTCTGCAGCGGCGGGAGCGGAAGTAACGCGGGCCGAGCTGACCGGCGAGGCGATTCGACTGGGCCGGTTGCTGGCCGAACTCCAGCCAGAGCCGGAAGTCGTGGGGCTGCTTGCCCTGATGTTGCTACACGAATCCCGCCGTGCCGCGAGAACCTCGCCGACCGGAGAGCTGATTTTGCTGGAGCACCAGGATCGCTCGCTGTGGAATCGGGAACAGATCGCGGAGGGAGTGGCGTTGCTGGAGAAAGCCCTGAACTCCCGCCGGTTCGGCTCCTACACACTGCAGGCGGCGATTGCGGCCGTTCATGCGGAGGCGGAATCGGTCGCTGGGACCGACTGGCGGCAGATTGTTGCGCTTTACGACCAATTGGTGCGAATTCAGCCTTCGCCAGTGGTACAGCTCAATCGTGCGGTGGCAATTGCAATGCGCGATGGTCCAGAGGCCGGTCTGACGCATATCGACGCGGTGCTGGAACATGGGGAATTGGCAAATTATTACCTGGCGCATTCAGCCCGTGCAGATATGTACCGCAGGCTCGGCAGGACAGCTGAGGCTCGCTCCGCTTATGAGAAAGCCCTGGCGCTGACCCAACAGGAACCCGAGCGTCAATTCCTGCAAGAGCGGATTCGGCAGCTAAAATAAAAACCTCGACGACTTGTCGAATTCAGGTGCGGCCGTTCGACTATATGGTGAAGGCCGGGCAACCGGCCGGCCAGAAAGTGGTTCCGGGGCGTTAGACTACGCGAGAAAAATTCGGAAATCGCATGTCGATTCCCGGCCACCCTGTTCGACTAGTAAGTGGAGCGGCACCGCGCAACAAGTCACTCGAAACGGAGCACTCGCAACATTCCGTGCCCAGTGCGGCCCAAGCTCCCTATATAAAAGTAGCGGCGCTGGTATGGCGTCCGCTCAACACTCAAGGAGAACACCATGCGTTTCATGATGATCATGTTTCCGAAAGAGTACGAAACCGCAAAACCCGGCTGGGTGCCCGACTTCAAAAGCATGGAGAAAATGGGCAAGTACAACGACGAACTAGGGAAAGCCGGCGTGCTGCTCGCGCTCGACGGTCTAACCCCGCCCGCGACGATGAGCGCGCGCGTTACCTTCAAAGGCGGAAAGTCGAAAGTTACCGACGGACCGTTTCCCGAAACGAAGGAAGTGGTCGGCGGCTACTGGATCATCCAGGTGAAGTCGCGCGAAGAAGCGCTCGAATGGGCCTCGCGCATCCCCGGACGGGATAACGAAATGGTCGAAGTCCGCCGGATGTTTGACATGACCGACTTCGATCCCGAGACTCAAAAGGAGATCCAAAAGAGGTTCGGCGACGACGTTGCTGCTGAGATGGGCCAGTAGTAAAAAAACTCTTCGCGGTTTGTCGATTTCGCGACGCCTCGTGCGACGTCTATGTAGCCGCCACCGGAGAATGGAGAACTCATGAGCAAGTATTTGGATGCGATTCACCTGCCCGACAACTTCAACCCGTCCGTCGAGGGCGAAGCGATGCAACGCGAGTCGCCTTCTACTCAAATGAGCAATCAACTCACTCGTCGCGACTTCGCTATCCACGCGGGCTTTGGTCTGGCTTTGGGACTCGCGCCTGCTGCTACGCTGGCGGATGCTGAGCAAGCCTCGCGCTCAGAAACTTCGCCGGCGGTCGCGGATCCATATTCCCTCGTCGATCCAGAACTTCTTCCTGTACTCAAGCAGTTCCCCGCCTTTGACATCTCAGCGGAGATGGTCGGCAAGTTCCGGCAATTGCCCGGCATGCCCCCGTTACCTGCCCCCGCGCCGCAGCCCGTGGAGCGGCATATCCCCAGGCCACCAGGAGCACCCGAGGTTCGTCTTTGGGTGGTTGATCCTGCGCCGTTGGACAAGGGCAAGCCGTTGTTGCTTCACATGCATGGCGGCGGCTTCATGATGACAGATCCCGGGTGGATGCCCCGGCTCCAGGGGATCGCGACGGATTGCCATTGCGTCGTCATCTCGGTTGACTATCGGCTGGCTCCGGAGACACGCTATCCCGGCTCGCTTGAGGACAATTACGCGGCGCTGAAATGGGTCCATGCCCATGCGGCGGAGCTCGGCATTGATCGCTCCAAGATTGCCGTGGGCGGTGAGAGCGCGGGCGGCACCCACGCAGCGAGCCTTGCGATTCACGCGCGCGACCGCCACGAAGTTCCCATCGTCTTCCAGCTGCTCATCTACCCCGCGCTAGACGACCGAACCGGCAGCTCCCACCCAGCGCCGCCCGCCGTTGGCCACTTTATGTGGACTGCGAGCGCCAATCGTTTTGCCTGGAGCTCGCTGCTGGGTGTTCCAGCGGGTTCGTCCAAGGTGCCGGTAGCTGCCGTACCCGCCCGGGTAGCCAGCGTGGCCGGCCTACCGCCTGCCTGGATCGGCGTCGGTTCCATCGACCTGTTCGCCGAAGAAGACATGGAGTATGCGCGGCGGCTCGTCCATGCAGGAGTCGCAACCGAACTCTTGGTCATGCGTGGTGCCTTTCATGGATTTGACCTCCTCGTGCCGGATGCCGAAGTCTCCCAACAATTCAGCGCGAGTTGGAAGTCTGCGCTGCGCAAAGCATTCGCCACTAGCAAAGCTGATATAGCAGAGAAGCCAAAAGCGTCGCGGCAGAGTTCGGGGCGGTGAGGAAAGTTTCCTGGACGGTTTGTCGAATTCGGGTTCGGCCGTTCGTCTATATAGTGAAGGCAGGGCAACCGCCCGGCCCGAAGACCGTTACAGGAAAAGGAGGAATCATGCCGCAGTATTTGGTTGCTATTCACCACCCCGACGGTTACGACGGGTCCCTCGAAGGCGAAGCGATGGAGCGCGACATTGACGTGCTCAACGAAGAGATGGAGGCTGCCGGTGCCAGGATTTCCGCCTTTGGCCTCTCCCCGGCCAGCCGCGCGAAGTCGCTGCGGGCGCAGCCCGATGGCAAGGTGGTCATCACCGACGGGCCATACTTGGAGACCAAGGAGCACGTAGGCGGTTTTTGGCTGCTGAAAGCCGCGAACTTGGACGAGGCACTGGCGTGGGGGCGCAAGGCTGTCGTCGCCTGTCGGGCGCCGGTCGAGGTGCGCGCGATTTTCTGACGGGGTTAAAAAAAGAGTAGCTGTCGATTTTCGGTCTCCCGAACGACTATCCGATAACAGAACGATGAGCTACGGCTCTCTGAGTCACAGGAAACAAAGAGGAATTGATGAAATACATCTGTTTGGGCTATCTCGAGCCCGGCAAGTTCGAAAACATGTCGGAGAGTGAGCGCAACACCGTGCTGGACGAGTGTTTCAGCTACAACGACGAACTGCGCAAGAACGGACATTTGGTCGCGGAGGAACCTCTGCAGCCCCCCAACACGGCGGTGACCGTGGGTTGGAGGAACGGAAAGGTTGTAGTGACAGACGGTCCGTACGCGGAAACCAAGGAGCAATTGGGTGGAATTCAGGTGCTTGAAGCGCGCGATCTGAATCACGCAATTCAGCTCATTTCTCAATGTCCGGGAGTGAAGTTGAAGTGTGGAACAATCGAGATACGCCCAGCGGCGGATATAAGCGAAATCATGAGGGAGAGCGAGCGGCGACGGCGAAAGGATACCTCGCGATGAGGGCGGCCACGAGGGAAAGAATGATCAGCATCATGGCCAGGGGCTGGCCTGGCAGTCCGGCGATTTGAAATTGGAAATCTCAGAACCCACCTTTGCGGGAAGGGGCGAAGGGATGGGCACTCGGCTTCATTGACTTGTCTTGGGACTGCAACCTAAGATGAGCGCCAAATGGCCGACTCCGCGTCACTTGCCGGGCGGACCTTCGCCCACTACCGGGTACTGGATAAGCTCGGTGGTGGCGGCATGGGTGTGGTGTACAAGGCTGAGGACACGCGGTTACACCGATTTGTGGCCTTGAAGTTCCTTCCTGATGACGTGGCCAAAGATCCGCACGCCCTGGCTCGATTCGAAAGAGAGGCGCAGGCAGCCTCCGCACTGAACCATCCCAACATATGCACGATTTACGACGTCGGCGAAGAACAGGGCAGGACATTCATTGCCATGGAGTACCTGGAAGGCGAAACGTTGAAGCACCTGATCGCGGGCCGCCCCATTGAACTCGGACGCCTGCTGGACCTGATCATCGAAACAACCGATGCACTCGATGCCGCGCACAAGAAGGGAATCGTTCACCGGGACATCAAGCCGGCGAACATTTTCGTCACGCAGCGCGGGCACGCGAAAGTTTTGGATTTCGGCCTGGCCAAGGTGGCGTCCGCCCAAAATGCCAGCGGTGACGGTACGACGCGGCTTGGACGAACCAGCGACGAGCAGACCAGCCCCGGAACGACATTGGGCACCGTCGCATATATGTCTCCGGAACAAGCGCTCGGCGAAGAGCTCGATTCGCGCACCGACTTGTTCTCTCTCGGAGTCGTGATGTACGAGATGTCCACGGGAGTGCTCCCGTTCCAAGGCGCGACCCCTGCCGCGATTTTCAACGCCATCATCAATCAATCCCCGGTGCCGCCCGGGCAAATCAGGCCGGGTCTCTCTCCCAAGCTGGAAGAGATCATCAACAAGGCTCTCGAAAAGAGCCGCGAATTGCGCTGCCAAAGCGCGGCGGAATTGAACGCCGATCTCAAGCGTTTGAGGCGCGAGCTCGAATCCGGCGGGGCGGACAGAGCGGCCGGCCTCAGGCGGCAGCCGACCCGCGGCCGCCGAGCGGTGTGGACGGTTATAACCATCGTTGCGTTGCTCGTGGCCGGCTACTTTCTTCGCAAAGGGTTCAGCGGAAGCGCCACAGATTCGCTCTCCGCAGCCAAACTTGTACAACTCACGACCACGGAAGGCCTCCACGAGTTTCCGGCCTGGGCGCCCGACGGGAAACGCATTGCGTACAGCAAGGACCTAAACGGTTTCAGGAAGATTTTTGTCAAACCGCTTCAGGGGGACCCGCAACAGGTGACCGCAGGTGATTATGACGACATCCAGCCAAAGTGGACGCCCGATGGAAGGGGCATCTTGTTTGTTCGCTCCAATCAATCTCGCGTAAAACTGGAACCGGGCGATGTTTTCGGGCAGTACGACGGCGGAGACGTGTGGCGGAAAGACCTTGCCTCCGGGCAAGAAGAGAAGCTCCTGGCCAACGCCTTCAATCCATCGTTTTCCCCGGACGGGAAGATGATGGCTGTAGATGCCTCCTGGGCCGGCCCGCGGCGCATCTGGATCGCCGACGCACAGGGACACAATCCGCAGCAGATCACGTCAGATAGTTCCGAAGCGGTGGGGCACCTGGAACCGAACTGGTCTCCGGACGGCAAAGAGATTGTTTTTCAGCATCTCGAACGGACAAGATTCAGCACAAAAGTCGTCAACGTTGCGACACACACGGTAACCACGCTGACCGATGGCCGGTTCCACGATCTTAATCCGGTGTGGTCTCCTTCGGGGAAGTACATCTATTTCTCGTCCGACCGTGGCGGCGGGATGAACATCTGGCGAATCAAGGTATCGGGAAGAGGGGATCCCGCCGGCGTCCCGCAGCAGGTGACGATGGGTTCAGGCCAAGACGTGCAACTGGCGGTGTCCGCGAGCGGTGAGCGGCTGGCGTTTGCCATATTGCGGCAGAACGCCGACCTTTGGCGTCTGCCGGTCTCCGCGCAAACGGGCATGGCCACCGGTGATCCGGAGGAGGTGATAGCCAGTACGCGCGAAGACAGCCGTGGGGCTTGGTCGCCCGATGGCACGCAAATCGCGTTCAATTCCGATCGAACCGGCGAAATGAACATTTACGTCCATTCGCTGCTGGACAATTCGGATCGGCAGATTACGAAGGGTCCGGGTGGCGACTTTCAACCCCAGTGGTCGCCAGACGGCAAGCGGCTAGTGTTCTTTTCTTCCCGGGCGGGGAACGCGGATATCTGGCTGGTCGACCTTCCGTCGAACGCAATGACCCCGTTGACCTCCGATCCGGCCCTCGACATCAACCCCTTCTTTTCTCCTGATGGCGGCAACATCGCGTTTCAATCGGACCGCAGTGGAAGGATGGAGGTTTGGGTGATGAAGTCGGACGGAAGCGATCAGCGTCAATTGTCAAAGATCGGAGCTTCAGGGCATTTCCTGCGGTGGTCGCAGGACGGAACGAACGTAATATTCCGGTGCCCTTGTGGGGGGAACCCGCGGACCTATCAGGTGTCTCTCACCGATGGCGGCACTGTTCCGCTCAACAGCGAAATCGTCGGCGGTTCCCACATGTCTTTCTCGCCCAGCTATTCGCTGATCATGGATGTGGTGGGGCACAAGACACTCTGGGTATCACCTGCTGCGACAGGCAAGCCAGTCAAGGTGTACGAATTTCCCGACGGCGAAAGTCGAATTGACTATCCCGTATGGTCTCCGGACGGCAAGTGGGTGCTGTTCGATCGTTTCCGGCCGCAGGGCGGCGACATTTGGATGGTCGAGAACTTCGAATAGCCGGCCGCTCAAATCCCCGGTAGGGAACCAGGGAATCAATCTCCAACCATCACTGTGAACGGCGCAGTGTAATCGCGGCGCCGGTCGAGACAGGAAATTCCGCGCGCACTAGAATTTCCTGCTCGCGGATGATTCTCATGGATCAATTGACTCTTCACGGACAGCTTCACTAAGATGCGTCCACAATTCGATCTTCGATTGCACATTTCAAACCAGGCGGCCACGTCAGAAGGAGTTCGGGATGGCGGCACGAAGTTACGACATCATTACGGTAGGGGGCGGGATCGCCGCGTCCTCATTGGCCAGAGCGATGGCCGAACGAGGCGCCAGGGTCCTGGTGTTGGAGCGGGAAAAGCAATTCAAAGACCGTGTGCGCGGTGAGGCTATTGTGTCTTGGGGTGTGGCCGAAGCGAATGAACTCGGAATTTGCCGCCTGCTCAAGGAAAAGTGCGCCCATGATGTGCCTTACGTTGAGGCTGGTTCGGGGTTAAGAGACCTCAGAACGACGACGCTGCAGCAGTTACCTCTACTTTCCTTCCCGCACCAGGTGATGCAGGAAACACTGCTTGCGGCTGCGGAAAACGCCGGCGCGGAAGTGCGCCGCGGAGTCAGCGTCGAGCAAATCGAGTGCGGGGCCGAGCCTGCCGTGGTTGTGGATGGGCACGGCCACGAGCGGATCTCAGCGCGTCTCGTGGTTGCCGCCGATGGTCGCGGCTCTGTAGCACGAAAATGGACTAGTTTTCCGATTTGCGAACAAAGCAACGGCTACTACATGGCCGGTGTGCTGCTGACGAATGTGCACATGTCCACGGAGATCTTTTATGCCGTGTTCAACCCTGAGCATGGCACATGGACCGGTCTGATTCCCCAGGCGGGCGGCCAATTCCGGGCCTACTTTGTATATCCCAAGACGATGGGCTACCGTCTACAGGGTGAATCCATGCTCAGTCAATTCGTTCGCGAGTCCGCGAAGGGCTATGCTCCGATAGCCGATTACTGCGCCGACGCGAAAAGTATCGGACCACTAGCGAGTTTTGACGTGAGCGACAACTGGGTGGAACACCCTTATCGCGATGGCGTGGCGCTGGTCGTCGATGCCGCGGCCACCAGCGACCCCACCTACGGCCAGGGGCTTTCTTTTGCTCTGCGTGGCGCGCGAGTGCTCCGCGACGAACTTACGAACAATTCCGATTGGGAGGCCGCGGGACACCGCTACGCCGAGCAGCATCAGCGGAGTTTTCAGGCATGCCACATGGTGGAGAAATGGTTGCGCACCCTCTTTCAGGATTCCTCACCGGAAGCAGCGGCCTTTCGGACGCGAGCCATGCCGCTGATTGCCGAGGATCCCACACGCGTTCCCGATCACATTTTTAGCGGCCCCGACCTGCCATTGAACGAACAAGTGCGTGCGCGGTTTTTTGGCGAATGCTGATTCGGTAGGGTGTTGCCTTCACAACAATCCTACCGCCGCCCGAGGCGCGGCTTTTCATTCCATCTCTACAGATGACGAAGAAGCCGCGCCCCTGGAGCTACTCGCGGATGATTTCGGCGTTGGAGGCGGGGGCTACGATGCGGACGAGCTTCTGGCCGTCGAGATAAAGGTCCAACTCAAGGTCTTCGGTTTTCACGCGCAGCTCTTCGAGCTTCGCGCCGCCAACTTCCTGCTTGCCGAGCGCTTCCGCCGTCACCGTCCCCGGCGCCATATCCTGCGGCACAAGGACGGCGAAAGTTTGCGCGCCCTTGGCGTTCCAGTCATAGAGGTGGGCAAGCACGGCATACTGATGATAGAGATTGTTGTCGAGAACGACGACGTGCGGGGAATTGAATGTGAAGGTTTGCGTGTAGGGCCGCGCGCCTTCGAGGTGAAGCTCCACGTTCGCGGCCGTGCCTTTGAAGTCGATCGTCGCCGACGCTTTTTTGGCGCCTTGCGTGGACCACTCGTAGCGCACCGGCGTGCCGTCGGCCTTGAGGTTGAGCGTTCCAGTGACTTTGGTGGATCCCTGCGGGGATTGAATTTCCGAAGTGCCGTGGACCACCCAGCCGCCGCCGCTCGCGCCGATCTCGAATTCCTCTTTGCCCACTTGCTGGCCGTTGACGAGGATTTTGAATTTTCCTTTTTCAGGCGCGAAGGCGGGCGCAGCAGGTGGAGCGGCCGCCGTGGCCGCACTGGAGAATGTCGAGAACGTGGCAAGGCACAGGAGCGCGGCCGAGGCGCACAGAAACAAAATCGCAGTGACACGAGCGCGGGACGAATCGGTTTTCATGCGGTCACCTTGGGAAAAATTCCGAGCGAGAGAATCTGCTCCACCACGCGCAAAGGTTCGATGTTGGTTTCCACGCGATAGTCTGCCAGCTCGTACGACGGCACGCGCTCTTCGTAAAGTTTGCGGAAGCTGGCTTCATCGCGAAAAAGAGGACGGTTGGTGATGCGGACGCAGCGTTTGAACAATTCGTCGATGGGGCAGTGCAGCCACACGAGCACGGCGCCGCTCTGGCGCAAGAGCGCGACGTTTTGGGGCTGGGCCGTGGTGCCGCCGCCAAGAGAGAGGATGCGCGGCTTGTTATATTCCACCGCCTCGCCCAGGATGCGCGCGAGTTGTTCTTGTTCGATCTCGCGGAATCCCGGCTCGCCCATCCCGGCGAAAATCGCCGGAATGCTCGAGCCCGTTTTCTCGATGATTTCCTTGTCGAGATCCACGTGGTGCCAGCCGATCTGGCGGGCCAGCAGGCGCGCGACCGTGGATTTGCCGGTGCCCATGAATCCGATCAGGCAGACAATCTTCGCATGGCGCGCTGGATTCGGTATCTGATTCAGAGCGATGGCCTCAGCAAAATCGCGCGATCACTGGCGTTTCAGAATGTTGATTGTACCATCGAAGGAAGTCAGGTCCACTTTGGCGCGGCCGGAATTGAACGAACCGAACAGGCTGTTGCCGAGCTTGGGAAAGAAATGGCGGTGCGTGGGAGGGGTCAGGGTGGCTTCGTTCACCACGCGGCCTTTGAGCGACGTGGCGCTCAGGTCAAAAGAGTCGGCGGGCGAAAAACGGACTTCGATCAAGCCGCTATAGTTCTTCAGCTTGTAAATTCCATTGGGAAGGAACTCGCCGCTGAAGAGAATGTTTCCTGTCGAAGTTTGCGCGCGCACGTGATAGCTGCGGAGATCGAGGAGGCGGAAACTTCCGCTGATCGAGGAGACCTCGAGGCGCCCCGCGCAGCGCAGGCATTGGAACGAGCCGCCGACGGTCTTGACGGTGAGGTAACCGGCCGCGTCTTCCAGGTCCACGCCCGCCGCGATGGTCTCGACATTCATGTCGCCAAGGACGTTGGTGACGCTGACCGCGCCCGAGTCATTATGAATCTGCAACTCGGCATCTTCCGGAACGGTGACTTCATAGTCCGCGCGCATTTCGTCCGGGCTGATGGTGTCGGCAAGCTGGTGGGTCAAGATGTCCACGCGGTTGCCCATTTGCTCGGCATCCACTTCCACTTTCGCGCCGTCATGGTTTGCGACGACCATCACTTCGTGCTTGGTCCAGGCCTTCACGGTAATCATGCCGTTCGGATTGTGAATCGTGACCACGGGATGCGTTTCCACTTTGAAGTGCTTTTCAAGGCGGTGCGCCAAGGCGGGGGCGACGCCGAAAACCAAAATACCCGGGATCAAAAGTCCCGCGGCCTTCCAGTTCCGCTGCTGGGAAGGAAACTGAAGTGTGCTCATCGGCCGTAATCTCCGTCACCGCGATCGGTCATCTGCGCGAGCAAATCCGCTTTCTGTTGATAGGCCGTGTAGAGATAATCGCGCGCGATTTCGTTTTGGGGATCCTCGCGCACGCTTTTTTCACACAAAGCAATATAGTTGTCAACAATGGCCAGATTTTCGTGCAGGGAAGCGGTGACGGCGGGGTTCGGATCGTGGAAGGAAGCGACCGTGTTCTGCTCGGCTGTATCGAGCTGCGCGCTAAGAGCCGACGTCTGATTTCCTTCGATCCAGCGGTAATCGTTGACGCGGCGATGAATGGGGCCGCTTGCCGCGAATGCGGCGGCGATCAGAAGCGCGAGGTAAGCTCCCGCCAGAGCCGGGCGGGGTATGGGCGCGAAGAGGCCGCGCAACCAATTCGTCCGGCGGCCGTCGCGAATCAAGCCTTCCTGTTCAAGCTGCGCGCGCAAGGACGTCCAAACGCGGGCCGGGGGCTCGGGATCAGCGGCGGACAACTCCCGCGCGGCCGTCTGAAGCGCGCCGAAATCCTCGACCAGGCCACGGCAATGGGAACAATCATGCAGGTGAACGCGCGCTTCGGGATGCTGGCTGCCCTCAAGCCACGGTTCCAAGTGATGCAAAAACTCGTTGCAGTCCATTGTTGCCATGTTTCAGTCCTCGCCACCGGCGTTGCCGGCAGCTTTGCGTTCCTCACGAGCCTTCGAGCGAAGCGCTTCATGAAGCAGTTCGCGGAGGCGCATGCGCGCCTTGTGCAGTTGCGATTTCGAATTGCCGATGGAACAGCTCATGATCTCCGCAATCTCGTTGTGTTCGTAACCTTGCACGTCGTGCAGCACGAATACGGACTTGTATCCCGGCGGCAACTGGTCCACCGCCCGTTGCAGGTTGACGCGATCAATCGAACCGCTCAACCGCAAATCCGGCCCGCCAAAATCGCGCCGCGGGCCGCCGGAATCTTCGTCGGGTTCTGTGACCTCTTCGAGCGAGGTTTCCGTGCCCGACTTCTTGCGCAGGCGCATCAGGACGACATTCACCGACAACCGATGCAGCCAGGTGGAGAAAGCCGACTCGCCGCGGAAGGTGGCAATTTTGCGGAAGAGCTGGAGGAACGCCTCCTGCGTCAGATCTTCCGCCTCGGCCGTGTTTCCCACCATCCGGAGACACAGCGAATAGACCCTACGGCTATGCAGTCGATACAGGCGTTCAAAGGCCGCCGCATCTCCCTGCTGGGCGAGCCGGATGGCTTCCGCTTCCGGCATTTCCCCAGTCGTCTCGGTTCGTCTCGCTCGGGCCACGCTACCCGTCGGGACGCATCCCTATCTGCGATGCGCCACCCTCTCCAGAAGTTGTACTCATGTTCCGCCCGTGTAATGCAGCACCGGCCCACTCGAACGATCATCGAGCGGCGTTCAGACCCGCTTTGGATGTGCGGGTCCGCGGGACGTTGCGCTTATTTTCGCCGGAATGCAAGGAAACGTCTAGGCAGAAACGCGGGTGAGACGCGGGCGGGCGCTCGTGAGCCGGAGCGGTGGCGCCGGTGCATTGATCTTTTGAGAGAAGGCGGACACCTGCTCATTGGGCAGCGTGCGGAGGAAACACTTGAACACAACCTCGGTCTCGCGAAGGCAGGTGCTCAGGTCGTAGTGCAGGGAGTCCACGGCGGTCCAGCAAGCGCCCGGTCGAATTGAAACGCCATCGGAAATGTCCTGTGCTGCGTTGCAGAACTCGTTCGCCACGCCCTGGACCGTGCCCGAAAGAATCCGGAGTTTGTGGAAGAAACGCGAGCGGTCTCCGAGAAGGACGTGATGCAGGAGCCCGTTCCAGGATGCAGCGCTTTGCGCCGTGTCGCCGCGAAAGAAATCCACGTTCAAGGGCGCGACGACAGGCAGGCCGCTGACGTGACGGCCGCGGTCCGACATTGCATCGCATGCACCGATAAGAGTGGCGGCGAGACGCACAAGAAGTTCGGAGACGATGGAAACCTGCTGGCGAGCCGAGACCAACTGGCCCCGTGCGCGGAGCGAAAGCGCCTCGTCGAGCGCCACGCTCATCATCCCGTACGTGACTTCCCAACGGCGGACGACGGTCTCGAACAGCTGTTTTTTTTCCCGCGGCAAAGCGCAGATCCAGCTGCCGGATACATCCCTACGCACAGGAAGGGAATTCTGCTTCCGCCTAAAAAGCACGACCGCCTCCGAAGCGCGCGGCATTATACCCCACTGCTTTCGAAAAGCGGCGTTTTCTTGACGCTTCCAGAAGGCCCCCGCTATACTGCGGCTCGATTCACCGGGAAGAGGCCGCGAGAAGGCCTTGAGAGGATTGATCTTGTTGGAATTCGAACCCGCCGACCAGCTGCTTCAGCGCCGCAAGAAACTGAGGGAAATCGAGGCTCTGGGCCACCCGGCCTATCCGCACAAGTTCGCCTGGACGCACACGCCCAAGCAGATTGCCGGGGAGTTCGCTGATCAGTCCACCGAGCAACTTTCCGGAAAGCACGTTGACGTGCGAGCGGCAGGACGCATCGTCGCTCTTCGGCCGCATGGAAAAGCCGCGTTCGCGCATATCGCGGGCGAGGGTGCGCGGCTGCAGATTTACGTCAAGCTGGACGTGGTAGGCGAAAAGGTTTTCAAACTCTTCCAGCTTCTGGACCTGGGCGACATCATCGGCGTTTCCGGCCATTTGTTCCGGACAAAGACGAACGAGCTAACCGTATGGGTTGAAAAACTCGAATTGCTGAGCAAGGCATTGCTTCCGCTGCCGGAGAAATGGCACGGGCTCGCCGATGTGGAGCAGCGCTATCGCCGGCGGTATTTGGACCTGATCGTAAACGAGCGCGCGCGGGAGATTTTCGTCCGGCGGGCGAGGGTCATCCGCGAACTGCGGCAATTTTTCGACGCGCGCGGATACACGGAAGTGGAAACGCCGATGATGCATCCCATTCTGGGGGGAGCGACGGCGCGTCCTTTCGTAACACATCACAACACGTTCGACATGGATCTGTACCTGCGGATCGCGCCGGAACTGTATTTGAAGCGCCTGGTGGTCGGGGGGATCGACCGCGTGTACGAGATCAACCGCAACTTTCGCAATGAAGGCGTTGACGCGATTCACACGCCTGAATTCACCATGCTCGAGTTCTACCAGGCGTACAGCGATTACCGCGAGCTGATGGATCTGACCGAGGAATTGTTTCGCGGCATGGCCGAAAAAGTCTGCGGGACGGCCAAAATCAAGTACGGCGAGGAAGAAATTGATTTCGCCCGCTTCGAGCGCCTCTCGATGCGCGAAGCCATCTGCAAGTACTGGCCTGCCGGGGCAGGCGCTGCTCCAGCAGTTGCGGAACTGGCATCCCGGGAAGGCGCGCGCAGCGCGGCGGAACGCTATAACGCCTACGCGCGTTCCCACGGCCGCGACCTGATTGACGCGGCAAAACTCTCCCACGGGGAATTGACCGGCGAACTTTTTGAAAATGTCGCCGAGGCGCATTTGATTCAGCCGACACTTATCTACGATTTCCCCACGGAAATTTCGCCTCTCTCGAAATGCAAGCCGGATGACCCGACGGTTACCGAGCGCTTCGAGCTTTTCATCGCCGGGATGGAGCTTGCCAATGGGTTCTCCGAGTTGAATGATCCCGCGGACCAGGAGCGCCGTTTTCGCGAGCAAGTGGAAAAGGGCGGACAGCAAGCGCCCAAGGAAGTGGATGCCGACTACATTCGGGCGCTCTCGCATGGCTTGCCGCCGACGGCAGGCGAGGGGATTGGGGTCGACCGTCTGGTGATGCTGCTCACGGATTCCCATTCCATCCGCGAGGTGATCCTGTTCCCGCTCCTTCGCGCCGAGGCAGCGGAGCCTGAAGCTGCGCCATCCTCCGAAAAAGGAGCGCAAGGGGGCGCCGGCGCGGCGCCTCATCGAGCGAAAGACCCAAATGACATTTGAATGGCTGGTGGCGCTGCGGTATCTGCGCTCGCCGAACCGGCCGGCGGTGCTTCGTCTGGTGACACTGCTGGCCGTGATCGGAGTGGCCGCGGGCGTGACGACGCTCGTGATCGCGCTCTCGATGAACACGGGTTTCCGCCAGGCCATTCGAGACCGCTTGCTCAGCGTCACCGCGCACGTAAATCTGAAGCCGGCGGGAACGGAAGGAATCAGCGACTATCGCGCGCTGATGGCGCGCTTGAGCGATACGCCAGGCGTCCGCTCGATCGAACCCGCCGTATACGACACGGTTTTGCTTTCGGCCGGAACGCGCGCGCGCGGAGTGGTGCTCAAAGGCGTCGATTTGGAACTCGAACGGCGGGCGAGCGATGCGCTGCACAACATTGTTGCAGGTTCGGCGGATTTTTCCGCGGACGCGGACGGCATCCCGGGCCTGCTTGTGGGCCGCATTCTCGCCGACGATTTGAAAGTTTCCGCCGGAAGCTACGTCACGCTGACGAGCCCGCAGGGGAGCCTGACACCGTTCGGAATGCTTCCGCGCACGCGGCGATTTCGCGTCACGGGAGTTTTCGATTCCGGATTCTACGATTACGACGCGAACTGGGTGTTCGTCGCGCTGGCTTCGGCGCAAGGACTGGCGGGCGTTGGCGATGTCGTGAGCCTGCTGGAAGTCCGGGTGGAGCACATGGAAGATGCGCGGTCAATTGCGGACGACCTCCTGCGGCGCGCCGGCCGGGGCTTCACGGCCTCGACGTGGATGGACGAAAACCGCGCGCTCTTTCACGCGATGAGCCTGGAGAAACTGGTGACCGCTCTTTTCATCGGGCTGATTACGTTTGTGGCCGGACTGAATATTCTGGTGGTGCTCACGATGACGGTGACGGATCGCGCCCGCGACATTGCCGTCCTTATGGCGATGGGGGCGCGGCGGCAGCAGGTTCGAAGGATCTTCATCCTGCAGGGACTGGTGGTGAGCGTCACAGGGACGGGCGCGGGCCTTCTGCTCGGCTATTCGCTCGCGTGGATTGCGGACAAGTGGCGGCTGATTCCGCTGAATCCCGAGATATACGCCATTCCTTATGTTCCCTTCCACGCGAACGCGTTCGACGCCGTGTGGATTGCGGTAGCCGCGCTCGCCATCAGCCTTTCGGCGACGCTTTTGCCAGCGCGGTCGGCGGCGCGCATCCTGCCGGTGGAGATACTGCGATTCGAGTAGGCTCTCGCGCTGATTCGCTGCAAATGTCAGAATTGCGTAACGAGGTTACTTTGAGGAAGGTCATGCCAGCTAGGCGAGTAACGGTCTGCTTTTTGCCAGAACTCTATCGAGCATTAAGGGTCAAGGCAGCAACGACCGGCCGGAGTTTTTCTGAGTTAGTAAACGAAGCAGCGCGGCGTGCGCTCCAGGAGGATGCCTTTGACGCCGCAGCGTTCCGTCGCCGCGCCAAAGAACCCAGCCGCGCCTTCTCGGAAGTACTGCATGAATTGAAGCGTGCGGGTTTCTTGTAGATCTTATTTCGCATCTCTATTTCGCGTCTGGGGCTATTGTCCACTGGCCTGCGATTCGATAGGCCGATTCGTGCGAAAGACCGCAACGTGCTAAAATCATTGCGGGGCGTATTGTGGCGGATAGCAACTGCATGGTGGAAAAGAGCTTGCGAGGGCTGCTAGAGGTAACAGTACGGCAGAAATGTGAAAAGAATTGGAATCATGTGCTCTCTTCCGAAACGGCACTTGCAAGCAAGTAAAGGACATACGGCTGCGGAAGTTCGGCATCTAAACTGAAAGAGGATAAGCAGGCGGAGCTTAAGGGCGGAAGTGAGAATGGGTGTAATTAGCGTCAGCGAGTCTCAGGTAGAGAGCGCGCCAGCGCGATCCAGTGAGATCTTGCGCACCGAAGATCTTCGCAAGACGTTCCGGTCCGGGCCTCAGGAAATCACTCCGCTGGATGGAATCAATCTGAAAATCGAAGCGGGAGAGATGGTCGCGATTGTCGGGCCGTCGGGGACGGGAAAAAGTACCTTGCTGCACCTGCTGGCGGCGCTGGACACTCCAACAAGCGGTGCAGTATACTTCGCCGACGTTTCGCTTCGATCTTTTTCCGAATCGGAGCTGGCGGAGTATCGCAATCGCGCGGTGGGCTTTGTTTGGCAGCGGCATCACTTGCTTCCGGATTTCACGGCCGCGGAAAACGTGGCGATGCCTCTGATGGTGAGAGGCAAAATGCGGGCTCCGGCGCTTCGAGAGGCTGGCGAATGGCTTGGGGAAGTCGGGTTGGGTGATCGCGCCGGGCAATGGGCAGGGGAACTTTCCGGGGGCGAACAGCAGCGGGTGGCAATCGCGCGGGCGCTGACGAATGGTCCCAAGTGCCTGCTGGCGGACGAGCCGACCGGGGACCTGGACGAACGGAGCGCAGAAGCCATTTTCGAACTCATGCAGCGCCTGCACCAATCTCATCATCTAACATCGGTAGTCGCAACGCACAATTTGGTGTTGGCCCGGCGCGCCGACCGCGTTCTTGCTTTGGAACATGGAAAGCTATCGCCGGGAAGTGAAGTGCGGGCCAGCTTTTCGTCTGCCGCCGGGACGAAAACCCCGGGAGAGCGTGGGTGAACCGTGTTTGAACGCTATACAGAAAAAGCGCGGCGGGTGATTTTTTTCGCCCGGTACGAGGCCAGCCAGTACGGAAGCCCGTATATCGAGACGGAACATCTTCTGCTGGGACTGCTGCGCGAGGACAAGGCGCTCGCCAACCGCTTCCTACGCTCGCATGGCTCGATTGAATCCATTCGCAAAGAGATTGAATCGCGCATCACGGTGCGCGAGCGCATTTCAACGTCGGTGGAAGTCCCTCTCAGCCAGGAGTGCAAACGAATCCTTAATTACGCGGCGGAAGAAGCCGAGCGGCTTGGCCACAAACACGTGGGGACGGAGCACCTTCTCCTGGGAGTGTTGCGGGAAGAGAAATCCTTCGGCGCAGAAATTCTACTCGAACGAGGATTACGGCTTTCGACCGTGCGCGAGGAATTGACGCGCAGCACGGGAGAGAAGGTGCCTGTGAACCGGCCAAAAGAAGCTTCATTGCTCGCTGAATTCAGCCGTGATCTTACGCAAGCGGCCATAGAAGGACAGCTCGATCCTCTCGTGGGACGCGACCGCGAATTGGAACGCGCGATTCAGATCCTTTGCCGCCGCACGAAGAACAACCCCGTTCTCATCGGCGAGCCGGGCGTCGGAAAGACGGCGATCGTCGAAGGCCTGGCGCAGCGGATCTCCGACGGCGACGTGCCGCCGTTCCTGGCCGATAAGCGCATTCTTTCGCTGGATCTCTCCCTGATCGTTGCCGGAACGAAGTACCGCGGGCAGTTTGAAGAACGGCTGAAGACGATCATGAAAGAGCTGATGGAAAGCCAGAACGCCATCGTCTTTATCGATGAGCTGCACACGCTGGTGGGCGCCGGTTCGGCGGAGGGCTCGCTCGACGCCGCAAACATCCTGAAGCCGGCGCTGAGCCGCGGCGAGATTCAATGCATCGGAGCCACGACGCCCGGGGAATACCGCAAGTCGGTGGAGAAAGACCGCTCGCTCGAGCGGCGGTTTCAATCCGTAAAGGTTTCGGCGCCGAATGAGGATGAAGCGATCCGCGTGTTGCAAGGAGTGCGCGATCGCTATGAGAAATTTCATGCCGTCAGCTACACGGAAGAGGCGATCCGCTATGCGGTGTACCTCTCGAACCGCTACATTCCGGACCGTTTCCTTCCGGACAAGGCCATTGATCTGCTCGACGAATCGGGCGCGCGTGTAAAGTTGCGGCAGGCCATGCTTCCCGACGAAGTCTCTGAAGTGCAGAAGCGGGTGAAATTCATCACGCACCGCATGGAAACGGCGATCGCGAACCACGAGTTCGAGAAAGCGCGGTTCTATTCGGAAGAAGAGCGCAAGGAAAAAGAGCATCTGCGAATGCTTCGCGAAAAATTGAAGATTGACGACTCCTCGACGGGCGTGGTGACGCGGGAAGATATCGAAGAAGTAGTGGCGCGCTGGACCGGCATCCAGGTCTCCGCGATTAAAGAGGACGAGCAGCAGAAGTTGCTGCGGATCGAAGAAGAACTGCATCGGCGCGTCATCAGCCAGGACAAAGCCATCACCGCGCTGGCGCGCGCGATTCGCCGCAGCCGCGCGGGCCTGAAGGCTCCGGGGCGCCCCGTGGGCTGCTTCCTGTTCCTCGGACCCACCGGCGTCGGCAAGACGGAAGTGGCGCGGCGGCTGGCCGAGTTCCTGTTCGGCAGCGAAAAATCCCTCATTCGTTTCGACATGTCGGAATACATGGAGAAACATTCCGTATCCAAACTGATCGGCGCGCCTCCCGGATATGTGGGATACGAAGAGGGCGGCCAATTGACCGAGCGTGTGCGGCGCACTCCGTATTCGGTGATGCTGCTCGACGAAATTGAGAAGGCGCATCCGGACGTTTACAACATCCTGCTGCAGGTTTTCGAAGACGGGCAACTGACCGATGGTTTGGGGAATACGGTGGACTTCCGGAATACGATCATTATTCTCACGTCGAACATCGGTGCGCGGCAGCTGCAGAAACAATCCGGCCTGGGGTTCCAGTCCTCGGACGAGATAGCGATTGCCCGAAGCCAGGACGACATGGTGATGGGCGAAGTGAAGCGCGTCTTCAATCCCGAATTCTTGAACCGGCTGGACGAAGTGATTCTGTTCAATTCGCTCACAGACGATGACCTGCTGCGGATCATTGATCTGCTCGTGAGCCAGATCAACGATACGCTGGTGCACCGCCAGGTGCAGATTGCCATGACACCTGAGGCGCGCCAATGGATTCTTGATAAAACCTGCGGCGATCGAAATTACGGCGCGCGGCCGCTCCGGCGCGCGTTACAGAAGTACGTCGAAGACCCACTGTCGGAAGCTCTGATTCAGGGCGGACTGCAACGACCCGCGACGCTGGAAGTTTTTCTTTCGAGCGAGGGCCTTTCGTTCCGTCCTGTTGTGGAAGCAACCCCAGTGGCCCACTAGGAATCCTACGCGCAAGCCGGACTGGAGCGGTTCGGCGGGGGAGCAAAAAATCTTGGGCGGGGGACTGCGGCCTTGACAGCCATGGCCGCTAGCAGGCAAATTTTTTTGCGCCTTTTCGAACTGCTCGTGATGGTGTGTCTCGCGCCTCTCGCATTGGTCCAACCCCTTTTCGCTCAACAGTCTCAGAATCCGGGAGCGCCTCAGTACGTGATCCAGCGGATTGAATTCGAAGGAAACCGGCGCGTGCAGTCCGGCACTTTGCTGGCGCGGATGTTTTCGCGGGTGGGCGATCCCTATAGCGAAGAGGCGATTCGCCGCGATTTTCAGGCTCTCTGGAACACGCAATTCTTTGAGGATATTCGCCTCGAAGTGGAAGACAGCTCGGACCAGCCATTTGGAAAGATCATCATCTTCCATGTGACGGAACGGCCGATCATTCGCAGGATCGAATACAAGGGGAACAAGTCCGTCAGCGAATCGGATATTCTCGACGCGTTCAAAGACAAGAAAGTGGGGCTTTCGGTGGAGAGCTCCTTTGATCCCACGAAAATCAAACGCGCCGAGGTTGTAATCAAGGCGCTGCTTGCCGAACACGGCCGCCAGTTCGCCACGGTGAAACCCACCTACGAACGGATTGCGGCGACGAACGCGGTGAAATTGGTTTTCAACATTGATGAAGGTCCGAAGGTAAAAGTCGGAAGCATCACGCTGATCGGCAACAAGGCTTTTTCCGACCGCAAAATCATTCGCTCGATGCGGCATGACCGGCCCTACGCGATTCCCTTGTACCTGGACGACATATATATTCCCGTGGGGAACAAGACCTTTGACCGCCGGAAGCTGGACGAGGATCTCGAAGTCGGCATCCGCGGACTCTACCAGGACCACGGCTACTTCAAAGTTGTGGTGGACGCATCCAGTATCAAGACGGTGGATGAAAACCGCGGCGGCGTTCCCGGCCCGATTCCGGTGGTGGGCGCAAAGCATGGCAAGGTGACCGACATCACTATCAAGATTGAAGAGGGCGAAATCTACCGCATGGGGAAGGTCTCCTTCCGGAGCGCCGACCCAGACCAGGGCCTGGTGATCAAAGAAGAGTTTCTCCAGAAAGTGTTTCCGCTGAAGCCGGGAGACGTCTTTTCCGCGGATAAGATCCGCAAGGCGCTCGATAGCTACAAGAAGCTATACGGCGAGGTTGGGTACATCGATTTTGTGGCCACGCCCCTTACGGATATCGACGACAAAAAGAAAATCGTGAATCTCACGATGGAACTCGATCAGCAAAAGCAGTTTTTCGTCCGCCGCATCGAGTTTGCCGGCAATACGACGACTCGCGACAAAGTGATCCGGCGCGAACTCCTAATCGACGAAGGCCAGATATTCAACAACCGGCTTTGGGAATTGAGCCTGCTGCGCCTCAATCAGCTCAATTTCTTCGACGTCATCAAGCCGGAAAACGCAGAGTTGAAACGGAACGTCAAGGCCGGCACAGTAGACATCAAATTGAAGGTGAAAGAAAAGGGCAAACAATCGATCAGCTTCAACGGCGGCGTGAGCGGAATCTCGGGCAGCTTCATCGGACTCACATATCAAACGAACAATTTCCTTGGCCTGGGCGAAACGCTGACGCTTGGAGGGCAGCTGGGTCAGCGGCAGACGAACCTGACTTTTGGTTTCACGGAACCGTATTTGTTCGACCGGCCGATTTCGACGGGGTTCACCGTCTTCATAACGAAGTTCAATTACAACCAGGCGCGCGAGGAAGGGATCCTGCTGAACCAGCAAATCGCGCTGAATCCGGCGCTCGAGGAAAACTACACGACAGATTCGAAGGGCCTCACGGTTTTCGCGAGTTATCCGCTGCGAAAATTTTCCTTCACGCGTGTAGGGATTAGCTACGGCTTTTCCGCGACGAACATCACGACGTTCAGCCAGTCTGCCGCACTCTTGTTCGAGACCATTCAGTTCCGCGGCCTGGCGGGACCTTCGGCACTGAAAGGCATTCGGGAGAGCAAGGTCACGCCAACCATCAATTACAACACGGTCAACAATCCCATCAACCCGACCAAAGGAAAGAGCTTCTTTTTTGGGACGACCTTTGAAGGCGGCCCATTGCAAGGAAACGTCAACGCAATATCGAATTCGTTCACGATGACTTATTTCCACCCGGTCCGTAAGCGCAGGAATGTAATTGGGTTTCGCCTTTTAGCGGCCACAGAAACCGGCTATGGCGGCAAGGATGTGGTTCCCTATAACCGGTTCTACCAGGGCGGGGACAACGACATTCGAGGCTTCGATTTTTTCACGATCGCGCCCTTTGCTCAGATTCCCACGGTGACCTCGACGAACATTTTCTACCAGGATCCAACGAAGCTCGGCCCGACCGGCGCACCAACCACTCAACTGCTGACCGTCCCTTTGCTTGAGTTTTTCCCCACGCGCCCCGGTGGAGACACTCAGATCGTTTCGAATGTGGAATATCGTATTCCCATTGCCGGACCTGTCAGTGTCAGCTTGTTTTCCGATCTGGGCATGGACGGGATTTTATATAAGTCGCAGTTGGAGATTGACCCCGGCGCGTTTGCCCAGATACAGGAAGAATTTCCCGGCGCGCTTACGTCCAGGCGTCTGCCGATCATTTCCGGCACGAATTTCAAGCCGCACAATTCGACGGGAATCGAGCTTGTCGTTCAGCTTCCGATCGTCAATGCGCCTTTCCGGTTCTATTACGCGTACAATTTGTTGCGCCTGGGCGGGACCATTCGAGGAGAACAAGGCCAATTCCATCTTGATTCCTCGGTCCTGAATTCGCTCCCCCCGGGGGTTTTCGAGACGCAGATTTTGCCGCAGCTCAACACGGTGATTCAGAATCAGACAGAAAGCATTCCCGCAACCTTGATTGAACCAAAACATACGTTCCGGTTTTCAGTGAGCCGGACTTTTTAGCGGGCATACAAAGCAGTCTACGCGATGTGAAACGTTGGCAACTCGATGTTGGTTCTCCGTCATGCGTATGGCGGATCGGACGAGGAAGCCGGAGGAACGGTAATGAAAGTTTGGAGATTAGGCGCGGCGTTGATCCTCGCCGCATGGGTCGCGGGGTGTGGAGGAAATTCCACGCCTATCGGAGTTACAGTTGCACCGACAGGTACCTCGACGGCGCCGTTCACCGTGCTCCTCGGCGAGACGCAACAGTTCACCGGGATCGTCGGAGGCAGCACCACAACCGGCGTGACCTGGTCCATATGCCTTCCTGCTGCCACGGTAACCACTCTTCCCACGAACTGTCCTCCCGGCTTCGGAACAATCAACGCCAACGGTCTCTACACGCCGCCCACAAGCATACCGAATCCGAATTTGTTCAACGTGGTGGCAACCAGCGTCGCGAATCCGAAGGCGTTTGGCGTGTCCTTTGTTAGTATTGTGTCCGGCGTCCGCGTCCAGGTTACTCCGACGTCGGCAACAATCGGGACGGGTGAGACGCTCCAGGTGACTGCGAGCGTCACCGGCGCCCCCAACAATTCATCGTTTTCATTTGTCGTCAGCGGGAATGGAGAAACGGCCGTTCCGGGGGGCGATTTGAACACCGGCATCATTACCCCGGCCGGCCTCTTCACTGCCTCGAACACACCGGGCGCCATTACAATTACGGCGATCTCCGCGCAGGACTCGTCGCAGACGGCTTCGGTGGGTGTCACAGTTTCGGCTTTTGCGAGTCCCGCCCTCGCGAACGTTAATCCCATTGATCCCGCTTCCGCCGCGCAAGGCTCGATCCAACAGGATGTTTTTGTAACGGGCACGAATTTCTTCTCCACGAGCACCGTGCTTGCAAATGGGGTCCCGGTTCCGACGACGTTCATAAGCACGACGACGCTTCGCGCCACGATTCCTGCCGCCGAGCTGACGGGGATTCCGGCGTCCGTTCCGATTCTGGTGCAGGCGCAAAACGGCATCGACAAATCGGCAAGCGTCAATCTCCAACTGAATCCAGTTCGTCCGGCAATCATTGCGTTGGCGCCGGACAGCGTGACCCAGACATCGACTTCGGCGGTGAATGTAAATCTTATCGGTGGATACTTCTCGCCTTTTGTTGCCGGGTTTTTCAATGGCCAGCCGCTTGGCGCCATTACGGTGACAACCCCTCGGCAAGTGTCCGTCAGCATCCAGCAACCCGCGCTGAGCACACCGGGGCTGTATCCCATCGTCGTGCAGAACCAGAATCCCTTGCTCGCAGCGCCCGCGGCTAACATGTCTGCCGTGAATCTGGCGGTAGAACCGGCAGCCGGGTCCTTGGCGAGCGCGCCGATCGTTCCGGCAATTGCCGTAGGTAACGCGCCATCGGCTGTGGCAATCAATCCGGCCACGGGAACGGCCATTGTCGCGAACACGGCTGACGGCACGATCTCGATATTTGATCTCACGTCCAATTCGCCCGCGGTGACGACAGTCCCGGTGGGAAATCAGCCGACCGGGGTGGCAGTGGACGATCAATTGTCCCTCGCGCTGGTGGTCAACAGCGCCGATAACACAATTTCTGTCGTAAACCTGATCTCCAACACAGTGACGAGCACCGTACCACTCGGGGCATTCACTCCCTCTGGAAGCAACCCGTTCTCCATCGGGATCAATTCACTGACGCACCGCGCCTTCGTGGCGGATACATCCACGAACGAAGGAACGGTTCTTGATCTCGTGAATGCGACGCCCAGCTCCACTCCGCCTTGCAACGTCGCCCCTTGTCCGGTCGCGACGGTCGGCGGCGGGTTTACCAACTACAGCACGGGCCCGACGCCTGCAGTCGCGGTTGATCCGCGTGTGAATTGGGCCGTGATTACGCCGGGAGGCACCGAGCCGGTGAACATCGTGGACCTGGGCCGCGCCGCGAGTCCCGGAGACGGCGGGCGCGCGCCGGTGATTGTCGCCACGCTTCAGCTCGGAGTCACCGTGCAGGGCGTCGCCATCGACACGCAGACGCACAAGGTTTTGTTGACCACGCCAAACCATTCCACTCTTACTACTTTCAGCCTGCTGGACGAGTCGGTTGGCGCCGTGAACTTCGCCACCACGCAATTGAATTTGGTGGCCTCGGCGATCAACCCTTTGTCGAATGTCGGAATAGCGCTAAACAACCTCGGCAATACCGCGACGATTGTGGATCTCGAGAACGGCGTTCCGCTTGGAACTGTCACTTTCCCGGCAGGCTCTGCTCCGCAGGCTGTTGCCGTGGATCCGGGCACGTCCAGAGCCGTGGTCGCGAATCAGGGGAATGGTACCGTTTCGATCGTTTCGCTCGGTGCGGTCCGCGATCCGCACATTGTGGAAGCGAGTCCGGCGATCACCTTTGCTCCAGCGGTCAATAATTTGGCTCTGAATATCGTAGGACATGGGTTCCTGGCAGGCGCGGGGACTACCGTGCTGCTCGACGGGACGCCAGTGCTCGCAAACGTAGTGAGCGATCGCCAGATTTCGGCGACGGTCCCTGCGGCCATGCTGGCTTCCGCGCGGCGGTACATCGTCACGGTGCAGAACTCCCTGGGCCTGTCGAACGCAACCGATCTTACGGTCATCCAACCCGTCGAAGTCGGCACCGCGCCGTTCGGAGTGGCAGTGGACACGGACCGCGACATCGCCGCGGTGACGAATTCGGCCGATGGCACTCTGTCTTTTGTGGATCTGACCACGGGAACAGTTCTCCAAACGCCAACCCTCGTGGGATCGAATCCCGAAGGCGTGGCCATGATTCCGCGGCTGGGTCTCGCGGTGGTTGCGAATTTCGGCAGCAACAACGCGAGTATCGTGAACGAAGATGGGAGCGGGCCTACCACCGTCGCGCTTTGTCCCTCGTGCTTTGAGCCTGCGGGCGTGGCAGTCAACCAGGACACACTGACAGCGGCAATCACAAACAGTCTCCAGAACACCACCGGAGCTATTTCGTCGGTGAGCTTCATCAACATTACAACCGCCGGTGTCGCCACTCTGGGCTCCAGCCCGCCAACGGATCAGGATCCTGTTGCCGTCGCGATTGACCCGGCTTTGAATCTGGCCGCCGTTGCTTGCGAATTCGTGCCGACCACATCGGTCCCGGCGGCCGCTCTGGATGTCGGACCCATCGGAGGAAGTCCGACCCAGGACCGCGTTTCGGGATTGCAGATACCGACCGGTGTTATTTTTGATCCTGTCAACCAGGTGTTCTTGGTCGCAAACAGCGGGAACAACGACATCGTAATCGCCGATCCTACGGCCACGTTCGGAACCACGCTGAGCCCGACGTTGACTGTTTCCGCGGTGCCTACCGGCATCGATCCGACGTCGCTCGACTACAATTTCCAAACGAGCACGCTAGTGACGCTAAACTCATCGAGCAATACTTTGTCCGTGCTCGACTACGTGTGTCCTCCGGTGACCTCGGGAGGGACACCTTCGAATTGCCCCGCGACGCGCGTGCAAGAGGTGCTCGGTATCAACAGCGCGCAGTCGTACTCGACCACACTGGAATTCGCCGTCGCGATTGATCCGACGTTGAACCTCGCGGTCGTTGTTGATACGGCGAATAACCGCGTCTTGCTCGTCCCGCTTCCGCACTGAAGCGGCGGGGAATTTCGCGGGCCAACCTAACAGGATGGCTGTTGCATCTGAAGGATTTGCAGGATAATGAGGGGGGCGGATGCGTCTACCTTGCTCCTCCGTGGCACCGGTTCGGTTCCATCGTGAATGCAATTGACCGTCCTCTTATTACGCGGCTATAATCCTAGGTTTGCGTCTAACGCAACATTGGAAGAAGGAGTCAGAATGAAGATTCGATTGGCAGTTTCGGCCCTTGCAGCGGTCCTGATGGTCCCCGCTCTGTGGGCGCAGTCCAGCGGTGCGAAAGCGGCGGACCCGCCGAATGCGAAAGTAGGCGTCATCAACGTTCAAGTAGCGATCACCAACACGGCGGAAGGGAAACAGGCCGCCGCTGAGCTTCAGTCTCAATTCGCCCCCCGACAGACCGAGCTCGACAACATGCGCAAGCAGATCGAGGAGATCGAAGTGCGGGCGCGTACTGGCCAGACGACCCTGAGCGACGACGAAAAGGCTCGCCTCGCGCGCGAGCATGACCAATTGACGCGATCCTTCCAGCGCAAGCAGCAGGATTCGCAAGACGATTTCACCGAGGCCCAGCGCGAAGTGGTGGATCGTATCGGCCGGAAAATGATCGATGTGTTGGACAAGTATTCGAAGGAGAATGGCTACGCCGTTGTCTTCGATAACTCGTCGCAGAGTTCGCCGGTCATTTATGCCGCGAACCAACTGGACATCACGCAGGAAATCATCCGTTTGTACGATCAGAACTATCCCGTGAAGGGCGGGGCGTCGTCAAAGCCGGCCGCCAGGCCCGCTGCTCCGAAAACGAACCAGCAGCCAGGACAACAAGCGCCACCCAAACCGCGGTAAGGCTCCAGTGGTCGTGATATCAAAAGGCCTCTCGTAAAACACGAGAGGCCTTTTTTCTTGCAGCCGGGCGTGTATACGTCAGCGTTGGTTAAGAGTCAAAGTAGACAACAGGCGGAGAAATAGCGTGGGCAGCCGGACGGACGATCTCGTTCGACGCAGGAGGAACCAAGGCTAAATCGGGCACCTCGCACGGTTTCCGTGTCCTGGACGGCAGCCTTGCGTTTTCCAGGCAGGGAAACTATACTGGGGTGCTTCCAGATAGGTCGCACGACCCAGTGGGCGCGAGCCCACTTTTTTGTTGGCGGAGGCATCTAGCCGCGGGCGCAGAGGCTCCGGTCGGCGATAAGTGGCGCAGTTCGAATAGAATGGACCTGGGAAAGATTCGAGAGGCGGCGGAGCGGGTGGCTCGCTCGGAAGGCCTCGAGGTTTTTGACGTCGAGTGGAAGATTGGCAAGCAGCGGCTGCTGCGGGTTTATCTGGACCGGTTGCCAGGACCGGAGAACCCGGAAGGTGCTGGTGTCAGCCACCTGGATTGCCAGCGGGTGAGCGAGCAATTGAGCGTGATCCTCGACGTTGAGGATCTGGTTCCAGGGCCGAGTTACATACTCGAGATCAGCTCTCCGGGGCTGGATCGGAAACTGATCAAGCCAGCCGACTACGAGCGGTTCGTCGGACGGCTGGCAAAGATCTGGCTGAATGAGCCAGTCGAGAACAAGAAGTATATCGAGGGGCGCCTGGCCGGTTACTCGGAGGGCGTCGTAAAGGTAGCGCTGAAGAATCACGAGGTATCGGTGCCGTATGACGGGATTCTGAAGGCGAACCTCGTGGTGGAGTTTTAGGGAGAAACGCGGATGGCGAGTCTGCTGTACCAGACAATCGAGCAGATCAGCCGGGAAAAGCATATTGAACCGGAGATCATCGTTGCGGCCATTGAGGACGCAATGGTGGTGGCGGCGCGGAAATATTACCGCACCGAGGAGGATCTCCGTTCGAGGTTCAATCCAGAAACCGGCCAGGTAGACGTGTTTTCCGTGCATACGGTGGTCGAAGAAGTCGCGGACCCTCTGCGCGAGGTCTCACTGGCGGAAGCGCGCAAGCATAATCCGGGAATCGAAGTTGGCGGCGAGGTTACGGAGCCCAAGCCGACCGACGTCCTCGGGCGAATCGCGGCGCAGACCGCCAAGCAGGTAATTCTCCAGAAGGTGCGTGAAGCCGAACGCGACACAATCTACAACGAATTCCACACGCGCGTGGGCGAGCTGATCAACTCGATTGTGAAGCGCATGGAAGGTCCCGACATCATTGTGGACATGGGACGAACCGAAGCGCGGTTGCCCAAGCGCGAGCAGTCGCGCCTGGAGGCCTATAACGTGGGCGACCGGCTGCGCGTCACGATTCGCGCGGTGGAGCGCGCCGCGAAAGGCCCTCAAGTGGTGGTTTCACGCGCCGACCCCGCGCTGGTGCAGCGGCTCTTCGAAATGGAAGTGCCGGAGATTTATGACGGCACGGTGCAGATCCGCGCGGTGGCGCGCGAAGCCGGCGAGCGCACCAAGATCGCGGTTGAGAGCCGCGACAAGGACGTGGACCCCGTCGGCGCGTGCGTAGGGATGAAGGGAATGCGCGTGCAGTCCATCATCCGGGAGTTGCGCGGTGAAAAAATCGACATCATTCCGTTCAACGAAGACACGGTCACGTTCGCGCAAAAAGGCCTCAGCCCGGCGAAAGTAACGCGCGTTCAGATTGTGGACGCGGAAGAAAAACGTCTCGAAGTAATCGTGGAGGACACGCAACTCTCGCTTGCAATCGGAAAGAAGGGCCAAAACGTTCGTCTCGCGAGCAAGTTGATTGGCTGGAACATCGATATCAAGAGTGAAGAAGAAAAGCGCCGCGAGATCGAAGCGCAGATGGCTGCTCTTACCGCCCCGGGCACTCCGCTTTCCGAATTGAAGGGTGTGGGTCCGAAGACGATCGAGAAACTCGAAGCGCACGGAATCACTTCGATCGAAAAGCTTGCCGATATGACGCCGGAACAGCTCGTCGAAATCCCGGGCATCGGCGAAAAAATGGTCGAGAAAATTCATCAGTCCGTCGCTGCGTACTTTGAAGCGCTCGAGACACAGGCAACTGCGGCGCCAGAAACGCCCATTTTGGAAGGCGCCGTGGACGCGACGCAAGGCACCCTGGAAGAGGCCCCGATAAACGAGGAAGCCGTCGCCTCCGAGGAAGCGCCGGGTGAAGGCGAAGCTCAGACATCCGTCGAAGCCTCCGCAGAATCTGTGGCGGAGTCGCCGGTAGAATCAGGTGACCCGGAATTAACGGAGGAATCCGCGGTGGCAGAGGAATCGGAGCCAGTCGAAGAAGCGTCCAACGACGAGAAAATGAACGAAGCAACACCCATGGAGGGCGCAGATCCAGGTTCGGAAGAAAAAGCGCAAAAGCACGGTGGTTCCGAGTAACGAAGTCTGAAAGATAGAGGCTAATGCCAGATTCCAATCAAATCCGAATTAACGAGCTGGCCCGGGAGCTCGAAATTAAGGCCAAGGTCTTGATTGACTACCTTCCGGAAATCGGTGTCACGGAAAAGAAAACCCACTCGAGTTCGCTTGACAACAGCCACGCTGAACTCGTGCGGAAGCATTTCGGCGAGCTGGCTGCGAAGGAAGCGGCCGCCGAAGCGGATAAACAGGCCAAGGCAACCGCAGCAAAGGCGAGGCCTGCGGCCCGCCCGGCAGCCCCTGCTTCTGCGACCGTTGCGGCAAAGCCTGCAACTGCGGAGCCGAGCGCGCCAGCGGCTGCTCCCAAGAAACCCGTGGCACCTCCGGCTGCTCCTGCCGGAATCCCGGCCCGGCCAACTCTTGTGCCGCCACGTCCGGCTGCGCCAGGAGTACCTCCGACTGCCGCAAGGCCGACCGTGTCGCCGGTTGCCGGTGCGCCAGGCGCAGCTGTGAAACCAGGAATTGCTCCGGCTGCGGCAACTCCAGCAGTTACAGCTACGAAACCCCAAATTCCTGTGCGGCCCGCAGCTTCGGGCGCGACTCCAGGCCAGCCTGGCTCGGCAACCGTGAGGCGCCCCGCTGCAGCAGCTCCGGCGCCAGCTCCTGGTGCGCCACGACCAGCGGGAGGTCCGCCAATGGGCCAAAGATATCCCGCGCGCCCCGGTGCTCCTTCAGGCCCTGGCCAGGGTCGTCCCGGCGCACCCCAGGGATTCCGTCCCGCTGCCGCGCCCGGCGCATATCGTCCGGGAGGTGCGCCACGGTCGGGTGCCGGAGGACCTCCGTCGAGATTCCCGCAGCGCCCGGGCGGTGGTCGCCCGTCGAATGAGCCTGTGGGCGGGCAGAGGCCGGGTGCCGGCGTTCCAAAGGCCGAACCGGGCAAGCCGCTTTATGCTCGCAAGCCTCCTGCGTCCACTCGCGGACGTCCGCTGATCGAGAAGCGATATGCCGAAGGGGAGCGCAAACTTCATCCTGTGCGCACGCGTCCGGGCGTCGGAGCAGGCCGCTTGACGCTGATTGAGCCCATCGCGCCAGTCAAGCGCGAGCCACGCGAAGTGACGGTCACGGAGGGAATCACCGTCCGCGAACTAGCGGAGAAGCTCGATATTCGCGCAAAGGAGCTGCTCAAGACGCTTCTCGACCGCGGCGTCTTCGCAAGCATCAATCAGGCGCTGGACGTTCCCACGGCAACCAACCTGGCTGAGGCGTTCAGCGGCGTGGTGCAGGTGGTCACGTTTGAACAGCAGGTTGTCGAAGAAGAAAAAATCAAGGAAGAGCGAACGGGAAATCTCCAGCCCCGTGCGCCGGTCGTAACCGTAATGGGTCACGTGGACCACGGCAAGACGAGCCTGCTGGACGCGATTCGCGAAACGGAAGTAGCCGCGGGAGAAGCGGGCGGAATTACCCAGCACATCGGCGCGTACGAGGCCCACGTGGGCGATCGCCGGATCGTGTTTATTGACACGCCGGGCCACGAGGCGTTCACGCGGATGCGTGCTCGCGGAGCGAAGGTCACCGACATTGTCGTTCTTGTCGTCGGCGCAGACGACGGCGTGATGCCGCAGACGGAAGAAGCGATTGATCACGCGAAGGCCGGGAATGTGCCGATCGTTGTGGCCATCAATAAAATCGACAAGCCGGATGCGCAGCCCGAACGCGTGAAGCGCCAGCTTTCGGACCGCGGCCTGATGCCGGAAGAATGGGGCGGCGACACGGTAATGGTGGAAGTTTCCGCCAGAACCAAACAGGGTCTTCCAAAGCTGCTCGAAATGATTTCGCTGGTGGGCGACCTCCGCGAGCTCAAGGCCGATCCCGATGCGCCCGCAAGCGGGACAGTGCTTGAATCGCGCGTGGACAAAGGGCGTGGGCCGGTAGCAACCATGCTCGTACAGAACGGCACGCTGCGTGTCGGTGATGTCTTCATCGTCGGCGCCGTTTACGGCAAGGTTCGTGCGATGTTCGACGATCGGGGCCAGACCATTACGAAAGCCGCGCCCTCCACTCCCGTCGAGGTTCTCGGACTGCAGGGAGTGCCCGAAGCGGGTGACAAATTTCAGGTGGCGGATGAAGCGAAGGCGCGCCATATCGTCGAATACCGCCAGGCGAAACAGCGGGACGCTGCTCTCGCAAAGACGGCTTCTTCGGGCCGCCTCACTCTCGATCAGTTGCACGAACAGCTCAAGGCCGGCGAAGTGAAGGAACTGCCCGTCGTGGTCAAAGCAGACGTGCAGGGCTCCGTCGAAGTGCTGAGCGAGATGCTTCCGAAGCTTTCGAACGATCAAGTGAAGCTCAAGGTGATCGGTGCGAGCGTCGGCGGCGTGACGGAAAGGGACGTGCTCCTCGCGTCGGCCTCCAACGCCATCATCGTTGCGTTCAACGTGCGCCCGGAACGCAAGGCTTCCGATCTCGCGCAACGCGAAGGCGTGGACATTCGCCTGCACACGATCATCTACGAGCTTCTCGACGAGTTGAAGAAAGCGGTCGCGGGACTGCTCGCTCCGGTGATCAAGGAAACTTATCTGGGCCGCGCCGAAGTGCGCGATACGTTCCGCGTCAAGGGCGTGGGCATGATCGCAGGCTGCATGATTCAGGACGGCCTCGTAAAGCGCGACGCGGAAGTTCGCGTGCTGCGGGACAACGTCGTGATCTACACGGGCAAGATCACCTCGCTACGGCGCTTCAAAGAGGACGTTAACGAAGTCCGCGCGGGATTTGAGTGCGGCATGACGGTTTCGAATTTCTCGGATGTCAAGGTAGGCGACATCCTGGAGTGCTTCAAGATGGAAAAAACGGCGATCCTGGAAGTCGCGAGCGGTGCCGAGAGAGTGCGCCAGCAGGAAAGCGTCGAAGCACGGCGAAATTAAGAGTACGTGTAGCTCACCCGTTGCCGTCGAATTCAACGGGGGCGGATATGCCGATCGGCCTCCTTACCCTGGAAATTCACATCCCCGACGCGCAGTCCCTCAAGGACAAGCGGCAGGTGTTGCGCAGCCTGAAAGACCGGCTGCGAGCGCACTTCAACGTGGCCGTTTCGGAGCTCGAGCATCAGGAGCTCTGGCAGCGGTCCCGCGTCGGCGTCGTGACCATTTCGGGCGACGCCAAGCATCTCGAGGAATCTCTCACCGCCATCGCGGCGGAATCCGAGCGGGTGTTGGGGCGCGATCTGGTACGCCAGGAAATTGAATACTTTGAGGACGGCGAATGACGATTGGGGGATTCCGCACCGAGCGAATCGCGGAAGAAATCCGGAACGAAGTGAGCTTGATGCTGGCAGGGGAGCTGAAGGACCCTCGTCTGGCGGCTGCCTTGGTTGTCACGGAAGTGCGCATGACTCCGGACTTGAGGACAGCGCGTGTATTTGTCCAGCTTCTTGGCGACGATTCCGAGCGCGCCACTGTCCTCAAGGGATTAAGGGCAGCTTCCGGGTACGTGCGCCACGAATTGATCGAACGGCTGCGGTTGCGGCGCGCGCCGGAAGTGCTTTTCATTCCAGACGATTCCGAGGAATACGGCCAGCACATTGACGACCTGCTGCGAAAAGTTAAGGTGAAAAGCCCAGAGCAGCCCTAGCGCCGCCAGGCGCCCTCGGTTTTCCTATGCCCCGCACTCCACAGCCTCCTCCCATTGACGGAATTCTCGTGGTGGATAAACCGCGAGGGAGAACCTCGCACGACGTGGTGGAATCGGTGCGGCGCCTGGTGGGCTTTCGTCAGATCGGACATTTGGGCACGCTCGACCCGCTCGCAACCGGTGTACTGGTTCTGGCGCTCGGGCGGGCCACTCGGCTCGCGCGGTTTTACGCAGGCCGGCGCAAGCGCTACACCTGCGCGGTTCGCTTTGGATTCGCGACGGACACCTACGACGCCGATGGCGAGGCACTCGGTCCGGATTCGGCTCCGGTGCTGGACGCAGAGCAGCTCCGCAATCTCGCCTCGCAATTCCTGGGAAAAATCAACCAGATGCCGCCGTCGTTTTCGGCTAAGAAGATTCACGGACGCCCCGCGCACGAGTTGGCGCGAAAAAACAAGCCGGTGGAGCTTGATCCCGTGGAAGTCGAGGTTTACGAATTCTCGCTGACGGGTGTGGAGGGTTCCATCGCGCGGTTCGTTGTCGAGTGCGGAGCGGGAACGTATGTCCGCTCGCTCGCGCACGATCTGGGAAAGCTACACGGAGCGAACGCGCACCTCGCGGAGATTGTGCGCACGGCGGTCGGAGAATTCACGCTTGATCACGCCGTGCCGCTCGCGGAATTGCAAGAGGACGCAAAGGCGGGGCGTATTGCCAGCCGCGTGATCCGCCTCGAAAACCTGCTGGCTGAATTGCCTAGCGCTACGGTTCTTCCCATCATCGAAAAGCGCGTGCGGCACGGCGCAAAATTTAATCTGCCGCTCGCTCAAATTCAGCCGGGACGCGCAATGGCGGCGCAGGGTGCGCCCGCGGAACTCGATTCCGGTGATTGGAAGCCTGCCCGCCTTCGCGTTTTCAATCAACAGGGCCAATTGATCGCCATCGCTGAACCTGTCGTTCCGCGTACGTACCAGCCCGTCGTTGTCTTCGAAGCAACATAATCGGGCCCGGGAAATAAACTCCCGGCACAAGTCTTAGGGCTCCTCTCCGTTCCGCGACCAGATGATGTTTCAGGTTCTTTTAGTGTGGAGATGGGGGTGGAGCCTCCGGCGCCGGATTCGGCTGAGGCGGATTATTGGCCGGAGGTTCCTGCGGCGGAGGTTGTTGCGCCGGCGGCTGCTGCAGCCCCGGCGGAGGCTGCACGAGTGGCTGCGGTGGTGGTTGCGCAGACGGCAGCCTGTTGTCCGGAGGGACCTCGCGCTCCCCTCGTGCGGGAGCTACCCCACCGGGGCCTTCGAGCGCGCCACGCCCGGCGTAAAACTCGTGGTCCTTGCGTGGCGCGAGGTTCATCATGCGCGGGGTAATCAGGATTAGCACCTCGGTGTCCGCGTCTTGGGCGTTCTGGTCCGAGCCCAGGGTTCCTGCCACGGGAACGTCCGCGACCACCGGCAAGCCATTGATATCGAAGCTGCGCTGCCTTTGGAGAAAGCCAGCCACCATGGTCGTCTCGCCGGTCTTCAAACGTACGGTCTGCTCCACTTCCTGATTTTCAATTACGGGGATGCCGTTGAAGCTCTCGCTCGCGAGACTTGTGACCTCGAAATGGAGTTGCAGGGAAACTTCATCGTTCAGGTGGACCCGCGGCGTTGCTTTTATCTTCACGCCAATGTCCAAATATTCGACGCCGGGAAAGGGGCTTGCGGACAGGCCATTCGACGATCCGCCGAAAGTGGTGGAATCGAGAATCACCGAAACGGTGTTCGATCCCTCGTTGGCGACCGCCACATCCGGAGTTCCGTCCGCATTGAAATCGGCTGATACGATGGATACGGGATCCGTCCCCACGTTCAATTCGAAATTGGGGCCGAATACGCCGCCTCCGAGCCCCAGCAGAAGCGAAATCGCGTTGTCGGTGGAATCGGTGACAACGAGATCTTGTATGCCGTCCACATTGAAATCTCCCACCGCAATTGACGTAGGTCCGTTGCCCGCCGTGAAATCTCGAATTGTGCCGGGGCTGAACGTGCCGTTTCCGACCGCTGTATTGGTGGTGCTTGCATTGCCCAGGAGAACCGTCACGGTGTTTCCCGTGTTGGTGCCCGTCGGTGCGCCGTCATTCGCGATGGCTAGATCCAGAATGCCGTCGCCGTTGAGATCGGCGGCCGAGACCCAAACCGGCCCATTGCCGACAGCATCATCCACGCGGGGCTGGAACGTGCCGTCGCCGTTGCCGAGGAAAATCGAGACCGTGTTGTCGGTCTCATTCGTCACTGCCAGATCCGTGCTCCCGTCACCATTGAAGTCGCCTGTAGCGATGGACGAAGGGCCGACGCCGGTTTGCAGCAGCGTCGTCAGTGCTTTGAACGTTCCGTCGTTGTTGCCGGCAAAGATTGTGATCGTGTTGTCTCCGTGATTTGCGACGAATAGATTCACCGGCGCGCCCGTAGTGTTGTTGAACGGCGCAGCCGCCACGGAAACCGGCGCCGCTCCGGTTTGTAGATCGGACTCCGTCGGAAACGTGCCGTCGCCTTTGCCGGCCAGGACCGACACGGTGTTGGAAGTTTGGTTGGCCACCGCCAGATCGATGTTCGTGTTGCTGTTCGTGGTGTTAAAAACCCCCGTCGCGATCCATACCGGGCCTGTGTTGCCGGTCGCGAAAGTGACCAGGGCCGGGGCCGCGAACGTTCCGTCGCCATTGCCGAGAAACACCGAGAGCGTGTTGTCGGTATGGTTCGCGACGATCAAATCCGAAATGCCGTTGTTGCGCAACTTCGCCGTGGCCACAAAGTCCGGCGCGTTGCCGGTCGTCAAGTCGGTGGTCGGGAAATTGATGGACGCAACCCCGGGGATGTTCGCGCCCGTTCCGGCGAGGCTGGGGGAGAATTGCGCGAGCGTCACAGGAAATCGCTCGCCGACGAAAAACGTTGCAGGCTTTCCGTCTTCGGCGCGCAACAGGATCCGCCGGCCGTCTCGCACCACATTCAGTAATTCGGAATAATTCGCTGCGGCACCGGGAAGCGTTGAGAGGAATGTTGTAGCCCCGCCTCCGAAGGCGATCAGCGGCGGGATCAGCGACCCGAGGCCGACTTGTCCCGTACCGAGCAATGAGGCGACCTCCGTGGTCGACAAACCAGACAGCGCGGAAGGCGTGCCGAACAATTCCTCAATTACGCTAATCAATCCCGCCTGGCTCGCCAAGGCCTGCTGGACTTCCTGCTTGCTGAGTGTGAACACTTTCGCGGTTTGAGGCGGCGTGATGCCCAAATCCTGGGCGCGCGTGATGTTCGTATCGAGGATTTCCACCTCCAGAACCATTTCGCCAACCGGCTTTTCGAGATTTTCGATTACGTCGGTGGCAACGGCTATGGCCTGGGGAGAAGCGCGCATCGTGAGAGTGCGGCTGCGTACGTCGAGATCGGATCGCGTGATGCCCGCGACTTCGCGGACGAGCCGCAGCATCTCCGTCATTTGATCCTGCGTGGATGCTGCCGGCAGCAGGACCGTGCGAACCAGGACGGACGCGAAATCCTTGCGCTTCTGCGCGGTGTCATCCGAGACGAAGAAGAGTCGTTTCGTCAGCGGCCGCCAGAACGTTCCCGTCATAGTCCCCAGAATCCTCAGCGTTGTCGCGAAGTCCTCCTGGCTGGTGACCAGGTGAACGGGCCGCATGTGCAAATCCGCGTCGAACGCGACTTCCACCCCGTACTGTCGCGCCACTTCGTCGTACGCTCCCTGTGTGTTGCCGCGATAGTTGAAACTCTTCTTTCCCGCTTGATGCTCGAGGCGGACCGGACCTGCCAGTTCGTACTCGACCGGCTTCTGCTCGCGCAGGTTTGGATCGAGTGCGGTTAGTTCAACAAGGCGATCGCGCACGACCGTATTGGTTGGATCGAGATAGCGCGCTGCAAGCAACTCACGGCGCGCCTCCGGCAGGCGCCCCGAAATGGCTTCTCGTTCGGCCTTGTCCATTTTTGTTTGCACCAACCGGCTCTTCGCAAATTCGCGCTTCAGAAGGATGTCCCGGTTGTCCGGCGCCCAGGCGAAGGCATCTGAATACGCATCATAGGCGCCCTGCCACTCGCCCTTCTGCTCGGCCTCGAAACCCCTCTGGAAAGCCTCTCGCGCCTTTTCAGGGTCCGGTTTGACAGCCGGCATCCGCCCCGCTGTCACGGGCCGTGCTGCCTGAGTTTGCTGCGGGGCCGGCGAGATGGGCTGGGTCTGCAGCAGTTCGGCCAGCGTCCGCACGGGCAGGGTCAACATCACCACCAGAGCCAGAATTCCAGCGCTGGCGGGGACCATGTATAAATGTCCTCGATGAGTCAAACCATGCGTCATAGGAAGTTGAGATGCTATTGTACAGGGAATGGCTGGAGGTAAGCGGCGGCGAGAGGGTAAATTCCCTTGACGTCCTGATGGGCCACGAGATAGACTAAAGTTTCAGTTGCAAATGAGTTGCAACTGGACTTCATATGCTTTCTGCTCTCCTTGTTGCTCTTCGCGAAGGCGTCGAAGCCGCGCTCGTCGTCGGCATCGTCCTCGTCTACCTGAACCGAACGGGGCGCCGCGCGCTCGTGGGATATGCTTGGGTGGGCGTCGGGTGTGCCGCTGCGGCCAGCGTTGCCGCCGCCTGGTTTTTGCAGCGCTGGCGGGTGAGTGAGGATGGGTTCGAGGGCCTGCTCATGTTGCTGGCGGCGGTCCTCGTGGTCACGATGATCGTGTGGATGAATCGCGCGGCGCGGCACTTGAAAAAAGAGATCGAGGAGCGCGTCGAGGCGTACGCCCAGAAGGCTACGGCAGCGGCGGGTTGGGGAATCGCATTCTTCACATTCCTGATGGTCGTGCGCGAGGGCGTGGAGCTGGTCTTGATCCTTCGCGCCGTCGAGCTTTCCAGCGCGGGCATTGAAGTGTGGATCGGCACGGCGCTCGGCATCGCGATTGCCGTGGCCGTCGGACTTTTCTTTTTCCAGGGCACGCTGCGAATTCCGTTGCCCCGTTTTTTCAAAGCCACGACCACCATCCTGATGGTCGTCGCCTTCCAACTTGCGCTGACCGGCCTGCACGAGCTAAGCGAAGCGATGTGGTTGCCGTCGAGCAAGGCCGAAATGGCGACCATTGGCCCCATCGTGCGCAACGAGGTTTTCTTTTTCGTCGTAATTCTGGGCGCGGCGGCGCTCGTCGTGATGCGCGAATGGTTCAGCGCGCGCCAGCCGGCCGCGGACGCGGCGATCGATCCGGCCGAGCGGCGCATGCGCGAATGGCAATTCCGCCGCCAGCGCCGCTGGAGTTTCGCCGCTGCATTTCTGTGCGTGCTGGTTGTGCTGTCTCTTGCCGCGGAGTTCGTTTACGCGCATGCTTCGGCGGCGCCTATCCAGGCGACGCAGCTTGTCGCGCGCAATGGTGAAGTCCGCATCCCAGGGTCCGATTTGGCCGATCCCCATTTGCACTATTACTCCGCCGACGTGAGCGGGACGGTGATTCGCTTCCTTGTGGTCCGCAAAAGCAACGGCGAATACAGCACGGCGCTCGACGGTTGCCAGATCTGCGGCTGGTCCGGATACCGCCAGGAAGGCCAAAACGTGATTTGCCGGAACTGCGGCGCTGCAATTTACATTCCTTCGATCGGCGAATCAGGAGGCTGCAATCCTGTCGCCGTGAAATCGCGCGTCGAAGGGGGAGAGGTCATCGTGGATCTTTCGTCGCTCGCTGGCGCCGCTTCGACGATCCATCCTCACTGAAATGTTTGCCCGCCTGGTAGGAGAATCCTTCGTTCGCAATCCGCGCCGCAAGATTCTGACGGCTGCCGCGCTTGTCGTGGGCATGGCCGTGGCCACCTCGACGCTTACCGTCGCGCTGGATGTGGGCGACCGCCTCGCGCGCGAGTTCCGCAGCTTCGGCGCGAATCTTCTGGTCACGCCACAATCGGATACGCTTCCGGTTGAAATCGGCGGCGTGGATTACCGCCCGGTGGAAGAAGGCTCGTATTTGCACGAAGCCGATCTCGGCAAACTGAAGACGATTTTCTGGCGCCACAACATTGTCGGCTTCACCCCGTTTCTCGACGTGCCCGCGCTCGTGAATAATACCCAAGTCACGCTGATCGGAACCTGGTACGCGCACGATGTTCCGGTTCCAGACGGCTCGACGTTCAAAACCGGCGTCAGCATCACGCATCCGTGGTGGAAAATCAGCGGACGCTGGTTCCGCGATGGCGCGGATGAATGTGTCATGGGTACGGCATTTGCTGCTTCCCATCCCGAAGTAGCCGTGGGCCAAACGGTTCATGTTTCCCGCGACGTGATTGGTAGCTCGCTCACCTCGTTGGCCGTGACAGGCATCGTTTCGACGGGCGATGCAGAGGACAAAGGAATCCTCGTTCCGTTGTCGGTCGCGCAGAAAATCTCCGGTCACGCAGGGGAATTCCGCCAGCTCTTCGTAAGTGCGCTGACCAAGCCCGCCGACGTGTTTTCCGAGCGCGATCCCCAATCGATGACACCCACCGAATACGACCGCTGGTTCTGTTCGCCGTATATTTCTTCGATCAGCCTTCAGATTCGCCAAGTCCTCCCGGGCGTGGATGTGCGAACGATCCGCCGCGTGGCAGATACCGAAGGCCGCATTCTCTCGCATGTCGGCATGCTGCTCTGGATGGTGACGCTCGCTGCCCTGCTGGCCGCCGCCCTTGCTGTGGCTGCCACTTCGGCCACCACGATTCTGGAACGGCGCGCGGAAGTCGGCATCATGAAAGCTATCGGCGCGACGAACGCGCTTGTGGCCGGGATTTTTCTCGCCGAGCAGGTCATGCTCGCAATCGCAGGTGGTGCGGTTGGTTTCGTTCTCGGAGTGGGCCTGGCGCGGATTCTCGGCCAAAGCGTTTTTGGCACCCCGGCATCGCTTCGCATTGTGCTGCTGCCGGTTGTTCTCGGACTTGCGGCGATCGTCGCGGTCCTTGGCTGCTTGATTCCTCTGCGCCGCGCCGCGCGTTTCGATCCCGCACCGATCTTGCGGGGCGAGTGAAATGTTCACGCGGCTCCTCTGGAAATTGTTGCTGGGCAGCCGCGGCCGCCTTACCGTCGCGATTGTCGCAATCGTGAGCGGCGCAGCCGTGATCTCCGCGCTCATGAATCTCGATTTGGGCGTCGAGTACAAGCTGACGCAGGAATTTCGCACGCTCGGAGCGAACCTTGTGATTTCCCCGGGCCGCGCCGCTCAGAGCATCGACGCCGGAACCGCCTCGCCCATTCTGATGGGCCAGGACACGGTGATGCGCGCCATTGAGAAGACGCGCGCGCCGGAGCAGGTTGCCGCGGCACCGTATCTATACATCGTCGCGCGAGTTGGAGAGACACCGGTCGTTGTTGCGGGTACGTGGCTCGATGAAGCACGCAAGCTCGCGCCGACCTGGAAGCTGGAGGGCGGCTGGGTCGCATCGCGTGACGATATTGCGCACTGCCTGGTGGGCCGCAACGTCGCCCGGCAATTCAACCTTGCGCCGGGCAGCACGCTCAATTTGAAGTACATTGACTCGAGCGCGCAGCTCACCGTCTCCGGAGTTTTGGACTCAGGCGGTCCGGACGACAATCAAATCTTCGCAAATCTTCCGGTCGTGCAGCAACTGGCGAACCTGAGAGGCCCCGAGGGCCAGATCGGCCTCGTGCAACTGAGTGCCCAAGGCACGGCGGCTGAAATCTCCGCATACGCCGCGCGGCTCGCGAAGGCGCTTCCGCAATTCGAGGTACGTCCGATTCGGCAAGTGACCGAAGCCGAGGGAGCGATGCTCGGCCGGATTCGCCTGCTGATTTTTTCGATGGTCTTGCTCATTCTCGTGCTCACGGCGCTCTGTGTTCTTGCAACCATGGCAGCGCTCGCAATGGAGCGCCGCGAAGACGTAGGCTTGATGAAGGCGCTCGGCGGCTCGATTTCGCGCATTGTGGGATTGTTTCTTGCCGAAGTGGGAGTGCTCGGAGCCGTGGGCGGCTTGATCGGCTGTGTAGCAGGCCTGGCGCTTTCGGACTGGATGGGCGAGCGCGTATTTGGCGCCGCGATTGCCGCACGCTGGGAAGTTTTTCCGCTGACGGTGGGGTTGATGGTGATTGTCGCGCTCGCGGGCGCCCTGCCGCTGCGCTTGCTCGGAAAGGTGAAGCCGGCAGTGATCCTGCGAGGCGAAATGTAGCTCGGATTTTCAGGCCCGAGGCCGTTGAGTTCACGATGAAGATGCCAACCATGGTCCAAGTCGAAGGGCTGCGCAAAGAATTCGGCAAGGTACGCGCGCTCGACGGCGTTTCCTTTCGCATCGAAGAAGGCGAATGGATCGCCATCACGGGACCCTCCGGCTCGGGCAAGACGACGCTCATCAATATTTTGGGCGGTCTCGACTCGCCCACGACGGGACAAGCCGTCGTCGCCGGCACCGATGTTGCGCGGCTCGACGAATCGGGCCTGACCCGCTTCCGCGCCGAAAAAATCGGCTTCATCTTCCAGCAGTTCCATCTTGTGCCCTATCTCACCGCGCTCGAAAACGTGATGCTGGCGCAGTATTTTCACAGCACAACGGATGAAGCCGAAGCCCGCGCGGCTCTCGAACGCGTCGGCCTGGGCGATCGCATCGTGCACTTGCCTGCGCAACTTTCGGGCGGCGAGCAGCAGCGCGTCGCAGTGGCTCGCGCACTCATCAATCATCCGAAGCTCATTCTCGCGGACGAGCCGACCGGCAATCTCGACGAAGCAAACGAGGAGATCGTCTTGGGACTCTTGCGCGAGCTGCACTCCGAAGGCCACACGATCCTTATGGTTACCCATGCGCCTTCGATCGCACAGCTCGCCGGCCGCCGCATCGAACTCGCCCACGGCCACATTGTCCGAATCACGTCGCTTTCCACCCAGGACGAGAGTGCTGTGAAGGGTTGAAATTCACGGGTCTGTTAGAATGGGATGCGATGCCGATACCGATTGATGTTCGGAAGAAGCCAATGGACGTGAAGGTGCGCGTTTCGACCGGCGAGGGCGTCGAGATCACCTGGTCCGACGGCCATGTAAGTCAGTACACGTTTCCTTATTTGCGCGATCTCTGTCCCTGCGCGCTGTGCAAAGATGAGCGCGAGAAAAAAGAGAACGCCACCGTGACATCCGGTGGCCTGGCTCAGAACCCGTTACTCCCCATGTTCAAGGCGCGCGTGACGGCGAAGAAAGCCATGGCGGTGGGGAATTACGCGATCCAGATCGAGTTCTCGGACGCGCACGCCACGGGAATCTACAGTTTCGAGTATCTGCGCGAGATTTGTCCCTGCGAGGCCTGCGCGCGGGATTTTCGAGCGCCGGCGGCCGAGGCAACTGCACCGGGCAGCGATTGAAGAAGCGGTATTGCGGGCTGTTCTCGCGTTCTTACGGGCAAGTCTCCAGTAATTCTGGCACTCTGCAACATTGAAATTTCCCCGGACACGATGCTTCCTTTTCAGGGCTAATTCGACGTATAGTCGGTTCCCGCGTCCTAAATAACGTATGGCATTCAACACCACGGGTCCCACATTCACGCCGGGTTCTCGGCGCCCTGTAGCGAAAGTCCTCGTGGCCACCACGGCCATGCTGGCGTTCATTTCATTTTGGCGCGCGGCGGCCATCGTCCTGAACGATCTTGCCTCGTCTGCTTACTACGCGGGCGGTGAAGCCGAGCAGTTCATCGGCAAGACGGCTCCCTGGTTCATCCTCGGCATCATGCTGTTCTCCTATGCCGTGCGCGCGATTTATGTCGAAAGCTGCAGCATGTTCGTGCGCGGCGGCGTGTATCGCGTGGTGAAGGAAGCCCTTGGTGGAACACTCGCGAAGTTTTCCGTGTCGGCGCTGATGTTCGATTACGTCCTGACGGGCCCGATCAGCGGCGTCTCCGCGGGACAGTATCTGGTCGGCGTGGTGAATGAGCTATTCGTATACGCGCATATGCACGTGCAGCTGCCCGTGAATGCCACGGCCGCGGCAGTCGCGATATTGATCACGGTGTACTTCTGGTGGGAGAACATCAAAGGTGTTCCGGAATCGTCCGGGAAGGCCCTGCGTATCATGCAGCTCACCACCATCATGGTTGTCTTGCTGATCGGTTGGTGCGTCTACACCCTCTATGTGCGAACAGGTTGGAACTTACCGCCGTGGCCTACGCCGCAGAACATGAAGCTCGATCATCTCTCGCTCGGTTGGCTCGATCGCTGGCAGTGGGCGCACACGATCACGCTGATCGCGATCTTCGTCGGCCTTGGCCATTCGGTGCTGGCGATGAGCGGCGAGGAGTCGCTCGCGCAGGTGTACCGCGAAATCGAGCATCCGAAGCTGCGGAACCTGAAGAAGGCCGGCCTCGTGATTTTCATCTACAGCCTGGTCTTCACGTCGCTGGTTTCCTTTTTTGCGGTGATGATTATTCCCGATAGCGTGCGGGGCCACTTCAACGAAAACCTCATCGGCGGGCTTTCGATGCATCTTGTTGGGAGCTTCCCTGTGCGGCTGGCGTTCCATGTGTTCGTGGTCGTGGTAGGGACGCTGATTCTGGCGGGAGCGGTGAATACGGCGATCGTGGGTTCGAACGGCGTGCTAAACCGCGTGTCGGAAGACGGCGTTCTCACCGACTGGTTCCGGCATCCGCATCCGAGGTTCGGCACGACGCACCGCATCATCAACCTCGTCGTGCTGTTTCAGATTTTGACGATTCTCGCCAGCCGCGGTGACGTCACCTTCCTCGGCAACCTGTACGCATTCGGCGTTATATGGAGCTTTTCGATGAAAGGCATTGCGGTGCTGGTGCTCCGCTACACGCATCCGCAAGACCGCGAGTACCGCGTACCCCTGAACCCGGTGATTTTCGGAGTGGAAATTCCGATCGGGCTTGGTTTGATCACTCTCGTTCTCTTCGCGATTGCCATCATCAACCTGTTTACCAAACCGGATGCCACGGTCGCGGGCCTGACGTTTTCGGCCCTCCTCTTTACCGTGTTCGAAATTTCCGAGAAACGCATGCACAAGCGCCAGGCCGGCGCCGCGCACGTGGAACTCGACCAATTCAATCTCGCGCAGGAAGCCGAGTTGAATCCGACAAACGTCGGCGTTCGGCCCGGCAACATTCTGGTCCCCGTAAGCACCTACTACGCGCTCTATCATCTCGAGGCCGTCCTGCGGCGCGTGAGGAGCACGGACACCGATATCGTCGTTTTGCACGTGCGCATGCTCCGGCGCGCGGCGTCCGGCGAATACGATCTTGCCCCCGACCAGTTGTTCAGCACCATCGAGCAGTTGCTGTTCACCAAGGTCCTGGCCATCGCGGAAAAGGAAGGCAAGCCGGTGCGCCTGTCGGTGGCGGCGGCGAACGATCTCTGGGAAGGCATCCTGCGTACGGCCATGAACCTGCAATCGGCCACCATCGCGGCGGGCAGTTCGTCGAAGATGACGGTCGCGGAACAGGCGCGCGAAGTGGGCCTGGCGTGGGAGCGCATGCCGGAGCCGCGGCCGCGCGTTACCCTCGATATCTTCACGCCGTCAGGCCAGGAACAAATCTTCTATCTCGGTCCGCACGCTCCCCGTCTCACGCCCAAGGAAATAGACTTGCTTCACAGGATATGGCTCGAATTGAGTGCCAAGCTGTCGGACCAGGAGGTTCACCATCACGATGTCGTGCATTTCGCGCTTACGGAAGTGGAACGCGAAATCGCCGAGGGACAAGGCAACGACGTCCTCGAGCGCCTCCGCGAACACCTGCGCGCCGCCCAGGACAATCGTCCGCCTCAGTAATCTTTCCTTCGACTGGAATTTATCTTCAGGCCCGCAATTCCGACGTGCAATTCGGGCAACGAATGGCCTTGATGGGAATGGCCGTGGCGCAGTACGTGCAATCCTTCGTTGCCGGAGCGGGCGCTGGTGCGGGTTTGTTCCACCGGTTGATCTGTTGCACCAGCAGGAAAATCACGAATGCAACAATCACGAAGTCAATCACGGTGTTAAGAAACAGCCCGTAATTGATCGTCGGAGCGCCCGCCGCCTTCGCTTCGGCAAGGCTCGCGTAGGACTTTTGCGAAAGGCTGTAGAACAGATTCGAGAAGTCCACTTTGTCGAGAATCAAGCCGAAGGGCGGCATCAGAATGTCGCTGACTAACGACGTGATGATCTTCCCGAATGCCGCGCCGACGATGAAGCCGACTGCCATGTCGAGAACATTGCCGCGCATCGCAAACGCTTTGAACTCCTTGAGCATCGTTTCCCCCTTGAGTGAGTTTCGCGTCACCGTTTCGGCTGGAGCGACGATGGCGATTCTGGTAAGCGCGAGATTAACGGGAACGCGCGGTGATGGCAAGCGACAGCACGGCGCCGGCAATCCCTCGAAGCACCAGCACCGCACCCTCAAATCCCAGCAGCGTCGCAGCGTACCGCACGGGCAGCAGCGGAATCGAGAGGACCAGGAGGCCCACGATTATGAGTGATCCGCCGCGGATGTGCGCCTGCGCGTCAGACGCCTCGCGGCCCCGGCGCATTCCTGCGCGCACTCCCCAATAAATCAGCGCGGCTCCCAGCGCGATCATTGCGCTCGGCCGCGCGGGCAGCGCGACGCCCCGCGAGACGGCCAGCAAGATCATGAGCGCGCCAAGAAGGAGCACGATGAATTCGTTGATGAGGCGCAGAAGATTCGCGGTGTTCGCCATCGGCAAATCCCGCGGCATTATGGCCCAGCCGCTCCGGCGATGTAAATCCGCCGGCGAGCAACCGTCGTACTTTTAGCTTCGCTTTATCTGCTCACGCGAGCCTGCTCCCACCGGAATTGCGTCCAGAATCAGCGACTCCAGCTCGTCCACCAGCGGACCGCTCCACCAGCCCCGTTTCACTCCGTCGCGAAGGATGAGGAAAGCCTCTTCGGACGAACGGGCTTTCTGATAGCACCGCTCGGTGGTCAGCGCGTCATAGATGTCCACCGTTTGCAGTATGCGGGCCGTCAACGGAATTTCATCGCCCTTCAGTCCGTCGGGATAGCCCGATCCGTCAAGTTTCTCGTGATGATGGCGGATGATGGGCAGCACATGGCGGAAGGATTTCAACGGAGCGCAGATCCGCTCTCCGATAATGGGGTGCTGTTCCATGATTTTCCGTTCCTCGATGGTCAGCGGTCCGGGCTTGAGCAAAATCTGCTCGGGCACGCCCACCTTCCCCAAGTCGTGAACGATGCCGCCGCGATGCAGCGCTTTGCACAAATGGGAGGGAAGTTTGAGCCGCTCCGCCATCGCCGCTGAATATTTCGCCAGCCGGTGGCAGTGGCCTTCCGTGTAGCGGTCTTTCGCCTCGATGCCGAGCGCGAGGCTGAACAGCACCTGCTCCGCGCTTTCCAGCTCGTCCGTGAATTCCTTCAGCCGAACCAGTGATCTTACGCGCGCCAGCAGCTCCTCCTTGTTGGTCGGCTTGTTCAAGAAATCATCTGCGCCGCTCTCAATTCCACGAATGCGGTCGGTTGTGCTCGTCAAGCCTGTCACCAGCACGATGGGAATAAGGCGCGTGTCCGGGTTCGTTTTGATTGCCTTGCAAACTTCAAATCCATTGAGCTGCGGCATCATCACGTCCAGCAGCGCCAGATCCGGTCTGTGGTGGAGCAACAGGTCCAATGCTTCTTTGCCATTGGCGGCGGAAAGCACGGTGTACCCCTCATGTTTCAACAACATCGCGAGCATGCCGCGATAACCCTCTTCATCATCAGCGACGAGAATTGTTGCCGGGCGGAATTCCGATTCGGACATCGTTCATCTCCCAGAGAGGAAGGAGATGGAAAGGGGGGCATTTCCTTTTCCTCGAAAGAACCACCACGAATGCTTCCAGCTTACTCCCTGTCGCACTCCACCCTGGAAATCTGCTCGTAATCGATTCCAGATTGGTTAACTCGGCTCTGACCGCGTGGTGAATCCTCGTCGGACTTCGTGCCGCGTGGAGCCAATGGCCGCGGCAAGCGCCCCAGTGAACAGAAAGCCGGCGATCTTCCGCAACTTCACGGCTGCCTGCCACCAGGCACTGCGCGCGGCTGCGTCGGCACGTTAATTTCGCGAACTGGCATGTCTATCTCGCCGGGCCGTGCCGGGGGTTCCAATCCATCCGTCAGCAACAGCCCTTGTAAAGTGATCGCGTTCACCCAGAGCCCTTCGAGGGCGGAAATGTAGCCATCCTGTAATTGAAACAAGGTTTCCTGCGCTTTGAGAACCTGCGGATAGGAAGCTGTCATTAGCCCGTACCTATTAAGGAGAATTTCATACGCCCGTTGCGCGCGCGGCAGGAGTTGGTCGCGATACTGGTTCACCATGATCTGCGAATTTCGATAGGTGTCCAGGACCATTGCCGATCGTTCGCGCAAGGCGAGTTCAACGCGTTTCGTCTCGGCCTGTGCATGCTCGATGTCCTTTTGGGCAGCCTGAATGTTGCCTTGGTTCCGATTGAAGATATGAAGTTGGACTCCGATCTCTGCGAAGCCGATAAGGCCGGCGGGATGTCCCGCAGGATCGAGGAATTCCCGGTCCTGAGAAAGACCAGCCCGTAATTCGATATCGGGAATTGGTTCACGGCGCGCGCGCGTCAGGACCGCTTGCGCGCGATCCACACCCGCCTGGGCAATTGCGACGGACGGGCTTTCGCGGAGCAGCACTTCAACCACTTTCTGCTCGTCCAGTTCCGGCAAGTTCCGATCCAGATACCCGGCAAGGGTTCCCATTTTCAGATCCGGATTTCCCACAACTGCGGCAAGCGCCCGCCATTCTTGCCGCAGCGTGTTTTCCTGCATCATTACGTCCATCTCAAGCTTCTGTTGCTGCACTTCTGCTTGGAGCACCTCGCTCTCATCCGCTTGGCCTACATTCCTGAGTTGTTGCGCAGTCTTGTCTGCGTCCCCTGCAATTCGAGCGAGATCTTTCTTTGCGTCCAGCATTTCTTGTGCGGAAAGTACCCGAAAGTACCCAATTTGAACTGCATTCATGACGCGCAGACCTTGTTCCCGGGATTCGATTTCCGAGATGCGCACGTCCTGCCCAAGTATCTTGCGATTTAACCCAAGCTTGCCCGCCGTCACGATGGGTTGGGACACGAAGAATCCCTGCTCGCCGCCGCCGAATGACCCGCCGCGGATTTCATCGCCGGAATAGCCTACCTTGGGGTTCGGGTACAGTCCCGATTGAAGCTGGCGAGCCTTGGCCGCCGCAATCTCTGCGTTCGCCTGCACCAGCGTCGGATTCTTTTCCAGTGCCATCTTTTCTAACTCTTCGAGTTGAATCAGTTTTCCTGAGGGGTTTTCCTGGGCGCGCCCCAATCGCGGTAATTCGGACTTTGCGACGGGGATGTTCATGTGCTGATGCATGTCCTGCATTTTTTGCATTTCGTCGTTTGAAGGCGGCTGCGGTTGTTGACCGGGACTTTGTGCAATCGCACTTTTTGAATGCAATACCGCACTGAAAATTCCTATCAGCAGTAATTTTCTCAGCCGTGTCTTCATCAACTTTTCTCCTGTTCGGGCGATCGCTATGCTTGACGTCATACGAGACGTGTCCTGAAACCGGTTGTTTTATTGGCTGTTATTCAAGGCCCGCTGCTTCAACGCCATGACCTGGTCGTATTTTTCTGGAGCCAGGACGCGAACAAGTGTCATCATGCCCATCATGTTGGCGCTCCAGTTCCTCGAGAGTCCGTAGGTCTCCGGCTTTGCAACTACCTCGTCCATTCCCATTTCCATGAACGCGTCCTGCGGAAAACCGGGCACGGAATTCGCGTCACGAGCGATGGGGGCATGATGGACGTGCTCAAATCCAACCGTGTCCGCGAGCGTTTGCATCTGGCTCAAGGCCTGAGGATCATTCGTTGCGGCCGTCATGATCATCCGGTCCTGGGCGACCGTTCCGTTCAAAAGTAAATCAGACATGCTGTTCATCATGTGGTGTGGCAGATGGCAATGGAGCATCCAATCGCCGGCATACCTAGCGTCGAATTCAATGTCACGTGCCTGAGCGACTCCAACCAGCACCGTGTTTTCACTACGCCACGTGGATTCCGGAGCCCGTCCTGCTTCCGTGCCTGTAACCACGAACTGATTGCCGTGCAGATGGATTGGATGGTGATCCATGCCAAGGTTGACCAGGCGGATTCGAACACGGCTCCCAAGCCGCGCGATCAACGGCGTTGTAGCAGGGGCTGATACGCCGTTGAACGTTAGCCAATTGAATTCCATACTCGCTGTATTCGGAACAGTGTTGTTGGGCAGGATGGCCCACTCTTGCAAGATGATTCCGTAATCGTGATCCACTCGCGGCTTGTATGGTTTCTCGGGATGCAGAATGAACATCCCGATCATGCCCATCATCTCTTGCATGGCGCCGTGTGAATGGTAGAAATAGGTTCCTTCCTGATGCAGTGTGAATTCGTAAACGAATCGCCCACCGGGCGGAATCGGTTTCTGCGTAACGTAGACCAACCCGTCCATCTCGATGGGAATTTCCAGACCGTGCCAGTGGATCGTCGTGGACTCGGGGAGATGGTTGTCAAAGAGGATGCGGACGCGGTCGCCCTGATTGGCCTGAATCGTCGGGCCAGGACAGCTCCCGTTGTAACCCCAGACCTCCATCATCTTGAAGGGCACGAGTTGCCGCTTGACCGGTTCCGCGATCAAATGGAAGACTTTGACCCCGTTTTCCATTTTGTAAGGGAGATCGGGTATGTCCGGCGTGACGATTGGCAGGAACCCTGCTCTCTCAGCAGGCAAGCGCTGCTGCGTTTCTTCGCGCATGTGCGCCCTGTGGTCTGTGTTGCTGCCAGATGGCTCCTGCATCTTTCCATGCTCCTTCTGTTCACCCTCTTGCGCGGCGACAGTCCGTTTGCCGAGCATGCCCGCTCCGAAAATCGCTGCGCCCTGCAAAAAGTTTCTCCGTGTTCTATCCATGATTCCTGTACCTCCGTAGGCCGCTGCGAAATACCGCGTCGGCTTTAGTCTGTTGGTAGCCCTGCATTCGTGTTGGAGTGCCGGCCGAGAAGCCCCTAGCGAACCGCGGTCGTGCTTTCTTGGCCGAACTAGCGAAATAGAAGCGCATTCGCACAATCGTGCTCAAACGCGGAGCCGATGTGTCGGAAAGGCCGCCAAAGCGTGGGTCTAGATGCGGAGAACGGAGACCTGCTCATGCAGAGTATTTTTGGAAACACCCGGTGGTCTTCGATGAGATTCCTGGAGGATGTCTTGCGTGATCGGCGACGGATTCAAGAGAGATGCAATTGCCGCTGCTGCGTATAGAACAGTCGCACTCTGATCCTGAAAAGCGACCATCCCTGACGCTTTCAGAGCAAAGTCAGGAGGGTGAGCATACTGCTTGCAATCGGGGCCATGTTGCCCCTGATCGTGCTGGTCGTGCGAATGCTGATGCGAGGGCTGATCGCAATCATGACTCTCGGAATAGCGCTCGAGATTCGGGCAAACCCCCGCTACGCACGCGGCCGAACAGATGGACCCGTAGAGCATCGCCAAACCAAACAGCACGATGACGATCTTCGCGCGCATTGGGTTAACGATGTTCACAAATCGGAGTATAGCACGTGTCTGCCACAGCCGGCCGGAGCTGCTCCTCCCAAGTCTGATAACAGTAGAAGCAGTTCATCACCATCCAGATTGCGAAGCGGGATCTTGGAAGGGACGGCTCGCATACTCGGCTGCAAACCCGCCCACTACCTCAGTTTAGGTGCAGGCGCGAGAACGGAACGAGGGATGTTACAATGCTTCTCTTCGTTGCTGCATCGCGATGCGGCCTGTAGTCATCAAATGAGCTGATCGGATTTCACTGGGAGAGTTCGTGTCGAAAGTAATCATCATCGGGAGCGGGTGCGCCGGACTGACGGCGGCCATTTATGCCGGGCGCGCAGACCTGCAACCTCTCGTACTCGACGGTTACGAGCCGGGTGGGCAACTCGGCCTCACCACCATGGTCGAGAATTTTCCGGGCTTTCCGGACGGAATTCTCGGGCCGGAATTGATTGAGAATACGCGCAAGCAAGCGCAGCGGTTTGGCGCGGAGTTCCGCTCCGGTGCCGTCACGTCGGTGGACCTCAGCCGCCGGCCGTTTAAGGTCACCGCCGGTAAAGAGACGTACGAGGCCGAAGCGCTGATCATCGCCTCAGGCGCGTCGGCGCGCATGCTCGGCATCGAATCCGAAAAGCACCTGCTGGGACATGGCGTTTCCACCTGCGCGACGTGCGATGGTTTTTTCTTCCGCGGCAAGGAGATTGCCGTCGTGGGCGGCGGCGACACCGCCATGGAAGAGGCTACGTTTCTCACGAAGTTTGCGAAGAGCGTCACCATCATCCATCGCCGCAACGAATTTCGCGCGACGAAGATCATGCTCGACCGCGCTCACGCCAATGAGAAGATTCGCTTCCTGACTCCCTACGTCATTGAGGAAGTGCATGACATGGACAAGAAGTCCGTGGAACACATCAGGCTGCGCAACGTCGCCACGAATGAAATCTCCGAGATGGACGTGTCGGGGGTTTTCGTCGCTATCGGTCACGATCCCAACACGAAGATTTTCAAAGGGCAGCTCAATATGGACGACTCCGGCTACCTGATCACCCACGACGGCAGCAAGACGAACGTCGAAGGCGTATTCGCGGCCGGCGACGTTCAGGACCATCATTATCGCCAGGCTGTTACCGCAGCGGGCTCCGGTTGCATGGCGGCAATGGACGCTGAAAAGTTCCTCGCCAGGCATAAGACTTAGACATTCGTACAATATCCTGACTCCGCGCGTCATTCTCAGCGGAGTGTCCGGGCGGCCTCTTCCTTTCCCGCATGACTCATAGTCCCGCTCCATCGGGGCTGGCTTCGCGGCCCTTATCGCGGCATAATCCCACGGAATGACAACGCGTCATCTTTTCCGCTTCACGGAATCCGCCCTTTTCTGATGCGATCACTCCTCCTGCATCTTTCCGAAAGCAAGCGCCTTGCGCCGTGGATCATGCGCAACGGTTTGAGCCGCCGAGTGTCGAAGCGTTTCGTTGCAGGCGAGACCCTGGATGAAGCGATTGCGGCGGCGCACGCGGTGAACCGCGCGGGCCCTTCGGCCAGCCTCGACCTGCTCGGCGAAAATGTGTCGGACGAAGCGGGCGCGCGGCGAGCCGCAGAAGGCTATCTCGCCATGTTCGACCGCATCGCGCGGGAAAAGCTCGACGCGAATGTTTCGCTGAAACTCACGCAACTCGGACTTGACCTGAACGAATCGCTTTCCCAGGACCTTCTCGAGAACATCGTCGAGCACGCGATGAGCCATGGAAATTTTGTGCGCATCGACATGGAGGGTTCGGCTTACACGCAGCGCACGGTTGAAATCGCGAAACGCGCGCGCGCGAAATACGCGGGTGTCGGAACCGTCATGCAGTCCTATCTTTATCGCGCGGAACAGGATGTTCGCGATCTGCTCGCCGCCGGCTGCCGCCTCCGCCTTTGCAAGGGCGCCTACAACGAGCCGCCGGAGATCGCATTTCCGAAAAAGAAAGACGTTGATGCGAATTACGTCAAGCTGATGAAGCTGCTCCTGCCGAGCGGAATCTATCACGGCATTGCGACCCACGACCCCGCTATGATTCAGGCAACCAAGGATTTTGCGAGCGAAAAAAACATCGGCCGCGACGCCTTCGAGTTTCAGATGCTGTACGGCATTCGCACCGATTTGCAGCACCGGCTCGTCCGCGAGGGCTATCGCCTGCGGGTCTACATCCCATTCGGCACGGATTGGTTTCCGTATTTCATGCGCCGTCTCGCGGAACGGCCCGCCAATCTCCTGTTTTTCGCCCGCAGCCTCTTTCCACGATCCTCGCTCGGCGCGAAGTAGCGGCCGCGATCTTGCGCCCGCGCCACGCCCGAGCGCTTATGCTTTGCGGCAGACGGCGACGCCGTCGCGCAGCGGGATGATTACGGGAAATAGTTCTTTCGACGAATAGACCATGCGATTGAATTGCTGAATGCCCCGCGTGTTTGCATCTTTCGCGCGCTTCGCCACCAGACCGGACCACAGCACGTTATCCGTCAGAAGCAGCCCCTTGCTGCGCAATCGCGGAAGCGCCTTTCGCAACGCCGCGGGGTATTGGTGCTTGTTCACGTCGATGAAGATCAAATCGAATTCGCCGGAAACCGTGTCAATCAGCTCCACCGCGTCGCCGACCAGGCACTGCACGCGTTCCGCCACACCGGCGCGGCGAAGATAATCGCGCGCGCGTTCCGCGTTCTTAGCGTCGCCGTCCGTGTAATAGACCTGCGCGTCCGGACCCGCCGCGCGCGCCAGCCACACGGTGGAATATCCAATCGCGGATCCCATCTCGAAAATCCGCCGCGCACCGGAGATCTGCGCGAGCAGGTAGATCATCCGCCCCACCGCAGGTCCGATGATGGGAACGTCGTGCCGCCGCGCGTATTTCTCCATCTCCGCAAGCACCGCGTCACGCTTCGGCAGAATATCGTAGATATATTTTTCAACCGGCTTGCTGACAATTGCTTTCATTGCGGTTTCACCATTCTCGAATAGTAAGTATGAAACCAGTTGAGCTGTTCTGCCATCTTCCCAAGCTCATATCCTTGCGATCCGCCACCGCCAGATCTTCCACACAGGCTAGCATAGGGGGTACTCGAAAACAGCTGTGCTAAGGGACAAGTTCAGTACAAGTGGGAAAATGGCCAAATGGAAGAGTGGGGTTTTTGGATGTTGCTTCGCGCCGAGAAGCACTGCGTGGCCGCTTGGACCACACAGTCTGCGCTGACCTTTGCGCATCATGAGGTTACCAGTACGGAACACCGGACTTCCCAGAACGTGACATCAACTGTTTCATTTCGGACAGTAAATACATGCTAAACCCTCTCTCAGACCTCGCGGGGCCTGAAGCTTCACCCATGTCGGCAGGAGGCGTATTGGCACTGACTGGTCCTGGAATTCCGCGGAGGCGGAATGTGGCCTTTTTTGCAGGGTGCGCCGCGCTGCTTCTGGCGGCGTGCTTCACCCCATCGGCGTTCGGGCAAGGCTTAGCCAGGCCGGATGGTTCGGCCCCCGTGCCGATGGATTGGAGCTCAAAGCACGTTCTCTTCACCGCCGGCGTCACGCCGGAGCAGGCGGCAAAGATGCTGAACGAGCCGCGGGCCTATGCAGAGTGGCTCCTGCATGGTAATGCGCCGGAATGGTCAGGCCTGGTGCACAAGCGGCGAAGGCCGCCAAGGCGATCAAGGGACAAGATAGGAAGGGACTGGGCCGTTTCGCTGGGCGCCGGCGGCGTCGCTCAAGGCATGTCGCCCGCCAAGTTCACCTTCGATGTGAATGCGACGCCGAGCTGCACCTCCGATTTCGTGGTGTTCCCCGTCAACGCGTCGACCGGGAACACGCGCGCCAATGTTGTCGGCACCTTCAGCGCCGAACCGGCAGCTGGCCAGACTACGTCCATCACCATAACTCCGGCCGGTGGAACCGCGGTCACTCTTACTTTGACCTCTTCGGCAGGCTTGAACACCGGGTTAAACTTCCAGGTGTCCAGCACGGTTGCCACCAATGCCACCAATCTGGCGGCCGCGATCAATCGTAATCTCAGTAGTACCGCTCTCGATCGTGTCGTGGCGGTTGCGTCGGGGACCACGGTTACCGTATACGCCCTCACGCCAGGGACTGGCGTGACGCTGGCTGATGCAAACTCACTGACCAATTTCGCCTGGGGCACCATTGCTGCCGGCACGAACGGCGCCCAAGCCAACATCGTCGCCTTCAACCACCTCTACAGCGGGCCCGGGTCATCCCTGTGTGGTCTCACGAATCCGGAATTCATCTTTTCCTATGCCTCCGGCGTCGGACCGGTCGCCACCTCGCCCAACCTCTCGCTCAGTGGCACAGAGATCTCCTACGTGGAGAACGACCCGAACATCGGCGCAATCCTGCATGTCCTGACGTTCGGCAGCGGCAGCACCGAGTACGGAACCAACGCCAGCTGCGCCAGCAACAACAACGGGGGGGCCACCTTGCCCACCTGCGCAACCAACCCGGTGATCCCCGGAAGCACTTCGGGAAGCACCGCCACGGACTTCATGCTTCCCCTGGGGTTGGTTGCCGCCAACGCAGCCACTGCGGCGCCTGGAGCTATAGACAGCTTCTCATCTCCGTTCACCGACTATGCTACCGACACTACCTTCGTCGGTGACAACAACGGCTTCCTGTATTCCATCACCCCGACGTTCGCCGGAACGCCGGCATATGCGGGAGGAAAGTTCCCGGTCCAGGTAAGCCCCACCCCTGCGTCAACCGCGCCGACTCTGGTGACGGCAAGCACGACCACGGTTACTGTCACCGTCGTCAATACGCTTGGTATCGGCGAGTTGGTCACCATCGCGGGCGTAGCCGCCAACGGCGCAAACTGCAGTGCCGCTGACGCGGCTGCCATCAATGGAACACAAACCGTTATTGCGGCAGGGTTGAGCGCAGCGAAGTTTGAATTCAACGCTACGATACCCACCGCGACTGCCGGCACTGGCTGCACCGTCACCTCCGCAACTGTCACCCCCGGATCCAACTATCTCTCGGCCCCCGTCGTCGATGTCAGTGGCACCGGCAACATTTTTGTCGGCGATAGCAGCGCTAACTTGTACGAATTGACGTCGGCCGGAGCTACGGCCGCACCAGCGCTAGCGCTCGGCGAAAACGCGAACGGTGGCATTCGCGATGGCGCCATCATTGACAGCACGAACGCCGTGGGTTATGTCGTGACCGCCTGCAGCACCGGCACCACCGGTGGCGAGACAGACACGACGAATTCCGCTCTTATCCAATTTAAATTCACAAGCAATACCCTGACCCAAGTTGCCGCCGCGGGACTCGATTCCGGTGCAAATCAGGCCTGTACCGTCGCCGGCTTTCCGATTTACGACCCCGCGCCCGACGCCCGCTACTTTGCATTGGGAATCGGCAGTGCCACTGCGGCGAACAACGGCGAAATCATCGCTGCCAGCTCCGGCACCGGTGGCCAACAGATTAAAACCTTCCAATTTGTTAATTCCGCCTTGCAGACAGCCCCGGAGGGCGGTGACAAGCCTCAACTTGGGACCGGCGCTTCGGTCATCGCGCAGCTCACCGAGTTCTTCAACAACCAGGAATTCACCGTTACGGGGGTTACAGCGACCGCTGCTGTTGTTACTGTTACCGCGGTCAACACCCTTGCCGTCAACGATATGGTCACCATCTCGGGGGTAACCGCCAACGCCGGCAATGGCTGTACTGCGGCTGACGTCGCAGCCATCAATGGAGGGCTACAGACCGTCGCTTCGGCAACCTCCGCGCAGTTCACCTTCAACGCTACGATACCCAGCGCGACTTCCGGCGCCGGCTGCACCGTCACCGGCGCAACTGCCACCGGCGGCCCGGACTTCATGTTCATGGGAGTAAACCAAAACCCAGCGGAATTGTATTCCTTTCTTGTGCCTGCTGGGGTCCTGGTGCCGGGATTAGATAACCCTCCTACCATTGCGGCGACAAACACCGCCGATGTGGCTGGCGGGACAAGCGGCATTATTGTGGACAACGATTCGACCGCCGGGCAGGCGTCGAGCCTCTACTTCGGTACCCTGGCGACGTCAGCCAGCATTTGCGGAAGCAGCGCCGCGTTCTGCGCGGTCAAGCTAACCCAGGCCGCGTTGCAGTAGTTCGCCGCTCACAGGACTTATGGACGCGCGTTCGCAAGCGCCGCTAAAGGTAATGAGACGGGGTTGAAGGCAACGAATACGCGCGAACACGATAATCAGGGGCGTCCAGAGTCCCCTGCCGGAAAGTCGGATCAGAAGAAGAGAGTCTATCGAAAGCCGACGTTCCAGCACGAGCCCGTATTCGAGACCATGGCCCTCGCTTGCGGGAAACTATCTCCCACACAGGCTCAGTGCCGTTTCAATAAGAAGAACTCCTGAGTTTCAGAGTTGATTCACCAGCCTCGCCTCTTCGCCGATAGGCCCTTTCGTTGACTTGCTCGATGGCAAATCCTAAGATTCACGCACGTGAACGAGCCTTCCTCATTGATCGGCCGCACGATTTCCCACTACTGCGTCGTCGAAAAACTGGGCGGCGGCGGCATGGGCATCGTCTATAAAGCCGAGGACACCGAGCTCGGCCGCTTCGTCGCTCTGAAATTCCTGCCGGAAGATCTCGCTAGAGATCCGCAGGCGCTCGAAAGGTTTCGCCGGGAAGCGCGTGCTGCATCGGCGCTCAATCATCCGAACATCTGCACGATTCACGAAATCGGCGAGGCCCGTGGCCAGCCGTTTATCGTCATGGAATTTCTGGACGGCCAGACGCTGAAGCACAAAATCAGCGGCCAACCCCTTGAAATTGAGCTGCTGCTCGACCTGGCGATTCAGATTTCCGACGCCCTCCGCGCGGCCCATGCCAAGGGCATCATCCATCGCGACATCAAGCCCGCCAACATTTTTGTCACCGCCGATGGGCACGCCAAGCTGCTCGACTTCGGCCTGGCCAAGCAGATGCGTTCTGCCGGCGATGCCTCGATTACGGAGGATGTGACGGGCGGAGCCACACTGACCACAGCGGGAACGACGCTGGGGACGCTGGCCTACATGTCGCCCGAGCAGGCGCGCGGGAAAGAACTGGATGCGCGCACGGACATTTTTTCTTTCGGTGCTGTGCTCTATGAAATGGCGACGGGAAAACAAGCGTTTTCGGGAAGCACTTCGGCGGAAATCTTCGATGCCATTCTGAATCGCACGCCGGTCGCACCCGTGCGGCTGAATCCGGAAATTCCGGCGGAACTCGAACGTGTCATCAACAAAGCCTTGGAAAAGAGTCCCGACCTGCGCTACCAGCACGCCTCCGACATCCGCACCGATCTGCAACGCCTGAAGCGCGATTTGAGCGCTCCGGTTGCAGCCGCGGAGCGCCATACCGAATCAGGACATACGGCCGCCGGAACGGCCGAAGCTGGCTCGAAGCCTGCCACTACATCGGCTGGTCGATGGACGGCGATTGCCGCCGTTGCGGTCGTTGTCGTCGCGCTGTGTGTGGGCGGGTGGCTTTTCTTTGCCCGCCGTGCGCATGCCCTCACCGAGAAAGACACCATCGTCCTCGCGGATTTCGCCAACACGACGGGCGACTCGGTATTTGACGACACGCTCAAGCAGGCCCTGGCGGTGGACTTGGGTCAGTCGCCCTTCCTGAACATCCTTTCCGAGACGAAAGCTCGCCAGACGCTCCGGGAGATGGCACGCTCGCAGAATGAGCGATTGACGCGAGATTTGGCGCGGGAAGTGTGCCAGCGTGCGGGCAGTAAGGCGTATCTGGCAGGCTCGATTGCGGCGTTGGGGAGGCAATTCGTGATTGGTCTGGAGGCCCTGAACTGCGCGAGCGGGGAAGCGCTTGCACGCGAGCAGGTAACAGCAACGGGAAAGGAGCAAGTTCTTCCGGCGCTGGGGCGAGCAGCTTCGAAACTTCGCAATGAGTTAGGCGAATCACTCAGTTCAGTTCAGAAATTTGATGTTCCGATGGAAGAAGCCACCACAAGTTCGCTGGAAGCTCTCAAAGCCCTTACATTGGGTCTAAAAGCCTTCAAGGAAAAAGGAGATGCCGACGCGATTCCGTTCGTCAAGCACGCCATAGAACTCGACCCCAATTTTGCACTCGCGTACGACTACCTGGCAGGTGATTACTTCAATCTGAATCAGCCCAACTTGGGCGCTACTTACGCCAAGAAAGCCTTCGACCTGCGCGACCGTGTTACTGAACGCGAGAAGCTCATCATAACCGCCGACTACTACGACTCAGTCACAGGCGAGATGGAAAAAGCAGACCAGGCATACGAAATGTATACCAGAATTTACCCACGCGAACCTGGCCCGTACATCTTGCTGGGCAGTGACTCGATGATTCTGGGGCAGTATGAGAAAGCCGCTGCTGAAACCCGTGAAGCTCTACGCCTGGAGCCGACGGACGCGACCGGATATGCGAATCTGGGTCAGATATACATGGCACTGAACCGTTTCGACGAAGCAAGGACCACAATCGAAGAGGCGCAGGGGCGCAAGCTCGAGGGTATTTCGCTGCACCTAAACCTGCATGCCTTGGCCTTCTTCCAAGGCAACGTGGCAGCCATGAAGCAGCAGGAGGATTGGGCTATTGGAAAACCGGGTGCGGAAGACCAGATGCTTTCGCTTGAATCCGACACCGAAGCCTTGTCAGGGAGACTCGGGAAAGCCCGTGAGCTATCCCGGCAAGCTGTCGAGAGTGCGCGCCGCAGCGATGAAAAAGAACCCGCTGCCTTGTGGCAAGCGAATGCGGCGATACGCGAAGCGTTGTTCGGCAACGGGGCGGCGGCCCGCCAGAACGCTGCCGCAGCAGTAGCGCTCGCACCAGGCAGTCACGATGCGGAGGCGCAGGCGGCGCTGGCCTATGCGTTGGCTGGCGATACCGCTCACGCCCAGTCACTTGCCGATGACCTCGCCAAGCGCTTCCCGCAGGATACCGTAGTGCAATCGGTCTGGCTGCCTATCATCCGCGCGCAGATGGGAACGGGCCGCAAGAATCCTGCGCGGAGCATCGAGCTTCTTCAGGCGGCAGTACCCTATGAGCTGGGCATGCTAAGTGGGAGCGCTTCCAACTCCTGTTTGTATCCCGTTTACGTCCGCGCCGAAGCTTACCTGAGCGCGCAACAGGGCCAGCTCGCGGCCGCTGAATTCCAGAAAATCCTCGACCATCGCGGCCTCGTGTGGAATTGTGCGACCGGCGCGCTCGCCCATCTCGGCCTTGCCCGCGCCCATGGCCATGCAAGGCGACACCGCCAAGGCCAACGCAGCCTATCAGGATTTCCTCACGCTGTGGAAAGACGCCGACCCCGGCATCCCCATCCTCATCGCCGCCAAGTCCGAATACGCCAAGCTGAAGTAGTTGTCCGCAAAGACAGAGACGCTTTCATCCAGCCCACCCTGAGCGAAGTCGAAGGGAACCCAGCCGCGCCGTCTGCGGATGGGGGCGCGTTTTCTGCGTCCTGCCTTCCAATTTCTAATCGCAACATTCCATTATTAGACATCAGCGTAAGTGCCTGCAAACATATGCCATCGCTTTTTCTAATCGCAACACTATCCCTATTATTGTTGCGGTTTGGTCTTCCGCCTGTGCCCTCGAGCCCGCGAAAGATCGCCCCTCGCGATGACAGCGCGCGGGCATTAGCCGAGAGTGTCGCCGGGCTTCAGCGCGTGGATTTCGAGGTTGGCGATATCGTTGGTGGCGGCGCGGAGGGCTTCGGGGCGGCCGGTAAGAACCGGAAACGTGGCAAAGTGCATGGGAATCACGTGGTGAACGCCGAGGAGGCGAATGGCGAGGGCAGCCTCGCGAGGTCCCATGGTGTAGTGGTCGCCGATGGGAAGCAGGGCGACATCGGGCGGGTAGAGTTCGCCGACGATTTTCATGTCGCCGAAGACGGCCGTGTCTCCCGCGTGATAAAGCGTGAGGCCGCCGGGAAGGCGAACGATGTAGCCGCAGGCCTCGCCGCCGTAGATGATTTTGTCGCCGTCCTGAATGCCGCAGGAGTGGATGGCGTGGACCATCGTAATTTCGATTTCGCCCACGGTTTGCGTGCCGCCCTTGTTCATCCCGTTGCTGTTGGCGACGCCCTTCGATCCGAGCCAGAGGCAGGTCTCGTGAATCGCGACAATTTGCGGCTTGAATTTCTTGGCGAGCTCGACGGCGTCGGCGATGTGGTCGAAGTGGCCGTGGGTGATCAGCAGCGTATCGATGCGGTCGAATTTTTTCAATGCGTCGGGACAGGCAGGATTCGACTGCACCCAGGGGTCAATGACGATCACTTTGCCGCTCGGCGTGGTGATGCGGAAAGTGGCGTGGCCGAGCCAGGTGATTTTGTTTCCTTGCGTTTGCAGCATGAAGGATTGCCTCCGACGAGAAGCGCCTTAGTGCGTGTCCAGGATCATGTGAAAGGCTTGCTCGAAAACGGGACGCGGGCGCGTGCCGGTGAAGGAGCCGGCGATATGGCCGTCGCGCGCGTAGAAGACCGTTTGCGGCATCGTGCCGTGCCAATCGGGATTCACGCCGGGGTAGAAGGCGTCCACGTCAATGCCCGGCTTCTGGCGGTAGTTCGGGAAGCCGGGATGATTGCGCGCGAGGAAGTGGCGGACGAGGTTCATGTCCGAGTCGTCGTCCATGCTGACGCCGACGACGGCAACGCCTTGCGGCGCGAACTGCTTGGCCAGTTCCACGAGCATGGGATATTCGTCGCGGCACGGCTCGCACCAAGTGGCCCAGAAATTCACGACCAGCGGCTTGCCGTGATACTTCGCGATCATTTGTTTGTAGCCGGCAAGATCAAGCAGGACCGGGTCCGCGACGGCCTTGCCGGCGCTCGAAGAGGACTTGCCTGCGGCGGTTTGCGGCCGGGAAGGGCCAGCAGCTAGAACAAAAAGGAGAAAGAAGACGACAGAAACAAAGCAGGCGCGGCGATGCATGCGGTTCAAGTTCGTTTTCCTCGCATGGATATTCTAGCGGTTCGGCGGCGCTGGCGGCAACCCGCAGGGGTTTGGGTTCGTCATAACAGGTGCAGGATGCTACGCTTGTGAATGCTTGGGTTTGATGATATATAAAAAGCTTGAGGTTCATTCAGGATTTTGATTTGTATTTGTTGAAGTCAGCTCTCAGGAGAAAGCCTAATGGCGTACGTGATCGCTGAACCGTGTATTGGAACCAAAGATACAGCCTGTGTGGATGTGTGCCCGGTGGATTGCATCCATCCGCGGAAAGATGAGGCGGGATTCGAAGCCGAGAAGCAGCTCTATATTCATCCGGACGAGTGTATTGACTGCGGAGCGTGCGTCCCGGTTTGCCCGGTGACGGCAATTTTCGCGCTGGAAGACCTGCCGGAGAAGTGGAACAGCTTTACCCCGATTAACGCCGACTGGTACAAGACGAAGAAGGCGTAGGGAATCTTTCGCGCGCAGTGCGCGCGCATGATCTTGAGGACGAAGCGCGGCGGTTGTGAAACCGCCGCGCTTTCTTTTTGTGGCGTTCTTTCAGGTTTCAAGGCCCAACTGCTGCTTGGCGGCCGCGCTGATCATGCTGGGGTTCCACGGAGGCTCCCAGACGACTTCGACGTTGACGTCGCGCACTTCGGGAATGGCGGCAACGCGCTGCTTCACCTGCTCGGGGATGGCGAGAGCCGACGGGCAGCCCTGCGTGGTGAGGGTCATTTTCACGGAGACGTTGCCGGCGGCGTCGTACTGGACGTCGTAGATCAAGCCGAGTTCCACAATGCTGACGGGAATTTCGGGGTCGTAGCATTGCTGCAGCGCTTCGAAAATGCGCTCGCGGGTGAGCTCCATTGTCGCCTCCGTCGTTTGCAAATTTACCAGGGAACCAGCGTTCCACAGGCGGTTGCAGGTGTCAACCAGCCGGGATGTACGGCGCGGAAGGGTGCTGGTAAGGCGGGATTGCGCGCACGCCCGAAAGGCTAGGGCGATGCGCCGAGATAAGCGCGGCGAACGTGGTCGCTCGAGCGAAGCTCATCGCTCGGGCCTTCGAGCACGATGCGTCCCCACTCCATCACGTACGTGTACTGCGAAATCTGCATGGAGTAATTTGCGTTCTGCGCAGCCAGAAGAATCGTAACGCCGCCCGCGGCAATTCCTCGAATCAACTCAAAAACCTGATCCACCAGGATCGGCGCGAGCCCCTGCGATGGCTCGTCGAGAAGCAGAAGCACGGGCTCGGCCATCAGCCCGCGGCCAATGGCGCACATCTGCTGCTCGCCGCCGGATAGCGTTCCGGCCATTTGCTTGCGGCGTTCTTTTAGCCGGGGGAACTGCTCATAGATGCGGTGGAGATTGTCGTGCGCGCGGGAGCGAAGAGGCGCGGGGAACGCGCCCATCAGGAGATTTTCTTCCACGGTCATTCGCGGCCAAAGCTGGCGCCCTTCCGGGATGAGAGAAAGATGGCGGTTCACGCGTTGGTGGGCAGACTCGCGCGTGACATCGTTTCCGTCAAAAGTGATTTTGCCGCTGCGAGCGGGGATGAGGCCGGCGATGGCTTTGAGGGTAGAGGTCTTGCCGGCACCGTTGGGGCCGATGACGCTGACGATTTCTCCGCGGCGCACGCCGAGCTGGGCGCCCCAAACCACCTGGATTTGGCCGTACGCGACATCAACGTTTTCGACATCGAGCAGGCAATCGTGGCGGCGAGGTGGCGTCATCTAGATGCTCGCCGTCTTGCCGATGTAGGCTTCGATTACGGAGGAGTCGTTCTGCATGGCCTGGGGCAGGCCTTCGGCGAGTTTTTCTCCGTAGTTCATCACGATGATGTGATCGCACACAGACATGATCGCGCGGAGATTGTGCTCGACGTAGAGGATGGAGGTGCCGGCGCGGCGGATGTCGCAGAGAAGCGCGAGGATTGACGCAGTCTCGGGCTCGGTGAGGCCGCTGCAAACTTCGTCGCAAAGGAGCAGACTGGGGCGCGCGGCGAGGACACGTGCCAATTCAAGGCGCTTCAGGTCGCCGACCGACAAGGATGCAGCGCGCTGGAGATACAAGCGCGCAATGCCGACACGCTCGAGGATTTGTTTCGCGTCGTGCGTGTGGGCGGCGGATCGCACGCTGCGGCCGAAACGAAGAGCGATCTCGACATTCTCGAGCACAGAGAGCGCGCTGAAAGGCTTTGGGACCTGGTGCGTGCGAGCGATACCCGCGCGGACGGCCTGGAACGAGCGCATTCCGGTGATGTTGCGGCCCTGGAAGGTAATCGTTCCGGAAGTGGGTTGCAGCGAACCGGCAATGATACTCAGGAGCGTCGTCTTTCCGGCGCCATTCGGGCCGATCAGACCGAAGATTCCACCCTCTTCGACTTGGAAGCTCACGTCCTTCAGAGCGGCAAGCCCCGCGAAATTCTTCGTCAGATGATCGAGTTTAAGGATGGGAGCCACCGCTACTCCTTCCGCGCACGAAGCGGACTGCCTTGTCGAATACGCCCATCACTCCGCCGGGCTCAAACAGGATAATCAAAATCAGCAAAGCACCGTACAGAAGAAGATGAAACTGGGGGAAGGAGGCCATGAGTTCCTCATGGACGAAGCCATAGACGAGAGCTCCAATCACAGGACCCAGAAGCGTGCCCACACCGCCGATGATCGGCATCAGGAGAATGGCGACGCTGATGTCAAATCCAAACACGCCTTGCGGATAAATGAACGCGGCATAGCCGGTGTAAACGCCTCCCGCGGCGCCCGTGAGAGCGGCGGCAATGGCGTGGGCGAGAAGCTTGCTGCGAAATGGATTCACACCGAGATCGGATGCGGCGTCTTCGTCCTCGCGAATGGCAATGAGTGCGAGGCCGAGCTTGGAGCGCCTCACGAGAATGGACACGGCGACAGCAATAGCGGCGACGGCAAGGGCGACATAATAATGCAGCAGCTGATTGAACGCGCCATGCTCGGTAATGCGATAGCCGCTGGCGCCGCCCGTGAACTGAAGATTGGTCATGACGACGCGAGTGGCTTCGCTGACGCCGATGGTCGCAATAGCGAAGTAAGGGCCTCGCAACCCGAATGTGGGCAAGCTGATGAGAACAGAAGCCGCGGCCGCCACGCAAGCGGCGAGCAAGAGCGAAGGTGCGCGGCCCAATCCCGCGTTGAGCGATATCGCGGTGGCGTATGCGCCAACGCCAAAGAAAACAGCGAAGCCGAAGGAAACCTGGCCTGCGAACCCGCCAAGAATGTTCCAGCCCACACTGGCTGCGATCCAGACGAGAGTTATGAAAACGAGACGAACGACATTGGGGCCCGGATGCGCGAGCGGAAGGGCAGCCACGAGGACAAGCAGGAGGAGGAACCCCGCTTGTGAGCTGAATCTCCGAATAAACGGCACACTGCTCGTCGCACCATGGTTCATGTCCAGCGCTGCCGTCGATTCCAGAGTCCGGCGATCCCTTCAGGGAGCACAACGAGAGCAAGGACCAGCAGAGAAAAGGCAATTGCCGGCTGGTATCCGGCGGGAATGGCGAGAATGCTGAACGTTTCCACGAGCGCCAGGATCACGGAGCCGATGGCCACGCCCGCGAAGGACTCGAGCCCGCCGAGTACGATGATCACGAAAGCGCGCAACAGAAACGATCCTCCGAAATCCGGGGTGAACGGGTAGAGCATCGCGAGCAACCCTCCAGCAGCTCCGGCAAAAGCGATACCCACGCCGAAGGATACACGTGCGGTTCTTTCAACGTTCACGCCGGCCAGGCGCCCGGCATCGCTGTTTTGCATCAGCGCGCGGACGGCCCTGCCGAACCACGTCCGATGCAGAACGAATTCCAGGGCCAAGAGAGAAGCGACGGCTACGCCGAAGACGATAAGCCGAACAGCCGGAATAACGATCGGACCCAATTGAAATGTGGAAAGAGTTCGCGGCGTAAGGATCGCGCGGTCGGAGCTGCCCCAAATCAAATAGCCGAGATTTTGCAACACGAGCCAGAGTCCGAAAAGAAGCAGAAGAGAGGCGAGCGTGGGCTGGTCGGAGCGGGGAATCCGCCGGATCATCAGCCAGTGAATTCCCATCCCGATCAAAAAGAAAACCGGAAATGCCAGCAGGATGCCGAGCAACGGGTCGATCGAAAACCGCGTATAAAGCTCGAAGACAAAATAGGCCCCCAGCATCAAGAACCCGGCGTGCGCGAGATTCACAATCTTCATCACGCCATAGATGATGGTCATCCCGACGGACATTGCGGCGTACACCCCAGCCAGCAGGAGCGCGGAAACAAACAGATTCGCTACGTCGGCAGCACTCATGAAACGCGGCTCACCATCGCGCGCGCCTACCGGGGCCTCGGGGCAACGGCATCGCCCGTGGCCGCGTCCTTCGGATAAACAATGTCCGTCTTATCCTCCGGCTTGTTCTGCACGATGATGAACGGGTTGCTCACCTGACCGTTTTTTCCGAAGTGAAGCGTTTGGCCGGGAAGGAGGGAATCCTTCAGCTCGACATTTCGCAGGGCGTCGCGGATAGCCGTTTTATCAAGCGTGCCGGCCTGCTCGATAGCCATCGCCAGCGCCCGCATCGCGTCGTACGCACTGCCGGGGTAATAGGAATCCGGCTCGTGGCCGGTAAACGCCTGGTAATCCGCAACGAATTTCTTCACCTGAGGATACGGAAGCTTCTTCGACCACCACAGCCCGGCGAAGATATAGTTGGTGGCGTCGCCGAGGGCTTTGCGCGCATCCGAATCGGGCCCTCGCGCGCCGTAACTCAGCATCTGGTGATACATGCCGGTCTGAACGTATTGGCGCTCCATGGTTATGTAGTCCTGCAGGTGAGCGTCAACCAGGTAGATATCCGCTTTTGCGTTTTTTACCTTTTGCAAGAGGCCCGAAAAGTCGGGCGATCCCAACTCGAATTTCTCGTTGAACACGATGCGGAAATAGCCGGGATGCTCGTCGGTCCACCGCTTGATGCCGGCGCCGTATTCGACGCCGTGATCCGTGTTCTCAAGGGCCAAAGCCACAGCGAGATTCTTTTTGAGTTTCCCGGCGTCCACCAGGCTGCCGAGAAAATCTCCCGTCGTGTACCCGAGAAGATCGGTCGAGCTGAGGGTGCCGAAGATGTATTGATAGCCGTGGCTGAAGATGTGCGTTGCCGCGGCTCCAGCGGTGATCCAGGGCGTCTTATAGCGGTCGGGCATGACGGATTCCGCTTCACCGAGGGCGGTGGAGTAGCCTCCGACGACTGCCGTTACTTCGTCGGCACTCATGGCGCGCTCGACGAATCCGGCAGACTTGGCCTGATCCGAGCCGTCGTCGTAGAAAATCTCTTTGATCGGGAGTTTCTTTCCCTTGTCCCGGACCATGATTCCGCCATTCTCATTGATCTGGTGAATCGCCAATTCGATTCCTTCGCGCTGGTATTGTCCGGGCTTTGCTTCGCGGCCGGTGATAGGCAGCACGACGCCGATGCGAATCTCGTTCCCGGACTTGCCGGTCTTTCCGCATCCGGGCAACACGAGAATTCCCACAAGAAGGAGAAGACCAAACCAATTCCAGGGCCGCTTTCGAAAGCTGATGCGGAAGAAAGAAATCATAAAGCTTCTCCTTTTGAGCTCATATCCTCAACGCTCGATTAAAGTGTGGCTGGCACCCCGAGTAGCTGCGAAATCCTCTAGCAATCTGCAGCATCTGTCAACAGGTGTTCCGCGGGACTGCTTGCGGCGTCAGCGATTGACGTTCGCCGGGCTTTTACCACGTATCGCCGCCTTTCCTCGGCGGCCACGCTTCCAGGGCGCGCCTGGTCAGGACGATTTGTCCAAGGTGATAGCTGTTGTGCGCGATGGTCTGCAAAATGAGCGCCAGCACGGAAGAAGCTTGCTGGGCGTGACGTGGACTAATCGCATTTGCAGAGCGCGTAAGAACCTGCAAGTCCGACCGGGACAAAGTTTCCCATTCTTGCAGCAGTGCTGCGAATTGTGACACCGTGTGGCTCCACGATTCTTCGCCGGCTTCGGGCGGGAGCGGCGGCCACGAATTCGCAGCATGGTCCGGATAAGGATCCGGTGCGCCGAGGATTCTCTTGAGGTCGTAAGCCATCCAGTAGTTGAGATGCAGGACGATTTCCCAAATGGACCACGCGTGGCCCTCGACTTTGCGGCCGGCAAGCCCAGAGCTGAGGTCTTCGAGGCACGTGAGAGGGCTCGCATGCGCGGCTTTGCCGTCGAGGAGTTCGACGAGCGGCTGCTCAATCAGCTCTTTGAGATCCGGAGTTTCGGACATGGTCTCGATTCACCTCTTGCCTTTTCTTTGTGTTTGCGGTTTGTGTTTGCGGCGCGCTGCGGACGCACTTCGCAAGGTTATCCTGGGAAGGTTGTGAGCTGCGGGCATTTGCCCCGCCCCCAGCGCGCGCGCCCATTCTTTGGCAGACGCGCGCAGAGCCTCGATTTCAAGGCCGCAGTGATGTTTTGAAAAGCGCGAAAGCTTGACGATTCCGGCAGCGAGAAGCGATTCCGCGCCGGCAGGATTTCCCCGGCAGTAATGGTGAAAGGCCGCGGCAAGTTGGATCAATCCCTGGAGAAAGGTTTTCTCCGGCTCCGCTTCAACCAGCCATATTTCCTCCCAGACTTCATGGGCTTCGAAAAATTCGCGCGCGTTGAAATGGCGGAGGCCACGCTGGAATTTTTCGTCTTTTGCGCGGATTTCCATGGCTTGCGGATAAGATTTCGATAGAATTTTCGAGCGGCCTGCGAGCGCGCTATGCATCACGATGGCCGGTCAATAGGGTACGCCGTGAAATTCGCATCATAATAGCCCTGGGGCAACGAAGAGGCCAAGGAAATGCGCGTCGAACTTCGAATCGAGTTGCCGGGCGTGAAGCTTGGCGTTGTGGAAGCGGATGATGTGCAGGTTGTCCTCGTGAACGAAGAGCTTGCCCGGCAAATGGACGAGATTTGCGAACGAAAACGCCGCGAATTCACGGTGGAGAGCCTGGCAGAGGCGGAGCCGATTCGCGCCGTACGGGCCATGTTCCGCGATTGGGACATGGACCCGTCGAAGTACCGCCCTTCCTCCGAGGCGCTATTGCGGCGCGTAGTGCAAGGCAAAGGGCTTTACCGCGTCTCGAACGTAGTGGATATCTGCAACATCGGTTCGATCGAGACAGGCTGGCCGTATGGATGTTACGACCGCGCGCGCATTCGTCCGCCTATCGCGTTGCGTCACGGGCTTGCAGGTGAATGCTACGAAGGTATCGGGAAGAAAATGTGGCATCTTGACGGCCGACCGGTTTTGGCCGATTCCGAAGGACCTTTCGGCAGCCCGATCAGCGATTCGACGCGGAGCATGATCACGGAATCCGCTCGCGAAGTTGCGATTGTGATTTATGCGCCTCTCGCAGCAGCTGATGCGGCCGTGGAGGCAGCCATGAGTAGACTCAGCGAGCGACTGTCGCAGTTCGCCAACGCCCGCGCGACACAATCCGCCATCTTCCGCTAGTCAGCGCCGCCTACATTCAAAGCGCGAGGGTGCTTTTGCCGGGCGTGTGTTGTGGCTGTGGAATTCGAGCGAATCAGGTATTCTGTTGTGTCGTAAGTCTCCACTGGGGCCGACGGTGTCGAAATTCCAGCTTGTCCTTCTCATTCATGCGCACCAGCCGGTAGGGAATTTCGAGGATGTGTTTGAGCGCGCATACGCCAAGGCTTATCTTCCGTTCGTCGAGACTTTGGAACGTCATCCAGCGATTCGTGTTGGTTTGCACTACACAGGTTCGCTGCTTGAATGGTTCGAGCAGGCGCATCCCGAGTATTTCGAGCGGCTGCGTGGGCTGGTCGCGCGCGGGCAGGTGGAAATCGTCGGCGGCGGATTCTACGAACCAATTCTGGTGGCGATTCCGCCGGAGGACCGCCGGGAGCAAATCACACGCCTCGCGGAGTACATCGAGAAGCATTTTGGCGCGCGGCCGCGCGGAGCATGGCTGGCGGAGCGCGTCTGGGAGCCGCAACTTCCATCTTCGCTCGCGCCGTCAGGCGTGGAATATACGCTCCTGGACGATAACCATTATCTGGGCGCGGGATTTGATCTCGAACAGCTCTTTGGCTATTACCTGGCGGAAGATCAAGGTGCGACGGTCAAGGTAATTCCCGGGCTGAAGGCGCTGCGCTACTTGATTCCTTATCGCCCGCCGGAAGAGACGATCGAATTTCTACGGCGCGCCGCCGACGCGAAGAGCGGCGGGTTCGCAACCATGGGCGACGATCTCGAGAAATTTGGCGTCTGGCCCGGGACGCATGATCATTGCTACCGCGATGGCTGGCTCGAAAGATTCTTCACCGAACTCGCCAAGAATTCAGATTGGCTGGAACTCTCGACGCCCGGGGATGCGGCTGCGTTGCACGCGCCGCTGGGCCGTGCGGACCTTCCGACTGCTTCTTACACGGAGATGATGGAGTGGTCGCTGCCGACTTCGGCTCGAGACCGCTACCACGTGCTGACGAAAGAGTTTTCTTCGCGCCCGCAGGACCTCCCGTTTCTGCGTGGCGGCATCTGGCGGAATTTCTTCACCAAATATGGCGAGTCGAACCTGCTGCACAAGAAAATGCTGCACGTGTCCGAAAAGGTCCGGCGGCTCGCCGGCCGCCGCCGATCCGACAAGGCATTTCCCAAGGCGCGCGAAAAAGCGACGATGCTGGTTCTAAAGAGCCAGTGCAACGACGCATATTGGCACGGGGTTTTCGGCGGCTTGTATTCGCCTCATCTGCGCACGATGCCGTGGCGCGCCCTCGTCGAGGCCGAAGCGATTGCCGACGGACTGATGCACCGAGGGCGAAGCTACGCCGACGTGGAGACTCTTGATTTCGACGCGGATGGCAGCGAGGAAATTTATTTCACTTCCGAGCGCTACGCCGCGCTTCTGAAACCGAGCGATGGAGGAACCATTAGCGCGCTCGATTTCCGTCCGGCGAATGCGACATTGATTAATTCCCTGATGCGGCGGCCGGAAGCCTATCATGCGGCCCTGAAGAATCTGCCGGGAAAGAAACCGCAGCAGGCCGTTCAGTCCATTCACGACCAGGCGCGGGTGAAGGAAGACGGGCTCGAGCGCTGGCTTCAATATGACCGCTGGCCGCGCCACAATTTCCGTCTGCTGCTTTTCGATGCTGCAAAAAGCTATTCCGATTGCGCGACGGCCCGATTGGACGAAGATGCCGCCGTGGCCGCCGGGAGATATAGCGTCGTGAATTTCTCCGCAACGAGGGCTTCGCTTGCATCGGGGGAAGGCGCCGACTGGTCGGTCACGAAGGATTTTGCGTTCCACAATACGCCGGAAGGGTTCGACTTGGTTTGCAACGTCAAACTGCGCCGGGCCGCGCCCCAAGCGGCTTCGATAATTGCCGCGATCGAGACGACTCTGAACTTTCTTGCGCCTGCGGCCCCGGACCGTTATTTCGAGGCTGCCGGTGAACGCCATCCGCTGCGCTGGAGCGCTTCCGTTCCTGCTTCCGAGCTGCGCGTCGTGGACGAATGGCAGAAAGTCAACGTAACGCTCTCGGCGCCCAACGCCCGGGACTACTGGGTCGCGCCCATCGAAACGGTCTCTGAATCCGAAGAGGGATTCGAGCGCATCTACCAGGGATCGCAGATTCTCGCAATCTGGCCGCTCGAAATGAAACCGGGAGCCGAATGGAACGGGCAATTGACGCTGCGCGTCGCAAGCATCCGCTGAGCGGGCGATGCGGAGCAGATCGTTGCTCTGGCATGAAAGGCTCTGCTAGAGTGCAATCCACGGAGGAAATGAATGGCAGTCTCGCAGGAATTGCTCGACATTCTGGTGTGCCCGCTGTGCAAGACGCCCGTCAAGCTCACGGGCGACCAAAAAGGCTTGAAGTGCTCGACGTGCCGCCGCGTGTACCCAGTGCGCGACGACATTCCTGTCATGCTGGTGGACGAAGCGCGCATTGAAGCCGAGTGAACCATCTTCATTGCTTTCCGATTTGCCGCGGGGCGCACAAATCCTGATTGTCCGTTTGCGGTCTCTAGGCGATATGGTGCTTGAAACGCCCGCGATCGCAGCGTTGCACGCCTGGCGTCCGGACCTGCGAATTTGCGTGCTCGTCGAGCCCTGGTGCGCCGCGGTGCTGGAAGGGAATTCCGCCGTCAGCGAAGTGATTCTCTCGCGAGGTTTGGTCGAGACAGCGCGTGAATTGCGCCGCCGTCACTTTCCGATTGTTTTCAATCAACATGGCGGGCCGCGAAGCGCGCTGCTGACGGCTGCGTCTGGTTCGCCAGTGCGGGTCTGCTGGTCGGGATATCAATATTCGTTTCTCTACAACGTTCACGTGCCCGACAAGCAGGAATTCTTCGGGGCCGCGGACGTTCACACGGTGGAGCATCGCATCTCGCAGTTTTACTGGGCTGGCCTGCCGCGCGGGCCAATTCCGCGGACAGAGGTATTTCCGCAGCCGGATGCGGCAGAAATCGTTGCGCGGGCGCTGAACGAAAAGGGAATTGCGCGGGGCGGTGCGTATGCCGTCTTGCAACCTGGCGCGCGTTTGCCTGCGATGCGCTGGCCGGTGGAGAAATTCGCGGAGATCGCGCGATGGCTGCGCGAGTCGCGCGGCATCGTCAGCGTGGTGAATCTTGGGCCTGGGGACGCGGACGTTGCACGTGAAGTAGGCCGCTCGATGAGTGATTGCGCGGTTTTGATGGATTCACTCGATGTGCGCGAATTGATCGCGTTGATCGCAGGCGCGCGCCTTTTCGTTGGCAACGATTCGGGCCCCGCGCACGTGGCCGCGGCTGCGGGCCGGCCGAGCGTCGTAATATTCAGCACAACGAATCCGAAGGAATGGCATCCATGGCAAACGGAGCACCGCATCATCCACACGAACGCGGTGTTCGAATCGCGCCGGGGCGACAAGAGCATTGCCGTGAGAGCAGAACACACGATCGATTCGATCGGTATCGATGAAGTGCGCGCCGCCTGCGATGATTTGCTTGCTGTCGTCACAGCGGCAAGACCCGCGGGCGAAGACCAATCGAGCGCGCGAGACACGGGTGCGTGACAAGTCGTCCTGATTCTGTCGCAGGAAGGATGACGGGCCAGAACGGAGGAGAGCAGCCGATGGTGGCACCAGACGACAAGCGGACCAAGTCGTCACTGGCCCGATCATTCGAGCGATTCTTTGCGCTTTTAGGATACTCGATTTTCTGCGTCGTGCTTGGCGCAGGGCTCGTGGAGCTCGGCGCTTTTGCTGTTTGGTCCGCCAGGCATACTCGGCGGCCGAGTCGCGAGGAAAAGCTCGGTAGCACCAGCCCGGCTTACGCAGTATATCCGTGGGCGGCGGAATTCTGGAAAGAAGAGCAACAGCGGCGAAAATCGGCGCGCGGGGGTTATGTCCCCTTCAGAATTTGGAGCGTTCCGGAGTGGCACGGAAAGTACGTGAATGACGATACGAACGAAATGGGAACCTGGCGGCGGACTGCAAATCCATCGGACCCCCGTTGCGAAAAACAGCCGATCAAGACCGTCTGGATGTTCGGAGGATCGACGCTTTACGGATCAGGCGTACCCGACTGGGCGACGATTCCATCGTACCTGTCTCAGAAACTGAATGGCGAGAGTGGGGCCTGCGTAAAGGTATTGAATCTTGGCGTCGAGGGTTACGTTTCCAACCAGGAAGTCATGCTTCTCACCGAGCAGGTCAAAGCGGGCCGACGGCCGGATGTTGCGGTTTTCTACGATGGCGCCAACGATTCATATATCGGAACATTTGCTCCCGGAATTGCAGCGGCTCACTGGGACTATGTGGCCATAAAGGCCCGTGTCGAGGGCTCGATCGTCGGCAAGCTTGAGTTTCTTCGAAACTCATTTGCGCTGCGCTTGATCCGGGAGTCCTTGGTTCACCGAAGCGCATCCTCTTCAGAAAATGCCGTAAACGCGAACTCCAAAGGGATCGCCGTACTCGATAATTACGAAGCGAATATGCGAATCGCGAGACTGCTTGGCCAAGCGTACGGCTTCAAAGTGTACTGCTTCTGGCAGCCGTCGCTGGTTCATGGGAGCAAACCGCTCGTACCCTACGAGCGGGAACTGGTGAATCTGGACGCAAACAGTCCCGAGGGCGCTGCATTTCCCGCAATGGAAGCGGCCTATAGCGAGGCGGAGCGGCGCGCGGCCAGCGACGGAGATTTCGTGTTTCTCGGAGGACTATTTGACACTGTTCAGCAGCCGCTTTATCTCGACAGATGGATGCACCTCAGCCCGCAGGGAAACGAACTCGTTGCGAGGGAGATTGCTGGGTATATAGAGGAACGACATCTCGGGATTCAGCCTCGAAACCAATGCAGGGCAACGTCAAATAGTCGTTGAACAAGGAGATCTCTCTTGGCGAGAGTTTCACTTGAGACGTTTTCTGTGCTCTACGGTGGGTAACTGATTGATTGGTCTTTGAACTCGACCCACAGGCGCACTTCTTTCGTCTTGCTTTGTTTCGCGAAGTCGTCGTTTGCCGGAAAAGGCTCATAGGGGCTGACTTCGACGACGACCACAACGCCCGTGCCGCCGGTTGGGTGCTGCGTGTCCTCAATGCGAAAGCTCTTTACCGGACCGTAGTAGCTGTCGGGTCCCCAATCTTCCGTAAAATCCTTGAACGAGTACGTCGGCGATGGCTTCCAGATGCGGTAGGCCTCATCCATTTTTCCCGCCGCTACGGTGGTCAAGAAGTTGCGAATCGTGGTCTTTTCAGTGTGGTACCGCAGAAGATACCAGCAGCCAAGCCCCACCAGGATTATGAAAGCGATGCACGTGATGATGTAACGCCGAATCTTGGATGGCGGGTGTTCTTCGGTGGAATCGAAAAGGCCCAAGTAGGCTCCTTGAACTAGAGTTGACGCTTGAACAGGGCGAAACTGCCGGCGATCATGATACCCGCGAAACAAAGCAAAACTATCACGTCCTTGTAAATTCCTTCAATGCCGGTGTTCTTGAGCGTCAAATTGTGAAGCGCATGCACTGTGTAAGTGAATGGATCGATGTACGAAATCCATCTCAACCACCACGGGAATGCTTCGACTGGATAGACGGCGCCGGACGGGAAGAAAAGCAGGGTATTGAGCACGCCGAAAATCGCGCGCGGCACGAGCGGATCATCCACGCGGACCATCACCAGGAACATAAAGCTGATCATCGCGAGGGAGGCCGAAAGTACAACAATACACAGATACAGCAGGCGCATGGGGTCCCAAAGATGTGGAATCCCGGCGATGAGGCCGCCGATGATCGTCAAAATCATGCCCGCCATCAGGCCCTTCAACGCGCCTGCGCCGATCAATCCCATTACCAGCTCGATTTTGCTGACGGGAGTAACCAGGTACCCCTCGTGGAGGCCGCGCGCCTTGTCGTCAATGAAGGTGATGCCCCCGCCGATCATGGCCACGATGAAAATGGACATGGCGGTCGAGCCGGCAAGGAGATATTTGATGTATTCGATGTACGGATAGATTTCCACAACATTGAGCTGAACTTGGGCGTCCAGCCGGGGCTGGACGTCCGCCGTATTCAGGTCGTTCACCATCTGCTGGATTCGTTCGAGAAGCGAACTCGATACGAACTGATCCGTGTTGTCTTCGGTGAACGAGATGCGCGGGCGGTCGCGCTTGTAATACCGCCGGGAAAAATCGTAGGGAATTTGAACCACGCCGCGCACGAAACCCGAGCGGAGATCGTTGATCGCGCCCGGAAGAGAATTGTACTCGACAGTCCGGAATGTCTCCGCACCCACGGAGATGCCGTTGAACATCTCCTCGATGCGCCGCGATTCCACGCTATGGTCCTGATCCACCACGGCCACAACCGCGCCCTTGATTTTCCCCCCAAACGCGTAGCCCAGAACGACGAGCTGCACGAGAGGAAAGACCATGGACGCCATCATCAAAGCCGGGCTGCGAAAAAATTTTCTCATGTCCCGTTCGATGAGCGCGGAAACGCGAAAGAGCTTCATGGCCGGAGACTCCCTGCATCTTGGGAGCGACGCGGACTCTGCTCGTGCGTCCGAGCTTTGCATGCAATGGCGCAGCAAGAGCGGCCGTTAGCGATAAAGATGGCTGATGTCATAGCCGCCTCCATGCGCTTCGTCCCGCAGCTCACGGCCCGTGTAATGCAAAAAAACATCGTCAAGCGTTGTGCTTTGCACGGTTACTTTTCGCACGGTTACGCCACGCGAGCGCGCCAAGTCCATCAGCGCGCCCACGGTTGCAGGTCCGTCGTGGGAGGCGATGTGCGTTACGCTGTCGTGCTGCGTTACTCCGGCGGCTTGCGCAAGACCTTGCAGTTGCGCGTTCCAGTCTTTCGGCGCGTTTTCGAATTCTGCTTCCACGGCATCCGTACCGGGGATGCTGTCCTTTAGCGCCGTCGGCGTATCGAGTGCGGCAAGGCGCCCGTGATCCACGATCGCGATGCGATCGCATAATTTGTCGGCTTCATCCATGTAGTGTGTGGTCAGCAGGATGGTCAGCGCGGACTTGCTCCGCAGTGAGCGGATCATTTCCCACACATTTGTGCGCGATACGGGATCGAGCCCTGTCGTCGGCTCGTCGAGAAACAGAATCTTAGGTGAATGGACCAGGCCGCGCGCGATCTCAAGGCGCCGTCGCATGCCCCCCGAAAATGTTCGTACCAGCGCTCCACGAAATTTGGACAGATCCACCGATTCGAGCAAGCCGCTTATGAGCTGCGCGCGCTCTGCCGCCGGGACGCCATAGAGCTTGGCGTGGATGAGCATGTTTTCATCGGCCGTTAGCTCCGGGTCCGACGTGAACGCCTGGGGGATCACGCCGAGTGCGTGACGCACACCGTCCGCATCCTTGCGAATGTCATGCCCGGCGACTCGCGCGGTGCCTGAAGTGGGCGGGGTGAGCGTGGTCATCATGCGGATCAAGGTGGTCTTTCCCGCGCCGTTGGGACCCAGCAGTCCGAAGATTTCTCCCTGCAGCACGTCAAAGCTCACATCGTTGACGGCGACGAGATCGCCGAACTTTTTCGTCAGATGATCTACTTCAATGGCGTTCATGGCGTCGAGTCCCCGGAGGCTCTACGAGCGCGCAAACCAGCTCTTTTTCGCGGCTGGTTGCGGCAACAGGACTGTGGCGGTCATTCCCGTGAATAGCCTTCGGTCGGTATTGGGAACCCTGACCTTGATCGCAAAGGTCTTGATGTCGCGCTTCATGCGGCTGACGTCGCGTTGCGTGGCGAAATCGTTTTCCACGCCTTTGAAGAAAACTTCACCTTCGAGTATGTTGCCCGAGGGGAGCTTCACTCGCAGTTTTTGTCCAAACTGCACCGAATCGATGTAACTTTCTTCGACGTCCGCGTGAACCCATAGATGGTCCACGTCCACCACGACAACAATCGGCGAGCCTTGCTGCACAACTTCTCCCTGCTTTGCGACGCGCACAGAGACGATGCCGTCGAGCGGCGCATAAATCTCCGTATAGCTGAGCTGGGCGGCCATCTGTGCCAGCGTAGCGCGCGCCTGTTCGAGCTGTGCCCGTGTGGTTGCGAGCGCGCTCTGGCGTACGTTCACCTGTTTCCGGTTCGCCTGCGCCACTTGAATCCCGGCTTGCTGCGCTTTCACGGAGTCTTCGAGAGCTTTCACGTTGGCCGCGGACATGCGGACCGCCGCTTCGGCATGGTCGCGAGACTGCGCGGAAACTTCGCCTTTGTCGAACAGCTTCTGCATGCGATCGAGGTCGGTCTGATCGCGCCAGAGCTGCGCGCGGGCTTGGTCAAGCTGCGCGTCGGCGGAAGTCGTGATCGCCTGGGCCTGGTTGAGTGATGCGCCGGTCTGGTCGTTTGTCATGGTCAGGCTGTGCTCGGCTTCTGAGACGGAAGCCTCCAGCGTTCCCACGTTCGCTTTCGCAGCGGCGAGGCTCGCCTCCAGCTCCGTGCGATCGAGATCCGCGATCAAGTCCCCCTTTTTCACTTCCGAGCCTTCGTCCACGGTCAACTTGACGATGCGCCCCGTGATCTGCGGGCTTACGACAACCTCGTTTCCATCCACGATGCCGATGAGAGGGATGTCGCTGCCGCGGGGCGTGGTGAAGACGTAAACGACCATCGCAATGGCAAATAGAATGCCGAGGAATATGAGGAATTTTTTGCCAGTCATAAAGACCCCGCTTCTCCGCAAACCAAACCGTGGTTTATGAAATCCAGAAGAGCTCGTTTCCGTTCCTCGAGAGCCTGCGGCGCAAGCAACTGGCGCCCGGCCACCGCGCTCAAAATGGGCGCCGCGGCGAAATACGATGTCGTCATGCCGAGAATACTGAGGGCCATGTGCGCCGGGTCCACCGGGCGAAATTCTCCCGCGGCGATCCCTTCTTCAATCGTGCGCACCAGCTGATTGTGAAACGGGCGCAGATATTGCTGGACGATCCAGGCGAAATTCTGGGTGGCTTCCATCGCTTCCCGATGCACGAGGCGCGGATAATTCGGATGGCTTGCGAGAAAATCGAAGTATCCTACGATATATCCCTGGAGTCTTTCCCGGGGCGGCCTTTCCTCTTTCGTCGGCGCATAGACGCCGTTGCGAAGCTGGCGGAAAAGATTCTCGAGAACCGCGCGATGCAGGCGGCGCTTGTTTCCGAAATAGTAGTAGAGCATCGCTTTGTTGGCGTGCGCTGCCGCCGCAATTTCTTCCGTCCGAGCGCCGGCCATGCCCTGTGCGGCAAAATGCTGCTCGGCGGCAGCCAGAATTCTCCGCGCTGTGGCGGGGTTTTCGACTTTTCTGCGTCCGCGCTTCATTGTCCAGGCCTCAGAGGTTCACCCTCTGCATCCCCGCTGCCACGTAACGAGCGCCTGCCGCGGCTCCGTGCGGGGCAATTTCGTCGATGCGCGCCAGCTCCGGGGCCGAGATCGAAACGTTGAGCGCTCCGAGATTCTCTTCCAGATATTTGCGGCGCTTCGTGCCGGGGATTGGGACCACATCTTCGCCGTGCGCAAGAACCCATGCCAGGGCGAGTTGTGCCGGCGTGCACTGCTTCTCGGCCGCCAAAAGTTGGATGCTCTCGACGAGCTTCAAATTCTTCTCGAAGTTTTCACCCTGAAAGCGCGGCGACTGGCGGCGATAGTCATTGGCGGGAATGTCTTCAAATTTCCTGAACTGGCCGGTGAGAAATCCGCGCCCCAGCGGGCTGTAGGCGACGAAGCCGATCCCGAGTTCGCGGCATACGCCAAGGATTTCGTCCTCCGGGTCGCGCGTCCACAACGAATATTCAGTTTGCAGCGCGGTGATCGGATGCGTTGCATGCGCGCGGCGGATGGTCTTCGCGCCTGCTTCGGACAGACCGAGGTAGCGCACCTTTCCTTGCTCAACCAGGCGAGCCATTGCGCCGACGGTCTCTTCGATCGGAACTTCAACGTCAACTCGATGCTGGTAGTAGAGGTCGATCGTCGCGGTTCGCAAGCGCTGCAGGCTCGCTTCGCAGGCCTGTTGAACGTACTCGGGACGCCCGTTGACCCCAAGAAACGAACCGCCTTCGCCGCGGACGTTTCCGAATTTCGTGGCGATAATCACTTCGTGGCGCCGCTGCTCGATAGCGCGGGCGACTAACTCCTCGTTGCGCCCGCTGCCATACATGTCGGCGGTGTCGAGCAGGGTAATGCCGCTATCAATGGCGTGGCGGATGGTTGCGATGGATTCGCGGTCATCGGTGTCGCCGTAGAACTCAGACATGCCCATGCATCCAAGGCCCACAGCAGAAACAACCAGGGAACTTTTTCCCAGGCGGCGGTAGCGCAAGATTTGTCTCCTCGCTCTATAATATTTAACTAACCGGTTAGTTTAATCGCGCTTTGTTATCCTGTCAAGAATGCCTCATCGGGTAATACGTGCGGAGATCCACGATTGTTACACCAAGTCCACTGCACATCTATTCCGAGACTATTGACGCCAACCCGTTTTCCATTGACCATGGTTGGGTTGCACGAACGTGCGCGAGGACTGATGCGACGAGTGCTCTCCACATATCGCTATGTGAACCAGCCGCTCTCTTCTGCCTTGCTGGCGCAACTCGCCGATGCGGGCATATCGAGCATCGAGGTGTTCTGCGCGCTGGGACATTTCAATTACACCGCGCCGGAAGCGGTGCGCGCATTCGGCGACATGCTCGGCGAGCATCATCTCGAGTTGCATTCGCTCCACGCGCCCACCGAGCGCGGTTCGTCGGCCGGCCGCAACAGCGGCGTTCCAATTTCGATATCGGATACGGAGCGTATCCGGCGGCTTGACGCGGTGGACGAGATCAAGCGCGCGCTGGAAACGGCCGAGAGAATTCCGTTCCGGTACCTGGTTCAGCACCTGGGGCACGGCCGTCAGACTGCGGATCCTCGAAAATTGGATGCCGCCTTCAGCTCGCTCGAAAATCTTGCCGTCTTTGCGAAAGCGCGCGGCGTCACGATCGCGATTGAAAATACACCCGATGAGCTGAGCTCGCCGGCGTCCCTGATGCGCTTTCTCAGCGATACGCATCTGCACGATCTGCGCCTTTGCTTCGACATCGGCCATGCGCACATCGAAGATGGCGTTGGCGTAAGCCTGGAGACGATGTTCGATCGCGTCGCTACGACGCACATCCATGATAATCACGGCGAAAAGGACGAGCATCTCCTGCCCTTCGACGGGACGATCGATTGGGATTCAGCTCTCGGCGCTCTTGCAAAAGCCCCCGAGCCATTGCCGCTCGTCCTGGAGCTAAAAGAGCAGGCGACCACGATGCCGACGCTCGATCAGGTCCGCGCTGCATTCGACAGGCTCGAAGAAGGAATGGAAGCTAAAAGTCCTCGTGCGGCAAAATCCTAGACGAGCGAAATGACCCTATGACCCAGGAAGCGCAAGCCGCGGTACCTGTCATCGCAATCGAGCAAGCCGGAGAACACGCCGGCCGCGCCGTCACGATTCGTGGTTGGCTCTACAATTTGCGCGAGTCGGGCAAGCTTCTATTTCCGATTTTTCGCGACGGTACAGGCGTGATTCAAGGCGTCGTTTCGCAAAAAGAGCACGCCGATGCATTCGATGCGCTGAAGGGCTTGACGCAGGAATCGAGCGTCGTGACCACGGGTACGATCCACGCGGAACCGCGCGCTCCCGGCGGATATGAAATCCGCATCACGCACGCGGAAGTGATCCAGCGCGTTCCGGAAGCAGATCCCTACCCCATCCAACTGAAGGAGCACGGCGTCGATTTCCTTCTCGATAAGCGGCATCTGTGGATTCGCACGCCGCGCCAGGCTTCCATCCTGCGCATCCGCGCGGAAGCGGAGCGCGCCGCCCGCAATTACATGGATGCGCAGGGCTACACGCTTACGGACACGCCCATTTTCACGCCCGCCGCCTGCGAAGGCACCACCACGCTCTTTGAAGTCAATTACATTGACGATCAGAAGGCCTATCTCACGCAATCAGGCCAGCTCTATGTCGAGGCCACCGCCGCGGCGCTCGGAAAGGTCTACACCTTCGGCCCCACATTCCGCGCGGAAAAATCGAAGACGCGCCGCCATCTCACCGAATTCTGGATGCTCGAGCCGGAGGCTTCCTACGCTCATCTTGAGGACATGGTTCAACTCAGCGAAGGGCTTGTCAGTACCGTCGTGCAATCCGTGGTCAAGAATCGCGCGCGCGAGCTTGCCACATTGCAACGCGACGTCTCAGCGCTCGAGAAAATCACGCCCCCTTTTCCGCGCGTCAGCTATGACGAAGCAGTCCAGATTCTGCAAAAGGCCGGCAATCCCGCCAAATGGGGTGACGATTTCGGCGGCGACGAGGAAACCATCATCTCGAAGAACTTCGACAAGCCGGTGATTATCCATCGCTATCCTGCTGCGATGAAAGCCTTCTACATGGCCACCGACGCGGCGCGTCCCGAGCTTTCTCTCAGCTTTGACATGATCGCTCCGGAAGGCTACGGCGAAATCATCGGCGGCGGCGAGCGCTTGGCGAGCTATGAAACGCTTGTGCGGCGTCTTCGAGAGAACAATCTGCCCGAAGAGGCGTTTCAGTGGTATCTCGACTTGCGCCGCTACGGCAGCGTGCCCCACGCCGGCTTCGGCCTGGGCCTGGAACGCACGGTTGCCTGGATTTGCGGTACAGAGCACATTCGCGAGGTCATCCCCTTCCCACGGATGCTCTATCGCGTTTATCCTTAGCAGTCCCTCCGCCAGTCTGGGGTCGCGAAAGAAGCCGCTTAATGCCCGACAAGATACGCATCATCGGTGTGCCGATGGACCTGGGCGCAAGCCGCCGGGGCGTGGATATGGGCCCGTCTGCTTTGCGCGTCGCCGGGCTTCAATCGCGACTCAAACAGCTGGGCCGCCACGTGGAAGACATCGGCAACGTGCAGGTGAAGCAGCCTGAAGAACAGCACTATGGCGAAAAAAACGCGAAGTACCTGGGCGAAATCTCCGAAACCTGCAAGGGCCTCGCCGACATGGTCTGCAAGACCTTGGACGAAAACCTCACACCGCTCGTTCTCGGCGGTGATCATTCGATCGCCGTCGGCACCACGGCCGGCGCCGCCGCGCATTTCCAGAAGGAATCGAAGCGCATCGGCATTATCTGGCTCGACGCGCATGGTGACATGAACACCCCCGAATCCTCGCCTTCCGGCAACGTTCACGGGATGCCGCTCGCTTCCATCATGGGATACGGTCCGCCGGAATTGACCGAGCTCGGCGGAATCAAACCCATGGTCGAGCCGCGCAATGTGACGCTTGTCGGTATTCGCGACCTCGACGCCAAGGAGCGCCGACTCGTCAAGGATTCCGGCGTCCACATTTTCACCATGCGCGATATTGACGAGCGCGGCATGCGCGAAGTGATGTCCGAAGCTTTGCGCTTCGCCACCGACGACACGGCGGGCGCCGCCGTCAGCCTCGACATGGACTTCGTCGATCCGTCCGATGCGCCGGGCGTGGGCACGCCTGTCCGCGGCGGCGTCACCTATCGCGAAGCGCATCTCGCGCTCGAAATGATTGCCGATAGCCGCGCGCTTGTTTCCTTCGAGCTCGTCGAGATCAATCCGGTCATTGATCTTCACAACAAGACCGCAACTCTCGGCGTCGAACTCATCCTCTCCGGCCTCGGAAAGAAGATTCTGTGATCTCGAATAAGCGACTCCGCGTCGGCATCCTGTTCGGCGGACGCTCGGGAGAACATGAAGTCTCTCTCGCGTCGGCCGCTTCGGTCATCCGCGCGCTCGATCCCGAAAAATACGAGGCTGTACCCATCGGGATTTCGAAAGACGGCCGCTGGCTCGTGGGGTCAGGCGCGCAGAAAATGCTGCCCGAAGTATTAAAGTCGGGAGAGCGCATCTCGCTTCCCCCCGACCCCACTGTGGCGGCTCTGGTCCCTCTCTCACAATCGGCCGGCCAATCGAGCGTAACGGTGGATGTTGTTTTCCCCGTGCTCCATGGAACATTCGGTGAAGATGGCACCGTGCAGGGACTGCTTGAACTTGCCGGCCTGCCTTACGTAGGAGCCGGCGTGCTCGCCTCGGCCGTCGGCATGGACAAAGACGTCCAGAAACGCCTCTTCAAGGAAGAGGGGCTTCCCATCGTCCCGTTTCTCGCCGTCGCACGCTCGGACTGGGAACGCAACGCCGCCAAGGTGTTTCGCGAGGTCAAGAAGAAATTCCGCTTTCCGGTATTCGTCAAGCCCGCCACGCTCGGCTCATCGGTCGGCATGACGCGCGTGAAAGCCGCGCACGAATTAACTGCCGCGATGGACGCG
>CAVPUS010000023.1:0-117844 GCA_963709005.1 uncultured Acidobacteriota bacterium
ATGTTCCGGGCTAGTACTCAACAGGTTGGGTAACCGCGTTTACCAGGCACGGACCAACGTGGCGTCCGCGTCGCCAAAGTTTCTCCTAGGTGTGCTGCAAGAAATCGGGGCATCCCCGTTCTAGCTGTGAAGCAACAGGAGGCATTGTCATGAAAGACCGTCTGCGATCCATCATCGTTCGAATGCGTGAAGCTTTTTCGGCCCGTCCCCGATTGGTGTTGGCGGCTTGCGTCGCCGCCGGAGTCTTTCTCCTATTTTTGTCCGCACCAAAGCAGAATGTTGGGCCCACACACCAGGGTAGTGGTACTTTCGCGCCAGGTCGCGCGACCACAAGCAGCGAATTCCCCCCGACAGACGGAAGTCGATCCCTGATTGACAACACAAGAGAACTCAACGCGGCTATGCCCGCTGGAGTGCCCTCCAAACTCTATTCGCCGGCACCGTCAGATTCCGCGAGCGCGTACCGGGAGCCGCAGGTCGCCTATTCCGCGGAGTTAAATGTGGCGACGCGAGAGTTCGCGCATTCGCGCGCCAGCCTGGAAGAAATTCTTGAGCGCCACCATGGCTACGTGGCCAAACTGCGCATGGTGGGGGAGCCGGCGGGGAGCATCCTTTCCGCGACGCTGCGCGTCCCTTCGTCGGAATATCGCTCCGCTCTCACTGACCTGAAAGGGGTCGGCGTGGTGGAACACGAGGAAGAGGCTGCCGACGAAATCACCCAGCAGCACGGCGAACTCGAAGCGCGCCTGGTGAACGCGCAGAACGAAGAGCAGCGCATCCAGCGAATTCTGCAGAATCGCGACGACAAATTCAGCGATTTTAGTTCCCTCCAACGCAAAGTGGCGATACTGCGCGGCGAAATTGAGCGCATCGAAGCGGAGCGCTCTGCATCCAGAAGCCGCGTTTCTTTCGCCAACGTTTTCTTCTCCCTGCGGGAGGAACGCACCTCGATTGCCGAGACGATGGGAGCGAAACTTCACCGCGCCGCGGTCGGCGGTTTGAACGATGCTCTCGACAGCCTCTCCTCCATCCTATTGTTCATGGCAGGCCACGGCCCGCTCCTCGTTTTGTGGGCGGTGCTGATTTATTTCCCGGCGCGCTACTTCTGGCGCCGCCGTTCGCAGTTGGCCTTCAACGAGGCCCAAGCTCCCAAGAATCCCTAGGACTTCACATGTCCGGTTACCGTGTTGATCGGGAGTTGGCTTATTCACATGGCATCAATGGGGCTTGCTCTGGTGGCGAGTTCATAGTGCCGAGGGCAGGAGGAGCGTACGATATCGCCCAGGATCGACCTCAAAGCATTTTCTAAACCTTGGGGTCTATCAACTTCAAGCCGTTTTTCGGAGTGAACCTGAAAAAAAGCCGAACACTGTAAGACATGACTGGAAATGAAGCCTCCCGCTTGCGCAATGTGAAGTTCAGGACTATTGTGGGAATCTGCCAGGTGCGAAGGAGCATGCGAACGCGCAGGCGAAAAATTGGTTGGACCCTCCGGGAATTTGTGGAAGTAAAAAAATGCCTGCTAAGGAGATTGGGATGAGCAGCTCATGGATCCACCGAGCAGTTCTTGCAACCGTTTTGGCCGGAGCTTTACTGGCAGTGGGATGCGGGAGTGGAGCCGAGGGAAAGTACCGGGATGCCTCCGGAGGGATAAACGTCGAATTCAAAGGCGGAAAGGCATACATAGCACTCGGTCCCTACGCCGTCGACGGCACCTACAAAATCGAGGGCAATAAGATTGTCGCCCGTGGCGATTTCGGGGCCATGCTCCATAGCCCCCTGGTCTTCACAATTAATAGTGACGGATCGATTGACGGGCCGCGGGACAGCATGATTCCGAGGCTCGAGAAAGCGAAATAGCGCTCGCGAACAGAAGGGCTGATTGAAAATCCTCGGCGCCCAGCGCTTAGCATCGCCTGGCGACAAACAATCGCGAAGCTCAGAGCAACGTTGGCCGCAGAGCTGGGTGCCGCGGCGGCACCTTGGCGGCTCAAGGTTTTGGGATGTGAGGAAGCCAATGAAAAAAGTTCCTGGCATCATGCCATTCGTCGCACTTGTTTTAGGGATGGTCTTCGGACCAGTTGGCTGCGGCCATTCGAACTCGGGCGGCTCAATGGGATCAAATGAGTCCGTGCCGGGCTTCACGAAAGCGGACAAGGAGGCAGAGAGAGCTGGCATGGCGGAACTCCAAAGACGTTGGCTGAAGGGGTCGGATGGCTGGACCACCGCTATAGTCTCCGGCAGCCCTTATGCGCCCGATCATTTTTTGAGGCAATGCCGCGCGTTGACCGTGGACGAGGTGAAGCCGGACGACCTGAGCGAGTCAGACAAACTGAACGGATTCGAATGGACAGGAGAATTGACATTCAAGTCCACGCCGTGCCGTGAGGGCGGAGGGCAGGAAGGGTTGGCCTTCGAAGGCATCTCGAACGTTACCGTCAATAAATACCCAGGCCGATGGACCCAGTGGGTCGACTTTACGCCGGGGCCCTTGAGACTTCAAAAGCAGCGGGGCGGTTGGCAATTCCGGTGGGATGGCTCGTATCTGCAGGGAAGACTTCCCGGGCCGCAGGACTTTGCAAACGCGGGTGTGCATTAGGGGGATTGTGGGCATCGCTTGACGGAAATTTCAGGTTTGCGGCAGCACCAGCTTGAAGCTGTAACCCTCCAAACAATCGGCGGGGGGCAGCACGGCACCCCGCAAGTATCCTCACGCGCAGTCCAATTCGAGAGCGCCATGGACGCACCCCCCACAGCAGCAGAACCCAGGCGGCCCGAAACAGATGTACCGTTTCACGGCCGTTGCCGAGGGAGAAGCCCAGATCCGAATCCCGCACACAGATTCAAATCCCACCGAAACGTTTACGATTCAGGTGACAAAACCGTGACGGACTGGTGGGTTTTAGCTTCCGATTAGCGCCTTAATCGGGGCATTGGAGAAGGTAGAGTTGGCGGCCTTTAGTTTGTTACGCTAGACATGTCCGCATAAGAAGCTCGACCGTGCTAGGGAGCTAAATACATGAGAAACATTCTCCTGTCCGTCGCGATAGTGCTGTTCGGTGTCATTTTGGCGCGAGCGGGCCAGAACAGCACAAGCGATGAGGGCGGACGCGTCTTGGCGCTTGAAAATGCATGGAATCACGCCCTGGAAGCAAAGGACGTCAAGGCGCTGAACATGATGTTGGCAAACACGTTCTTATCGGTCGAAATTGACGGAAGCGTTTCCTCTAAGAGCGAATTTCTAGCGAGTATCAAGTCGCCAGACTATCAGCCATCGCAAGCAGTGACCGAGCAAAGCAGTGTACAAGTTTATGGAGATGCCGCTGTAGTTGTCGGAGTGTTTCGGATAAAGGGCACGGAGAAAGGGAAGCCGTACTTGCACCGAGAACGATTCGTGGACACTTGGATTAAGGTCAATGATGCTTGGCAGTGCGTCGCTACAACGAGCACGCTGATAACCGCGAAATAAGAGAGTGCTTTTCACGGCCTCGAACTTACATGATTGCATAACAATGCATGCCACGGCTCCTATGTAATTGCACCTCTATTTCCCCGCCGCGCCGGCTTGCTCCTTCCATCGTTGAAGGTTCACACCCTTCACGAGGAGCCACAGGCAAAGCGATAGCTCCGCGAGGAAGCCGAGGACCATAAGGTAGGTGGACAGACGGTTTGCGAGCGGTGACAGAAAGAGCAGCCAACCCAAACCGGCAAACGCCATCAGCACGCCCAGAATTCGAGGCAGGAAGGCCGACCTGAAAATGAGGTAGCCGATCAGGACGCAATAGGGCCCGAAAAACACCAGGCTATTGATTTTGTAGGGGGCGCGATTAAAGAGGCCAAGAAGATCATTGGCGCATCCAGCGAGACTGAAGAATGCCGCGAGCAGAGAGAGGCTCTTGTTCACCGGCTTAAACATGTAATAGAAGAGCAGCGTCACAGCGATGTAGAACGCAAACGCGATGAGGTTGACGGCGTCATATGCAACAAGCCGGCCCCGGCCAACGAATGTCTCGGCGGACACCGCCGTCAGAAAGTAAAGCAAATAAACGGCACCGGTAATCCTGGCCCTGGGACGCGACGATGTTTCTGCAATCCGTTCCATCATTACAGGTGGGTCCATACTCTTTCCCCATTTATACGAGTTACCGAATCAAGGGCAGCACCACTCCACGGCGAAAAAGGGGACGATCCAAGCGCGCCGGATGCGGACGCGCCGCGTGGCCAAGGGATGAGAGCGCGTTCTTGGGATGACCGTCTCACGGGTGAATGACTCGGGCGCCATTATTGCATCGCACCGAAGACTGTCAAGCTGCCGAGGCGTTTCTCTGATTATGCAGCCTGGAGTGCTCTGGATTTTGCGCGATGTTAGGAGCACGGGCAAGACTGCCTGTGCCACAAAGTACAAGACCTGCTAGGGCTACTGGAAGACCTGGGCGAGCTGGCCGGTGGCCTGGAGGAGTGTGAGCTGGCCCTGCTGGCGGGCGAAGTCGGCGTCGAGGAACGCCATCCATTTGTCGTTTTCGTCGAGGCGCGCTTCTTCGATGTCGCGAAGCGTGGCGCGTCCCTGATCGAATTTGGCCTGCACCAATTCGACAGTTTCGTGGGCCAGCTTCATATCGAGCCGCGCCACTTCCCGGGTGGCATCAAGCTCGCGAACGTCGCGCGCTTTCTGCAGCACTTCCTGGCGAACTTCCTGGCGGCGGCTACCGATAGCAAGCTCGGCAGCGCTCAATGCGCTTTTTGCGTAGGCGACGTTGGCGCGCGTCTTGGCGCTGAACAGCGGGATGTGGACGTCCACACCGATGGTGACGTTGTTGCGCTGGAAGTGATTGAAGAATTCGCTGTAGTTGTTGAATTTTCCGAGCACCTGGTAAAGGCCGATCAGGTTCACCGTGGGCCAGTAGGCACCCTTGGCTCCCTTCCAAAGATCCTCGCGGGCCTTGCGCTCGTTTTCGTCCTCGCGGAGCAGCGGATCGCTCTGGAGCGCGAGAGACATGAGCTCGCTTTCCTGCTGGCCGCTGTCCTGGCGCATGGCGGCAAAAGCCGGCTCTTCGGTATCCACGCCGATGGATTGCGCATCGGGAATACCCGTGAGATTGCGAATCTGCTCGGAGACGATGACGTCGCGGTCTTCGAGCTTGATGACGCGCTCGCGGATGCGCGCGGCGGTGAGTTCGCTGCGGGTGACTTCGATGGGAAGCTCCTGGCCGGCCTGGGCGCGTTCGCGCGTCACCTGGCCGATTTTTTCGGAGCCGGCCTGCTCGTTGCGCAGAAGCTCGAGCGAATGGCGAATTTTGGCAAGCTCGAGGTAGGCGGTGGCGGTGCGCACGATCACGGCGTCGCGCGTGCGATCGAGCTCGAGCTTCTGGCTTTTGGCGCGATCTTCGGCAGCCTTCAATTGGCCGCGCAAGGGCAGATTGAACAACGCCTGGGTGTAGGAAAGCGAGAAGAGTGCCGGGGCCGAGCCGCCGGGCGTGGCGGGAAAACCGCTCGTGTAAGCGGCGCCGGAACCGGTGTAAAGATTCGGGAGAAAATCGGCGCGGTCCACGCCTGCGGCGTTCAGCGCAACGGTGTATTGCACGCGGGCGAGCGCCAGCTCGCGGCTGTTCTGCATCGCAAGCGTGAGCGCCTGGCGCAGCGTGAGTTTCGACGTGTCCCGAGGATTCGCGGCTTCCTGCCCGCGAACAGCGGGCGGAGCCGCACAAATTGACAGCAGGAAGACAAGCGCAAAGCGAAGGCAGATTTTTTTATTCATAGCGCAGGGAATCCGTGGGATGAAGTTGCGCCGCGCGGCTTGCAGGAAGGTAGCCGAAGAACAAGCCGGTGGAGCACGATACGATAAACGCGAGCACGACTGAAATCCAGGACACGGGAATGGTGATGCCCTGTGCATCCGGAATAAAGCGGAGCAGGACATTGCTAAGGATGGGGACCGAAACAGCGAGGAGGATGCCGATAAGCGCGCCCGTCCCGCTGATCAGCACGGCTTCGGTAAGGAATTGGTAGAGGATGGCATCGCGGGGCGCGCCGATGGCTTTGCGGATTCCAATCTCGCGGGTGCGCTCGGTGACGGTGACGAGCATGATGTTCATGATCCCGATGCCGCTGATCGTTAGCGCTATGAGTGCGATGATAACCAGCACGATGCTGAGAGCCATCGAGATGCGCCGCGCCGTATCGAGAATTCCCGACAGGTTCTCCACGCGATACTCCGCGGCGGGGCGGTGGCGGCTCTGAAGGATTTCCTTGACCTGGCGCGTGACGGCGGGAACATCCTCCGAGCGGTCGGCCTGGGCGTAGAACGTGCGGAAGAATTCCGCCCCCGTGTAGTACTTGATCAAAGAGAAGGGGACGATCATGGATTCGCGCGTAATCTCCGTTTGCCCGAATGTGGCCACGCGCTCCTGGAAGACACCGATGACGGTGAAGTGAAGCTCGCCGACGCGAATATCCTTGGAGATGGGGTCGTCCGCGGGAAACATGAGCGAGGCGAGTTCGGCGGTCAGCAGGCAAACCTTGCTGTGAGACGCCATGTCGTCCTGATCGAAGTAGCGTCCGCGAACAATGATGAGATTGCGAATTAGCTGGAAGCCCTCGGTGACGCCAACGAGATTGATGGGACGCTCGACGCCGCCGACGACCACGTTCAGCGGGAGATTGTGGGTTCCCGCCACCTGGACCACCTCGGGAATGCCCAGCTTGATGGCTTCGAGATCAGCAGGTGTAATCTGGTCGGCGAGCGCGGCGGTCTGCGAGGTACCGGAGATAAGCTCGCCGTAGATGAGGTTGGCGCCGACGCCTTCAATCTGCCCGATGATGTAGTGCTTGCCCGCCAGTCCCACGGTGACCACCAGAACGATGCAGCCGACTTCCAATGATTACGCCGAGCATGGTGAGTGCGGCGCGCAGCTTATTCGCGCGGAGCGCTTGCAGAGCGAGGCTCCACGTTTCACTCCAGAAGATGGGCTGATTTCGGAAGGTCGGCATACGGTTTACCGCGATGACTTTTCAAGCTGCTCGAGACGCGCGCGCGCCTGTTTGCGGGAGGGGTCGAGTTGCAGCGCCGCGCGGTATTGTTCCGCGGCTTCCGCGCGCTTCCCTTCTGCCTCGTACAAACGGCCGAGCCATTCGCGCGCAGAGGCGTGAGTGGGCCAATCGCTGCGGTCGGGAGTGCCAGCGAGATAGGCCTTCAGATACTCCTCGGCTCGCGCGTGATCGGTTCCGGCTAGAACTTTCGCCACGCCTCTATAAAAGCCGAGGCGCGGGTCGCTGGGGCTTACTTGCGCCGCGGCCTGAACCGCCGCGTCCATATCGGCAGGTTTATTTTGATGTTGAAAGAAATCGGCGACATCAAAATAGGGCTCCAATTTGTTCGGCTTGGCCTTCAACACTTCGCGATACTCGTTTTCCGCGAGATCGGGTTTTTTCATGGCGTCGGCATAAAAAAGGCCGCGCGCCAGATGGCCTTCCACGGGATCGAGGGAAGTGATCGCTTCCACCTGGGCTTTGGCGTCGTCCTTGCTGCCGCCGGCAATCCACGGGGCGTCAATCAGATATTCTTCGAGATTGCGTCGCGCGGAAATATTCGCGGGGTTCAGATGTACGGCCTCTTCGAATTCCCTCTTGACCTTCTTGGCCGTGGACAGGCTCCTGTCGTGGTCTGCTTTATCGCCGTACGCGCGTCCGAGCCATTGGTGGTAAACGGAATTTTTTGCGTCGAGCTGAATGGCTTTCTCCAGCTGCGAAATGGAGCTGTTGAAATCGTGCAGCTCGTAGTAGCTGCGGCCCAGCCAGTAATAAACCTCGGCATTGTTCGCGTTCTGCGAAACGGCGGATTGCAGCGTTGAAATCGCGCCCGAATAATTTCCCAGATTGAACTGGCGCTGAGCGGTTTGAATAAGCGCGGCTGCATCCGCCGCCGCGACTACCGTCGCGAGGAGGGGCATGCGTGGCGCCGCCACAAGGGAAGCAATTGCGATGAAAGACGTGACTGCAACCGTCGCCATTCGCGCGTGCCGCACGATCATTTCGCCTCCGCAGGATGTATGTCCATGCCGTCGCGCAGTTCCTGCTGATCTCCCGGAAGCGCGACGCGATCGCCTTCCGCAAGCCCGGCGACGACTTCGTATTTCGCGACGCCGCCGATGCCCACGGTGATGTTGCGGCGGTGAATCTTATCGCCACCAACCACAAATACGTAGTGCTGCCCATTGTCGTATCGCACGGCCGCGCGCGGCACCACCAGCGCATTCGGCCGCTCGCGAACGAGAATGTGGACTTCAACGTTGACGTTCGGCAGAAGCTCGAGATTATCGTTGTTGATCGAACAGAGAACTTCGCCGACGCTGCGCGTGCCTCGCGCGACTACCTGCATCGGAACCTGGCCGATCTTGCCCGTCCACGTTTTTCCCGGCTTAGCGTCCCAATTCACCTGGACCGCTTGATTCGGCTCGAGCGAGCCGAGGTCGGGCTCGTCCACGAACGCGCGCACGCGGACGCTTCTCAGGTCCGCCATCTCGGCGAGCACCTGTCCCACTTGCACGTAGTCGCCCTTTTGCACCGGCACAGAGAAAAGTGTTGCTTCGGATTCGGCGATCACGGTTGCGGAGCGCACTTTCTCGCTGAGCGCCTGGACCTGGTCCTGAAGCTGCGTCACTTGCAGCGCCGCGCGTTCCACATCCACTGCGGTCCGGCGCACCATGGCGTCCTTCTTCTGCCGCAGCGTTTCAAGGCCCGCGCGGGCCTGAGCCAGCGCCGACTGGTTCTGCGCCAGCTCATCCTGCGTGGCTGCCTGCTGGGCGACCAATTGTTCGAGGGCTTTCTGCGTTCGTTCGAGATTGGCGACTTGCGCCTCCGCCTTCTGCAGGTCGCCCTCGAGCTGGGCCACGGTGTCGGGCGGGCCGCCGGCTCGCGCATTCCGCAAATCCGACTGAGCGGCCAGCAGATTGGCGCGCGCTTGCGAGAGCTGCGCGCGAATGTCGGCGGAATCGAGCGTCAGAATCAGTTGGCCGCGATGCACCGCCTGCCCTTCCGTGGCCATCACTTTGTCAACGAAGGCGGGAAACTCCGCGCGCGCGATGACCGGAGAAATGGGCTCTACTTTCCCATTGCTGGTGATCGAGGCGGCCAAATTCTCCCGCGCGACCTTTACCACGGGAACCAGCGGCGCCTGTTCGCGGTCAGCCAACAGCACGAGGAGCACGATAGCGAGCCCGGCCACCCCCGCCGTGCCGAACCATTTTTTCTTGTTATTTCCCGCCATATGCGTGAGCCAGGCCCCCCGCCTGGCCGAACCCCAAAGACACAAAATTCTAACAGACAGCCCCGGAGCTTGCTCATGTAAAGCTCAGGAAGTGCCTCCTGAGGCACAGGAATGGGCCATCCCGTACAGAGTTAAGATGCCCGCAGAATTGGGTGGGATGTCAGGCGCCTTCATACTTGATGTCGCGCGCTGCACTCGTTCGGAGTAACTGTGTAGCTTGCGCGTTCGTGTTAGAATTCGGCCATGAGTCACACACAACACGTCCACCAATCGCACGGTGAGAAAGAAGCGAAGCCAGGCGAGAAGGCTCCGGTGAAGATTCATCGTGTCTGCATCGGTTGTAACAATATGTTCGAAGTGACGATGGATCAAATCGACGCAAAGCATTGCTCCATCTGCCACAAGGGATAGCTCTCCCGCTCGCATCTTTCCGGCACTTTGCACAATCCAGAGGGCTTTCGCTACAATGGCGCCGATTCTTGAGGCGCTCGCATGAAAATCTACAACGAGCAGATCACCATTCAGTCTTCCAAACTGCGCGAAATCTTCAACATCACTTCGCAAGTGAAAGCGGCGATGGAAAAGAGCACCTTGCGCGACGGCATCATTCTCGTTTCGTCGCTGCATTCAAATTCCGCGGTGATCGTGAACGACGAAGAGCCGGGCTTCCTCGAGGACCTCGACTTATGGCTTTGCGACATCGCTCCGGCCCGCGATGATTTCAAACACAAGGGCCGCTTCGAAAGCAATTCCTCGGCACATTTCCAGAGCCTCATGTTGCATCACCAGGTGGTGGTGCCTTTACCGAAGGGCGGCTCGACCTTGGCCCGTGGCAGTTCATCCTTTTCGTGGAACTCGATGGGCAGCGCCCGAAGCGCATCGCGGTGAAGGTGATGGGTGAATAGCTTTCGCCAGTCATCTCTTTGTCATCTCGGCCTTGAAACTTTCATGGAGGCATTGCGTAGTAGATGATAAGCGCGCCGGGGCGGCGCTGCGTTCCCGTCCTGCTGCGCAACTCCATCAGTGCTTCAAATTCAATTCGAGGCGCGAGCGAAATGATCGAAGCGCACGAGCTTAGCAAAGTATTCAATGACAAGAAGCGCGGCGAAGTTCGGGCCGTGGACTCGATCAGCTTTCGCTGCCAGCCCGGCGAGATCTACGGCTTGCTGGGCGCCAACGGCGCCGGCAAGACGACTACGCTGCGCATGCTGGCCACCATTCTTTCGCCTACATCCGGCACCGCTCGCGTGGCAGGTTTCGACGTGGTGAGCGAAGCCTCCAAAGTACGCGCGCATATCGGCTTCCTCTCGACGGCCACGGCTCTCTACGACCGTCTCACCGCCGCCGAAACTGTCGAATACTTCGGCCAGTTGTACGGGCTCGACTCCGCGACAATCGCCCGGCGCACCTCCGAAATCTTCAAGACCCTCGACATGGAGGAATTCCGCGACCGCCGCTGCGCCAAACTCTCGACGGGAATGAAGCAGAAAGTTTCTATTGCGCGAACGTTGGTGCACGATCCGCCGGTGATGATTTTCGATGAGCCGACAAATGGGCTGGATGTGATGGCCGCGCGGTCCATCACCGATTTCATCCGTCAGTGCCGCGACCACGGCAAGACTGTGATTTTCTCGACGCACGTAATGACCGAAGCGGAAAAACTCTGCGACCGAATCGGCATCATCCACGGCGGGCGATTGCGCACCGAAGGAACGCTCGGCGATCTCCGCACCAAGTACGCAAAAACTAATCTGGAGGAAATCTTCGTGGAAGTTTCAGGAGACGCGCGATGAACCTGCGAAATGTGTTCGTCGTTTTCCGCAAAGAGCTGCGCGACATGCTTCGCGACAAGCGGACGATTCGCTCGATGATTATCATTCCCATGGTCGCGTTTCCGCTGCTCTTTCTCGTGATCGGCTGGGCGGAGGAAAAATTCAGCAGTGAGGCCGGCAAGGAAGTTTCGCTGGTGATGGTGCAAGGAGGCGAGGATTCGCCCAAGGTTGTGGAAGCGCTCCGTGGATTTCCCGGCGTTGAAATCGTGCCTTACGAAGCGGATGCCCGCCAGCAGGTTTCCGACAAGAAGATCCGCGCCGTCGTGGAGATCCCGGCCGGCTTTGATGCGTCCACCAGTGGCGGTTCACCCGGGAAAGCCTCGATCGATTACTACGATTCCGATACAAGGTCAGAACTGGCCAAGGAAAAGCTGCAGAAATTCTTTGATGACTACCGGGTGCACCTGGCGCGGGAAGCGCTTGCCGCGCGGGGACTGCCCACTAACTTACTCGAACCTTTTACGGTAGAAGCGCAGAACGTCGCTCCCCCGTCCAAGGTGGGCGCCGCGATCTTCGGCGGCTTGATCCCATACCTGATCACCATTTTCTGCTTTACCGGAGCGATGTATCCCGCGATGGATCTCACCGCGGGCGAAAAAGAGCGCGGCACGATGGAGACGATTCTCACCAGCCCCGTAGCGCGCACCGATCTCGTGATCGGAAAGTTCCTAACGGTGGTTGTGGCGTCGGTGGTGACGGCGATACTCTCGCTTCTCTCGCTCGGGTTCACTTTCTCGCAGAAACGTGGGTTATTTGGCGAGAGTGCATCCAAGCAAATTTCGATTGACCCGGCGGCGGTGGCAGGGGTTATGGCGATGTTGCTGCCGATAGCCGTGCTGTTTGCGGCCGTGCTGATTGCCGTCGCCCTGTTTGCCAAGAGCTACCGCGAAGCGCAGACATATATCTCGCCGATGGTGTTTATCGTAATCGCTCCGGCAATCATCGGCACGCTGCCCGGCGTCGAACTCAACTGGAAGACAGCCTTTGTTCCCATCCTCAATACCAGCCTAGTCAGCAAGGAAATTATCGCCGGGAACCATCCCTGGGCCTTGATGGCGGCGGTCTTTGGCATGACGTGCGTCTACGCCGCCGCGGGCATCGCTGCCGCCGTCCACATGTTCAACCGCGAGGACGTGCTGTTCCGGGTTTGAGGCTATCGCGGCAGAGCCTAAACATCCGATTCAGCGTCTAACATCGAAGGCGGCCCCAGTAACCTGCGCGCTACACACCGGGACACGCCATTGCGATGCTAGAATCCGTACATTCATGAGCGCTGATTCACTGATTTACGTACACGAGCTGTGTAAACACTTCCGCACCTTCAAGCGCCGCGAAGGCGTCTGGGGCTCGATTCAGAATCTCTTCGTCCGCGACTATCGCACCGTCGCCGCCGTGGACCGCGTCAGCTTCTCGATCGACCGCGGCGAGATGGTGGGCTACATCGGACCGAACGGGGCGGGGAAATCCACGAGCATCAAGATGCTTACCGGCATCCTGGTGCCGACGAGCGGCGAAATCCGCGTGAACGGCTTCGTGCCCTTCAAGCAGCGGCGCCAGTACGTGAAATCCATTGGGGTTGTTTTCGGCCAGCGCACGCAGCTCTGGTGGGACATCGCCGTGGTTGAATCGTTTAAGCTGCTGCGCCGCATTTACGACGTTTCGCAGCGCGATTTCGACGCGCGCATGGAACACTTCGACGAAATCCTGAGCATCCGCGATTACCTGCACACGCCGGTGCGCAAGCTGTCGCTCGGAGAACGGATGCGCTGCGACCTGGCCGCCGCGCTGCTGCACAATCCGCCGTTATTGTTCCTGGACGAGCCGACGATCGGCCTCGATGTGGTGGCAAAAGATCAAATCCGGCGATTTCTACGCGCCATCAATCGCGAGTTTCAAACCACGGTGCTGCTCACCACGCACGATCTCGACGACATCGAGGAACTGTGCCGCCGCATCATGATCATTGACCGCGGCACGGTGCTCTACGACGGCCCGCTCGCACATCTGAAAGAGAAGCTTCTGCGCACCAAGCAGATCAAATTCGTCCTGAAGGAGCGCGCGCAAGCCGCCGGAGTTTCTATCTTTTCGCGCGACGGCCTCGAGGTGGATCAGGTGGATGAGCTGACCTACCGCATCCGTTTCGATCGCGCGAAAGTCGCGACGGCCGACCTGATTCGCCAAGTCCTCGCCGCCGTCGAGGTCCGCGACCTGCTCATCGAGGACGAGCCGATCGAGGAAGTCGTCAAGCGCATCTACGCCGGGGAGGCCCTGCCCGAGGTGGTGGCGTGAGCGGTTGGGTTCAGGCGCTGGTGCCATACGCGGAATTCTCGCGGGTCGGCTTCGTCAACATCCTTGCGTTCCGCCTGCGGTACTTTACGGGCATCATCACGTATTTTCTCAACGTCACCGTGTACTTCTTCATCTGGAGCGCGGTGTTTCGCTCCGCGCAATCCATAGCAGGCTACACGCTTCCGCAGATGCTCACGTATGTGAGCGTCGGCTGGATCATCCGCTCGTTCTACTGGAACACGATTGACCAGGAAATGGCCTACGAAGTGATCGAAGGCAAAATCGCCATGGACCTGATCAAGCCGGTCTCCGTGCAATGGATGTGGATTTGCCGCGCAATGGGCGAGTCGGCGTTCCGCCTGGGCCTGTTGACACTGCCGACCGCCATCGTGGTGGCGCTTGTTTTTCCCGTGCAAGGTCCTGCGTCGCGCGAGAACCTCGCCCTGTTTGTGATCGGCGTAATCGGAAGTTTTTTCCTGATGGGCGCGATCAATTTTATGATCGGGACGTGCGCGATTCCGCTGAAGTCGATTCTGGCACTGATTCGCGCGAAGTACTGGCTCGTCGAGCTGCTTTCGGGATTGCTCGTGCCCGTTTCGTTTTTCCCGGTGAAGGCGCAGAAAGTAATGGCCGCGCTTCCCTTCGAGCACATCGCCTACACGCCGCTTCAGATCTACCTCGGCAAATTCGACCGTGTGCGCGCGCTCGAAGCGCTTGCGACGCAATGGCTGTGGGTGGTGGCCCTGCTCGTCCTCGCGCACATCTGGTGGAACCGCGCCTCGCGCAAGATCACCATCCACGGAGGATGACACCAGGATGACTTCTCCGTCCCAGAGCACTCTCGCCGCAGAAAAAATCGGCTTCGCCGGGCTGCTCGCGTCGGCCCGGCGCCACGCGCTACTCTTCTTCGACTACTTCACGCAATACGCGAAAGTGCGCATCAGCTACCGCGGCGATTTCTTCGTCAGCCTGGCAACCAGCGCTGCCGCCACGTTTTTCGCGCTCGCCTTCATGGTCATCTTGTTTCGGAAAGCGCCGCAGCTGGCAGGCTGGCGTTTCGAGGAACTGCTCTTTCTATGGGGCTTCACTCTGATTCCCTACGGAATATTCAATGTCATCAGCATGAATCTCTACGACTTCGGCAACAACTACATTATCGAGGGCAAATTCGACCGCGTCCTTCTTCGCCCGATTTCTTCGCTCTTTCAGGTGCTCTTCGAAACTTTCCGCATCGAGTCGCTGCACGAAATTGCCACGGGACTCTTCTGCATGTGGTGGGCGTCCCGCGAACTCGGCTTGCACTGGACCCTCGCCAAAATCGCGATGCTTACGTTCTACGGCTTGTGTGCGGCAGTGATTTACGTTTCGATCTTTCTGCTCCTCAGCACGGTTTCTTTCTGGTTCGAGGACCGCATCGGCGTTCATCCGCCGGTCTGGAATGTGATTGCATTCGGCCGCTGGCCGCTTTCGATTTATAGCGCTGCCGTGCAGTTTTTCCTCTGCTGGATTATTCCCTTCGGGCTCGCGTCATTCTATCCAAGCGCGCAGCTGCTGGGCCGTGCGGTTACGCCGCAGTATTTGCCGTTCGTTCCCATTGTCGCCGTCGTGTTCCTGACAATCGCGATCTCCGTCTGGAACTTCGGCACGCGCCACTACGCCTCGACCGGCTCATAAAAGAATCAGGAGCAACCATCGACTTGCGAAGAAAAAACAAGAAGCCCAAGAAGAAGCTGAATCGTAAGCCCCACATAAAGACACAAGAACCTGAGCAGGCGGCTCTCGCTCAAGCTGACGGAAATCAGACAATCCGGGACATTCTCAATCGCATGTTCGAGGGCTCGGCGGAGGAGCTCGTAAAAAGCCTCGCGGAATCCAATCAACTGACGCCGCAAGAGCTGGCGCGCATGAAGGAAATTTTTGGCAAGCCAGGTGCGCGAAAAGGAAGAGCGGACAAAAAGCCGCACAAGTAAGAAAACCCTCGCGGGCCGTATAAACTACACCACTTTCATAATGAGGATTACGCGGTCGTCTTCATGCGTGCCGCCGCGCGAGAAGAGGTCCACTTCGGTAAGCACCGACTGAACAAGTTCCGCGGCAGGCAGCGCGCGTTCCTTGGCCACGAGCTGGACCAGCCGCTCCTGGCCGAATTCTTCGTCGTCCCGGTCCATCGCTTCCGTGATCCCGTCGGTACACGCGACGACGATATCGCCGGGCTCGAGACGGACGTGCCCGCGGTCGAAGTGCTGATTGGGGAAAAGTCCCACGACCATTCCGCCCTCGCGCAGATAGTCCACATCGCCGTTCGCGCGCACAACCGCCGGCGGCACGTGCCCGGCGTTCACGTAATGCAGGGTGCGGTGCGGTTGATCGAGCAGGCCAACGAACATGGTCATGTACTTCTGTCCGCGCGTGTCGGCGAGAATCATGTCGTTCAACGATTCCACGAGGCGCTCGAGCGAATGCAGATGAGCGAGCAGCGCGTGCAGAGTGGCCTGAAGATTGGCCATCACCATCGCGGATCCGACGCCCTTGCCTTCGACATCGGCGACAACCGCGAGCGTGGTATCCGGGCCGAGCGGGATGAAATCGTAATAATCGCCGCCGCATTCGAGCGACGGGCGATGCGAAACCGCAATTTCGAAACCCGCCAGTTGCGGTGGCCGTTCCGGAAGCAACCCGACTTGGATGCTCCGGGCCAGCGCGAGATCGCGTTCCATGCGCTGCTTGGCGATCATTTCCCTGTGGAGCTGCGCGTTCTCGAGAGCGAGCGCGACGTGGTCCGAAATATTCCGGAGCATCGCCGCGTCTCCCTGTGTAAACGGGCCGCTCTTCTTGTTCAAAAGCTGCAGCACGCCGATCGTCTGGCCGTCCTTGTTGAGGATCGGCAAGCAAAGGAGCGAGCGCGTGCGAAAACCGAGCCGCGCATCGAACTCGGATTCGAAGCGCGGGTCCGTATACGCGTCCGCGAGGTTCACTGCCTCGCTGTGTTGCGCCACCCATCCCGCAATCCCGCGGGTCACGGGCAACCGGATTTCATGCTGGTCGAGTCCAATTCCGACAAGCGACCAGATTTCGTTCCGCTCGTGGTCCATCAGGAATACCGTGCCGCGCTCGGCGCCCGTGTGCCGCGTTGTGAGTTGGAGAATGATGCTCAGCAGTTCCGCGAGGTCGAGCGTCGAATTCAGCCGCTTCGTCGCTTCCACAATCGTCGAAAGCTCGATTACAGCGTGGCGGCGTTCGCTGCTTTCGAGGGCAACCTCCGCGTAGCGCCGGAAAAGGTCCAGCCAGGCGCGCGTCTTGACATCGAGCTTCCCTGGAATGGACGCTTCGAGAATGCCCACCACCGCGCCGTTGCGTCCGAGCGGCCATGTATGGCTTCCGCCGTTCGGGCTCGGGACGTGTTTGCCCCGCAGGATATTCTCGACGCGCGCGAGGTCCGGCGGAGGCAGCTCGCCGCTCTCTTCCCACACGCTCGGAGTCCCGTTCACGACGCGCCACAGGCGCGCCCCTTCGAGGCGTCCCGGCCCTGCTAGCACGCGCACCATCTGCACCGCGAGTTCGCCCGGCTCGAAATCCGGATTCAGCGTGGCGATCACCTGATCCAGTATTTCGAGCGGCGAGGAGGCGGGGGCGGCCTGGGCTGTGGCTTTACGCTTCATCCCACGTTCCCCTTATATTGGATCACCAGAATCGTGATGTCATCGGACTGCGGAGCGCCTTCGGTGAAGGCGCGCATTCCTTCGCGAATGGTATCGCCCAGTTGCTCGACCGTGTTTCCCGTGAATTTCTCCATGATGTCCCGGAGCCGCGATTCTTCAAACATCTCGTTGCGTGGATTGCTCGCTTCCGAGACTCCGTCCGTGTATATCACAAGAAAATCGCCGGGATCGAGGTTCACGCGAGCACTTTCGTACTCCGCCTCGGCGAACATTCCTACCGGAAAATTCGCGGATCCCAATCCTTCAAGTGCACCCGACTTCCGCCGCAGCAGGGGGGGAACGTGGCCCGCATTGACATACTCGAAACGGCCAGATTTGTCGAGAATTCCGTAAAACACGGTGGCATAGCGATCCTCGCCGCTGCGCTCGCACAGGTATAGATTCACCCGTTGAAAGATACCGGCGAGCGCGATATCCATCGCCGCCGTGGTGAAGAATACGCCTTGCAGCAAGGTCGCAAGCAGGGCTGCCGAAATTCCCTTCCCGGAAACGTCGCCTACGAAGAATCCGTGGCGCCCGCCGCCGAGTTCAATCACGTCGAAACAATCCCCTCCCACCGAATGGCAGGAAAGGGTGGAACCGGCCACGGCGACGTCGGGCAAATTCGGGAGCGACTTCGGCAAAAGCGTGCGCTGAATCTGACTCGCGATTTCGATTTCATGATCCAGGCGAACCTTCGCGCGCGCAGCGGCAAACAGCCGCGCGTTCTCGATCACCGTCGCCGCTTCCCGCGCCAGCGTGCGCAGGACTTCGCGGTCAAGGTCCGTGAAGGAGCTTGAGGGAACATGGCTATCCATGTAAAGAACGCCGAGGAGTTCGCCCTGGCGGGTCGAGATCGTGGCATCGAGCGTTTCGATCACCGGAAGCTTGTCGATGGGGATCGCCACGATCGTGTGCAACTCGAGCCGCGCCACGCTCTCCATCTGCCCGACTCCCGGGTTGTCCCCCATATCGCTGACGATCAATTCGCGCCGCGTGCTGACTACGCGCTTCACCACGCTCTGCGAAACCTGCAATTGGTCCGGACGCAGCGTCCCGCGCTGCGCGTCGCGCGCCACCACCATCTGCAGTTCCCCGGAAGGATTCGCCAGCAGCAGCACGCCGCGTTCGGTCCGCGTCACCTGAATGGTCGCGTCCAGCACCGCCGTCAGAACATCCTCCAGCGAAAGGCCCGTGCCCATCTTTCCGGCCACTTCGAGCAGGACGCCCAGATGGTACAACTCGCGAGAACCCGGCTGCGTCGGCGCTGGCGCCTCCACGCGCTCGACGAGCTCTTCAATCGTCGCTCCTTCGCCCAGATAGACGAGCTTGTAGGAGTCCGCCATGCCGAAATCAATGCGATCTTTCGGCTGGAGCTCGTGCCGCAGAACTTTTTCCCCGTTGACAAACGTGCCGTGGCGGCTGCCGAGGTCTTCCAGCATCCACGCGCCGTTCGACGCCACGATCTGCGCCTGTTGCCGGCTGATCCGGCTATCGCGCAGCATCAGTTCCGTGCCGGCCTGACGGCCGATGCGAAAAGGCGAACTGCTGATGGGCACCTCGCGGCGAACGCCGCTCGGTTCAATCACGATGAGTCGCGGAGCACGTGCCATGGGCTGTTGTTCGTACGGTGGGCGCGAATCGCCTCCAGGAACGACCGCGGCAATGCCAATGTTAGGTAAACTCGACCCCGAAGTAAATAGCTCTCGTGCTGAACCTTGGGTTTTAGCCGGTGCCGCTCACAATTGCGCGCGTGCCACCGATTGACGCACTACGGGCCGCGGCCTAAGATGAGCGGGGCATTGAGGAGACGTGAATGAAAATCAGCCGGGTGGCACTGGTTCTTGCGTTCGCGTTTGCGGTTTTCGCGTCCGATTCTCCGGATACGCGTGAAATTACCGACCCGAAATCCGTCACTTCCCTATCGGAACCGAGCGCCCGCCCGGTCCCGATCGACGACCTCTTCTTCACACGCCGGACGGGCGGCGGTGCGTGGTCTCCGGACGGCAAAGAAGTCGTTTTCACGACGAACATGACGGGGAGGGCAAATCTGTGGAAGGTGAGCGCCGAAGGTGGTTGGCCGATCCAACTCAGCCAGTCGGACGACCGGCAGTCCTCGGCCACGTGGTCTCCGGACGATAAATGGATCGTATTCGAATCGGATCAAGGCGGCGCGGAAATCTACGATCTCTTCGCGATCCCTTCAAACGGCGGCGAGATCGTCAACCTGACGAACACGCCCGAGATCTCGGAGTCGAGTCCCGCGTGGTCTCCCGACGGCACGCGTCTCGCGATTCAGTACAAGCCCAAAACTTCCTCGGTCGTGGACGTCGCCATCCTCGACTGGAAGACGCGCAGCGTACGCAACCTGACGAACGAGAAAACCAAGGATCACATCTGGGGAGGCGCCGTATGGAGCCCCGATTCGAACGCCTTCTACACGACCCGCTCGGATGCAAGCTTCACCGATGTGGACATCTATCGCGTCGATATCGCCAGCGGTGCGCAGGAAAATCTCACGCCGCACACGGGCCTGAATCGTAATCAGGTCAATTCAATCACGCCGGACGGCCGGACTCTTTTGATCACGTCGGACAAACCGGGTGGCTATCCCAACGTGGCACTTCTGGACATCGCAACGAAGAAAGTTTCGTGGGTCACCGACGTAAAATGGGAAGCGGGTGGGGGCGACATTTCGCCCGACGGCAAGCAATTCACCTACATTATCAACGAAGATGGCCGCACCGACGCCTATCTCGGGGACATGGCCACAAGAAAAGGGCGCAAGATCAGTTTCCCGGCCGGCCTCAATTTTTACTCGGGCAATCCCACCGGATTTGCGAATGGCGGTGGGCGTTTGCTGGTCTCTCACCAAAGCTCCACACAGCCGGGCGATCTCTGGATCTACGATGTGGCATCACAGAGCGCGCGGCAGTTGACATACTCCGCGATCGCATCCCTGACCACCGCCAAGATTCCGGCTTCGAACCTGGTCCATTACAAGAGCTTCGACGGAAAGGTGATCAGCGCGTTCGTATGGATTCCCTTCAATCTGAAGCGCGACGGATCGAATCCCGGCATCGTGCTCCCGCATGGCGGCCCCACTGGGCAGACTGTCGACTTTTTCAATAGCTCAGTGGCGGCTCTGGTGACGCGCGGCTACGTCTGCATTGCGCCGAATGTCCGCGGCTCGACCGGCTACGGAATGGATTTTCAGAAGGCCAATGTGAAGGACCTCGGCGGCGGCGACTTGCAGGATGAAGTCTTTGGCGCGAAGTTCCTCACCGAAACGGGTTACGTGGACTCGAAGAAAATCGGAATCACGGGCGGGTCCTACGGCGGCTACATGACGCTGATGGCCATCGGGAAGACGCCCGACGTTTGGGCTGCTGCCGTAGAGGAGTACGGCATCATCAACTGGCTCACGATGCTCGAGCATGAAGACCCGCTCCTGCAGGAATATGAAAAGACCCTTCTCGGAGATCCCGTAAAAGACCGCGTCATCTACGATGCCGATTCGCCTCTCACCTACATTCCCAACGCCAAAGCGCCGCTGCTCGTTCTGCAGGGAGAAAACGATATTCGCGTGCCCAAGGAAGAAGCGGAACAGGTCGTCAAAACCCTGAAAGAGGCGGGCAAGACCGTGGACGCACATTACTACGCGGCGGAAGGCCACGGCTTCGCGAAGCGCGAGAACCAGATCGATGCAATTCGCCGCACCGTCGAATGGTTTGACCGCTACCTGAAGAATAAGAACTGACGTCTAGAGAAAGCCGGTCGGGCGCTTGCTTCCTATCCCGGGTTACTCGAAGAATAGGCGGGTGCTAAGCCGACTTTAGCGCATGTGCCTGGGCTTCCCACGCGTTGCTCAGGCGCCGCACGTTCTCGCGAAGGCGCACGGCGAGATCAACGACGGTACGCAGCCGCTGCGTGTCAATGGCGGTCAAGCGGTCGCCGTGAGCCAGCAGAAGCTCGGCATTGCCGAGGATTCCCGTGAGCGGATTGTTGATTTCGTGCCGGAATATCTCCGGAATATCGCCGGTCAATTCGGCCCAAGGCGGCCCCAGCCCGAATCCCGAGCGCTCGGCCCAGCGCAGCCGCCGCTCGATCAGGGCGGCGGCGTGTGGAATGAAGTCGCCCATACGCACCACGAGCTCGACGTTGCCTTCCGCCAGGAGCCGCGAGACCTGCGCCTGGCACGCATTGGAATCGAGAAAAACAACCGGAGCAGTTTCGGTCAACTGACGGAGGGATTCGGCAACCGGAGCTTGGCCCAAAAGCATGCCGTCCACAAATATCACGCGCGGCGCGATCTTACTCAGGCGGTCGCGCAACTGCGCAAGGGCTGCAATCCTGCAGACCGGCTCCAGCTTGCCAAACCGCCCCACTTCGGCTGCGAGCTTCTGCGCAAGGTCGGAGTCCGACGTCGCCAGCACGGCGCTGCGCCCCCCGGAAATCGTCGCTCGTTTCCCATTTGAGTCCATTCTCATTTTTTCGTGGCTTCTCACTCTCTACTATTCGCGCTGCGAGCTTGCTGGGCAACCACGGGCGAATTCGCATCCGCAATCTTGCGGCTGCGCTCGAGAAGTCGGTTCACGGCGATCTTTAGCTCCTCGACAAGAAATGGCTTTGCGAGATACGGAACACGGCGCGACTCGAGAAATTCAAGCGTGCGGGGACCGAGCGTGTCGCCGGTTATGAAAATAATGCGCTCCGCAAGCGGGCTTCCCGCGCGAACAAGCGCGTCAAAAAAAGCCGGGCCGTCAAGCCTCGGCATGCGCAGATCGCAAATAACAAGGTCGTACCGGTTTCGGGAAACCCGCGTGAGTCCTTCCTGGCTGTCCCGCACGGCTTCCACCCGGTGGCCTTCCTCGCCCAAAACATCCACGATGAGCTGCCGCACGGTGGCCTCATCCTCCAACGAGGATTCGGCCCGGCGGCACCGCGCTGCGTTCACTATCTGGCTGTGGATCGCCGGGCGGAGCGGTTGCTTCTTCCATCACGGGAACGGCGGTCACCGGAAGCTCCACGATGAACCTTGCACCCGCTTTGGGATGGCTTTCAAACATCACTTCGCCGCCGTGCTGTTTCACGATTCCGTACACAATCGAGAGTCCCAATCCCGTGCCGACGCCCGACGGCTTGGTGGTAAAAAAGGGATCGAAAATGCGCCACGCGATGTCGAGCGGAATGCCGGGGCCGTCGTCGGAAATTTCCAGGGAAATCCGGTCGGAGGCGGTGTGGCGCGTGCGAATCCGGACCTGTCCATAGCCGCGGCCTTCCAGCAATGCCTGCTCGGCGTTCACCAGCAGGTTCAGGATCACTTGTTGAAGCTGATAGGGATCGGCGAGCGTTTCCGGAAGGTCCGGATCGAGATCGCATTCCACCAGGATCTTCTCCACCTTCAGTTCGTAACTTCGCAAGGCGAGCGTGCGTTCGACAATCTCGTTCAAATCCACGCGCGTGCGCTCGGGCTTGTTTTCCCGAGCGAAGTAGAGCAGGTTTTTCACGATGCGCCGGGCGCGCTCGGCTTCCTGGTAAATTTTCTTCGCCTCGGAAAGCTGGGGGGGCGGCAAACCGTGCCCGAGCAAGAGTTGCCCATAACCCATGATCGCCGTGAGCGGATTGTTCAGCTCGTGCGCAATCCCGGATACAAGCTGCCCCAGCGCGGCCATTTTTTCCGTTTGCAGCTTCTTCGATTCGATGGGACGCTCCCCTGTAACGTCGTAGTAGAGTTCGAGCCACCCCAACGCGCGGCCTTCCGCACCGAGCACCGGCCGCGAGAAGCGTTCTAGAACGCGGCGCACAGGCCGCGCCATCTCCAATTCGTCGTGCGCCGGAGTTCCTTGCCCATCGGCGAAGGATTTCCAGTGTTTCGAGAAAGCCTCACGATTGCTGAACCGCCCGGCGAGAAGTCCATCCAGTTCCGCGAAGCCCTCCATCGTTTTGAGCTTCCTCGCATCGGTGCCGAAGAACTGGGCAAAGCGGTCGTTCGAAGCGCGCACGCGGCCCGTTGAATCGAGAAGAATTACGCCGGCCTGCACGGACTCAAGGACACTGCGCAGTTCCGCGTCGGTGTGCCGCCACTTTTCCTCCGCGCGCGCAACGACGGAACCTTCCTCCAGACAAACAAGCATATGGTGCGACTCGGGGAGGATCGTGCGGAGCGTGACGCGGATTGTATGACCGGTTGGTAGCAAGGCGTCGAGCCGGGCGGCACTGGTGGCGGAGGCGGCCCCCTCGCACCACGAGATGAAATTGTCAACCGCCGGAGTGGATAGAAAATCGCTCGCCCGCAGGTGCGCCAGACTCTCTTTTTTCAATCGCAGCAACTCCCGCGCCCTCCGGTTGGCCGCATGGAGGGTCCCCTGCGCATCCACCGCGGCAGGAAGCACGGGGCCACGGACGTTTCTCACCTCCTTACCACCTTGCCTGGACGATCCAGTAGCCGCACAGAATTGCGGCTCCGATGGTCAGGCTGTATTCGAGCGTCAAGCGCAACGCGCGAACCAGCCGCTTATACTGCTCGTCGCGCTGTTGTGATCTCATGCATAAATCGCTTGCATAACTCAGACCAAGTGGACAAGCGGCTTAATACTCGCCTTTTCAGCACATTAGACAATTCGGAAAGGTGAGATCCAGGTCCCGCTTCCCAATCTGGCACTCATATTCCTTATCTAGGAACGTCCGTTGTTAGTAATTTAGGGATGGAACCTTATTTCAGAGATTCAGGAAGGGTCGCAGGGTCCTAGAAGGATCTGATGGAAGCGGTTCAGTTTGATTGCGACTGAGCTTCATATTGCTTCAGTTTCCGGTACAGCGTTGTCTTGCCGATGCCCAGCAGGCGTGCCGCGGCGAGTTTGTCGCCGGAGGATTCGCGCAACGCCCGCAGAATGGCTCTCCGCTCGAGTTCGTCGAGCGGCAACAGTTCGTCGTTTTCCGGCAACCGCTCGCTGGTCCCGCGATGAAGGTTCGAGGGTAGATCGCCGACGTGCAAAATGGGCCCCGAGCCCAGTGCGATGGCCCGCTCGATGGCGTTTTCCAGCTCTCGCACGTTCCCCGGCCAGTCATAGGACATGAGATGAGTCATGGCCTCCTCGGAGATTGTCCGAACGCGGCCATTTGCTTCGCTGAATTTTTCCAGGAAGGAATTTACGAGAAGAGGAATATCGCCTTTGCGCTCGCGCAGAGGCGGCATTTTGATGTGCACGACGTTCAAACGAAAATAGAGGTCTTGCCGGAAGCTGCCCTGGCGCACCGCAGTTTCCAGATCGCGGTTCGTGGCTGCGATCACGCGCACGGCAATCGAAACCCGTTCCGTTGAACCAACCGGTTTCACTTCCTTTTCCTGCAAGGCCCGCAATAACTTCACCTGCAAGTCCACGGGCAGGTCGCCAATCTCGTCCAAGAATAGGGTGCCGCTATCGGCCGCAGCCATGAGGCCTTGCTTTGTGTTCACCGCTCCCGTGAATGCGCCCTTCACGTAACCAAAGAGTTCCGATTCGATCAGCGTGGGCACAAGCGCCGAGCAGTCCACCGGCACAAACGGCCTGTTCCGCCGGAGTCCGGAGAAATGAATGGACTTGGCGACCAGTTCCTTGCCCGTTCCACTCTCGCCCAGAATTAGCACCGGATAGGTGTGCTGGCTCACTCTCTCGATCAGGCGGTACACCCGCTGCATTTTGGGCGAAACGCCGATGAGACCTCCGAACCCGGGACGCGTGCGAAGCTGTTCGCGCAGGATCCGGTTTTCCTGGTTCACTTCAAGAAGCCGCACCACGCGCTCAAGCTTGCCTCTCAGTTCCTGCAACTGGAACGGTTTTGTGACATAGTCCACTGCCCCTATCCGCGTGGCTTCCACAGCGCTCGGAATCGTGCCGTATTGGGTCAGCACCATCACCGCCGTCTGCGGATACGTCTCCCGGATGCGCTTCAACAATTCCAGTCCGCCGAGCTCCGGCACTTTCAGGTCGGTAATGACGATGTCCACAGGAAACTGCTCGAGAATATCCAATGCCTGTTCGGTCGTCGAGGCCGTCTGAGTGCGCAAGCCCGACCCGGTCGCGACGTCGTAGCACAGATCACGCGTCGCATTCTCGTCATCCACAATCAACGCGGTCACTGCGATGGGCCGTTCCACCACTTCAACAACCTTCGCGGCTGCGGTGCCTTCCCCGACGCCGCTTGATGTCTTCATCTTGCGTTCCGTCCCTTTCTGAATTCCAGCGTCCCAGTTTTCAAAAGCAAAGGGCATACCATTTGGGGACACCTGCACACGCCTCACTCCAAAGCTCTTAGCAACCAATTGCGAAATTCAGAACGGGGAGTCTAGTGCCAGATTGGGAAGATTCACAAGTCCGTAATAGTACGTAGTTACGTAACTGCTTGCATGTCTATAGATTGCAGGATTGGGAGCGCGAAAACCCAAAATGGGATTGCGCCAGCCTTGTTTGACGCAATCCGCGCAAAAGAAATCCCTTCTTGCTTCGGCTACCGTACCGTCACGGTCGAGGCGCAAGTGGTTGTTTTCCCCGCCCCGTTGCCCACACTCACCGTGAGCGTGTAGTTTCCCGGGGCTACGCCCGTAGAATCCCAGCGCGCATACGGGCCGCGGCCGTCAATCGTTCCGCCCGTTGCCGTCCAGCTAAACGAGAGCGGATAGCCAAGCGTATCCACAGCGGTCACCGTCGCCTGGACAATCGTGCCCGCACCCACTGACGGAGCATCCACCGAGCAGGTCGAAGTAAGCGAGTCCTCAGCTCCATATCCTCTTTGGGTTTGCGGGCTCTTTTCGCTTCGCAGGGCGATCCCAAGCTTCGCAATGAACCCGTTTCGATCCGCATGCTGCGACAAGCTCAGCGAGTACCGGTAGCCAACATCCAATGCCACACGCTTGAACAAATACAAGCGGACCCCCTCGGTGCTGTCTACCGGATCGCGCGCTCCAAATGTGGTGTTGGGGATTCCGTTCCCGACGAAAACGATCCCGCTGTATTCCGTGATGATTTGGAACCGCTTGTCTGGGAACATCAACAGCCCCAGTCCCGCGGAAAACTGGTCCGACAGCCTGAGCTTCTCGGTCTGCGCCACCGTGCCTCCTGGCGGAATAACCTGGTAGCTCGAAGAGTGCGAAAAGCGGTACCCCAAATTCACGGTCGCGAGCATGCTCTTATGAAGCAAATGCTTGCTTGCTTGCACGCCAATCCCATAATTGAACGTTCCGTACTGCACCTGGTTGCTGACTAGGTCGGTGAACGAGGTCTTCGTCGGAAGAAAGAAATCGTTGCGGATCGAAAGGCTGAACGGATCTCCCCGCCGCTCCGACATGAACCCGATTTTGAAACCCAGGTCAACCTCTCCCACCCCCCCGCCGTTGTGCGACGCAAACGGAAAATCTTCCACGTACGCTGGGTTGGAAACATCATTCGGCAGTTCCCTGGGATAGATTGTGTTTTGGAACTGGGGATTCTGCGGGAAATTCAAGCTCAACAAGGTCGGCTGATCCACATGGATATGATCGTTCGCATCGATCTGCATAAAAACCGAAAGCCAGTGGTTCACGCCGAATCCAAATGCCGGCCCCACTTCGAGCACCGTGATGTCACCCGGCATGCGCGAAATCTTGTTCGCGCCGGCCGTGAAATCGAACGCGCCCCTCGGGAGAATCTCGCCCGTCTCGAGCGTGAACAACCCCTCATTTCCGTTCCATGCGGGCATGGGAGTCCACTTTGGCGCTTCCTCTTCAGACCTCGGGCGCTCAGCGATACCCGTCGGAACCGGAGCCGCTGGCGTTGGAGCTGGCGTGCCCGTATTCACAGCCGCATCGGCCGCAGCCGGCGTCCCGGCAGGCTGCGCGGCAGAAGCGCTCGCCGCGGTCGTGGAAGTATCGTCGCTCTTTTTATCGGTCTTCTTCTCATCCGCGAAGCCCGCGGAGACGAGGAAGAAAACCAAAGCAAGCAAAGCCGCAGCACGTCCGAGAAATCTCATCCGTTCCTCCGAATTCGAACAAATCATTGCGACTGCTGGCAGCCAGCAATCGTTTCTATGAGAACTGCACTGCAAAAACTTCACCTCATCCAAACGCGATCCGGTAAATCTTTCGAGGAAGTCCGCAGTCCCGTCAAACCCCGGCGGATTATAGTTCACACTCCCGGCATTGTAGAAACCTTTTTCTGAATCTTTGCGCCGGGTTTTGCAAAAAGGTACATCCTCCCAAGAACATCAGGCCACCCTCCGTCTCTTTCGATCATCTCATCTCGTGGTTCTTGATCCGCTTTCTACGCCCAGCAGAAAGCGCCGGAAAAAAGCAGAAACAAGAAGAGGTGGACATGAGAAGCGAGCCAAAGCTTTTGTGTTTAGCAGCCCTGCTGTTTGCGGCCGCGCTGCCCGCAGTCGCGCAAGCACAGCAGCCAGATTCTCCGTCTTCGCAACCGGCTTCCGCCGTTCCCCAAGCCGGCCCTGACCAGGTGCCCGCCGGAACGCGCGTCTTGATCGGTCTTCAAGACGACCTCAGCACAAAAGACGACAAGGCGGGCAAGCGATTCAAAGCCCGCACGCTCGAGCCTCTCACCACCGCCGGGGGCAACGTTCTCCCGCCCGGCGCGGAAGTCCACGGCCACATTGATAAAGTGGAATCCGCTGGAAAAGTGGGCCGCGCGCGGATTTGGCTTACATTCGACGACATTGCCACGCCCGCAGGCCGCAAGCCGCTGGTAGCTGATTTGACGGACGCGCCCGGCGTTCATTCCGTGCGCGTTGCCTACGACCACGAAGGCGAAATCGAAGCCACCAAGAGCAAGCGCGATCAGGAGGCGCAAGCCGCGGCGGAAGCAGCTCTGGTCGGCGCTGCTCCGGGAATTGCCGCTCACGACGAGAAGAAAGCAGCCACGGGCGCTGCCATCGCCGCGGCCACTGCGTTCCTGGTTACTTCCGGCCTCGGCCAGGATCTCAACTTGCCGAAGGACACGAAGCTCGAAATCGTCCTCGCTCGCCCGCTGTACCTCGGCCAGCGTTAGGCACTTTTTTTAGTTGAGTGTCGCGCGAGGCCGCAGTCCTGTGTGGCGGATATTTCGTCCTCCGCACAATTGATATCGAAATCGTTCGATCTACCCTATCTGCGGATGGCATTCGCGGGCTGGCCTAGCAAAATGGTGCGCTCCGGATAGCAGTAGAGAGAAATGAAAAATTACGCTTGACATATGCCTATATGGGAATGTAATGTGGCGCATGGCACGAGCAGCCACCACATCGGACGCGTTCAACGCGGTCGCGGAGCCGCGGCGACGGGAGATACTGAACTATCTCGCGCTCCAGGAGCGCCCGGTGGGGGAGATTGTGGCGACCCTGGGCCTGGAGCAGCCGTCGGTGTCGAAGCACCTCCGCGTTCTGCGAAATGTGGGCTTGGTCCACGTGCGTCGCGATGGCCGCCAGAGGCTCTATCGAACCAACGCCGCCGCGATCCGGCCTCTGCACGAGTGGACCAGCACATTCGAGCGCTACTGGCGGCATCAGTTGAATCGCGTGAAGGAACGCGCCGAGACGAAGATGAACCGGGTCCGGCCGGGCTCGAAACCAAGGGGGAACCATGATTCCGACAAGACAGAACATTGAGAATTTGACGCTAAGCGTTACCGAGGAAATCCACGTCCGCGCACCGCTGGATGTGACATTCGCCGCACTGCTCGATCAACTCGGGCCACACAACGAAATGACCGACGGCACACCTATGCCCATGAAGATTGAGGGGTGGCCAGGGGGAAGGTGGTACCGCGATTTGGGCGACAACAACGGCCATTTCTGGGGGCATGTGCAGGCCATCAAGCGGCCGACGCTGCTCGAAATCAGCGGCCCGTTGTTTATGTCCTACCCGGTTGTCTCCAATGTGCAGTACCGCTTGAGTGAGGCCGACGGTGGAACGTTGATCAAATTCCATCACGCGGCGCTTGGGCTGATCTCGGAAGATCACAGAAAAGGGGTGTCGTCCGGGTGGGGCCATATCAACGAAGGGGTCCGGAAGCGGGCGGAGGCGTCATCGTCACGAACGGCGGCGGGAGATCGTTCGCGGTAAACGTCCATGGCGATGAGGGGGAGGAACACATGTGTCCCGTGTGTCTGGCGAGCGCGGCGTTGACGACCGGCAGCGTGGCGTCGACTGGCGGGTTTACCGCTCTCGCCGTGAAGATGTTCCGTCCGAGGAAGAGCGCGAAGACGTCTTGTTCAGAGAATGCAACCGAGAGGAGAAATGATCGTGACTACAGCAACGAGCAAGAGGGAATCTCCGAGAGTGGTGCCGCCGGCGGAATGGCTTGCCGCGCGCAAGGAGCTGTTGAAGAAAGAGAAGGAGTTTACGCGGCTGCGCGATGAGCTATGCCAGCAGCGCCGCGAGCTGCCGTGGGAGAATGTAGAGAAAAAGTATGTCTTCGACGGTCCGCAGGGCAAGGAGACGCTAGCCGATCTTTTCGGCGGCAGAAGCCAGCTAATCGTGTACCACTTCATGTTCGGCCCCGGCTGGAAGGAGGGCTGCCCGAGCTGCTCGTTCATTTCGGACCATATCGACGGAAGCGTGGTGCATCTCGCGGCACGAGACGTGAGGCTGGCGGTGGTTTCGCGAGCGCCGCTGGCGGAGCTCGAGGCGTTCAAGAAGCGCATGGGCTGGCGGTTCCACTGGGTGTCGTCGCACGGCAGCGACTTCAACTATGACTACCAAGTGTCGATGACCCAGGAGGAGCTGGGGAAAGGCCAGGTGTACTACAACTATGCGATGCAACAATTTCCGAGCGAGGAACGGCCCGGCACGAGCGTGTTCTACAAGGATGGGGCCGGCAACATTTTCCACACGTATTCAAGCTACGCTCGCGGGCTGGACATACTCATCGGGGCGTACAATTGGCTGGACCTTGCCCCAAAAGGGCGCGACGAAGAAGGGCTGAAGCATGGGATGGCTTGGGTGCGGCACCACGACCGGTACGGCGAAGGCTCCGTTGTCGATATCAAGTAGCCGTACGCCGCGGGCGCAGGCTCGCAGGTTTTCTGCTGTTGTTCATAAAACTACAGAAAGAAAAAGGAGAAAAGGAAACATGGAAACAAAACCCACGTACGAACAAGCGCAACTCCACTTGCAGGTCTATGACCAGCGCCGCGAAGCACGGCTGCGCCAGGGCCGCGATTGGTTCTTCAAGAACTACATCGTGGAGAACCTCGACGACCTCATGCGAATCGCCGCACCCGGAACGGAGGGAGGCGCGCTGGCAATGATGGTCCTCAGTTATTGGGAGCAAGCCTGCGCACTGCTCAACTACGGTCTGCTCCACGAAGGCCTCTTTTTTGAAACCAGCGGCGAGTTTTTCGGGGTCTGGGAGCTCGTCAAGCCCGTTGTCCCGCAGTTCCGGGAGCGTTTCGCGAATAAGCAATTCCTGGCGAACTTGGAAAAGGCCGCGCAGCGCTACGAAACGTGGATGGAGACCCGGTCACCAGGGAACGTAGCGGCCATGCGCCAGTTTATGAAACAGATGCGCGCTCAGCAAGCAGCAGCAGCTAAAGCCTGATCCCGACTCGAGAGTAAAGAGCGAGCCTGCGACCGCCGGGGTGCGTAAGTGTGCCCCGGCGTCGCCGTCTCGTTTCGTTTGTCGCCTTAGCCTTAGAGGTATGGTTGACACGCGGCGCCTTAGAACCAGAAGTCTCTCACTCGCCCGCCAGCGGAGAGTTGAACCTGGCAACAATCTGTTGGATGCGCTCGCTAAAGACGACATATTCGGCGGGCGAACGCGCTTGTAGTTCGTGGATCCTGGCCTCGGCAGTTTGCAAGTCTCGAACGACGTCCACCCATTCGAAATTCACGACGTCTATCTTCTTCAGAATGTCGAACGGCGGTTCCATGGTTACCTCTTTGCAACCAACCGAGAAGACTGAGCAACACCAGACTCGAAATTCTTTCAGAATCCTCCAAGTCTGCCATTCGCTAGCGGATTTTTTGTCGGTCTCTAGGGTGTTCAGCGCAAACATGAGCTGCAAAGTCTTGGTCGCGCTGCCGCTCGTAGTTCTGCTTCATTTCATCGAGCGATCTGCCGGTAGGCGATCCCGAAGGATTGAACACCCATTCGCATTCGGAGCAACCCCAGCCCCGAAAACGCTGTTCGTCGATCCATACCAGGTTGCGGCGCATGGCTTTCCTAGCGCACCTCGCTATTCGGCGCGGCTATGCTTTCTGAAAGACAGCGTAGCATTGGTTCTTTCGAGCGCAACTGTGACGACCCCAGGGCCGCCGATTTGAACGCAATTAGGTCCCGTAGGTTACCGATTGCAAAGGACGGCTGTCTGTCGGGTATCCAACGCGGGCAAGAATTTTTATCTCAATCCGAGATCGTCCTCGAACTGATGAATGACTTCGTAGCACTCACAGGCGGATTTTTCGAGTTTCCTGCGGTTCAAAATCTTCACTGCACCTCGCACGTAATCTATGATTCCCTCTTTTTGCATGAGTGACGCTGCCAAGCTCACCGTGGATCGGTCGGTACCCATCATGGTCGCAATGAAATCGTGGGTGATCTGAAGCACTCCGGAATCCACCCTGTCCTGAGTCATCAGCAGCCACCTCGAGAGACGCTGCTGTATATCGTGCAGCCGATTGCACGCCGCGGTCTGTGCGACTTGCATTCCTTGAAGCCCCGTATGCCTGTTCAATATCACTTGTAGCTGCGGGGCCGACCGCAGGATGCGTTCTAACGCATTCCCCAACATGCGGGAGCCATCGCCGGCGATTTGGATGATTTCGCGCACGGGACTTCTGCTCAAGCCGGCTGCCAGTCCCGCTCCAACGTAGCCCTCGTTCCCCACGACACCCACTTCCACGGTTCGACCGTCTTTGGTCACTACAACTTGAGAAACCATTCCCCGGTTCGGGAAATAGGCGAATTCGATATTTTGTGTCGGCTCATGAAGGCTGAGGTGATCAGGCAGGTCGATTTGCGTCAAGTCAGGACGCACCAACTCGTATTCATTATCGGGCATGGCCAGCAGTACTTTGTTACTTACCGGTTTTCCGTCGGCGTTGGTCCGTTCGCCTGTCTGTGCGACTCGAAAGTTTTTCCCACTCATGTCATTCCTGGACTGCACCAAAGTGCCTTGCATTCATTCGGTGAAACTTCGTGGCCTTTGAGGTTCCATGTCAATTCAACCAAAAGAGGGGTCTAACAATCTGTGCGAAATGAGACAAACTCTCAAAACCGAGTCGGAGCGAATTCATGCGGCAGATACCTCGTTCTCTTGGTTTTCCCGCAAAGTGCTGATAGATTCAATGCAATGGCGCCGGACGCATCGCAGCAACGCATCCTTATCGTCGAGGACGAAGAAAACGCCCGCAAGGGCTACGAAGCCCTTCTTCGCAAGTGGGATTATTCAGTTTTGGGTGTTGGCAGCAGCGAAGAAGCGATTGCCAAGTTCCCCGAATTCCATCCGGGCGTGATCCTTGCCGATGTCGAGCTGCCCGGCATGAACGGGCTCGACCTGCTCGCTCACCTTGCCGAAGAAATCCGCGAAGTCCCTGTCATCATCATCACCGGCCGTGGCAGCGACGAGCGCATCGTCCAAGCCATTGATGCCGGCGCATTCTGGTACATCGAAAAGCCTCTGAAGCCGCCGGTCCTTAAAGCTCTGCTCGATCGGGCGCTCGGCCGCGCCCGCGACCAGCGCGCGGTCGTGGTTCTCACGCGTCAATTGCGCGAAGCCGGAAAAATTGGCGTCCTCGTCGGCACTTCCCGCTCGATGCAGGACGTGATGCGGCAGGTCGAAATGGCCGCCCCTTCCACGGCGCCCGTGCTCATCACCGGCGAAACGGGCTCCGGCAAAGAAATGGTCGCGCGCTCGATTCACATGCTCTCGCCCCGCGCCGACCGCCCGTTCGTCGCCATTAATTGCTCCGCCATTCCCGAATCGCTCATGGAAAGCGAAATCTTCGGCCATGAGAAGGGCGCGTTCACCGGAGCCGCCGAACGCCGCATCGGCTGCTTTGAGCTCGCCGATGGCGGCACGCTGCTGCTCGACGAAATCGGTGAAATGCCCGTGCAGACTCAGGCGAAGCTCCTGCGCGTCCTCGAAGATCACAAAGTGCGGCGCCTCGGCAGCAAAGTCGAAACGCCGGTGGACGTTCGCGTGCTCGCTGCAACCAACAAAAACCCCGAGCAAGCCGTGGCTGACGGCCATCTCCGGCAGGACCTCTATTTCCGCCTCAACGTTTTCAACATTCATCTGCCGGCGCTGCGCGACCATAAGGACGACCTGCCTCTCCTCGTCGAGCACCTGCTCGCGGAAATCTCGGAGAAGCACGGAAAGAAGGTTTCGGGCGCGGGCGCGGATGTGATGGATCTCTTCAAGTCCTATACCTGGCCGGGGAACATTCGCGAACTGCGCAACGTGCTCGAGCGCGCCGCGATCGCTTCCGACCGCGGAACGATTGGCCGCGCTCACCTCCCTTCCGAGTTTGGACGCTCGCCGGCGGTCCCGTCTGCTGCGTTGGGCGGAATCCACTTCCCAATTGGGACCACGGTGGATGCCGTCGAGCGCGAACTCATTCTGCAAACGCTTGCGGCCACGAGTCAGAACAAGACTCGCGCGGCGGACCTGCTGGGCATCAGTCTGAAGACTCTTCACAACAAGCTCAAAGAATACGAGGCGGGGCGGAACGATGCGTCTCAGCCTGAAAACTAAGTTCACACTTGCGGTTTCCGTCTTGGTCCTGGCTGTCGTTGCCACTGTCTCCTCCCTGTACCTTGCCCGCCTGACCCGCCAGGTGCTCCGCCAGGCGGATGACCGCGCCCGCTTCGTGACGCAGGAAATCTTTCTGGCGTGCCAGAGCGCGCTCACGGACGCGTCCGAGCGCGGTGAATCACCGAAATCCACTAGCCCCGAGGATATGCGCCGTTACGCCACGCGCGCATTCGACGAGAGCAGCACCCTGAATTCTTTGATTGAATCGGCCGTGGGTTATTCGCCGACGATTTATGAAATCACCATCAGCGATCGCAATGCCGTAGTTCTGGTTTCGAGTGACGCATCGCTGCGCGGCCAGAAGGTGGCGGCGCGCCCAAGTGTCGCCTCTTTCGTGCACGCCGGTTTTTTCCAGCAGCTCCGCACCCTCTACGGGCCGCCCCAGGTATACGAGGATTCGCTTGCCTTCAATCTGGGGCCCGGCCCCTTCGGCGACATTCGAATCGGCCTGTCTTCGGCGTTGATTCGCGATGAAATCTCCCCGAGCCTTGTGTCCGCCGGTTGGTATGCGCTCGCTTCCGTGTTCATCTCCACTCTTCTGGCCGCAGTGGTGAGCCGCGTCTCGCTCGCCCCGATTGACCGGATTTCCAAGCAATTGGATCGCATCTCCGTCGGAGAATTCGACTTCGAGCCCGTCGAACGCGGCGATGAGCTGGGCATGGTGAGCACAAAAATCCTTGGCATCGGAAAGCAATTACGCGACGTGCGCGAAATTTTCAGCACTCTGCGCGAAAACCTCGATCAAATCATGGGCGGCCTCGAGGACGGCCTCCTGTTGTTCAACTCCCAGGGCCGCGCCGTGCTCGTCAGTCCCTCGGTGGAAAATTTCCTGCGCGTACATCCGGAGGATCTGCGCGGGAGCTTGGTCAGCGAAATCTTCCCGCCAGGGCATCCGGTTCGCAGCGCACTCCGTATCAGCGGCAACGAGATACAACCGGTCGAGGGAACGGAAGTGACTCTCGAAAGAGTGTCCGGGCCCGCGCGCATCGGACTAAGCGCTCAGATCGTCCGCGAACAGGGCATCCCGACGGGCACTTTGGTCACTCTGCGCGACGTTGAATCTCTCGACCGGATCGGCAACCAGCTGCATCTTTCCGAGCGTCTCGCCGCTCTCGGCCGCGTCACCGCTGGCGTTGCCCACGAAGTGAAAAATCCTCTCAACTCGATGCGCTTATGGCTCGAAGTCCTCAAGGCCAACATGCCCGTGGACCCCGAGCCGCAGCAGGCCGTAAAAATGCTGGACACGGAAATTGACAGGCTCGACCATGCTGTGAAGACGTTTCTGAATTTCACAAAGCCCATCGAAGTCAACCTCGAGGAAACGGATGTCCGCGCGCTCCTGGAGGAAGTTCTGGACGCGGCGCGTCCCTCGGTCGCGAAGGCCGGCGTGGAATTGCGCGCCGATCTGCCTCCGGAGTTTCCTCGCATCCGGCTCGACCGCCAGCTCATTCATCAGGCGGTGCTCAATCTCCTGCTGAATGCATGTGATTTTACGAGTCCCGGCGGACGCATCACGCTGCGGTTGAGCCACAACGCCGAGTTTGCGGTCGTGTCGGTCGCGGATTCAGGCAAGGGAATTTCACCGGAGGATCAGAAGAAGATTTTTCAGCTCTTTTTCACCACCCGCCCGGGCGGTACCGGAATCGGGTTGGCCAATACCTTTAGGTTTGTACAGTTGCACAATGGTCGGATAGAATTCGATTCGGAGGTCGGGCGCGGAACCACTTTTCGAGTGGAGCTGCCTTTGGCCCGCCTGGTCGAGCCGGCGGTGGAAAAAGTACGTGGTTTCAGCCAGCCCTTCGCTGAAGAAAAAAAATAGAATGCCCAGCCACAACTGTACAGACGCTCGAATTGTCGCCGCGCTGCTTGTGTGCGGGCTTTCGATCGGAGTTGTGTCCTGCGACAAGAAGGTGAAAGCAGCGCCTCCGGTCGCGCCTTCTCCGGCCCCGGTCATCAAGCAAACGCAAGCTCCCACCGAACCAGAACCTACACCCCCGACAGAAAATGCTGCGCCTCCCGCCACGAATCCGCCGCCCACGTCTCCTGTGCCGCCTCCCGCTCCGCATAAGCCCGCGCCGAAGAAGTCGGCCACGGAATCTGCCGATCAGCCCGCGGAAACTTCGCGCCCTCCCGCTCCTCAGATTTCGCCGCAACTCTCTCCGGGCGATCAGGCGAGTTACGAGCGCAAGACGAACGACGACATCTCCATTGCGGAAAAGAACCTCCAGCAGGCAAGTGGCAGGCAACTCAACGCCGCGCAACAGGACCTCGCGGAGAAAATCCGCAGCTTTCTCGCCCAGTCGCATGAGGCCACCAAAGGCAACGACTGGACCCGCGCTCAAAATCTGGCCCAAAAAGCCCGCCTGCTTTCCATTGAACTTGTGAATTCGTTCTGAAAGCTTCCGGTCCCCGGCTCCTGCGGCCCATTTCGAATCCGCTCTTTGCTGTTACTATTGCCTCGTGAGCGTATTCGACGTAGCCATTGTTGGCGGCGGACTGATCGGCGCCGCGACCGCCTTTGAGCTGGCGGCGGAAAAACTTCGCGTCCTCGTTCTCGATCGCCGGGAACCGGGCCGCGAAGCTTCCTGGGCCGCCGCGGGAATGTTGTCCCCGGGCCCCGATTCCCCGGACGCTTTGCCGCTCGTCCCGCTGGCGAAGGAAAGCCTGCGTCTCTATCCCGCATTCGTTGCGGCTGTCGAAGACGCGTCCGGAATCTCGGTCACTTTCACTCGCGATGGCGCGCTCGAAGTGTTCCTTGCGCCGCACGGCGAAGCCGAGCGCGATGCAATGATTGCCGGGCACCGCCGCCTCGGGTTGCCGATCGAACCAGTGTCGCTCGATGCCGCGCGCAAGATCGAACCGAGCATGGGAGCAGCCGTGCGCGCCGCCGCGTGGCTGCCCGAGGAAGCAACCGTCGATCCGCGCCTGCTGACGGATGCGACGCTCGAGGCAGCGGGACAACGTGGCGCCGAGATCCGAGTCGGCTGCGCCGTCACTTCCCTGTTGCGCGATGGCGATCGCTGCACCGGCGTCATTGCCGGGGGCGAGCGCATTGCGGCGCACCATGTGATTGTCGCCGCTGGCTGCTACTCCCGCGGCATCGGAGACGAGCGCGAAAACAATTGGCTCGCGCACTACGTGCCCACAAATCCCGTGCGCGGCCAAATGGTGGCATTGCAGCCATCAGAATTTCGCCTAAGACGCGTGCTGCGTTCCGAGAGCGGATACGTTGTGCCGCGGCGCGATGGTCGCGTCGTCGCGGGCAGCACACTCGAGGACGCCGGATTCCGGAAGCACGTCACGGCGGCGGGGCTGCGGCAAATTCTTGCTGCGGCTGTCGAAATGGTTCCGGCGCTTGCCGGCGCCGAAGTTGTTGAAACGTGGGCCGGCCTGCGTCCTGGCACACCCGACAATCTTCCGATTCTCGGGCCATCGGACGTCGAAGGATTGCTGATTGCGACCGGGCATTACCGGAATGGAATCCTGCTTGCCCCCGTCACCGCGAAACTCGTTCGCGAATGGCTCACGCAGGGCAAAACATCGTTCGATGCGGGGATTTTTTCGCCGCTGCGATTTGCCGAAGGAATCCCGAACTCACCCGCCCGAAGAGGAGCTTCCACTCGCTCCTGAAACGATGGCGTCCTAAATGGAAGTGCGGGGCTTCGGCCCCGCCGAAGACGCCATAATTTCAACAGGGCTTTAGCCCCTGAAGCCGCGCCTTTCTAGAATCATTCTAAAATATCTAAAAGGGATAGAAGATTCTGCCGCGATGAGCTTCGCGATCCGGCGGCCCTGCAAGCGGGGACGCCTGCCCGGGACCAGTGAATTGAACTCGATCGGAATCGAGGAAAACGGGGCGATTCAAAGTCGCTTCCACTGTCGTGCCGCGCGGCATCTCCGCGTCCGGCCCGCGCGTAAGAAGGACCGTCGCCAACCCCACCGCGGCGCCGACACCCGCGCCGATTCCTACGCCCTCGGCGCTGCGGCTCGCGACTCCGCCGATTCCGGCACCGGCGGCCGTAGTTTCAATCACGGTGCCTAGGTCGCCGGCCTTGTGGCTATCGCCGATTATTTTGCCTTCGCTCGTGGTGGTTTCGCCCCCGCCGGTTCCCGCGTTGCTTGGCACCGCGTTGAGATTCACCATGTAGCCGTTGGGGAGAATCATAGTGTTCAGCTTGACCATCAATTCGCCCCGGCCTTTCACACGACCGGGCCTTTTCGATTCAGTGACCTCCCCGTTAACGTATGTGCCTGCCGGAATGACCACGCGGCCATCCACCATGACGGGAGAGAGCGTCTCGAAATAGACGGGATCGCCCGCGCGCGTGCTGCGCGTCGAGATGGCGTTGTGCAGAACGAGCGGGAAATGTGTGCCGCTGGGAACCTCAATCTTCGCGCCAGGGGCGGTTGCCGATGATGTCGCTGGTGAAGCGGCGGCAGCGGCAGCCGGCGCGTTGGGCTGCGCAGGCGCGGCAGGTGAACTTGCGTCCGGTGGCTGTTGCTGGGCTGGTGGCTGAGCAGCAGGCGGCTGATTCGCGGGCGGCGGCGCGGGCTGAGCGGCGGGCGTCGGTTGGTTTGCTGGCGCCGGCGGCATCGGCCCGTCCTGTGCGCGAGCAGGAACGCTCAGTCCAAGCGCCAATAGCAACAATGCTGGCAGCAATGCTACCCATCGGAATCTGCGCAGATGATGCGTCATAGTTGCCCCTTCCTCGATCCCCGTTTCGCTGTCCTAAGGGATGCGGACGAACGGCGCCGAGATGTATCTGCAAATACGGTAGAGAATATCTCGCCGCAGATTCGAAGGGTCGGCGGGACGCCGGCGCTACGAGAACCTCACGTCGTCCGTACGGACCGACTCCATCCCCTTGCCCATGCACTCAGTGAAAACTGCGAGCGCGGGTCAACCCTTGCGAAGCGAAAGCGGCGAGCTGCCGATGACGGAGGCGGACGCCACCTTCGACTTTGGCGCGGCCTTCGGCGCGTCGTGCGATGCCGCGGGTGTAGATGATTTCTGCGCATGCGCGGCTTTCCCGGGCGGCTGCGTTGCCCTGGTTGCCCAGGTCTTGCGCAGTTGCTCGCGGCGCGCGAGGACGTAGGCTTTGGCCTCGTCGAAACTGTGATACACGCGCGTGCCCTTGATCATGTTGCAGGAGCGGCAGCAGGCCACGAGGTTGCGCGGGTCCTTCTTGCCCTTGCGCGCGCGCGGAAGGACGAAGTCGACCGACATGGCCAGGGCGTTCTCGAAGCTGGCCGTGCCGTCGAGTCCGCAGTACTGGCAACGGTAGCGATCGCGTTCCAGAATGTCCAGGCCTTCTTCCAAAGTGACGGGCTTGGCGACCAGGGTGAGCGTCGTAAGGTCTAGCGGCATCGGATACCTCCCAATCGAAATCCCGGCGGTAGGGCCGGGATTTGCGGTTCCGGCTCTTTCTTTGCGTAGACCATAGGGCAGCGCGAGGGTGCGTGTCAAGCTCCGCCGGGGCGAAGAGCCGGCGAGACATGCGAGAACGCCAATCGTGACACGAATGCCCGGAGCTCGACTGCCGCAGCATGTTGTGCCCCTACAAAGCAAGCGCGCGGCGCTACAAAACGTGCACGGACCCACAGAAAAGCCAGTTCGATGCAAGGTTCGTCGTATACAAATAGGACACGGCCCGGCCCGGAGGCGCGCCGGGCAATTCGGGCGCGCCTATACTTGAAAAAGGGGCCAGAGGCAGAGATGGGACCGGTCGAAGCCGCACGACTACGATTTCCATCTTCCCTTCGAGGGAAGACGCTCCTGATTGTCGGGATGACGATCTTGGGGCTGGTCGGGGGACTCTACTCGCTTTCGCGCGTGTTGCTGATGCGCGGGTTCGCCCATTTGGAAGAAGAAACCGCGCGGGAGAATTTGGACCGCGCGACGAGCGCTCTTCTGAATGAGATTGCCACGCTCGATCGCTCCACCAGCGAATATGCCGACTGGGATCAAACCTACGCATACCTGCACGGAAAGAAACCCACTTACGTGGAAACCGAGTTCCCCGCCTCAACATTCGGTCAGCTCAAGATCAATTTTGCCGTGATTCTCGATAACTCCGGGAACAAGGTCTTCTCGAAGGGCTTTAACCTCGCGACGATGGATGTGGGAAGCGTCCCCGCCGGGCTAGATGAGCATCTTCGGGTTGGCTCACGCCTACTGGTGCACGGGAGCGAAGGAAGCAAGCTGATGGGCATTCTGGTGCTGCCCTCGGGCCCGGTTCTCGTGGATTCGCGGCCCATTCTCACGAGCAACTCCGAAGGCCCGATTGCAGGGACAATGATCATGGGGCGCATGCTGGACTCGGACGAAGCGGGGCGGCTCGGCGCGATGACGCACATGCCGCTTGATATCGAATGTATCGATGGCAAAGACATTCCGGACGATTTCCGGCAGGTACAAAACGTGATCTCGCAGGAGAAACCGAGGCTGGTGCGGCCGATCAACGACACGTCCATCGCGGCGTATGGAGAGCTGGATGACATTTACGGCCATCGAGCGCTGATTCTGCGAGTGATGCTTCCGCGAACGATTTCAGAGCAAGGGCGCACAAGCTTGCTGCAATTTCTGCTGCTGCTGCTCGCGGCGGGATTCGTGTTTGGAGCAACGACCCTCTTTCTACTCGAGCGATACATCCTCTCGCGCGTCGCCGATTTGAGCGAAGACATTACGCAGATCGGTGCGAGCGGAGACCTCAACGCGCGCCTGGAGACGTCCGGCCAGGACGAGCTTACTTATCTCAGCACGGCGATCAACGGCATGCTCGAGGATCTGGAGCGAACGGAATCCGATCGGCACGAAGGGCGCACGCGGTTGGGATTGATCATGGAGAAGATGCCGGCCGTGCTCTGGACCACGGACACGGAATTGCGGTTCACGTCGAGTGTGGGAGCGGGCCTGGAAGCGCTCGCACTGCGGCCGAATGAAGTCCTGGGAAAATCCCTGGCGGAATATTTCCACACGGACGATCCGGAGTTTGCCGGGATTGCGGCGCACCGCAAGGCGCTGAAGGGCGAATCCGTCACGTACGAGATGGAATGGCAGAAACGCATATTTGAATCGCACGTGCAGCCGTTGCACGGCACGGAAGGCGAGCTCCTGGGCGTGATCGGCGTCGCGCTGGACATCACGGATCGCAGGCATCTGGCGGAGCAGTTGCGGCAATCGCAGAAAATGCAAGCGGTGGGAGAACTGGCGGGCGGGATATCGCACGACTTCAACAATCTTCTGATGGTGGTGAAGGGCCACGGGGAAATGCTTCTCGACCGGCTGGCCGGCGAGTCGCCGTTGCGGCAAAACGTGGAACAGATACAGAAAGCGGCGGACCGGGCGACGGCGTTGACGCGGCAACTGCTGGCGTTCAGCAGGAAGCAGGTATTGCAGCCGCGCGTGCTCGACCTGAATGAAGTTGTGAACGGAATGATCCAGATGTTCGCACGCGTGATCGGCGAAAACATCGAGCTGAAGTTTCTGCCGGCCACGAGCCTGCGACATGTGAAGGCGGACCCGGCACAAATGGAACAGGTACTGCTCAACCTGGTGGTGAACGCGCGCGATGCCATGCCGAATGGCGGGCGATTGACGATCGAGACTTCCAACATCGAGGTTGACTCGACCTACGGCGCGCAGCATGCGGGAATGGGGCCGGGGCACTACACTATGCTCGTGGTGAGCGACACGGGGTGCGGAATGGACGCGGCCACGCAGTCGCGAATCTTCGAGCCGTTTTTCACCACCAAGGCGCAGGGAAAAGGGACCGGCCTGGGACTCGCGACCGTGTACGGCGTAGTGAAGCAGAGCGGAGGATTCATCTGGGTGTACAGCGAAGTGGATCGCGGCACCACGTTCAAGATTTACCTGCCGCAGGTGACGGCGGATGTGGACAAGCGCGCGGCGGACAAAGAGCCCAGCGGGCCGCAGCCGGGTCACGAAACCATTCTGTTCGTCGAGGACGAAGAGAGCGTGCGCGTGCTGGTGCGGGGCTATCTGGAAACGACCGGATACCGCGTGCTCGAAGCCGGCGACGGTGTGGAGGCGCTCGAAGCGGCTGCGGCGCATAAAGGGCCGATCCATATCCTGATCACCGACGTGGTGATGCCGCGGCTCAGCGGACGCGAAGTGGCCACGCGGCTGAGCGCCAAGCAGCCGGATCTGAAGGTTCTCTACATCTCGGGATACACCGACGACAGCATATTCCGCGATGGAGTGCTCGAAGGCGGAATGGCGTTCCTGCAAAAACCGTTCAACCTGAAAACACTGGCGCAGAAGATACGAGAAGTGCTCGACGCACAAGCGCTGCCTTCGCTTCGCGAGAAATAGCTTCACTGTTTCAGCCCGTTATTTCATTTCCCTCGCAATTCCCTTTAACTGCATGCACGCAGACCGCTTTCATGACAATTGGAGGAAAGGACTACACGGGGCTTGTGGTGTAAGCTCAGGATTCCTCCCGCCCGCCGCGGCGGACCGGGAATCGAATGGGGGCAGATGAAAATGGCGAAACTCGCACTGGTATACGGTATGCGGCTTTTTCCCGCCGAGGAGCTCGATTCGGTGGGCGAAGCGAACGTAGCATTGAAGAACGGGCGCGCCGGGCGCGTCACGATGCATCTGATCGAAGGCAGCAAGGAAGAAATCGAGAAGACGCTGAAGCAGTCGCTCGACGCGTTCTTCGATATGTATCCTGAGATTTGAGGGTGGTTTACGTCAGGACGACGGTCTGGCCGGTGAGATCGAAGCGCTTGCGGCAGCGGATGTTCCGGCAGGCGACCATGTCATCCACGCGAACCATGTAAGTACGCGCCTTGGCAAAGCGCGCGCGATCGTCGTCGTTGGCGCCCTTCGGCAGCTGGTCTTTTTTCGTGCGCACCATCCAGCGCACGGGAAACGTGTTTTCCTGGCGGCAGTGCGGGCACACCAACGAAATCTGCTTGATCTCTTCCTTCTCGGTGTAAAAATTCCTCTCGTCCATTCGCCCCTGCCGTACGTCGCAAGTATGCGTTCAGCATACCAGCTTTCCATCTTTCCATGCGCTAGAACTCGTCCAAATTTACGAAACGAAGGCCCGCATCCTTCCAGCGTGGAAGCCAATATTCGAGAGCCGCGATGGTGTGGCGGCGATCGGCCTGCGGAACTTTGTAGTCTGCATCGTGGAGAAGGACAATATCCCCGCCGTGCACGCGCCGCAAGCGCTCCACTACGCGCTCAGCAGGCTGCGGTTGCCAGTCGCGGGCGGCAACCGACCACATCACCACGCCCGCGCCGCCGCGACGGCGGATGACGCGGTCGAGTTGCGGACCCCGAAAACCATAAGGTGGGCGCATCCATCGCCCTGCCTTGCCTGTTGCGGACTCGATCGCCAAGTCGCAACGGCTGAGTTCGTCTTCAATGCGACGGCGAGAGAGAAACGTAAGGTTCGGATGCGTTTCCGTGTGATTGCCCACGCTATGGCCGCGATCGGCGATCTCTTTCGCAAGCGACCCGAACGATCGGACATGCTTGCCGACGAGAAAGAACGTCGCTCGGGCGTTATGACGATCGAGCAAATTCAGAAGCTGCGGTGTGGCGGCCGGATTAGGCCCGTCGTCGAACGTGAGGGCAAGTGTCGAAGCGTGTCCCGTGGAGCGAATGGTGGGGCCAAAGAGCTGCGCCGACGGCGACACCGCACCCCAGGCGAAGATTCCGCTCGCGGCGGACGCGCCGCCCAATGCCAGCGATAGAGGAAGCTGATCCATACCCAGTGGAATCTTCGCACGCGAAGGCAGGCTCTGCCAGCGGAACTATGAGATCAGGAAGAACTATGAGACGCGACCCGCATGTTAGCGCGGGTCGCGCCCAAGAGTTGTTAAGAGTTAAGCGATGGCGAGAAAATGCCACTTGCCGTCAACTGACTTCAGTTGATGAACTTTTCCCTCGTCCGGATGCAGGAAGTAGTGACCGTCCGGAATGCGATGCGCCTGAGGAGAGCGCACGGAACACTCGTTCCATTTTGTGGCGGTGACGGCAGGGGCCCGGCCATGTTGCCGGGTTTCTATCGTTATCCGCATCCGATACTCGACCTGATATTCAACACCGGTCGGCCTAGTTGGTACCAACCGCCCGCGACCCTGGACTTTTTCGCTGCTCATGCTCGCTCCTCTCCATGTAGGCCTCTATTTTAGAGCCTTTACTCCATTTATGCGCCAACTGGAACGATCCGTGGTTCCAGGACTGCGCCCTTCAGGGCCGTGTGCAAGCAGGGCTAGTTTCGCATTTGCGCCTGCAAGAACTCCCCCGGCAGCGGAGCCATTCTGGCGGCCGAGCCTGCCAAGGCCACTTCCACGCGCCTTGGCTTCTCCCGAACGATCGGAGTGTCATCCGCTTGCATTCGTTCCATGCGAACGCCCAGAGTGCGCTCCAATTGGAGCAGCTCCGAGCGCTCTTCTCTCAGGAAAAGCGTGGAAGCAACGCCGCGTTCGCCCGCGCGGCCGGTGCGGCCGACGCGATGAATGAAGTTCTCGGCGATTTCCGGCAGGTCGTAGTTAATCACGTGGACGATGTCCTCGACGTGAATCCCGCGCGCCGCCAGGTCGGTGGCGACAAGCACGCGGTAGCGTCCTTGCTGGAATCCGGTTAAGGCCGCCGTGCGCTGCGATTGCGAGCGCCCGCCATGAATCAGCGCAACGTCAAAACCTTCACGCGTGAGGCTGTAGGAAAGCCGTTCCGCCCCGCGCTTGGTGCGGGCAAAAACGAGGCAGCGGCCCGTTTCTTTGGCGAGCAAACGCTGCAGCACATCCTGCTTGCGGCCGGCGCCAACCTCAAACGCCTGAACGCGCACGTTTTCCGAAGGCTTCAAGACAGAGCCGAGCGAAATGCGAACGGGGTTCTTCATGTAATCGTGCACGAGGTGCGCGACCGAAGCTTCGAGCGTCGCTGAAAAACACATCGTCTGGCGTTCCTTCGGCAGCAAGGCCGCAATGCGGCGAATGGCCGGGAGAAACCCCATGTCCAACATGCGATCCGCTTCGTCGAGAACGAGTACGTCGATCCCGTGCAGATTGACCAGTTTGCGATCGAGAAAGTCTTCGAGGCGCCCCGGCGTGGCTACTACCACGCGGGCTCCCCTGCGCAGCGCGCTGAGTTGAGCGCCTTCGGATAGGCCGCCCACGACAAGAGCGGCGGGCGAAAGTTGCTTGCCCCTTATTCCGTTGTACTCCTCGACGACCTGCATGGCCAGTTCGCGAGTGGGAACGAGCACAAGTGCCGCGATTCCCGGCTTACTTTCGCGAAGCAGCCGTTCGATAATCGGGATCAGAAAAGCCAGCGTCTTGCCCGTTCCGGTTTGAGCGGTGCCGAGCACATCTTTGCCTTCGAGCGCGGGCGGAATCGCCGCGGCTTGTATGGGAGTGGGCGTCGAAAATTGCAGCGACGCGAGGCGCTCCCGGGTGGAATTGGAAATCGGTAATTCTGAAAAACTTTGCATAATTCTTGTTTTCTCTTTGCTGGCGCCGCCGCTGCACGCAAACGGAAATCCGGCAGGGCGCAGCGGACGGGCATGACCAGTTCTTTTTTTAAATTACGCTGAAGACATCGGAGAGAACTGAAGGCGGGTACTTATGAAGAGCAGCCGCACAACACAACCGCGGTATTAAGCGCAAAAGAAGTATAACACAGTGCGCGGCATTTGTGTGAAAGATTTCGAGCTGCGCTAAGTGGTAACCAGCGCTAGGGCTTGCAGCCGGGGAGATTCCGTTAAGAGGAGTCTCACCCCTGGGACTCTTCCCTTTAGTCCGATAGGATCCAAAAATCCCATGAACGACACCCGGCGCGAAGGCGGAATGATTGCGCCTCCTTAGTGAGCCACGAGGGCGGGGATCAGGGCAGCAGCTTTCGGGGTTCCGAGTCCTGTGACATAGTCATACCCCGGTAGAGCATCGCAAATCGTCCCGCATGCGCCGTTCGTGCCTTTCGTGACCGGATGAAAATCCGATCCAATACCGGCCTTCGCCAGGGAATAAAGCGCCGAATCCGTGCTGTTCAGGTTTGCTTTCCGCGCCGCAGCTCGCATGGAGTTCGCCACCGCGATGAGCGCCGCCCACTGAGGCGTGCCCGCGCTGGTCCCGCCAATCTGGAACCAACCCGCGGACCCATTGAGCGCAACGGAATCGTAGATGGCGATGCCTGTTCCCGGATCTCCATTGTAGGAAACGTCCGGAATGCCGCGAACACCGGACGGATCGTCCGGAATGCCAAACTGTGCCTGATACAAAGGCTCGTGTTCGTAGGCGCTCAAGCCGCCGCCGCTGCCGCTCCACGCGGTTTCTGCAAGGTAGTTGCCTTGAGAATCGAGGCTCAAGGAAGTAGCGCCGACTCCGACGACGCCTGGCGATGCAGCCGGATACGCTGGGCCGGTGCCATTGTCACCGGAAGCGGCCAGGAATGTGACATCATTCGAAGCGAAGTGATTGTCCTGATTTCTTTCGCCCGAAAACTCTCCGGCCAGCCAGCTCATGGAAACCACGGAAGCGCCGTTGCGCACCGCGATATCCACGCCCGCAAGGAGGTCGCTCAGGCTGTTCGAAGACACTTCGACGAGAACAATCTTAGCCTGCGGCGCGATTGCATGGGCCCACTCCACATCCAGTGCGATTTCAATCGCCCAATTCGCGTTGGCATTCGGCCGGCTTTTTTCGAAGACTTCGCGGAAGCAGCCATTGCTCGTGGTGCAAGGCGGCAAGCCGAACTGTCTGCTGAACACGCTCAAATCCGCCTGGATGTTGGGGTCATCATACGCGTCCACGATACCGATTACCTGGCCCGAGCCCTGGTTCGTGATCTGGTCGAAACCATAGGCGTGGCGGATCTGGCGAGGCGTAAAGGCGGAACTCGGCGGACCGGTTAAGCTCGAACCGGCCTGCGTATAAATCACGTGGTGCGGGCGCATGAAGCTGATTGGGTTATCGCCCACTTCTTCAATGGACGGCAATCGGGGCACTATGTGTTGGGCTCGAACCGGCTGGCACAGGATGAGTGCGGCGGCTAAGAACAACAAGGTGTGTGCGAAGCTTCTGAATCCTTCAGTGCGCATTTCTGAATCCCCCTCAGGTCGCCAGCCCGTGCCGCGATCCGGTTAAGGTGTGCTGGTTGCGACAAGGCGAGAGTACTGGGCCGGGGGGGTTGGCAGCTATGGGCCGCCGGGCTCAATTGAGTAGTACAAAGGTTTTGCTTTCAGCGGTGTACCCTAGGGGGACAACGCGCGGGAAGGCCGGATTTACATGGGATTCGGAGCCCTAGTCCGATTGCCGGATAGCGCGAAGGTCAATTCCAAGCTGCTGGCATTTCTTATACAGGTGGCTGCGCTCAAGACCGAGCGACTTGGCTGCTTTGGTCATATGGTGATGGTGGCGCTTGAGCTCGGCGAGCAGCGTCTCGCGCTCAAAGGCTTCCACACGCTGTGCAAGGGTTCCCACGGAAGAAGAGCCTGCCGATCCAGGCGTGAATGCGCCTGCCCCGTAAGAACCCGAAGACACCCCGGCTTGCGGAAGGGCGCGGGAGACGGTGGCCGCGTCAATCATAGGGTCAATCGCATCGCCGGGTGCGTCACTCCGTGTACTGGGCGGCGTGAGCAATAGGACGCGCTCAACGACATTGCGCAGCTCGCGGACGTTGCCCGGCCACGGGTAACGTTCCAGTTCCTCGATCGCCTCGACGGAAAAACTCTTCGGCTTCCAGCTATTCTGTTCGGCCAATTGGCGCGCAAAATGTTCGGCGAGCACGCGGACATCTTCGCGGCGCTCGCGAAGCGGCGGCAGATTGATGGGAAACACGAAGATGCGGTGATACAGGTCCTCGCGAAAACTTCCCTGGCGAATCTGCTCTTCGAGATTGCGGTGCGTCGCGACTATCACGCGGACGTCCACGGCAAGAGGCCGGTCGCTGCCGATTCGCTCCACTTCACCTTCTTCGAGGACGCGCAGGAGCTTTGCCTGCATCGCAACCGGCATGTCGCCGATTTCATCGAGGAAAAGCGTGCCCCCGTGCGCCTGTTCGAACTTTCCGATGTGGCGCGTGGCCGCGCCCGTGAAGGACCCTTTTTCGTGGCCGAAGAGCTCCGATTCCATAAGTTCGGCGGGAATGGCCGCGCAGTTGAGCGACACGAAAGATCCTCCGCGGCGCAGACTCTTCTCGTGCAGCGTGCGTGCAATCAACTCCTTGCCGGTTCCCGTTTCGCCGCGGATGCAAACGCGCGTTTCGCTCGCGGCGACGTGCTCGACCTGGGTCATTACCTCGCGCATGGCCGGGCTCGCCCAAATGATGTGATGGCGGCCAAGCCGGCGCTTGAGGTCGCGATTCTCCTCTTCGAGACGCGTCAGGCGCAGTGCGTGCTCCACGGTCAGCAACAGCTTGTCCGTCGAGATCGGCTTCTCCAGGAAATCGGACGCGCCGAGCCGCGTGGCCTTGACTGCCATTTCAATCGTGGCTTGCCCGGACATCATCACCGTTGGCGAGGTGCTGCCGATGCTCTTGAGGTCTTCGAGAAGCGCAATGCCGTCTTTCCCCGGCATCACGACATCGGAGAGGATCAAATCGAAGCGTCCCGCCTTTACAAGATCGAGGGCGCGTTGCGCGTTATCGCAAACGGTGGCCTCATGGCCAGCGAGGCGGAACGCCCGCGCGAGCGACGCAAGCGTATTCGCGTCGTCGTCAATAATGAGGATATGAGCTTTTGCAGGCACGGCCGGCTACGCTTCTTTCTTTTCTTCCTCCGCTGCGGGCGCCACATCCGCGGCTTCGTTTTCTTCCAGCGTCGCCGGGAAATCTACGGGCCTCGGATGCGGTGGCGGCTTGAGCGGCAGATGAACGTGGAAGGAAGTGCCCACGCCTGTCTCGCTCTCGACGGAAATGCGTCCGCCATGGTCGCTCACTACGGACTGCACAATCGCGAGCCCCAGTCCCGTGCCGTGCAGCTTCGTGGTGTAGTACGGAGTGAACAGGCGCTCGCATTCTTCCGGTGTCAGCCCCATGCCCGTGTCCGAAATTTCTAGATGCACCTCGGCGCCTTTTTCTTCCGATGTGGTGCGGAACATGATCACGCCGCCGGCAGGCATCGCGTCCATCGCGTTCAGCACAAGGTTTTCGACCGCGCGCGTGAGCAGCGTCGAATCCGCCTGAATCACCGGCAGGTCTTCCTCAAGATGAAGCTCGGGAGTGATGGGGGGGCGCCCCACCGCGCCGAACTGCGCTTCGAATAGTTTGACGACGGCGCGCACCACTTCGTTCAGGCTTACGGGCACAAGCTCGGGCTGAGGCATTTTTGCGAAATCGCTGAACCTCCCGACGATCTTTTTCAGGTTTTCGATCTCGGCGAGCAGGATCCCGGTGGACTCGCGGAATACTTCCTCGAACTCGTCCGGATGGCGCTCCTTCGCCCGCTGCAAATTTTCCACCGTGGTCTGCAGCGGGAAGAGCGGATTCTTCAGCTCGTGCGCCAGCCGGCGCGCCACTTCGCGCCAGGCCGCCACGCGCTCGGCCTGCACCAGGCGTTCGCGTTGCTCCACGAGTTGATCCGTCATTTGATTGAACGCCCGCGCGAGTTGCCCGATTTCGCCGCCGCTCCGGACATCCACTCGCGCGCTCCAGTTCCCTTCGGCCACTCTGTGCGCGCCCTCGGCCAGTTTTCGTACCGGTCGCGTTACACGCGCCGCCGCCCACCAGCTCATAAGCAGTCCAATGAGCAAGCCGAGGGCCACCACGCCGAGCGCCAACCACAGGATGCGCCGCTCGAGCGTTACTACGTCGCGCTGCGAACTTCCCACAAGCAGCACGCCGAGCAAGTCCCGTTGACGCCCCTGAAGCGGCAGCGCGTGAAAAACCTCCGCGCTGGCAGCGTCCGCGGTCCAATCAATTTTCGCGGTTTGCTCTCCCGGCTGGCGGCGCTCTTTTTCCACCAGCGGCGCGAAGCGCTCCGCGTCTACCACCTCGTTGGAGGTCTGGATAAGATTGGCGCTTTGGAAGCTCGGATCCAGATTGAGATACAGCAGCGCGCGCATCCCCGCCGGAAGCACCAGCGATGCCAGGAATTCCTTGCCCAGCCGCTCGCCGCCGACAACATAAATCGATTTGTCCGCAACAGGCACCTTGGCCACGGACATCAGTCCGAGCGCAGGCCCCTCGGCCGTATCCATTTTCATCAAGAAAGGGCCGACCGTCGCCCAATCCTCGGGTCGCGTGATCCAATCCAGCTTGTAGCCGAACCGCGCCGGCCATTCCGCGGAAGAGATGATGGAGCCGTCGTTGGAAACAAAATCAAGCAAGTCGAGCTGGTGCGACCTCGAAACGCCGCTGGCATCGTTTACATAAACGGACGCATCGCCTTTGGGAAGATTCAAAGCCACGGCCATCCGCGTGGTTGATTCTTCCTCGGCAATTCCGCGTACGCGGTGAACCACATCTTCCTGGCGCCGCGCGAATTCCTTCTGGAACTGCGCGATGAGCGCATCGCTGTGCTGGCGATTCAGTTCGTCGAACGCCTGGCGCGTGACGATGGTGACGCCCGCCGCGATCAGCCCAACGGCGAACAGCATCGCCAGCGTGAAGATCCAGAAAAGTTTGGTGCGAAACGTCACGGTGCCTCTTCAAGCCAAACATCGGCGAGCGGCCAGTTTTCGCCGGCCGCGGGTGCTTTCCAGTCTCGCACGCGCGCGCTCAGACCGTAAACTTGCGGCAGCCAAACCAGCGGAATCAGGCGATAGCTCTCCACGATGGCGCGCTCGCGATCGTAAATTTCCTGCGGCGACGCAACATTGCTTAATGTGGCTGCGTCAATGCCGGTCATCGGCGCGAGCCGTTCGAGAAATCCTGCCAGCGCAAGGCGAGGCTCGCGAGATGCCATTCGCAAGCGCATCAACCGCACGCCGGTGGGCGCACCCATAGCGGCGGTCTTGAGCGACAAGGAAATTCCCGCTTCGCGTGCATTCACAACCACTCGCTCCGCTACGGATTTCTCGAGAGAATCAGCGGAATCATATCCCAACACCAATCGTGGCGACGCCGCGATTTGGGACCAGATTTCCTTTGCGCCACGAGCATCTCCCGCGGTTGAGAAAAGAAACGCAGTTCCGCTCGACCACTGCGGCAGCAGCCCGCCCGCGGACTCGCCTTCTTTTTGCAGGATGAAGTTCACGATCGCCGCACGGTCCACCGCTCGCGCGATGGCTTCCCGCACGCGCGCATCATCCTTGCCATCGCCCGAGATGGGAAAAACAAGCGCGAGCAATTCGTCCGGCTGCGAGCGGCTTATGCGCACGCCACGATCGGCGGCTGCGCGCGCCTGCTCCGGCGCAATCTCCGCGAAGTCCGTCTTGCCGAGTTCGACATCCAGCAGGCGTTCGCGCGCCGGGCGTCCCATCTGAATCTCGATCGAGTCCACGAAAGGACGGCCCCCGCGATAATCATCATTTGCCGCAAGCGACGCGCGCTTCCCCGGCTCCCACGTGGTGACGCGGAATGCGCCCGAGCCAACATCGCCCGCCCACATTCCGTCGGCATTCCGGTGATCGTACACGAGCGCACCGAGCTGTTCTTTCGCCGCCGCTTCTTCGGGATTCGCCGCCGCAGCCGCCGGGTCCAGCGAACTCACCGCCGCGCCCATTTCGACGCGCAGCGTTCCGCCATACCTCGGCCGCCGCGCCGTGCGCGCCGGAATCGCGCTCAGCACAAACGCGGACGCCAGGCTAATGATCGCAAGTCGCGGTAACAGTGTACGCTTCATAGTTGTTCGTCTTCAGATTGCGGACGATCACGCGCGCGACATTGCGTTTCTCCTCGCTGTGGATCGCCAGCACCGGACCTTCAAATTCGATCGGCGTCCCCGATGCCGACCCTTGCGCGCCGGACATCACATATCCCTGGATCGAGTCTGTCTGCGTCCAGTCGCCCGTTCCGGTCACCAGCGTGATCGGCCGTCCGCCGCATCCCTCTGTCAACAACGCCGATTCGCTGTCTTCGTGCCCTGGAATCTTGATCCGTTGCTGCGTCTGAAAGCTCCCCGTGTCGTTCGATGGAGCGCAGATGATTCCGTCCGCCTTCTCGAAATCCCCCGTGCACTGCGCATCGGCGACCTGCGTTCTTCCGCCCACGTTGATTGTCCCGCGCACGTCGCGAGCCAGCGGCTTGCGGTGCGGAATCGCCACCACAGTGGACGATCTTTGCGGAGAATCCGCCGATGAATGGAATATCAGGCGATCCGGCTCCAACGTTACCAATGTGGAGTGCGCATCATTCACATCTGCCAGAAGCGCAAAATCCAGCAGCTTCGCCGGTTGTTGCCATACGAGTTTTCTTTCAAGCGACAGGGAATGCTGTGTTTTGTCGTCACCAGCGCCCGAAATTTTGGGCGCCGCGACGATCGCCACTTGTTCGTCTTCCTTGTCGCGCCACCGCGCTACCCATGCGTATCCTGCGACCCCTTCAGAAAGAGTGACTTCAATTTTGCTTCCCGCAGATGTCCCGGACGCAGCTCGGAAGCCCCGGCGATTTAATTCCGAACGCAACGCTTGGCGGATGCCGGTAGCATCGGAAGCGGTGAGCGACGAGATGTTCTTCACGTCGAGCGAAAGTGTCGAGTGAGCGGGCAACGCAGCAGCGATTTTCTCGGCGAGTGCGCGCACGGCTTCACTCCAATCCGGCGGCAATTGATCCGATGGCGCCCCTGACGGCGGAGCGGAGGATTGAGCTGGCGGTTGCGGCGTCGGAGTTTGCGCCTGGCCAAACAACGCGCATGCGAAAAATGCCGCGAGCGAAATAAGCAGGAACGCCTGCAACAAAGGAAGGAGTCGGCGGAAGGGCCGCATTGTCTTGCGCCAAACGCACAGCGCGTTCGCGATTTGTCATCATAGCACAAGCGAAAAACGCAAGGCTGCACTCGGCCCCCATCACATTCTTTCAGTTAACCCGGCAGGATTTTCGAAAAAGCCGGCAGGATGGCTTCGCTTCACTCGGAGGTTCGAATTCCGGAGTAAGGCGAAGCCACCCGCAAGGGTTTTTGCCGGCTACACTCCACGGCCCGCTTCCTTCTCCCGTGAGCGGCGCCATGTCGCCGCCCAAGGAAGCAGGCCGGGAATCTCGTTTACTTTCCGCCCGCCTTCGCCGGAGGGTCGCCTTCCGACTGCATCGACCTCAGCACGTCGTTCGGAAAGAAAAATTTGCCGTCGGTGGGCACCATCATGATCTGAATTTTGTCGGAGAGCTTCTCCGCAACAATCTTTTGGATCAGCAGCGGATTGGCTTTCAGGGCCGCCGCCTCGAGCTGCAACTTTTCCGATTCGGCCCTCGCCGTGAGGCGAATGCGGTTCGCATCGGCATCCGCAAGCAGGCCACGCCGCTCCTGCTCCGCCTTGCTGTCGATCACCTTAGCCTGCGCCTCGGCCTCCGCGTTCTTCACCCGCGCCGCGGCTTCGGCCTCGGCATTCTTGAGCGTCGTTTCCTTGCGCGCTTCGGCCTCCAGGCGCGATTGCTCGATCTGCTTCTGTTTCAGCGGAAGCGTGTACTGCATCGCGTCCGCTTCCGCCTTGGCCTGGATCACGCGCGCCTGCGCGTCTCCTTCCGCGTGTTTCACTTCGCGGATCTTGGCAGCCTCGGCTTGCGATTCGGCGATCTTCACGCGCTTCTGCTCGATTTCGGCGTCCACCGACGTGCGGTCGTCCTCCTGCTCCTTCAGCAGCAGCCCTTCGAGTCCTCTGGAATATTCCTCGGGCAAGGCAACTTTGCGCAGCAGCACTTCTTTGACCACGATGGCATCGTCCGCCAGGCGCGCCGTGATGATCTGCGCCGCCCGCCCGCGAATCTCCTCGCGCTTGGTGGAGAAAACATCGCGGATCACGTAGTTCGGCCCCAGCTCGCGGAAGACACTCGTGACCACCGGCGCGACAATCTGTTCGTCCAGCGGCTGCGGCAGGTTCGTCTGGATGTAATCCAGCCGGCTCGGGTCGATCCGGTAGCGCACGGCAACCGCAAGCCCCACGGACAATCCTTCTCGCGCTTCGATGCTCAGCACCTCTCCTTTCTCGCGGCTGTTTGGCAACGCAGCCGTCGAGAAAACCTTCTCCCGCGTGTCGTACAGCTCGACGCGCGTGAACAATGGGACGATCAGGTGCACTCCGGGGTAAAGCGTGCCGGGGCGCACACCCGAAATCTGGCTGATGCGAACGCCCGCTTCCCCGTCCGGCACGACGATGATGCTCTGGCCGACGAGCGCCGAAAGCGCCGCTATCACGCTGAACTTGGCCGCCGTGCTCCACCGGATTGCGCGGCGCGGGCCGGGCTGGCGCGGAAGACGTGCGGGTAGCGCCGCCTCGAATGCAGGCGTTTCCCCTTCGCCAAGCGCTTGCGATGGGACGCGAGGGCGGCGCTGCAACAGCCGGTTGAGTTCGAACGCGAGATAGACGTCATAGAGCACGATGCCTGCCGCCAAAGTGAGTGCCCCTACCGCAATCACAAAAAACAGGAACCTAAGGAACAGCATGGTGTTTCTCCTTCTCTCCTCGCTCCGATTTCATCCGGAGCGAAACCCCGCCGTGGCACGGCAGCACCACTCGCCCCATCGCGGTCTGCAACCCCCGCGCCCGGAATGCATGCGAATCCCCTATGCCGGCAATCCGGCTCGCTGGAACCGGCACGGCCCATCGACCGCTCGCCCACAGCCCCGTCACCCGTTGCTCGGACGTGGATCGCACGACAGCCAGGCGGCCGCTAGCCGTCAGGCTCGCGACTGCGGTCCGCTCAGCGGCCGCGGCCGCATCCGCCGCCTGCCCCGGCATCAGGTACATCAGGGCGCGCAGGCTGAGCCATTCGAGTCCCAGCGCTAGCCCGATCGATATCCCGATCACGCATCCCACTCCAAGGAATCCAACGATGCTTTCCATGCCAGCGCTTTCCATGTCCGCCTCCTTCTTCTTGCGTTCGTGGCGAAATATCGCAAGCATTCCTCCAATTCGTAATTCGCTGAAAATGGAGCGGTTAGAAAACCATCCAAACGCCGCTTCCGTGTCGCCGCAAACACGTCGTATTCTGTGAGACTCAAATTGCCCGGGAAAATCACCACAACGAGGGTCGAGCCAACGAAGTGAAGAGAGCGGAAAACAGCGCGCAGGATGGCCAGCTATCGCGGCGGCGATTCCATAAGGTCTCGCTCGCAGGGCTCGCGACGCTCGCGAGCGGTGTGTGGGTTTTTCTCCTCGCCTGCTGTGGAAAGACGTATCCGCAGAAAACCATCGGCAAGGTGAACGAAATTCCCGTCGGCGGCTCCAAGCTCTTCACCTATCCGACGGATGTCGAGCCCTGCTTCCTGCTGCGGCCTGCGGACGACACCTACGTCGCCTACAGCAGGATTTGCACCCACCTTTCCTGCCCGCTGTTCTATCAGCCGGAAGAAAACCGCCTGAACTGTCCGTGCCACGGCGGCGCGTTCTCCGTCGCCGACGGCTCCGTGCTGCAAGGACCGCCGCGCAAGCCTCTGCCGCGCGTGATTCTCGAGCGCCGTGGCGACGCGCTTGTCGCCACCGGAATGATCAAGACGTAGGATTCGGGGGAGCAGCAGGTATCATTGAGGCTTGCCTCTCGACTGCCAGGCCCAGCCGGCGAAGCCGCACGATAGAGTTAACTTCTGCAGGACATGAAGCGACGGATGAATCGCGCATGACCGACTATGAGCGCTTTGCCGCAGGATCCGACGCAACCGATACGTCGCGCGTATCCGCGAATTTGTTGTCGCACGGCGGAAGAGCATCGCCTTTGGCTCCCTCTCCGACAGTGAAGCTCGCACGCGCCATTCGCGTCTAAGCTGCCTGCTGCCCCGATCCCAAGCGACGAAGCGGTAGCCCACTCCGCGCACGGTCAACAGGTGCTTCGGCTTGGCGGGATCCTTTTCGAGGTAACGCCTGAGCCGCACGATGAAATTATCAATCGCGCGCGTGTCGGTGTCTTCGCGCAGTCCCCACACATCTTCCAGAATGGACTTGCGCGATACCATGCGCCCTTTGCTGCGAATCAGGTGGCGGAGAAGCTTCGCCTCCATCAGGGTAAGCTGAATCGTGCTTCCGTTCGTCCGCAATTCGAGCGTGCCGAAATCAATCGTCTTTCCATCGAACGAAAATACTTCGTAATCTGGGGCGCCGTTTGCGGCCGCGCCCTTGCTCGCCATGGGCTTGTCTTTCGGCTTTTTCCTGGAGTCGCGCAGCCATTCGCTCCGGCGCAGCAAGCCTTGCAAGCGCGCGAGAAAGATAGGCAGCTCGAACGGCTTCGGAAGATAGTCATCCGCGCCGGCCGCAAATCCCTCCAGCACATCTTCCGGGCGCCCGCGGGCCGTCAGCATGAGAACCGGCACGTAGTTCCGCGCCCGGCGCAGTTCGCTGACGACTGTGAACCCGTCTTTCCCCGGCAGCATCACGTCCAGCACAACCGCGTCACATGGCTTGCCGGAACCCGAAAGCCGCTCGAGGGCCGATTCGCCGTCTCCCACGACGTCCACGGAATGCCCTTCTGCCTGAAGGTTGAAGCGCAGCCCCTCGGCCAGGTGCGCTTCGTCTTCGACAATCAGAACGCGGCTCACGTCTGGCTCCTCGGCAGTTCCAGAGTGATGGTGGTGCCGTTGCCCTCGCCCCCGCTCTCCGCGAACACCCGGCCTCCATGCGTCCGTGCAATGGCGCGGACGATGAACAATCCAAGACCCGTGCCCTTCACCCGGGATGACGCGCGGCCTCGCACGCGGTAGAAACGTTTGAAAACTCGCTTCAGCTCTTCGGCCGGTATGCCGATGCCGCGGTCGCGAACCCGCAAGAGCACGTGCTTGTCGTCCGGAATTTCGACCTTCACGGTCACATCCACGTTGCCGTTGGAATACTTGATGGCGTTGTCGAGAACGTTCGATACCGCCGTGCGCAGTTCTTCGGGATCGCCCTGCACTTTGATCGCGTTCCCATTCTCCGCTATTTGATATTGCATCACTTCCGGCGCGAGGTGATGACGGGTGCGCGCGAGTTCGATGCACTCGCGCACCAGGCCGCCGAAATCGATCTCCGTCCGGTAGGGCGCGCCGGGCTTTTGCCCGGACTCGCCCGCCTTCAGCACCTGCTCCACGGTCCCGCTCAGGCGGTCCGTATCCAGCAGCATCAGGCGATAAAATTTCTGGCGCTGCTCTTCGTCCACTTCCCTGCGCTGCAGCGTCTCCAGATACAGCCGGATGGATGTGATCGGCGTCTTCAGTTCGTGGGTCACCGCGTTGATGAAGCTGTCGTGCTGTTCGTTGCGCCGGATCTCGCGCACCAGGAACCCCGTGTTCAAAATCATGCCCAGGATGATCGCGGCAAAAAAGATCACCCCCAGAAACAGCATTACGCTTTGGCGCCAGTTGAGGATGATCCATCCGACGTTCAGCGCCACGGCCAGCGCGACCAGGCAGATGCCCAGCGCGACGGCAAACCCGATCATTTTTCTGCGGCTTGTGATGCGCACGGTATCTGATTGGATTGTACCGCGGAGAGAGGCCGCTTACGCGGGGAGATGTTGTTTCAGCCAGCAGCGCTGCGCCGAAGGCCGCGCGCTGCGGAAAAATGTAACGAGCGGCAGGTGCCACAGGAAACGCGCCTGCGCGGCGTCAGCTTAGTCGGCGTTTCCGGCGGAGACTGGCTCGTTCATGCTCGCCGCTGCGTGCGCGGACGCTTCGCGCAGCTCCGTAATTTTCGCGGCGTACACTTGCTTCGCCAGCCCGAGCTTCTTCATCGTCCAGATCACATACCAGTTCGCGTCGATTTCATACCATCGCAGTCCGTGCCGCGCCGACACCGGATGCGCGTGATGGTTGTTGTGCCAGCCTTCGCCCCAGCTGAACACCGCCACCCACCAGCTATTCGTCGAAAGGTCGCGCGTCGCAAACCGCCGCGTGCCCCACGAGTGCGTCGCCGAATTCACCAGCCATGTCGAGTGCAGGCCGAACACGGTGCGGAAGAAAATCCCCCACAGCACCAGCGGAAATCCTCCGATCGCCAGCAGCACCACGCCCAGCGCGATCATCGGCACGTAGTGATATTTCGTAATCCAGACGTGGAACTTGTCTTTCGCCAGATCGGGAACGTACCGCGCCAGCGTGGAAGTGTCGTGATGCATGGACTTGCCCACCAGGATCCAGCCCACGTGCGCCCACCACTTGCCGTCGCGCGGCGAGTGCGGGTCGCCGTCCTGATCCGAATGCTGATGATGAATGCGGTGCGTCGCCACCCAGAAGATTGGGCCGCCTTCGAGCGCCAGCGTGGCGCAGACGGTGAGGAAGTACTCCACCCATTTCGGAGTCTTGTAGCCGCGATGCGTGAGCAGCCGGTGATAGCCCACTCCGATTCCCAGGCTGGTCGCCACCCAGTTCAAAAACAGCGCGGTAAGCACCCCCGTCCACGAGAAAAAGAACAACGCCGCCACCGCTCCCACGTGAAACAGAATCATGAATGACGTCGTCACCCAATTGGTTTCGTTGGGCGCGCTCTGTTTTTTCTCGAGAATTTGCAAGTTGTCCACTAGCATCGGTAAGTCCCTTCCTGTGTTCGCTCTCTCTCTAGTGAATATGATGCGAGCCTAACAGGCGCTGCCCGAAATCTTTGTAATAGTTCTGTAATATCAGCTTAGCGCGCAACATTTTTGCGTGTCCCGGGTTAGATCGTTTGACGTAGCCGTGTCCGCACTTGGACTAAAGTACAGGGTGCGAAACTGGCCACAGGGACAAAGAAGACACAACCCTTCGTCCTTGAAATACGTCACAATGTTGTAGGCAAATTACCCGGCATATTTGCCGTTTCGTCGGAAGGATGGTTCGAAAAATGAAGAAAATTCTCCTTAGTGCAGCAACACTGGCTCTGGTTTTGACGTTCGCTGGGACTGCTGGCGCGCAGGCCAAGCCGACGGTCAAAATCTTTATCTCTCCCAATTCGCGAATCCCGTCCGCCGATATCATGAAGAATCTGGTCAACAAGTGCCCGAACGCCACGATTACTCTTGATTCGCTGAAGTCCGACTTCATGCTTGAAGCGATCTGGGCGGGCAAATACAGGTTCACCGTATACCGGCGCGGCGGCACCGCTGTTTACGCCACGGACACCGAGTGGCTTTCGAACGCCGTGAAGGACGTCTGCAAGTTCATCAATTCCCCGCAGGGCGTCGCCGCCGAACCCGCGAAGTAACCGCGCGTCGCCCTTGTGGTCATTGTTCGCCGCGTGACGCGGAGCGGAGAAGAACTCTCTCGCTCCGCTCCATGCCGCATCCCCTCTCGGTCTTTCTTCTTTCTCGCCCTAGAAAGGTTGTCATCCCGAATCCCGGCGCCTTTCAGCCGGGTGAGGGATCTGCTGTTTCGCTTGCGCTTCTCGCCTCGTTTCGTAGCGGCTGCAGCGCCCCTACGGCTCGACGATGAGCTGCCCTTTCATCCCGCCGTGGCCCAGTCCGCAACGCTTGCAGCATTTGAACGAGTACGTCCCCGGCGTATGCGCCACAAACTCCACCGTCACCGCAGCGCCCTTCTCGATCTCGACGCAGTCTTGCTTCGAAGCGAATACGAGGCCGGGATCGCCCGTCGTGGGAGCCCCGTCGGGATAAAGATTGATTTGGAAGCCGTGCGTGTGATCCAGCGCCGTAATCTTCAATTGCACCTTGGCGCCTTGCTTCACACGGATGGGCGACGGATTGAACTCATACTTCTTGGCCGTCACGTCAATGGCCTGCACCTTTTGATCCGCCTGCGGAACGTTCGCCGAACGCGTTGCATCCGCCCGCACGCGCAGAACGTGCGCTCCGGCAAAACCTCCGGCGAGGCAAAGCCCCCCAGCCAGACACACAGCAGAAAGCCGTCTTGCTATTCGCATTTCGGTTTCTCCTTTCGGGAAGACTTTAAACTCAGACGACTCCTTTCTCTATATAATATATTTATTTCCCGCGTCGCTACGATGCCGCCCGCAGCGCCGGCTCGCCGTAGCTGTGTTGTGTTGCGATTAGGAATTTTCATCTGCTGTGTTTTGTGGCATTTGCAAGAATTCTAATAATGGTATGTTGCGATTAGAAATACGTTTGATCTCCCCAGGCTCGACTGATCTCCCGAGCTCGACTTGCCGTCGACTCGGGAGCCCTGCATGCCGGGGACCTGGGAGGCCCCATCTGTTGACCCCCGATTTAGTGACGATTAGAGTGTGCCCCCTCTCTTTGTTTTCAATCACTTACGCTCGTTTCTAATCGACATGGGTGACGATTAGAAATTGGCTTCTGCGTGACCTCCGCCTCCCTTTGCCGGGGATCCGCGCGATACTGGGAGGCGTCTGATCCCCCAGGCTCGAGGGATGACACCGTTAATCAGGGCCGAAAGACAAAAGCCGCGTTCACTCCACGCCGCAATCCAAAGGTCTACCTTTCGACTCTCCCAAAGCGCGCGGCGAGGGCGCGGATCTCGGGGTTCTCAATGACGCGGCGGCGGAGATTCTCTCTGGTGGCTTGCAACATGGCGCGGCCGAGGTCTTCGCCCGAGACGTAGAGGGAGCGAAAGGGCTTCAGCAAGCGCAGCGCCGGACGCAGCAAGGCATACATTTTCGGGATGCTCGCGGACGGCTCGGCGTCGATGAACGCGGGCCGCCAGCAGTTGGCGCCCACGAGGTCCATCAATTCGTTCTCGGTTTGTCCCTTTACCTTGGACCAGAATGTGCGGCTATCGGCGCGCGTTCCGGAGCCGCTGATGTAGTGAAACGTCGCCGCGGGACTCTGCGCCTTGAGCGCGTTCGCGGCGGCTATGGCGTAGTCGTGCGAGATTTTCACGAATTCCTCTTTGCTTACCTGCGTGACCGAAATGCCCAGGCAGAAGAGGCAGGCATCCACGGCGCGGAAGGCGTCGGCTGCGGCGGCATAATCGAGATAGTTCGTGTGGACAAACTCGCGCAGCTTGGCGTGCGCGAGGCCGAGCGGCCTGCGCACAAGCACGCGCACCTCTTCGACGACCGGCGCGGCAACACCTTTTTCTATCGCCGATGCGGCAAGACAAGCGCGCAGGACCGCGCCGCCCGCCGTTCCGCTCGCGCCGAACAAGAGTATTTTCATGGGGTCTGATTCTAGGCGGATGAAGAGATAGGTCAACAGAGGAAAGAGAGATCCGGAAAGGACCCCCCACCCTTAACATCGAAGGGTGGGGCACCCACGCCGAACGGCGAGTGGCGCGCTCAAACCGAGCGGGCCCGGGGCGCAGGTCCAGTCGAGCTTGTCGAGCGGGATGAGGCGCGTGACGCGCATGGTGCGCTCGCGAACGCTGTCGAAATATTTGAGGAACGGCTTGATCGTGCGGATTTCCATCGCGAGATTGTACAACAGCCGCGGGAAGCGAATGCAATTGAGCCGGCAGTACGAAGGGCCGACGAGCGGAAAAACAGATCCCTCACCCGTCTGAAAGTCGACGGGATTCGGGATGACACCTTTGGCTTATTTGCGGCGCAGCGGAGGAAACTTGCCGAGCTGGATGCCGGCGCCTTCGGTAATCGTGAGGATTTGATCGGCGGGGAGATCCGTGAAGGTTTCGGTCGAGCCGCTGGGCCAGCGAATTTCGAGCGAGTCGATGCGGTCGTGCGCGCCGAGGCCGAAGTAGATGCGCGGGTCCTGCGCGGAGCAGTAGCTCATGCCGCCTTTGGACTGGTCGTAGGAGGTGAAATCCCCGGCGATGAGTTTCAGGCGCGCGCCGATGGCGTCGCGGTTTGATTTTGTGCCGATGAGGCGGACGCCGAGCCAGTGATTCTTCCCGGCGGAGTGCGGTTCAGAAGACCCACCCTTTTGAGAAGCAAAGGGTGGGGCACCCGCACCCCGCACAGACAGGATTGTCTGTGCCACTCCCCCATCATTGCGGAAGAGCTGGGCGTCTTCGCCGTTGTTGCTGACGAGAAAATCGAGCCAGCCGTCGTTGTCGTAATCGCCGACGGCGAGGCCGCGGCCGACGCGCGGGGCGCGAAAATCGGCGCCCTGCGTTTTCGACGCGTCCACGAAATTTCCGTTGCCGGTGTTGCGGTAGAGCTTTTTTTCCTCTTCATATTTCACTTCGGGATGGAAGAGCGCGATGTTGTCGAGGATGTGGCCGTTGACGACGAGCAGGTCGCGCCAGCCGTCGTTGTCGAAATCGAAAAACTTCGCCCCGAAAGCGCTGTTCAAAATATCCGACTGGCCGATGCCGGAAGCAATGGTGGCGTCCGTGAACGTGCCGTCGCCATTGTTGCGGTAGAGGCGATTCAACTCGAAATCGAGATGGCTGACGAAAAGGTAGGGCAGGCCGTTGTTCATCACGTCGGCGGCATCCGCGCTCATTCCGGCTTCGGGGCGGCCGTCTTCGCTGAAGCCCGCGCCGGATGCGTAGGTGGCGTCGCGGAACGTGCCGTCGCCCTTGTTGATGTAGAGAAAATTGCGCTGTGTGTCGTTGGCGATGAAGATGTCGGGCCAGCCGTCGTTGTTCAGGTCGGCGAGGACGACGGCGAGGCTCTTGCCGTCGGTATTGATGAGCCCGGCTTTTTCGGTGACGTCGGTGAACGTGCCATCGCCATTATTGTGGTAGAGGCGCATGGACGTGCCCGGAAAATTGTCGGGATGGCAGTAGGAGCTGACGCGAGGAACATCGCGCAAGCCAGGACGGATATCACCGCAAAGCACGGGGTGGTCCACGTCGTACTTCACGTAGTTCGTCACAAGCAGATCGAGCTTGCCGTCGCGATCGTAGTCGAACCAGCCCGCGGCCGTGCCCCAGTTGCCGTCGTTGCCGACCCCGGCTTTTTCCGTGACATCGGTGAACGTGCCGTCGCCGTTGTTGTGCAGCAGGACCGAATGGCGATAGCCGGTCATGTAGATGTCGGGGTAGCCGTCATTGTCGTAATCGCCGACGGCGACTCCGAAGAAGATGGTTCCGTCCGCGTGAATCTTGCTCGCCGCGGTGACGTCGGTGAACGTGCCGTCGCCATTGTTGCGATAGAGAGCGGGTTGCGGCGGCTGCGCGGGATGGAAGAACGGTGTGTAGCCGCTGTTGACGAAGAAGGCGTCGAGGTAGCCGTCCTGGTTGTAGTCAATCCAGCCGGCGCCGGCGCCCATCGTCTCGACGTAAAGCTTACTGGGCGAACCAGCGCGCTCGTGATGGAAGCGGATACCGGCTTCGCGCGTCACGTCGCGGAATTCGACGTGGTAGGGGTTTGCGTCACTCAACTTGTCGCGAGGCGGCCGATGCGCCTGGGTTTGCGGCGCGGGGGCATTCGATTGCGGCTGCGTTCGCCCTGGCAGGGCTACAAGATCCACGGTGGCGAGCAGCAAGAGTCCCGCGAAGAAAAGCGCACAACCCCGAACAGGCCCGAGTGAGCGAAACATGCGGGGAGATTCTAGCAGGATGGGCGGAATCTGGACCAACATTGCTGAACGGCGTCAACTGCATGAGTGGCGTCACTTGTGGACGCGGACAGGTCACACGAAAGATGTTCGGAACGAGTGATCAAGGGGAAGTGACGGGCCGTGGAAAACGGCGTGCAACCTCAGTTTTATCTTGACACTACGAGACATAGGGCGATAGCCTACGCGCGAAAAATTCGGCACCGTGGGGGGCGTCCGAATCGTGAGTCAGAAATTCAGCCCGGCATTTCTGAGATCTATCACTCGTATTTGCTCGTCCTCCAGGGCGCGCGCCCGGCAATCGGCCCACGTAGCGTTCAATGCAAGACGAACGTGTTTGCTGTTCCTCAGAGGACCGATTATCGCGCTCCTGGTTTTCTTCGCACTTCCAGCGCAGGCTTCGCCTGCCGCCGCTCGCAAGGTAATCATCGATACGGACCCGGGAACCGACGATGCCATCGCGATCCTGCTGGCGGTAAATTCGCCGGAGCTGGATGTTCGCGCGCTGACGGTGGTTCCGGGGAACGTGACGGCGCAGCAAGGCCTGGAGAACGCGCTGAAGCTTGCGTCGCTTGCGAACCGGTGCGACATCGCGGTCGCCGGCGGAGCGCAGCATCCGCTATTTCAGAAGCTGATTACGGCGGAGTTCTGGCACGGGAAAAATGGACTGGCGAACGTGGAATTGCCGGCGAGCAAGTGCAAGGCAGACCCGCGATTTGCGCCGGACCTGATCATCCAGATGGTTCACGCGGCGCCGCACGAGATCACGCTGGTGCCCATCGGCCCGGAGACGAATATCGCGCTGGCGGTGCTGAAAGATCCCTCGATTGTGCCGCTGGTGAAGGAAGTGATCGTGATGGGCGGATCGATTTCCGGCGGGAACGTGAATGCCGCGGCGGAAGCGAACATCTACAACGATCCGGAAGCGGCGCAGATCGTCTTTCAGGCGGGCTGGCCGCTCACGATGGTGGGGCTCGACGTGGGGAACGCAACGCTGTTCACGCGACGGCACGTCGAGCAGCTGGCGAAGAGCCACGGGCCGGAAAACGATTTCCTGGTCGCGGTGCTGAGTTTTCTGGTGACGCTGTCGGAAAAGTACGGATACGCGGGAGCGCCGATGTACGATCCGCTCGCGGTGGGCGCGGCGATCGATTCGACAATCGTGAAGGCGCAGGCGATGCACGTGGACGTGGAAACGCGCGGCGAGTTTTCGCGCGGCGAAACCGTGGCAAACCGGACGAACGAGGTGGAACGGAACGTTTTGCACGGCGACCGTTACATCATCGAAGGGGTAGACAAGGTGCACGCCAAACGCGAGGTGTGCACCGGCGTGGATGCCGAACGATTCATGCAATTGCTGATAGGCCGAGTACAGGGAAAGTGAGAGCCTGATTCACATTCGTTCACAAGGCATGATGGTTTCTGAGTCGAAGGCACGGGACGTATTGGAGGGAGTCACAATGAAGATTTGGAAGGGTGTGTTTCTGGCCTTGACGCTCATCGGTTTGCTTTTGACACGCATCCCGCCGCAAACGCGCAGACACTGGAGCGCGGCGAGATCCGCGGTTTTGTGTACGACTCCTCGCACGCGATCGTGCCGAACGCCAAGGTGACGATCTCCAATCCCTCCACGGGCTACAAGCACGAGCTGACAACGGACGCGAGCGGCTTCTTCGACTTTGCTCGCTGATTTGCCCGGCGTGTACCAGATGAAGGCGGAAGCCAGCGGGTTCGCGACTGATTACCGTTACGGATATCCACGTCGAGATCGGCGCGAGCCTGGCACTGGACGTCACGCTGCCGGTCAAAGGACAGACGCAGACGGTGACGGTGTCGGCCGCGGAGGACGGCCCGGTGGATACGTCGACGGCGGGGATCAACCAAGTCATCAACGAGAAGGACATCAATGACCTTACCCCTTTCGGGCCGCGATTACCGCGACCTGGCGCGAGTTGAGCTCCTCGGCGCAGGTGGTACCCGGCCTGCGCGGCGGCATCCGGCTGGGCGGCCAGCAAAGCGATTTCACCGGGCTGGTGATCGACGGGCAGGACAGTTTCAACAACTTCTTCGGCGAGTTTGTCGGGTCGCTCGAGACGAAGAATTTCACGATTCCGCTCGACGCCGTGCAGGAATTCCAGGTGGTCACGGACGGATTCGCGCCCGAATTCGGCCGCGCCACCGGTGGCTTGATCAACGTGATTACCAAGTCCGGCTCGAACGAAGTCCACGGCGAGGCGCACGAATACTACCGCGGCAGCTCGCTCACCGCGAACGATGGCGTCGGCAACCCGCCTAACATCACCGACCAGAATCAGTTTGGCGGATCCATCGGTTTTCCGATCCACAAGGACCGGCAGTTCTTTTACGTGGCGACGGATGTCCAGCGGCAGTACGGCCCGCTCGTGACACAGTTGTGTCCGCCAAGTGCCATTGCAGGCGACCAGACTCAGTGCCTGAATGAGCTTTCTTCGATCACCGGGCCCGTGTTCGCGAACTGCGGTCCGCCGCCAAACGCGACGGCATGCGCTGTGGGTAACGGAATCACGCCAGGACAGGTCCCGCTGCCGTCCAATCTCGTTGGAACTGGTGCGACACTGCCGGCCGCGTGCGGAACGCCCTCAGCTGGAGATTTCGTCCTGAAGGACTGCTACGGAGTCACCTCGCTGGCCGGTTTTCAGGGTTCGGGCACTCAATTCCAGAGATTGTTTACCATCCTCGGCCACTATGACTATCAGTTCAGCCCCGCAAACCATTTCAGCATCCGCAGCTACTTTACCCGCAACCACACTGATGGCTTCAGCGGGGGCGTGGGCCAGAACGAAGTCCCGATGCCGTTCGACGGCACGGAAAACTTCATCAACAAGGGCGGCAGTGTGATCTTCTCGCTCAATACGGTGCTCGGCAAGAAGGTGAATGAAATCCGCTTCAGCCTTCAGGACGAGGTCCGGGAGCGGCATCCCAACAGCACAGCGCCCGCACTTACGATCGCGGATGGGTCCGTACCCGATCTGACCCTCGGCCATGCGTTTGCCTTTGGCGCCGGCAACCGCTTCTTCCTGCCGATTAACAACCAGGACGGCAAGCTACAGGCCGCGGACAACTTCTCCTATTCCTTCGGAAAGCACGACATCAAATTCGGCGGCGACATAGATGTCTTCCAGGACCGCAAAGATAGCTTCGTGGGCTGGAGCGCCGGCCAATACGATTTCTTCGACTTTGCTGACTTTAACAACGCAAACTTCAGCGGTAAAAACGGGTGCATTGCGACCTTTAGCTGCTTCCTCAGTCAGGGTGTGGCGCTCAATAACCTACCGCTCTCCTTTCTGGGTCCAGCCACTACGGAGTTCCCCAACTATCAGAGCAGCATCGGCCTGTACTGGCAGGATAAGTGGGCCATCACTCCCAGCATTACGATCACCTATGGCTTGCGCTGGGATGGCACCTGGAACCCCCAGCCGCAGACCCCGTTGGTAGGAAGCACGGTGCTCGTTGGCGTAGGACCTCTTGGAGCGGGAACGCGGGAGAGCGCGGTGCCGCAGAGGTGGCCAGCGGACTTCAATCAATTCGGACCGCGTATCGGCGTCGCCTGGAGCGCAAGAAGGGGAGATCATCCGACGGTCGTCCGGGCAGCCTGGGGTCTCTACTATGCCCCGGCCATCACGGGAGTTTTCACGCCCACGGCTGGAGCGGGCAACCTGACCCACTGCATTGGCTCCTGCGCATTTCCCGACCAGACCGTGGTTGGTGGGACCGTGACCTCAACCGCCGGCTTCCCTTATCTCAACCCAACCTCGACTAGCCTGAGCGCCAGCGCTCTACTCTGCTCCCCGACCGGCGTTTCGTCTACGCCGTTTGGATGCCCGTCTCCGTCGTCTCAAGGCGATTTCATTGACCCGAGTTTTAAGAACCCGCGCGTATCGAGCCTCACGGGAGGTGTGGAGCAAACGCTTGCGCGCAATCTCACGATGACCGTCACCTACGCTTTCGTGCATTCGAGTCACTTGCGGACAGGCGGGTACCCTTCGGAAGAGGCCTGGTCGCGGAATTTCGTCCAGTGCGCCGCGCCGAACGCAACCGACGCATTCGGACGCGCCATACTGTGCGGCGCTCTTGACCCCACCCTTGGGGCCGCGGGCGATACGGGCAGCTTTAGCCGCGGCAATTACCACTCGTTGGTGGTGAACATCACGAAGCGCTTTTCGAACCATTTCCAGGTGTTCGCGAACTACATCTGGTCACAAAACAAGGACAATGGATCGTCCGAACGGGACACGGACACCTATTTCGGGACGCAGGATCCGTTCAACATCAACCTGGATTACGGCCGCAACAGCTTGGACATCAAACACCAGTTCAAGGCTGCGGGAGTCTACGAGCTGCCATGGGGCTTCGCCGCCAGCGGAAGCTTCATCGGTCACACGGGCGTGCCGTATCCTCTGTACATCAACGTGGACATCAACGGAGACGGAGTTTCCAACAACGGCCACAACAACGACCGCCCAACTGTGTTGCTCGCCAGCGGCAAGACGGTTCTTTTGAACCGTTATCCGTTCAATCAGCCGGGGTTTGCCGAATTGGATGCGCGCCTGCAAAAGGATTTCCGCATCACGGAGCGCTATCATGCACTGCTCTCGGCGGACTTCTTCAACCTGACCAACCGCGCCAACAATTACTCGAATCCGGATACGAGCGCTACGATTGACTATTTCGACCTGGGCGGTTGCGTGGCGAATAGCTCGCTGCCCGGAGCACCTCCAGGAATAAAAGGCTCTAGTTGCGGGCCGCTTACGGCGCCGCTCACGAAAGCGAGTTTTGCCGCGGGTGGGCCTTATGCCGGATACCGGTCAATCAACCAGGTAGCGCCGGGTAGCACGGCGTTCGCATTCCAGGTGGGAGCGAAGTTCATCTTCTGATGGACGCGACGGGCAGGGAGCGGAGGCGCTTCCTGCAAGGCTTGGGAAGTTCGACATTGCTGGCAGCCGCCGGAGGCGACCATCTCCGGCGCGCTGCCGGCGAAGTGTTACGCGGATCAAATCCGGAAGTTCCTCACGCCACTTCGTCCTTGCGCTGGCCTAAATCCATCGGCAGTCCCGTGCTCGAAAGCCTTCGCCCCGTCATCGAGAAATCGCGTGACGTCCACACGAACGTCGAAAAAATCGTCGAAGTCGCGGGCTGGATGGCTTACGAAGAACTGCCGATGCCGGATTACCATCTGCCCCTGGGCGTGGGAGAAAACAATCCGAACGAAGCGATCGATTTCATCATGGTCGCGGACGTAATCGACACGGCGTTCACCGATTTCTCGACGCACGTGAAGTTTCAGGTGGACTATGCCGGCCAGCACTGGTCGGATTCGGAAGCGATGTTCGCCTGCGTCAAGCGCGCCATGGATCAAGGGACGCCGATCCTGGACGGCCGTTTTCTCGCCAAGATCACGCGCGCGGAGATGGCGCGGATCTTCGCAGGCAACATCGAAATGCCGATGCTCGAAGAGAAAACACAGCTTTGGCAGCAGGCGGGCGCCGCGCTGGCCGAAAAATATGACGGCTACTTCCACAATTTCGTGCACTCCTGCCCGCCCAAGCTCTACGACAACGGCAAAGGGATTATCGAGCGGCTGGCGAAAGAGTTTCCGCGATTCAACGACGTGAGCCGGTACGACGGACATGAAGTGATCTTCTTCAAGTTGCCCCAGCTCGGAATCTGGTTCGTGTATTCCACCCTGCACCCGCTCGGAAAGTTCCAGCTCGACGACATCGCTTCCATGACTGCGTTCGCCGACTACATTGTCCCGGTGGCGCTGCGCCTGATGGGCATGACCAGCTATTCGAAGGAGTTGGAACACGCCATCAATTCGTATCAGATGATTCCCCGCGATTCGACGCAGGAGATCGAAATCCGCGCGCATTGCCTGTACGCGACGGCGCTATTGCGCGAGGAAATCAACAAGATACGGCCACCCGGCATGCAGGTGATCATTCCGCAGGTCGACGCACGCTTATGGACGCATTACCACACTACGTTCTGGCCTCACCATTTAACGCGCACAATCATGTATTAAGCGCGGCTTTTGCACGCCTAGGCCCGTGGACAGAGGGCCAAGGTGAAACGGCTTTTATTCCGTCCTGCGCTCGAGGCAGGCGCCGTGATTCAGTGCGGAGATGAGTTGCCGGCGAGCCCGGCGAGCGCGTGCTTGTAGTCGGGATCGTCAGGGGAAAGCTCGAGAGCTTTTTTGTAGGCTGCGAGAGCGCGCACGCGGTCGTAGCGTTGCTCGTAGATGGCGCCCATTTCGAAATAGGCGTCCGACTCCTTGGGATTTACCAGGGTGGTCCGCTCGAAGGCCGCGAGCGCTTCGTCGAACTTTCCCTGCTTTTCGAACACCTTCCCCTGCACGTAGAGCGCGTCAGGCCCATAGGGAGCCAGTTCGATCGCTTTCGAAATGGCTTCGCTCGCTTTGTCGATGTCTCCAGCAGAGTAGTAGAGCTTCGCCAGTAGCGAATAGGCCCCGGGATGGCTCGGGTCTTTCCCGAGCGCCTGGTTCAGCAGATCCAGCGCGCCCGGCAGATCGTTCTTCAGCGCGCGATCGTTGGCCTCGTCCACGAGGTGGTTCGCTTGCTTCTGATTCTCCTGGGTGCTGTGCTCCCTTTGCGATTCCGTCTCGAAAGCCGCGAGCGTCTTTTTCTCTTCATCCAGCTTCCCGGCGCAGTGGAGCGCACGGGAGAGCAGGAAGAGAGTTTCAGAATCGTTCGGACGGCTGTCCCCAAGCGGCTGCAGCATGCCGGCAGCCCGGGAACATTCTTCCGCGACGCGCTCCTGAGCGGCGCTTTCGGACACGCGCAGCAGGATTTTCGCGAGGAGCACGCGTGCGCGCGCGTTCTGCGGCTGCAGGGCGACGGCCTTTTCTGCGTCGGGCAGCGCGCGACTGTCCTGGTGCTGATCGGAGAAGATTCCAGCGCGCAAGTAGTGCCCGAGGGCGTTATCGGGATCGCGCGAGAGCACTTTCGCAAGATGCGCGAGCGCGTTCGCGGGATCATTCTTGGATTTGTACGCCATCGCCAGCCGGTTCCGCGAATCGGTGTCCGCCGGATTGAGCGCGAGCGCAGCGGTCAGTTGCTGGATGGCCGCGTCGTACGTCTGCATTTCGAGGTCGAGATCGCCCAGAATGGTGAGCGGACGCGGATCCTTTGGGTGTTCGCGGGCGTCGCGTTCAAGGATCCGGCGAGCCTCTTCATAGTTGCCCACCGCTCGAAAGGCTTGCGCGAGCCCGATTTCAGCGGCGGCACTGCGGGGCGAAACGCGCAGCGCTTGTTCGTAACTGGAAATCGCATCCGCGAATCTGCCGGCCTTCGCCAGAACTGCTCCCAATTCTGTCCACAGAATTGCGTTCCTTGGAGCAAGAGCGACCGCCTTCTGGTAGGTTGCCGCAGCCTCGCTCCACTTATTCTGCTGGGTCTGTTCTCGCGCCTGTTGGGCAAGGCTGCGTACGTTTTCGGGAAGATCCCGTTGCGCTGCGACGGAAAGGGCGAAGCTGAGGGCCAGTACAATTGTTGCCGCGAGCGCGTCCGCCCGGAAATCTGCGTGCAGCCTAATGTGCCGAAATGCACCAGTCCAGGCTCGGAATTTCCAAAACATTCGCGAATTATACTATCGGATGTCGCTTCGGTTTTTTCTGAATACCGATGTATCCGGCTTTTTGCTTGACTCAAGCAGCACACCGAACTATAAGCAGCGCCTACAAAAATGAACGCATGTCCGGTGCAAATAAGCCAACCGGCGCTGTTTTTTGTCTTTCACCGCGAAAGCGTTCCAGGGCCAAAAGGAGCAAGAGTGCGATGCGCGTTAAGACATTGGTGCCGGCAGTTTTGATCTTACTTTGCGTGCTGCCCGCCCCGGCGCAAACAAAACGCAAAGTGATTCTCGATCAGGACGCGCGAGGCCCGGCGACCACCGACCAGCAATCCATACTCATGTTCCTGCAATCGCCCGAAGTGGAAACGCTTGGGATTACGGTTGTCAGCGGGGACATGTGGCGCGATGAAGAAATCGCCCACACGCTGCGCATGCTCGAAATCATCGGCCGGACGGACGTGCCAGTTCTTCCCGGCGCCGTGTTTCCGCTGATCAATCGCATGGAGTTTATCGAGCGCTGGGAAAAGCTCTACGGCCTGGTGCACTATCAGGGCGCGTGGAACGGTCACCGGCCGGGCATGAATTTGGGAGACGGCGTTCGCGGGAAATACCACGAGCCATTCGAAGTGCCTCATCTGGTGGAAGGCGATCCCACCGCCAAGGCGTCCGACGAAGACGCCGCGCATTTCATCATTCGTATGGTCCACAAGTACCCGCACGAAGTGACCATCTACGCAGCCGGGCCACTCACTAATCTTGCGCAGGCCATCAGCATCGACCCGCATGTGCCGGAACTTGCGCAGGAACTGGTGCTCATGGGCGGGAGCATTGCACCCCTGGTAGCCGTGGATTGGACGACGGAAAATCGCCGCGAGTTCAATTTCTGGTGGGATCCCGAAGCCGTCCATATTGTTCTCACGTCGCCCTGGCATAAGATCACGGCCACCACGGTGGATATCTCGGTGAAAACTCGAATGACCAAGTCTCTGATCGCCGAAATCGCGAAATTTCCGAGCGCGGCTTCGCAATACCTTGCAAAGTATGCGGATGAAGAATACATGTGGGACGAACTCGCCGCCGCCGTATGGCTTGATCCAAGCATTATCACCAAAGAAGAAAAGCTCTACATGGACATCAACATCGACCATGGCGCGGGGTACGGGAACGTGCTCGTATGGAACGCTGGATCACAGCCGGGGCTCGGCGAGCAGCTCGTTCATTTGCCGATGGATCTAAATCGGGAAAAATTTGAGAAGATGTTCGTCGAATTGATGTCGCGTCCCACGCCCGGCGCGCACCATACGGGCAAATCAAACTGAGGCATTCCATGTCGCAAAATGCAGATGTAGTCGGAATCGGAAGCTGCACGGTGGATTTCTTCGCGATTGTTCCGCGCCTGCTGGGCGCCGAGGAAAAAATCAATGCGGAGCGGATGGAAATCCACGCGGGTGGAGTCACCGCCAACAATCTCACGCAAGTGGCGCGGCTCGGCGCGTCCACGGGTTGGCTCGGCCTGATCGGCGACGACGAAAACGGCCGCACGATCCAGAAAGCGTTTGCACAAGACGGTATGGATCTCTCGGGAATCGAGATCGTAAAGGGCGAAATGTCGTCGCTCACCTGGATTCCCGTGGACGCGGAGGGTGAACGCTGCATTTATATGTTTCCGAACGTCACCGGCAAGGTTTCGGTTCATCAGGTGCGCAACCGCTTTGCGCCGCATATTAAAGCCGCCAAGCATTTCCACACCGAAGCGTCCCAACTGCCGCTCGCGCCCGTGAAAGAAGCAATGCACGTTGCAAAAGATGCGGGCGTGCGCGTGATTTTTGACCTCGATGTCTCGCCGAATTTCTTTTGCCAGTCCCATCTGGGAAGCCAGGAAGATCTCACCGACGCCATGAAGCTCGTGGATGTTCTGAAGCCGTGCAAGGCTGCCGCCCGGGAACTGACCGGCGAGGCCGACTACGAAAAAATTGCGGGCAAGCTTCGCTCTCTCGGCCCGAACATTGTCGCGATCACGATGGGCACGGACGGCTGTGTGATCACCAGCAGCAAGGAGACGGTCCACGTGCCGGCGTTCAAAGTGGATGTAGTGGACACCACGGGCGCCGGGGACGCGTTCATGGGTGGGTTGTCTTACGGCCTCCTCCAGGGTTGGGAGCTCAAGAAAGTCGGGATGTTTGCGAACGCATGCGCGGCGCTGTGCTGCACGAAGGTCGGCGCGCGCGCCATGTCCAAACGCGCGGAGGTAATTGCATTCATCAAGGCGAACAGCCCGGCGGGTGGGCCCGCGTTCTAGGGACTGTTCCGTTTCTTCGGCTCAGCAGCCATGAAGGAGCTTCATGTTCACTCCGCATAGTTTTGGCGTGGCCCTCACGATGATGCTGATTGCGTCCATCTGCTGGGGATCCTGGGCCAACACGTTCAAGGGCGTTAGAGATTACCGTTTCGAGCTCTTCTATTGGGACTATGCGATCGGCATTTTCCTTTGGGCGCTGATCCTCGCGCTCACCATGGGCAGCACGGGCCACGACGCTTCGAGCTTTCTCGCAAACGTGCACGCCGCCGATTTTTCGAACATCTACTACGTGCTTCTCGCGGGCGCGATTTTCAATCTTGCCAACCTTTTGCTCGTCGCGGGGATTGATCTGGTTGGGCTCGCCACCGCTTTCCCTGTCGCAATTGGCATCGCTCTCGTCGTGGGAACAGTCGTGAGTTACATTCTGCAGCCGGTGGGAAATCTGAGGATGATCATCGCCGGCTTGCTGTGTGCCGTGGTCGCGGTTGTGCTGGACGGACTGGCCTATGCGCAAATGGCCTCGAATAAAACCATCGAGCGCAAAGGCATCATCGTGTGCGTTGTGTCGGGCGTGCTGATGGGAATGTGGGCGCCGTTTTCCACCCGCGCGATGACACACGGCGCAACGCTGGGGCCCTACAGTGCCAGCGTTTTCTTGTGCCTCGGAGCGCTGCTTTCCTGTTTCATTTGGAATTTCTATTTCATGAAGCATCCGCTCGCCGGTTCCCCCGTGGCTTTCAGCGGTTTCTTTCGCGGGCCGTCCATGGGACATCTGCTTGGGCTGATCGGCGGCGCAATCTGGGCCACGGGCATGGTGTTCGATCTCGTGGCGTCCAACTTTACGGGCGTAGCGATTTCCTACGCGATCGGTCAGTCCTCGCCGATGGTCGCCGCGCTCTGGGGCATTTTTGCGTGGAAGGAATTCGAAGGGGCGAGCCGCAAGACGCAAGCCTACCTCGCGCTGATGTTCATTTTCTACATGCTGGCAATTTTGCTCGTCGCCCGCGCGAGCACGAGTTAGCAGCATCTAAGTCGGCGGACGCCGGAAGCCGCCGCAGGCATCTTCAATCTTCGCGGCGACCGCGAGCACGGCTTCCTCCTCCCACGGCCGTCCGGCGATCTGCACTCCGATGGGCAGCCCTTCCGGCGACTTCTCCACCGGAACCACCGCCGCAGGCATTCCCAGCAGATTGAACCATTGCGAATAGCTCATAGCCTTCAGGTATTCCACGCGCTGGCCGCGGATGATCCATTCGCGTTCGCCATGGCGAAACGCGGGCACCGCGCAGGCAGGACAAAGCAGAATCGGAAACTCCTCCATCTTCGCGAGGAACGCGACGCGAATCACATCGCGTTCGAGAAGCGTGTTGAGCAGTTCTCCCGCGCTCAATTCAGGCTCGGATGCCACTCGCGCGCGAAAATCCTGGAAGGTCGGGCTCAACTCCCCTTCACGATCCTTGATCGCAGGAGCGAAGGCCATTTGTCCCGCGCGGCCGAACAGGTTCCACCACAGCCTCCAGATGCGTTCGAGCCCCGGCGGCACCCATTCGTCCACTTGAAAGCCTTGCGCGCGAAGCGCCTCCGCCGCCTTGCGCACGGCCACGACTGTTTCCGGCGTGACGGGCGTCACGCCGTCGTCTGTAAAATAGGCCACGCGCTGCTTGCCAATCTCCTCGCCGGTTATTCGCCGCAAAGGCACGGGTGCAGAGGCTGGGTCGCCCGGGTCGGGACCGGCCATGACTTCAAACAAGCGTTCCACATCGCGCACTGTGCGCGCCATCGGACCCACCACACCAAGATGCGCGAAGGGACCTGCCGAACCCGGGAAATGTCCGGTTGAAGGAATACGCCCGGGCGTTGGTTTCAGTCCGCAGATGCCGCTGTAGTGCGCGGGAACGCGGATGGAGCCGCCGCCGTCGCTTCCCACGCCTCCAGCCGAGCAGCCAGCCGCGATGGCCGCCGCTTCCCCGCCACTCGAGCCGCCGGGCGTGCGCGTAAGATCCCAGGGATTATTTGTGCGGCCGTGCAAGAGATTGTCTGTCTCGTAGGCCATCAGGAATTCCGGCACATTCGTGTTGCCCAGGATGATGGCTCCCGCGGCGCGCAACCTCGCGACCAGCGGCGCATCCGACGGCGCGACCATCCCCTTTCGCAATCGGCTGCCGCACTCGCAGCCCAGCCCTTCGACGTCAATCGAGCTTTTGATTGAAACTGGCACGCCGTGCAGCGCGCCGAGCAAATCTGCCCCGCCGCGCGACGTGAGTGCCGCTTCCGCCACTCTCGCCTGCTTGCGAGCGCGCTCCGCATCTACCTGGACGAATGCATTCAGCTTTGGATTCAGCTTGGCGATGCGCGCCAAGTGTGCTCGCACCAATTCCACCGGCGAAATCTTCTTCGCGCGCACTTGCCGCGCCATCTCCATAAGCGGCTCGAACACAATCTCGCTCAATTCGCATTCCTCCCTGCCCCGCGAATCGAAGAGTCTAGCATGCGAGAAGCGTGCACTTGGTAGCCCAGGAACCGTCATTGACTTGAACATACGCCCGGTGCAAGATTCACAATTCAGAACAAACGGAAATCTTGCGCGGTGCAGGCATTTCTCTCGCTTCGCATCGTAGGGACGCTGAATGAAGCGCGCGACATCCTTCCTGCTGGCGATTTCGTTTGCCACGGCCGCGTATGTATTCGCGTGGCCCTCGCCTACGTTCCCATACTTTGCCGCGGTCGTGGTTCACGTGCTGGGCGGCCTTCTGTTGATCGTCGCGCTCGCGTTCTCATTCCGGCGGATCTGGCGCGACGCAACGCCCCTCGCTCGCATCGGCTGGGCCTTCCTCGCGCTTGGCGGAGTCCTGGGCGCAATCCTGATTTACACCGGCACGCCGCGCAGCGAGTGGACCTTGCTCTACGTTCACATCGGTGCGTGCCTAGCGGGTGGCGCCCTTCTCGCGTCGGCGTGGGCCGGCAAGCGCGGATTCCTTGCCGGCGGCTTCGGCGCGGGCCTTTTGCGCACTGGTGCTCTTGTCGTAGTGGCCGTACTTTTGGCCGCAGGCGCGTGGTGGGTTCGAACCATTCCGTGGCAGCGAGCCTACCGCATCGAGAATCCGCCGATCGCTGCCGCCAGTATGGACGGCGAAGGGGATGGCCCCGGCGGGCATTTCTTTCCCAGTTCCTCGCAGACCTCGACCGGTGAAACGGTGCCAGAGGATTACTTCATGGATTCCTCCGCCTGCCAGCGCTGCCATGCGGACATCTACAATCAATGGCAGAGTTCCATGCATCACTTCTCTTCGTTCAACAATCAGTGGTATCGCAAGAGCATCGAATACATGCAGGAGGTGGACGGCGTCCAGCCCTCGAAGTGGTGTGCCGGCTGCCACGACGCCGCGCTCTTCTTCCCCGGCAATTTCAACACGCCCATCAAGGACCGCATCTTTACCCCGCCGTCTCAGGCCGGGATGGGCTGCATGGTGTGCCATTCGATCCGCAAAGTAAAAAGCACGATGGGCCAGGGCGATTACATCCTCGAATATCCCGCGATGCACAAGCTCGTCGCCAGCAAGAATCCGTTGGTGCGCCGCATGATTGATTTTTTGATTGAAGAAAATCCGGAGCCGCACCGTCGCACGTTCCTGAAGCCGTTCATGCGCGCGCAGACGGCCGAGTACTGCTCCTCGTGCCACAAAGTTCATCTCGACGTGCCGGTGAACAACTATCGCTGGATTCGCGGATTCAATGATTACGACAATTGGCAGGCCAGCGGGGTTTCGGGGATGGGCGCGCGCTCGTTCTACTACCCGCCGAAATCTCAGGACTGTGCTGACTGCCACATGACGATGGTCGCGTCTCACGATGCCGGCAACATCGGCGGCTTCGTGCATTCGCATCGCTTTCTCGCGGCCAATACCGCGGTCCCATTTGCGAATCAGGACAGCGTCCAGCTTTCCCAAACCGAACAGTTCCTTGCGGACGGCAAACTGCGCGTGGACATCTTCGCGATTTCGCCGGAACAAAACATCGCGATAGCGCAGCACGGCGAAGGCGCTGAACCAGTCAAGCCGGAGATTCAGACGACATTCGCTGTCGGCGAAGAAGCAGAGACACAAACTCCCGCAGGCCTTTTGCGTCCGTTTCCGCTGCCTGCGGTCACAGCGCCGCTCAACCGCGTCCCGGCCGCCGTGCGGCCGGGCGATACCGTGCGAGTGGATGTTGTCGTTCGCACCCTGAAGGTGGGCCACTTCTTTCCGGGCGGCACCGTGGATGCCTTCGACTGCTGGCTCGAGCTGAAAGCCACCGACTATCGCGGCCGCGTCATCTTCTGGAGTGGCTCGGTGGAAGACAATGGCCGCGGCCCCGTCGAAAGCGGCGCGCATTTCTATCGCGCGCTTCTGGTGGACGAGCACAGCAATCCAATCAATAAACGCAACGCCTGGGCCGCTCGCGCCACCGTATATGTCCATCTGATTCCCCCCGGTGCCGCCGATACGGCGCACTTCCGCCTGCAGGTGCCCCGGGACGTGAGCGGCCACATCCATCTCGCCGCGAGGCTGAACTACCGCAAGTTTTCCTGGTGGAACACGCAGTTCTCGTTTGCCGGTGTTTTGCAAGGCGCGAGTGCGGGCGCGGGCGGCGTATCCAGGAATTATGACGACCGCCAGGTTTCCTTCACCGGCGACACCTCCGCGGTTTCAGGCCACATCAAGGCGATTCCCGATCTCCCGATCGTCGCCATTGCTCAGGACGCTGTGGACCTCGAAGTCCTCGGGGTCGGGGCTCCGGCGCCGCCGCAGAGAACTTCATTCGAAAAGAAGGAATGGCAGCGCTGGAATGACTACGGCATCGGCCTGTTTTTGCAAGGCGACCTGACGGGCGCCGAAGCCGCGTTCCAAAAGATCACGGAAGGCGATCCGTCGAATCCCGACGGCTGGGTCAACGTTGGCCGCGTTCGCTTGCAGGAAGGCAATCTCTCGTCGGCCAGCGAGGCGCTCGAGCGCGCGTTGTCGGTGAGCCCTCATTTGGCCCGCGCGCATTATTTCTATTCGAGGGTGCTCCGCAATCAGGGGCGCTACGACGACGCCATCCCTCATCTTCGCGAAGTGATTGCGCAGTATCCACGCGATCGCGTGGTGCACGACGACCTTGGCCGTATCTTTTTTCTCCAGCGTCGCTACGACGACGCCATCCGTGAACTCGAGGCCGCGCTTTCGATCGACCCGGAGGACCTCGAAGCCAATTACAACCTCATGCTGTGCTACACGGGCAAGGGACGGCCGGACCGCGCCGCCGATTTCGAGAAGCGCTATCTCCGTTTCAAGGCGGATGAGGCCTCGCAGACGCTCACCGGCCCGTATCGCCGCAACCATCCCGACGACAATCTCGAGCGCCAGCCGATCCACGAGCATGTCTCCGCTGCCGCGCAGGGCGCCCCAAATCTGAAGCCAGCCGCGAAAAAATATGCGATCGCCTCGCGCGGCTCGAAGGATTCGGATTAATGGCCCGAAATTCATCGTGGCACCGACATTCTTATCTGTGCATCGTGCTTGCGCTCGGAGCTGCGCTCGCCGCCGCGCGTGGCAAGTCTCCTGCGCCTTCCCCTTCCGGTGTCCATTTCGAAGACGTTACACGCGCGTCAGGAATTCACTTCGTCCACAACAATGGCGCCTTCGGAAAGAAGTGGCTACCTGAAACGATGGGTTCAGGGGTCGCATTTCTCGATTACGACAATGACGGCTGGCAGGACATTCTCTTCGTGAATGGCACGGACTGGCCCGCCGCGGCGGGCGGGCCGGGCCACGGGACGCACCACACCACGCTCGCGCTCTATCACAACAATCACGACGGCACGTTCACTGACGTCACCCAGAAAGCGGGGCTCGCCGTCGAAATGTTCGGCATGGGCGTGGCCGTCGGCGATTTCGATAACGACGGCTACGATGACATCTTCGTCACCGCCCTCGGCCAGAGCCATCTCTTTCACAACAACGGCAATGGAACTTTCACCGACGTCACCAAGCAAGCCGGCCTCTGGGGACCGAATGAATTCAGCACCAGCGCCGCCTGGGTGGACTACGATCGCGACGGCCATCTCGATCTCGTTGTCGCGAACTACGTGCAGTGGTCGCCCGAAACGGACATCTATTGCACGCTCGACGGCAAAACGAAATCCTACTGCACGCCCGAATCATACAAGGGCGTTTCGCTGCGCCTGTGGCACAACAAAGGTGATGGCACGTTCGAGGACGCTACGAAGAAAGCTGGCCTTTTCGATCCCACGTCCAAGAGCCTCGGCATCGCCATCCTCGACGCGAATCAGGACGGCTGGCCGGACATCCTAGTGAGCAACGACACGCAGCCCAACAAGCTCTACATCAACAATGGCAACGGCACGTTCACCGAAAAGGGCATCCCCTCCGGAATCGCTTACAGCGAAGATGGCGTCGCGCGCGCTGGAATGGGCGTGGACACCGCGGACTACGACCGATCCGGTTATCCGAGCGTGATCATCACCAACTTCGCGAATCAGATGCTCGCTCTCTACCACAACGAGCGCACCGGCCTTTTCATTGATGAAGCGCCCAACTCCGAAATCGGCCGCGCCACTCTGCTCACCCTCGGCTTCGGCTGCTTTTTCTTCGACTATGACAACGACGGCTGGCTCGATATTTACGTCGCCAACGGCCACATCGAAGACACCATCGAACATGTCCAGCCGCGTGTAAAATATGCCGAGCCGGCGCATTTGTTCCGCAATCTCGGCAACGGAAAATTCGCAGAAGTAACTGCCTCCATGGGCCGCGCGTTTTCCTCGCCCCGCGTCGCGCGCGGCGCTGCCTATGGCGACATCAACAACGACGGCGCGCTCGATCTCGCGGTCACAACCAACGGCGGCATCGCCCTGCTCTTCGGCAACGAGTGGACGCCCGGCAGCAACTCAGGAGAAAAAAAGAATCACAGCCTGCGCATTAAGCTGGTGGGAACGAAATCAAACCGCGATGGCATCGGCGCCGTCGTTCGCGTCACCTCCGGCAGCGATGTCCAATCCGAGATGCTCCACAGCGGCTCAAGCTATCTTTCTTCAAGTGAGCTTGTCCTCACGTTCGGCCTCGCCAGCCACACCCAAGCCGACGCAGTCGAAGTCCATTGGCCCAGTGGCCAGGTGGACCACGCATCGAACGTCGCCGCAGATCGGATCGTCACGATCAAGGAAGGCAGCGAAACCGCCTCGAGGCCCCTGGCAAAGCGCTAGCGACGGCTACTTGGTCGCGCGCCCCTTACTTGGCGTTCTCCATACCTTCTTTCAACAGCGTCCGGATCTTGCTCTCCCACGCGTCCTTGTCTACCACGCCAGCGTGCGAAGCGGCAATCTTGCCCTCGCGGTCGATCAACAACGTAACTGGCATGGCCTCGACTCCGTACTGCTTTGCCACGTCGTCGTTGCCGACCACGACCGCGTAGTTCATCTTCTTTTCTTCGACGAACGGCTTCACCACCTTCCAACCCTCATCATCCATCGCAACACCGATCACCGCGAGCCCTTTCGCCCGGTACTTATCGTTGAACTCCTTGAACCATGGAATCTCCGTTTTGCATCCGTGGCACCACGTGGCCCAGAAGTCGAGTAGCACCACCTTGCCGCGGTAGTGGGACAGTGACACCACGGCGCCTTTGGCGTCCGTCAAAGCAAAATCGGGCGCGATTTTTCGCGCTTCGTCCGTTGCTATGGTGGCAGACATCCGTCCCGGCAGTACCAAGCACACGGCCGTCAGCACAAATCCCACTGCGACTCCCGTAAACACTCGGCGTAGCATCGCAATCACCTCCAGGATTTCACTCTATAGACGCGCCGGGCCGGCCGTAGTGAGCGGTATTACTAATCGGCCTGCGAGCACGCGCCTGTTAGAATACGCCAGCCGTTGGCTTATGCAGTCCGAGGGATCAATGCGCCGATTCGCGCCGATCGCGATCCTCATCTTCGCATCTGTCTGCGCTCTCACCGGAGCCAGCCAGCAGCCGCAGCACAAGCGTGTGGCGAAGCCCGCGCAAGCGGCCGCTGCTTCGGCGGCACCCGATCCGCGGGCCGCCGTCGTCCGCGAAAACAATTTCGGCGTGGCGTTGATGAACCGCCAGCAATTCGAATCGGCTCTCGGCAAATTCCAGCGCGCCTGCATCCTCGATCCGCAAACCGATATCGCCTGCCTCAACATGGGCATCGCCTTCCTGAACATGCAGCTTTTCGACGATGCCCGGAAGGTGCTGGGAAAATCTGCGGAGCGCGAGCCCCGGAACCCGCGCGCGTGGTTCAATCTCGGGCTGCTCGAAAAAGCCGCCAATCATCCGGACGCCGCCATAGCGGATTTCGAGAAGGTCGCGGAGCTCGATCCCTCCGATGCCGACGCCCAGTATTTCATCGGCCTGATCGAATCGGAGCAGCGGCGCTACGACAAGGCCGTGGCCGCATACACTCGCGCCATCGAGCGCAATCCCTTTCACGCTTCCTCCGAGTTCGGCCTCGCGCAGGCGCTTCTGCGGACGGGCGACGAAGCACGCGCCAAAGAGCATCTCGATCGCTTCCAGCACATCACCGCGGAAAAACTCGGCACGCCGATCAGTTTCATCTACGGCGAGCAGGGAAAATACTCGCTCGCCGAAATGATGGCGCCCGCTCCGCAGCCTGTTCCGCCCGCCATTCCCGTTCACTACGTGAACGCAACGGCGCTCTCCGGATTTCCTTCGCAGCCGGCCGTGCCGGCCCAGAGGCAATTTCATCCGGCCGGGATGAAGCGTCCGCCGGTGGTTGTTGGGCGCGGGGGGAGCGCCGTGTCTCCCGAAACTCAGAAGAAAGCGGGCATCTCGCTCGCCGATTTCATCGGCAGCGGCGCATGCGTCTTCGACTATGACGGCGATGGCAAGCCCGACATTTTCATCGTCAATGCCGACGGGAAAGGCAACGCGGCGCTCTATCACAACGCAGGCGGCGGAAAGTTCGTAAATGTGACCAAGGCGGCGAAGCTCGATTTCCACGGCCAGGGTATGAGCTGCGCCGTCGGCGACTACGACAACGACGGCAAGCCCGACCTCGCGATCGGCTTCAGTGGCGGCGTCAAGCTCTTTCACAACGAAGGCAATGGCACCTTCAAGGACGTGACAGACGAATCGGGCATACACACCGATGGGCTCGTTCTCGGCATGACTTTCATTGATTACGACCACGACGGCGACCTCGATCTCTACGTCACGCGATTCATGGACTTCTCCGTCGAGAATCCATTGCAGCCATTTTCATTCCTGGAGAATGCCGCGTCGCCGGGCAACATCCTCTGGCGCAACAACGGCAACGGCACGTTCACGGATTGGACCAGGGAGACAGGACTTGCCGGCAGCGGTCCGAGCATCGCCGCAATCGGGAGCGATTTGAACAATGACCGCGCCATCGATCTTGTCGTCACCGGGCTTGGCCGCCCTGAAGTTTTCTTGAATCAGCGCGAAGGCGCCTTCCGCTCCGCGAGTCCCTGGGCGATTTTCATGCCCGCGCCTTCGGTGGGCGCCGTGGCGTTCGACTTCAATAAGGACGGCTGGATGGATCTCGCCTTCACGCATTGGGCCACGCCGGCCCTCACATTGTGGCGCAGCGTCGAAAGCAAGTCGTTCGAGCGCGTCGTGCTCCCGGATTTGGGATGGATGCGCGGCTGGGGCCTTGCGGCGCTCGACTACGATAACGACGGGTGGATCGATCTCGTTGCCGTCGGCGAAACTTTCTCGGGTGAGGGCCGCATTGCGCTGTTTCGCAATGAGGGCCCCGCCGGATTTCGCGACGTTACCGCCGAAACCGGCCTCGACAAGATCGCGCTGCACAATCCGCGCGGCGTGATCGCATTCGATTCCGCCGGCGACGGCTCCGCCGATCTGCTCGTCACGCAAAATAATCTTCCGCCCGTGCTGCTCAAGAATTTCGGCGGCAACCGGAACAATTGGTTGCGCCTCGCGTTCAAGGGTGAGCATGACAATAAGAGCGGCATCGGAACCAAAGTTGACTTGTCTGCCGGCGCGCTCCAGCAGAAATGGGAGGTCCCGGGCGCTTCGGGCTATTTGGGACAGGGTCCCACCGACATCGTCGCGGGCCTCGGCTCGGAACGAGTGGCCGACGTCGTGCGATTGCTCTGGCCCACGGGAGTCGTGCAGGACGAAATGCAATTGCCCGCCAACAAGCCCGAACTCATCGCCGAAATTGACCGCCGCGGCAGCTCCTGCCCCATCGTCTTCGTCTGGAATGGCCAAGAGTTCGAATTCCTGGCGGACATGATCGGCCCCGGCATCGTGGGCCATTGGATCGGCCCCAATCAGCGCAACACGCCCGATCCGGATGAATATTTCAAAGTCGCGGGTGCGCAGGTTGAACCCCACGATGGACGCATCAGTTTCCGCATGCTCGAGCCCATGGAAGAACTCGACTATCTCGACCAGGCGCGCCTGCTCGCCATAGATCATCCGGAGGATGTGGAGGTCTACCCCAATGAATACTTCGCGAGCAATCCCCCGTTCCCGCAATTCAAAGTGATTGCCAGCCGCGGCGCGCATCCCCCGGCAGGTGCGTGGGACGATGCGGGCCGCGACGTCCTGCCTCTGCTTCTCGAGCGTGACCGCAAATACATCACGGACTTTCCCGATGCGCCCTATCAGGGTTTTGCGGGCATGCACTCGCTCAAGCTCGATCTGGGCGAATGGGATTCGCCAGACCGCTGCGCTTGCTGATGGACGGCTTCACGGACTATTTCTCCGCGAATTCCATGTACTCCGCGTGGCAGGCCGGCATTCAGCCCGTTCCACCATATGTGGAAGCGCTCGACGAATCGAGCAATTGGGTGCGCGTCGTTGACGACATGGGATTCCCGGCGGGTCTCGCGCGCACCATGGTGGCCGATCTCACAGGCAAGCTTCCGCCCGGCACGCGATTCATTCGCATCACCACGAACCTGAAAATCTACTGGGACCGCATCCGCGTGGATAATTCCGCGCCGGACCTCCCGTTCAAGACCGTGGAAGTCCCGTTGGCCGAGGCGCAGCTTCAATTCCGCGGCTATCCACGCGTGGTCGAGCACAGTCCGCGCAACGATCTTACGTACATCTATGAAGATATCAGTCTCACCGGCCCGTACACGCGTCAAACCGGCAATTACACTCGCTACGGCGACGTCACCGATCTCGTGCGCGCATCCGACGACGAGTACGTCATCTTCGGCTCCGGCGACGAAGTGGCCGTTGATTTCGATGCGAGCCATCTGCCCGGCCTTCCGGAAGGCTGGACGCGCGATTATTTTTTCTTTGCTGACGGCTTCGCGAAAGACATGGACTTCTACGCCGCGCACGGCGACACCGTTTCGCCCCTGCCCTTCCACACGCTCACGCCATACCCGTACCCGAGCGGCACTGCGCTACCCCGACGACGACCGCCACTTGAAATATCAGCTTGAATACAACACGCGCGGCGTCGCCGGTCCCGCGGGCTCGGTTTTTCGCTTCGACTACCCGAAGGAAGACCGATGAGCCTTCCCTTCCTCTCTCCGCCCTTGAATGCGCGCGGAGAGCGTGCTAGTTTTTTGACTACGGCCTTTCTGTTTGCTCGTTCAACGATGTTGCCCAATCCAATTGAGCCAGCTTTGACGACAACGCGGCGCGAGCCGGATGCAGCAGTGCGCGAGCCTGTCTTCTGGCGCGTGGAAGGCAGCCTGCTCAATCTGACGGCTGTTCGGCCGGTCGGCTTCTTCGCGTGGAATGCGCAGACTTTCGTCGAGCGCTGGGGGCGCCGCGGTGCCATGGGCGTGCTCGCCATCGCGCGCCCATTTTTGTACGCCACGAACCGCGTCTTCGCCACGCGCCTGCTGCACGCTGTGCTGCGCGGCGTCAGCCGCGATCGCCTGGACTTGCTCGGCGAGGAATTCTTTCAATACTTCCTGAAGCCGCGCCTCAGGCAGCCCGGCGTGGAAAAATTAAAGGAAGCGATGGCCGCGAACGATAACGTCATCCTCGTCAGCCAGGGCCTCGACCACATCATGCGCCCGCTTGCGAACTATCTGGGCGTCGAACGCATTATTTCGAACCGCCTCGATTTTCGCGATGGGCGCGCGACCGGCCGTTTGCTCGAACCCGTGATTCGTCCGCGGGGCGCTCTTGCCAAGATCACGGGGCGCGAAGCGGATGGACGAATCGGGCGCGCTCTGTTGATGCGGAATCTGGGCTTTGCCAACGATCCGGAAATTCTGAATCGCGCGATTCAGCCGGCGCGAAGGCCTGCGACGAAAGTGGACCTTCCCGTCGTTCATCTCGATTCGCGCATGAAGGGAATGCAGCTTTCGGTCCGTGCAGCGCTCCGCGGAAAGCACATTCTCCTGATCGGGGGCACCGGATTCATCGGCAAAGTGTGGCTCGCAAGCCTTCTCGAGGACCTGCCGGAAATCGGCCGGATTTACTTGCTCGTCCGGAGCAACCGCACCACGACGGCGCTCGAGCGCTTCGAACGCATCGTCGAAGAATCACCCGTGTTCGGACGGCTCGCCGAACGGCATGGCGAGCAGTTTGCGGATTTTCTCCACGAACGCGTGGAAGTCGTGGAGGGCGATATCAGCAAACCCGGTCTCGGCCTTGCGCCGGAGATGCGCCAGCGGCTTTCGAGCGCGCTCGACTTGATCGTCAATAGCTCCGGGCTCACGGATTTTAATCCGGACCTGCGCGATGCGCTGGCGATGAATGTCCGCCCAACCGCATACCTTCTGGAATTTCTCAAGCTATGCCGCCGCGCCGCCCTGCTGCATCTTTCCACCTGCTACGTGATCGGACGCCGCGATGGCCGCGTCCTCGAAGAGCTGCCGAAGAATTTCACCCCCGCGGGCATCGCCGGGTTTGATGCCGAAAAGGAATGGCATTCGCTCGAAGCGCTCATCCGCGAAACCGAAGCGCGGGCTGAATCCGGCGATGTTACAACCGAGCTTCGCAGCAATGCCCTCACAAAGGAGCATGCGGCCAAGGACCTTCACGGCGCTGCTCTCGACAACCAGATCCGCAAGAATCGCGTCCGCTGGCTCCGGCAGACGCTCACTGACGCGGGCACGCGCCGCGCCGGCGAACTCGGCTGGCCCAATACCTACACGCTCACGAAGAGCCTCAGCGAATCTCTGATCCGCAATTTTCTCGATCGCTCGCCGGATGCCGCCATCGCCGTCGTTCGGCCCTCGATCGTGGAGACCTCGATCGCGCAGCCGTTTCTCGGCTGGAACGAAGGCGTCAACACGTCGGCTTCGCTTTCCTATTTGCTCGGAACCTTGTTCCGGCAGCTCCCCACCACCGAAAGCAAGTGTCTCGATTTGATCCCCGTGGATCTGGTGTGCCGCGGCATGACGCTGGTTTCCGCGGCGCTCGTCACGCGGCGCCACGCGCGCGTGTACCAGTTGGCGACTTCCGTCGCCAACCCCTGCGACATGCGCCGCTCGATCGAGCTGACCGGCCTCGGCCACCGGAAGTTTTACCGCGCGCAGGACGGCCTGCATCACCGCCTGCGTTTGAAGTTCGATGCCATCCCGGTGTCGAAGACACGCTACGAAAATTTCTCCGCGCCGGCGCAGAAAGCTATCGTGCAGGCCATCAATCGAAGCGTCCAGCCGATTTTTGACCGCCCGCCGCTCGCACGGCGCGAACGCGAGCTCGACAAAGTGATCAAACTGATCTCGCTCTTCGAGCCGTTCATTCTTCACAACGATCACATTTTCGAGGCGGCCAACGTCGAACGATTGAGCGCGGCATTGCCGGAGGATGAGCGCGCCAGTTTCGGCTACGACGCCCGCTCTCTCGATTGGTGGGACTACTGGATCAACATGCACATTCCGGCGCTGCGCAAGTGGTGCTATCCTCTCATTGAAGGACGTCAACCCGAGGCGCGTCCCCGCATCCACGTGCCGCTCGCGGCTCGCTCCGAAGCGATCGCTGCAAGCGCCGCGGGACCTCCCTCGGCGGCGACGCCCTGACACCCAATCACCGTGGCAATTTTCCTGACCGGCTCAACGGGCTATATCGGTGCGCATATCGCGTCGAATCTGCTCGCGGATCATGCCGAGCCGCTGAATCTGCTGGTCCGCGCGAGAGAGACACAGGAAGCGCGCGAGCGCCTGTGGCGCGCGTTTCAGCTGCATATGGATTTCGCGCAATTCGAAGCGCACCTGCGCTCGCGCGTCCATTTTTTTCTCGGCGATTTGACGGACCCGCGATTCGGCCTGGCGGAGGACGGTTACGCGCAGCTCGTTCGCACCACCGATTCCGTGATTCACTGCGCCGCGTCCCTCAATCGCAGGTCGGAAAAAAGCTGCTTGAACGTCAACTTGCGCGGCACGCTCGAGGTGGTCCAGCTCGCCATGCGCGCGCGCGACAATCACGGGCTCCGGCGGTTCAGTCACGTCAGCACGGTCGCCGTGGCGGGCCATCGCGCGAACAAAGTGGTGCAGGAAGATTCGGCGATTGACTGGAACCGCTCCGACTACGATCCGTACGCCCGGACGAAAAAATTCTGCGAGCACATGGTCGGCCAGTTGCTTCACGACGTGCCGCGAACGATTTTCCGCCCGAGCATCGTGCTCGGCGATAGCCGTAGGCCGGAAACGAACCAGTTCGACATGGTCCGCGCATTCGTGTTCCTCGCCGGACTTCCGGTGCTGCCCTTCCGTCCGGCGGATCAGATTGATATCGTGCCCGTTGACTTCGTCGCGGACGCGGTGGCAACGCTTCACCAGAAAGAAAATCCGCTGCACGGGATTTATCACCTTTCGTCCGGCAAGGACTCGGAAACATTCGCGGAACTGACCGATGCGCTTTCGCGCGCGCAGGGAAAGCGCGCGCCCATGTTTGTTCCCGACCTCGAAGGCACTTCGTCGAAAATGGTGAACGCCCTGGCCGGACGCGCGGGAAAAGTCGGCGGAATCGCGACGCTTCTGAAAGTCTTCCTGCCTTACCTCGTGTGGAACACGGTCTTCGACAACGCGCGAGTGGTTGCCGAGATGGGCCGCAAACCCGCGCCATTTTCGCGTTACTGTTTTCCCCTGCTGCAGTTCAGCCGCGAAAACGATTTCGCGTACAAGTATCAGGACTGGCCGGCGGACAATCTGGCTTCCGCCGCCGCGCGCGACCAGGCCCGCGCAGCACAGGATGCCCGCCGATGATGGACCTTGTCCTCGAAGGCTGGGTCAGCAGCCTCATCGAGCTGAACAAAATTCAATGGATGCTGGGCGCGGGCAAACCCTGGCAGCCGGGAACGAAGCTGAAGCTCCTGTTTGCGGGTTACAACGGAACTCGCAACACCGGCTCGGACGTGCGCGTGGAGGAAATCGTGCGGCAGGTCCGCCACATTCTGGGCGCGGACAACATTTCGCTGAGCGTGATGACGCAAAACTTCGAATACTCGCGCGGTTATTTCGGAGACGCGCGCCAGGTGCATTTGCCGGATGTTTACCCTCCCTTCCTGCACTCCGAAGTGCGAAAGAACGACGGCGTGGTTGCCTGCGAAGGCTCCATGTTCAAGAGCAAGTTCGCGAACGCGCTCACGGCGATGATGATCGGCGCCCTCGGCATTTCGTCGGCGCAGAATAAGCTGAGCATCGCCTACGGCGCGGAAGCGGGCCAAATGGACTCGTTGCTCCAGAAAATGTGCAGGCGGTATTGCGGCAATTCGATGGTGATCACGCGCAACGTCGAGTCGCAGGCTGTTCTTGGCAGGCTGGGCGTGCAGACGGAACTCGGAACCGATACGGCGTGGACGTTCGAGCCGCACGCCCCCGAATACGGGCGCAAAGCGCTTCATGATGCCGGATGGGACGGCACGACGCCTGTCCTCGCCCTCTGCCCCATCAATCCCTTCTGGTGGCCGGTAAGCGCTTCGGTGGGGAAATGGTTGGCGCACTCCGCGGGCGGCGCGTACAAGGACAGCCATTATCGGACGATTTATTTTCACCGCTCGGGCCGCGGCGTGACTGCCGCGTACAACAAGTATCTTTCGGCGTTTGCCGCGGGCGTGGAAAAGTACCGCAAGGACCGCCGCGTGTTTCCGATTCTCGTGGGCATGGAAATGCTCGACCGCGACGCTTGCGAGCAAGTTGCGCTGCAGCTCGGCGGCGCGCCCGTTTTTGCATCCGACCGTTACAACATGTTCGAGCTCGTGAGCATTCTGCGCGCGTGCCACCGCATGGTGTCGTCGCGATACCATGCCATTGTCACCTCCATGCCTGTCGGCGTCCCCGCGGTCGGCATCACCATGGACGAACGGATTCGAAACCTGATGCGCGAACTCGGCCAGGAACATTTGCTGCTGCATGTGGACGATGCCGATTTGGAAGATAAGATTGCCGCCGCTCTGCGCGCTCTCGATTCGGAAGCGGATGCGATTCGCGATGCGATGGGCTGCACCGTGGCGCGCAATCTGCAACTGATGGCGCGCATGGGCGTCTATTTCGAGGAGCAGGTGGCGCGGCGATATCCCGAGTTTCCCGTTCGCCGCGGCGTGCTCGGCTGGGAGGAGTATCTCCCGCCGCTCGGCTCGACGCTCCGCGAGCTGCTCGAAGCGCACAGCGGAGTCCTTGCCGGATGACGTTTCTCGAAATCATTTTCGACAGGATCCAAAAGGCCGCGAGCGCGCCGGTGATACGCGAGGTCCGCGGCGGCAAAGTAATTTCCGTCACGGGGAGCGAGCTGCTCGCGATGGTCCAGCAGGCGCGCCAATTTCTCGTGGCTCGCGGCCTGAAACAAGGCGACCGCTGCGCGCTGCTCGCGCCGAACAGCATCCGCTGGGCCGCGCTCGATCTCGCCATGATGGCCGAAGGTCTCATCGTCGTGCCGTTGTACGCGCGGCAAGCCCCTGCCGAACTTGTGGGCATGATGAAGGACGCCATGCCCGCGCGAATCTGCTGTTCTGACGCGGCGGCAGCCGCCGCAATCCAGAAGCTCTGGCCGGATGCCCCGAAAATATCGCTTCTCGACGGCGTGTTCGCGGGAGAGAGCGGGGCGCCCACGCCGCCGCATCGCCATGCCGACTCGGACGCGGTGACGATCATTTATACGTCCGGAACATCCGGCGAGCCGAAGGGCGTCGTGCTGACCGCGGGAAACGTGGGGCACATGCTCGCGTGCACGAACGCGCGGCTCGACGAGCTGATGGGCGCGCGCCAGGAACCGGACCGCGTGTTTCACTACCTTTACTTCTGCTTCGCGGGCTCCTGGATTCTTCTGCTCTCCGCGCTTTCCCGCAACAGCGTCCTGACGCTTTCGGCCGATCTCTCGAAGCTTTCGGACGAGTTGAAGCTCGCAGCGCCGGATTACTTCTTGAATGTTCCCACCCTGCTCGAAAGGGTGCGCGTGAAAATCGAAGAAACGATTCGGAATCGAGGAGGCGTCGCGGCGAGGATATTCACGCGCGCCCAACAGGCCTATCTCCGCCGCCACAACAAGGAAAGCCGCGGCGCTTGATTCTCTCTGGCTCGCCCTCGCGAACTGGATGATGTTTCCCACCATTCGCAAGAGCATCGGCCCGAACCTGAAGGCGTTGATTTGCGGCTCGGCTCCGCTGGCCGTCGAAACGCAGCTTTTTTTCATGATGATCGGCATTCCCGTGCTGCAAGTGTACGGGCTCACCGAGACGACGGCCATCTGCACGATGGACGACCCCAAGCGCGCGGAACCCGGGCGCGTCGGCCCGGCAATTCCCGGCGTTGAAATGACGCTCGCGGAAAACGGCGAAATCCTCGTGCGCGGCCCGAACATTTTTCTCCGGTTACTGGCAGCGGCCCGCCGAGACGGAAAAAGCGCTCGAAGGCGGATGGTTTCATACGGGCGATCAGGGAGAAGTGGATGCCGGCGGCAATTGGCGCATCAGCGGCCGCCTGAAGAATCTGATTATTTTGAACTCGGGGCACAATGTCGCGCCCGAACCGCTCGAGGATGCGCTCGTGCAACGCCTGCCGCAGGCACAGCAGGTGATGCTGGTGGGCAATCAGCGCAGCTTTCTCGCGGCGCTTGTCGTGGCACCTTCGGTGAACGGCGCCAACGGCGAGGCGATTCAGTCCGCGGTGGATTCGCTGAACACCTCGCTTCCGCACTACAAACAGATTCACGCCTTTCACGTGGTGCCCGAGCCGTTCAGCATCGAGAATGGCCTGATGACCACGAATGGCAAGCTCAAGCGCGACGCGATTGCCGCGCGCTTTGCCGGCGAAATCGAGCAGCTCTACCAGAAGAAGTCCACATGAACAACTTCCGGGGCAAGACTCTTTCGTGGCAGGTGACCGACGGCACGATCGAACTTGTCCTCGACCGCGCTCCCTGCAACGAACTCGGCCGGGCGACTCTTGCGGAACTCGAGCAATTTGTCGCCGCCCTCGACGACCTTGAAAACGCCGCTCACGCGCTGATCATTTCAAGCGCTCGCACGGAAGGCTTTTGCGCCGGCGCCGACCTGCGCGAGCTCTATCACGAATCGCAGAAACTGCCTGCGAAGGAACGGCGGCGGAACTGCGCTCCTTTCGTCGAGCGCATCCACCGCGTCGCCAACCGCATCGACGCTTCTCCGCTTACGACCATCGCCGCGGTTCACGGAGTTACGTTCGGCGGCGGCTTCGAGCTGGCGCTCACCTGCGACCTGATCATCGCCGACAAAATGACGCGCTTCTGTTTCCCGGAACTTGCGTCTCGGCCTGATTCCCGGCTTTGGCGGAATTCCGCGGCTCAAGCGCGACCTCGGCAACGCTGTCGTGCGCGATCTGCTTCTGACCGGCCGCAGCATCCAGGCCGCCAAGGCTCAGTCCGTTGGTCTCGTCAGCCAGGTGACCGCCGAAGGAGATGTGCTGCGCGTCGCCCGCGCCACGGCTGCGCAACTGAAGAAATTCGACCGCGAGACGGCCATCGCCGCGAAGCGCTTCATAAAGCCGATTCCGCACGAAGAGCTGCGCCGCGAAATCGACATCTTCTGCGCGCTCTTCACGCGCCCGGCCGTCGAGGCAGGATTGCGCAAGTTTGTCGAAAGCACCGACGCGCTGCCCTATCTGCCGTAGCCGGCGCAAATAACCGTCGACAGAGTACCCCCGAGAGGTAAAATGAACGGAACAATGAAGAACCGAAATGACCGTTCGGCTTGGAATATTCATCCTGGCGAAATCTTGCGAGAGGAATTCCTCAAGCGGCTCGGCATGTCATCGTATGAGCTCGCGAAGAGAATTCGCGTCCCTGCTCCCCGAGTGAACGACATCGTCCTGGAAAAGCGTGGGATCACCGCGGACACAGCAGTCCGCCTGGCGAAGTTCTTTGGAACGACAGAAAGTTTTTGGATGAATTTGCAGGCCTTCTACGAAGTTCGCAGCGCCAAGAACCGCCTTGCCAGAGAGTTGGGACGGATTCACCCCCATCAAGCCCGGTCGGCGGCGTAGGCACGATCCATGACCTCGCTACAGGAGACAACGGAAGAGATTCTTCAGCTTGCGTCGGCACACTTCAAAGTGCCGCGCGCAGAATTGAATGCCGGCGACGATTTCTTCAAGACGCTCGGCATCAACAGCCTCCAAGCCCTTGACCTGCTCACACGCATCGAGCAGCATTTCCACATCGAGCTGCCCGACTACGAGCTTCAGGGCGTCAGTGATTTCCGCACGCTCGCCGAACGTATACAATCCCGCCTTTGATGCTGGACCTTCGCCAATACAACTCTCTCGGTGAGGCGTTGCGCGCCGCGCTCGAACGCTGGCCGGATGAAGTGTGCCTCATCGAGGCGGACCGCGAGCGCGAGAACGCGCGGTTCACCTATCGCCAGTTCAAGGAAGCCGCTCTGCCGCTCGCCCGCGCTCTTCAGGACGCGGGCTTGCAGAGTGGCACGCGCGCCGCAATCATCATGACGAATCAGTCGAAATGGCTGATTTCGGCGTACGCCGTCTTTTTTTGCGGCGGCGTTCTGGTTCCCCTCGATTACAAGTTGACCGCAACCGAGCAACTGAAGCTTCTCGCGCATTCGAAAGCGGACTTTCTCATCGTCGAATATTATCTCTGGCGGCTCATTGCGCAGGCCGAGGAATTTAAGGAGCTCCGCACGCGCACGGTTCTGGTTACGGAAGCGCCGGCGAACGCGGAACTCGCGGGAGCGAAACGCTGGGAAGAATTCCGCGATGCGCGCGAGGCTGTTTTCGTGCCGCGCCGGCGAAAAGACGCGGCTTGCATCGTCTACTCGTCGGGGACCGGCGGACATCCGAAGGGTTGCGTTCTCACCCACGAGAATTATCTGGAGCAATGCGTCGCGCTCACGGCGATTTATCCTTTCTGGCCCGGCGTGCGCTACCTGAGCATCCTGCCCACGAACCACGCGATCGATTTCATGGTTGGGTTCATCGGCCCTTTCACGTGCGGGGCTGCCGTGGTCCATTTGCGCACGCTGCGCCCGGAATATATTCGCGAAGCGTTCACCCGCTACAAGATCACCTACATGAGCCTCGTGCCCATGGTGCTGAAAAACCTGGAGCGGGGCCTGCGCCAGCGATTCGACGAGCTGCCTCCGGCTCGCCGCAAAATCCTGAATGCGCTCGTCTCGGTGAATCGCGCGTTGACGCGAAAGCGGCCGCATCCGGGGCTTAGCCGCATGCTGCTCGGGCAGGTGCATAGCGCTTTTGGCGGCGAACTTCGCGCATTGTTCGTCGGCGGCGCGTTCACGGAGCCTGCCACGCTTCAGTTTTTTTACGATCTCGGGATCCTCGTTGGCAATGGCTACGGATGCACGGAAGCGGGCACGGTGATCACGCTCAATGACTTCAAACCGTTTCGAGCCGACACCGTGGGAAAGCCGCTGCCGGGCATGGAAATCAGAATCCACAACCCCGACGCGGAAGGAATCGGCGAAGTGGCTGCGCGCGGAAAAACCATCATGTCTCACTATCTCGATGAACCGGAGATGACCGCGGAAACGATCGTGGACGGCTGGCTGGTGACCGGCGATCTCGGTCGCGTGGATGCCGCCGGACACTTGCAGCTTTTCGGGCGCAAGAAAAATATGATCGTCACCGAAGAAGGAAAAAACATCTATCCCGAAGATATCGAGAATGCGTTCGAGGGGCTGGCGGTGAAGGAGTTTTGCGTCTTCGCCGCGAACTATCTTTGGCCCGCGCGCACGATGACCGGAGAAACGCTTGTCCTGGTTGTCCATCCCGAGCCGGGACAAGTTGTCGCGGGCGACGTGGCGGCAAATATTGCCGAGCGCAATCGCCGCCTCGTGAACTACAAGCGCATTGCCGGATACCTCGTCTGGGACCATGATTTCCCGCGGACCGCGTCGCTCAAAATCAAGCGCGGCGAGTTGGCGGAACACATCCGGCGGAACGCGGGCCGCGATGCCGTGGTGGCGTTGTGAGGATTGCGGACTTTCAACTTCGAGGAGCTTCGCAGCAGTGAACGCGCGCTTCTTTGCAGTGGTCAACCCCGCCGCGGGCGGCGGCCGGTGCGGCAGGCTCGCCGATGCCGCTCTCGATCGCGTGCGCGAGGCCGGTATCGAGCTTGAAATTGTAAAGACGAGCCGCCCCGGAGAAGCCATCGAGCTCGTTCGCCGCGCGTACTCGGAGGGTTACCGGAAGTTCCTCGCCGTAGGCGGCGACGGCACGTCGTACGAAATTGTGAACGGATTGTTCCCCGAGGCTTTGGCCGGCGATCGCCCGTCGCTTGGATTTTTGCCTCTCGGCACCGGCAATTCGTTCCTCAAGGATTTCACCTCAAGCGGCCTCGAACATACGATTGAAGCTCTCAAGAAAGGAATCTCGCGCCGCTGCGATGTGATCCGCCTCCGCCACGCGCAGGGGGAGCTCTATTTTATAAATCTTCTCAGCCTTGGGTTTCCCGCGGACGTGGGCGAGACAACAAACCGGCGCTTCAAACGCTGGGGAACGCTGGGCTACATTCTGGGAGTGTTCACGCGGCTCGGAGGCCTGCAACACTCCGCGTTTCCCCATCGCGTGAACGGGGCCGCCGAATGGGATCGCCGCCCGTGTCTTTTTCTGGCGTTCAGCAACAGCAAATTTACGGGCGGAAAAATGATGATTGCCCCCAAGGCAGATCCCACCGATGGCGAGATTGAATATGTGCGCTGGAGTCCGGTGGGGCGCTTGCGCTTGCTGTGGACTTTGCCCCGGCTCTTCACCGGCACGCACATCGATCACCCGCTCGCTTCGCGCGCCGCTGCGCGAAGAATCGACCTGGATCTTCCCGGTCCGGTGAACGCGATGGTGGACGGCGAGATTTTGCGGCTCGACTGCCGGTCGCTTGAAATTCTGCCGGGAGCGCTGGACGCCATCGTATGAAGCGAGCCTACCTCACCATTCGTTCGCTTGTACTTTGGGCCATCAGCGGAATCCATTTCGCCGTCGTTTGCACGTTTCTTGTCTTCCTGGGAATTTTCATTGACCCGCGCAAGAACGATTGGCCGCAGCGCGCTTTCTTTCGCAATATTCTCCGTCTGGCAGGCGTGGGATTCGAGGTGAAGCGCTCGCCCGGGTTCGATCCCGCGCGTACGAGCATTTTCATTTGCAATCACGTCAATCTTTTCGACCCCTTCGTGATTTATTCCGCGATCCCGCAATTTGTGCGGGGATTCGAGCTCGAATCGCATTTCAAATATCCGATCTACGGCTGGATGATGGGCCGCTTCGGAAATGTTCCGGTCCCGGACGCTCCCACGCGCGAGAGCCTGGAAACCATGACGCAACGCGCGAAGGTGGCGCTTGATTCCGGCATCAGCCTGATTGCTTTCCCCGAAGCCGGCAGGACGCGCGACGGCCACATCCAGCCGTTCAAAAAAGGAATTTTCAATTTGGCGCAGAGATTCGGCCTGCCCATCGTGCCGATGAGTATCGTGGGCGCGTACGAATTCTTCCAGACGGGCAATTGGATGCTTTACCCGGGGAAGATCACCGTCTATCTGCACGACACGATTGAGACGGCGAATATCGCACGCAGCGAAGTGGATGCCCTGCGCGAGCGCGTGCAGGAAATTGTTGCCGCGCCGGTGGAAGAGTCGTTGGCGAAAAAAGCTAAAGACGCCTAGGAAGCCGTGATCGCGGGAAGGGTTCGTCCCGCGCGCAATTCCTGCCACGTGTAAACCACCCGGTGGATGACGGTGATCGTTGAAATCGTGGCAATCACCCAGAGAACTTGCGCCATGCGGTTGAATGCGCCGCCCATGATGAGCAGCACGAGCCGCTCGGGCCGCTCCATGAAGCCTACTTTGCAGGAAGGAATCAGCGATTCGGCACGCGCCCGCGAATAGCTGACCATGAAGGAACTCGCCATCGCCACGGCTGCCAGGATCATATAAAAGGTCTGGCCGATCAGGGTGTAGTACACGACCAGGCCCATGTAGAGCGCAAGATCGGAGTAACGGTCGAGCGTGGAATCGAGGAAAGCGCCAAACGCGGTCACGCGGCCCACGCGGCGCGCCACCTGGCCGTCGGCCATGTCCAGGAAGCCCGCGAGAAACAGGATGGCGGCAGCCTGGCGGAATCGCCCCATCGCAAACATCACCGCTGCCCACGAATTCACGGCGAGAGCAAGAAACGTGAACATGTTCGGGGTCAGACCCGTGGCGGCAAGGCCGCTCACCACGTGGCGCAGCAGCCATCCGCCGCCCTCGCCGATCCAGTACGTAACGGGCCGCTTCTGTTCTTTCTGCCCGGTTTCCATCACTCGAAAATAATACAACGGAAAGCGGCAATCGGATACGATGCGGTTCTTGATGAGCGCTCGAAATCTGAATGCCGCGTACTCCCAGCCGAACATGCGCAGGCGATATGAGGTCTGGTTTCTGCGCTTCGGGCTTGCCGACGGTTCCGGCGCGTGGTGGATCCGCTACCTGCTGCTGAATCTCGGGCGCGGAGGATGTTACGCCCACTCGCGCGGAATGCCCGTGCAGGTATGGGCCACGTGGTTCCCGCGAGGCGGAGCGCCGCAAAGTTTCGTCCAGGGATTTCGCGCGGAAGGATTGTCTCTCAGCAAGCGGGGCGCGAGCCCCTTGCGGCTCGCCCACGGCGAGAACCGCATCGGCGAGGATTCCTGCCAGGGCATGCTTACTCTTGAAGGACATTACCTGCGCTGGGATTTGCGCTACCGATCCACTTACTCCGGAGCGCTCAGCGACCGCGGCTGGACCGGCTTCTCGCGCACGCCGCACTCGGACGCCACATTCTCCGGCGAGATCGTTTTCGACGGACGAACTTTTCGCGGCGATCCCCTGGGCTACGGCCTGCAAGGCCACAACTCCGGCCGCCGCTACCGGCGCATGTGGACGTGGACTCATGCGATCTTTCTCGACGAAGACGGGCCGGGCTTGTCGAGCTTCGAGGCTCTCGAATACGAAATGGCGCTGGGGATGCGCTATCGCAGAGCAGCCCTGTGGCTGGCGCGCGAAGCGCACGTCTTTGAGAAATTCGAGAATATGAGCCGGGACGCGGAAAACCTGGCCTGGGCTTTCGAGTGTACAAACAAGCGCAAGGGCTTGCGCTTGCAGGCTACCATCGAGGGCGGCGGTTCTTCGTGCCACCGGCTGCCTTACGTCCAAACAAATTGCTCGGGAACATTCGAAGTGGCAAACAACAGCCTGGCGCGCGCAACGTTCGTGCTGTCGCGCCCCGGATTGAGCAGCATCGAGGTTGCAACGGAAGGCGCCGCCGTGATTGAAATGGCAGGCGCGTAGAACTCGCATCAATCACCGCGGCGCGATTTCCATCGTGGGAACGGCTCGCGCGAAATGCAGCTTCGCTTCCGTCAATGCCTGCACGTCCTCGGGAGAAAATCCGGGAGCGACTTCGCGCAGAAGCAAGCCTTCGGGCGCAACGTCAATCACGGCGAGATCCGTGATAATGGTGTTCACGCATTCAATCGCCGTAAGAGGGTATGTGCAAGCATTCACGATCTTGGGCGAGCCGTCTTTCGCGGTGTGCTCCATCGTGACGATCAGCCGCTTCGCTCCCACGGCGATGTCCATGGCGCCGCCGATATTGCCCGCGCCCTTTGCGGTTGGAATTTTCCAGTTTGCCAGATCGCCTTTTTGCGACACTTGCATTCCGCCGAGGATGCAAACATCCAAATGTCCGCCGCGCGTCATCACGTGCGCATCCACCTGCGAGAAAAAAGCCGCTCCGGTCATCAACGTGACGGGGACCTTCATGGCGTCCACGAGATCGAAATCTTCTTCGCCCGGCTTTGCGCGCGGGCCCATGCCCAAAATGCCGTTCTCGCTGTGAAAAATTACATGGACGCCGGACGGCACATAAGCGGCCACAAGATTGGGGATGCCCCATCCCAGATTGACATAAGCGCCATCGGGCAGCTCCAGCGCGGCGCGCGCTGCAATTTGCTCGCGAGTGAGCCGTGCCCTAGACAACACGGATTCCTTTCGCTTGCACGATGCGGTCCACGAAGACGGATGGAGTGACGATCGTCTCGGGATCCAGGCTGCCGGCCGGAACGATCTCCTCGACTTCGACGATGGTCGTCCCCGCGGCCGTGGCCATGACGGGATTGAAATTGCGCGCGGCCTTGCGATACACGAGGTTTCCCATCGTGTCCGCGCGGTGCGCGCGGATCATGGCATAGTCCGCGCCGAGCGCCTGTTCGAGAATGTAGCGCTTCCCGCGAATCATGCGCTCTTCCTTGCCGCGCGCTACTTCCGTGCCAACGCCGACCGGCGAAAAAAATGCGGGGATTCCCGCGCCGTACGCGCGCATGCGTTCGCACAAAATACCCTGCGGCACAAGCTCGAGCTCGAGCTCACCGGCGTCAAACTGTTCGTGGAAATAGCGCGCGCCCGGCCCGGGAAACGCGGCGACGACGCGGCGAATCTGGCGATTCTTGAAGAGAATTCCCAGCTCGCCTTCACCGGTTCCGCAGTTGTTGCTGATCACCGCGAGATTCCGGACGCCGCGGCGCGCCACGCCTTGAATCAGATTGTTGGGAAATCCGGCGCCGCCAAAGCCGCCAAACATGATCGTCGCGCCATCGGGAATGTCGGCGACGGCTTGGTCCACGCTCGAATAAACTTTGTCTTTCCGCATGACAGGATGGAAAGCGCTCACAAGGTGAGGGAGTCTATCCCGAGGCGGCCAAAAATCCAAAGGCTCTGTGCCAGCGGAGCGGGCCGCACCGGCTGAGCTGCAAAAAGTGTCGATTAGGATTTGCCTCATGCCTGTATTTTCAACGAGTTGCATCATTTTCTAATTTCGCGCCTCCGCGATTAGATTGTCGATTAGGTTGCTCCCGCTCTGCCCCCGTGGTCTGCCACGGAGGCACAGAGACACGGAGAAAAGCAAACGGCGAAGACATCCGTGTGGTGTCTGATCCCCCAAGCTCTCCTAACCGGAGACTTGGGAGGCCCCATTTGTGACTGACGCCCATCGGCCTAGCTCCCGAGCGGAGCGAAAGTGCGGGTAGCGGCGCGGGTAGAATTGCAGGGCGCGGGCGTGGCGATAAATGGAGTCGGGCGATAGCTGGTAGGCGCGCGACAGATGGGCAGGGCTACGCCAGTGGCGGAGTCCTTGTTCGATGGCGCCGCGGTCCGGGCTTTGGCAGACGGCGCACTTGTGCGAGTGGCGTTCGAGGCGGGGGCAGCGCTTATCGGACACGTGGTTCCTCTTGGATCTCCTGAATTCCATCGCTACTTGGGGCTCGGCGCCAGATTGGCATGCGTGAGACCACACTGGCGGCATTTGGGGCCAACACAACCCGACGTAGTACGGACGTACTATTGGTCAGCTCGACGCGGGTTATACAATTGCGACCCTCATGACAGCGAAAATTACTTGCGAAGAACTTGACCAATTCAAACGGGACGCCGCCGCAGCATTCCTCGAGGCAAGGAGGATCCGCTTTTCCAGGGACGTATCAATTTACGAAGATGCTGAACTGTGCGGCGAGTGGAACCGAAGAATTTACGCTCTCATCAAGCATTTGCTTGTCGGACATGATGGCCACACATGCCCCGCCGGCGACCGGCCTATTGTGAGACCCAGCAAGCTAGCACTGCAGCTGCCAGGCCGGGCATGATGTAGTTTGGCGACTATCCCCGAATCACAGCTGACCCCGAAGTAGTCCACGTGCCTTGCAACCCAAGGGTGCGGCACCCTCACGCGTCATGCGTGAAATGTCAACTCCGAGTTCATCGCAGCTCGAGCGAATCGCCGGTTTTGTGCTCCCAGATCTGGTATTGGAGGTAGTTGTGCACCGCTTCGAGCGCGTCCGCATTGTCCGTCCGAATTACGACCCTTCCGCCGCTCGCGATTGACTCATAACGATACGCGATCTTGTCTTTCAGTTTTTTCATTGCAGGAACACCGGGTGGGACTTCCGCGTGCACTTCCATGGGGTCCTCGAAGTCGCCCTCGGCAAATGCCTTGGAGATGTGCTGCAGGTGCATGCGAATGTGGTCGCGGATTGCGGAATCTGCCGGGTCCTTGACGCGAACCTGGATAATCCCTCCGGTTTTCGTCAACTCGAAATGATGTGTCGTCTTATCCTGGCTGAAACCCATGACGTGCTCGCCCCGGCTATTGAGCGCAGGGTCAGCTTGCTGAGGCATGGCCAAGGCAGCGCGTGGAAGCGCAAAAAGCGTGAGATAGACCCCGACAGTGAAGGCCGCGCGAGCCAAACGTTGCATCATACTTTCCTCCGATATGACGGCCCGAACGCCGCCATCCTTTGTAAGGTCAGACGCATATAGCGGATGCAACGTTAGCGGCCCCGATGCGCGAAAGCCCGCATAAACATTCGTGAGGAGTGGTGCCCGGGGTGGGGGTCGAACCCACACGTCCCGTTAGGGACAGGGGATTTTAAGTCCCCCGCGTATGCCATTCCGCCACCCGGGCGCTGAAGGGGTAACCCTATCTTAACAAGATGGCTCGCTGCAATATCCGCGCTTGCGCCGTTCCGTGCGTCGAAAGCCGGTGTGAGCAGTGGTGTCCGTTGCGGTCCCTATGGAGTGATACGCGAAGAGAGGTTCTTCGCTAGGCTCAGAATGACGGCCATATGCAGCCAGAGGATCTAGATTCCCAGAAAGTTGGTTTGGATTTTGGTGAAGTTATGCTCCATGGCCCACAGGTTGAGGGGGATGGTGGCCAGCTCGTCTACGACGGGTACGGCGTGGCCGTCCTTCGTGAGGTCGACCGTCTTGAGGTAGCTGTGGCAGGAATCGCAGGCTTCCACGCGCACGTGCGCGAATTCCTGCGCGGTGTAAACGGCAAGCTTGTGCACGTCTTCTTCGCCGCACGCCGCGCAGACGATTCGGCGATACTCCCATTCGGTGGCGCACAGGGCGCAGACCAGCGAGCGCTTTCCTCCGTCGCCTTCGGGGCGAAGGATGCCCACCTGCGGTTTTCCGCCGCAAAGAGGACACTCGGAGGGCGTGCCATGCACCGGGATGTGGTCCGTGTGGTCGGCGAGATATTCGGCGTAGGGCTGGAGGAAAAGCCAGGCGAGCATCGCGTCATGAGGAGCGAGATCCGCGGGCGGCGGCTCGGAGTCCGGGCGCCAAAATTCCGCGAGGAGCTGCTGCCAATGGGCCGCGGGTTTATGGCGCAGGGTGGACGCCGATTCGGACAGCGCGGCAGGGGCATGCTCCTCGACGAGGGCAAGGAATGGCGGGAATTTCGGGAGGAGAACGAACAAGTCCAATTCCTGACGGAGCGAGCCGAGCGAGCGAAACTCCTTCCCGGCGCCGCATTCCGCTTCCACGTTTGAATACAGGGATTTTTGGAACTGCACGATGTGGCCGTAAAAGCGAAGTCCTTCGGCGGCGAAAGCATGCCTGGAAGCCAGCTCAGCGGCGCGCTCGATGCGCGCATCCCACTTGCCGCTCTTCATTTCCTCGCCGCGGGGTCATCGCGAACGATCTTATCGTACCAGAGGCGATGAAACTCCTTTGCCCAGCTCCGGCTGACGTCTCCACCGACCATGGAATGGAGCGCGCCTCCTTCGATGGCGAGACCCATGTATAGATGAATCATGAAAAGGCCGATGGTGATCAGCGCGGCGGCGGGATGGACGAGTACGGCGATGTAGCGGAGGTAACGCAGGCTCCAGGGAATGTATTGCGGGAGCCAAAGGACGAGGCCGGAAAGAAGCAGCAGGATTCCGCAAATCACGAAGCCCCAGAAGAGCGATTTCTGGCCGGCATTGAAGCGGTCTTGCGGCGGAACTTTCTCGTCTTCGTTGCGAATGTAATGCTTGATCTCGCGGTTCCAGGCGCGGTCGGCTTGCGTCCCATGCATCTGGCCGGCCCACATGAGATACATCATGACAACCGCAAACGTGAAGAGCAGGCCGGCCCAGGGATGCAATTCGCGCGAAATCGTCGCGCCGCCCAGGACGATCGCGAGCCAGTAGAGCCACGGCGACCAGAACGCGAGACCCGTCAGCAGGAGGTACACGTAGGTGATGGAGGCCATCCAATGGACCAGGCGCTCGTGGTAGGAATAGCGGAGGATCCGGCCGTTGGGAAGGAGCCGCGATTCTTCGGTCATGGTCTTGGTCCCTCCCGAGGGGGAACTCTATCCGCTCCCTCAACGGCCTTCGGCCCGAAGCGCAGGTAGTGAATCGCCAGGCCGAAAAGCCCGCCGACCATGGCCAGGTTGCCGAGCCACTTCAGGGGATGCTTCCAGAGCTTGACGCTCCAAGGAATGGCGGGATTCTTGGGCAGGCCGCCGTAAATTTCGGGGTTGCTGGCGTCGTGGAGGACGTAGATCACGTGCGTGCCGCCGACGCCCGCCGGATCGTACACGCCGGCGTTGCTAAACCCGGACACGTCGCGAAGCTGCTTGGCGCGCTTTTGCGCCAAGTACGACATATCTTCTTTGGAGCCGAAATGCAGGCAGCCGGTGGGGCAGCTCTTGATGCATGCGGGCTCGAGACCCTGGCTGACGCGGTCGGAACACAGCGTGCACTTGAAGACTTTGCGCGCCTCCGTGCTGAACTTGGGAATATTGAACGGGCAGCCCGAGATGCAATAGCCGCAGCCGATGCAGTGGTCCTCCTGGAAGTCGACGATGCCGTTGGCGTATTGAATGATGGCGCTATCGGCGGGGCAAGCTTCGAGGCATCCGGGATCTTCACAATGCATGCACTGATCCTTGCGCATCAGAAGCATCAGGCCGTGATCGGGATGCTGGTACTCGTTAAACTTGATGAGGTTCCAGTAATTCCAGGCCGTTTCGGGCATGGTCTGGTAGGAATTGTCGAAGCTGGTCTGGGAGAAGCCGTAGCCGTTCCACTCGAGGCACGCGACCTCGCACGCTTTGCAGCCGATGCAGGTGGTGGTGTCAATCAGCTTGCAGACGTCGTAGTCGCGGCTCATCCCAGCACCCGGGACAGAGCCGGCGTGGCCTGAAATTCTCCGGATTTCCATCGTTGCCTGGCTCATCGTCGTCCCCTTAAGCCTTTTCCACTTTCACGAGGAATCCCTTGAATTCAGGAGTGTAAGCATTCGGGTCGATCACCGTGGGCGAAAGAAGATTCACGGGCGTGCGCGCGTTGCGGCCTTCGTCTTCGTCAATGCCACGGAAGCCCTGGTGAATGGGGATGCCAATCTGATGGACTGTCTTCCCGTCGATCTGCATGGGCTTGATGCGGCGCGTGACGAAAGCCTTGGCAATGTAGGTGCCGCGCGCGCTGGTGATTTTGATTTTCTCGCTGCCGCTGATACCCAGCTCCTTGGCATGTTCAATAGACATTTCGATGAACGGCTCGGGGATGAGCTGCGTATTCATCGGGTTGTTTTTCGTCCAGTAGTGATACTGCTCGGTGAGGCGGTAGGTGGTGCAAACCACCGGGAACTGATCCGGGGTGCCGAACTTGTCCGCCGGGGTGGTCAGTTTCTTGACCACGGGATTGTTCGGCTGGTCCGGGTGGAGCAGGTTCTTGGCGGGGCTCTCAAACGGTTCGTAATGTTCCGGAAAAGGTCCATCGGTCACCGCGCCGAGGGGGACAAACAAGCGGCCGACCCCTTCCGGATTCATGATGAATGGCCCCATGTGATCTTTGGGGTGCGAATCCGGCTTGAAATCGGGAACGTCGTTGCCGACCCACTTCTGGGCGCCTTCGTTCCACCAGATCTGCTTGCGCGATGAATCCCACGGTTTGCCTTCGAGATCGCAGGAAGCGCGGTTGTACATGACGCGGCGATTCATCGGCCACGACCAACCCCAATTCGGATAAATGCCAAGACCGGATGGATCCTCGGTGCCGCGACGCGCCAGGAGCGGACCTGCCTCCGTCCACGAACCGCAGTAGAGCCAGTTGCCGGAAATGGTGGTGCCGTCGTCCTTGAGCCAAGAGAAGCCGGGGAGCTGCTGACCTGCTTTGATCTCCTGGCCGGTTTTGTCATCCTTCAAGTCGACGAGAGCCTTGCCGTTGATCTCCTTCGCAACTTCCGAGAGAGAGGGGTGCTCGGGATTGGTGTAGGCCCAGGTGGCAGCGAGAACCGGATCGGGGAACTTGCCGCCCTCTTTTTTGTACAGATCGCGGACGCGCAGGAAGATTTGCGCGAGGATGTCCTGGTCGAGGCGAGCATCGCCGGGTGGAGGAAGGGCCGCATTCTTCCATTGCAGCCAGCGGGCGGAATTGACGAAGGTGCCGTCCTTTTCGGCAAAGCCGGCGCAGGGGAGCCGATAGACCGTGGTCTTGATATTCCTCTGTTCCTGGACGGTGATTCCCGGCGCTCTCCAGAATTCGCTTGTTTCGTCGGCATAGATTTCGCCGACGACCAGCCAATCGGCTTTCTTCAGGGCTTCGATGTTCTTGCTGGTGTCCGGGCCGATCATCACGCCGTTCATGCCGAAGGCGAACATGCCTTTAATGTCGCCGCGATACATGTGGTCCCAGATCTGCGTCCAGGAATAGTTGCAATCGATCTTCGGCAGATAGTGGAACGCCCAATCGTTCTGCTTGGTGGCCGCATCGCCGTACATTGCTTTCAGCAACGAAACTGCAAACTTCGGCGTGTTCGACCAGTAATTGAAGGAATCCCAGGGCGCGGGCTTAGAAGAGGTGGGTGTGGTGCGCTTGAGAAACGTCGCAAGATCGGTGTCGTTCGGGTTGGGCACTTTCAAGTAACCGGGAAGAATGTCGAAGATGCCCGCCATGTCGGTGGCGCCCTGAATATTGGAGTGGCCGCGCAACGCGTTCACGCCGCCGCCGGCGCGCCCGACGTTTCCGAGGAGCAATTGAATCATGGCGGCGGTGCGAATAATCTGCGTGCCGAAAGTATGCTGCGTCCAACCTACCGCATAGATGATGGTTCCGACTTTCTTCGTGTTACCGTCCTTGCGAATGGACGTGAACATGTCGGCCGCTTTCAAGAACTGATCCTTCGGAATACCCGTGATTTTCTCGACGGTCTCGGGGGTATAGCGCGAATACTGTTGCTTCAGAAGCTGGAACACGCAGCGCGGATGCTGGAGCGTGAGGTCATAGGCGACGTTGGGCGGCAGAGCCGGAGGTGGCGCAGGTCCGCCGGACTTGCCTGGCGCCGGTGCGGCGACAGGGGTGATCTTATGCGCGGAATCGGCGGCGGCCGACTTGCCGGACATGTCGCCGCCTTCCTGATAGTTCCAGGTGGACTTGTCGTAGACCTTGGTGGCCGGATCAAAGCCGGAATACAAGCCATCCTCCGGCAGCTTGAATCCTTCCTTCACCACAAAGGCGGCATTCGTGTAGTTGACCAGGTAGTCTTTGGCGATGCGGTTGTTCGAGATGGCGTAGTTGATCATTCCGCCCAGGAAGGCGATGTCGGATCCGGCGCGAATCTGGCAGAAGAGGTCCGCCTGGGAAGCGGTCCGCGTGAAGCGGGGGTCAACGACGACCAATTTAGCATTGCGCGTTCGTTTCGCTTCGACGACCCATTTGAATCCGCATGGGTGGTTCTCGGCAGGATTGCCGCCCATGATCAACATCATGTCGGTGTTCTTGATGTCGACCCAGCCATTGGTCATCGCCCCGCGTCCGAACGTTGGTCCCAAACTTGAGACCGTGGGGCCGTGTCAAACACGGGCCTGGTTTTCCAGGTAGCAGACCCCCAGGCTGCGCATGCTCTTGACGACGAGATAGTTGAATTCGTTGGTGTCGGTGCAGCCGCCGGTGAAGGCGATGCCTTCGCAGCGGTTGACAGTTTTTCCGTTGGGGTCCTTCTCGACGAATGTGGTATCGCGCGTTCTCTTGGTCCACTGCGCGATTTCGCCGAGCGCCTGGTCCCACGAGATATCTTCCCAATCCGTGCCGCCGGGCCGGCGCACCTGCGGCTTCAGCAACCGGCGCTCGTTCAAGATGTCCTGCTCGAGCGAAGCGCCCTTGGGACAAAGAGTGCCGCGATTGATCGGGTGGTCGGGGTCGCCTTCGACATGGATCACCTGCGGGGTGACGTTCTTGGCTTTATCGCCGATCGTATAGATGAGTACGCCGCAGCTCACCGCACAGTACGGGCACGTTGACCGCGTTTCCGTGGCGCTCGCGATCTTCAGCTCGCGCATTTGCGCGTAGGCAGGAGCCAGATCAAATCCAAATACAGTGGCTGCAGCTCCACCAAGTCCGGCGACTTTCAGGAAGTCTCGACGACTGGTTTCCATGTCGTTCCTTCTCCCTTCTTACGCGGTACCCATGAAGCCAATCCCACAACCCTGAGCGAATTTCTGCGACAACCTAACCCCTTGGATGATCCCGGGACCGAAAAGGCGTACAGGGAAAACAGCCCAAGAAATCATAGAACCAGTGAGAGTTACCGGCGGGAATGACGAGTTGGCACTTCGACCAAGTCCGGATGGGGCAGACACGACCGACCCCCAGGGCGACGAGCGCATTATCCCGACGCGCCTATTCCGTGTCAACGCGAATTTTAGTTTTTATACCGGCGCCTGGCGGATTTCAGAAATCGCGCTGGCCTCGGCCTTGACGCTGAGCCACCTCCCAAGAGAATGGCCGGATGGAGTAAAATAGGTGCCGTCATGAAATCTCAACTCACGGTCATTGTCCTCCTTGGATCGGCCGGCTTAAATCTCGCTCCCCGGGCGCAGCAGCCAGCCGTGGCACCGGGCTGGCAGGAATTGCGACCCACCGATTCGTTTGGCGAGTCCCGCCGTCAATTCACGCTTGCCGGAAAGTTTCTTCCGCCATTTCCGACCAATCCCGCAGCCAATCTGGCAGACAATCCGGCGAACTCTCCAAACCCTCCCGCTCTTTTGCTGAAATGCGCGCCGAGCCGGCGCTCCCCGGGCAAAATGAGATTCCGCGTGGGTGCCGTCGTGGTCGGAGTGCCCCTGGATATCCACATGGTCGAGCCTCCGGAACGCAAGGGCGGCATCTCCTATTATCCCGAAGTATCCGTCAGCTACCGCCTGGATGAAGGCAAGCCGGTCAAAGACGAGTGGCCGCCGCGGTACGACAAAGTTTCCGTCGAATTCGACAAGCCAACCTTCAAGAAAATCCTCCGCGCGCACAACTTTCTCATCACTCTGCCCGATAAGGACGGCCACGAACTCCGCATTCAGTTTGACATGCCCGATTCTTCCGCCGGGCCTCTTACCTCCGCGCAGGTTGCCGAAGCGTGCGGCGTCCCTGACCTCAAAAAGTAGCTGCCGTGCCGAGCGGGAGTAAGAATCCAACTCACTCCTGATTCAGTTTCTTGAAGTTCGCGGACCCGGGCAGTTTCCACTTGTGCAACAATCTCCGGGCGCCTTAGATTCAATGCCGACGCGCGGCGTGAGGAGTCTTCCATGAAATCCTTGTTTTATTTGCCCTTACTTATAGTGCTGCTGACCGGGTTAGCTCCCGTCCGTTCGGGCGCCAGGCCCCCGCCGAGTGGCGTGACGATCTGGCGGATCACATGGTTGGCACATGGAAACTGCAAGGACAGATCCTGGGCCGCGACGCGCACCATGAAGTTGAGGTGGCGTGGGTGCTCAACCACCAGTTCCTTCGCATACACGAAAAAACGGAGGCTGGCGCGCCCGGCTCCGAGAGACGGTATGAGGCGATTTGGTTCCTCGGCTACGATCCGGTCAGCGAACGCTACGTCTTACATCTGCTCGACGTGTTCGGAGGGCGATTCTCAGAAACGCTCGGCTACGGCAAGCGCGAAGGCAACGCAATCCGATTTGTCTTTGAATACCCCGACGGCCCGTTTCACACGATCTATCAGTGGTCCCCGGAAAAAGATACCTGGCAATGGCTGATGATGCAGAAAGACAAAGACGGAAAGTGGACGAGTTTCGGCGACCTCAAGCTCACCCGGCCGCCACAGTAAGGATCGTGCGGGATAAACGCCGGCGCGAACGCCTGTTAACGCGGTCACCGCGGTTCAGAAGCTTCAACGGAAGTTGGTGATAAGGACGACGTCGCTCGAAGTTGTGCCGCGCGCCACGACCAACTGTTTGCCGTCGGGAGACCAAGCGTACCGAAGGAGCTGTTCCGAAGTGAAATTCGTCAGCTGTGTGGGAGTACCGCCCGGGAGCGGCTGCAACCAAATATTTGTCACACCGCTGCGAGAATCCAGGTACATCAGACCGCGACCATCCGCACTCCACGTAGGGGGCGCAAGCATGCTCACAAGCGGCAAGTCGAAGTCCTTTACCGATGGTCCGCCATCAAACGGAATGATGGCAACGTACGGACCACCGGGTGACCGGCTCTTGACGACCGACAGGAACTTCCCATCGGGAGAAATCGAGGTTGGGAAAGCGATTTCTTGAGTTATCTGCACCGGCTCGCCACCGTCGAGGGGCACTCTCCAGGTAGTGTATGGGCCAGTGGCCGACGACACGTAAACCACCATCTTGCCGTCCGGCGAGATCAGCGGTGTGGTATCCAGTCCGCCATGCGTTAGTTGCACAGGATTGGCGCCGTTTATGTCCATCTTCCACAAAAAAGACCTACCAGACCGTGAGTTCTCGAATACGATGGTGTGACCATCGGGCGATACGGCAGGGAAGAAAGTGCCACCGGGGAGCTGGGTAAGCTGCCGCGCGTTCGTTCCATCTGCATCAGCAATCCATAGATCGAACTTGCCACTTCGACTGGAAGAGAACACGATTCGACCATTTCGCGTCCATGCCAAACCCCATAACCCATCAGCGTTCCTATCATTCGAGGTTATTTGCCGGGCAAGCTCGGCCTTTCCAGCGAGCGCGACCCACAGTGTCGAAAGGTCCTCATACTGCACCGCGCTGATCGTCTTCGAGTCTGCTGATAAACTGACCGCCTTGTATGAATTCAAGTCGTTCGTGATTCGACGGGCCTCTCCCCCAGGGTAAGTGAGCAACCACAACTGATCGGATTGAGACCCCGGCTCTTGGGCACCGAACACGAGCCCGGTGCCATCGGCCAGCCATACAGGATCGAAGACGTAGGCCCACTCGCGCGCGGTAAGCCGCTTTTCGTAGCCGCCGTCGATGGCTACCTCGATCAACGTGGATCGTTGAGGAGAACTGGATGCTGCGAGTACGATTGAATTCCCGTCAGCGGACCACGCCAGCCTCGACAGAACCGCGAAGTGCTGCGGTGCCTTCCGCACAGCGACCCTTTTCTCACCAGATCCATCCGCGCTACTGGTAAGCAATTCCGACTCGCCCTTCTCTGGCGTATAACGCACAAACGCGAACCGGGTCCCGTCGGGAGAGAAGGCCACGGGCACATCCACATCAAAGAGAACTTTCTGAGGGGTGCCGCCGAGCACCGGTACCTGATATAGAGTCTTGGTCAGGTAGGTGCGCCTTTCCGCCATCACGTAGTAAACGTAATTGCCGTCAGGAGAAAAGGTGAGGCCGTGATAGATCACGTCCGCGGGCGCGACGATCTGGACGTCGTTGGCAGCGGCCACCTGACGAATCCACAAGCTCTGCTGGCCGTTTACGGTGACAACGTGGACGACATACTTGCCATCGGGCGAAACCACCGCCTGCTGCGAATTGCCTGAGGTAGTAAGGCGTGTCACCCTCATCGTTTCAAAGGCCGATGTGCCACGTCGCGCGGCGCCTCCAGCACCGAGGCGATAAATTTCGTAACCGACACCCGTGAGCGCAACGAGGATCGCGAGCGAGGCCGCAATGACTACATTCCTGTGCCGCCTGGCCAGGCTTGCCACGATGTAGCTGTCCGATTTTGCGTCGCGTTCGGACGCACGCGCGGGGGCCACGGTGGGCGATGTAGCTGGGCCGGCGAACGGGCGTCCCGATTCGCTGTCTCGCCTGAGCCGCTGCAAGTCGGCGCGCAGGTCCGACGCGGTCTGGTAACGCAGCTTGCAGTCCTTCTCCAGCGCTTTATTGACAATCTCTTCCAGCTTGGCCGAGGCTTCAGGATTCAGCCGCGCTAAAGGAATTGGTGCGCGGTTCAGAATCGCCTCGGCGATAACGCCCGATGTGTTGCCAGTGAACGCGGGTTGTCCACAGGCCATTTCGTAGAGAACCAAGCCGAAAGAGAACAGATCGGAGCGCGCGTCAAGTTCTTCGCCGCGAACTTGCTCTGGGGACATGAACGCCACCGTGCCGACCGCTGCCCCGGGGCTGGTCAAAAGTTCTTCCGCGGTCGCGGTGGGCATCGCGGAAACGCCTACGCCTTCACGGACAGGGGAGACCTTCGCCAGGCCAAAATCGAGAACTTTCGCATGCCCGCGCTCAGTCACAAAAATGTTGGCAGGTTTGATGTCGCGGTGAACAATTCCTTTGGCATGCGCGGCATCCAGTGCATCGGCGATCTCAATCCCCAACTCCAGGATTTGGTCCGGGGGCAGCGGCTTGCCACTAATCCGGCGCTTCAGCGTCTGGCCATCGAGGAACTCCATGGCGATGAAGGCCTGTCCGTCCTGCTCGCCAATGTCGTGAATCGTGCAGATGTTGGGGTGATTCAGCGCGGACGCAGCTTGCGCTTCACGTTGAAAACGGGCGAGAGCCTGTGGGTCGCGAGCGACCTCCGGCGGCAAGAACTTCAGCGCAACGAAGCGGCGAAGCCGAGTGTCCTCCGCCTTGTAGACCACACCCATCCCACCGCCTCCAAGCTTGTCGACGATGCGGTAGTGAGAAACGGTGCGACCGATCAGAGGCTGCCGATCCTGCATTTGGCGACATCTTAGGTGCGCTCTGAACCCGAAGTCAACGGGGACGCTTGGAGGGGAGCCCCGCAAGTCATGTCTATATGCCTGATTCATGCGGTCCCCGGAAATTGACCCGCGGCCGAATCCCCGTATGACGTTGGAAATCCTCGGGTCTTGTGGGACGATAATTGCCCGGCATGGCCAGCGAAACACAAGACCCCAAAAGCGCTGCGTCTCGAACGTTCCCGCATGCCATGCTGCGCGAAATCTACGAGCAGCCTCGGGCAATTCGCGAAACCATAGCGCGCAACACGTCCGGCGACGCGATCTTCCCATCGGCTCTCGAACCCATCGAACACGCGCTGGCTTCTCTCAAGAAAATAATCATCGCCGCCAGCGGGTCGAGCCGCCACGCGGGACTGGCCGGGGAAATCGTGATCGAGGACCTCGCGCAGGTGCCGGTGGACGTGGAATATTCGAGCGAATATTGCTATCGCTCGACGCACGCAGGCACGGATCCGTTGGTTTTAGTCATCACGCAATCGGGCGAAACAGCGGACACGATTGCCGCACAGCGCGAAGCCCTGCAACGCGGCGCGAAGACGGTGGCGATCTCCAACGTCGCCGGCTCCACGATTGCCCGCGAAGCCAGCGCGGCGCTGCAAACGCACGCCGGTCCCGAAAAGGCGGTGCCTGCCACCAAGAGCTTCACCTCGCAACTGGCGCTGCTCTACCTCTTCGCTCTTTACCTCGCTCGCAAACGCGGCCGAATCACGGAGGAAGCCGCGCACAAATACCTCTTGTGCCTTGCTGCAATTCCAGAGGCCATCGAGAAGTCGCTCCAGGTGTGGGACGCGCAGGCCGCGCAGTTCGCGCAGGAGCTGCGCGGCGCTAAATCCTTCTTGTTTCTCGGCCGCGGCGTGCATTACGCCATCGCGCGCGAGGGCGCGCTCAAGCTAAAAGAAGTTTCTTACGTCCAGGCGGAAGGAATGCCAGCGGGCGAACTGCGTCACGGCCCGAACGCCCTGGTAGGGGAGCAGCTTTGCGTTGTCGTCCTGGCCACGCGCGACGCCAACGATCCTGATTCCCTGCTGCGCTACCAGAAAACCGGGGCCATCCTTGAATACGTAAAGAGCCACGGCGCGAAGTCGGTGGTCATCGCCACCGAGGGCGACCGCCAAATCACCGCGCTTTCGCCTCGCGTGATTTTTGTACCGCCCGCACCCGAGCTTCTGCTGCCGATTCTGGAGGTCGTTCCGTTGCAGCTTTTCGCGTATCACTTCGCGGTGCTCAATGGCAGCGACGTGGACAATCCGCGCAATCTGGTCAAAGCCGTCGTCACCGAATAGAGCAAGCAGCGCCACGCGGCGCTTTCAGATTGCCTCGCCGTCTCAACATATGCCATAACTTCAGCCATAAATTCGGCGAACATGAAATTCACCTTCCTCGACTGGTTTGCGGTTCTCGCCTATCTCGCCATCACTCTTCTTCTCGGCCTCTACTTTCGCCGCAGTTCCACGCGCAGCACGGAAGATTATTTCGTCTCCGGCCGCCGCGCCTCCTGGTGGCTCGCGGGCACCTCCATGGTCGCCACCACATTCGCGGCCGATACTCCACTGCTCGTCACCGGCCTCGTTTACGCACAAGGCATCGCCGGAAACTGGATCTGGTGGGCTTTTTTACTCTCGGGCATGATGACGGTTTTTCTCTTCGCGCGTCTCTGGCGCCGCTCCGGCCTGATGACCGACGTGCAATTCGCCGAGATGCGCTATGCCGGCAAACCCGCCGCGTTTCTTCGCGGCTTTCGCGCGCTTTACCTCGGCCTGCTCATGAATTGCCTCATCCTCGGCTGGGTCACGAAAGCCATGATCGGCATCGTCTCCACCACGATCGGCCCGACGATGCAATCCTGGCCGCTGCTTACTTCCTCAACCGCTGCGCTCGCACGCGTCTTCGACCCTGTCCTGGGCCCGGCCTTTTCCGGCGATGATGGCCGCGCGCTCGTCATCTGCATCTTCTTTCTCATTCCCTTCACCGGCATTTATGTCGCGCTAGGCGGCTTGTGGGGCGTGCTCTGGACTGACCTCTTCCAATTCGTCCTGAAAATGAGCATCGTGATCGCTATTGCATACTATGCCGTCGCAGCGGTGGGCGGCCTCGGCCCGATGGTAGCCCGCCTGGAAGCAATGCGAGCGGCCCCCGGCGCGCCCGAAGGAACGGGCGACCCGCTTGCCTTCCTCCCCAATTTTTCTCGCGGCTTCACGCAGGACGCGCTCTGGACCGTTCCCGTCATCACCTTCGCAGTCTATCTCTGCGTTCAATGGTGGGCGTTCTGGTATCCCGGCGCGGAGCCGGGAGGCGGCGGTTACATCGCGCAGCGCATTTTCAGCGCGCGCGACGAGCGCGAAGGACTGCTTTCCGTGCTCTGGTTCAACATCGCGCACTACGCGCTGCGTCCCTGGCCGTGGATTCTCACCGCGCTCGCCGTGATCATTCTTTATCCCGGGCTCGCGCACCCGGAGACGGGCTACATGCTCGTCGTCAACGACCATGTGCCGCACGCTCTCCGCGGCGTCATTCTTGCAGGGTTTCTTGCTGCCTTCATGTCCACCGTTGCGACGCAGCTCAACTGGGGCACTTCCTATCTCGTCGAGGATTTCTACCGCCGCTTCATTCGGCGCCGCGCGTCCGAGCGGCACTATGTCTACGTCGCACAACTCGTCACGCTGGTGCTCGTCGTGATCACCGCCTGCGTCTCCGCACAGCTCGCCTCCATTCGTTCCGGGTGGGAAGTTGTGCTCCAACTGGGCGCGGGTACCGGCGCGGTCTACCTGCTGCGCTGGTATTGGTGGCGCATCAACGCGTGGAGCGAAATCTCCACCATGGCAGCCTCGATTCTCGTCACTTTCGCTCTCAACTCGAAGATGCTTTCGCTCGCGCTCTTAGGCTGCCCGCAGGTTTTCTCGGGCTCCGGCACCGTCGTCTTCGCGAAAACGGTGCTCACCACCACGCTCGTCTCCAGTTGCGCGTGGATCGCCGTCACGCTTGCGACGAAGCCCGAGCCGCCCGACGTTCTCGTTGCGTTCTACAGGAAGGTTCGCCCGCAGATTACCGGCTGGAGGCCTATTGCCGCACGCGCTCCGGAAATTCCGGAAACGAATGATCTCGCGCGCAATCTCTGGTGCTGGATCCTCGGCTGCGTGATGGTTTACAGCGCGCTATTCGCTGCGGGAAAATTGCTGCTGCAACACTGGAGGATTGGATTGCTCCTCGCGCTCGTTGCGATTGCGTCTGTTGCCCGCATGTGGCGCGAACTGTATCAGATGGGGCGAGTGCCGTCATGACGATGCGTGCGCAGAAAACAAAAGCACGGGACGTGCTCCTCGGCGTTGATATCGGCGGCACGAAAGTGCTCGCCGGCCTGGTGAACTCGAGGGGCAAAATCCTTCATTCCGTGCGCACGCCGATGGCCGCGCGGAAAACCGCCCGCGAGGGTTTGCAATCCGTATTCGACGCGCTCGACGCCATCGTGCGCGATCCCCGCGCGAAGCGCGCGGGCTCCATCGGCGTCAGTGTGCCCGGCTGGGTGGACGCCGTGCGTGGCGTCCTGCACAGCGCGCCGAACATCTCCTGCTGGCGAAATTTTCCGCTCGCGCGCGAAATCCAGCGCCGCTTCGGCCTTCCGGTGCGCATTGAAAATGACGCGAACGCCGCCGTCCTTGCCGAAACCGCCTGGGGCGCCGGCGCAAAACATACGAACGTCTTCTACGTCACCGTCGGCACCGGCGTTGGCACCGGCATCGTGCTCCACCAGCGTCTTTACTCCGGACGCACCGGCGGCGCGTCTGAAGGGGGCCACGTGACGATTGATTTTCACGGCCCGCGCTGCGACTGCGGCAAACGCGGCTGTGTCGAAGCTTACGTTTCCGGCACCGCCATCGCCCGCCGCGCCCGCGAGCTTCTTAGCAAGCCGGGCGCGCGCAGCTCGAAGATTCTGAAAGCCGCCGGCGGCAAGCTCGACGCTGTCAAGGCCGAGCACGTCGCAAAGGCCGCGGGCCAGGGCGACCGCCTCGCTACCCAAATCCTCAACGACGCCGCCGACCACTTCGCTATCTGGCTCGGCGGGGTCATTGACATGCTCGAGCCGGACGTCATCATCATCGGCGGAGGCATGGCATCGTTAATGATGTCGCTCCTGCCGCGCATCCGGCGCGGCCTGAGCACCTGGGCGGCCAATCCGCGCCGCCACGAAATCCCCATCGTTCGCGCCCACTTCGGCGCAGACTCCGCCCTCGCCGGCGGCGCCGCCCTTACCATCCGCTAAAGATTGTCGTCCATCACCCGTGCGTTCATTTCGCGACAACATCATCCTTGACACCACAGGGGCAGTTGACTAGATTCGCATCGTTCCCGCCAATATTTTCATCGCTACGAAAATGCTGCGAGAGGACCCCGGCTCCGAATGGCTCACGACGTTTTCATCAGCCACTCCAGTAAAGATAAAGCCGCCGCGGATGCCGTCTGCGCGATCCTCGAACAACGCAAAATCCGCTGCTGGATCGCTCCGCGCGACATTACGCCCGGCAAGGAGTGGGGCGAGGCCATCATTGACGCCATCTCCGCCAGCCGGATGATGATTCTGATTTTTTCGACGAACGCGAACGATTCTCCCCAAATCCGGCGCGAGGTCGAACGCGCCGTGAACAAGGAAGTCGTTATCGTGCCGCTGCGGATTGAGGATGTCGCGCCGACGAAGTCGCTCGAATATTTCATCGGGTCTGTGCATTGGCTGGACGCGCTGAGCCTGCCGCTCGACAATCACCTGGAGAAATTGGCAGGCGTCGTGGAAGGAGCCTTGGGATGCAATACCTCGGCGGCAGCGAAGCAATCGGCGGCGCCATTCCAGCGCCCCGCCCCACTCGCCAGGATCCTCGGCGAATTGGCCCCCTCGGAGCGCGATATTGCCGTGCCTCGCGAGCCGCACTTGGACCGACCCAAGAAATCGGTTCGTTTCTTTTTTGCGCTGGGCGCCACGTGCGTGCTCGGAATCGTGATGATTGTTCTGTTTTTTTCGCACAAGCATTTCGTCGCTGCCAGGGCGGCGAAGCTTTACGATCAGGGACTTGCGTCGTATAAAAGCGGCGATCTTCACCGGGCTGCGGAGCTTTACCAGCAGGCCTGTGACGCCGGCGAACCGAAGGCTTGCGCTGCTCTCGGCGCAATCCACGCATCCGGATCGGGCGTGGCGAAGGACTTGACCCATGCCGCCGATCTGCTCAAGCGGGCCTGCGACGCAGGCAGCGCATCGGGCTGCGAAAACCTCGGCTCTATGTACGCCAATGGTGAAGGAGTGACGAAGGACTTGAGCCGTGCTGTTGATCTCTTCCAGCGCGCGTGTGACGGTGGCAGCGCAACGGGCTGCGCCAACCTGGCCATCAGCTATGAGAGAGGTGGAGGCGTGGCGGCGCCGGATCTGACGCGCGCCGCGAGCCTCTTCATGCGCGCCTGTGACGGCGGCGACGCAACGGGCTGCATCGGCTTGGGCAAGCTGTTCGAGCGCGGTCAAGGCGTGACCAAGAACCTAGGCCGCGCCGCCGATCTCTACAAGCAAGCCTGTGCCGCAAAAGATGAAGCCGGATGCACCAACCTTGCCCGCTTGAAAGGCTCGCCTCACCCTTGAACGAAACCATATTTGTTATCTCTAGGTTATTTCCGGCGACACGGAAAAACTCACAATTGAAAGGAATATCCATGACGCGAGTGATGGCTTTGTCGGCTTGCGCTACTCTGTATCTGGTCCTGTTTGCGATGCCTTCGAATCCTCAAAACGCAAAGTCGGCCGCGAAACCTTTCCACACTTCGGCTGCGCAGAGATTTGCGGAACTGAGCGATCAATTCATGAAGGATTCCTTGGCATTGTCTCCGACCAGCGCTTCCCAGGCCGGCTATCACAAGCACTTGGATGCGAAGACCGGCAAGACCATCGAGCTCGATGCCCTGCTGGATGATATGAGTTTGAAATCGATGGAGGAGCAGCGTGCATTTTACGAACACTGGCGCGAGCGGTTTCGCAAAGAGACTCCGGTTTCGGCGTTGGACGCCCAGGACGCGGCGGACTGGCAACTCATCGATGATCAGATCGGCCTCAGCTTGATCGAGTTCGACAAGATTCAGAACTATCGGCACAATCCAACAGTGCCGGTCGAATTGATTGGAAACGCGCTTTTTCTGCCACTCACGCAGAATTATGCGCCGCACGACGTTCGCGTCGGACACGTTCTCTCCCGAGTGAGCGCGATTCCGCGTCTTTTGACGCAGGTGAAGCAATACATCGGCGATACGGACCCAATTTTCATCACGACCGCGATCCAGGAAAATGACGGCAACATCGACCTGATCGAAAATACAATCGCTGCGGAAATTCCGGCCGGGTCGTCTATGAAAGCGGAATATGACAAGGTCGCGCCGCCGGCCATCGCTGCACTGAAGAGTTTTTCCAAGTGGCTTAGGGATGATTTGGCGAAGCGGCCTTCGCATCGGACCTGGCGATTGGGGAAGGAACTTTACGA
>CAVPUS010000024.1:0-41223 GCA_963709005.1 uncultured Acidobacteriota bacterium
CGGCTCCGAGTTGGCAAGGACTTTCTTCACGAGCGCAGCCTTGGTCGGTGCGGCCATGTGTTCGGCCTTTAGGTGCGGTTCACATGACCGCTGGCCATAATACCCTCCGCGGATCAGGTCCCGGTCAAAACCTCGCATTCGACAATGCTCTGGCCCATGTGGGTTGTCCTGATCGCCGGATCGACCGGCTCTGCATTACGTGCTGTTCGCCCTCCCAACCGTCACATCACGCCGAATGCCCGGCGTGATCTTGTTCAAGCCGCAAGCGCGGCTGGTTCTTTGTAACGTTCACCCCTGGCCATCATCGCCCACGCCATCCTGGCGATCTTGTTGGCAAGCGCGATCGCTGCGACCTTCGTGGGTCGCCGCGCCAGCAACGCCGTAAGCCAGGGCCGATGCCTACTGCCATGGATTTTGGCATAGCGGATGACGGCGAGCGCACCTGCTGTGAACAGGCTGCGCAGATAGCGATCGCCGCGTTTGCTGATATTGCCGAGCCTGTCCTTGCCTCCGCTTGAGTTCTGCTTGGGGACGAGACCGATCCAGGCCGAAAAGTCTCTTCCTGACCGGAACACCTTCGGATCAGCGACGCTGGCAACCAGAGCGGTCGCCAACGCCGGACCGACACCGGGGATATCGTCGAGCCGCCGCCTGGCTTCACTGGATCGGTGCCAAGCCCTGATCATACGATCGAACTGCAAAATTTGTGCCTTCAGCATCCGCAATTGGGCACCGAGAGCGACCACACACCCACGGGCGACGTCGGGCAACCGTCTATCACCTGCATCTGCGACGATGCCGAGCAGTTGTTCGACACCATGGCGTCCGACCGGCGCGACGATCCCGAATTCGGCAAGATGGGCGCGGATGGCATTGATCACCGAGGTCTGCTGGCGGATGAACAAGTGACGGGTACGATGCGGCGTCAGGCAGCTTTGTTGCTCCGGCGTCTTGGTCGCGACGAACCGCATGTTGGCCCTGCTGACCGCTTCGCAGATCGCCTCGGCATCCACGGCATCATTCTTATGGCGCTTGACGTACGGCTTTACATAGGCCGGCGGCATCAGGCGAACGGTGTGGCCGAGTGCCTGGAGTTCGCGTGACTAATGATGCGACGAGGCACAAGCCTCAATGCCAACCAGGCGTGGTGGTAGTTTCTGAAAGAATACCAGTACATAGCGCCGCCTTGAGCTGACGACGGATGATGACGTTACCAGCGGCATCGACGCCGTGAACCTGGAAGACCGACTTCGCGATGTCTAGACCGATGTCGTATCGCTTGCATGACTTGGCTCCTCTGAATCGTTGGGGCCTTAGCAGCACCCACATCGACGGCACTCACGTGCCGGTAGGAGGAGCCGTCCACAGCATCAAAACCGGAAATCGGACTGCTAGCCGGCCGGCAAGATCAGTTGAAAGACCGCTCCATGTGGGCGACCCGACGGTACCCGAAAGGCTCCCGCCGTGTGCTTCGATGATGGACCGACGAAATGGACAGTCCCAATCCCATGCCCTGGGGCTTGGTCGTAAAGAACTCGTCGAAGATGCGTAGCACGTCCTTCGGCTCGATCCCGGTGCCTGAGTCGCCGACGGTGATTCGGGAACGCTTTGGGAATCCGGAATTGTAGATTTGATACTTAGAACTCGCGCGCGGTCCGTTACCGCATCCATAGCCTCGAGTGCATTCATAATGAGATTCAGCATGATCTGCTGCAGCTGAATGCGATCAGCTAAGGGTTGTGGGATCCGCTCCATGAGCTCGGTTTGCACAGCCACGCGGTGACGCTGAATTTCGGACCGGGTCAAGATCGAGAACCTCGCGGATGAGGTCGTTGACGTCAAGCGGAGCCTTTTCCTGTGGAGCCTGCTTAAACATTGCCCGAACGCTTCCAATCACCTGGCCCGCTCGATGACCTTCAATGACAAGCCGATTCAACGCCGCCCGCGCCTCCTCGAGATCCGGACTTTTGTTTGCCAGCCACCGCGAGGCAGCATTGCCGTTCGGCAACAATGGTCGCCAATGGCTGACTGATCTCGTGAGCGATTGAAGCTGCCATGTGACCCAAGCTTGTCATGCGCGAAGCACGAGCAAGCTCCGCTCGGGTCGCCTGGAGTGCATCCTCAGCACGCTTGCGTTGCTGGCTCGCTCGAAGCGACTTCACCCCTGATGTCAGATCTCCCGCCAGATGGCCGCGGAGTGCGGCGACCGCATGGGTCAGGCATGACGCCGAAGCCGGCATAGTGATCGACAGTTCTGTCATCAAAGCATTCGCGCTCTCCAGAATACAGATTGAGAGTGCCGCGAAGTAAGGCCCCCTCGCTGGTCGTGTGCAATCAACGGCAGCGCGATGCATGACCGATAGCCAGCGTCCCCTGGCGACGGCTGCCCAGCCGGAGGCCGCAGGGTTGGTTAAGATGTCATTTATCCAACAGGGCTTGTCAGTCCGCACGGCAAGTCCCGGGGGCCCTTCTCCAGTTTGAGGGTCCCCCACGAACTCTCGACGCGCTCAAGAAAAAGAGGGTTGGTTCCTGCCTTTGCTACAGGTCGAATGGTTTTCTCGGCATTGTCTTCGCAATAACCGATCCAAGCCAGACGAAATTCATCACCTTCGACGAGAATTTCGCAAATGGACTGCAAGGCCTCCTGCTCATTTTCTATTTGAAACAACATGTTGTGCACCGGCTGAATGTGCGTAATCGCCGGTCAAGGCGGTCCAGTCGTTCCCTTGCTAGCTCGCGTTCTTCGTTTGGGCACAACTCTTCCGAAGGTTTGTCCTACTCGAAGCCGAGTACCTTGGCGGCCAGCGCTGTCCGACTACGCGCGACCGTATCTTGTCAAACGCCGTATCTCTGAGAGCGCGACGTATCATCGCCAAAAGGCGCAAAGCCACAGTCATCGGTGGTACCCAATCGCTCAAGCGGGATGTATTCTGCAGCTTCAAGAACGCGCTGTTTGACTTCTTCAGGCGTCTCTATGCGCGGATCGACCGGATCAATTACCCCGACGAAAATGCGTTGCTCATCTTTGGCATATTCTTAAATCATTTTCAGTACTCTTCTTTGATCGCGTTCGCTCGCCAATTGTATGTAAAAATTAGTTGCCTTCAGCTCGAACAGGCTCGGCAGGAGTTCGGCATAGTCTATTTCCGCGCTGTGGGTTGAGACCCGATCCGCTCCTGGGCACGTGTGCATCCCAATTCGCTTTCGCTCTTCGGTAAGAAACCGCTCCAGCACCAAGTTATTGAGGTCGATGAAGCTTTCCAGAAGGCCCAGCGTTGGATCTAACTTGATTGAAAGCCGTGCCTCCGTAAAATCCACCTGAACCACATGCGCGCCCTTCTGGAGGCAGCGTCGAATTTCACCCTCTTGCTCCGCAACGATCGCGTTAAGGTAATCTTCTCTTGAATAGCCGGCGAGACCACCCTGCGGATATAACAAACTCAATGCCGAAGCGCTGATGACCGCCTGCTTGAGCGGCACATGGGCATAATGCTGGGCTGTTTCCAGGTAAACATCGGCAGGCGTCCTATAGTGGAACGGCCCGCCAATTAATCGAGGCAAGTGCCGAATGTGGCCATCCGCAAACGCAATTGGGATCCCGTCCGGCGCAATATTCTCCAACCCCTGCAACGGATAGGTGACGAAGCTCTCTTTGCCCTGCTCCCCATCCGTTATAACGGGTGAGCCCGTGGCTTCGAAACGTTCGATCGTATTCCGTATTGCCGAATCGTACAGTGCATTCAATTCGGAGCGCGCGGCGTCGTCGGAACGAAAAAGCCCTCCGATTTGCGGAGCGTCCGCGAAGGCGAAAATGCGATTCGGATCATTCGGCGCGATGCCGATCCCGATGCGGCCAAGGCCCTGTTCATTGGTGGGCAAGCCTTTGCCGATGGCGCGCCAAGTGGTGCCGCCATCGGTGGACTTGAATAGCCCGCCGGTGTGGCCCTCGAGCGGGCCGCCGGTGGTCCAAGGCGGGCGGCGGGAATTCCAAAGGACGGTGTAAATCGTCTGCGAATTCGCGGGATCAAATGCCAGATCGGTCGCGCCAGTATTCTCGTCCTTGGACCCTTCGGCGGTGCTCAGGGCAGGCAAGATCTTCTGCCAGGTTTCGCCGCCGTCGGTGGAGCGGAACACGCCGCGCTCGGCATTGGGACCATAGGGATGGCCGAGCACGGCGACGAAGACGCGATTGGGATCGCGCGGGTCAACGAGGATGTTGGTGATCTGCTGGCCGTCGCGAAGCCCGAGGTGCTTCCAGGTTTTGCCGGCATCGGTGGATTTGTAGATGCCGTCGCCGGTGGAGAGATCCGGGCGGCGCAGGCCCTCGCCGCTGCCGACGTAAATGATGTCCGGATTCGACGGAGCAACGGCGAGAGCGCCGACCGAGCCGGTGGGCTGGCCGTCGAAGATGGGAATCCACGTGAGGCCGTAGTCGGTGGTCTTCCACACGCCACCGTTGTTTGCTGCGATGTAGAAAAGATTTTGCTTGCCGGGCACGCCGGTGGCCGCAACGGTGCGCCCGCCGCGAAATGGCCCGATGCAGCGCCAGCGCAAGTCCTGATAGAGGTTAGGATTAACCTGCGGAGGACTGGCCGAATCGCGGGAATTGGCCGCCTGAGCGAAAAGCACGAGCGGAGTTAGTAAGGCGAAGAAAAGCGAAAGGCTGCCAACGAGGCTAAACCGCCGAGTTGATTGCATGCCATCCTCCTAGAACCGCAGAGGTTATACCACCGGCGGGACGGATTTCACCTCGACTTCCATCTTTAGAAGCCTCGCAAACCTTCGCGTGGGAATAAAACAGGGACGGGACGTGTCTATTTGTAAGGGGGTCCAAGGTCCAGGGCTGGATGGCCCCTTCTCAGGCACGAATTCAGGGAAGTATTCCGGAGGCCGGTGATGGAACAGAGCATAGTTCAGGCCCTAGAAGAATCCAAAGCTTCGCGTGTGGCGCGTCCGGAGATGGAAGACATTCAATTGGCCCAGCAAGGGGATGCGGCAGCGTTCGAGCAGATTTATAAGCTGCACAGCAGGCGCGTCTATGCGCTTTGCCTGCGCATGACCGGGAACCAAGCGCAGGCCGAGGACTTGACCCAGGAAGCATTCCTGCACCTGTTTCACAAGATACAGACCTTCCGAGGCGATTCGGCGTTCTCGACCTGGCTGCACCGTTTGTGCGTGAACGTGGTGTTGATGCGCCTTCGAAAAAAGAGCCGGATCGGAGCTTCGCTCGACGAACTGACCGAGCCCGACGGGGAAACAGGGGCTCCGGGCATGGAGATCGGCGCGCCCGACGTGAGGCTCGGCGGAGTGGTGGACAGACTCCACCTGCAACATGCGATTGACCAATTGGCGCCGGGCTACAAGGAAATGTTCCTTCTACACGACGTGGAAGGGTACGAGCACAACGAGATTGCGGAGATGGTGGGATGTTCGGTAGGGAACAGCAAGTCGCAATTGCACAAGGCCCGCATGTGCTTGAGGAGTTTGCTGGGGGATACCGCGCGCGAGACGGCACGCAACAAGCGGAGGGCGATGGCGAAGTCGAGCGCGACGGGCACGAATGCGCGCCAGGCAATGCGCGGGACGGTTCGCATGGCCCTGACTGCGGAAAGCCTCGCCCTCGAAAACCGCTGACCCAACAGTTATCTTGCGACCGACGCTTTGTGGAGCGACAAGGCGCCAAGATGCTGGAACAGGGTGGCATTGTCCGCGTAGAGCCGGCCCTGAACCGCCTTGCCGTTCCGTATTTCAAGAACATTGCAGCCCTGCAAGACAATGCTCTTGTTTGTAGGCGCAACTCCCGCGAAGGTGCCTTTGTGTGTACCCGTCGCACGTGTGCGGACGACCAGAGAATCCCCACTCGCAATGATTTGCTCAATCTCGATGCGCAGATCGGGGAAGGCCTTGAAAAGCGACTCCAGGTGCTGCCGTACGCCTTCGCGTCCGCGTATAGGACCCGGTGCAGTTTCTGATTGGCCCACGTACGAATCGTCGATTCGAGTCACGTATCCATCAAGATCGCGCGCGTTCAAAGCGGCGATCTGCTGTTTCGCATACTCGATATTTTCCTTTTCAGCCATAAAAGGCCTCCTCTTCTCGACTGTAGCCCGGGATTTCCGATTTGGACTTCTGTGCCGCGCATCATAGGCTTTTCCTGCCCTCGACACAACAAATGTGTCGCCGGAGCAGGCTCCGAGATGGACCCAATGCCTGATTAAGGCTGCCGGCTCAGACGGTCGACGCAACACTTTGTTGAAGTCTACTCGCAGGAGTCTGGAATCCTAAAGTCTTTCTGGGACGTTGATTCAAGCGCAGCGCGACCTGGTCGAGCTGTGCTTGCGAATAGCCAGACAGGTCAGTGCCTCGCGGGAAGTATTGTCGCAACAGCAGATTGGTGTTTTCGTTCGTACCGCGCTGCCAGGGGCTCTGCGGATCGCAGAAGTAGACCTGCACATTCGTAGCTACCGTGAAGTCCTTGTGTTTGGCCATCTCCAACCCGCGATCCCAGGTCAGCGAGCGTCGCAGCGTCGCTGGAAGTTTACGAACATGCTGACTCAAGGCAGCAACCACAGCTTCCGTTTCTTTGCTCGGCACCTTGAGCAGCATGGCAAAGCGCGAATGACGTTCTACCAGGGTTGCGATGTAGCTGTTCTTGGCGCCGCTCAGCAGATCGCCTTCCCCATGACCAGGAATCGCTCGATCTTCCACTTCCGCAGGCCTTTCGCGGATCGAGATGGCATCGACGATCTGACCCCGTGACTGTCCGCTGACCGTTGCATGGCGCGAGCGGCGCATGCGCCGCTTCGACCGCAGGTGGTCCATGAGCTCTTTTTTCAATACTCCCCGCGCTTGGATGAACAGGCTGCGGTAAATGGTTTCGTGGGACACGTGCATGCTCCCGTCGTCGGGATACTCAGTTTTCAGCCACCCGGAAATCTGTTCGGGCGACCAGTCCAGGATCAGTTTACTCGCAACGACCTCCCGCAACCTCGGGTGCATGGCCAGAAGGCACTGCTTGGGTCGCAAGGCTGAGTCCCAGGCGTGCTCATCCGCTTCATGAGCGCGATAGACAGGAAGGCCACCATGGCGCCAGACCTCCCGGCTCACCGTTGAGGCCGCTCGATCCAGGTGTCTGGCGATCTCACGAAACGACGAACCGGAAGCGAGCCCTCGGGAGATGTCTTCTCGCTCAGCCAGGGTGAGCGCTAGCCGTGAGCGACGACGGGCGGCGGGAGGAATTCCTCCGCGAGGCAACAATAAACAGCGAATGCAACTATGTGGCTTGCCAAAGGCGCGCCCGATCTCATGCAACGACTGCCCGGACTTCCAACGCCTCCAGATCTCGGTTCTCTGCGTGAGAGAAAGTCTCGATCGTTTCCCTTGGGTCATAGACACCATCCTTAAACTGCACGTCTATCAGATGGTGTTGCATCGACCTATCGAATGCACCGCGGTCATCGGAAACTGACCCAATACCGAACATTCCGCTACCCAATCGCGCGAGCCCTGCATATCATTTGGGCGTCACATCCCTGATTTTTGAGGCTGCCGAGTGGCCGAAGAACTGAGAACACCATTCCGCGATAGCGCGTTCTTTGATCCCTACAAGAGGATTGCGTTTGTGGGCGAATACGTTTGGTGGCGCATGAGGGGTTCGCCGCGTCCCAAGGTGCCGCATCTGGTGAAACAGCGGGCGCTGGCTCACTTCGCGCGCGAATACAATCTGCAAGTGCTGGTCGAAGGCGGCACGAATCTGGGGAACATGATCAACGCGCAGAAGAATCGCTTCCGCGAGATCTATTCGATCGAGCGAGACGACTATCTGGCGTCGCGCGCGCGCCGCAAATTTGCGGGTGATCCGCATATCCATCTCTTTCACGGCGATAGCGGGGATTTGCTCCCCAGGATCATTCCAGCAATCAAGGAGCGGGCGCTCTTCTGGCTGGACGCGCACTGGGGCGCCGAATCGGCGCCGATCCGGCAAGAGCTCGATTGCATCTACAAGCATCCCGTGCGCGATCACGTACTGCTCATTGACGACGCGCGGTATTTCGACGGGCAGGGCGACTATCCATCGGTGGAGGAGCTTCGCGAGAGAGCCGCGCGCGAGTACCCCGGCGCGGTAGTGGAGGTAAACGACGACATCATCCGGATATACAAGCCGGCACGAACCCGCCCCCGTTAGAAGTTTTTTCCGCCAGCCAATCCCGATACACTAGAACGTCACGGTGATGCTGAAAACGTGAACGGAACGCCGATGTGTCTTGATGTCTTGGCGGTCTGATACGCGTTGAAGGGTTTACATTCATGCTGAAGCGCTTGTTCTCGCACTACATCGCGGAGGAAGTGCGGCCGATGCTCGGGCTGGCCACTCCGCTTGTGATGGCGGAGCTTGGCTGGATGACGATGGCGATTGTGGACACGATGATGGTGGGGCGGCTGCCGAACAGCGCGGAGGCGATTGCGGCGGTCAGCCTGGCCAGCATGATCTACATCGCGGTGGCGATCTTCGGCACCGGGCTGATGCTGGGGCTCGATACGCTGGTGTCCCATTCCTATGGAGCGGGTGACGTGGAGGATTGCCATCGCTCGCTGGTGAACGGAGTGTATCTGAGCCTGGGCATGACGCCGTTGCTGATGGGGCTGGTGCGAATCTGCGAACCCATTCTGCGCTCGGTGGGGATCGCGCCGTCCTTGCTGAATGAATCATTTCCTTACCTGCACGCGCTCAACTGGGGCACATTGCCGCTGCTGCTCTATTTTGTTTTCCGGCGTTACTTGCAGGGGATGAACCTGGCGAAGCCGGTGATGTTCGCGCTGATTTCGGCAAACCTCGTGAATCTTGCGGGGAACTGGGCGCTGATTTACGGGCACCTGGGACTGCCGGCCATGGGAGTGGTGGGCTCGGGATGGTCCACTTGCATCGCGCGGGCTTACATGATGGGAGTGCTGCTGGTATACGCGCTCTATTACGATCACCGCTACCAGACAGGGCTCCGCGAAACGCGGCGGTTGCCGGATTTCTTTCGCATCTGGAAGCTCGTGCAACTCGGTCTTCCGGCGGCGACGCAATTCGGAATGGAAGTGGGAGTGTTTGCCGTGGCTACGACGTTGATCGGCAAGCTGGGGGCAGTGCCGCTGGCGAGCCACCAGATTGCGCTGAACACGGTGAGCTTCACGTATATGGTGCCGCTCGGAATCGCCTCGGCCGCAGCCGTGCGCGTCGGACAGGCGCTGGGACGCAAGGACCCGCACGGGGCAAGCCGCGCGGGATGGACTGCGATGGCTCTGGGCGCGGGATTCATGGGACTCATGGGGATCGTTCTGCTTGTCGTGCCGCAGTACATCGTGCGGATGTATACGCCCAATCCCACGGTGATTCGAGCCGCCAGCGGCCTGCTGTTCGTGGGCGCATTTTTCCAGCTTTTTGACGGATTGCAAACGGTAGCCACCGGAGCGCTGCGCGGAGCAGGCGATACGCGTACGCCAATGCTTTGCCACGTGCTGGGCTACTGGATCTTCGGTTTGCCTCTGGGAGCTTATCTTTGCTTCAACCTCGGATGGGGCGCGAAAGGATTGTGGACGGGGTTGTGCTTCGCGCTCATCCTAATCGGAAGCGCGCTTCTTTATTTCTGGCACCGCGCGGAGCGGTCGTTCCTCGCGCGGGAAGCGGAATCCGGGCCGGCACTCGCGATACGCGTTCCGTAGGGCGTTGCCGCATTTGAACGCTGCAGCACTTTCACCGGCTGCGTCACACCGGGTACGCTACAATCGCTGCGAATCCCATGAGCGACTCGTTTATGGCTCGCGCCATCGAGCTTTCCATTGAAAATGTCCGTTCCGGACGCGGCGGGCCTTTCGCGGCCGTCGTGGTGAAGGATGGAAAGATTATTGCCGAAGGAACGAACCGCGTCACTTCCACGAACGATCCGACGGCGCATGCGGAAATTGTGGCCATTCGCGAAGCCTGCAAGCGGCTCGGCGGCTTTGACCTGACGGATTGCATCATTTACACCTCGTGCGAACCTTGCCCGATGTGCCTGGGCGCAATCTACTGGGCGCGGCCGGCGCGCGTCTACTTTGGGGCAACGGCCGCCGATGCCTCGAAGGCTGGGTTCGACGACTCGTTCATCTACGAAGAAATCACGCGGCCGCACGAGCGGCGCAGAATTCCCATGACCCCCATGATGCGCGAAGAAGCGCTGGCCGCGTTTCGCGCGTGGGAAGAAAAGCCGGACAAAACTTCTTACTGAGGCCGCATCCGTTGGAAACGCGCATCATCGGAACGTCCGTGCCGCGCAAAGAAGGGCCCGAGAAAGTCACCGGGCATGCGCGCTATGTGGACGATCTTTCGTTTCCGGGCATGATCTATGGAGCGACGGTCCGCAGCGCTCTGCCCCGCGGACGTATTCGCGGAATCCTCTTCGAAGGCGCCGTTCCGTGGAATGAATTCACGGTGGTCACGGCGAGGGACATTCCCGGGAAAAATTGCGTCACGCTGCTGATCGACGATCAGCCATGCCTCGCGAGCGAGCTCATCAATCATCCCGAAGAACCCGTGGTTCTGATCGCGCACGAGGATAAGTACCTCCTTGAAGAGGCGCGGCGCGCCGTGCGCATCGAAATTGAACCTCTCCCCGCGGTTTTCACCATGGACGACTCGCTCGCGCGAAAGCAAGTGATCTGGGGCGGCGACAATGTATTCAAATCGTTCCACGTGGAAAAAGGCAACGTGGATTCCGCCTGGGCCTCGGCGGATTTCATCGTCGAAGGCGAGTATGAAACCGGCGCGCAGGAGCAGCTCTACATCGAGCCGCAGGGAATGATCGCGGTCGCGAATGCGAACGAAGGCGTCACCGTGCGGGGCTCGCTGCAGTGCCCTTACTACGTGCACAAGGCGCTCGTGGCGCTCTTCGGGCTGCCGAAAGACCGCATCCGCGTGGTGCAAACGGAAACGGGAGGCGGATTCGGCGGCAAGGAAGAATACCCGTCGATGATCGCGGCGCACGCTGCGCTGCTCGCGTGGAAATCGGGCCGGCCGGTAAAAATGATCTACGGCCGCGCCGAGGACATGGCCGCCACCACGAAGCGCCACCCGTCGCGAACGCGCCATCGCACCGCCGTGACACGCGATGGAAAACTGCTCGCGATGGACATTGATTTCACGCTCGACGGCGGCGCGTATGAGACGCTCTCGCCCGTGGTGTTGTCACGCGGCACGATTCATGCGGCCGGGCCGTACAACTGCCCAAACGTTCGCATCCGCAGCCGCGCAGTGGCCACAAACGCTCCGCCGCACGGCGCGTTTCGCGGATTCGGCGCGCCGCAAAGCGTATTCGCCCTGGAACGGCAACTCGACCGCGTCGCGCAGGCAATCGGCGTGGCACCAGACGAGTTGCGCCGCAGAAATTTCATTGGCAAAGGCGAAACGCTCGCCGTCAACCAGGTTGTCCGCGAGAAAGTAGACATGGCGCACCTGATGGACCGCGCGCTCGAATTGAGCCGATATCACGAAAAGAAGAAACAATTCGCGGAAGCAAACGCGCGCGGTCCGGTGAAGAAAGGCATCGGCTTCGCATCGTTCCTGCACGGCGCAGGGTTCACCGGTTCCGGCGAGGAGTATCTCGCGTCGGAAGTCGCTGCCGAAGCTACCCGCGACGGCCGCGTGCGCATTTTTGCCGCGAGCACGGAAATGGGCCAGGGCACGAACACGATTTTTTCGCAGATCGCCGCCGAAACGTTGGGTCTTGATTCCAGCCGAATCGAAATCGTGCAGCCGGACACGGCCGACGTGCCGAACAGCGGGCCCACCGTCGCGTCGCGAACCTCGATGATCGTTGGAAAGCTTGTCGAAACCGCGGCGCTTGAAATCCAGCAAAAGCTTTTGAGCAGCGGCACTCTGAAGCCGCGCTACAAGCCAGGCGATTTCGCGCGCGCATGCCGCGAATACATCGACAAATTCGGCGCGCTCGAATCCCTCGCGAAGTACGAGCATCCGCGCGACCTTCATTGGGACGACGCGCTATACCAAGGCGACGCTTACGGCGCGTACGCGTGGGCTGTGTACGTCGCGGAAGTTTCCGTGGATATGCGAACGGCCGAAATTCGCGTGGACGATTTTGTTGCCGTGCAGGAAGTGGGGAAGGTCATCAATCCCGTGCTCGCAGCCGGACAGATCGAAGGCGGCGTGGCGCAAGGAATCGGGTTTGCACTCTACGAGAACGTGGTGTGGCAGGAAGGCCGGATGGTGAACAATCAGATGACGAATTACGTGATCCCCACATCGCTGGACGTTCCGCCGATCCGCGTGTCGTTCGAGGAAATCCCATACGCTCGCGGGCCGGCAGGAGCGAAAGGAATCGGCGAATTGCCGCTCGACGGCACGGCGCCCGCTATCGCAAACGCCATCGCGCACGCAACCGGCGCCGACATCACGCGCATTCCCGTAACGCCCGAAGTTCTCCTCGCCATGCTGGAGAGCGCACATGCGTGAACCCGCGCCTGCAGCACATTCGAAGATTCGCATCGCGTGCCGCGTCAACGGCCGCGCGACCACACTCGAAACCTATCCCATGGCGCGCTTGCTCGACGCCTTGCGCGAGCAATTGCACCTCACCGGCACAAAGGAAGGATGCGGCGAAGGAGAATGTGGCGCGTGCTCGATCGAAATGGACGGCGCGCTCGTCAACAGTTGCCTCGTTCCGGCGATGCAAGCGGAAGGCGCAAGCATTCGCACGATTGAGGGCGTCGCCGACGGCGAATGCCTCCACGCGGTCCAGCAGTCTTTCATTACGCACGGCGGCGCGCAATGCGGCATCTGCACTCCGGGCATGGTCCTGGTGGCGGTGAATCTACTCGCGCGCTATCCGTGCCCGACGGAAGCACAAGTCCGCGAGGCGCTGGCCGGGAACCTGTGCCGCTGCACCGGCTATACCAAGATTTTTGAATCTGTCGTCGCAGCCTGCCGCAAGATGGAGCCGCGCGCGTGATTTCTTTTGTTCCCGCGTACGAGATGGAAGCGCCGCGCGATCTTTCCGCGGCCCTCGAACGAATGGCGCGCGAGCCCGGCACATGGCAGCCCTTCGCCGGCGGCACGGACCTGATGGTTCTGCTCGAAGCAGGCAAGCTCCCGCACCGGAAATTCCTGAGCATCTGGAAGCTGGATGAATTGCGCGGCATCGAAGTCACGCCCGAGCACGTCACGCTGGGCTCGCTCACCACTTACACGGACGTGCGCCGCCACGAAACTCTCGCGCGAGAATTCCCGCTGCTTTGCCGCGCGGCTGCGGAAACCGGCGGGCTTGCGACGCAAAATCGCGGGACGCTCGGAGGCAATATCGCGAATGCATCGCCCGCCGCCGATTCGCCGCCCGCGCTTCTTGTCTACGACGCCGAGATCGAACTTGTTTCCGCGGGCGGCGCGCGCTGGTTACCGTACAGCGCCTTTCACACCGCTTACAAGAAAATGACCATGCGCCCGGACGAATTGATCGGCCGGATTCGTTTGGTGCGCACGCATCCTGAATGGAAACAGTATTACCGGAAGGTAGGGACGCGCCGCGCGCAGGCTATTTCAAAAGTATGTTTTGCCGCTGCCGCGCGTGTGGATGCCGGACGGGTCGTGGACGTTCGCATCGCGCTCGGCAGCGTCGCTCCCACCGTGGTTCGCGCGGTGGGCACGGAAAAGTTACTACGCGGCGAGAAACCTGCACCGGCGCTTCTCGAAAGCGCGCAACAAGCTCTCGGCCGAGAAATCGCGCCCATTGACGACATGCGCTCAACCGCCCGGTATCGCCGGCGGGTGGCGCAGAATCTTCTCGCCGAGTTTTTTGAAATTCTACGGAGTTAGGAAGTTGCCGAATCCAAGCAATTCGCCGGCTAATCCAGTTACCAGCGTGGACCTCGTTGTTCGCGGCAAGCGCGTCGTCACGCCGGAAGGCGAGCGCCGCGCGGCGATTCATATTCGCGCAGGCACGATCGCTGCAGTCTCCGAGTTCAACGAAATCCCGGCGGGTTGTGCGATTTACGAAGCAGGCGATTCCATCGTGATGCCAGGAATCGTGGATACGCACGTCCATATCAACGAGCCGGGACGAACGGAATGGGAAGGATTCTCGAGCGCCACGCGAGCTGCCGCGGCTGGCGGCGTCACGACACTCATCGAGATGCCGCTGAACAGTATTCCGGCCACGACAACGGCTGCGGCATATCGCGAAAAGCTCGCGGCGGCATCCGGGAAAATGTGGGTGGACGTGGGATTCTGGGGCGGCGTGGTGCCGGGAAACGTTTCCGAGTTGCGGCCGTTGTGGGAAGCGGGCGTATTCGGCTTCAAATGTTTTCTGGTGCCGAGCGGCGTCGAAGAATTCGCGCATGTCTCGGAGGCCGATCTGCGCGAAGCGTTGCCGGAGCTTGTTGTGCTTGGCGCGCCGCTTCTTGCGCATGCGGAGGTGCCGGGACCGATCGACGAAGCCCTGAAAAAACTTCAGCGGGGCGCCTCGGCGCGAAGTTATGCAAGAAGTTATGCAACCTGGTTGACTTCGCGTCCATGCGAAGCCGAGAACGAAGCGATTGCTCTTCTCCTGCGCCTCGCGCGCGAATTCGGCGCGCGGATTCACGTTGTCCATCTGTCTTCGTCGAGCGCAGTTCCACAATTCGTGGCGGCAAAGCAGGACGGACTCCACGTCAGCGTGGAAACGTGCCCGCACTATCTTACTTTCACCGCGGAGGAAATCGCCGATGGCGCCACCGAGTTCAAATGCGCTCCGCCGATTCGCGAACGCGACAACCGCGAGAAGCTCTGGGCAGCACTTAGCGACGGCACGATCGACCTGATCGCAACCGACCATTCGCCATGTGCTCCTGCGATGAAACTTACCGAGGAAGGTAATTTTCTCCGCGCCTGGGGCGGGATTGCGTCGTTGCAAATTAGCCTCCCGGCAGTCTGGACGGAAGCACGCCGGCGCGGCTATGCTGTCGCGCGTGTCGCGGAATGGCTTTGCCATGCGCCCGCGCGCCTCGCGGGACTGGACAAGCGCAAAGGAGCGATTCGAGTGGGTTGTGACGCGGACCTGGTGATCTGGAATCCCGACGCTCATTTTCGGGTCGATCCGGCTGCAGCTCCACCATCGCCACAAGCTGACGCCCTACGCGGGCAAGGAACTCTGCGGAACCGTCGAAACGACATTCCTGCGCGGACGCAAAATCTTCCATCGCGGCGATTTTTCCGCTGCTCCCATCGGCCAACTGCTCCGCCGAGGCGCGGCATGAACGATTTCACGCATCTTCCCGATCTTGTTTCCGAGCGCCTGCGCGGCCGCGTGCTCGAAGCCAACGACGAATTCTTTGCGCCGAAAGAGAATCTGCTGAAGGCCGCGAAGCCGGTTTTCATCGAAGGAAAATACACCAATCGCGGGAAGTGGATGGACGGCTGGGAAACGCGCCGGCGGCGGACTCCCGGATACGACTGGTGCGTGATCCGGCTGGGATTGCCGGGAATTCTTCGCGGCGTGATGGTGGACACGAGCTTCTTTCGCGGCAATTATCCGGAACATTTTTCGCTCGAGGCTTGCGACCTCGGCGCGGCTCCATACAAGGGCGAGCGAAAACGGCTGCACGCCGCCGGAACGCAATGGGTCGAGGTTCTGCCACAAACCGGGCTGAAGGGCGATTCGCAGAATTTATTTTCTGTTGAGCACGCAGGCCGCTTCACGCATCTACGGCTGAAAATTTATCCCGACGGCGGCGTCGCTCGTTTGCGCGTCCATGGCGAAGTTGTGGCGGACAAGCATCGCGTCGCGCGCGGCGAAATCGATCTTGTCGCGATCGAAAATGGCGGTAGGGTCGTTGATTCGAGCGACCAGTTTTTCGGCGCACCGCTGAATCTCCTGATGCCCGGGCGCGCCAGGAATATGGGCGATGGCTGGGAGACAAAACGCCGGCGGGGACCGGGGAATGACTGGGTTATATTGAAGCTCGGCATGCCGGGCACTGTACGCCGCATCGAAGTGGATACGAACCACTTCAAAGGTAATTTCCCGGAGAGCTGCTCGATTGAGGCGTGCCACGTGGAAGGTGCTGCGGCGGAAGCGCTGCTCAAAATGCCCGCGGTGTGGAAGACGCTTCTGCCGCGCACAAAACTGAAAGCAAATCGCCGGCATGCGTTTCGCAGGCAGTTGCACGATGCCGGCGCCGCCACGCATGTGCGCTTGCAGATTTATCCCGATGGAGGTATTAGCCGCTTACGGGTCTTCGGACGCGCGGAGAGGGCCATGGATCGTTTGAAGGGGATCGAGCTATTTAACGCGCTCTCGCCTGCGGATACCAGGAAGGCGCTGCTCGATTGTTGTGGCTCGAAAAAATGGGTGGAGCAAGTTGCTGTGCAGCGGCCATTTCTCAATGCATCGCAGTTGCACGCCGCCGCGGACAAAGCCTGGGAGAAACTTGGCCGTAATGACTGGCTCGCGGCGTTTCGCCATCATCCGGCGATTGGTGCGATAAAGGCAAAAGCGCAGCAATCGCAGAAGGCGCGGGACTGGTCCGCCGGAGAGCAATCCGCCGCGCAGAAAGGTTCCGCGGAAACGTTGGCGATGCTCGCTGCTGCGAACGAAGCATACCGGGCCAAGTTCGGCCGCGTTTTCCTGATTTGCGCCAGTGGGAAGGCCAGCGAAGACATTTTGCAAAATCTGCAGCGGCGGCTATCCAACGATGCTGAAGTGGAATTAAGAATCGCCGCGGATGAACAACGAAAAATCACGCGCCTGCGTTTGGAGAAACTTCTCGAATCATGAGCGAAATCACAACACACGTTCTGGATGTCTCGATTGGCCGTCCGGCCGCCGGAGTGCCCGTGATTCTCGAGATGGCGAAGACGGGCGGCGGTTGGGCGGAACTCGGCCGCGGGGCAACGGATGGCGACGGCCGGGTGCGCAATCTCATTGCTGCGGGCTCGCTTGCGGAGGGAACGTATCGCCTGACGTTTGAAACCCAGGCCTACTTCGATGCGCGCAGGATCGCGACACTCTATCCGCAGGTGTGCGTCGTATTCCGGGTGCACGATGCCAAGCAGGATTACCACATCCCACTGCTTCTGAGTCCCTACGGATATTCCACGTATCGCGGGAGCTGACCCATGGCCATCAAACTGGGCGAAAATAGTTACGGCAAATCGCGCGTTCGCCTGCTCCGCGTGGTGCGGCAGAATGGCCGCCACGACGTCAAGGAATTGACGCTCGCGATTCGCTTCGAGGGCGATTTCGAGGCAGCGCACGTAAAAGGAGACAACCGCAAGATTCTTCCGACCGATACGATGAAGAACACCGTGTACGCGCTCGCGCGGCAATATCCGGTCGAGGCCGTCGAGGAGTTTTGTTTGCACCTGGTCGAACACTTCCTCACGTACAACCCGCAGGTCTCCCTCGTGGACGTCGAAGCATCGGAAAATCTATGGGGGCGCATAACGAACGGCGGCAAGCCACATCCTTCCGCGTTCATGCGCTCCGGAGAGAAACGCACGGCGCGCGTCACCGGAACGCGCGAAGGGAACACGATTCGCGGCGGGATCGACGGCCTCGTGGTATTGAAAACCACCAAGTCCGCATTCGAGGGATTTCTGCGCGATCCCTACACGACGCTGAAAGAGGATCGCAATCGGATCCTTTCAACCGTGATCCGCGCGCAATGGCGTTACGAAGGAAATGAAATCGAATTCAGCCCCGTATGGCACGCGGCGCGGCAAACGATTCTCGACACCTTCGCCGAGCACGACAGCCATTCGCTGCAGAACACCCTCTACGCCATGGGGGAAGCGGTGCTGCAGAGCATGGACAATATTCGCGAGATTCATCTCTCGCTGCCGAACAAGCACTTCAATCTCGTGGACCTCTCGCCTTTCGGCATGGACAATCCGGCGGAAGTGTTCGTCGCCACCGATGAGCCGCACGGCTTGATCGAAGCGACGCTACGGAAGGAATAGGCTGCAGCGGCTGCGCTTCAGGCCTGGACGATTCGTTCTTCTCCCGCGTACATCACGAAGCGGCGCCCGCGCAAGAAGCCAATCAATGTAAGCCGCAATTCGCGCGCCAGCTGCACGGCGAGGCTCGAAGGGGCCGACACGGAGGCCACCACCGGAATCCCCGCCACGATTGCCTTCTGCACGATTTCAAATCCGCCGCGCCCGCTTACAAGCAGCACCGAGCTTGCGAGAGGCAGGCGGCCTTCCAGCAGCGCCCAGCCGACTACTTTGTCCACGGCATTGTGCCGGCCGATATCCTCGCGCAGAACGAGCAGCGTCCCGCCGCTATCGAATAACGCCGCGGCGTGAAGGCCGCCGGTGCGCCCAAAGACGGCTTGCGAAGCGCGCAGCGCCTCGGGCAAGCGCAGAAGAACCTCCGCGCCGAGGCGAAAGTTTGGGTTTGGCGGCTCGAGGGTTCTCGACCGGACCGAATCAATCGAAGCCTTTCCGCAAATTCCGCAGCTCGAGGCCGCAAAAAAGTGCCGGCGCATTTTTTCGAAGTCCGGCGCGGAGCCTGCGGCCATTTCAGCGCGCACAACGTTTCCCGGATTCTTCCCGGCGTTACCCGAATCGCTCTCGAGGCTGAGAATCTGCTCGCGGCGCTGCACCAGGCCTTCCGTAAACAGGAATCCGGCGGCGAGCTCCACGTCATGCCCCGGCGTGCGCATGGTGACGCTCAGGGCGTTTTCTCCGATTCGAATTTCGAGCGGCTCCTCGGCGGCGAGATAGTCATCCTTGCGCCGGAGCGTTCCGTCGTCCCACTCGGAGACTTGCGTCAGATCAGCGCTGCGATGTTTTCGTGGCACGCGGCGGCTTCCTCTCTGCTGGGTAGATCGGCAAATGCAGGCGAAACAGTGTCAAGGGTACAGCGAGAGCGCGAGGCGGGCGAGGGCAAAAAACGATGCTGGCCCGTCCCGGGGAAGCCGGAACGGCCCAACGCTTAGAACTGAAGAAGAAGTACGCGTTAACGCGGGGATGTGGCCGAGGTGGGCGGATGCGTACGTCTCTCCGTTTCCCGGCAATCTTTCTGTTCTCTCAACGGGAATGATGCGAAGGATGGAAGTGACCTAAGTCGTTGCAAACAAACGGTCGAGAGCTCAGCAGAGCGGGAATCTTTGCAGCGGCGAGAATACCGAGATTTCCACAGGGCCCGGCATCCGCAGATGGAAAAACCACTCCGCTCGGGTGTACGATGAGTGTTCCAGTCGGTTTGGGTCTGGCTGGATTTCCCATGGCGTTTACAATTTCCTTGCCTACCGGTATTACCGCGAAATGCATTGGTCTCGAAGTCTGGATGGACCGCGTTCTGGAAAACGCCGGCAAGGTCGCCGGCGATTGGGGAACGGACAACGTCCACGACTTGCGCGTGGCGCTCCGCCGCTGCCGCACGATGGCCGAAGCGCTGCGGGAGGTGAACCCGGATCCCGGCTGGCGCAAATTGAAGAAAGCGACCAGCGGCCTTTTCCACGGACTGGGCGACCTGCGAGATGCGCAGGTGGAGCGTGAATGGGTAAAGAAGTTTGGAATTGCGGGCGATCCCGTTCGCAAACACATGCTGCGCCTCCTGTCCGGTAAGCAGAAGAAATGCCGGAAAGATGCGGAGCTGGCGCTGGAGGAATTCGACCGCAAAGGCTGGCGAAAGTTGTCCCGTAAGCTCGAGTCAAAGTCACATTTTTTTCCGCTCGAGAGCGTGGTTTTCCAGCGATTGGCTTTGTCCAGGCTGAACGAGGCGGTACTGCTGCATCAAAAGGCGCGGAATCGGCCGAGCGCCGCAGCCTGGCACCGCGTGCGGATCGGGATCAAGCAGTTCCGGTATATTGTCGAAAATTTCCTTCCGCAGCGCTACGAAGCATGGGCCGAGGATCTCAAGCGATTGCAGGATTTGCTCGGGGAACTGCACGATCTGGACGTCCTGCGCAGCGATATCCGCAAGCACAGCTCCAAAATTGGTGAAGCGATTGTTGCGCAGTGGCTCGAGAAAATCGACGGCGAAAGGAAGAAACGCCTCGACGAGTTCCGGTCCATGACCGTGGACAAAGAATCACGCTGGATTGTGTGGCGCGCCGGGTTTAATTGGGGCCACGCGATCAAGTCCGTGGCGGCATCCTCCGCGCGAGCCGCTTCTTAACCCAACTGGCGCAGCATCTTCGGCGTCAAAATCCAAATCAGTTCCCACCGGCCGTTGCGGGCGGCCTGCTCAAAACAAGCAACGCCGGCTTTTTTCAGCCCGGTGAAAACGCCGCGCGCACCGCACAACTGCGCGATCATCTGGTCCAGGTGCGGCGCGTGGCCGAAGCAAATTACTTCTTTCGCTTTCAGCTGCGAGATTTCCCGGATGATGTCCGCCGGGTTGCCGGCTGGTTTCAGCGCTTCGCTGGCGCGAATCTTTTGCGGCGGGCATCCGAGGGTCTCGGCAAAGATTTCAGCGGTTTGCGCCGCGCGCACATAGGGACTCGTGAGGAGCGCATCGGGTTTCACGCCGAGCTCCTTCAATCCGAGCGCCGCGGAACGCGTCTTCTGCACCCCTTTGGCCGTGAGAGGCCGCTCGGCCTCGGGTGGCGACTTGGGGTCCGTGCGATCCACGGCGATGCCGTGGCGAACGAGATAGAGGATCATGATTACGCAACCTTCTCTTTCCTTTGGGCGCGCCGGAATTCCGCCTTCAAGTGAAATTCATTTTCGAATAGTTCGGCCTTGCGTTCAAGGCCGGCCAGATCGAGCCGCAAGCCGTCCACGGCGCGAATCTGGAAAATTGCCTTGTGCCCCAGGATCTGAACGTCCACGCCGGCGACGCGCTGCGCGTGTTCCGATTCGAGCTTTTCGGCGATCCGCAGCAGCGACGTCAGGATGCGCGCTTGCCGGCGCCGCTGCCCGTCCAGCGCGGCATACGGGGCGTGCTCAAGTTGCGGCTCGGATTTGCAATTGTGGTAGCGCACCAGCGCGGCCACCATGTCGCACCGCCAGCCGCGCAGCCCGGGCAGTTCGCCGTTGCGGATCAAATATTCGCCGTGGCGGTGATGCGATTTGCGATTGACGAAATGTCCGATGTCATGCAGCAACGCGGCTATTTCCAGAACCAGCCGCAACTCCGGCCCCATTTCGTGCAGGGGCCGCAACTGATCGAACAGCGATAGCGCCAGTTGCGCCACCTGGGTGGCGTGCTGTGCATTGTAGTCGTGCCGCCAGGCGAACCAGCGAATGCCGGCGAGCAGCTCTTCGGCCCTGTCCTTTTCTTCTTCGCTCGTTGCGCCGCCAAAATATTGCGCGGCGACGAGCTCCAGCAGCACCCCTTCCCGCACTCCCACTCCCGGAATCAGCAACGAGCGCAGGTCAAGCCACTTCGCCAGCGTGGTGATGACGATCGCCGCGATGGCCATCACTTCGGCGCGGTCCTCCCGCACGCGAAACATGCGCATGCGTCCGGGAACGTCGAGGCCGAGCAAGCGCCACGTCTGATCCCGCAAGAGTCGAACGTTGAGCGTGGGAATTCTTCCCAGCATGGGGCCGGCGGCCAGGCGGACCAGAGCCTCGGCATTTCCTCCGCATCCAACCGCGATCGCGCGAGACAGCTTCGGAGGCGATGGCAGCGCGCTGCGCAAGAGCGAGAGCACGTGGTGGCGGAGACGCCCCGCATTATCCTCGTCAATCGCGCCCTTGATCGCGTACGTCTCCATCAGACGGATAGTGCCGAGCGGCAGCGCGACACGATGTTCGAGGATTCCGCGCTGAAAAAAACTCAGCTCCAGGCTCCCGCCGCCGAGATCGAAGATCACGCGTGGCTGAATCTGGTCGCCCAGCGCCCAGTGGACCGCCAGACAAACCAGGCGCGCTTCCTCCTCGCTGCTGATCACTTCCACTTCGAGCCCGGATTTTCTGCGGATGCGCTCCATCAGGCGCCGGTAATTGCGTGCTTCGCGCGCCGCCGCGGTGGCCACGGCACGGTAGGCGCTGACGTGGTGGCGATCCATGCGCCCGCGGAATTCGCGGAAAGCCCGCGCCGCGCGGGCGATCGTATCCTCATCCAGGATGCGGCGCGTAAAGGCGTTGTGTCCCAGGCGGACGGCGGCGCGCTCGCTATCGAGAATCTGCAGGTGATCCGGCGAGGTGGCCCGGGCAATGACGAGACGGATAGCGTTCGAGCCCGCGTCAATGGCTGCCAGTTGAACGGGAGCGGCCACTCTCAGCGCCAGAGGTGCGACAAGGCGCTCGAGGGCTGGTAGTGCGTGCTCCGGATACCCAGGTGCGAAGCGAGACGTTTGCGGAGCACCCGGTTCACCTGGGAGACGCTGCCTTCGCCGTCCAGTTCGATGAAGCCGTGCCGTTTCGAAAGATACTCGAATTCCCGCTTGATCATGGATTGGTACCGGATGAACGATTGAAACAAATCGTTGGAAAGCGACATGTCCCGGCCCGATTCCCAATAGCTGACCGTGTGCGCCTTCTTGAATTCGCGGTCAAACGCAACTTCCGGCTTCACGTTCAGCCAGAACGTCAGGTCCGGCCGCAGCGCCATCTCGTAAATCCCGTGGAGGTAGTCGCGGCCGATGCCGCGCACGGCCGCGCGCGCAATCAAAGTGAAAATGTAGCGGTCCGCCAGGACAATCAAGCCGGAACGCAGGGCGGGAAGGATGCGCCTCTCGAGCTGGTCGAAAAAGTCGGTGCTGTACATCAGCGCGAGCGTGGTTCGCGTGACGGCATTTTCTTCCAGCAGCCCGTCAATGTCTTCGCCCACCAGGTAGGAGCGGCGAAGTCCCATGGTCTGGACGGCGAATCCCTGCGATTCGAGCCATTCCGTCAAAAGCGTGATCTGCGTCGAGCGGCCGGAGCCGTCGGTCCCTTCGAGAACCATCAAGGTCCCGCTCAGCTCTTCGGTATTGATGCCGGGGAGAGGAATTCCGTAGAAGCGCGAAGGCGCCTCCGGACGTCCGTTCTTCCCCTTGTGCGCGGACTCCGGGGGCTGGCCATTTGGCTGAGCCGGCGTCGTGTTTTTCCGGGAGCGCTTCATTTCTTCTTTGGAGCGAACTGATTCAGATTAATTCGCTCGCTCACAATCTGCCGCATCAGTTTCTGCAGGCGGTTCACCGGAACGGTTCCGTCCATCAGGACGAAATGATCCGTTTCAACCATCTGATCGTAATTGCCCAGGATTCGCTCCTGGAAGATCCGGAAGCTTTCCGAGCGGTCCAGCGAAATGCCAAGGTCCATTCCGGCCTCGTAATACTTCAGCTTGGGACGCCCCGCGACGATGCGGTTCACCGCGACATCCAGCGGCGCGCGGAAATAAAACGTGATATCGGGGATCGGCGCGAAGCTGTACAGGTTGCGAAGCCAATGGGGAGAGCAGCCGCGGGCGGCGTCGCGCGCGTAGGCCGTGTAGATGTACCGGTCGGCCAGCACCAAGTAACCGCTGTGCAACAACGGCAGAATCTGGCGCTCGCAGCGATCCGCGAAATCGGCCGCGTGCAGCAGGGAAAACGTCGTTGGGGTCAGCAACCGCCGCTGTTTTGCGCGGCGCGTGGCCGATTTCACCAGCGGCGAGGAATTCCACTCCGTGAAGTGGATGCGATACCCGCCGATCTCCAGCCAGCGCTTGAGCAGGTAAAGCTGCGTGCTCTTTCCGGAGCCGTCGATCCCTTCGACAACCACCAGGCTGCCCGGAAATTGCCGCGTTGGCGCAACGGCCTTTGCCGGTGCTGGTTCTGTGACCGCCGGGATATCTGTGGTAAGAGTAGCCATCCGAATGGGTGCCGTATCGAAAAACCATGATACTTCGGAACCATGAATCCGAGATTAAAAAAGTGTTACAACCCGAAACATCCGGCGCGAAACGGCTCTTTCCCTTGCAGCACGATACCCGAACCGGCCGGAAAGGGGTATCCTTGCGCCCGGCGGGGCCGGTCCGGTTGACCTAGAGAGGACACCAATGGCGACGAATTTCTCGAAAGAACTCCGGGTAAAACCCGGAACGAAGGTAAAGCTCTCCAAATGGGATCCGGACGACACATTGGGATGGCAGAAAGGCAACAAGTCGGAGCAGAGCCTCGCGAAGGCCCTCTCGCGCATCGACAGCCGGCAGTATCTTCTCTACGCCTCCAAGAAATACGCGCTGCTGGTTGTCCTTCAGGCGCTGGACGCGGGCGGCAAGGACGGCACGATTCGCAGCGTGATGTCGGGAGTAAACCCCCAGGGTTGCAAGGTGACCTCGTTCAAGGCGCCGTCGGCGGAAGAAATGCGCCACGACTTTCTCTGGCGCATACATCAAGCGGTGCCGGACCATGGCGATATCGGGATCTTCAACCGTTCGCATTATGAGGAAGTCCTGGTGGTGCGCGTCCACAACCTCGTGCCGAAACACGTGTGGAAGCAGCGCTACGATGAGATCAACCGCTTCGAGCAAATGCTGACGGAAAATAATGTAAAGATTCTGAAATTCTTTCTGCATATCAGCAAGGACGAGCAAAGAAAGCGCTTCATGGAACGGATTGACGATCCCGACAAGCGCTGGAAAATCTCCATGGCGGATTTCTCCGAAAGAAAATTCTGGAATGAGTACACCGAGGCGTACGAGGACGCGCTTACGCTGTGCAGCACGAAAGACGCGCCCTGGTTTATTATACCTTCGAACAAGAAGTGGTTTCGCAACTTGGCGGTGGCTCACATCATCGCCGAAACGCTCGAAGGAATTAAGATGAAGTTTCCTCCCGCGACGATCGACATCAGGAAACTGAAGTTCACGTGAACGGCGGATGATGGACGAAGCAGTCTTCCCGCGGAATTTTCTGAAAACATACCCGCAGGCGGTCCGCGGCGAAGGGTGCTTTGTTTATACCTCGGATGGCCGGCGCTATCTCGACGCGTCGGGCGGCGCCGCGGTTGTTACCATCGGCCACGGCGTAGAAGAAATCGGGCGCGCGATGGCGGAGCAGGCGGAGCGCCTCGCGTACGTTCATTCCTCCCAATTTCATACCGCGACGGCGGAGAAGCTCGCCCACCGGATTCTCGCTCTGGCGCCGAAAGGAATGCGCCGAGAGGGCCGCGTTTATTTCACCACGGGCGGCTCCGAAGCCGTCGAAACCGCGTTGAAGCTTGCGCGTCAATACTGGATCGAAAAAGGCGAGAAAAAACGCTGGCGCGTGCTTTCCCGCTGGCAAAGCTATCACGGCAGCACGCTCGGCGCTCTCGGTGTTTCCGGAAACGTCCGCCGTCGCGAGCCGTTCGCTCCGATGATGGCGGACTGGGGGCACATTCCGCCATGCTATTGCTATCGTTGCCCGCTCGGACTGCATTATCCCGAATGCAATGTGGATTGCGCCGACGAGCTCGATCGCACCCTGGATCGTGACGGTGCGGATGACGTTGCTGCATTCATTTTCGAGCCGGTCGTGGGAGCAACCCTTGGCGCCGTGGTCCCCCCGGAAGGATACGTCCAGCGGCTCGCGGAAATCTGCCGGCGCCGCGGAATCCTCCTGATTGCCGACGAGGTAATGACCGGAATGGGGCGCACGGGGCGGCCCTTCGCCGTGGAACACTGGAATGTGACCCCGGACATGATTCTCGTGGGCAAGGGAATCGCCAGCGGCTACGCTCCGCTTGGCGCGGTGATAGCGGCAGGCCACGTGGCGGAAGCAATTTCAAAAGGCACCGGAACGTTCCTTCATGGGTTCACGTATGACGCGCACCCCGTGGCGGCGGCCGCGGGAAATGCTGTGCTGGACTACATTGAACGGGAGAAGCTTTTTGCCGCGGTGGACCCCGCCGGGCGGGAGCTTTGTGCCGCGCTCGAACCGCTGAAGCGGTTTTCGGTGGTGGGCGATGTCCGTGGCATGGGGTTGCTCTTTGGCGTGGAGCTTGTGCCCGACGCGAAAACGCGCGAGTCATTCCCAGCGGACGCCCGGATTGCCGCCAGGATTCAGGCGGATGCGTTCGAAGCCGGCGTGATGACATATCCCATTCAAGGTTGCGCCGATGGAGTACGCGGCGATCACATTCTTTTGGCGCCGCCCTTTACGATCACCGCGCAGGAAATTCGGATGCTGGCGGAAGCTCTGGAGCACGCGATTGCCGATCTCGAGCGGACTCACCAGGCTCGCATGGGAGGCTCCACTGCGACTCACTGAGCGCCGCTCTCTCTTCGCTGTCTGCGGATTCTTTCTATTGTTTGCCGGCGTTACTGCACTCGCCGATTCACCGGCTCCTGCCGCGATGTCCGGTTTTTTTCCGCGAGCGGCGGAAGAAGAGCGCCACATCGAAGAGCGGTTTCGATCGTTCACCTCCGCGGAGCAGATTATGAAGTTCCATCGCTATCTCACCGCGGAGCCGCATCCGGCGGGATCGGTGCGGAACAACGAGCTGGCGCGGTGGGTGGCCGATCAGTGGCGCGAGCAAGGCCTCGAGGATGTGACCATCCACGAATACGACGTGCTGAATTCGACCCCGCGCCAAATCTCCCTCGAGATGGTTCGTCCTTCGCGCTTTCGCGCCAGCCTGCGCGAGGATGCGTACGATGTGGATCCGGACACGAAGAATCCGGATGTCTCCGGCGCGTACCTCGGCTATTCCGCTTCAGGCGAAGTGACGGCGCCGGTTGTCTACGCGCACAGCGGCAACCCGGAAGACTACGCTTACCTGCGAAAGCACGGGATTGACGTGCGCGGGAAGATCGTGCTGGTCCGGTATTCGAATCCGTACAGCTATCGCGGTTTCAAAGCTCTTACGGCGGAGCGCCTGGGAGCAGCCGCCATTTTGATTTATTCCGATCCCGCCGAGGACGGCTACAAGCAAGGCGCCGTTTTTCCTGACGGGCCGTGGGGACCCCCCAGCCACATCCAGCGCGGCGCAATCACGTACGATTTTCTCGAGCCGGGCGACCCCCTGACTCCGGGATGGGCGTCGGTTCCCGGCGCGAAACGAATTTCTCCCGCGCAGGCCACAACGCTGCCGAAAATCATGGGCGTGCCGATGTCGTGGCGCGACGCCAAACCGCTGCTCGAAAATATGGGCGGTGCGGTGGCGCCGGAATCGTGGCAGGGCGGCTTGCCCCTGAAGTACCGGCTCGGAGGGAAGCGCGTTCAGGTGCATCTCAAGGTGGACATGGACACGAGGGTTCAACCGTACTACGTCACCGAGGCGCGCATTCGCGGTTCCGAAGCGCCGGACCAGTGGGTGATTCTGGGGAACCATCGCGACGCATGGGTGTACGGCGCGGTGGACCCATCAAGCGGCACAGCCTCAATGCTCGAAATGACGCGCTCGCTAGGCGCCCTCTTGCGCGATGGAGTGCGGCCGAAGCGAACGCTGATCTTCTGCAGTTGGGACGGCGAAGAATATGCACTTACGGGCTCGACGGAGTGGGGCGAACAGTATGCCGATGAGCTGAAGCAGAAAGCTGTTGCGTATCTGAATGTGGATGAGGCCACTTCGGGAAAGAATTTTGAAGCGGACGCCGTGGGTTCGCTTGCGCCGCTCCTCGTCGAGGTGAGCCGCGCACTGCCTCCGCCATCGGGAACCACGCTGTATGACGAATGGAGGATTTCGCGTCAGCTCGAGTTGCGCGAAAAAAACAGCGTCGCGGATTCGCGGCTGGTGAATACGCGCATCGGCAGCGGCTCGGACCATACCGTGTTCTTGAATTTTCTCGGCATTCCGACGATCGGTCTGACGTTTACCGGGTCGTACGGCGTGTACCACTCGATGTACGACGATTTCTATTGGGTGAACCATTTCGGCGACCCGGGGTACCGGTATCATACTTTGATGTCGCAGCTCTGGGGCACGGTGGGTTTGCGGCTGGCCAACGCGAGCATTCTTCCGTTTGATTTCGAATCCTACGGAGCGAACATCGGGCAGTTCGTGACGGAGCTCGAGGCGGCAAGCCACGTGAGCGGGCACATGGATATCGCTTCCTTGCAGCAGCGCATCACGGATTTTCAAACGGCCGGGCGGAAGCTCAATGAGAGTATGGCGATGGCCGTCGCGGGAGGGCAGCTCGGCGATGCGCAAGCTGCGCGCGTGAATGCGGCGCTGATGCAGGTGGAGCGCAATTGGTGCAACCCGCAAGGCATACCCGGGCGGCCGTGGTTCAAGCATTCGCTTTATGCCGCGCGATACACGTACGCGCACCTGGAATTGCCGGGACTGACGGAAGCAGCCGAGGCGGGCGATTGGAAACGCGCCGCGGAGCAATCGAAAATCCTGGAAGACGAGCTCGAAAAAAATACGGCGCTGCTGCGGCAGATACGCGACGAACTGAACGCAAGTTCCGGAGCGGCGAAGCCATGAAACCCAGGAAGCGGAACATGCTCGTTGTTCCTGGCGCTATTCTGGTAACGATACTTTCGTGTGCGGGGCAAACAAATTTTCGAGCGAGAGATCTCGGCGTGCCGTTCGAGGGGACACCCGGGCCGCTCAATGCCATCACGGACGTGAAAGGTGTCGAGGTCGGCTATCGCACGCTGATTTCGGGCGATGGCAAGCTGCACGTGGGCGTTGGACCGGTGCGCACGGGCGTGACCGCGATTTTTCCGCGCGGCAAGAATGCCGTGGATCCCGTGTTCGCCGGCTGGTTCACGGAAAACGGCAACGGTGAAATGACCGGCACGACCTGGGTGGAGGAATCGGGATTTCTTTTCGGCCCGGTCATGATTACGAACACACACAGCGTGGGTGTGGTGCGCGACACGGTGATTGCCTGGCAGCTCAAGCATGGCCTGCCGATTCCGGTCGAGGATTGGTGGTCGCTGCCGGTGGTGGCGGAGACGTGGGACGGCTATCTGAACGACATCAACGGATTTCATGTGCAGGCCGAAGACGCCGTAGCGGCGATGGATGGCGCCCGTGCGGGGGCGATTGAAGAAGGCAATGTCGGCGGCGGCACGGGAATGGTTTGCTTCGAATTCAAGGGAGGCACGGGAACGGCATCGCGAAAGCTGACCGAAAAAGCGGGAGGGTACACAATCGGCGTGCTCGTGCAATGCAACTTCGGCGTGCGGCACTTGCTGCGCGTGGCGGGAACGCCGGTGGGATACGAAATTCCGGGAAATCCGGTTTGGGGCGACGATACAGGCTCCATCATTGTGGTTGTGGCCACCGATGCGCCGCTGCTGCCGCACCAGTTGAAGCGAATCGCGCGGCGTGTCACGCTGGGGTTGGGCAGGCTCGGCAGCGTTTCGGGAAACGACTCGGGCGACATCTTCATCGCGTTTTCGACAGCGAACGCGGGGGCCGGGATAATCCAGAAGACGGCGGGGCTTGAAATGTTATCGAACGACCGGATGGATGCGCTGTTTGAAGCCACCGTGCAGGCGACGGAAGAAGCCGTGGTGAATGCAATGGTTGCGGCGAGAACGATGACCGGCGTGGACGGCCACACCGTCGAGGAATTGCCTCACGACAAGCTAAAAGCGGTGCTAAAGAAATATAATCGCTTGGTGCAGACGAAATAGGAGCGAGCGTTTCGAGGGCTCGTTTCAAGAGGAGAAAGCGAAATGGGTAAATTCATACTGGGAATCGTCGTTGCGCTCGTCGCCATCTTTGGCGGCGGTTACTATATCGCGGAGAAAGGCTACGTAAACTTCGCAGCGGACCAGCCGCCGTCGTCCATGGAGCGGCACTTTGCGATGGGGGCGGTGGATGCTTCGACGGAGCGGCACGCGCCGGACCGGAAAAACCCGTTGCCGGCAAACGAGGAAAATATTGTGGCGGGCGCTCAGCTCTACGTGAATCATTGCGCGGGCTGCCACGGCGTTCCATCAAACGCGGAAAGCCAATTCGGGCGCTCGTTCAACCCGCCGGTGCCGGCGTTTTTCAAGGACGCGCCGGATATGCCCGCGAACCAGAACTTCTACACCATTCAGCACGGCACGCGATGGAGCGGCATGCCGGCGTGGGGGACGACGCTGACCGAGCCGCAGATCTGGCAGATTGTGACGTTCCTCAGCAACATTCAAAAACTTCCTCCGGCGGCGTCGAAAGTGTTCGATGTGCCGACGCCGGGCGGAGTGCGGTAAGCACGCGAGTTTGTGGCAATCCACGTCGTCTAGTTGGAGCGCGCATCGTCGCTGGGGGCTGAGACGCCGACGGGCGGAACGTTGTCCTTGCGCATCAGGTCATTCAGGGCCGCGAGATCTTTTTCCTTGATCTGCTTCCATTTTTCGATTTGTTCGTTCAAGCGCTTTTCGTATTCGGCGGCGAGCTCATACTCCTGCGCAGAAGGCTCGGCATCCGCGCTGTCAACCGCGTTCTGCAAATAGCCGAGCTTGCTGTTGAGCTTGACCGGGTAGTTCAACATGTCCTCGCCGGCGGTAGCCTTGCTTTGGATCAGCTCGTCTTCGACGGCGGTCATTTTCTTGTCGAGGTCTTTTGCCGCGTCGAGGACGGGCTTTGCGGCCGCACCCGTACCCAGGCGCTTCTCGAGCGCTTTCAATTGCTGGCGCACATCGCGAATTTCGAGCACGGCTCCGAGATCGGCGTCAAGCAAGTTCCCAATCTTCGCGATGAGGTCGAACTGCTTGGCGAGGCCGGCACTGGAAGTCTTGATGCGCTGATCGGGAACGATTTCGAGCGGAGCTTCGTAGCTTTTTCCCGCAACAGTGAGTTTCAATTTGTATGTTCCGGCGGGCGCCATTACGCCAATCGGTTCGCCTTCATCGAAAATCGCGCCGGGCACTTCGCGAGCCTTGTCGTAGCGAAGATCCCAGGCGAAGCGATTGAGGCCGGCACGGGCGGGAAGAAGGTCCGAGCCTTCGGGAGGTTCCTGTTCGTCGAACTCGGAAGGGGGTTTCTCTTCGTCCTCTTTCTTCAGGTTTGAAACTTTACGAATGACTTTCCCCGAGGAGTCGGAGATTTCGAGAGTAATTTTTTCCTTTTCCTTGGGAGCGGATTTCAGCCAGTAGTAGATAAAAGCGCCGCGCGGGGCGTTCGCGCCGACGAGGAGAAGCTCGTGGTCGCGCGCGGGATTGTCGGCGCGGAAGCGGACGGCCGGACGCGGCTGGAGGAGAACGACATCGCCCGTGGTTTTCAGCGCCGCAAATTGCCGAAGAGGCGAAATGTCGTCGAGAGCCCAGAAGGAGCGGCCATGCGTGGCGGCAACCAGATCGCCGTTCTTTACAACGAGGTCATGAACAGGAACCGTTGGAAGATTGAGCTGCAACGACTGCCAGCGCGCGCCGTCGTCAAAAGAGAGGAAGACGCCCAGTTCGGTAGCGGCGAAGAGCAAGCCTTTGTGCTCGGGATCCTCCCGCACGGCGTGGACGTAAGCGCCGCTCGGAATTCCTTCGGTGATTTTCGTCCAGGTCTTGCCGAAGTCAGCGGTTTTGAAAATATAGGGATGAAAATCGTCGAGCTTGTGGCCATCCACGGCCGCATAGGCTGTACCAGCATCGTGCGGCGAGGCTTCGATGAGACTGACCATGCTCCATTCCGGGATCCCTTTGGGCGTGACGTTGGACCAATTCTTGCCGCCATCGCGCGTGAGATGGATCAACCCATCATCGGTGCCTGCCCAGATGAGGTCTTTCTGCCTGGGCGACTCCGCAATGGTGAAGACAAGGTCATAGAACTCGACGCTGGCGTTGTCCTTCGTAATAGGCCCTCCGGAGGATTGCTGCTTGGTTTTATCGTTGCGGCTGAGATCCGGGCTGATCACCGACCAGCTCATTCCAGCGTCCGTGGATTTGAAGACATACTGGCTCGAGTAGTAAAGGACGTGAGGGTCGGACGGCGAGAAGACGATGGGGGTGGTCCACGTGAAGCGGTACTTGAGGTTGGCGGCGCCATCGCCATCGGGATCGTCGGGCCACGGCGAAATCATCTGCGCCTGCTCCGTTCGTTTGTCGAAGCGAGTCAGGTAGCCAAAATATGAGCCGGCGTAGACGATCTCGGGGTCTGTGGGGTCAGGGACGACATAGCCGCTCTCGCCACCGCCCACATCGTGCCAATCTTCGCGGGCAATACCGCGATGCGGCGTGTCGCTGGCGATAGCGACGGTGGAATTGTCCTGCTGCGCGCCGTAGACGTAGTAGGGAAAGCGCGTATCCACGGCGACGTGGTAGAACTGAGCGGTCGGTTGATTGTCCTCGGGAGTCCACGATTTGCCGCCGTCAGAACTGATGGTGGCGCCGCCGTCGTTTGTATTGATCATGCGATCGGGATCGGTGGGATCAATCCACAGGCCGTGATGGTCGCCGTGGGAGCCGCGAATGCGGTCGAAGTCCTTGCCGCCATTGATCGAGCGATAGAACCCGGTGTTGAGGACGTAGACGGTGTCCACGGTTTTGGGATCGGCGAAGATGTGCGTGAAGTACCAGGCGCGCTGGCGGAAGCGATGGTCTTCATTGATGAGCTGCCAGTGTTCCCCGGCATCGTCGGTACGATACAGACCGCCTTTTTCCGCTTCAATCAGGGCATAGACGCGGTTTGAATCGCCGCCGGAAACGGATACACCGATACGTCCGAGCACGCCCGAAGGCAGGCCGTGACCTTCAAGACGCTTCCACGTGGCGCCGCCATCCGTGGATTTGTAAAGGCCGCTTCCAGGGCCGCCGCTTGTGAGGCTCCAGGGGGTGCGATTGGCCTCCCAGAGGGCGGCGAAAAGGACGTGCGAATTGTGCGGGTCGAAGACGATATCGATTCCGCCCGTCTTGTCGTCCTTGTAGAGAACTTTGTCCCAGGTCTTGCCGCCGTCGGTGGAGCGGAAGATTCCGCGCTCCGTATTGGGCCCGTAGGCGTGGCCCAGAGCGGCGACGAAAACGATGTCGGGATTCCTCGGATCCACGATGACGGCGCCGATATGGCGCGTGTCGCGCAGGCCGATATTGCTCCACGTCTTGCCTGCATCGAGCGACTTGTACACGCCATCGCCGTAGGAGATGTTCCCGCGAATGCAGGCCTCACCCGTGCCGGCGTAGATGATGTTGGGGTCCGATTCCGCGACCGCGATGCTTCCGATGGAAGAAATGTGCTGGCCATCGAAGACGGGAGTCCAGGAGAGCCCGGCGTTGGTGGTTTTCCAGATGCCACCGGAGACCGCGCCAAAATAAAAGACGTTGGGATTGCCGGGGATGCCGGAGGCAGTAAGGGCGCGGCCGCCACGAAACGGACCGATCTGGCGCCACTTCATTCCGGCCATTTGAGCCGGATCGAATTGCTGGGCGCGAAGAACCGGCGCGAGCGAGGCTGCGATGGCGCAGACAGCGATTAACAACAACGCACGAATCTCGCGTTTAACATGGCGTTTCGAGATCATGACGGGAAGTCCTCCAGAGACGCGCCATGCTATCGAAAGTGGGGCATATTTGGAAGAGAAGACCCATGATTGAGTGACGATTAGAAAAAGTGATGTTATTGGCGCGCAAGGATTTATGCTCGATTCTAATCGACACGGGTGACGATTAGAAATTGTTCTCCCGAGTCCAGTAACGGCGACCTGGAGGTGGCTGGTCCTCCCTGTCATGTTGCATCTCCTTGGGGCAAGAAATGCGCCCGCTTCAACTTCCAGACGCACGTGTCCTGTAGCGCCGGAGCCCAGCGCGTCGGGCGCAGGCACACTTCGGCGCAGCCCGGAAACCCGGGCAGGCACAACTCGAGTATTGAGCTTATTTGAGTGTAAAGCGGTATAACATAGTTAACAGGGGGAGTCAAGCGAAAAAGCGATGGGGATCATCGTTGAGAGAGAAGGGCTTGCGCGGCGCGGGGGCCGGAGCTCCCGCTTCCGCGGCAGCAGGAGTCCGTGGCAAATGGCAGAAGGCCTGCTAGAATTTGATTTTCCGGGCTGGTTGGATTAGCTTCTGAGCGGCTTACGCGCAGTTTCTGGCTGAAGGCACGCCGGGACGCAGACGCGAGAGCTGGGAACGATGCAGCGCAGCAAACGGGGGTGAGAACAATGCCGGATGCGGTGGCAGAAAAGGTGATGGCGACGCTGGCTTCGGTGAAGCGCATCCCGGTGGAGAAAGTCAGTCTGGACACGAATCTTCAGGAACTGGGCATTGATTCGCTGGACGTTTTCACGCTTCTTTTTGAACTCGAGAACGCTTTCAAGATTTCGATCCCCGATGATGACGTACGCTCGCTTCGCACGGTGAGCGACATCGTGGACGGAATCAAGAAGCTGCTCGCCGTCGCGCCACCGGCCTCTCCGGCCGGCTCGGGCGCACCCGCGGACTGAAGGAAGAATGGTGCCGCGCCGAGTGGCCATCACAGGCCTGGGAATTATCTCTCCTCTGGGACTCAACCTCACGGAATCGTGGAATGCCCTGCGCGAAGGGCGCCCCGGCATCGGACCGATCACGGGCGTCGACACGACGATCGTACAAACGAAGATTCAAAACGGGGCGGAAGTGCGCGGTTTTGACGCAACCAAGCATTTCGAAGGCGGGAAAGACAACTATCTCGACCGGTTCGCACAATTTTCGGTGGTGGCTGCGCGCGAAGCGATGTGCGATTCGGGTTTAGAACTGACGGCCACGCTGCGAGACCGCGGCGCGGTGGTATGCGGATCGGCGGTAGGAGGGCAGACAGCGATCGAAACAGGATTCGTGGATCTGTATGTATCGGATCGAGGGCGCGTGCATCCCCTGACGATTCCGAAGACGATGTCAAATGCGGGCGCGAGCCAGATTTCGATGGAATTGGGAATTACAGGGCCGACCTACACGGTTTCGACGGCATGCTCCTCCGCGAACCATGCGATCGGCCAAGCCTTCCGGCTGGTCCGCGATGGACATGCAGACATCGCAGTAACCGGAGGCAGCGAGGCGCCGTTCACGATCGGAATGCTCAAGGCGTGGGAAGCCATGCGCGTGATTTCGCCTGACACCTGCAGGCCCTTCAGCAAGGACCGCCGGGGAATGATTTTGGGTGAAGGCGGCGGGATGATGATTCTCGAGACGTTCGAAGCCGCGCAGGCGCGGGGCGCGAGAATCTATGCGGAACTTTGCGGGCTGGGCATGTCGTCGGACGCACACCACCTGACGCAGCCGACAGTGGAAGGGCCCGCGAGAGCGATGCGCGACGCGCTGCGCGAGGGAGGCATCGCGCCTGAAGAGATCGGGTACATCAACGCGCACGGAACGGGGACGCCGGGGAACGATCCGGTGGAGAGCCGCGCCATCCGGACGGTTTTCGGGGCGCACGCGGACAAGGTGCCGGTGAGCTCGACGAAGTCCATGCACGGGCACGCGCTGGGAGCGGCGGGAGCGCTGGAAGCGGTGGCCACGGTGCTTGCGCTCCATCACGGGATTCTGCCGCCGACGGCAAATTACAACGAGCGCGATCCGGAGTGCGATCTCGACTACATTCCCAACCAACCACGAGCGCTGAGGGTGGGAGCGGCGCTGTCGAATTCGTTCGCGTTCGGCGGGTTGAACGCCGTCATCGCCTTCCGGGCGGTAAAGTAAATCCCCGGCCGCCCGGCGTCACTTCAACGCAGTTTTCCTACGAGAGAAAATGCAGGAATGGGAGGATGGCGCCCCAAGGCCTCGGGTCGGGCGTCCAGCGGCGGGTGAGCTCGTCGGCGAGGGTAAAAGCGATCAGAAGGGCGAGCCAGAAGAAGCCGGCGACGATGATGAGGCGGGTGAGTCCGGTGCTGTATTTCACATGCATGAAGAAGAGCACGACGAGGAGCATCTTCACGAGGGCGATGGTGAGCGCGGCGACGCTGTTCATGGGGCCGAGGTCAATGAAGGCAACGCCGGTGGTGAGGCCCGTCAGCAGGATGAGCGCGAGAAAAACACCCACGTAGGATCTCACCGAAACGATGTGGCCATGCTGCGCTTGCCCGGACATCAGTGCCCCCCTGCCGCGTAGCGCCCGCCGATCAGATACAGCAGCGGGAACAGGAAAATCCAGACAATGTCAATAAAGTGCCAGTAGAGGCCGCTCACTTCGAGCGGAACATAGTATTCCGGCCCGAAGCGGCTGCGAGCGGCGAAGATCGTGAGCACGGTGAGGATGCCGATGCCGATGACCATGTGCAAGGCGTGCAGGCCGGTCATGAAGAAATAAAAACAGAAAAACAGCGGAACATGCGAGCCAGCCGCGCCCCACTCGGGGCGTATGGCGAAGTGGATTCCCGGCACGAGGAACTCGACGTAGTCGTGATACCACTCAAAGTAGAGTTTGACGCCGATGAATATGGCGCCGAGAAGGATCGTCAGAAGGAGATAGTTGACGGTGGCCTGGCGCTTGCCAATCTGCGCGGAGCGGATGGCGAGAGCCATGGTCAAGCTGCTGCAGATGAGGACGGCGGTGTTCAGGGCGCCGAATTTGACTTCGAGCAGATGGCTGCCGATCTCGAATGCAGCAGGATGCAGCGACCGGTAAACGGTGTAGGTGGCGAAGACGCCGCCGAAGAACATGATTTCCGTGACCAGGAAAACCCACATGCCGAGGCTGCCCGCCTCGCGCTGCTGGGCCATGTCTTCAAACTGATGCGCGAATCCCGGCGGATGCGCGCTGTGGGCGGCGAGGTCAGACACGGGTTCCCCTGGAACGAGAGTATTCGTAAGCGCCTTCGGTGACCACGGGAATTTCCTCGAAATTTTCGGTTGGCGGCGGCGAAGGAGTCTGCCATTCGAGGCCCTTTGCCTGCCAGGGATTGGGTCCGGCGACGGGGCCATACCGCATGGACCAGAAAAGATAAATCAGGGGAATGAGATAGCCGATGCCGAGGATGGAAGCGCCGGCGGAGGACATCACGTTGAGAACCTGGAACTCCGCGGGATAGACGGCGTAGCGCCGTGGCATTCCGAGATAGCCGAGCATGAACTGCGGGAAGAAGGTGAGGTTGAACCCCACGAAAATGACGAGAGCGCCAAAGCGCGCCCAGCCGTCCGGATACAGCCGGCCGGTGATCTTCGGCCACCAGAAATGGATCCCGCCGAGATAGGCCATCACGGCGCCACCCACCATGATGTAGTGGAAGTGGGCGACGATGAAGTAGGTGCCGTTCAAGTGAACGTCCGTGGCAAGCGAGGCGAGGAAAAGTCCCGTCAGGCCGCCCATGGTAAACAGGCCGATGAAGCCGAGCGCGTAAAGCATGGGCGCCTGGTAGGAGATGGAGCCTTTGTAGAGCGTTGCCGTCCAATTAAAGACTTTGATGGCCGACGGGATAGCCACGAGAAAACTGAGGACGGAAAAAATCAGGCCCGCGTAAATGGACTGGCCGGTGACGAACATGTGGTGTCCCCAGACCAGGAAACTGATAACGGCGATGGCCATGCTGGAGAAGGCCACAAAGCTGTAGCCGAAAATCCGCTTGCGGGAAAAGCAGGTGATGAGCTCGCTGATTACGCCCATGCCCGGAAGAATCATGATGTACACGGCGGGATGCGAATAGAACCAGAACAAGTGCTGGAAGAGAATGGGGTCGCCGCCGATCGCAGGATCAAAGATGCCAATGTGCAGCAGACGCTCGAGGCCGAGAAGGAAGAGGGTGATGGCGATAACCGGCGTTCCGAGGATGAAGATGATGCTGGTTGCGTAGATGGCCCAGATGAAGAGGGGCAGGCGGAACCACGTAAGCCCCGGGGCGCGCATCTTGTGGATGGTCACGACGAAATTCAGGCCAGTGAGGATGGAGGAGAATCCGGTGATGAAAACGCCGAGCGCTACGGGAACAACCTGCGTGTGCGCATAAGAGCTGCTGTAGGGCGTATAGAACGTCCAGCCAGTGTCCACGCCGCCGGCAATCACGGCGTAAAGGGTAAAAATGGCGCCGACGATGTAGATGTACCAGCTGAGGAGATTCAGCCTGGGGAACGCGAGATCGCGCGCGCCGATCATCATGGGCACCAGAAAATTCCCGAGCGTTGCGGGAATCGACGGCACGAGGAAGAAGAACACCATGATAATTCCGTGCATGGTGAAAAGTTTGTTGTAGGTCTCCGGCTCGACGAGGGCACCTTGCGGCTCAATCAGGTGAAGGCGCATCAGCGTGGCGGCGATGCCTCCGACAAGGAACATGAACGTAATCGAGCCGAGATAAAGCAGCGCGATGCGCTTGTGATCGGTGGTAAAGAGCCACGACTTCACGCCGTAGCTGGCGTTGAGGTAGTGAACGCGCGAAGATTCGGACGGGGCTTCGTGGATTTCCGCGACGGTGGTGCTCATTTCGCGCTCGTCTGCCTTTCTTGGGTTCCCAGCGACTTCACATAAGCGATCAGTTGCAACACCTGCTCCTCGTTGATTTGCCCCTGAAACGTGGGCATCACCGGAGCGTAGTCCGGCAGCAGCAGGGAATTCGGAGTGACGATGGACTGGCGAATGAGCGCCTCATCCACCGTTCGCGTTTCGCCGCTCCGCAGTTTTTCGGGCTTGCCGAAAATCCCGACGAGCGAAGGACCGCGGCCCGTGCCGTCGGCGAGGTGACAGGTGACGCAGCCCAGCTGATTGAAGAGGCGCTCGCCGGTCTGGGCCATGGACTCGTTGCGACTGCCGCCGGAGAGCCACGAGGCATAGTCGTTGGGCGTCATGACGTAGACCCAGCCAATCATTTCGCCGTGGTCGGCACCGCAGTACTGCGCGCAGAAGAGGTGGTATGTGCCGGTCTCGGTGGCCTGGAACCAAAGTGAGGTGTAACGGCCGGGCAGTACGTCTTTCTTGACGCGGAACGCCGGAATGTAGAAATCGTGGATGACGTCTTCCGAGGTCATCGTCAACTTCACGGGAACGCCGACCGGAACATGAAGTTCGTTGATTTCGCGCGGGCCTTCGGGATGCTGGAGGTGCCACATCCACTGCTTGCCGATAACGAAAATTTCCATGGATGCCGAGGGAGGCCGCGAATTCTGGAAATAAAGGCTCGCGGACCAGACAAAAACGAAGGCGACAAGAATCGTTGGCAGCAGGGTCCAGGTCAGCTCAAGGGACATGGAATCTTCGGTTTCGGCCGGCCGCTCGTCTTCCGAACGGCGGCGGTATTTGATCATGAAATAAAAAATCGTGACGAAGATGATCGCGGTAAAAAACAGCGTGATGCCGGTGAGAAAGAAATGCAACCGATCCACTCCTTCCGCAATCGTAGAAGCGGCTGGAGGGCGAATCGGTATCGGATTCGGAACTGTCACGAGGAAACTCAGACCGGATTGGAGCAAACTTGTCATCGTCTCCTGGCCAAGAATTCTCGTTCGCTCAGCGGGTAGCGCCGGCTTCGCGACAAAACAAGCACCAGCCCGGCAATCGCCAGCACGGTCAACACTCCGGCCAGCTTGATGATTCTCGAAATCAGCAGGCCGTATTTCCCCGTCGTGGGGTCGTAGTGATAGCAGAACAGAAGCACCTCGTCGGCCAGGGTTCCGATTTTTCCGCCGGATGCCTCGACAAGACCCAGCCGCAAATCGCGCGCGGGGTATTGAATGCCGTAAAAATAGCGTGAAACTTTTCCTTGCGGCGTCAGAATCATGATGCCGCTGGCGTGCGCAAACTGCTTCGAGTCCGGGTCGTACGCGTAACGGAAACCGACCGAGTCCGCCAGTTGCCTGATCTGCGGCTCGTCGCCGGTGAGGAAATGCCAGCCCTGCGCGGCGCCCGGCCGGGCGTAAATTCCGGTGTACATCGCGTGCTTTGCCTCGGCGAGCACCGGCCTCTCGGTGGGGTCGATACTGACGCTGATCACCTCGTATTGCTTGCCCATGTCCATCGGCACTTCTTTGAGGCCCCGCATCAGACCATTGAGCACCTGCGTGCAAAGCATCGGGCAGTTGTAATAAACCAGGGACAGGATCACGGGTTTCTGGCCGAAATACTGGCGCAGCGCGACCGTGTGGCCGCTCTCGTCGCGGAAGGTGAGATCGAGGGGGACCGAACTATTCAGCTTCTGGTCGATTCCGACGTTCTTCAGCAAGTCCGGCCGGACGCCGATATCCTGCACCGGCCCGCTAAGTTGCGCAGCAGCGATGGCAGGGTTCGCGAGCAGCGCAAGCGCTATCGCTGCGATTGCAAAGGGCCAATGACTCTCCCGATTCTTGAGGTATGAGGGCATGGCTATGCTACTTGGCATCCTTTTTCGCGTTCGCGCCCGTTTGCACGTTTCCCTGGGCAGCGTCCGTCGCTTCAGCGCGCACCGGCAAGCCTTTTTGCAACAGCAAATCCATCGCGTGGTCGATGGGAAGGCGAACGACTCCGTTTGCCTGGTCCACCCAGCCGTATGTTTCCAATTCCTGCTTCTGGTCATCGCGGTAAGTGAGCAGCTCGGCGCGCGGAGCCACCTGCAGCCTGGGAGAAGGCGGCAGGACGCGCGCGTTCTCGACGTCGAACGGCGACGCGGGCGGCCCGAGTTTCTGCGACTTTGCGTAGTAAGAGAACATCCCCATCATGCCCAGGAATATGGCAACGAGAATCACGGCGAGCCAGAGCCCGAACTTCGCGAGCGTGCGAACATCGGTATCGCGGTGCTCGTAGCCCTCTTTGCGGGCGTCCCGGATCGCCTGATCGGAGAGGCGATTAGTCTCCATGTTCATGCTGCAGGGCTCCTTCAAATCGCGGGTCGTGCCGCGGCAGCAAAGGCATCTTCTGGAGCTGCCAGAAGAACGCGGCCACCCAGATTCCACCGACGCCGATGACGGCAAAAACATCGAGCAAATGAAGGCGCGGGCCGATGGTCTGGTATGCAGGGACTACGAGCCAGTACACGTCCACCAGCGACAACAGGATCAGCAGACCGGCTACAACGGAAAGCCTTCGCAGGCGGCGTTTCACGCCTCGCTGCAGCAACAGGAAAAACGGCACGGTGAAGTGAAGCACAATCAACACGGCCGCCACCGCCCCCCATTCCCCGCGCGCGCGCGACATGTACCACGGGATTTCGTCCTTGATGTCGCCGGACCAGATAAGCAGGAACTGGGAAAATGAGAGATAGGCCCAGAGCATGACGAAGGCGAGCATCAGGTTGCCAAGATCGTTGAATTGGTTCGGCGTCACGCTCTCGCGGAGCATGGGTTCGGAATCAGAGAGCATTCGGAGCACAAAGATCACGAACGACATGGCCAAAAGCGTGCCCACCATCATAAAAATCATTCCGTAGATTGTGGAGTACCAGCGGGGTTCGAGAGACATCACCCAGTCGATGGAAGAAAATGTCACGGCAAGGCCCCAGAGAATCAGGCCCGGCGCGCTCAATCCTTCCATGCGCACCGCAAGGCGCGGATCGCCCGTTTGGTCCTGTTCTTTCGACCACTTGTTCAGGAAATAGGCGAGTCCGATCAGGATTGCGAAATAGATGA
>CAVPUS010000025.1:0-145356 GCA_963709005.1 uncultured Acidobacteriota bacterium
TTCTTATCACGCAATTGGCGAATCACGCTTTCATAGTTGCGCTGCACCGGTTCCGCGACCGCATTCACCTGCTTCTGAACTTCTTTATTGTCCATAACGCGCGCATAGGAGGTGGTTGCGTTGACCTCGGAAGCGGCGCCGGGAGTAACTACGACGCTTTCCGCCATGGCTTGCTGTGACGTGCGGACGCTATCCCACACCTCCTGCTGATTCTTAGCGGCCATCGCCTTGCTGCGCACCACGGGAGAGGCCAAGACCCCGCCGCTGGCGCCGGGCATCATCCCGAAATCGGCCTTGCCATTTGCCGCCACCCATCGTCCTGGCTCGACGCAAAAGACACTGAGGTCGACCGGATCGCTCTCCGCGGGCACAATACGGTCTTTGCCAATGACACGGTCCTGCTTGCCGCCAGTAACTATCTCTCCGGCGAGAAGTAACAACGGCCGTTTCGAGTTATTAACCAGAACTAGGCGATTTACCTCAGCGTCATGTATCGGATGGATAATCGCCGGCCCGCCGGGACGGCGCCGGATCAGGCCACGCGCCTGGCCCGCTTCCGTCACGACCACGTCGCCGCTGCGCAGACCTTCATCAAGAGTAAGAAACTCCCCCGTGTCAAATGACTTACTGGCGGCCACGGGATAGACAGTAAGATTTCCACTGCGAATCGGGCTAAGGAGAGAATAACCAGACGCCGGTGACGCCTCGCCCGCCTGCAGCAGGCACGGAACCACAACCGCCGCCACAACTAACAGAACGATTCCAGCGATCACAACGACCAGCCGCATAATTGGCCTCCTCGTAATGAAGACACCGGTGCTTCCGCGCACAAGTTCTTCCATGTGCGCCGCCACTCCCGCCCTTCCCCGGCACACCGAAGTTAGAGCGTGCCGGGGAACCAATCGCGAGTCTTCCAAGGAGTGTCTTTCTCTGCTCGCTGATCGAAGAACGTACGATTTTCCCTTACTTGCGTCTAATAAATTGCTAGCATCATAGGAAGGCAAAATCGGAAGGCAAAATCGGGAGATGCCCAAGTCCGCCCAATCCGCCCTAGAAGCAGAGGTTGCGGCTCTTTACAGCCGCAGCGGGGCCGCGGCCTATGGCGTAACTGCGGAGCAGTTCGCCGCCATCCTCGATGAAATTCTCCGCAAGTATTTTCCCAATAACCATTCTCACGCTTCGGCCCCCGCATCGCCCGACAACTCGGTAGAGAAGAGAAACGGCTTCTGCGCCGCTCTGCGTCTGGAAGAACTGGCGCTGGCGCGCGCGTGCGCGGCGGGAAACGAGCGAGCGTGGCAGGACTTCATCAGCCGCTACCGGCAAAAACTGCACAGCATGGCGTTGCACATTACGCGCGACGCCGCACACGCCGCGGAGTTGGCCGACTCCCTGTTCGCGGATTTGTACGGCGTGAACTCGCGTAACGGAGTACGCAGTTCTAAGCTGGTTTTTTACACCGGCCGCGGATCGCTCGAAGGCTGGCTGCGCACAGTGATGGCGCAGGAGTTCATCAACCGCTATCGCAAGCAGAAACGTACGGTCAGTCTCGAAGAACAGACTGAAGAAGGCGTACAGTTTGCGGCGGCCATTCCGGAGCCGGCGAGCACTTCGGACGCAAGGCTGCAGGCGGCAACCGACGAGGCGTTAGCCGAGCTCTCATCGGAGGACCGATTCACGCTGGCGTCTTATTATCTCGATGGCCAGACGCTGGCTGAGATTGCGCGAATGTTGGGGCTGCACGAATCGAGCGTCAGCCGGCGGCTGGACCGGCTTTCAAACGCGCTCCGGAAGCGTATTCTGGCGGGGCTGCGAATGCAGGGAATGAGCCATGCCCAGGCCGCCGAAGCGCTGGAGACCGACGTGCGCGACGTACAGTTGAATTTGCGCTCGCGTTTGATGCAAGATTCCTCGCCGAAAACGTTCCCTGGAAGCAAGGTCCCGGCTCAAGACGCCGGCGACGGAAGCGCCGATTGACCGATTGATGGAACCAGACTGATGGAACCAGACTGACGGAACCGTATGTGCTGGGAAACGATGACTCGGAAACAATTACCTGGAAGCAGTGACTGATGACTGAAGTACCCAAAATCGTGTATGACCGCCTACGGGCAGCCCGGCCGGTGGGCACCTTGCCGGGCCAAAGTGTGCCCAGTCTGGCGCATCCGGACGCGGATCTGCTGACGGCCTTTGCCGAGCAGGCGCTTTCCGCGTCCGAGCGCGCCGGCGTGCTCGAACATTTGGCGCACTGTGGAGAGTGCCGCGAGATCGTCGTCCTGGCGCTTCCGAGCGCCGATACAGCCATTCCAACTGCGGCCGACCCACAAGCAGACGCAGTCGCGCTCCAGGCGAAGTCCCGGTGGAACTGGCTGAACTCTGCCAATCTAGCCTGGCCGGGTTTGCGTTGGGCCGCGCTGGCGGCGGGTGTTGCGGTGGCTGCCTCGGTACTTCTGTTGCATCCGCGAAAGTTGAATCAGGCCTCTCTGCCTTCCGTAAACCAGCAGGTGGCGCCTACTGCGCTCCCGCCGGCCGATCGACAGATCGCATCGTCGCCAGTTGAATCGTCCCCAGGCACATCCTCACCATTGGCAGCATCGACCGCAGTGGCAGAGGCTGACAAAGCGCAGGTAAGGCCGGAATTGCAGATGTCCAAGAAACTCAAAGCGGGACGGGCCGCCTCGCCGTCTCCAGCGCAGTCTGGAATGCTGCTCGCTGAAAACAGGAGTGACACAGCACCGGCAATACCGTCCGCTGCACGCCCGGCCTTCGAAGCGCGAAAATCAGCGCCCCGAGCCGCGACCGAGAGCGTCGAAGTTGCTGCAGCAACTGAGAGTGTTACGGAGTCCTCCCCCGAAGATACCTTGATGTTGCGGAACCCCGCGCCAGCAATTGAAAAAGCAAAACCGGCATTGCCGGGGCCACAAGTGATTGGGCAGCAGAACATTGGAGAGCAGAACAACGAGGCACCCTCTGGTGTCGCCGCAGCCCGGTTACAGAACAGGAATGCGATGGCTGGCGCGAAACTCGCAGCCTCCTCGAACCCGACTTTAGTCGGCCAGAGTGCGGGAAACAGTGTCACCTGGACGATTAAAGCTGGTGTTTTGGTACGCTCGCTGGACAGGGGCCAGAGCTGGCAAAACGCTTTGCGCACAGACCATCCACTGCTGTGCTACGCAGGTCACGACTCGGATATATGGACCGGCGGGCAGGCGGGTACGCTCTTCCACTCCAGCGACAACGGCCTCACTTGGACACAGCTGCAGCCTTCCATAAAGACTTACGCACTTACCTCTGACATAACTCGTATTGAGATCCAAGACAATCTGCGCGGCCCGGCTAAGATCATAGTTTCCACGCGTAACAATGAAACCTGGACCAGCACAGATGGCGGTAAGACCTGGGATAAGAAGTAATCTCCTGACAAGAAGAAGCTGGGCCTGAAAGTGTGTCGCCGTCCTCTCGGCGGCTATCCGGCGGGGTGTCCTTGCCGGGCCGAGGGCGGGGGGGACGTCCCGGGACAGCCGGCAAGATGCCGGCGCTACAGTCGGCCACCTGTAATATCCATCTTGTGGTCTCGGCCCCAGTGTTTCTCTTCACTCAGTAACGTTACCTTCGCCCTTGACCTGGCAGTACTTACTAGCAAGCCAGGCATTACGTAAGTGACGTTTACAGCGCTGCCGAACGGACATAGGATGAGCAGGTGGTTTGGCAGTTCTGGGGGAGGGCTGCCGAATGCGTCCTGAGCTTACCTGCTCAGGACGTTTTTTTGCTCGCAAACATGCGAAAATCAAAGAAACTCTTCTAAGCTTAGCTTGTGGCAGGCGCAGCAATCCTCTTGGCGCCAAATACCGAATCTACCGTCGCTACAATCTGGTCCATGGCTCCATCGATATCGAGCGTGAAACGAAGCAGCTCCATCTTCCCGATCGCAGGATAGGTGGCAATCAGGGCCTGCCACGCCGCATCTCCACCGAGATCGACTCCCATGATCTCCTCATAACCGTAGCCCAGATAGCGCATCCGGCACAGGAGATCGCTCAGGTGGACCAGGCAGGCCAATGGACCGGCCGTGGGCAGAAGACTGACATCGTGGTGACAACCGGCGCAGTCGCTCAACTCCTCCGACAGGCTCCAATGCTCGCACAGCATCTGCCCGGTTTCGCAATGAGTAAAACCAAGAACCTGTTCTTCGATGACATGCAGGGGGACGTGCTCCGCGGTGGCGCGCTCCAGGCATTCTCGAAACTCCTCGGTATAAAGAACGGAGTTCACCAAGAATCCGAGGTCGTGCAGCAATCCAGCCAGATAAGCTTTTTCGGGCTCCGGATAATCGATTTTCTGCGCCATTCTTTGGGTGATCAATGCACAGCCCAGAGAGTGGCGCCAGAACGCCTCCGGATCGAGCACCCACTTATCCTGCGGCACAACGCGATTCACACACAACCCGAGCAGCATCGAGCGCACTCTTTCGAGGCCAAGAGCCATGACCGCCGAGCGCACGGTTTCAGTCTCGCGCCTCCCATAGAGAGGAGAATTTGCCAGGCGGAGACATTGCGCCGCGATCGCCCCGTCATAAGAAACCAGTTCCACCACTTTTCCAACTCTGATGCTATCGGAAGGCAAGCGCAGCATAGCGAGAAGCGGCACCAGGATGGCTGGAGCGGTCGAAATCGAGTCCAATTTCCGGACCTGGTCTTTGAGTTGTGACTGTAGTGTGGCGTTCACTTTTTGACTCCACCCGCCTGAGCGGCGGTCGGTTTGCTATAGGCCGTGGTGCCCGGGAAATGTACTAAACGAAACGCGTCGTCCACCTGGAACAAGGATTCGGCGTGTCCCATGAAGAGATAGCCACCGGGCAGCAGGTTGGAATAGAAATGCTGCACGACTCGACGCTTGGAAGCCAGGTCGAAGTAAATCAGCACATTGCAGCAGAAAATGATGTCCATGCCCTTCTGGAACAACATCTTGCTGTCGTCACGAAGATTGATGCGGTCAAAACGGATCTGTGCTTTGAGCAGATCATTGGCCTGGAGTTTCTTGTCGCCGATATCCTTGAAGTATTTCCGGCGCAACAACTCGCTGGTACTGCGCAGGGCATACTCGCCATAAATGCCGGCGCGCGCGGCTTCGAGGGAATTATCGTTTAGATCGGTGGCCAGAATGTCCCAGGTCCAACCGGCAAGCAGGTAGCTCTCGACCAGAAACTCTTTGACAATGTCATCAGCGTCATTCATAGCGGATATCCCTCCATCGGCCAGGTTCTACACTCGCTTTAGCACGGAGGTGCCGGCCATCGATATCAACACCGATCAAGCAGAAAGTCCGGATCCGATTAGAGAGCCTTCACACTACGGCTCAATAATTCCTCTGGGGAGCATTCGGAGTGCCCTGACCAGGCGCGCCCCTCCCCTTCGTGAGTCTCCACGGGTGGATCCAAGAAGAGGGCTCAAGAAAGCCAACAAGATGGATTCAACAAGATGGATTCAGGAGAGTAGCGCCTAGAGGACGAAGCCGAGAAGATGGAGCCCCGAGGGGTAGCTCCCCAGAGGGGCGACCTAACGTAGCCCAGCGCTTCAGCGCTGGGTAAAGCAGAGAAACGATTCAAGTCCCGGAGGGACGACCGATTGGCGACCGCTCACTACGCCCGGTCCTACACCGAGTAGGAGACATTGTCACTGTCCGCGCCCGTCGCCACGCCCTCGGTCGAAGAAGCGGCATCGGTTGATTTGCTCCCCCGTCGCATGGCGACGATGCCAGTGCGCACCATCTCCAACACGCCATACGGACGCAGCAATTCGAGCAGCCCATCGATCTTGTCTTCCGCGCCGGTGATTTCGAGAGTCAACGATTCGGGCGCTACATCGACCACTCGCGCGCGAAACACGTCGGCGAGTTCCAGCACGTGGGAGCGCGCATCGTGCGTAGCCGCCACCCGGATCATGGCCAGATCCCGAATGATGGCGGGTTGACTGGTGATGTTCTCGACCAGCAGCACGTTTACGAGTTTGTACAGATTGGCTTCGATGCGGCGCGCCTGGTCGCGGTCGGCGTCGACGGTAATGGTCATGCGCGACACTTCCGGTTTCTCAGTCCGCCCCACCGTCAGCGAATCGATGTTGAAGGCGCGGCGGCGAAACAGCGAGGCCACGCGGGTCAGCACACCCGGTTTATTTTCGACGTACACCATGAATGTATTCAGCATAGTTTTATTGAGGAAAATCAGTGAGACATTGAATCATTGAGACATTGAATCATTGGTTTTCAATGTCTCAATGACTCAATGATTCAATGACTCAATAGCATCTATTCGTCATCCGCCGTCTCGACAATCGGGCTCGGCCGCCGAATCATATCGTGCAGCGCCGCGCCGGCCGCGACCATCGGATAGACCGTGTCTTCCTGTTCCACCTTGAAGTTGATCAGCATCGGCCCATCGTGCTGGCGCGCCGATTGGACCGCAGGCACGACCTCCGACCGCTCCGAGACGGTCGCGCTCCGGATGCCGTAGGCGTCCGCTAACCTCGCGAAATCCGGATTAAGCAAGGGCGTCGCCGCGTAGTTGCGGTCGTAGAAAAATTCCTGCCACTGCCGCACCATGCCGAGATATCCGTTATTGATGATGGCGATATGGATCTTCAGATTCTCCTGCACAATCGTCGCCAGTTCGCACATGGTCATCTGGAATCCGCCATCGCCGACTATCACCCAGACCTCGGCGTCAGGGCAAGCGACTTTGGCGCCGATCGCGGCGGGCAAAGCGAATCCCATCGTGCCCAATCCGCCGGAAGTGATCAGCGAGCGCGGATGCTCGTGCTTGTAGTACTGCGCCTCCCACATCTGGTGCTGGCCCACGTCGGTCACCACGATGGTCTTGCCGTCGCGCGTCTGCCGCCACAAATCGTTGATCACATGCGCGGCATAGAGATGGCCGCTGTCGGGCAGGTTCTGAATATCGCGCACCGCGGAATCGCCCTTCAGTTTGTCGATGGTGTCCAGCCAGTCACTACGATCAATGGATTCGACTTGCGGCAATAATTCCAGCAGAACTTCCCGCAGATCGCCGACCAGCGGCACATCCACCTTGACGTTCTTGTTGATCTCCGCCGGATCGATCTCGATGTGAATCTTCTTGGCATTGGGCGCGTAAGTTCTTCAGGTTGCCGGTAACCCGGTCGTCGAAGCGCATGCCAAAGGCCAGCAGCAGATCGGCTTCTTGAATCGTATGGTTCACCCACGCTTCCCCGTGCATGCCCATCATGCCGAGATTGAGCGGGTGCGAAGCGGGAAACGCGCCGAGTCCAAGCAGCGTCATCGCCACCGGAATGCCGGCCCGCTCGGCAAAATCGCGCACCTCGCGCATCGCTCCAGAAATGATGATGCCGTGCCCGGCCAGAATCACGGGCCGCTTGGAATTGTGGATCAACTCCAGCGCCTGCTCATACTCCGCCGGAGCGGGCGAAAGGTCCGGACGGTAGCCCGGCAACTGCGGCTTGGCCGCTTCCCAGTCGAACTCGCACGTGCTCTGCTGCGCATCTTTCGTGATATCGATCAGCACCGGACCCAGGCCGTCCCGACCGCGCCACGTAGAAGGCCTCCCGAACCGTGCGCGCCACTTCGCTGGCGTGCGTAACCAGATAGTTGTGCTTGGTGATCGGAAGAGTCACGCCGGTGATGTCGGTTTCCTGAAACGCGTCCGACCCGATCAGCTTGCTGCCCACCTGCCCGGTGATGCAGACGATCGGCGAGGAATCGAGCATGGCGGTGGCAATTCCAGTGACCATGTTGGTAGCTCCCGGCCCCGAGGTTGCGACCGCAACTCCCGACTTGTCCACTGGCGCGGGCATAGCCGTCGGCCATGTGGGTCGCGCCCTGTTCGTGACGCACCAGAATGTGATGGATCTTGCTGTGCTTCAGCGCGTCATAGGCCGGAAGAATAGCGCCGCCAGGATAGCCAAAGACGTCCTTCACGCCCTCCCGTTCCAGACACTCCCAAAGAATGCTCGCCCCGGTCATGGTCTTGAGACGTGTTTTGGAGACTGTCTTGATCTCGGTCTTCGTTTCGGTCTTCGTCTCAGTCTTCGTCTCGGCCTTGGCATTGCCCGTGGTGAGCGTGTTTTTCCGATCTGTAGCCCTGTGATCCGTCATGCGACCTCCCTGCCAGTTCGTGTTCGGTTCTATCAGCCTGATTCGTATCAATTCGATTCGTATCAGGGTATCGCTTCAGCGATACCGAAAATTCTTCAAAGATGCCGCCCCTTTAGGGGCCGGGCCGTTTGACCCGCTCCCCAAAAAACAAAACCCGCCAGCGTTTCTGGCGGGGATTCGGGAGCTCTTACGATTCCTAATCTCTCAGCTCACCCTTCCCCCCGCACCGCGGCCGGTGGACATACTCGTACACCTACGATTCTAAGGTGAAGTCGTCGGAGGCTCGGTGAATTCGTCATATTTGCACCAGACATATAACGCGATACTACCTAAGCTCCACCCCGCCCGCAAGCAGAAAGTCGGGGCGTTATTCGAAAAACAAATCCCTGAAATGCAAACTTTTCATGTTCAGTGCCCGCCATCACATCCTTTCATTGCCTGCTTTGCTAAAATCGCCCCCTCGGGTGCAATCTTGTCCACTCGCTCCTCCTCGTCGGTAGTCAATGAGACCGTCATCGAATTCCTGAAGACTGTCCCGCCCTTCGAGTTTTTGCCGCCGGGCGAACTCTCCCGCCTTGTACCCAGCATGACGCTGGAGTATTTCCCGAAAGACGCCGTCATTATCAAAGCCGGACATCGCACCTCCGAAGCGCTGTACATCGTCCACAAGGGCGCGGTGCAACTCGGGTTGCGCACCACCGTTGGAAAAGAACTCGTCTTCGATCTTCGCAGTGAAGGTGAAATCTTCGGACTGCTGTCGCTTATGGGCCGGGACGTCGCCCGCTTCGACGTGACCGCGGTCGAAGACGCTCTCTGCTACAGCATCCCGGGCGATGTGATCCAGGAACTCGCCTCCCGTCACCCTGAATTTTCGGAGCATCTGGTTCGCGTATCCATTACGCGCTACCTCGATCGCAGTCTCAAGGAGCTCAAGGACCAGACCAATCTGATGGGCAACACCGAGCGCCTGCTGTACTCGCTCGCCGTCAAGGACATCGTCAGCGCTCCGGTCGTGGTCTGCACTGGCGAAACGTCCATTCGCGACGCGGCCCAGCTGGTCTCCACCTCACGCGCAACCTGCCTCGCGGTTGTCGGACCTGACGGCCGCGCCATTGGAATGGTGACGGATCGCGATTTCACGCGCCGCGTCTTAGCCAAAGGGTTGTCTCTCGATCTTCCGGTCTCCAAAATCATGAGCACACCGGTGGTTGCGTTGGAGAGCACTGCACGCTTGTTTCAGGCTCTGTTGGCCATGATCTCCAAAGACATCCAGCACGTGCTGGTCATCGAAGAGGGGCTGCCGAAGGCCGTTCTCTCCAGCCACGACCTTATATTGCTGCAGGGCAAGTCGCCGCTCACCGTCTCCCGCCATTTGGAGCAACAGAAATCGGTCGAAGGCCTCGCCAGCGCCCAGAGAAAGATTGTCGAACTGCTTCCCCTCCTGCTTCGGGAAGGCGCCCGGGTAAGCCACATTACGCGTGTCGTTTCCGAAATCAACGACCGCCTCATGGCCAAGGTCCTGGAATTCGCCGAAGCTGAACTCGGACCCCCACCGCTTCCCTACTGTTTCGTTGTGTTGGGCAGCGAAGGGCGACGCGAGCAGACTTTCAAGACCGATCAGGATAATGCCCTTATCTACGCCGATCCCGACCCTGAAAACGACGACGGCAGCCCCGACCGCAACGCAGAAACCGTGCAGGAATATTTCACCCGTTTTTCCCAGTACGTTCGCAACGCGCTTGCCAGTTGTGGCTACCCACCCTGCACCGGCGACTATATGGCCAGTAATCCGCGCTGGCGGCAGCCCCTTTCTTCGTGGAAGAACTATTTTCATGTCTGGATCGCCGAGGCTGACCTACATTCCGTCGAAGACGCTCTTATTTTTTTCGACATGCGCGCCGTCGGCGGCGATTCCTCGCTCTTCGAAGCGCTGGCAGCATCCTTTCGCGAAGCTCTGCGGGATGCCTCCTTCTTCAAATCGGTTCTCGCTTACATCACCATCGATCGCAAACCACCTCTCGGATTTTTCCGCACATTCGTGGTCGAAAGCTCAGGCGAGCACAAGCAAGCTCTCGACCTCAAAACCTTCGGCACCTGTCCCATCGTCAATGCGGCGCGGCTGCTGGCGCTCGACGCCGGAATCGAAGCCACAAATACCGTCGATCGACTGGCGGCGGTGCAGGCGCTCCCCTATCTCGACGACGTCTTGCGTCGCGATCTGCTGGAATCGTTCGAGTTGCTGACGCTTCTTCGCCTTGAACATCAACTACAGCAGTCGCACGCCGGACAGCCTCTCAGCAACTACGTAAACCCCGAGAGTCTCACCCAACTGCAGAGGAGCCTCCTTAAGGAAGCCTTTCGCACCATCACCCGCGTCCAATCGGTGATTGCCGGCCAATTCCGCTCTGCCGTCTGGTCACAACTGGGGTCCTAAGGATGGATCTGCAGATGCCCCGCTGGCTCAAGTTTTGGGGAAGGCAGCCTGCGAGTGGCATATACCCGCCCGACACTCCGCTACATTCCGTCCGCTATGTGGTCCTCGACACGGAATTTACTTCGCTGGACCAGCGCTCGAACCGTCTGCTGTCTGTAGGCGCGGTCACCATGGAAGGCGCCAGCATTCGAATGGGCAGCCAGTTTTACCGCGTTCTCAATGCCGGCGTAGAGGTTCCGGCGAGTACGGTTGTCGTACACCAGCTTCGGCCAAGTGACATCGAGCAAGGAGAGCCGCCCGTTCAAGTTCTGGCGGACCTGCGCGATTACATCGCAGGGACAGTGCTGATCGGGCACTTCATCAAGATCGATGCAGACATTCTGCGCAAGGAACTGCAGGCGACGGGACACTCGCTCGACAACCCCGTTGTATGTACAGCGCAAGTTCATCGCTGGCTACTAAAAAAAGGCCCCTATTCGGAGGACCTGTTCCGCCGCCTCGAACAGGTGGATCTGGCCTCGCTGGTGAAGATCTACAGCATCGAATTCCGCGAGGCCCACCACGCACTCGACGATGCCTTTGTCACGGCTCGCCTCTGGCAAAAACTGATTTATCAACTCGAATCGCAAGACGTGCGCACGCTCGGCTGTCTGCTGAAAATCGGAACACCTTAGCAGTTTGCCGTTGATCGTGTTGGGACGGGCGCCTCGCCCGTCCGGGTTCTCGTCTACAACCCTGGTCCCGGCGGATAAGTCGGCAAATCCGGAGGCCGCGCCGGCAGCTTCTTTGGATTGGCCTTGATCTCATCCATCAGCATCTGGACCGCCTTCTCCAATTGCGGATCCTGCCCCTTCAACACCAGGTCTGGAGGATTGTCCACCACCACGTCGGGTTGCACGCCGCGGTTCTCGATTACCCACTTGCTGTCGAGCCCATACATAGCGAATTCCGGCCGCGTAATGTAGCCGCCATCCATCAGCGGTATTTCTCCGCGGATGCCGCGCACTCCGCCCCAGGTCCGCTCGCCGATCAGTGGCCCCAGCTTGTACTGCTTGAACATATAGCTGAAGATGTCGCCATCGGACGCGGCGTAATGATTGGTGACGCATGCCATATATCCGTAGAAGACATTAGGCGGACGCGTCGTCGACTCAAAGTTGCGTGCCGAATCCATCGCTGACAACATGCGCCGCAGCCGCTCGAAAATAAGCTCATCGACAAAACCGCCGCCGTTGTAGCGGACGTCGAAAATGATTCCCTCCTTGCGGATCTGCGGGAAGTACTGCTTGACGAACTCGTTGAGCCCGGCGTCGCCCATGTTTTGCAGATAGACATAGCCGATGCGGCCGCCGCTGGCCGCGTCCACCTTCTTGCGGTTAGTCTCGATCATGTTCAACTCACGCAGGCTGTATTCGTCGCCAATCGGCTTCACCACCACTTTGCGCGCGCCATCCGCCGCTGCTTTGGAGTTGACGCTGAGCGTGACCACCTCATTGGCCATGTTCACCAGCAATTCGTCGGGCGTCTGCGGAGCGCGCAGCGCCCGCCCGTTGATCGCGATCAGATAATCGCCTTCTTTCATATTGACGCCAGGCTCGGTCAGCGGCGAGCGGGAGTGCGCGTCCCAGTTCTCACCCGGAATATATTTTCTTGATGCGGTACATGCCGCTGGCCGGATCGACTTCATAGTCCGCGCCCAACATTCCGACGTTCACCGGATGCAGATCCGGGAAATCTCCGCCGCCAACATAAGTATGCGAATTCGATAACTCCCCAATCATCTCGCCCATGATGTAAGTCAGCGAATAACGATCGGCCACATAGGGAAGTAACTGCGCATACTGATCTTTGGTCTTCTGCCAATCCACTCCGTTCATCGAAGGCTCAAAGAAGTAATCGCGCTCCTGCCGCCAGACCTCATTGAACATTTCCTTCCATTCCTGCGGAGGATCGGCCTCAACCCGCATGCCGTCCAGTTTGAGCGCGCCTTCTCCAACCTTGTGCGGGGGCGGAGGAGGAGCGGCGGAATCATCGCGAGCGATCAACGGCTTGGCATCGATGATCCCCATCTTGACGTCGCCCTCGCCCTCGGCCGATACAAGAGCTTCGACCCGTCGTGCGAAAGTGCGAAGTGGTCCGCGCCATCCAGCAGAACTGCGTCTTTATGCTCTTTCAAAGCGTAGGCATGGATTGCGCGGTTTTCTCCCGGAATCGGCCCCGACAAACCTTGAATCGGAGAAGTCGAGTAATAGATCGCGTCTTTCGAAGCATCCAGGTTTCGAATCACCGCCGGTGGAACCGCCAGCGCAACGATCCGATTCTGGATGCCATCCAGTTCAATCTTGAACACCTTCGGAGGCTCCTTGGTCTCGGTCTGCTCCGTTTTTTCTTCCGTCTTTGGTTCCTCCTCCTTTTTGGTAGGCGGCTGTTTGGGAGCGTTCTTCTTGGCCGGGCTTCGGGCGTTCCCTCGGCTGGTTCCTCGCTCTTCACTTTCACCTCATCGCTCAAGGCCGGAAAGGGTGAAGGTTCGTCCGCCGTCAACGTGACCACGTAAACCCGCGTCGTTTTCGGATTCGCAAACTCGAAGTCGATGTTTCCCAGCACTTCGTTGTAGTCGCGATCGGAAAGAAAATATAAGTACCGCTTGTCCGGATCGAACACGGCCCCGTAACTATTGTTTAGATTAGAAGTAACAGCGGTGATCTTGCGGTCGGCTAAACCATAAAGATACACTACTGAAAAACCGGACTCCACATTCTTGTCGTAAGCCAGCCACTTACTGTCCGGCGACCAGTTGTAATTCTGTAATCTCCCCATACTTGCCGCGATCCACTTCAACCGGCTTCTTCTCTTTTATATCGACATACCAGAGTTTCAAGTCCTTATCGGCCCACGCGATCTTCGAGCTGTCCGGAGACCACGCCGGCTGGAACATGAAACCCTTGTGTCCGCTGGTAATCTGCTGTTCCGCAGCCTGCCCGTCTTGCGGAACAATGTAGATTTCGTCCTCGCCGGTGCGGTCGGAAATATAGGCGATCCATTGCCCGTTCCGCGACCATGCCACATGTTGCTCGCGAACACCGGGAGATTGCGTCAGATTGCGGATACTTCCCTCCTTCGCCGGAACAGTGAAGACCTCCCCGCGGGCTGCGATCACGGCCCGCTTGCCATCGGGTGCAATGTCGAAGTCGGTAATACGCCGGGTCGCACTGACCCAGTGCTTCATCGCCAGGTCGCGTTCCGCGTTCACATAGATCGTCAGCTTCTTCGGTTGCCGCGTCTCCAGATCAAACGCATACAGAAAACCGCCCTTCTCAAAAATAATCGCATCGGGGCCAAGGCTCGGCCACATGACGTCGAAGTCGTCGAACTTAGTAAGTTGTTCGACTTGCTTGCTGCCCGTGTCGTAACTGTAGAGATTGAACCGGTGTTCAGGCCCGCGATCGGAGGTGAAATAAATCGTGTTCCCGTGCCACATCGGAAACGTGTCCGAATAATCCGTGTGCGGAACGACCTGATCGACGACATTGTCCTTTATGTCGTAGATGGTAATGTCTTGCGCCAGGCCGCCGGTATAGCGTTTCCACTGCCGGAAATTGCGGAAGATTCGGTTGTAGGCGATCTTCGTCCCGTCCGCTGAAAACGAAAGCAAGCCACCCTCATCCATAGGCATGGGACGCGGCAGGCCGCCGTCAACGCTCACCATGAACGCGCGTTTAATCCAACCATTCGAAGCATCGCGACGGGAAAGGAAGATAATGCACTTGCTGTCGCGCGTCCAGCCAATCACCTGGTTGATGCACGCCCATGCGGTCGCTGAGCGGCTGTGCCGACCCCTGATAAAAGGTCAGTTGCTTCGGTTGACCGCCCTCGGCTGGCATCACATAGACGTTAAAGTTCCCATCGTACTGTCCGGTGAATGCCAGCCACTTTCCATCCGGCGAAAACTTTGGAAACAGTTCGCGCCCCGGATGCGAAGTAATGCGGCGGGCCGTGCCTCCAGAGCTAGATGCCAGCCATAGGTCGCCGCCATACATGAAGGCGATTTTGTCCTTATAAATGTCGGGGAAACGCAGCAGACGTCCTTCTTGAGTTTCCTGCGCGGCTGTCAGGCAGGCGCAGCCGATAACCAGACCGGCGACCAGGCCGGCGCACACGAACCAACTCCGATTAGAACTCATAGAATTCCACCAGGCATTTTAGGCCGCCATTGGAAACTTCGTCCAAGGCGTGGCCATACAGATAGTTTGCTTGCATCTGCAGGCCGCGGTTGAAACGGTGCTGAACGCTCGCGGCCAAACCGTTGTAGTGTGAGACTGCCACGTCGGATGTCTGAGACCTGTCCGAATCGACCATCCCAACCACCGACGGTGACGAGGCCACCCGGCTGTTGCGCGGTCTGAAGTCCCGGCGAACCATTGGCGCATGAAGGTCCACCCTTATACAGCGGCACCGGCGGACAATATCCGTTGATCCCGTTGAACGCCATGGTCTCGTGAATGCCGTGATTGCCCACGTAGTTCAGGCTGATTGATGTATTGTTGCCGAGGCCTTTCTGGATTTCGAAGTTCCACTCCTGGGTCGTAGGAGCATGAATATTGCCGACCGTAGTGAAACCTGGAGGCGAGAAAAGGCCATTGGTTGCTGTCGCGAGTTGAGCCAAGTTCTGGCCTGACGAGAATCCAGCCAACAGAGCTGCATTCGACGCGGCAGCAGTTGCGAAAACGTTCCCCTGCGCAGCCTCCGTTGGCGCGATGCCGGTAAAGGCGGTACCCGCAGGGTTAACGCCGACAAATTGAAAAATATTGTCTAGCGGAGTGTTCTGTAGAACGCCGTCAGCAATCGACCCCTGGAAGGAGTCCATAAACCAGGGCAAAATAGACCAGATGTGGAGCAAATGGCTGATTCCCGGTGTGATTCCCTTCCGCACCGAGGTGGAAGCCGACAACCCGCCGGCGTGAAATAACAGGGGCGACGGGATCCACGGCTTCCTTGCGTGACTTCGCAGGGAGGGAAAGCACAATCACTGAGGATAGATCGGGGCGAATTCCAATTTCGCTCCCGTATACCTTTGAGGAGGTGCACCTGTGGGCACAATTCCGTCGGGGCCAAGGTCTGACTTTCAGGAAAATCTCTTCAGCAACCGTTGGGTAATTCTCTTCTTCAGCGTTCTCAGCATGGTTGCGGTGGCCAACTTTCAATACGGTTGGACGCTGTTTGTAAAACCGCTATCGGCCCACTTGAACAAAGAACTGGCGCTCATCCAGGTCACCTTCACCGTGTTCGTTCTCCTGGAGACTTGGCTTGTTCCCTTCGAGGGCTGGCTGGTGGACAAGTTCGGACCCAAGCTCCTCGTCATGTTTGGGGGCGTGGCAGCGGGTCTGGGCTGGGTGGGAAGCGGGAACGCTAACACGCTAACGTCGCTTTACCTTTGGTATGGCCTTGCGGGGATTGGGGCGGGCATCGTCTATGGCACGGCCGTAGGCAGCGCCCTGAAATGGTTTCCCGACCACCGCGGCCTCGCGGCGGGACTCACAGCGGCAGGCTTCGGCGCGGGTTCAGCGTTCACGGTGGCGCCGATCGCCAACATGATCAACCCCCCGGGACAGCCCGCAGGTTCGGGCTACCAGCATGCCTTCATTACCTGGGGAATCATCCAGGGGATTACGGTGATCGTCGCAGCGCTGTTTTTGAAGGCGCCACCAGCGGGCTGGCTGCCCAAGACTTGGCGGCAGACCCCGGGAGAAATGGTGAAGAAACGGCAGAGCGTGGCGGACTTCAGTTCGGCGCAGATGGCGTCCACCCCGCAGTTCTGGCTGATGTATGTGATGATGGCCATGGTAGCGACGGGCGGATTGATGGCAACCGCGCAGCTTGCGCCCATGGCTGCGGACTTCAAGGTCGACAAAGTGACCGTCGCGCTGTTCGGGCTATCCATGGCGGCACTGACGTTCGCACTTTCGGCGGACCGTCTCGTAAACGGGTTGTGCCGGCCGCTCTGGGGATGGGTATCGGATCACATCGGCCGCGAGCAAACGATGACGCTGGCGTTTGGCTTGGAAGCGGCGGCCATCTTCGCGCTGATTAAGTTCGCCCATAACCCGCTCCTCTTCGTTGTTTTCAGCGCGTTTACGTTCTTCGGTTGGGGGGAAATCTATTCGCTGTTCCCGGCGATTTGCGGCGACTTTTTCGGACGCAAACACGCCACCGCGAACTACGGTTTCCTCTACACCGCGAAGGGCACAGCTTCGGTGCTGGTGCCCATCGGCTCCGCACTGGCGGCGGGCAAGGCGTTTGACTTTCGCGCCGATATCCTGCTGGTGATCGGCGGCGCTTTGGTCCTTTTCACGCTGTTCCTTGGGCCGTCGGTGCTGCGCATCGAACTGAGTCAGATAGCCAGAAGCACGCTGCTCTTAGTGGCGGCGGTGCCCATAATCTACGGACTTCTTCTTACCGTGGTCCCGACGATCTGGACGCCGTTCGCGGCAAAATGGACGTTGCCAAAGGCGGGCTGGCAGGGCGTCTATGCGGTCGCCATCGCCTTCGACATCATCGCCGCGATACTCGCCTTCTTCGTTTTACGGCGGATGAAGGTGCCGGTCAGAAGTGAGACGCCAGCCGCTGCTGCGCCGGAGCAGCCAAGGGCAGCATCGACCGCACGCGCCTGACGCCGAGTTACGAGGTCATCACAAGGGTTGGAAAACGAAGCTTGGCAAGGAACCGGACGCTCCTTAGGGAGCGTCCGGTTTGTTTCATAGACATACTGCATGGCCCACCAGGGCGGGTGCGCCTGGCCTCATCCTAATTTCAAGCCACAGATTTTAAGCAACAGTCTTGTCCCCCATCCAGGTTTTCGATATGCTTCGCGACCGTGATGAATGGGGCCGCGAAAACTCGATGATCTGCCCGCAGTGCCGCAGCGCGGATTGTTTTCGCTCGCATCGCGATGGCCTGTTTGATTTTTCATTCAGTCTGTTGGGACTCAAGCCTTGGCGATGCCATACCTGCGACCGCCGCTTCCGCGCCCGGCGCGTTGCCCTTTCCTTCGCGTCGTACGCCCATTGCCCGAAGTGCGGCAACTTCGATCTCGAGCACATCTCCAGCGAACGTGTTGACAATGGAACCCTGGTGACATTAAAGCGCTGGCTCGGCTTCCCCGCTTACCGCTGCGACCCCTGCCGCCAGCGATTCTTCAGCGCTCGGCCCTTCCGCCGCATCTCGCCTTCCACCGCTCCGGTGCTCGCGGAACGTTCGCGCCGCTGAAGTCCGATTGCATGGTGGGATCCTGCCGGCAGGGAGAAGTATAGGCAGCCAATCGTAGAATCGTTTCTTCAAGAAACTCTTCAAGCCGGACTTAAATAATTCATTCCTAAAGCGGTTACTCCTTGACTTTCGGTCTGCATGCGGGTATTTGTGCCACAATTCTGGCCCACCTCAGGGGGTGGCTTTTCGCTGACGAGGTTGGGCCTGGACTGGGCTTTCAATCCTTCCCGGAGGTTTCAATCCATGAAGAGGGTTCCTTGCTTTTGTCTAACCGTGGCCGTTGCTCTGGCACTGGCGATTCCAGCTTTCGCTCAGCAGCAGACCGACCATCGCACCACGGCTCCGCCGCTCGTTCAACTTCTCCAGTCTAAGGGGATTTTGACAACGGAAGAGGCCGACAATATCAGCCAAGCTTCCTCAGCTGAGGAGGCCAATGCGCGGCTGGCTCGATTGCTGGTCGCCAAAGGCCTGATCAGCCAGCAGGAATACAACAACACTGCTCCCACGGTCGCGGCCACCAACGACGGCTCGACGAGCGCTCACATGATGAACGCAGTAAATCATCTGGTCGCGCTCGAATCAGCTCCCGCTCCCGCCACCGCGGACACGTTTCAATACGGCGCTCCTGGGGAAGGCGGAGTGATCCCGGCGATCACGCCACCGCGCCTCCTTCCGATCGACGGCGCGCGCGATCCCAAGGGGCTCATTCCCGACATCAAGCTCGGAAGCGGCGCCCTGGTGAACCTCTATGGGTTCATCAAGGCGACCGAGGTCTACGATTCGAGCAACAGCGGCGGCGGCACGTTTGGAAACAACGACTTTCCGCTCCCGATGCTGCTCGGCGACACCGGGCCGTCTAGCGGATCGCAGTTCCATACCAAGATACGAAGCACGCGTGCTGGACTGAACTTCTTCTGGCCCAAAGCCAACTCCGACATCATTTTTACGGGCAAGGTCGAAGTCGACTTTGAGGGGGACTTTACAACCGTCAACAACCGGAACGCCAGTTCCGTGCGCAACCCGCAACCCAGCCTTCGAGTGGCGTGGGTACGCATGGATACGCATCTCGCCGGTCTGCCCGTATTTGCCGAGTTCGGGCAAGACTGGACGCTAGTCAGCTCGTCAACGTTTTCCGACCTCGTCGAGACGACGCAAGCTGGAGCTTTCTTCGGAAACGCTTACGAGCGGCTCCCGCAGATCAAAGCAGGCGTCCAGTTTCACGTGGGCGAGTTCAAGATCCAGCCCGAGGTCGCGGTCACGGAGGGAGCGTTCGGCGACGCGAACCTCGCGGCAACGCCGCCGGGCATTTCTGTTCCCGCCAGCAACACCGCGGAACAGAACAATGCCCGTTTTGGCGCACGGATTGGCACCGATAGTGGCCTCCCGAACGTGGAAGCGCGAGTCGTGTTCCAGTACCCGTTCTTCCACCGTCCTGGCGTGGCGCCCGCGCAGTTCATCATCAGCGGTGGGCACGCCGTCGGCGAGGAAATCATGCCGCATGGCAGCCTCGCTGTAGCGGGCACACCAACCGACGTGGCTATCTCAACCCTCACGGGCTGCAGCAACCCGCCGCCTGTCGAAGGATGCACGATCGCGCAGTTTTTCCCAACCGGCTTCCAGTTCAGCATCCCGCAAAATATGTGGACGGTCGAGTTCCAGGTTCCCACGCCGTGGCTGAGCTTCTGGGGTAAGTACTACCATGGCGGGGACACACGATTCTTCTTCGGCGACTTGAACACCACCTTTGCGAATCTGCTGGGCCAGAAGAGCATCGGGAGCAACATCGCGCTCTCGGGCGACACAATTCAGTTCATAAACGTCAATGGCTCGGCACAGTTCGTTCCGTTGCGGCCCGTTCGCGATCAAGGCGGCTTCGTCGAACTGGGTATCCCCTTGTCACGCATCTTCGGAGCCAACCCGGAAGGCCACAACGCGGGTTGGAACTACTATATCTATGCCGGCACGGATGCAGCGGTCGCCAGGGATGTCCGCCAGACGGGGGCCAACGGCCTGCTCCGCTCCGACTACATCGCCACATCGTTGCGGTATAAGATCAACAAGTGGGCGTCGATCGTAAACGAAGTGACCTGGTACGACACGCGTACGGCAGATGCGGCGGTGAAGCTGTACCGTGGCGTCGATTCTCACGTCGCTCACGACATACGTAACGAGTTCGGAACGGTCATTACGTTCTGAGCACAACCAAACTATAACGGAGGCTCCCGCGCTCGAAGTTGAGCGCGGGAGCCTTCCGTTCTATCCGATGCAGGATCGGCTCCGTTGCCAACCCCAGGCAGCATGCAGGAGTTACTACAATTGGTATCAGTAACCTTGATTTGGGGAGTCTGGTCACCGTAAGATGTATGAGAGTCTAGGTAGTTAGTCCTGTGTGTTGTTTCCTCTGGCACTTATGAACCCTGAGCGGCAATTCGGGAACGAGCTGAAAAAGGATGGTTACCCCCGCAGCATCATTTTGAACGTAACCATTCTGCTGCTGCTGTTCCTCGTTGCGAGCCTTTCGACGCTTGCAAAAAACAGCCAGTATCTCCCCAAGTCGAATCCGGCACGATTTGTTAATATCGCCACCAAAATGAAGCTGGCACAATCACCGGTACTATTCAGCTGGATGCCGCTGCATCCCGTTGCGAGAGCTATTCCGCCCCGGCCTACCACTCGGCCGTCCGATCTAATTGAATTAGAAAACCCTTCTATTCAGTCCATGGTTTTCACTTTCTTGCTGCAGTACCGATCGCCTCCTGTTTCTATTCTCTAGCAGGACGACATCTTTTAACCGAGCCGTCGACCTAGCCACAGTTGCATCCGGCCCCATTTTTTGAATTGATTGCGGATTTCGGGGTGGGAGCCTATATGAAAACTGATCCTTTGCCGCAAGCACTGATGGAGCAGTTGCGTTCCCTCGATGGTTGTACCGTGGCGAACGCAATTGAGACGTTCGATGTGCGGATACGCAATTCAGGTTTTATGAATTCCAGCGTTCGCTGCATCTTTGAGGAATGCCCGCCTATTGTGGGCTACGCTGCGACGGCTCGAATCCGAACCTCGGAGCCGCCCATGGAAGGCCACAACTATGATGACCGAACGGATTGGTGGAATCACATTCTCGCGATTCCGGCGCCGAGGCTTGTAGTTGTAGAGGACATTGACAAGCATCCGGGGGTGGGAGCGTTCATCGGCGAAGTCCATGCCAACATTCTTCTCGCAATGAACTGTATCGGCCTCGTCACCAATGGAGCCGTACGGGATCTTCCGGCGGTCCGCGCATCCGGGTTCCAGATGTTTGCCGGAAACGTGTCGGTCTCGCATGCCTATGCGCACATCTTTGATTTTGGCGGTCCTGTGGAGGTTGGCGGATTGAAAATTCAACCGGGTGACTTGATTCACGGCGACCTGCATGGCGTGCAGACGGTTCCGATCGAAATTGCGGAGAGAATTCCCAGGGCCGCGCGCCGCATTGTAGAGAAAGAACAGAAGTTGATAGCTCTTTGCCATGCAGCGGGGTTCACGCTGGAAAAGCTGCGCGAAGCAATCAAGGAAGTAAAATCCTGATATGTACACTCTCCAATCAAGGGGAATCTCGATGATTGGCCTGGAGAATCAATGAGAAGGACGAAATCTCCTGGACTGTTGGCACTACTCTTGGTAACCGGGGCCGGAATCGGCTGCGGGAGCCAGCGCAACGCCGCAGATGACCCAGCGAATGCTCCGACTGTCCCCGTGGTGAAAGTTGCGCGGCGGGATCTTGCCAACTCCATTGAAATCGCCTCGGAGCTCCAGCCATTCCAAGAAATCGAAGTGTACGCCAAGGTTTCGGGTTACATCCGGAAGCTGCACGTCGATTGGGGCACGCACGTCAAGCAGGGACAGCTCCTAGCGGAACTTGAGGTACCCGAACTGCAACAACAGTTGCGCCAAGACGAGGCCGCCGTGCGGCGAAGTGAGCAGGATTTCTCGCGCAGCCGCGAAGAACTCAACCGGGCGGAGTCCTCCTATAATGTGGCTCACCTGAGCTACACACGGCTTGCGGAGGTGCAAAAGTCGAGACCCGAACTCGTGGCGCAACAAGAAGTTGACATCGCGCAAGGCAAAGACCTGGAAGCCAGTGCCGGCGTTTCCTCGGCGAAAGATGGGCTCGCAGCCGCCGAACAAGGATTGCTCGGCGCAAAAGCAGCGCTAGGAAAAGATCAGGCAATGTTCGAATACACGCGCATCACGGCCCCTTTTGAAGGAGTAATAACGCAAATATACGCATACACGGGAGCGCTGCTTCCGGCGGGCACTGCATCGAGCCAGGGTGCTCTGGCGCTTTGCCGCCTATCGCAAAACAATCTCCTGCGCCTTGTTATTCCCCTGCCCGAAAGGGTTGTGTCGGATGTCCATTTGGGGCAGAGCGTCGCCGTGGACGTTTCTGGAGCGAACAAGACCTTCAGCGGAAAGATCGTCCGCTTCTCGGACCAGATCGACACGCAGATCCGCACGATGCATACAGAGGTTCAGGTTCCAAACGCGAACGGCGAACTCGTACCGGGGATGTACGCTTCGGTGAAAATCCCGCTCCATTCGGCGTCGAACGTCCTGACGGTGCCCGTCCAAGCGATGCAATCCACCGGAGAAGGCAAGGGTTCGGTGCTCGTCGTGAACGGCAGCAATCGACTCGAGAAGAGAGCAATCAGCCTGGGTCTACAGACGTCCACGCAAGTCGAAATCGTCTCGGGCCTGCAGCAAGACGAGATGGTCGTGTTCGGCGAGCAGGGCCAATACAAAGCGGGCGAACTTGTGAAGCCAAAAACGATTCAGCCCGCTGAAATGGAGTAGGCAGTCTAATGCCGACATTTTCGCTGAAGCATCCGTATTTCATCATCGTCTTGTGTCTTTTTATTTGCGTGCTGGGTTTGACGAGCATGGTGCAGATGCCAGTGGACATGTTCCCGCCGATCAATATCCCCGTAGTCCTCGTAGCCACGTTCTACAATGGCATGCCTCCCGAGCAAATCGAAGCGGATATCACCGACACATTCGAGCGCTTCTTCACACTCGGGAGCAACATTGACCACATGGAGTCGCGTTCGATGGCCGGCGTCAGCCTCATCAAGATTTACTTTCAGCCCGGCACGGACGCCAACGCCGATGTGACCAACATCTCAAATCTTGCGATGGCCGACCTGCGCCGCCTCCCTCAGGGCACCTTGCCGCCGGTCGTTATGAAAGTGGACGCATCGAGTTTGCCGGTATGCCTTCTCACCGTGGAAGGTGAGGGCTTGAACGAAACCCAGCTTCACGACTACTTGCAGTTTCAGATCCGGAATCAAATAGCGGGAGTGCCGGGAGCCACTGTCCCGCCCCCTTACGGTGGACGATACCGGCAGGTAATGATTGACGTGGACCCGATGAAACTACAGGCACATGAACTGAGCCCGATGGACGTGGTCCGCGCAGTGGACGATTCGAACCTGATCTTGCCCGCTGGCGACGTACGCATCGGTCCACTGGATTACAACATTTACACCAATGCGCAGGTGCCGAATGCCGCCGCCCTTAATGACGTGCCGCTGAAAACCGAGGGCCAAAAGTCCGTGTTCATTTCCGACGTCGGCAAGGCCTCAGACAGCTCTTCCTTTCAATACAACATCGTGCGCGTGAATGGCCAAAAATCAGTTTATGTCCCGATCCTGAAGCAGGGCGGAAACACGAACACAATTGCAGTCGTGAACCAAATGAAAAAGGCCATTCAGACTCTTCGGGATATTCCCGCTCAACTGCACACCCATGTGGTTTTTGATCAGTCCGTATTCGTCAAGGACGCCATCTCTACTGTGATACGCGAAGGTGGGCTCGGAATCGTGCTGACCGGCGTAATGATTTGGCTGTTCCTGGGAAGCGTACGAGCTACGGCGGCCGTATTCCTTTCGATTCCTCTCTCCGTGATGATCACCTTTTTTATCCTCCACACGGGAGACCGCACGATTGACAGCATGGTATTGAGCGGACTCGCTCTGGCGTTCTCCCGCTTGATTGACGACTCGGTTGTTGTCCTTGAAAACGTTTATCGGCACCTCGAACTTGGCGAGGACCCTAAAGTGGCGGCCGTCAAAGGGGCCAACGAGGTTGCTCTGGCTGTACTGGCCATCATGCTCGTCGCCATCGTGGTGTTCTTTCCGGTAACCTTTCTTTTTGGAGTGAGCAAGTACTTGTTCTCGGCGCTCGCTCTGGCAGTCGTGATCGCTTTGTGTGCGTCTTATTTCGACGCAGTAACGGTTGTTCCGCTTTTCTGCGCCTACTTTCTCAAGCCGGTTCATGGGCACGGAGAGGGGGCGGAGACGCCGAAGAAATCCTGGGGCGAAAGATTTCACGCCCGGTTCAATGCGAAATTCGAGAAGATGCTGGACTTTTACGAGCGATGGGTGCGAAAAGCGCTCGAGCGTCCTCGCGAGGTGGTTGCCGGTTTCATCGTGTTTTTTCTGCTTTGCCTCCTGCTGAGCCCGTTCATCGGGGTTGCGTTTTTCCCTCGCACCGATGCGGGTCAGTTCGTTATCAGCGTAAAGGCACCGACCGGAACGCGCATCGAATTGACTGAGAACTATGTAAAACAGGTGGAAGCCATCGTGCGGCAAGTTGTCAAGAAGGAGGACTTGAATACCATCGTCTCGAACATCGGCGTCACGCCCGACCTCTCCGCATTATTCACGCCGAACTCCGGAATGCACACAGCGGTAATCCAGGTGGGTCTGAAGGAAGATCACAGGGGCAGCAGCTTTGTGTACATGCGCGAGGTGCGCCAGCGCATCGCAAGCGAAATCCCGCAATTGCGCACCTACTTTCAATCCGGCGGGCTGGTTGACTCGGTTCTCAACCAAGGAATGCCGGCGCCAATTGACATTCAGGTGAGCGGCATGGACTTGAAGACCGACGATCGCATCGCCCAGGGCCTTGCCGCGCGGATCAAGACCCTTTCGGATGTGTCCGATGTATATATTCCACAGGACATGGATTATCCCAGCTTGCAAATCAACGTGAATCGCGCACGTACCAGCGAACTCGGCCTCAGCCCTAAGGAAGTCATAGACAATGTAATTACGGCTCTGACGACCGACGTGATGATCGCGCCGAGCTATTGGGTGGATCCAAAGAGCGGAAACAACTATTTCGTAAGCGTGCAGTACCCGGAGAACCAGGTGAAGTCACTCGAAGATCTGAAGGCAATGCCCTTGCGCTCCCCCGGCCTGCGGATGCCCACCTATCTCAACCAGGTCGCTGACATTACTCCGATTCTCACGCCAACCGAGGTGGACCATTACCAGTTACAGCGCGAGGTTGACGTATACGTAGCTCCCTCCGGCGAGGACCTTGGTAAACCGGCAAGGGAGATCTCGAAAATCATTCAAACCACCCAACTTCCGCCTAACATCCGCGTCAACATGCGCGGGCTAATCGTGACCATGCAATCTTCTTTCCGCAGCTTCGGCTTTGGACTTTTGTTGGCGATCCTGCTCGTTTATCTCATTCTCGTAGCCCAGTTCGCTTCGTTTACGGATCCTTTCCTCATCGTGCTGGCGGTTCCCACGGGACTCGTCGGCGTGATTCTTACTTTGGTTCTCACTGGCACCACACTGAACATTCAATCGCTTATGGGAGTTGTTATGCTGCAAGGAATGGTGGTTTCGAATAGCATTTTAATAGTGGATTTTGCAAATGTGCTGCGGACGGAAGGGCACACGGTTCTCGAGGCCGTCGCGGACGCCTGTCGCATCCGGCTGCGCCCGATTCTGATGACGTCTCTTGCGACCGTGGTGGGGCTGCTGCCCATGGCCTTTAAGGTCGAAACCGGAAGCGAAGCCTACGCCCCGCTCGCGCGCGTCATAATCGGCGGCCTGCTCACATCCATCGTACTCACGATCTTCGTGGTGCCTGCGGCGTATCTATTGATTTACGAACGTCGCGCTGCGGCAAGCGCAACCGTCGCTGCCGAGGAGGCTCGCGGATGAAACTCCATCCGGTAATCACGGCGGTCACGCTCATAGGCCTCGTTGCAAGTTCCGGATTCGCGCAGACGGCAATTTCACCTCCGGCCACTCCGGTAGTGGCTTTGTCCCCTGCGGGCCAGGGCGTCCAAGATCTCACACTGCGGGACGCGGAAAAAATTGCGTTGCTGAACCATCCGCAAATCCAAGCGGCAACGTTCGAAGCTGAAGTGGCGACGGCGCAGACGCAAGCAGCTCGTTCCGCTTATTACCCGCAGGCATACGGCAGCTTGACGGGAGCAGTCGCCGAGCACAACAGCCGTATCGCCGCTGGCGCCTTGAACAACCCCATCGTCTTCAACCGCTTCGCAAACGGTGTAACTGTTGGCCAGCTGATCACGGATTTCGGCCGAACCCACGAACTGGTGAAAAGTTCCAGCCTGCATGCGAAGTCGGAACAGGAAAACATCACCACGACCCGCTCCGACGTTCTGTTGCAAGTGGCCCAGGCTTATTTCGGTGTTCTGAAATCGCAAGCGCTCTTGCGGGTTGCCAATGAAACTGTGAACGCTCGCCAAACAGTAGCCGATCAGGTGGGCGCAATGGCGAACCAGAAGCTTAAGTCCGGACTCGATGTGAGCTTTGCGAATGTGGATCTGGCGCAGGCGCAGCTTCTTTTGATTCAGGCCCAGAATGATTTGCAGGCGTCGCTTGCCCAGCTCTCGGTCGCGCTGGGCTACGCGGATTTGCATATATTCCGGCTTGCCGAGGAACCTTTGCCGGCGGCACCGCCGGTTGATGTGACGCAACTGATCCAGGAGGCCTTGCGCGACCGCCCGGAATTGATCAGCCAGCGACTGCAGGTGAATGCCGATCAGAGCTTTGCCACCGCCGAGCGAGATCTCTGGTTGCCCACAATCTCGGCGATCGGAGTGGCAGGACTTGTTCCTGTGAGCCAGGCGGAACTGTCTCCCGCACCTCGCTATGCGGCTGCCGGGTTCAACGTCAATATTCCCCTCTTTAACGGGCACCTGTTCGGCGCGCTTCGCTCCGAGGCCACGGGTCAGGCCAACGCGCAGGAACGGTACCTCCAAGACCTGCAGAACCGCATTATCCGCGATGTACGCACGGCCTGGCTCAACGCGAATTCCTCATTCCAGCGCCTCGCGGTAACGGAACAGTTGCTGGCAGAAGCGACGCAAGCGCGGGATCTCGCTCAAGAGCGATACAAGTTGGGTCTCAGTTCGATCGTCGAGCTGAGCCTGGCCCAGTTAAATCTCACGCAAGCCGAGATCACCGAAGCCGGAGCGAAGTACGATTATCAGGCACAAACTTCGGTCCTAACCTATGAGTTGGGCCATCTGCGCTAACTTGTCTTGGCTTGGGAGACGAAAGCGAGGACGATAGGCTGGAAGGTGCCCGACCGATGTGGTGGGCCGACGCCGGGCCACCACGGGTGAGTATTTGTTTATGAGGAACCTGATCTTGCCAATTCGCATTCAAAATAATTCAGGAGAGAACAATATGAAACTCGCTCGCTTGTTTCAATTCGTGGCAGCATTAGTGCTAGCTCTAGCCTCATTTTCAACGTCGGGAGCCCAAGACACGGCATCGTCCCACGAATGGAGGCAATCTCAAAAGACGGATGCATCGCGCGAAACCAGCTACACGCAGTTTACGTTGGCGGGCAAGTTCCTCAAATGGCCCAAAAGTGATGTATCCAATCGGCCAGCTTTGCGGTTGGACTGCAGACCCAGCGGCCGGAGGTCCGGGGAATTCTCAGAAGCGTACCTCCTCATTGGCGCTCCCCTGAAGATCGACTTCGTTGAGCCCCCCGAGATTACGGCTGGGATATCATACTATCCGAAGATTTCAGTCGAATATCGCCTAGACGAAGGCAAGCCGCAGCAAGAACAGTGGACGCCAGGCCCGGATAAGACCTCCGCGTCCATCCCGAAAGATAAGTTAAGGGAAATGCTGGGCGCACATACCGTCGTTATAACGCTCACTGAATCCAAGGGAGCAGAAGTAACCACGCAGTTCGACATACCCGACCCGGCGCAAGTGGCCGAAACCTGCGGCTTGGAGATTCACAGGAAATAAGCAGCACTGCGAAGAGTTACCCTTGACGGCCCAAATCCAGCCGGCAAATGAAAACGAGACCGCATAAGCCGCAAACCGGCCCTCCCACAGGCCACGCCGCGTTGTAACGCACAATTAACATTCCTGTCACCGTAGGTTCAAACGGTCCGCTTAGGGTTTGGGCGCCCGTGCCCGTACGGTGGTTTGCGCCAGCGCAGAGTGCGGTCCCTTGGGCTTTCAGCCATCTGTCTTTAGGTGACCCTCTGCGTTCCCTGCTTGGCAGGGTATGTGGGCCTAGATCAGGTACTTGGGGGAAATGCGGAACGGGGCGTCGTAGGCGCTTTTCAGCGCAGACGCAATTTCAGCACCCGATAAGATTCGGTTAATTCCAAGGAGGAGTGAATGCGAGTATTACTGTCATGCGTTATTGCCCTCGGTCTCGCTGTAGTTCCGGTGAAGGCTGGGGCAGTTTCACCGGGAGATGAAAAGGACGCCACGGCAACGGCCAAGCCGGGAGACACCGCGAAGGACAAGACGGCCGATACGTCCTCGGCGACGAAGAGCGACTCTTCGGCAAAGCCGGGTGTCTCGGCCGTGGAGAACGAACTGAAGCAGCTTCGCGATCTTCTCGAAGCGCAGGCCAGGCAGCTTCAGTTGCAGAACGAGCAGTTGAGGGAACAGCAGCAGAAAATGGAGGCGATGGAAGCGGAGTTGAAGACGGTGAATGTGTCCGTCTCGAATGCGCTAACGTCCAACGTCTCGGTTCCCGCGAGCGCAAGCCTCGGCTCGAGTACGGGCAACACCGCCGTGGTTACAACACGCGGCGGCGGCGAGGGCGATGAGGCCGGACCGATCTCCATTCGCTTCAAGGGCGTCACCCTTACTCCTGGTGGTTTCTTCGCGGCGGAAACCGTGTTCCGCACGAAGGGCATCGCCGACGATATCAACACCAACTTCAAGAACGTTCCGTTCCCCGGCGCCTCGGGCAGCCAGCTCACTGAGCTGAACTTCTCCGGCCGGCAGTCCCGCATCTCGTTGCTCGCCGAAGGCAAGCTCAGCAATGTGACGCTCCGCGGCTATTATGAAACGGATTTCCTCTCGGCCGGTGTCACCTCCAACAACAATGAGAGCAACAGCTACACGCTCCGTCAGCGCCAGTTTTACGCTCAAGCTGCGTTCGAGAACGGCATAACGGTTACGGGCGGCCAGATGTGGAGCCTTGTCGCGGAGACGCGGAAGGGTCTCGACAACCGCACCGAAGCATCGCCGACCACAATCGACGCGCAGTACACGGCGGGGTTCAGTTGGGCGCGCCAGTACGCTCTGCGCGTGACCAAGAACTTCGGTAACAAGTTCTGGCTTGGCGTTTCCATGGAAGGGCCGCAGACGCTCTTCGGCGGCAAGCTCCAAACCCAGAACAGCTTAATCGCCGCACCGGGCGATACGGGCGGCCTCTTCAACAACCAGGCCAACTACTCGTTTAACAAGACACCCGATTTCATTGTCAAGGCAGCCTGGGAGCCGGGATGGGGACACTACGAAGTCTTCGGGATCGCCAGCACGTTCCGGTCGCGTATCTTCCCTTGCGTCGGAGCGACGACCGCCGCCCCGTGCGCCATCAACCCGGCGATTCAGTTCTCGAACTCTGGATTTGGCGCTTCGAACAACAGCATTACGGGCGGCGGTATCGGCGGCAATGCCCGGTTCCCGTTCTTCGACAAGAAGGTCGAACTCGCACTCCACGGCGTTTACGGCTACGGAATCGGCCGCTACGGCACCAGCACACTGGCGGACGTGACGGCTCATCCCGACGGCACGCTCGTTGGTCTTCACAACGGGCAAGCGCTCGTCACCCTCGAATTCCATCCAACCAAGACAATCGACATCTACGCCTACGGCGGCGGCGAGTACGCGGGACGCGCGGCATACACGAATGCCAAGGGTGCCGGCGTCGGCTACGGTTCGCCGCTGCTCAACAACTTTGGCTGCTTCTTCGAGCTGACGCCCACGAACCAGAATACCCCAACGGCGCCGGCCAACTGCCAGGGCGACATCCGCGATACGCTTGAAGGCACAGTCGGCTTCTGGCATAAGTTCTACAATGGTCCGAAGGGCCGCATGCAGTGGGGTCTTCAGTATTCCTACTTCGTGCGGGAAACCTGGCGCGGCGTTGGCAGCGGGACGATTGGCGGCGGTAACGCCGGGCAAACAGGTTTGGCCGTGGTCACCAATGGCCAGCCCACCGGCATCGACAACATGTTCTTCACTTCCTTCCGGTATTACCTGCCGTAAGCTGCTTCGAGGACGGGGAGATGGTCGCTCATCTCCCCGTCTTTTTTTCGTCCCACCGCCAGATCCCCTCACGGATGGACCCTCCCTGTGTAAAATAGCGTATGAAAGGAAATCGCATGCCTGCTTACACCGATGCGCACGCTCGCGCCGGCATTGATGCCCGGCTGCCAAAACTCGAACCCTGGCCCAATCATTTTCCCGGCTACGAAATCACGATCCGCTTTCCGGAGTACACATCCGTATGCCCGAAGACCGGCCTGCCGGACTACGGCGCGATCACCATCCGTTACCAGCCGAATCGGGCCTGCCTCGAGCTCAAAGCGCTGAAGATGTACTTGCTCGGATATCGCAATCTCGGAATTTTTTACGAGAACGCCGTCAACCGCATGTTGCGCGATATCGTCGCCGCCGTTCGCCCCGTATGGTGCAGCGTCACCGGCGAATTCACTCCGCGCGGCGGTTTGACCACCACCATCGAGGCTCGCTGGCCTCGCCGCGCAGCCGGTCGCAAAAGCCGCAGGGGATAGACTTCCGGGCGCCCCTCGGCGATAATTCCGGCGGCAAAGCTGTAGCACTGTCCTGATGGAGGAACTGATGAGTTCGACGCCGAACCCGCCTGGAGAAACTCAAATCGTTGAAGTGACATCCACCCCCCGCTGGGTGATGTTGCTGTTCGCTGTTGCCTTCGTGCTGGTGGCCTACCTGATGTATGCCAGCTACGCAGAGCGGGAGGCGTTGCGCAAGACCGCGGACGATAGCAGCAAGAAAGCCCAGGCACTCGGCGCGGAACTCGATAAAACGAACGCGCGCATCGCGGATCTCAAAGGCCAGTTGGACGTCACATCGCAGAAGCTAGGGTTGACTCAGGATGAGCTCGCGCGCGCCCGCAGTCTCGCGCAGACGATTCGCAAGGATCAGCAGCAGAGCGATCAGCAGCTTCGCCAGCAAATCGGTGCGGTTCAGCAGGACACTTCCGCGAAGTTCGGCGAGGTCACCACGGATCTCACTGCGACGAAAAGCGACGTGGCATCCACGAAGGCCGATTTGGAGGCCACCAAAGGCAAGCTTCAAAGCACCATCGGCGATCTGGGAGTCCAGAGCGGCTTGATCGCGCGCAATCACGACGAGGTCGAAGAGCTCAAGAGGCTTGGCGAGCGCGACATCTTTGAATTCACGCTCGCCAGCAAGTCGAAAGGTCCTCAGCACGTCGGCCCCATTCAGGTGCAGCTCCGCAAGGTCGATATCAAGAAGTTCAAATACACGCTGAACGTCGTCGCCGACGATAAGAGCATCGAGAAAAAAGATAAGACGGTCGGCGAGCCCGTTCAGTTCTATGTTCGTGGCACGCGCGCTCCATACGAAATCGTCGTCTTCGAAGTCTCAAAGGATTCGGCGAAGGGGTATTTGAGCACTCCGAAGACGTCCGCGGCTGCCGCTCCTTCTAAGCCGTCTCCAGGACTTTGATTTGGGATTTAGCTGCGGCTGCCGTTCCTGCTCGCACCGCCAGTTTGCGTTCTCGACTAGAAAGCGCGGGCCAAATCGAATTTGAATTCCTGGAGACGGCACTTATGAACCCAAAGAAACAGCTCTCGGCCAATCGGCTGCGACGTTCGATTGTTGTGGCGAATGTTGCCGCGCTCCTCGTTCTGTTTGCCCTGAGCCCCGCGACTCTCGCGCAGTCTATCCCCGCCGCGGAACGCCTCCCGGCGGACACGCTCTTCTATCTCCAATGGCGCGGCCTTTCGTCACAGTCCGATGCGGCCAAGAAGAATCACCTCCTTCAGCTTTGGGGAGATCCAGATTTTGCTGCGGTCCGCGTTGCCATAGCGATGGCTTTCCAGCGATATGCTGCCGCAAAACCGAACTCTCCTTCTCCCGCCGACATCGCGGGTGTTTTTTCCCTCCTTGACAACTCCGCCATCGTCGGCTTCATTGCTCCTCCCGCGTCCTCAAAGCCTTCGCAAGGCAGTGACGTCGCATCGAGCGTGGCAGTTTTTGTGGTCTATGACGCGACCGGGAAGGACGATGTGATCCGCAAGTTGAAGGGCGTCGGCGAAGGAAATCACAGGGACGACGCCATTGTGCGGAATTACGATTTCGGCGGAACTTCCGTCGAAGTTCGTACGGAAAAGAAAACTACGTATACCGCCCGGGCGGCGAACTATTACATTACCTCGAATCGCAAGGAAGTGATCGAAGACCTGATCACGCGCTATCGCGGCAGCGACAAGCCTTCCACATCCATCGCGCAGCTCGCCGAGTATCAGGCCATACGTCCTTACATGGATACGGACGCCGCCGTGTCATTTTTCGGGCGCATCCCTGATCTGAACAAACTGATTCCCTCGGATCCGAAAGGCCAGCAGATCGCCGCGGTCATCAAGAATCTCCACATCGAAAAGATCCATGCGCTCGGCGGCAGCGCAAGCTTCAACGGGGAAGCAACGCGCTTCCGTTACGCTTTTCTTGGCGACACTTCTCCCGGCAGTCTTTTCGATCTCGCGGGCTCGAGCATGGCAAGCTTCAAGACGCAGCCGGTCGTCAACCCGGGCCCCATTTTCAGCATTTACCGCGTCGATTTGGCCGCGTTGTACAAACTAATTCGAGGCGCCGCAGCCGCCTCGCTTCCCCCGGATAAAGCCGGAAGCGTCGCGATGTTCGAGGGGATGGCTCAAAATTATCTGGGGATGCCGGTGGCCGATGCGCTCGCGCTCTTTACGGGCGAGATTGCATCCCTCACTACGTTTGCCGAGGATGGCTCCGCGCAGCGAACCTTTGCCGTGACGATTCAGAAGAAACAAGACGTCTTGCGCGTTCTTCGTGCCACTCTGGCGGCCATGATCGTGGCGGAAGATTCTTCGGGCGATACCACGTACCTGGATCTCTCCTTTCCCTACCGCGATTCCGCCACCGGCCAGCAGCGCCGTTCCTTCTACTATGTTGCGGTCACTCCCGACATGGTTTTCGCCGCGCAGCGCAAGGCGGCGCTTCGAATTGCCATCGAACGCTTCGGCGGCAAATCCAGCGGCGCGGCCCCCGATCCCGAATTGGTTCGGATGCGCTCGCTGCTGCCGGAAAAGCTCTCCGGCCTCAGCGTTGCGGACATGTCGCGGATCCCATGGGACAAAGTCATTGCGATTTATGCAAAGCAATTGACGGACGCCGCGAAACAATCGGTGGGCGCCGCGAACCAATCGAACCCGCCCTCAGAGCCGCAGTTCGACTGGGTGAAGTTGATTAAGCCGGAAGTTCTCTCTCGCCATCTGCACGTTTTGATCAGCGGATGGTGGAAAGACGCGAACGGCGTGTACTTTGATTCATACATCCAATAGGGCCACGCGCCCGTTCCCAACTCGCGGGCTGCTTGCGTGCGCGTTATGCGCCTTCTGGTTCTTGCCGTCCGCGTATTTCGCTCAGGAATCTCCGCCGCCGCAGCCTGCTATACGCTCCACGGCTGAGCTTGTCAAAATTGACGCAAGCGTTCTCGACAAGGACGGAAATTTCGTCGGCGGGCTCGAGCAGAAGAAATTTCGCATTCTCGATGCCGGTGTCGAGCGCCCGATTATCTATTTTGCGCCCGTCGAAACGCCGGCGCAGATCCTCGTAATGGTCGAAACCACCCCCGCGGTCTACTTGATTCACAATGAGCACGTGTTCGCCGCTTACGCGCTACTCGATGGCTTGGCAACGGAGGACCAGGTCGCTCTCGTTTCCTATGACCAGGCCCCGCACGCCCTTCTCCCCTTTACGCCCGATAAATCCGCCCTCGCGGCCGCGCTCGGACAGATTCAGTACACGCTCGGCAGCGGCCAATTGAACTTCTACGATTCCATTTCCACCGCCGTGGATTGGCTCGCGCCCGTACCGGGCAAGAAAGCCCTCGTTCTCCTCACCACGGGCCTCGATTCTTCTCCGCCCGCCCGATGGGACGCTCTCGTCCAGAAACTCCACGCGAGCGACGTGGTGATTTACTCCTTGCGCTCGGCGGTTCGCTTCGCCGTTTCCCTGGTGACAACCGCAAGCTTCCAAGGAATTCGCGCAATCAGAACTCGCAGCAGGACGCGTGGTCACCCACGGACGGAGGTGCCGCGAATCCGCTAAGCTTCTCGAAAGCAGACGATGCTCTTAACGCACTCGCCGCGATCACCGGTGGCCGCGCTTACTTTCCCCAATCCTCGAAGGATTTCGCGCCGATGTACCGCGAGATTGCGTCAGCGCTGCGCCATCAGTACGTCCTCGGCATCGCTCCCACGCACGACGCTCAGTTCCATCCGCTCACGATCCAACTCCTCAATGACAACGGCCAGCCCCAGCCCGCCGCTGCAGCGGCGCGGCATTCCGTTCTCGCTTTCCGCCTCTTCGCCCGCCAGGGCTACCTCGCTCCTCCACCTTGAAAGTGTCAATAGACTACCGGTCTTTCCAGTAGACAGGTTGTTGGGTCTCCTTTCTTTTGTTCGATGCATCTTGTTATTCTCCGATGTGGAGAACCGCGAGAAAACCAATGACCCATCGAAAAACAATCTCTGCCTCCTGCGTCGTCACGCTGCTTTTCGGCCTCGCTGCGCTGCTGGCCCTCCGCGCGCAAGGGAACGCCGCCGCCCGACAGCAATCTGTCGCGCCCGCCCGATTCGAGTACGGCGGCGACGCGGCCGAGGTTCCCGCGGAATTTGTTGGCAACCTTGTTTTCCTGCCAGTGCACGTGAACGACAGTCAGCCTTTTCCCTTTTTGCTGGACACGAATGCCCTCGCGACCTCGGTCGCTCCGGACATTGCGGCGTCCCCGTCCGGGGCCGCGCCGGGTACCGTGCCGAACGTCGTCCTATATCTTCCCGGCGTGCTTGTTCCGTTCTCGTCTCTTCCGGTCAGCGAAAAGAAAGACTTCGTGGTGCAGGTCGGCCGCCACTACTACGGCACCCTCGGCGACGATTTCCTCGCGCGGGTCGTCGTCGAGATTGACTACTCCCGCCAGACCGTGCGTCTCTACGACCCCGGCGCTTACAAATATTCCGGAAAGGGCACGAGCATTCGGCTTACTTTCGCCGATGGCAAGCCGGTGATTCACGCGAAATTCAGCGGGCATCACCGCACCGAGGAAGCAGATTTTGAGGTTGATACCGCACTCGACGATGCAATTGTTTTCTCCGAACCGTTCGCCGATTCGCACAAGCTAGTGTCATCGCGCGCAAGCGGAGTTTCTGCGTTTCGGCCGGAATGGAGTGATTCGCAGAAAAATGCAATCGGCCGTGTGAAAGCGTTCCAGCTAGGGCCTTACACCGCGGAAGAACTGCTCGCCGTCTTTTCGCAGAAGCGCTCGATTGTGGAGGGAAAAACCAATGTCGCGGGAATCGTAGGCGGAGGGCTCTTGCGGCGCTTCACTGTAATCTTTGATTTTCCGCACCAGCAGCTCATTCTCGAGCCGCACTTGCACTTCGGCGATTACGACGAAGGAGATATGAGCGGCCTCTCCCTCGTTGCAAATAGCTCCAATCCAAGAAGGTTTGAAGTCGTGGACGTCGAGTCAAAAAGTCCCGGGGCCAATGCGGGAATTCAAAAGGGCGACGTCATCGCTGCGATTGATGATGAGGCTGCCGCGGACCTTTCACTCGTTGCCGTCCGTGATCTGTTCCGCCAAGTGGGACACAAATACAAGCTTCTCATCGAAAGGAATGGCCAGACGCTCACGGTTCAAATCCAGATGCGGCGCCTCGTTTGAGTTTTCATTTCACGAGGCGTCTAGGTTTGCGCGGCGGGTCCCGTCTCGGTGTCGGCGCTGGAAGCCGGGCGCGGCAATCGCCCGGCTTCGCGAAGAGCACGGCGCACGATGTACTCGATCTGGGCATTCAGGCTGCGCAACTCGTCTGCGGCCCAGCGCTCCAAAGCGATGTGCGTCGCCGGATCGAGCCGCAGAAGAAAGGGTTTGCGCTCCGCCAAGGTTCTGTCCTATCCGTAGATTGTTCCCGCATTCACCACCGGCTGCGGGCTTCTCTCCCCGCAAAGCACGACAAGCAGATTGCTCACCATGGATGCGCGACGCTCCGGATCGAGATCCACCACTTTTCTTTTCGCGAGCTGATCGAGCGCCATCTCCACCATGCTCACCGCTCCTTCTACGATGATTGTCCGCGCCGCAATGATGGCGGACGCCTGCTGCCGTTGCAGCATGGCGCCCGCGATTTCCTGGGCGTAGGCGAGGTGACTGATGCGCGCTTCGATCACGTCCACGCCGGCTTTCGCGAGGCGATCTTCGATTTCTTTCTTCAGGTGCTCGGAGGTTTCGGACGTGTGGCTTCGCAGGCTCATGTTGCCATCCACATGCGAATCATACGCATATGACGTTGCGAGGGTCCGCAGCGCTGATTCACTCTGCACCTGCACGAAGTTTTCATAGCTGTCCACTTGGAACATTGCTTCGGCGGTGTCAACCACATGCCACACGACAACCGCGGCGATCTCAATCGGGTTGCCGTCCAGGTCATTGACTTTGAGCTTTGCAGTTTCAAAGTTCCGCACGCGGACCGAGATCTTGCGCCTCATGCTGAACGGATTCACCCAGCGGAAACCTTGTTGCCGCAACGTCCCAGCATAAGTGCCGAAAACCTGAACCACTTGCGCCTCGTTCGGATTCACGATCAGCAAGCCACGGAGCGAAAACGCTTCCGCCGCTACCAGGAGGCCACACACAATCATGCCGAGCGGCATCTGGCTTTGAGCAAAATTCATCATGAAATACACGGTTGCGCCTATGGCTGCTATGAGCAGCAACACCATTGGAGCGCCGGGCAACGAAAAGGCTGGTTTTTCCCTCACGGCTATTCCTCCTCGACTACATATCATAATGATATCAAAATGATTCCATGTGTCAAGAAGAATCGCAGCACGATTAAACTATTTATTTGCAATGCCGTACGGGTGTTAACGAATATTGCTTATAGGCGTCCTTACTTGTGCAGGTCAGTTGTGACGAGAGCGGCGATTGACGCTGGACTCCTAATTCGAGAAGCTCGCATGTCGTCAGGAGCACCCGTGGGGGAAGTTTCCGAAGACGCGCGGCTTGTCGCCGCTGTTCGCAACGGCGACCGCGCCGCGTTCGGCCTTCTCTACGAGAGGCACGCGCGGATGATTCATGGCGTCCTTCTGGCGCACGTCCCGTATGCCGATGCGGACGATCTCGTCCAAGATGTTTTTCTCGTCGCGCTCCGCAAACTCGGGTCTCTGCGCGAGCCGGCGGCGTTCGCAGGCTGGCTGCTGGCAATCGCCCGGAATCGCGCCAACGATTTTCACCGCCGCCCGCACGCCTCTGACGAGCTTCCCGAAGAGATCCCGGACAGCAGCGGCAAGGAAGACCGCGAAGCGCGCGCAGCCCTCGAAACGATTCGTTCCTTGCCTGAAGCCTATCGCGAGACGCTGATCCTGCGGCTTGTAGAGGGAATGACCGGGCCGGAGATTGCGGCGCGAACCGGGCTGACACCCGGCTCGGTACGAGTGAATCTCCATCGCGGCATGAAACAGCTTCGCGAGAGGCTTGGAGGAAATGTTGCCCATGAATGACGACTATCTATGGGACAAATCCGGCACGCCCGACCCGGATGTCGAGCGGCTGGAACAGATGCTCGAGCGTTTCCGGCACGAGCGCCTCGCGCCTGACCTCCCAGCCGTAATGCCGGGCGAAACATGGCCGCGCAGTACAAAGATTTTCTGGCCGCTTGCCGCTGCCGCTCTTGTTCTCTTGGCAGTTGGAGTTTGGGCCGTGTGCTTCGCCGTGAATCGCGGCGCATGGACGGTGGCGGATCTCGATGGTTCGCCGCGCCTGGGAAACGAGGTCGCGCTCAAGCAAGAAAAATGGAAGCCCGGCGACCTGATCGAAACGGATGCAAACTCTCGCGTCGAGCTGCAAGTGCAGGGCCTCGGACAAGTGGAAGTGGAGCCGAATTCGCGACTCGCGCTTTTGAAAGCAAGCCCGGATCAAGAGCAGATCCGGCTCGACCGCGGCACGATTCGAGCGTCAATTGTCGCACCACCCTACGTTTTTCTCGTGCACACGCCCACCGCCTATGCGATGGACATGGGCTGCGCGTACACGCTTCACGTGAACGATGACGGCTCAAGCATTTTGCGCGTAACGATTGGCTGGGTGGATTTGCAGCGCGGATGGCGCCAATCTTTGGTTCCGGCAGGGGCCGCGGCGGAATCAAGGCCTGGAATCGGCCCCGGTGCGCCGTATTTCGAAGACGCGCCGGAGCGATTCCGTCAGGCACTTGAAACCGTGAATTTCGATTTGAACGATGCGCAGGCCCGTTCCTCGGCGCTCACCGTCGTTCTCGGCGAAGCGCGCCCGCGCGACGCATACACGCTGCTGAATCTCTTTCGCCGCGTGGACTCGGAAGATCGCGGGCGTCTCTACGACAGGCTCGCCGCGTTTGTTCCTCCGCCTTCGGGCGCAACCCGCGACGCTGCAGTGAATGGCAACTGGAACGCTCTCGACGCGTGGTGGGACGCGCTCGGCATCGGCCACGCAAAAAGAGGCCTCAAAAGGCCGCCTCGAATCGAAGAATAAAGCTTGCGAGCTTCGGTCTGGTTAACAGTGGGCTCCATTTCGACGTCTGTTTTTACGTAAGGCAGACAGTTCGAAAGGAGATTCTGAAACATGAAACGCCACTCACTTAGGTCATCGAGGTTTGCAATCGGGTTTCTGGCAGCTCTGCTAAGTCTGGCGGCGCCTGCTCTGGCAGGACCGCCGCTCATATGTCATTCGATCGATATAGGATCGGCGCAATCCCTGCCGTGGAGCAATCCGGCGACTTTAACGGGCCTGAGGGACTACGATGCGAGTCATCTGATTACCGATACACTCGCGCTGTTGAGTCCCAGCACGCCAGTCCTGGTGCGTATGGAAACGCTTCGCCGTGCAACGATCTATGCGCAGCGCGATGCCATCATCGCCAAACAGTTGCTGCTAAAGCTGCAAGAGCGCACGACCGCCAACGAACGAGACGCATTGGCCGCGTTCGATTTCGGATATCTCGCGGCATGCTACAGACAGATCCAACGGGCGCGGTCGCAAGGAATGACGGTCTGGGGCCACGGCGAGTGGGCGAATCCCGGCGCGGATGTGGACGGCTATGGCTTTGTGAAGAAGGCTATCGGCATGGGCGAGAATGCGGAAATGGAATTCGCGGCCGCGCTCATCACGATGGAAGGTCCACAGAATGAGCACGAAGAGCATGTGCAAAAAGCGAATGCTGGCGCGAAAGGGAATCCCCTTCTCTCCCAGAATCTTGCCAACCAGGTTTCGAAGATGGCAAGAAACTAGCGAACTGAACAGGGTGGAGGCTCGGTGCGTTCACTTCCGGCCTGAAGCCGAGCCTCTATCTAACATTCGGTGAACATAGCAAGGTCAGTCGAACCTCTTCAGCGTGTCGGCCATGGTTTGCAGGCGCGAGTCGACTTTTGCGAAAACGGAATCGGCTTCGAACTTGCCGTTCGCGCCGCGATTGCCGGCGGGAACTCCGGTGAGGATTTCGATGCCCTGCTCGACCGTGCCCACAGGAAAGATGTGGAATCTGCCCTGTGCGACGGCTTTGATTACGTCGTCACGCAACATCAAATCGTCCACGTTCTCAGCCGGGATGAGCGCGCCTTGCGTGCCGGTAAGGCCCTTGATCCGGCAAACATCATAGAAACCTTCGATTTTCTGGTTCACGCCGCCGATAGGTTGAATGTCGCCCTGTTGGTTCACCGAGCCGGTGACGGCCAAATCCTGCCGGATCGGCAACTCGGAAAGGGCGGAAAGAAGCGCATAGATTTCGGTGGAGCTGGCACTGTCGCCGTCTACGCCGGAGTAAGATTGCTCGAAGCAAACGCTCGCGACGAGCGAAAGCGGCTTATCCTGCGAAAATGTGCGGCGGAGATAACCGGCGATGATCTGCACGCCCTTATCGTGGAAGCGCCCGCTCAAGTTCGATTCGCGCTCGATATTGATGATGCCGGCCTTGCCCAGCGCGACGGAGGCGGTGATACGCACGGGCTTGCCGAACGCATAGCCGCCGATTTCAAGAACGCTCAAGCCATTGACCTGCCCGACGCGGCCGCCCGATGTGTCGATGAAGAGAAGGTTCTGCTCGACCATTTCGCGAATCTTGGTTTCGGTGAGGTTGTGGCGGTCGATCTTTGCATCGAGAGCCCGGCGCACGTGCTCGCCGGTGACAACGCCAGCGCTCGAATTGCGGGCGACGTAGCAGGCTTCGCGAGCTAGGTCGGCAAGTTCGAAGAACCTCGCGGTGATTTTTCCCCGCCGCCCGGCGCAACGCACCCCGTGTTCGAGAATCGCGGCGACGGCGCTGCCATCAAACGGGCATAGATGTTCATCATCGGAAAGCTTCCGCAGGCGGCCGCCGTAGTGGCGGATCACTTCCTCGCTCCAGTTCATCTCCTCGTCGAATTCGACGCGAACTTTGAAAATCTTCTTGAAGTCGTCCTCGTAATCGTAGAGCAGCTCGTACATTTCGCGGTCGCCAATGAGAATGATCTTCACGTGAATGTCGATGGGCTCCGGTTTCAATGCAGCGGAGCTGAACGGGAAGAAAAGGTCTACCGGCTGGATTTCGAGCTTCCCGTGATTGAGCGTTCGCTTGAGAGTGCGCCACACGCCGGTTTCCGTGAGCGTATCGAGCGCGTACATCACGAGGAACCCTCCGTCCGCGCGCAGCAGAGACCCACCACGAAGATCCATGAAATCGGAATTCCAGCCGCCGCGTGTATCGTAGCTGCGGTGAATCGTGCCGAACAGATTCGCGTACGTGGGGATGGTTTCAAAAATAACGGGGCGCTTATCATGCTCGTCATGAGCGAGAATCACGTTTACACCATAGACGCGGAACGGATCGCGATCCTGGCGTTCGGGCCGAGGCGCTCCGGCGCCGTCCGGCGTGGGCTGCTCCTCTTCGCCTTCGCGCTCCTTGAACGGCTCGAGGTTGTCAAGAATATGATGACGGACTTCCTCGAGATATTCCGATATCTGCTGATTGGGATATTTTTCCTTCAGCTCCTCGATCACGCCGTCCACCAGGACGGACGCCGCCTCCTGCTCGAGGTAACTCATCTCGCTGGCCAGTTCGCGAGAAAGTGAAAGCGTCTTCCGGTAGACGACCGTAAACTCCTGCCGGAACAGGTCGTATTTCCGCTCAAGCTCTTCTGCTGCAGTGCTCTCGAGTTTTCCGTCCTGCACGAGTTTCGGAACTTCCTCGATCGGCACCATCTGCCCTTCGAGCACCGGGAAAATCTCCGGAAGCGCGACCGCGCCTACCTGCATGCGTCCCAGGGCGAACTGCTCGCGCGCGATGCGGCGCGTGAAGTCGTCCATCAACTCTTTTTCGCGCGCGGTGAAGCGCTCGACGATGCGGGTCTTTTGGCGCTGAAAAGGCTCGCCTTCAAACACCTGTGGAATACGCCGGCGCAGGAATTCGATCCCGGAATCCATTTCTTTTTTGAAGGCATTCGCCTGCCCGCGGGGAAGGGTGAGCAGGCGCGGGCGATCCGTGTTCTTGAAGTTGTTTACATAGCACCGATCGGGCGCGGGTTCGCTTTGCGGGCGCAGGTCCTCGATCATGCGCACGATCATCCCGCCTCGGCTCGTACCCGAAAGTCCGCAGACGAAAAGGTTGTAGCCCGGCGCCGCCAACTCAACGCCCATGCGCAACGCGCGCAATGCCCGGTCCTGGCCCATGTCGCCGATGTTCGGCTCCACTTCGGCGGTGGTCTTGAATGGAATCGCGGAAGGATCGCACTGCCAACGGAGTTTTTCCGGCGGCAGGCTGTGATACTTGGAATTCGAACTGGAGCTCGTCGGCATCCGCCTTCACTCAACCTTGCAGAAGAGAGTTACTCTAGCACGCCCCCGGGTTTCCTCCCACCCGGTTTGGCGCGCGCGTTTCTAGGAGCTTCACCTGGCGCGTACAAGTCAAGCAGGCTCGCTGCCGTTGCAATCACGATCGGGCCGAGCACGATGCCGAGCATTCCAAACACGCTGACTCCACCGAGCACGCTGATGAAAACAACCAGCCCTCCCATTTCGGCGCGGCCGCTAATCAGCCAGGGGCGTATGACATTGTCCACGAGCCCTACGATCACGCCGCAGATGATGAGGAGGACAATTCCGGCGGCAAGATGGCCTGAAACCATCAGACTGACGGCGGCAGGGGCCCAGATGATGGCCGAGCCGATGACAGGAAGGAGCGAGAAGAATCCCATCATGACGCCCCAGAAAACCGGCGCTTTGATGCCCGTCACCGTGAAAGCGATTCCGCCTAGGATTCCATGTGCAGCGGCCGCGACAAGACTGGACATGACGCTCGCGAAAATGAGTTCGCGCGCTTCATGAATCATGCGGTCGCGATGCGACTCCTCGAAGGGCAGCACTTCGCGCAGGCGGGCAACGATTCTTTCGCCGTCGCAGTAAAGATAGAACGTCGCGAGGATCGTGACGCCGAGATGGAACAAAAACTCCGCTGTGTGACGCAGGATAAGGCCGAGACGATCGGCAACGTAGCCCGCGGTCTGCTCGGCGTAGCGGCGCAAGACACTGGAGAGATCGCCGGGACTGGCGTCTGGAAACCGGTGCTGGATCTTCGACCAGAGGTCGTTAGCCCACTGAAAATGCCCGTTTGCGATCCCTTGCTGGACTGCCTGGACGGCGTCCACACCCTGGCGAACGAACGCGAACATTACAAGCAGCGTGGGCACGATAAGAACCAGCGTGACGCCGGTCGCGCTGATGATGGCGGCCAAAACCGAACTGAAGCGCCTCTCGAGCCGCGCGTAGACCGGGAATGAAACGACGGCTAGAACTACTGCCCAGGCAAGCGGCACGAGAAACGGTTGGAAGATCAGAAACACCAGATATGCCAGTACCAGAACGATGCCGTAAAAGAGCGCATTGCCCAAGCGCTTCTGCGAAGTAAGTTCCGCGGTCAATGAGTCTCGCCCTCCGATGCCTCGCAAGAGGCTGCCCATGAGACTGATAGTGTCAATCTTTGCGTTTGTCAACTGCGTGGACTGCTTTGAGCTGTGTGTGCGCCAGAAGGCTGCATGCCGGTGGTATAATCGGTCGGATTCACTTGTTGGTTCACATGCAGGATCCTTCTTGCAAGCACACGCGCACGCAGGTCATCGCCAAAGATGAAGACGCGCAGTATGTCGAATGCCTCGACTGTGGAGAAATTCTCGAATCCGGCGAGATAACCGATGGCACTGATTCCACCGAATCGCTCTCAGACGCTTAGATCAGCAAGAGGGCACGAAAATTCTCACGCAAGTATTGCGCGGCGTAGAATGTGCAGTAATTGGAGTTTTGCCTTTACATGGCGGGGGTGACTATGGGGAAGCATGTGATCGTGCTGTGCGCTCTCGCGGTTCTGTGGCTCCCGGGAGCCATTCCGCAAGAGCAAAAGGCCGCCGACAAAGCCGCAGACAGTGGATTCACAGTCCCGCCCGATGTTGCGAAGCAAACAAATCCCGTGAAGCCAACTCCAGCATCGCTCGCACAGGCGAAAAAAACCTTCGGGATTGACTGCGCGATGTGTCATGGGAAAGACGGCGACGGGAAAGGCGATCTGGCTGCCGATATGAAGCTGAACCTGCCGGATTACCGCGACCCCGCGACGCTCAAGAACAAATCGGACGGCGAACTCTTCTATATCATCCAGAAGGGCAAAGGCGAAATGCCATCCGATGGTGACCGCGCGAAGCCGGCGGACATTTGGAACCTGGTGAGCTACATCCGTTCGCTGGCGAAGAAGGAAAACTCGGCGAAGACTCCAACTCCGTAGCTGCGTTAAACCTTCAGCGGATGCCGAGCTTGTCGATGATGCGGGCCACGTCGAGCGCGGAAACATCATAGATCGAGTGTTCGTCTTCCTGCTCTAGCCTGCCGCGGAGATATTCGGCAGCGATGTAGCTTGCCTCGCGGTCGGTGAGATTTCGTCCTGTGCGGTCGCGAAAGGCGACGAATGCGGGATGAGCCAAGCCCAGTATGACTCCTTTGCCATCCACGAAGAATTTGCAGTCCATCGTGTCGCTATGCCGAGTGGCGATCCCGTTCCAACAATGGGAAAAGCGGCAGCGATAGACATAGTCGGTCACTTTCGAAGGAACATCGAACGCGCCGATGAAATCGCTCATGGCGCCCAAATTTGCAATTGTCGGAAACGCCGCTTTGGGCATCGTTTCGCCTATTTTCGCGCGCCGGCGGCAATGGGCTGCGTGATTTCGTGATACGTGCGAACCGCGGCGCCGGCACCCGCGCCCGATGGAACGCGGAAACCCTGGTCGAGCAGAACTTTTTCAAACGCGCCGAGGAAGAGCAGGACGTTCGTCTTCTGGCTTGAATAGCCCATCAAGCCGATACGCCAGATTTGACCTTTGGTGGGCCCGATGCCTCCGGCGATTTCGATATTGAATTCATCGAGCAATTGGTGCCGCACGCGCATGTCGTCCAACGCTGCGGGGATTCTAACGCTCGTCACCGTCACAAGACGGTCCGCAGGGTTCTGCACGAACAGCTCGAGGCCCATCGCTTCGAGACCAGAGATGAGCGCCTGTTGATTGTGCAAGTGGCGCTCCCATCGCGCTTCGAGCCCTTCTTCGAGAACCACACGAAGAGCCTCGCGCAACCCGTAGATCAGGGATATAGGGGGCGTGTGATGATACGTCCGCTCCTTGCCCCAGTAGTTCAGGATCGGAGCGAAATCGAAATACCAGCTTGCCATCGGCGTCTTGCGCGCGCGGATCAATTCCTCCACACGGGCGTTGACCGTGATGGGAGACATCCCCGGAGGCGCGCTGATCGCTTTCTGCGAACCGCTGAAACAAATGTCGATGCGCTCGCGGTCCACGTCCAGCGGAATCCCAGCGAGTGACGCGACTGTGTCCACGATGAGCAACGCGCCGAGGTCGTCGGCTACCTTGCGGTAATCCGCGATGCGCTGCACGACGGCGGTTGACGTTTCTCCGTGCGCAAGCCCCACGAACTTGATTTTTTTTCCCTTGCCCGCGCGGCGAACATCTTCGGGATCCACGACGCGCCCGAGAGGCGCATCCACGCGAATAACATTCGCAGGACTTCGCTCCGCGATAATGGCCATGCGTTCCGAGAACATTCCGTTCACGCAGACAATGCACTCATCTCCTTCTTCAAGGGGGTTCAATACGGCGGCTTCTATGCCGCCGGAACCCGACGCGGAAATCGGATACGTGACGCGATTCTCCGTCTGAAAAACGTGGCGCAACAACACTTGGACGTCGCCCATCATCTCAAGAAACCAAGGATCGAGGTGGCCGATCATCGGCGTCGCGAGCGCGCGGTACACGCGGGGATCCATGTTCGAAGGCCCCGGCGTCAGCAAAACTCGGGGTGGGGGAAGCAGTTCGCCTATTGTTTCATTCATGGCACATTTCCTCGCGGTCCTATGACTTCGCTGGCCTTGAAGGACAGCCGGGACCGCCGCGGAAGGCAGAAGGAGGCAGTGAAAACGCCTACCGGAGCCCTTAGTCTCCCTAAATCGGGCGGCCCCGGTCAACACCCAAAATGGCTCCTGCCACTTCCTGAAGCCGGAGAATAGGGGTCCTGGGCGCAATTGATTGGACCATTTGGAGATGAGACCTTGATGGAATGTGCGCGAGGAGGTGTTAGCGATTTCGCAACCGTTTCCGCGCTGTGTTGAAAGGCCCATACCCCTATGCTAGATTGCTAAATTGGCCCCAAATCACATGACAGAAGCGAAATTGACATCGGCGCAAAAGCAAAAAATCTCACGCGTGGAAGTGTATTGGCATACGGTGCGTTACCGCACTGTGGCGCTCTACATTATTGTAATTGCAGCGATCGTAATGGCCGCAATTTATCTCGTCTTTCCGGAAGGTTCTGCGGGCTTGATCCGTCATATTTCAGATGCGCTTGGGCCGAAGGACAGCGGCGTGGCGACGATTACAGCGCGGCAGGCGAGATTCGTGAACCTGGACGGAAAGGTGCAGGTGAAGAAAGTGAATTCCGTCCAATGGACGAACGCGGATTATCAGATTACCCTCGATAAGGGTGACCTGGTCCAAACCGGTTCCGAAGGGGTAGCGCGCATTGCGTTCGCTGACGGGACCACGTACACGGTCAAGGGCGACACGCTGGTTACCGTCGAAGAAAATGTCGTGGCTCAGGATCACGCCACGAGCGTGGGTGTACATATCAGTTCCGGCCAAGTGGACCTGGCCACGGGAACATGGGAAGTGCCGGGGTCGAAGGCGGAAGTATCTTTTGAAAATGCTGTTGCGTCATTGCGTGAGAACAGCCGCGCTGCCGTGCGCAGCGATCCGAAGACGCAACAACAGGAAATTACCGTCGCTTCCGGTAGCGCGGAATTGAACCGCGACGGCCAGCACCTGGACATCGGCCAGTGGGAGCGCGCTTCGTTCCCGACCGGCGGAAGCATCACGAAGTCGGAGGTGCTGGCTCCTCCTGAATTAACGCAACCGCTTAATATGGCACCGCTGATCCTTTCGGACCCGAAGCACGATTCGATTCACTTCTCGTGGAAGCCCGTCGCGACGGCCAGGACCTATGTCTTCCAGGCCAGCACGACGGCAATGTTCAACCATGTGGTAACGGAAAAGAAAACCACCGAACCGGGAGTGGAAATCACCGGACTTGATCCAGGAGATTATTTCTGGCGAGTGCGCGCGATCGACGAACAGAATAATGTCAGCGATCCCAGCAATTCGTACAAGTTCACGGTGGTGGCGCAGGGCAAACAGCAGGAAATGGTGCTTGAGGTCGAAAATACGGAACTGCACGGAAACGTAGTGGAAGTGATCGGCCGAACCGAGCCGGGCGCGGCACTGATCGTGAATGGGGAACAAGTGGCCGACATTCAGGCCGACGGGCGTTTCCGTTATTTCACGCAGCCCATGGCGCGGGGCAGCCACACAATCGTTGTCACGGGACAGAACCGGCGCGGCGGAACGGCCATCAAGCGTACGGACGTTGTGGTCCCATAAACAATTTTCGAAGTCCGAAGAACCGGCGCGCCGCCCCAAAGCGGCGCTCATGCGGAACCTGGGGGGAAGCATTCAGTGACCAAGAACGGCTACAACATGCGGTCGGTCTTCAGCCTGTTTTCGTCCGATCTGGCGATTGACCTGGGCACCGCCAACACACTCGTTTTCGCCCGCGGCAAAGGAATCGTTGTCAACGAGCCTTCCATCGTTGCCATCAATAAAAACAACGGCGAAGTGGTTGCCGTGGGCCGCGAAGCGAAGGAAATGCTGGGCAGAACTCCTGGAAACGTCGTGGCCGTGAAGCCGATGAAGGATGGCGTGATCGCCGATTTCAAAGTCACCGAAAAAATGCTCACCCACTTCATCCAGAAGGCGCACAACCGGCGAGTTCTCGTGCATCCGCGGATCGTGATCGGCGTGCCCAGCGAAATCACGCCGGTGGAAAAGCGCGCCGTGCAGGACTCGGCTTACCGGGCGCGAGCGAGCGAAGTGTATCTTGTCGAGCAGGCCATGGCCGCGGCCATCGGCGCCGGCCTGCCGATTGAGGAGCCGTCGGGGAACATGGTGGTTGATATCGGCGGCGGCACCACGGACATCGCTGTGATCTCGATGAGCGGAATCGTGTATTCGCGATCGGTCCGCGTAGCCGGAAATGAAATGGACGAAGCGGTGATGCACTACTTGAAGCGGAAATACAACCTGCTCGTGGGCGAGCGCACCGCTGAACAAATCAAGATCGAGATTGGGTCGGCGTACCCGCTGGAAAAGCCGCTGACGCTCGAAGTGAAAGGCCGGAACCTGATTGAAGGCGTTCCGCGAACAGTAACGATTGACGACAGTGAAATCCGCGAGGCCCTCTCCGAGTGCATTTCCACGATCCTGAATGCGATCCGCGTGGCCCTCGAGCGCACGCCGCCCGAGCTTTCCGCCGATATCAGCGATCGCGGCATTGTGCTTACCGGCGGAGGCGCGCTGATCAAGAACCTCGACAAACGAATCCGGGAGGAAACGGGGTTGCCCGTGTCGATTGCCGATGACCCGCTGGCTTCGGTCGTTCTGGGAACGGGCAAGATGCTAAGCGATTTCCGGCTGCTACGTCTCGTCTCAATCGATTGATTCCAGGACCATGATCGATACTATCCGCCGCCGCCCGTTGGCACTCCTTGCTGGGATCGTTCTCGCACAAGTGTTGCTGCTGGCGTTCCAGATCAAGCGTGAGAACGGCGAGGATCACGTGCGGCTGGTCCGCTATTGGGCCGTCGAGATGCTTACACCGGTGGAACGCGCGGGAACTCTGGCATTCTCGAAGATAAGCGGTGTTTGGTACGGATACGTTTCGCTGCACGATGCGCGCGCTGAAAATCAGAAGTTGCGCGGCGAAGTGGAACAGCTCCGGTTGCGCAATCAGCAGCTCGAAAGCCGGGCGGCCGAGGAGCAGCGTCTGGGTGTGCTGCAAAGTTTCCGCGAAGCCCACCCGGAAGCGGCAATGCTTGCGGCAGAGGTGATTGGCGCGAGTGCCGATCCCACTTCGCATACGCTCTTCATCAATCATGGCGAGCACGACCACATACGCCGCAATATGGGTGTCATAACTCCGGATGGTGTGGTGGGAAAGATCGTAGAGGTGTTCCCGGCGTCGGCCCAGGTGCTCCTGATCAATGACAAGGACAGCGGCGTAGGAGCTCTAATTGCGAGCACAAGAACTCATGGAGTAGTGAAGGGAAGCGGTGATCCGGAGCCCCACATGGAATACATCGTGAACGATGAAAAAGTGCAGGTGGGCGAAGCGATTGCCACTTCCGGTGAAGATCGAATTTTTCCAAAAGACTTGCCGATTGGCACCATTGCCAGCGCCGATCCTGGAAATCCGTTTCAGGTAATCCGTATCCGGCCCGCCGCGCGCCTGGACCGCCTGGAAGAAGTGCTCGTATTGCTGTCGCAGCAGGAGCTGACACCGAAAAAGACGAGTGGTGGTTCGGGCGCACCTTCCGCGTCGTCTTTCCCATCATCACAGCCGAAAACGGGCGCTCCCAAGTCTGCGCCCACTGCGAACCAGCCCGCCGGAATAAAAAGTCCGGCACCCGAGCCGCATCGCTAAAATGTCTTACATGCTCAATCCCGGGGCGCAGTCAGAATCCAACATCGAAGTGCACAAGTATTACAGCGGCACGGTGTTGGGGGCCGCGCTCCTCGCGCTCGTTCTGCAGGCATTTCTTCACAAGTACGGCCGCTGGTCCGAGCTCATCGATTTGCCGCTTCTTGTTACGATTTATTTCGGAGTGAGCCGGCGGAACCCGGTGACAGGGCTTTTCCTGGGAGCCGCTATCGGAATATTCCAGGATGCTCTCAGCCACGATCCCATCGGCTTGTATGGAATCGCCAAGACGATTGTCGGATATGTCGCATCGTCAATCGGAGCGCGGATTGACACAGAGCACCCAGCCAGCCGCTTCGGACTTATATTCTTGTTTTTCCATTTCCATCAGGTGGTGCTGACGATCACGCAACACGTTTTGCTGGATCTTCAGACGCCGTTTTTCTCTCCCCGCCTCCTGCTGGATTCGATCGTTACGGCGGGCGCCGGTGTCGTTCTTTTCGCGCTCCTCGATCGTCTTCGACGGTCTTCGTAGCTTTGATTCTGCCGCCCAACACGAAGAACACAAATTGCCGCCTCAAACTTCCAATCGCGTTGACCGAATGGACATCGGCGGCTTGCGGTCGCCCTCGCTCCAGTGTAGTTTAAAGGACACTTCAGTTTACGTCCGAATCGGACAGGAAGCGCATGAGGGCCGAGTACGACCCGCCGCGCGGGAGTTTTGTTGGCACGCTGGACCGTTAACGACCAGAAAATCCCCCAGGGTCGCCTGGCACTGATTTCATACGGCTCCGTGGGCTTGGTGATTCTGCTGTTGATCGGATTCTGGAAACTGCAAGTCGTTCAATCGGGGCACTTCGCGGATCTTGCGGAACGTAACCGCATTCGCTCGATTCCGATCATTGCTCCTCGCGGCGCCATGCTGGACCGCGAAGGCCGCATTCTTGTGGACAGTTTTCCCTCCTTCAGCATTCTCCTCCTTCGCGATGAGCCAAAAGCAATCGAGAAAGCTCTCCCGCAGATCGGGGAAGGACTGGGTATTAGCAAGGGCGACCTCCAACAGCAGCTCGACGCCGCCAGGAACGAACCCAAATTTCAGCCGGTCGTGATCAAGCCGGCGGCCAGCCTTGCAGATATTGCTTTCGTCGAATCGCACCGTGCCGACATTCCCGTACTCGAATTGATGATGGTTCAGCGGCGGCGCTATCCGCACGGTTCGCAGCTCGCCAGCGCCATCGGCTACGTAGGCGAAGTTTCGGCGCAGCAGCTCGAGGAAAGCGACGGCCGCTATCGCCCCGGCGACATCGTCGGTAAAGCCGGTCTTGAACGGCAATACAACGAAACGCTCGAGGGCACCGACGGGATGCGGCGCGTGGTGGTCAATAGCCTTGGAAAAGTGATGCGCACGCTTGACAATGTCGAAGCGATACCTGGGAAGCCGATCCAGCTCACCATTGATTACGATTTGCAGGCGATTGCCGAAAACGACATGGCGGACAAGGAAGGCTCCGTCGTGGCGATGGATGCGCGGACGGGTGAAGTTCTTGCAATATTGAGCCGCCCCACCTTCGACCCCAACGACTTTGCGGTGCGAATTCCCACGGAAGAATGGCAGTCACTCAATGCGGACCCTGAAACTCCTCTCCTGAACCGCTCCATACAGGCCCAACTCGCGCCGGGTTCCGTGTTCAAGATTGTCATGGCAACGGCCATGCTGGAATCGAAGGCGATTCCGGAAAGCATGACCGCATTTTGCCCCGGCTATGCCACTTTCTATGGACGCATGTTCAAGTGCCACGTCTTCGGAAAAACAGCCGGCCATGGCGTCGTGGACTTTCACAAAGCCATCGTGCAATCCTGCGACGTATATTTCTACAACGTTGGAAAGCTGCTGGGCATCGATCGCATCTCTTATTACGCCAATGCGCTCGGCCTGGGACATCGCACGGGCATTGATCTGCCGAGCGAAGAGCCCGGTCTCGTCCCGTCGGAGGAATGGGTGGAACGAGTTTTTCACCGCAAGTGGTACGCGGGCGAAACGATCTCTGTTGCCGTGGGCCAGGGCGCGGTGACCACCACTCCCATTCAACTTGCTCGCATGATTGCCGGCGTGGCAAGCGGCGGAACTCTCGTCGAGCCGCACCTCTTGAAGAACTTTCAGAACCCGCACGCGGAACACTTTGCAATTTCCGAGGACACCGTCGAGAAAGTGACGCAAGGAATGTACGGCGTCGTGAACGAAGGCGGCACCGCGGCCGGTGCCAAATTGCAGAACATCGAGTTCTGCGGCAAGTCGGGCAGCGCCCAGGTGATTGGTTATGACGTGCGGAATAGGCTGGGGAAGCAGAGAGAGTTCAAAGACAATGCCTGGTTCGTCGGATATGCTCCGCGCCGCAACCCGGAAATCGTTGTGGCGGTGCTCGTTCAGAGCGGCGAGCACGGCGGGGCAGTGGCGGGGCCGATTGCGCGGGATATCGTGAAGGCGTACTACGACAAAAAGAATGCGCGGTCGCAGCAACAAGCCAATGCCGATCCCGAGGGGCAGCCCAGCGCTTCTCGCGCTGTGGTCGCAACCGTCGGAGCCCAACAACCGTGAAAGACCGCCCGCACGTGCAGGACTTCGATTGGACGCTACTCGCGATCGTTTTCGCAATCAGTGGCCTGGGTGTGCTTGAGATTTATTCTTCCACGCACGCAAGCCCCATGGTTGGCATGCAGTGGAAACAGATGATGTGGATCGCTGCTGGAATTGCGGGAATGTTCCTGATTTCCCGCATCGACTATCACACCTTGCTGGACCAAGCCCCCGCGCTCTATGTGTTCGGAGTGGCTATGTTGTTGATTGTTCTGGTGATTGGCCACTCGCGGTTCGGGGCGAAACGCTGGGTCTCTCTGGGCGGCCTGGCATATTTCCAAGTGTCAGAGCTAATGAAGTTGATTATAATCATAGTGCTGGCGCGCTACTTCAGCGAAGTGCGCACCGACAAGATGGCGCTGCTGGATCTAGTGAAAGTCGGCGTTCTTACCTTGATCCCCGTGGGCTTGATTTTGATCCAGCCCGACTTAGGAACGGCGATGGTGCTGGTTCCCGTCGCGCTCGTGGGAGCTTTCATCGCCGGGATTGAATGGAAACATTGGGCGGCAGGCGTACTGGTGATTGCGTTAATGATTCCCATCGGCTGGAATATGCGGCATCATCTGAAGCCGTACCAGCAGCAACGCATCCAGACTTTTCTTCACCCAGAGGAAAACCCTCGCGGCGCAGGCTATCAGATCCTGCAATCGGAAATTGCCGTCGGCTCCGGGGGTTTCTGGGGAAAGGGATTCGGCAAGGGCAGCCAGAACCAACTGGGCTTTGTGCCCGTGCGATACTCGGATTTTATTCTGGCTGCTTTGGCGGAAGAGCAGGGTTTCATCGGAGTTTGCGTCGTATTGCTACTGTACCTTGGGTTGATTCTGCGCCTGGTGGACAACGCGCAGAAAGCAAAAGACAGGGCGGGCGTGTACGTTGTGATGGGCGTTACCGCCATCTTGGGATTTCACGTTCTGGTCAACGCTTCGATGGTGATCGGCTACGTGCCGGTCACTGGTATTCCGTTGCCGCTGATGAGTTACGGAGGGTCGGCGACGGCCTTTGTATTTTTGGCTTTGGGCTTGGTGATGAACGTTCGCATGCGGCGCTTCGTCAACTGAGCCCCGAATGATTCAGTGCCCGCGCCACGAATTCGCAATGGTGGCCGCGGAGCTAAACTTGATCGAGAGACGCATCGGGTGAGGAAAGCAACCATACCTGGAGGCAATCCGCTTATGAGCGGCCCGCCGTGGCCAGTAGAAGGCAGCGCCTTCCGCCACGCCGTTCGTGCGCGCGCACGTGTGCGCGCCGCCGCCCGCCGATGCGCCGTGAGGAGTTTACATGTCGAAGGAAATGGTCGTATCGGCGAACCCGCACGAGACGCGGGTCGCCATTATGGAAGAAGGTCAACTCTGTGAGTATTACGTTGAGAGGGAAAAAGAGTTTGCGTTAGTAGGAAGCATCTATAAAGGCCGCGTAACGCGCGTGCTGCCAGGCATGCAGTCGGCGTTTGTGGATATCGGCCTTGATGGTGACGCCTTCCTGTACGTCAGTGACTTCCTGGAAGACATCGAAGAATTCGATCACATCGTCACCACCGCCGAAGACAAAATTCAGAAAATGGAGGATCAAGGCGGACAAGCGTTTGCCGCGAACACCGGCACCATCCCGTCAATCGTGCCTAGCGACGTCGAGTCCGTGCCCAATGCCTCTGTGGCAGCGGATGCTCCCGGCATCGCCCGGGCTTCAGAATCGTTCACTCCTGCGGAGAGTCCCCTGGCCCCGCCACCGAGTGTGTCTCCAGCAACACCCGCTTTTACTCCGGCGCACGACCGCAGCCGCTTTGAGCGTCCTCGCGGGGGCCGCGATTTTGGTCGCCGAGGTGGACGCCCCGGTCGTCCAGGTGGACGCGGAGGTCGTGGAGGCAGCGGAGGGGGTCGCGGTGGCGACCGTCGCTATGGGCGCGAACTGCCGCCATCGAAGTACGCTTCGCCGCGTTCGTATGAAGATCGCCCGAGCGATGCAGGACCCGCGGAGAACTATGTCCCCGTGATTCTACCGGGAGAGTCTTTCGCGAAATATCGGGAACGCCCTCCCATACCTGCCGGCTCGGCGCCGGGATTGCTGGAGAATGTTCAGGAGCACGAGGTTCCAACGGCAACGCCATCGGCTGCGCCGGTCGAAACGGTCAGCGAATCCGCTCAGGAAGCGGCTCCGCAATCGCGCTCCGAGTTCCGGCCATCGTTTTCCTCCACGGGTCTTGAGCCGCTTCCCGGGGAGAGCCTCTCGAAATGGAAAACGCACGAACCGCCAGCGAGCGAGAGCCACTCGTTGCCGGTGGCCACCCCGGAACATGCCGGGCATCGTCATGAACCTCACGAACACGAAGAGCACGAACCGCATGAGGAGCGTGCGGAGTTCGCGGCTCACGAAATCCACGAAGCGCAAGAGCATCCGGACGCCCACGCAATCGGTGAGATTCATGTCGACCCGGACCTGAGCGAAGAAGAAGCCACTGCCGTCGCCGAGCACATTGCCGAAGCGCAGAGCGACGAAGCCGCGCGCCACGCGGAAGAAAGAGCCTTCAACGCGGAATCCACGGGAACCACCGTTTCCGAAGCCGAAGAAGCCGCCTCGGATGCAGAGGAAGCCGCCGCCGAAGACGCCGAAACCCTCGAAGCGGAAGCAGAGGCCGAGGCGGAAGGAATGATCGGGCCACCGGAAGAACTGGATCACGCCGACGCAACCGAAGCCGAAGCAATGTCGGCCTCCGCTGAAAACGCTTCGCCTGAGCATTCCGAAAACCCGTTGGCGCAGGAATCGCAGCCTTCGAAGGCGCAAGTTCGGAACGATTTCCGCTCGCGCATGCAGAATCCTGCTCGCCGCGGTGGACGCGACCGCGGACGCCGCGATGATCGCGGACGCCGCCCCCAGCACGGGCACAGCGGAAGCCACGGCCACAGTCGCCCGCAGCCCCGCCGCACCCAGTTGATCGCCGACCTTCTGAAGCAAGGCCAGGAGATCATCGTGCAGATCGCCAAGGAACCCCTGGGCAAAAAAGGCGCGCGCATTACGAGTCACGTCGCTCTGCCGGGCCGCTTTCTGGTTTACATGCCGACGCTCGATCACACGGGCGTGTCGCGCAAGATTTCCTCAGCGGAAGATCGCGCTCGCCTGCGTCACTTGGTGAACGAGGCAAAGGGCTCATCCGGCGGCGGCTTCATCGTTCGCACGGCGGCTGCAAGCGCCTCGCCCGACGAGGTCCGCACCGACGTCGAATTCCTCACGCGCACATGGGCCGAGATTAAGTCGCGCTCGGAACAGCGCAAGGCCCCGTCGCTGTTGCATCGTGACCTCAATCTCGTCGAGCGTATCCTGCGCGATTACATCACTCCGGATTTCTCGGCCATTTGGGTGGACACCGAAGACGAGTACACCAAAGTGGTGGAATTCATGAGCCGCTTCCAGCCGCAGCTCGTTAATCGCGTGAAGCTCTATACGAAGGAAACGCCCGTCTTCGAAGAGTTTGGCATCCAGCAGGAAATCGACAAGGGATTGCGGCCCAAAGTGTGGCTCAAATCGGGCGGCTACATCGTCATCAACCACACGGAGGCGCTTGTTGCCATCGACGTCAACACCGGAAAATTCGTCGGCAAAGGGTCGAATCGCCTCGAAGACACTATCGTCCGCACCAACCTGGAAGCCGTGAAAGAAATCGTCCGCCAGATGCGCTTGCGCGATCTGGGCGGCATCATCGTCATCGACTTCATTGACATGGAAGACCGCCGCAACCGGGAAAAAGTGATGGCCGCTCTCGAAGACGCCCTTCGCGCCGATCGCGCACCTTCCAAGATGCTCCGTTTCAATGAGTTCGGCCTCATCGCCATCACGCGCAAGCGCACCAAGCAGGCGCTCGAACGCACGCTCTGCCAGCCGTGCCCCTACTGCACCGGCTCAGGCATGGTGAAATCCATTCCCACGCTGTGCTACGAAATCCAGACGGAAGCCCGCAAGATGGCTCCCGAGATGGATTCCGGCAGCCTCACGCTGCGCGTCCACCCCGAAATTTCGAAGGCGCTCAAGACGCGCGAATCCTCGCTCGTCGAAGAGCTCGAGCGCTGGACGAAAAAGAGCGTCATCATCCAGGCCGACCCCACGCTTCACTGGGAGCAGTACGACATTTACTAGAAGCTGGAAGCCGAGGCTTGAAAACTGGAACGCCGCGGATTTCGATCCGCGGCGTTTTTTCATTAGCGGGCTTGGACTCTTTGCATTATTTCTCAAAAGTCGCGCCCGAAAGTCTCCTCTTGAATTGCCTCCGCCTTCTTACTCACTTTGTGCGAAGGCTTCGTGATATTTCTCTAGCCACTCGTCACTCTCCACTAGCCGCTGTATCTTTGCTCTTTGAACGGCTCGCCGTACATGTGGTAGCCGTTCTGCTCCCAGAAGCCCGGCGCGTCGTGCTCCATGAATTCGAGACCGCGCACCCACTTCACGCTCTTCCACGCATACAGATGCGGCACGACCAGCCGCACCGGATATCCGTGATCGCCGGTGAGCAGCTCGCCATTGTGCTTCAGCGCAAAGAGCGTCGTCGGGCGCATCAAATCCGCGAGCGGCACGTTTGACGTGTAACCCTGCTCGGCCAACACCATCACGTACTTCGCTTCAGGTTTCAGGTTCACCAGCTTCATCACTTCCGTGAACGGAACCCCTTCCCACCGCACGTCGAACCGGCTCCAGCGCGTCACGCAGTGCATGTCCGCAACGACTTCCCTCATCGGCAGCGCGGTGAATTCCTTCCATGTAAGGCGCAATGGCTTTTCGACCACTCCCGTGATGCGAAAGTCCCACGTCTGTGGATCAAACCGCGGCACTGTGCCTTCATGCAGCACCGGCCATTTCAGCGTCAGCGACTGTCCCGGCGGCAGGCGCCCGGCATCGCGCATTTCGCGCTCCTGTTGCTTCCGTTCCGGGACGTCTCCAAAAAGCATTCCAGCCCTCCGTGAATCTCCCGTAGATTCTATTCCACTTCTTTGCCGGTTCGAACCACCAACCTCCCTCATCCGCTTTTTGCTATCATGACGAGTTCGTTGATCCGTGCGTACGGAGGAGTTTCTTGGCCGCAAGAATTCTCAGTGGGACGGCGACCCGCGACGAGATTTACGGCGAACTGGCGGGCAAGATCGCCGCGCTCGCGGCAGCCGGGATTCGTCCCGGGCTTGCCGCGGTCCTTGTCGGCGACAATCCCGCCTCAAAGGTCTACGTCAAAAGCAAGATTGCCGCGTGCGAAAAACTCGGCCTTGCCAGCGTGCACATCTCTCTGCCCGCGTCCATCAGCACAGCCGAACTTCTCGCCATCGTCGAAGACTTGAACCGCCGCGATGATGTGGACGGCATCCTCGTGCAATTGCCGCTCCCGACGCAAGTGGACGCGAAGAAAATCCTCGAAGCAGTTGACCCCGCGAAGGATGTGGACGGCTTCCATCCCGTGAACGTTGGGCGCCTTGTCGCAGGCCGCCCGAATCTCGTCGCATGCACTCCCGCGGGTGTCATGGAAATTCTGAAGCGCAGCGGAATCACGCTCGAAGGCGCAAACGCCGCGGTGGTGGGCCGCAGCGACATCGTTGGCAAACCCATGGCGCTCCTTCTGATGCACGCGAACGCCACCGTCACAGTCTGCCATTCGAAGACGCGCGATCTGCCCGAAGTCGTGCGTCGCGCCGATATCGTCGTAGCGGCCATGGGGCGGGCCGCGATGATTACAGCCGATTACATTCGTCCGGGCGCCACAGTAATTGACGTCGGCATCAATCGCATTACGGACGCGACCCAGGCGGCGGCACTTTTTGCGAACTTTCCTGAGCGCCTCGCCGAATTCCGCGCAAAGGGCAGTGCGCTGGTGGGCGACGTGCACCCCGATGTCGCAAGTGTCGCTGGAGCGTTGACGCCTGTGCCCGGCGGCGTCGGCCCGCTCACGATTGCCATGCTCATGAGCAACACGGTAAAGGCCGCTCAATTGCGCCGCGGCTCGCGTGCGCCTGCCGCTGCCGCCGTCCGCCAATGATACCGCTCGCGTCCCACTATGCTTAGAGTCGGCCTCACAGGCGGAATTGCTTCCGGTAAGTCCACTGTCGCGGCGATGCTGCGCGACCTGGATTGCATGGTCCTCGAGCTCGACACTCTTGGCCACGAGCTCCTGGAGCCGGGCCAGGCCGCCTACGACGAAGTGGTGGCCGAGTTCGGCAAGGATATCCTCGATGCAGGCTGCAAAGTGGATCGCGCGAAACTCGGCGCGATCGTTTTCGTCGACGCCGCCAAACGTGCACGGCTCAACCAGATTCTTCATCCTCGAATTCTCGATGTCGTGCAAAAATGGTTCGCGGCGCTCGACCGTCCCGGCGGGCCCGAATTTGCCGTGGTGGAAGCGGCCCTCATCATCGAGGCCGGCTATAACAAGTCGCTCGATCGCGTCATCGTCTGCTGGTCCCGCCCCGTCCAGCAGCTCGCACGCCTAAAAGAACGCGACTTCTCCCTTGAACAGGCCCAACAGCGCATTGCGGCGCAGATGCCCGTGGACGAAAAGCGCGCTTTGGCCGATGATGTAATTGATTGCTCGGGTTCGCTCGACGAGACAAAGCGCCAGGTGGAGAGCTTGGTTTCGAAACTGAAACAACTGGCTGCCTCCGGACGAAACATTTCCTGAAGCGGCTGCGTATCCATTCACAGGGAGCTCTGCGCGACGCGGAGTCCCGCCCCAGATTTAGATAAGGATTGCCGCCATGATGCTAGAAAACAGCCGAGGACGGACCGTTCGCCTGCTGGCGATCGGCTTGATCATAGGGCTCGGCGCGTACTGGGCCGGCTCACGCTACGGACAGCCCACTCCCGCTGCCGTGGATGCAACTCGTGCGTCCGCGATTGCGGCACCGCCTGCGAGCGGCGGCGCGAACCTCGATGCCACAGAGACGGAAAACGTCCGCATTTACCGGCAAGCTTCGCCGGCGGTCGCGAACATCGTCACTCGCACGGTCGAGTACGATTTTTTCTACAACCCGGTGCCGGTGGAAGGCGCGGGCTCGGGCTTCTTGATCGATACCGACGGGCACATCCTGACGAACTATCACGTGGTGCAAGGCGCGCAAACGATTGAGGTTACAATGGGCGATCTCTCGCACTTCAAGGCAAAGATGATCGGCGCCGACACGCGCAACGATATCGCGCTGATTCAGATCGACGCCCACGGGCACAAACTCGTGCCTCTGCCGCTCGGCGATTCGCGCAATCTTCTTGTCGGCCAGCGCGTTCTTGCAATCGGAAATCCTTTCGGCTTCCAGAGCACGCTCACCACGGGCGTTGTCAGTTCGCTTGGCCGCACCGTCCAAACCAGCGAAAGCACCTTCATTGACGAAGCGATTCAAACCGACGCCGCCATCAATCGCGGCAATTCGGGAGGCCCGCTGCTGAACTCGCACGGCGAAGTAATCGGCATCAACAGTGCCATCTACGCGCCAACGGGCACGACCGCCGGCATTGGCTTCGCTATTCCCGTCAACACCGCGAAGCGGGTCGCCAACGATCTGATCACGAAAGGACGCGTTCGTCATGCCACGCTCGGTGCGGAAGGCCGCGCGATCTGGCCCAGCCTCGCTCAGGCGCTCAATCTCAACGTGCAGCAAGGCATCTTGATCGAACGCGTCACGCCCGGAGGTGCCGCCGCGCAGGCAGGAATCCGTGGCGGGAACAAGTCCGTGCTCGCCGGCCTTCAGGAATTGCGCATTGGCGGCGACATTCTTGTCGCCGTGGACGGGAAAGAGCTCACCAGCCAAATGGAATTGAATCTTCTGCTCAACCGCGCTTGGCCCGGCGACACGGTTACGTTGACGATTGTTCGCGACGGCAAGAAAATGACGATTCCGGTCAAGCTCGGCGAAAGCTGACCATCCGGCCAGGATCTCGCCTGCAAATCCTGGCGGGGAATACAGCTACTCTTCCGCTGGGGCGGTCGCGCCCTTCTCCCTCCATTCGTCACGGACTCGGTCTCTCTCTGCTTCTCTCAAATGAAACCACGACTCAGCGACATCGCGCACTCGCTCAAGCGCCGCTTGCACCTCGGCCTGCTTTGCATGAATCACGTTGCTCTCGGCATCCATCGGCACGCGGATGGGCGGCGCGACAAACATCACCGCACGGGAAAACGGGTACGGCAACTGGAACTGGTCCCACGATTTCTTGAACGTGTGCGCCCGTGCGAGCCCGACGTGAAAAATGGAAATGGGCTTTCCCGTGCGCCGCGCAAGAATCACCGCGCCGGGTTTGGCAACGAAGCGCGGCCCATGCGGCCCATCAATCGTGAGGGCGACGTGCTTGCCTTCCTCCAGCCGCTTGGCCATCACCGTGAGTCCTTCAATCGCTCCACGTGACGAACTTCCCTGCGCCGTGCCGAACCCCAGCCGCTCGATTACGCGCCGCGTCCACTGCCCGTCGAAGTTCACCGTATTCAGCACCACGATCCCGCGCCCTCGCCAGATCCATATCGCTGAAAAAATGCAGCGGTGCCAGAACGTGCCGATGGCCGGCTCGCCTGCGCTTCGGATTTGTGCTGCGTTGTGGACGCCGATCAGTTCCACGCGCAGCGTCGGGCCGATCAGTCTCACGAGCCAGTACACCGCCCAAGCGATAATCGGAATCTGAAACTGTCGCCAGCGCGAGAGCTCTGGCGGCGTTGCCTCAAATGGGGATTTATTATTAGGGCTGGCCGGTCCGCCGCCCGATGTCGTACGATTGTCCACTGCGATACAGTATAGGCGAATCCTGTGCCCGTCTCGAAGTCCCGCCATTTCCGTTCTGATTCGATCGCGGTGCCGGCTCCCGGCGCGGTCTTCGTTCTTCTTCCGCTCCTCTTGTTCCCTTTAACCATCGCCGCCCCGCTTCGCGCGCAGGAAGCTCCGCCCAGCGCGATTGCTCGCGTGGAGGGCCTCGATGTCTCTGTCGAAGGTGGCACTGCGGCGGGCAGCGGAACGGCAACCGTTGCGCCCAGCATTTTCGTTGCAAATGGCAGTGTGATAACGGTCCATTCGGGCATGGCGCAGATGACGCTTCTTGCCGGGGGCGAAATAGACATCTGCGGGCCGGCCAAGCTCACACTGCTTGAATCGGGCACCGCCGTCACGCTGGCGCTGAACTTTGGCCGCCTGCGCGTGCAGCTTCCCGCAGCGACGTCATTGCGAATCTTTACTCCCACGATCATCGCGACGCCGCTCGACATCAGCGGCGCGGCTCGCGACATCACCGTGGGGCTCGACCTCAGAGATTCACTCTGCGTCCTCGCTTCAAGCGGCGCGCTCAAGCTCGAACAGCAATTCACGGGCGAAGACCTGATCGTGCCTCAAACGGGAGAATTTTTTCTCGCCGGCGGAAAACTTTCCCCGGTCGCAGGCACGCCGGGCACCTGCCAGTGCGAAATAATGCGCGTCCACAACGCTCTCCCGCCTCCACCGATCCCGGAGCGTGGGTTGTCGGCAGCATCGCCGCCGATTCTTCAGCCGTCCGCCGCAGACGCTGAAACCAAATCTGGATCGCCCACGTCGAGCGCTGTCTCCGCAGCCGAGCCTGATATCGAACTCAGCGTTCTCCCGCATGCCAACGATGCTCACCCCGAAACTCCCAAGCTGAAGCCCGCGCCGCCTCCACCAGCTCCCTTGAGCGGAATGCCCGAGTACAAGATAGACTTGCCCGCAATGACGTTCTCAGCGTCCTCGCCGCATGCCCCGCCCGATCCGACCGCCGATATGGCTCTCGTGATTCGCTATGCACGCGTCGAGCCCGACTGGCAATTCACTGGTCACGTGGAAGCTCCGCAGCGGCTGCCAGCGGCGCAGCCTACGCCCAAGGCAAATTCCCAGCCGGGAAAGCAGGGAAGCGAAGGCCAGCCATCGAAGAAAAAGCCCGGTTTCTGGTCACGCCTGAGGCACATCTTTGGCGGTTAAGGATCAGGTCCGAGGTGTTCCGCTTTTTCGTCGCCTGCCCTTCTCGGTTTATGTTGTCATCCGAACGAAGTGAGGAATCTGTTGCCAGCCTTCTCGAGGGCGCCAGTTTCTTCTTCGAATCATTAATTTCTCGCCTCTAACTTCTAGAACTCACATCCCTTCGTAATTCGGCCCGCCGCCGCCCTCCGGGGGAACCCAATTGATGATCTGATACGGATCGACGATGTCGCACGTCTTGCAGTGCACGCAGTTCGACGCGTTGATCTTTAGCCGCGGCGCGCCTTTTTCCATCGTCATCTCATAGACGGCCGCGGGGCAAAAATACTGGCATGGGTTGCCGTACTCGCGTACGCACCGGTCGCCGCAAATATTCGGTTCGAGTATCTGTAGGTGGCACGGCTGATCCTCTTCATGCCGCGTGCCGGAGTGATAGACGTCCGTCAGCCGATCGAACGTCAGCTTGCCGTCGCCCTTGAAGCGCGTCGACTGGTCCACAAGCGTCGCGTCCCGATTCAGCTTGCGATACTCCTTGTATCCCGCCTCGCTGCGCATCGGGTCCACCAGGCCGCGCCCGCCGGTGACGAACTGAACTCCCGACTTGACCAGCCCGCCCCACAGACCGCTGTGAAACGCCTGGTGAAAATTCCGCACCGGCCACAGCTCTTCTTTGATCCAGCTCGCTTCGAGTTTCGCTTGGTAGGCGGCCAGCTTCGCTTCCGACGTATCTCCCGCGCACAGCGCCTCGTAAATCGTCTCGGCCGCCAGCATGCCGCTCTTGATTGCCGTGTGAATGCCCTTCAGCCGCTGTGAATTCAGCAGGCTCGCCGAATCGCCGATGATCAATCCGCCGTTCACGTAATTCTTCGGCGCTGAATACCATCCGCCGTATGGCACCGTCTTCGCGCCGTACCGCACCAGCTTTCCGCCTTCGATGATGTGGCGCACAAACGGGTGCGTCTTGAATTTCTGAAACGCTTCGTGGGGATCGAACAACGGGTTCTGCCATTCGAGCGCCACCACCATCCCCAGCGACACGCGGTTGTCGCGCATCCCGTAGACCCAGCCGCCGCCATACTTGTCCGATTCGAGCGGCCATCCCAGTGTGTGCGCCACGTACCCGGTTTCGATGCGCCCCGGTTGCACGTCCCACAATTCCTTGATTCCGATGCCATAAACCTGCGGGTTTAAGCCATCGAGCTTGAGCTTGTTGACCATCTCCTTCGTCAACGACCCGCGCGGCCCTTCCGCCAGCACGGTGACTTTCGCGCGCAATTCGTACCCCGGCGTGAAGTTGTCTTTCGGCTTCCCGTTCTTGTCCACGCCCTTATCTTCCGTCAGGACGCCGCGAATTCCTGCGGGCGTCCTGTTGTCGTCGTACAGCAGCTCCCTCCCGGCAAACTGCGTGAACACGTTCACGCCTTTTTTCTCCACCAGCCCGCCAAGCCATTTCACCAGTTTGTTGAGCGACACGACGTAGTTGCCATGATTTGCCAGCGGCGGAGGCGTGATCGGCAGCTTGTAGGAAGTACGCTCAGTGAAGTAATACGCGGCGTCGCCCGTCACGGGCGTGTCGAGCGGCGCGGTCTTCTCGAAGTCGGGAACCAGTTCGCGCAGTGCGCGAGGGTCCATGATCGAGCCCGAAAGTTGATGTGCGCCCAGCTCGTGCCCCTTCTCGAGCACGTAAATATTCTCGCTCGATAGTGCAGGTTGCTTGCCTGCTTTCGTATGCGCCTCAATCAGGTTCGCCAGATGCAGCGCGCACGCCAGGCCCCCGGGCCCTGCGCCTATGATCAGCACATCCGCTTCAAGCTGCTCCCGTTCAATCGCCATGCGGAGATTCTAACAGAAGGGCGCAGGTGTTCAGCGTATCGGGTGGTTCCGCAAGAAGAAGCGAATCGAGTTGCAAGCTCTCATTCGTAGCGCAGCGCGACGAGCGGATCGACGCGCGTGGCGCGTCGCGCCGGAATGTAGCAAGCGGTGAGCGCAACGGCGGTCAGCACGATCGCGACGGCGCCGAATGTCACCGGATCGTGCGTACTGACGCCGTACAGCATCTTAGCCATCAGCCGCGTAAGCCCGAACGCCGCAATCAGGCCGCCCCCGATGCCCAGCAGCGCCATTTTGCCGCCTTCTTCGAGAACCAGCCGCAGCACGTCGCGCTGTTGCGCCCCAAGCGCGATGCGTATGCCGATCTCATGCGAGCGCTGCCCAACCACGTACGAAATCACGCCGTAGATGCCGATTGCCGAGAGCACCAGCGCCAGCACGGCAAACACGATGAGCAGCAGCATCGAAAAGCGCTTCATCGCCACGGAGTTCCTCACAATCTCCTCCATGGGATGTGTTTCGTAGATCACGCCGGTGCTATCGAGTTTTTCCGTCGCGCTGCGAATCCCGCCGGCTACGCCGAGTGGTGTGCCTGTGGTTCGGGCCACATATCCGCAGCCGCTCGAAATCAGCGGCCAGAACTGGTCTGGCACCTGAAAGATCGGCAGATAGAGTTGTGCCTGGAGATTTTGGTGCTCCGTGGAACCGAGGCCCCAGTGTTCCACATGGCCAACGACGCCGACAATCTCCGGCTTCGTATCGAGCAAGGCAACGTTGAGCCGTTTGCCGATCGGATCCTGGCCCGGAAAATATTTGCGCGCGAAGCTGTCATCAATCACCGCGACGACAGGGCTGTGCTCGTCATCTTGCGCGTTAAGGAAACGGCCGCGCAGGAGCGGGATGCGCATCGCCGGCTGATAGCCCGGAGTCACGAGGTAGAACAACGCGGAAGGCATTTCGTTTTGCGTCGCGGGCTTCGGCTGTCCATCGAGCCAGAAGGGTAACTCGGAATCGCCGGTCATAGGCAGCGAGCCGCCCTGCAGCGAAACGGTCTCAACGCCGGGCACGGATTCGTATTCGCGCAGGGTTTCGCGGTAGAACTGCCGGAGCTCGCCTGCACTCGCGGTTTTCTTCGATGACAACGAGAGACTGAACGTCAGAACATTGCGGGCGTCGAAACCGGGATTGATGCTCCAGAGCGCTGCGAGACTGCGGATCATGAGTCCCGCTCCAATCAGCAACACGAGAGCCATGGCCATTTCGACCGCAACGAAAATGTTCTGCGTCCGATGCCGCGCGCCGCTTCCGCCGCGCCCCCCTTCTTTGAGCGTGTCGTGCAAATCCGTGCGGAACGTTTTGATCGCGGGAACCATGCCGAAGAGGATGCCGGTGAACACAGAAACGCCAAGGGTGAACAGAAGCACGTGCGAGTCCAGCGCGATCTCATCGGCGCGCGGGAGCGCCTCCGGGAGTGCCGCAATCACCGCCTGCGTGCCCCACTTCGCAATCGCGAGCCCTATCGCTCCGCCCGCGACAGCGAGGAGAATGCTTTCAGTCAGGAGCTGCCGCACCACACGGAACTGGCTGGCTCCCAGCGCGGCGCGAATCGCGAATTCGCGCGTCCGGCCCGTCGAGCGGGCAAGGAGAAGATTCGCTACATTGGCGCATGCAATCACCAGAACGAATCCAACGGCGCCGAGCAGTACGAAGAGAATCCCCTGGATGTCGCCGACAACGTCTTTTTTGAGCGGCACGAGCGTAATACCTGTGCCCTTGTCGGCGTCGGGGTATGCCTCGGCGAGGTTTTGCGCGATGGAGGCCAGGTCCGCCTGCGCCTGCGCGAATGTCACTCCCGGTTTCACGCGCCCCACCACGTTCATGCCCATGCTGATGCGGCGGTCACGAAATGTGGGATCGTTCCATTGGCCGATGGGAACGTAGATGTCGGTGGGACTGAGAAACGGCGCATGTCCCGGATACACGCCAATGATCGTATACACGCTGGCGTTTACCGTCATCGTTTTGCCGATCACGTCGTGCGAAGCGCCGAACTTGCGTTTCCACAGACCGTCGCTGATGATCGCAACCGGCGCCGCGCCGGCGCGGTCTTCTTCGGCAGTAAAGGACCGGCCCAGGATCGGTTTCACGCCGAGAAGCGGGAAAAACTCCGAGGAAATCATGTGGCCGTGCAAACGTTCAGGCTGGCCCGTGCCGGTCAGATTGAATTCGTCGCTTCGAAACGCACCCAGGGCCGAGAACGACCGATTGTTGCTGCGCCAGTCTACATAGTTCGGATACGAGACCGAGGATTCCTGGAACATCGCGGTTTTCGCGTATAGGGAGAACAGCTCATCGGGATTCGGATACGGCAGCGGGCTTAGGAGCACGCCGTTGACCACCGAAAACAGCGCCGAGTTTGCGCCGATGCCGAGCGCGAGCGTCAGCACGGCGACGGCGGCAAATCCGGGAGATTTTGCCAGCATCCTGACCGCATACTTCATGTCTTGTATCAGCGTCTCCATCTCTTGCCTCGCTCGACTCCATGCCGCAGCCTGCACACCTTGCTGCTCGTTCAGCTGGAGTTACGCACCTGGAGCGAGAAAAGTTCCCGGCAAGGACGAAGCGTCATTCCCAGCGAAGCGAGACCATGGGGTCCACCCGCGCCGCGCGGCGAGCAGGGATCAGGCACGCGGCAAGCGCCACGGCCGAAAGAAGAATGACGGCGGACCCAAACGCCCACAGGTCGAGCGTGCCCACCTGGAACAGCAAACTTCGCAGCAGTCGCGTCATCGCGGCGGAAAGGAATACCCCCAGCGCCACGCCCCCCAGCGCAAGCGCAAATCCTTCGCGGGTCACCAGGCGAAACACATCGGCGATCTTAGCTCCCAACGCCATGCGGATGCCGATCTCGTGAGTGCGCTGCGTCACCGAATATGCCATCACGCCGTAAATTCCGATGGCGGCGAGCGCCAACGCGACGCCCGCAAAGGCCGCAAGGAGGAAAGTATTGAATCGAGCTTGCGCCGTCGAATCGGACATCCATTGGTCCATAGTTTGTACTCGCGACACCGGCTGATCTGCGTCGAGCGCGAGGACTTGTTGCTGCACGGCTGCTGCAAGGTGCATGGGATCGCCCGTGGTTCGAATCACTAGGCTCGAGAAGTTGTAAGGGAGTTCGGGATGAGGCCAGTAAGACGTCGCTTTAGGCGGCGAATCTAGGCCGGCATGCTTCACATCGCCGACGACGCCGACAATCGTGCTCGGCACATTCTTGTCCTTCATATCGATGACCACCTGGTGCCCGATCGGGTCTTCGTTCGGCCACGTTTCGCGCGCCATCGTCTCGCTGATGATTACGACGTGTGATTCTTCCGTCTCTTCGCGCTCGTTGAAGAATCTTCCGCGAAGCAGCGGGATTTTCATCGTGTGGAAGTAGTCCGGTTCGATCACGCGGACATCCACCACCGGCCGCTCTCCCGATGCTGGCGGCACAGGACGCCCGACAACGTAGAAGTCGGTTGCCGAGCCGGGGCCGGTGAACGGAAGGAAAGCATTTCCGCTCGCCGATTCGACGCCCGGAAGCGCGCGAACTCGATCGAGAAGTTGATGGAAGAACGCCACGCTTTGGCCCGGCTTGGAATATTTCGCGCCAGGCAAATCAATCTTGACCGTGAGAAGACTCCGCGGATCGAAGCCCGGAGGGACGGCCTGCAGGCGCTCGAAACTGCGAATCAACAAGCCTGCTCCGACCACCAAGACGACCGCTAACGAGGTCTCGGCAACAACCAGAAGCCGGCGCAAGCGGCTCCCCCGCGCACTCTGTTCTGCGCTGCGCCCTTCCTCTTTCAGCGATTCATTTAAGTCGCGGCGCATGGCAGCAAAAGCCGGAGCAAGACCGAAGAGAACGCCGGTCAGCAGCGCGAGGAAAGCCGTAAACGCAAGGACCCGCAGATCGAGATGGACGCTTTGAAGTTCCGGCAAGCTTCGAGGGGCGAGCGAGGGGACAATGGCAATGGCCCAGTTTGCCAGGATAACTCCGGCTACGCCTCCGAGGAAGGCGACGATCATGCTCTCGGTCAGAAGCTGGCGCGCGATGCGCCGAGGGCCTGCGCCAAGCGCGGTACGCACGGCAAACTCACGACGCCGCGCCGTGGCGCGAGCAAGTTGCAGGTTCGCCACGTTCGCACAGGCGATGAGCAGCACGAAGCCAACCGCGCCGAGCAGAACCAGGAGCGCTGGCCGAATCCCGCCGACCGCCTGCTCGTGCAAGGGCACGAGGTTAACGCCCCAGTTGGTGTCCATTTGCGGAAACTGGTTCGCAAGATCATCTGCGATCCGGTCCATCTGCGATTGCGCCTGCGCCAGTGAAACGCCGGGCTTCATTCGCGCCAGCGCGCTCATGTAGCGCCCGTGGGGTATCCAGTTTTCTTTACTGAAGACCAGCGGCTCCCAGAGTTCGGGCGGTTGTCCTGTGAGCGATCCATGGGCGACAGAAAACTGAAAGCGGGGCGGCATGATACCGACCACCGTGATCACCTGCCCGTCCAGAACGAGCGTCTTTCCGACAATGTCTGGATCCGACCCGAAGCGCCTCTGCCAGAGTCCGTAGCTGAGGATCGCCACATTGTCTTTTCCGGTCTCGCCGTCTTCGGGCACGAAAACGTGCCCCAGTCGCGCGTTCACGCCCAAAAGAGACATCAGATTTGGCGTGACCGCCTGCACGGAAAGCTGCTCGGGAGCGCCCTGGCCCGTGAGGTTCGTATTGAAGTCGTACCACGCAGCCATTTCGTCGAAGACGCTGTTGTCGGCGCGCCAGTGCAGAAAATTTCCGGGAGAGACCACGTTGCGGTCGTGCGACATGTTTCCGGGTTCAACCACGCTGCGATCCGGAGCGAGGCGACGGTTCCACTCCCAGACCATCACGAGCCGTTCGGGCTGTTTATACGCGGGGTGAGTGAGAAGCGTGGCGTTCACAACGCTGAAGATTGCCGTATTGGCGCCGATACCGAGCGCCAGCGTGAGCACGGCAACAACGGCGAAGCCCGGCGACTTCGCCAGCATTCGGATGCCATACCGCAGGTCTTGGAGCAAGGTTCGCATAAGGTCGGGCACCTCCATAAGAACGCACGAACACCTACACAAGTTCCCTGCAAAATTGGCAGTTCGGATGCCAATCCCGCGGTTGCTTAAATGAACTGATTGCAAATGCTTAGGGCGGGTTACGCAGAAGCTGAGCAGCCGAGAGTGGCCGCTTGCGGGAGGGGTTGTGGCGAATGCGGACACTAACGCCCGCCGCTACTTGGTTTTCTCGAGTTCCTCGATGAGAGCCGGGACAATCTCGAACAGGTCGCCGACGATGCCATAATCGGCGACTTCGAAGATGGGCGCGTTCTGGTCCTTGTTGATCGCCGCGATGGTGCGCGAGCCTTTCATCCCAACGACGTGCTGGATGGCGCCGCTGATGCCGAGCGCAAAGTACAGCTTCGGCGCGACCGTCTGGCCCGAGCTGCCGATCTGGCGGTCCATGGGGAGCCAGCCTTCATCGCAGATCGGACGCGAGGCGCAGATCTCGCCGCCCATGGCTTTTGCGAGTTTTTCGGCCATGGGGATGTTCTCCGGCGCTTTGATGCCGCGGCCAATCGAAATCAGGATGGGCGCCTGCGTGAGGTCAACGGCCTGCTTCGCTTCGCGGAAAAGCTCGAGCGGCTTTGTGCGGATTTGCTCCGGCTTCAAGTCTACGTTCACGGGCTTCACAGATGCCTTGCCGCTCGGATGCTTCGCGGCCAGATCGGCGCGGAACGCACCGGCCTGAAAAGTCGCGATCCACGGCGCTTCACCTGCAAAGACAACGTCCGCTGCCGTTCGGCCCTGAAACATCTGGCGCACGAAAACCAATTTGCCGTTCTCGTGACGGTAGGCGATGCAGTCGCCGATCATGCCCTTGCCGAGAGATGCGGCCAGCTTCGGCGCGAAGTCGCGAACCTGATAGGTGTGCGGTAGCAGAATGAGATCGGGTTTCGCGCTCTCGATTACCTGGCGAAGAGCGAGCGTGAAGCCATCCGGCGTGTATTTTTCGAGCAGATCGTGCTCGACAAGAAGCACCTCGTCGAGTTGGAAGCCGGCTAGCTCGTCGGCAAGCGCGGATACACCTTTGCCGATGACGACGCCCGCGAGCGAGCCCTTGGTCTGTTGTGCGATCTGTTGCGCTGCGGCGAGCGTCTCGAAGCTGCCCTTGCTCAGCTTGCCATCGCGCTGTTCGGTGATCAGGAGGATCTTCATAATTTTGTTCGCCGAAGAGATCCTTCGGTCGTCCGCCGCGGCGGCTTTCCTCAGGATGACGATGGTTGCGGCGTCACAGGACTCTCGCTTCGTGTTTCAGCTTCTCGATGAGTTTGGCCGCGATCTCTTTTGGCTGGCCGGTGATGAATTCCGTCTTCTTCGTTTTTTGCGGTACGTAGATACGCTCCACACGCTGTGTCGGCGAATCCGGCACCCCAAGCGAAGCGCGGTCCACGGTTGCGATCTCTTTTTTCTTTGCGGCCATGATGCCCTTAAGCGTCGCGTAGCGCGGCTTGTTGATTCCGGACTGAATCGAAAGAACCGCGGGAAGCGGCAGCTCGACCCACTGGAACCATCCCGCTTCGAGCTCGCGCTTGAGCTTCATGCGCCCATCCATCACTTCGATGGCCATGATGATTGTCGCATGAGGGCGCCCGAGCAATTCCGCAAGCAGCACGCCCGTTTGGCCGAAGCCCTGATCGTCGCTTTGAAGACCGGTGAGGATCAGATCGAAGTTTTCACTTTTTATGGCGGCGGCCAGCGAACGAGCGGAGTTCAGCGGGTCCAGTTTGTGGAACTCGTTGTCCGCGACGTGAATCCCCCGATCGGCGCCTTTGGCGAGCGCTTCCTTGATCGTTTGCTTCGAGCGCTCCGGCCCCATCGAGATGGCCACCACTTCGCCGCCGTGCTTTTCTTTCAGCCGCAGCGCTTCTTCGAGCGCGTAGCCATCCGGTTCGTTCGTTTCAAATCCGATGTCGGATTCGCGAATCCACGCGCCGCCTTCGATAATTGCGAGCGGCGCATCCTTCGCCGGAACCTGCTTCACGCAAACTCCGATTTTCAACGATGCCTCCTGCTTAAGAGTTCATCTAGCTCGCCTCTCCAGAGGTGAGGAACTTCCAGGCTCACGAACGGCCTCGGGTCTGAAGACCCGAGCTGCATTCCATTGTTATTTTCCGTCCCAGCGCTTGAAGAGCAGCGACGCGTTGGTGCCGCCGAAACCGAAAGAGTTCGACAGCGCGTATTGCACCTCGGCCTTGCGCGCGTGGTTCGGAACGTAATCGAGATCGCAGGCCGGGTCGGGATTTTCGTAATTGATCGTCGGCGGCAGAATCTGATCGCGCAGCGCAAGCACGCTGATGCCTGCCTCGAGCCCGCCGGCCCCGCCGAGAAGATGCCCGGTCATGGATTTCGTCGAACTGATCGGCACCTTCTTCGCGTGCGCGCCGAACACATGCTTGAGCGCCATCGTTTCGATCGCGTCGCCGATGGGCGTGGAGGTGCCGTGCGCGTTGACGTAGCCGACTTGCTCCGGCGAAATCTTCGCGTCCTTCAGCGTTTTCATCGTCACGCGATACCCGCCATCGCCTTCTTCCGCCGGCTGCGTGATGTGATACGCGTCGCCGGACATTCCGTAGCCCACGATTTCCGCCAGAATTTGCGCGCCGCGGCGCTCCGCGACTTCGAGCGCTTCGAGGATCAGCACTCCCGAGCCCTCGCCGACCACAAACCCGTCGCGTTGCGCATCGAACGGACGGCTGGCGCGCTCGGGCTCGTCGTTGCGCGTGGAAAGCGCCCGCATCGCCGCAAATCCGCCTACGCCCATCGGCGTGATCGTGGCTTCCGAACCGCCCGCGATCATCGCATCTGCGTCGCCGCGCTCGATGATTTTATAAGAGTCGCCGATGGCATGGGCCGAGGCGGAGCATGCCGTCGCCGTTGCCGAATTGGGCCCCTTCGCTCCGTAGCGGATCGAGATGTGGCCCGAAGCCAGGTTGATAATGGACGCCGGAATAAAAAAGGGAGAAATCTTGCTGGGTCCGCCTTGCAGGAATTTCGAATGCTCGCGCTCGATCACGTCGAATCCGCCGATGCCCGACGCAATGTAAACGCCGGTTGCGGGCGCTAGCTCGGGAGTGACCTCGAACCCGGACATGCGGAATGCGAAGTCGGCCGCGGCCAGGGCCAGTTGGATGAACCGGCCCATTTTCTTGAGCTCTTTTTTCTCGACCCACAGAAGCGGGTCGAAATTGCGGACTTCGCCCGCAATGCGGCAATCAAAGGCGGTGGCGTCAAACTGCGTGATCGGGCCGATCCCGCTCTTCCCGGCCAGCAGGTTGCGCCAGACCTCGTCGGTTCCGATGCCGCAGCCGCAGACCAGCCCAACGCCCGTCACGACAACTCGGCGGTTCAAAGAAACTTCTCCATGTTCGGATTGAGCGACCGCTGGACTACTTGCTTGCCTTGGCGTGCTTCTCGATGTACTCGTTGGCGTCCTTCACCGTGGCAATCTTTTCGGCGTCCTCATCCGGGATTTCGATGCCGAAAGCTTCTTCGAAGGCCATCACGAGCTCGACCGTGTCAAGCGAGTCGGCGCCCAAGTCGTCCACAAACGAAGCGGTCGGAGTCACTTCGCCTTCATCCACACCGAGTTGCTCGACAATGATCTGCTTCACGCGTTCTTCGACGCTGGCCATTCTGATTGTTCCTCCGGTTGCAGCAGTCTCTTATTCTCCAGGGCCGGTACAGCGGGGTGGGGTTGCGCCCCCCATGCAACCTGCCCATTCTATGCGGTGCTCCATGCCGGGTCAACCTTTGTGCCAATCGGATTTTAACCCATGTGCAAGCCGCCGTTCACATCCAGGACTTGCCCTGTAATGTAGCCGGCTTCGTCGCTCGCCAGAAACACGATCGCGGCGGCGACATCCCGGTCGCTGCCCATGCGCCCGAGCGGGATGAGCGATTTCATTTTGTCCTTTATCTCTTGCGAAAGCACATCGGTCATGGGAGTTACGATGAACCCGGGCGCCACGGCGTTCACGGTGATGTCGCGGGATGCCACTTCCACCGCGATCGCGCGCGTCAGGCCGATCAGCCCCGCCTTCGAAGCGACGTAATTCGCTTGTCCGGCGTTGCCTGTCTCCGCGACAACCGACGTGATGTTGATGATTCGTCCGGCGCGCTGCCTCAGCATCGCGCCCAGCGCCTGCTGGATGCACAGATGCGCGCCGGTCAGGTTCGTCCGCAGCACGGCGTCCCAATCCTCCAGCTTCATGCGCAGCGCGAGCGTGTCGCGCGTGATGGCTGCGTTGTTCACCAGGATATCGAGCCTGCCGAACTTCGCGAGCAATTGCTGGAACCCCGCCTTCACCTGCGCTCCGTCGGCCACGTCCATCGGCACCGCCAGCGCCTCGCCACCCGCCCCGGCAATCTCAGAAGCGAGCGAAGCCAGCTTTTCCGTGTTTCGCGCAGCGACGGCAACTTTCGCGCCGGCCTCGGCGAGCGCCAGCGCCGTCGCGCGTCCAATCCCTTGCGACGCGCCCGTAACCAACGCCACCTTATCCTTGAGCGAAAACACGCGGCCCTAGCCTTCCGGCGCTTCGGCGCGCGCCTGGGCGATCTTATCCATCGTGGACTGCAAGCTTTTTGCGTCTTCCACGTTGAAGCTGTGGACCGAGCGGTCAATTTGCCGCAGCAGGCCCGACAGAACCTTGCCCGGGCCGACTTCAACGAAGATTGTCACGCCGGCTTCAATCATCTCGCGTATGGAATCAAACCAGCGAACCGGTTGCGTAACCTGGCGGATCAGCGCATCGCGCGCCTCTTCACCCGACGTGATCGCTTCGGCGTCCACATTCGTGATGACCGGGAAACGCAATGGCGCAAAGGCCGCCGCCCGCAAGTCGGGCTCCAGCCGCTTTTGCGCCGGCGCCATGAGTTCGCAGTGAAACGGCGCCGACACCGGCAGAATTACGGCGCGCTTGGCGCCGCTCTGCGATGCGATTTCCACCGCCCGCTTGACCGCTGCTGCGTGTCCGGAAATCACGGTCTGCTCGGGCGAATTCAAATTCGCGGGCCAGACAATTTCCTTGCCTGCGGCCTTTTTGCAAATGTCGGCTACTTCCGCCGGCGCAAGGCCGAGGATCGCGGCCATCGCTCCCTCGCCTGCGGGAACGGCTTCCTGCATGTAGCGTCCGCGCTCGCGGACCAGTTTCACGGCGGCCGGGAATTCAAGCGTTCCCGCAGCCACCAGCGCCGAGTATTCCCCCATGCTGTGGCCGGCGGCGAAGTCCGGGACGATGCCGCGCTTCTCCATCGCGCGATAGGCTGCGATGGAAACCGTCAGGATCGCGGGCTGCGTGTTCTCGGTTTGCTTCAGCGTGTCCTCGGATCCATCGAAGCAAAGCTTTGAGAGGGAGAATCCAAGGGCGGCGTCGGCTTCGTCAAACACCTGGCGCGACTCGGCAAAAGCTTCGGCGAGATCGCGGCCCATGCCGGGGTACTGCGAAGCTTGACCGGGAAATAGAAACGCGAGTTTGCCCATGGCGGGTTGCGGTTCCGCCGCGATCAGCCGCGCGCTGAAACAGCGGCGGCAGCGGAAAGCTCCTGTTCGATTTTTTCATTCAGGCCGGCGCGGCAGAGCTCGGTCGCAACGCGAATGGCGTTCTTGATGGCGTTCGGATTCGAGCGCCCGTGGCCGATGATGGTGACGCCGCGGACGCCCAGCAGGGGCGCGCCGCCGTATTCGGAATAATCCGTCCGTTTGCGGAAATCGTCAAATGCGCGCTTGGAAAGGGCGTAGCCGAGTTGGGAAGTCAGGCTGCTCTTGATGGCCTTCTTGAGCATTCCGCCGATGTGTTCCACAAGCCCTTCGCTGATCTTCAGCGCGATATTGCCGATGAAGCCGTCGCAAACAATCACGTCCACATCTCCGCGGAACACGTCCCGGCCTTCGACATTGCCCGTAAAATTGAACGAGGCTTGCTTCAGGCGGTTCGAAACTTCGCGCGTGAGTTCATTGCCCTTCATTTCTTCTTCACCGATCGAAAGCAGCGCCACGCGGGGCTTGCGCACGCCCCAGATCGTGCGGTAGTAGATTTCGCCCATTACCGCGAATTGGACCAGCTGTTCCGGCTTCGAATCCACGTTGGCACCCACGTCCAGGATCACCGATACCTTCTCCTTCATGTTCGGGAACGCGGCGGCGAGCGCCGGGCGGTCCACGGATGGCAGCGTGCCGAGAACGAACCGCGCTACCGTCATCGCAGCGCCCGTGTTTCCCGCGGTGACCAGCGCGTCCGCCTTGCCGTCGCGCACCAGCCGCGCTGCCACGTGCATCGAGCTCTCCTTCTTCCGGCGGAAGGCATGCGAGGGTGAATCGCTCATGGTGATGACTTCCGCCGCGTGGAGTATCTCGATCGGCAAGCCGCGATGCCGGTGCCGGTTCAGTTCCTGGCGCACCTTCTCCTCGATGCCCACAAGCACGACGCGGACTCCCAGCTCGCGCGCTGCAAGCACCGCGCCTTCCACTTCAGCGCGCGGCGCATGGTCCCCTCCCATGGCATCGAGAGCGATGATTGTCATCTAGGCACCAATTCGGAAAGGAAAACGATGGAAACTTAGGCTGTCTTGCCCGCGGTGTCAATCACTTCGCGGCCCTTGTAGTATCCGCAGCGGGGGCACGCGTTGTGGGGCAGTTTCTTTTCGTGACAATTGGGGCATTCACCGAGGGTGAGCGCGGTGAGATGATCGTGCGCCCGGCGGTTGCTCGTGCGCCTTTTAGAATGACGTCGCTTTGGGTTGGGCATCGAAGCTCCTATTGGCAGGCCGCAGGCGTGCGCGGCCAATTTAAGAATGGATAGTGTAGCGTTTTATTGCTTTTTGAACCAGTCCTGCTTCAACCGGGCAAGGGGGGCAAGCCGCGGGTCCGACGCATGCTTTTCGCAGCGGCACTCTTCATTGTTCAGGTTGGCGCCGCAGTGCGGGCAAAGGCCCCGGCAGTCGCTGCGGCAGATTACCTTCATGGGAAGAGAGAGGTTCACCTGTTCGGCGAGGACATCCGCAAGGAAAAGGCCGTCGCCTTCGAAGAACGCGATTTCGGTGTCATCGAGGTTGAGATGAAGCTCCTCATCGTGGGCAATCGAGGTCATCGCGCGATAGAAAAGGTCGAAATCGCGGCTGATCTCCTCGACCACCGTGTCCAGGCAGCGCGCGCACACCAACTCGATACGCGTGTGCAGGTTCCCGTAGACGCGAATCTGCCCATCCACCAGCTCTGCCGTCGCCCGGACTTCCAGCGGTTCCACCTGGCGGAACTCGCCCGAATGAAAATCGAGCGTTCCCGGCGAGTAGCTCTTGCGAATGCGGGTCTTCCGGAGGGCCAGTTCGTTGACGTCCAAAAACATCGGTTTTCCCCGCTTTTGTGCCGCGAATCTTCATTATAGTTCCCGCGCTTTCGTTGTCAAGGATGCCCCGCACGGAACGTTTTCTGGCTGACACCAAACGGACAACGACGTTTGAGTTGCGGCGATTGCGAAGTCGAGTACTAGGCCGCATCCTAAGCCGCGCGCTAAGTCGCGTGCCACTAAGTCGCCTACCGAGTAGAGGGTTTTGCCGCGGCGCCAATCAATTCTTCGCACTGCCGCAGCAGGAAATGGTCCGTCATTCCGGCGATGTAATCGCAGACCACGCGATGACGCGGCTCGGTTTCCGCTTGCTTCGCGTAATAGGGCGGCATGCGGTCGGGATGCTCCATGAAAAACTGAAAGAGCGCTTCGAGCGCCGCCACCGAGCGGTCGCGATCTTCGGCGATTGCAGGACGTGAATAAAGGCTGTCGTAAAGAAAACGCTTGAGGTTTGCGTTCTGCTGCGAGACCTCCGGTGAAAACTCCGCAAGGCGGTGCGGAAGGCGCCGAACGTCCTCGACGGTTTCAATGCCGTTCGATTGTGCGTTCCGCCGCGTGTTGTCCATCAAATCCGTTGCAAGCAGATCGAGCACGCGTTTCAGCGCCTCGTTGAATTTGAGCTTGTGGCGGCCCTGCGGGTGGCGGCGATCCACTTCGGCATACGCCGTGTCGAAGATCGTCACCTCGGAGCGCAGCCGGTCGAAATCGAGAAGCCGCGCTTCGAAAGCGTCATCGAGGTCCGCCGTGTTGTAAGCGATCTCATCCACGGGATCGATCAATTGCGCTTCGAGCGGCGGCCGGAGGTCGAGCAGGTATTCGGCAAGCTCGGGAAAATCAGCGGCCGAATAATCGCGCGAATGCTTGATGATTCCTTCGCGCACTTCAAACGTGAGATTCAGCCCCGGGAAATCGAGGTAACGCTGCTCGAACTGTTCGACGATGCGCAGAGCGTGAAGATTGTGGTCGAAGCGGTCGCCGTGCTCGCTCATCCGCGCGTCCAGCCTGTGCTCTCCCGCGTGGCCAAACGGCGGATGGCCGATGTCGTGGACCAGCGCCAGCGCCTCCACGAGATCCCCATTCAGTCCGAGCGCTCCTGCAAGGGTCCGCGCAATCTGCGCGACTTCAAGCGTATGCGTCAGCCGGTTGCGGAAATGATCGGAATAGCGCGCGGTGAAAACTTGCGTCTTCGCTTCGAGGCGCCGGAAGGCGCGCGAGTGAATGACGCGATCGCGATCGCGCGCGTAGTCGTTGCGGTAAGGATGCTGCGGCTCCGGGTAGCGCCGCCCGCCGGAGCGCCGCACGTCCATGGCATACGTTGCCGGCGGCATCGCGATAGATTAAGTCTTGCCGGGCAGGAGCGCGAGTTCCTGTTCCGCCTGTTGCGCGATGGGCGTGTCGGGGTAGTCGGTCTTGATCTGCCCGTAAAGCTTCGCGGCTTCGGCAGGGTTCTTCTGGCTGTAGTGCTCGGCAAGCGCCAGCATCACGACCGGCTTCGGCACCAGCACACCCGGCTTCGCCATCAGTTGCTGGTAGAGCTTCACGGCTTCATCCGGCTGGCCGGCACGGTCGTCAATCTGAGCCAATTCAAATCGAGCCATGGCCGCGAAATCTTCGCTGCCACCATCGGCGAGACCCTGAAACCATTTCTTCGCGTCGTCGTTCTTGCCCAGCCGTTCGCAGCTCAGGCCGGCGTAGTAGCTCGCCAGTTGGCCCGGACGCGTGTGCGGATATTTCATGGCCACGTCGCCGAATTTCTTCGCCGAGTCCGCCAGCTTGTTTTTTTCGTCGAAGTAGGTGAGTTCGTCCGGCCCGGCGGGCTCCGTGGGAGTGCGCACGCGCGCGCCAAACACCTTCATGGCGTCGTTGAGCGCCGCCGAAGCCTTCACCGTCTGGCGCTCGGTGTACGCCTTCCAGCCGAAGATTCCGAGCGCCACAATGATCGCCGCGATCACAATGTAAAAAGTGAGCTGCTGATGCGAAAGGACGGCATCCGCGCCGTGCGCGAAGGTGTCGCGCAGTTTGTCCTGTTTCAGTTCTTTGCGTGTAATGTGCTGCGCCAACTCTACACCTCGGAGAAATGCCTCAAAAGACAATGTTACCACAAACCCGCAACTACCATGACCGTCGCAGCGGATGGCATCTGGCGGCTTGCGCTGCTCCTCGCCGGTGCTACTATGCTGCCGGCGATCTGGAATCTCCGTACGGGAGCAGGCCAATGAGTAGAGTATCGCGCGCGGTAGCGTCTCCGCGTGTCGTCAATATCGAGGACTTGCGGACGCTGGCGCGGCGGCGCCTGCCGAAGGCGGTGTTCGATTACGTCGACGGCGGCGCCGAAGACGAAATCACGTTGCGCCAGAACCGGCGGGCATTCGAAGCGCTCACGTTCCGGCCGCGTCAAGCGGTATCCGTGGCGCCCTGCGATCTGCGGACGCGCGTGCTCGGGCTCGACCTTTCGTTTCCTGCGCTGCTGGCTCCAGTCGGCTACAGCCGCCTGATGCATCCTGCCGGCGAAGTGGCGGCCAGCCGCGTCGCCGGGGCGGCTGGCACCGCATACATCCTCTCGACCATATCCGGTTACCGCCTGGAAGACGTCAAGGCGGCGTCGCGCGGGCCCGTTTGGTACCAGCTCTATTTGCTGGGCGGCCGCGAGGCCGGCGAGGCGGCAATCGAGCGCGCGCGTGTTGCGGGCTTTTCCGCGCTGGTTATAACCATTGACACGCCAGTGGGGGGAATGCGCGAGCGGGACTCTCGCAATGGCATCAAGGAGCTTCTCGGCGGCAATTTGACGGCCAAGATTCCGTTTCTGCCGCAGGTGCTCGCGCGTCCGCGTTGGCTTGCGAGCTTCCTTCTGGACGGCGGCATTTCGAAGCTGCCGAACGTCGTGATTCCCGGGAGCGGGCCGATGCCGCTCATCGATGTGACCGCGGCGCTGGCGCGCTCCGTGGTCACGTGGAAAGACCTGAGCTGGATTCGCAAAATCTGGCCCGGTCCGATTGTGGTGAAGGGAGTGCTCACGGGTGAAGATGCGCGGCGGGCCGTTAATGAAGGCGCGGCGGCCGTGGTGGTGTCGAATCACGGCGGACGCCAGCTCGACTACGCTCCCGCAACTTTGAAGGCGCTCCCTGAAATCGTCGCGGCGGTGAATGGGCGGGCTGAGGTGCTGACGGACGGAGGCATTCGCCGCGGCAGCGACATCATCAAGGCCATATGCCTTGGCGCGCGCGCGGTTCTTATCGGGCGCGCATACGCCTTTGGTCTGGCCGCGGCGGGCGAAGCGGGGGTCGCTCGGGCGGTCGAGATCCTGCGGGCCGACGTGGAGCGGACCCTGACGCTGCTCGGGTGCGCGTCGATTGCCGCGCTCGATCGTTCGTATGTCGAGATCGCGGCGAACGCGCCAAGCTGAATCGGTGCGCTATGCGCGGACGGAATGTCACGTAAACCTGTTTTGATTCGCTTGCATTCAAGATGTAAAAGCCGGCGGAGAAATCCGGATCTCCGCCGGCGCTAGGATGCCGCGACTCCCAACTTCTGTTTTAGTCGCCGGCGACCAGAGTCTCCTTCTTGTCTCGCGCGAGTTCCTGCCGCTCAGATTTCGAATACAAGAATTCATGGCCTTCCGTGCGGCCCGGATAGAACCAGGCAACAATTGCGTTGCCCTTTCCCGCACCCTTATTCGCGAGCACGAACGCGGAGTGCTCAGTCGGCTCTTGTCTCTGCCGCGAAATGGTGAGGAGCGTCGCGACCAGTTCGTGCTTTTCGTTGGAGATCTGCACTATCTCTGGGTCGCTGACGGTCCGGGCCAGTTGAATCCAGTAGCTCCCAGCCGGCAGAGTCTTTCCGGGAACTTGTACCGGCTGACTAAAGGTTACTTTGGTGGCTTGATTTATTTCGTCTGCGTGCAACGCGGGCAATACGATTGCAGCTGCAAGCATTAAGCCAAGAATTGAAAGCATCTTTCGAATATGCATTTGGTGTTTCCTCCTCAGACAGTAGACCGCTGCCCGTACAGTTTTATTCCGTCGAATTTCCTAGTCTGTTTGGATATGTTGTGGGAAATGAGAAAAGCTGCCCATTCTCACGAAGCCTTCCTTTTGATCCTTATCGGCGAAACCTGGGTTCGGAGATGCTTATGATTTCACCGTGAAAGATTTTCAGCCGTTCGATCAGTCTGGGCATTTCGGTGCCGAGCAATTCAGCTAGGTGAATGTGTAAGGAAAAAGAGTCGCGGAACCTGTATTCGAGAACGATGCCTGCCCCGTTTGCGTTTGTCATTTTGCGCCTGCCCCGGCAAATGCCGCATCGGATTCAGCGAGATGCTCTCGTACAGCCTCCACGGTTAAATGCGATATCGGAAGGGCCAGCGTTGTTCTTGTCCGCGGCGAAATGAAAAGGATGATCGGTTCCATTTTGCCCGGAATCTCCTTCAAGACGCCGACGTATCTTCCGCCTCCGGCGGCAACAACCGAGGAAATTTCCGTTTCGTTCAAATGCAGAACCACGGCCTCATGGATCTCCGCCTCTCGTCGCTGTATGCACTTGTCCATACTCTTTCAACCTCTGCGCTGGACGGTTTATTCCCGATTCGCGGTGCCACGCCGGGTGCCATCAAGTCCAAGGCGGACGTGCTTTGGAACAATGAAACATTTCGAGCCTAACGGCCCGGATGTCCGCCGAATTCAACCGCCGTTCCTAGTGCACGCGTCGGGAGGCAAAAAACCGTGTAACTTTATTTCGAATGTTTCATCGAATAGAGTGGTTTCCTGGTCTTTGTCTTCATCGAAAGGGGAGGGTCATGCTTCGCGTCAGGCTCGAGTTTATTGCCATGGTCTCGGTGGTCCTTCTAGGGGCGTTGTTGCTTCCGCGTCTGGAAGCCGTGGGCGGGCGCACACGCCCCGCGAACGACACTGCACAACGCATTCCCGTGCTTGTGGAATTGTTTACTTCGGAGGGGTGTTCCGACTGCCCTCCTGCCGAAGCCCTGCTGGAAAGATTAGACCGATCCCAGCCCGTAAGCGGCGCGGAGTTGATCGTTCTGAGTGAACACGTGGACTATTGGGACGGTATCGGATGGAAGGACCCCTACTCCTCTCATGAATACAGCGAACGGCAAGACGCCTATGCGGGCCAGCTTGGCTTTGGGACCGTCTACACGCCGCAGATGGTGATTGACGGACGCTTCGAACTCGTAGGCAGCGATGAGAGAAAGGCCATCGCGACAATCGAGAGCGCAGCGAAGACCGCAAAAATACCGGTCCGCATCACTTCTGTTCATTTGGAAGCCGGCAACAAAGTTGCCCTCCACGTTGTCGCTGGTCAACTGCCTTCCTCCGTTGCCGCAGGGTCTGCGGAAGTCTTGATAGCGATGGCCGATGAAAGCGATGAGTCGCATGTGAGCCGCGGAGAAAACGCCGGAAGGACCCTGAAGCATATTGCGGTTCTGCGGAGCCTCAGCCAAGTGGGAACGGTGGATCGGTCCGGGGAATTTTCTAGAGATGTCAGGGTCAATATCAATCATGGGAATACCGGGAACCTCAGGGTCGTCGCCATCGTTCAAGAGACGCCAGCCGGGAGAGTCTTGGGAGTGGGATCGGCTCGGCTCTCGAATTAGCCTCGCCCGCGTTTCGCACCTAGCGTCTGGTCTGCCATCACGCAGATGCACGGAGGCGCAGGAACGGCACGGACGGAAGATGGAATGTCAGCGGAAGCTGCGAACGGCGACGTCTTCGTCGGACTGGACGTCGAAGACAGTGAAGGGGCGTGTGATCTGAAGCAAGTCGTGGACGCGCTTGGTGAGATTCAGAAGCGTCAGGGCTGGACAATGCCACGGCGGACGGCATAAAGCACAAGGCTCGCGGTTTCATGGATATCCAGCTTCTGCATGAGTCTGGTGCGGTGAGACTCCGCTGTTTTCAGGCTGATGCCGAGCACGGAGGCGACGTCTTTTGTTGATTTTCCTTCCGCGATCAGCTGAAGCACTTGTCTCTCCCGCGTCGTCAGTGGATTTCTGGGCTTGTCCGCCTTGGAGCGATACGCCTCCATCAGCGCGGCAGAGACACCCGGGCTCAGATAGACCTCACCGCGTGAAACCTGCCGCAGGGCATGGATCAGATCGTTTGCAACCTGGCTCTTCAAAACATATCCCTTCACTCCCGATTCGAGGGCCTCGGACAGGTACTGTTCTTCGTCATGCTGGGTCAGAAGAATGGTCTTAGTCTTCGGAGAAGAAAGGCATATTTCCCGCGCGGCATCGAGGCCGTTCAGAATGGGCATGGTTATGTCCATTATGGCGATATCGGGCTGCAACGATCGCACGAAACGCAAAGCTTCCTGCCCATCGGAAGCTTCCGCAACGATTTGAAATCCTTCGCGCTCGAGCAATGATTTCAGGCCCTGGCGCACCAGGACATGGTCATCTGCGAGGACAACACGAATTGGCATTCCCATCCTCCTACGCCATCGGAACCTGGATCAAAAGCTTCGTTCCTCGTCCGGGCGCAGAGTCAATCGAAAGCCTGCCCCCAATCGCATTCAACCGCTCCTGCATGCCGATGAGGCCCAACCCGCTGCGCTTCCTGTCTGACTGAACGGCGCGAACGTCGAAGCCCGTACCATCATCCTGGATGGAGCAGGACAACACGCGGCCAAGCCGGCGCACTTGAATGGATACCAGGCTCGCGTTGGCGTGTTTCGTGGCATTGGTCAGCGCCTCCTGCACGATGCGGTAGAGGGCGATCTCAACGGCACCGGGGAGGCGTCCGGTAACCATGGTCTTGATTCGGATGGGGAGATGGGCACGCTTTGTGACACCCTCTGCAAGAAACCGTACGGCCGGAATCCAGCCAAGATCGTCAAGGACAGCCGGTCGAAGTTCATGAGAATACCGCCGTAATTGCTTTTCAACTTGATCCAGCAATTGTTCAACCCGCCCGATTTGGTCTTGCTGAGCCTTGGGCAGCCCCCGCGATACGTCCGCCAGCGCGAGGTGGACGGCCACGAGCAATTGACCAGCCTCGTCGTGTACGGCATAGGCGATGCGCTTGATCTCTTCCTCCAGGGTTTCATTCAGCTGCCGGAGTGTCTTCACCGCGTCCTGAAACCCCCGGTGCGCCATTTCGTAAGGGGACAAACTCTCGGTCAGGAAACCGGCGCCGGCTCTCAACAATTCCGTGCGCCGTTCAGCCTCCTTCGCTTCCTTGACAAGCTCCCACAAGGCTTGATGGTGGAGGGAGGCAATTTCTATCAGGCTCTTGCCGTCGTCCAGAGCCTTACGCCCAAGTTCATACGCCTGGCGCAATGCCGCTTCACCACCGCGCGCGGCATATTCACGGAGAGCGGAGCGATACTTTTCTTCAAAACTCGATTCCGGCTTTCTCTTGCGCTTGGTTGCCATCCTCACAAACGAACCCCGGTCAAGCGGGCAACCAAAACAAGGGCGTCGTCGTTGCCGCTCTGATAGAATTCGAGAATTCTATCCGCCGCTCGTTGCGGATTCTCCAGACCCAACAGGCCCTCGACGAATTCGCCGCGCACGCCATCGGTGGCAAAAATCAGGGTGTCGCCCCGGGCCACCGGAAGCACGGCCGCCTGGAGCGAGGGCAACTGCGAGCCGACGACACCGCCGCGGAGGAGCAACCGCTCCTGCATGGTTCCTTTCCTGGCGCCGGCGCGCATCAACACTCCCTGAACATTACCGACACCCAGCCATGTCATCATGCCATGCAACGTGTCAACGAAAGCAAGGCTCAAAACGACGCCGCGCGTCGGCCGGAGTTTTTCGTGGCACCGCTCCACCAGAGAGATGATCGGTTCATCGGCTTGATGGCTCTGCAGGACGGAAGTTGCGGCCTTCGCGGCGATGGCGGCTTCTTCTCCGTGACCGATCCCGTCAATCACGGCCACCAGGATCCCATTCTGGCTACAGCGAACCAAATGACCATCGCCTGATTCGCTTTGGCCGGGAAGGATAAACGCGGCCACGCCATAATCCACCTGAGGCGCTCTTATTGTCTCCATTTTTTCACCGTTACCGTAGTTCCCCGGCCGGGCCGGGAATTGATTTCAAATTCGTCCATCAGACGCCGCACTCCCGGCAACCCGAGCCCGAGACTCCCGGAAGTGGAAAAACCATCGCGCAGGGCCTGGCCGATGTCTGAGATTCCGGGACCGTCATCGGAAGCGACAACCACGATGCCTTGACGGCTGGAGCCACGGACTGCCTGCAGGGTGATCTCGCCCTTGCGGGCGTAGGCCACGATGTTGCGTGCCAGTTCAGAGATAGCGGTGGCAACGAAGGTCGCGTCTACAGCGGAAAAACCAAGCTCGGCCGCCAGGGCCCGGCCCTTCTGCCGGGCCAGGACAATATCTTGGTCCGAATTGATAGCCACGTGGATTTTCCCAGCTGGCACAGTGGCCCTCTTTCAGTCGATGTTCTTGAATTTTTCGATCAAGTAAGCAAGACCTTCTTCGAGATCGAGGGCTGTGGCGACTCCTTCCAATGTCATGCCGAGCTGCACCATTGCAAATGCCACTTCCGGCTGGATTCCTACGATAACGGTGTCCGCGCCACGCAGACGAATCATGAGCGCGATTTCCCGCAAGGTCCGGGATGCGAACGAGTCCATCACGTCCATCGCCGTGACATCCACGATGACCCCGCGCGAACGAAACCTGACGACCTGCTGGACCAGCCCTCGGCGCAAATTCTCGAGGTCTGCGTCGGAGAGATCGGCCTGAAATGTTGCGATCAGGAACTCTCCCTGCTTGAGAATGGGAACTTCCACGGAGTCCTTCCTGCGAATTACTTAGCGAGATTCCGCCACGGCCATCACTTTGTATCCCAGCAATCTTTCGGCCTGTTCGATGCCGCCCTGCAGGTCGCCCACGGTATTCATCTTGCCAAGGTCAACGCCAATAGTCACCAGGGTCTGCGCGATCTCCGGCGAAAGGCCTGTAACGATGACCGTGGCGCCCAGGAGCCGCGAGGCTTCAACGGTTTGCACCAGGTGGTTCGCGACGGTAACGTCCATGGCGGCCACACCCGTGATATCGATCACGATGACCTTGGCGCGGTTCGTGCGGATTCCGCGCAAGAGTTGTTCGGTCAACTGCCGGGCGCGCTGCGGGTCGATCACGCCGATGATGGGTAGAATCAGGAGGCGCTCGCGAACCTGCAACACAGGAGTAGAGAGTTCGCGGATCGCTTCCTGCTGCTGGCGAATTACGCGCTCGCGTTCCTGCACGAAGCCGACGGCGACGGTGTTTGCGATGCGATTGGCGGCCGGTTCGTAGGCGTCCAAAATGCGGTTCAGCTTCTTGAAATCGGTCTGATACTTCGCGAACAGAGACCTTGCCAGGACGTCCCGCAGCAGGAGGACGATTCCCACGACTTCGTGGGTCTCCACACCTCGAGGAATGATGCGTTCGGAAAGGTTTCGCGCGTAGGCTTGTAACGCTTCGAACGTTTCCGTTTCCAGAGCCTCTACGTAACTGTCGTATACCGAAGTTGCTTCCGCGAAGATCTCCTCTTTGGTCATCGCGGTGAGCAAGCGCGTCTCGGAAATACGTGCTACCCACTCCTCGCGGAGTTGCGTTCGGTTCTGCCGCAGGTGGGCCACAAGTTCACGAAGAAGCTCCGATGGTGCCTCGCTCAGCGTCAATTCCGCAGCCTGATTGTTTCGCGCTCCTGAATCTTTTGTGGAGCCATCTCGTTTGGCCATAGATCTAGTCTCCTTAGACGGAACGGTACAATTCCTCACCATCCTGCTCTGAATCGCCCGAACGTCCTGAGAGCAATACCATGCCTCACCCGATGCCTCAAGCAAGTTAACCCCTGCCAGAGGCCTCAGGTAAACACCTGAGTGGCCCAGCGAAGGTTCCTCCTAAAGGCAGCCGGAACCGCAAGATATCGGCTGATCTCGTCTCGCGTACAGATTTCTTGCCAAAGTACTGGAAGACTGCCGTCGAAGAGTTTCGTGATTCCTCGTGGATCGCCTGGTCGGGAGCCGGCAGGCAGATCAGTGAAACGACGGATGCATTGTGCCTGAAGGCGGACGTGATCCTCTGGAGGCTTCGAGTTGCCAAACGCTTTACCTATCCGGCGCGGCAAGTTCTCTGGGAAGACATACAGCCGTCAATCGCCAACCTTGAGGAAGGTGCGGAATCGATGGTGAACAACAGCGCGCCCCGCGCGCGCGGCGGGAGAAAGCCGGATCGAAATCGAAATCGAAATCGAAATCAAGCGGAATCTTAGGAGGCAATATGCCAGTGCGAAGTTTGCAGCAAGCGGGCAACGGTCACCACGGGCACCACGCCAGCGGCCTCAAGCTGTGCCTGCCCAATCCGGTATCCAACCGCAAGCATCTCTCGATGGATGGACGGAAGGGCGGCCCCTCAGAAAAGGATCTCGAGGGCTCGCTCACCTCTGCTTTGCTGGTTGCGGACAAAGAGCTTGGCAACGTTGTGCGCGAGGTAGACGAGCTTTCCAAGGCTCTGAAGCTGGATGCCACGGACGCGCAGGCCCTTCGGGTTGCCGCCCACCCCGCAGTCTGGAGCGCTGTTCGGCATGTGATCGTGGAGAGAGAGCTGCGTTATCTGGCGCTCACCGACGATCTGACCTGCTTGTACAACCGGCGCGGGTTCTTTGCTGCCGCGACGCAGCAGCTGAAGCTGGCGCGACGCAACGCCCAAAGCATGCTGTTTTTGTTTTGTGACGTAGATAACTTGAAGCTAATTAACGATTGCTACGGCCACCGGGAAGGGGATCTAGCTCTTGTTCGCACAGCGGATGCGCTGGAAGAGGCGTTCCGTGATTCCGACATTCTGGCCCGCCTCGGTGGGGATGAATTCGCGGTGTTGGCGCTGGAAGCTTCCAGTCAACATGAAGGAGTGATCCTCCGGCGATTGGAAGAGAGTCTCAAGAAGTCGAACGCGAACGAACTTCGCTACGGGCTGTCGCTCAGCGTCGGCGTGGCGCGATTCGATCCGCAGCATGCCGTCTCTCTTGGAGACCTTATGGAATTGGCGGATCGGAATATGTATGAACAGAAGCGGAAGCGTCCGGGGCATTGCTTGAGCAACGCGTAAACAGAAATCCAGCCATCTGAAAATCGTCGTTGCGGGAGGAGTCGTTGGCTTTATGCGATCAGATGGGCGAATTGAGAAAAGGGCCACGGTCAAGGTACCAGTTCACATCGTGCCCGTGGAAAATGCCATCGTTGCCGAAACTACGATGACCGTCAATATCAGCCGGCGTGGTGCTCGCATACTTAGCAGCCGGCGCTGGCTCCCTGGAGAGGAGCTGGATCTCACTTCCTCGTCAGGGGAGTTTCAGCGGCAAGCGAGAGTGATCTACTGTTATCCGCTGACGGACCAGAAGTTTTGCGTGGGCTTGGAATTCGAAGCGAGCACCAAGGACTGGAGAGACGCATCCTGGGCTAGAAGCGTCGCGTGAATCAGGTTCCTGAGACGCGGTTGGGCATGAGCTCGAGCAGGGCTGCTGGACGGCCAAATTGCTGGCGCGGACGTAACTTGAAACTGTCACGTTGAAGAATGCGAGACGCGCGTGCGCGCGCGAAGGAGTTGCCCGGTGGACCGAGAATACGACCTTTTCGAGATTTATCCCGATGGCACTCCCGTTTGGCGGGACGTCGTCTCCGGCCGCGAAGAGGCAATCCTTAAATTGCGGGAATTATCCACGGAAACAGCGAATGAGGTCCGCGTGATGCATTTATCGACGAACACGGTCGTGGCCGCCAGGAATGCTGCTTTGGACTTTTCTTAATTCGTTCCTCCAGCAAGTACAAGTTTACATTCGGCAGGCTCAGTGCAGGCGCCGGGCGCTACGAAGGCTGGGCAAAAGCAGATCCCTCACGCCGTCCGAAATGCGGACGGGTTCGGGATGACAGACCCGAGGGGGAAGCGCGGATGGAAGGTCAGCGGAAGCTGCGAACGGCGGCGTCTTCGTCGGACTGGACGTCGAAGACAGTGAAGAGGCGGGTGATCTGGAGCAAGTCGTGGACGCGCTTGGTGAGATTCAGAAGCTTCAGTTCGCCGGAGGAGCTGCGGACAGTGGTGTAGGCGCTGACGAGCTCGCCGATTCCGGAGCTATCGATGTAATCCACGTCGTCGAGATTGATGAGGATTTTGCGGTGGCCGCGGTCAATCAGCTCCTTGACCGTCCTGCGCAATAACGAGCTGCCTTCGCCGAGCGTAATTTTGCCGCTGAAGTCTATGATGACGACGTCCAGCACTTCGCGCGTTGTTCCCTGTAGAGCCATGGAAGCTATTCTACTCCGGTTGACGCTGGCCGTTGCCGGAAACTGCGTTGGGGATCTTTTTGACCATCACCAGCTCCGCGCCGCCGCCGGGTCCGGAGCGCACGTCGAATTCATCCATGAAGGCGCGCATGAGAAACAGGCCGCGGCCCGAAGTCCGGAGGAGATTCTCTTCGGAGAGGGGGTCGGGGACTTCCTGAAGATTGAAGCCTTTCCCCTGGTCCAGCACGCGGATGATCATTTGCTCGGGGCCAAGCTCGACGGTCATAAGGATTTTCTTGCGGCGATCCTGCTGGTTCCCGTAGTTGTAGGCGTTTATCACGCCCTCGCGCACGGACATGCCGATCTTGTGCATGTCCTCCTCGCCGAATCCCAATGCTTCGGCGATGCGCATGGTGATGCTCTCGGCGAGGTCCACGCTGTCAAGCAAGGTTTCGAGCGTGATCTCGATACGTTGGGTTTGGGCCGCCATCCGCCGTTGGGAAACACCTCATCGAAAGAGAGTGTATGGGTATCATAGCGCCAGAGTGCAAGTCAATGTGCAGCTGGTACTGGAACTCGGGAGCTATTTCGGCGGAGTCTATGCCCAGTAGGTGCGGTCGAGGGTGCGGTACTGAATCGCTTCGCTTAAATGCTTGGACTCAACCGCGGGGGAGCCTTCGAGGTCAGCAATGGTGCGGGATACCTTGAGGATGCGGTCGTGAGCGCGCGCGGAAAGGCCGAGGCGCTGGATGGCGGATTCGAGGAGCTTTTCGCCGTCGGGAGAAATCGCGCAATACTTGCGGATCAGGCGGGGCGGCATTTGGGCGTTGGCGTAAAGACTCTTTTCCTGGCGGAAGCGCTGAAACTGAATCTTGCGGGCGCGCAAGACGCGCTCGCGCACGCTTGCTGAATTTTCGATCTCGGTGTTTCCGCGGAGCTCCTTGTACTTCACGGCCGGAACTTCGATGTGAATATCAATGCGGTCGAGCAGGGGACCGGAGATTTTCGAGACGTAGCGCTGAATCTGCGGCGGCGAGCAATGGCAATCGCGCGTGGGATCGCCGAAGAAGCCGCAGGGCTACGGGTTACTTCATCCCTACGGCCCCTCTGAAGATATTCCTGCCGATCGATTGGGGGATGTAGGCACGAGTGTCTTCAACGTGAAAACAGCAAAACGGAATTAGCGCCTAAGAAGGGGCGCAAAACTGACTACTCGAACGACCGCCCGTTCGAAGAGGGACAAAATCGCATAGGCGGGGGCGAGTTGGCAGACCGTAGCGAAGGCCCCCCGACAGCGTTTACGACCCTCGGTGCCACAGACCGGGGTATATGAGCTAAGTCCCGTTGACGACACGCAGCTTACCCCGAAACAACGCCCTGAAAGGGGCCTAAAACCATCGATTTCGTACGCGAACGGTACGCGAATTCCTGGCACGCCGAAATTTCCCCGAGGCACTAGAGGCCGGGGCGCCCCAGTCCCAGTACCAACATGTCCGGTTATCCGACTAACCAGGAGTTAGGGGCCGCTCTCATTTGTTTGCGCGCCTGCTTGGACTGAAACTTATATATAATCGCCACATGTGGTGGGCTGAGCAACAGGTTCTTAAGGTCCCCTGCTGGCAAATCATGCGATGGAAAGTAACTGCAGCGACACTCGCGGTCGCGATGTTAGCGGCGACAGGTGCGCTAGCCCAGGATCGGGGAGCGCCTCCAAGTCCAGCGAGCGGTTCGGTGCAGTCTTCGCCGTCCACGGCGCAACAGTCTTCTTCGCAAAGTTCGGCCGTCCCAAACCCGGCGCAGAGGATTTACGTCGGAGGAAATGTCACATCAGCGAAACTGACACACCAGGTAATTCCCGTCTATCCCCAAGTCGCGAAGACGGCGCACATCAGCGGTACAGTCGTGCTCCACGCCATCATCGCAAAAGACGGATCCGTTCAGCAGCTCGAATACGTCTCCGGCCCACCGCTGCTAATGAAGTCCGCAATGGATGCCGTACGTCAATGGCAGTATGAGCCCACACTGCTGAAGGATGAGCCCGTCGAAGTCGACACGACCATCTCCGTCGTTTTCACTCTTGGTGGGGATGCGGCGTCTCCGTCCACCGCTCATCCTGACACCCCCGAATCACCGGATGCGGCGGCGGGTCGCACGCTCTACGAGTCCGGGATGAAATCCTTCAACCAAGGAGATTATCGCTCGGCTGCCGAGTTTCTAGAGGCCTCCGTCGCCCGATATCCGCATAAGAGCGCTACTTTCAATAACCTGGGCCGCACATACATGATGCTCGATCAGGGTGATAAGGCGGTTGGAGCCTTGCGGAAAGCAATCGAGATTGATCCTTCTGACCTTTATGCCTACAACAATCTCGGACTCGTTCTCTGGAAGCAGAAGAAATACGATCAGGCAGCTGAGGCTTTCAACAAACAACTGGAAGTTAACTCGCGTGACCAATTCGCACATCCGAATCTGGGCCTTATGTACATGCAAATGATGCAATACGACAAGGCAGCCAAAGAATTTGAGATGGCCGCAGCGGCCGCTCCAAACGATCCGCGTATCCAAGCGAACCTGGGTGGTGCTTACGCAAAGGTGAAACAAACAGACAAAGCTATGGCAGCGCTTGAGCGCGCCGTGGAAATTGCTCCGATTCCATCGGTACAGAACACCGCGTCCTATGAAATGTCTTTGATGAAAATACATCTTGATCGCGCCGAAGATCTGGCCGATCTCGCGATTTCGGCGACCGCCCGCAAAACGAGAGACGTCTCGCTCGATCACGTCACAATGGACGATGTCAGCCGCGTATGTTTCCTCGCTGCTTACTGGGACACGATGGGCTGGGTGAAATTTCAGCAAGGCGATTTGCCACGAGCGCACAAATATATCGGCGCGGCCTGGGAATTATGCAAATTCCCGGAGATCGGCGACCACCTTGGCCAGATCTATGAAAAGGAGGGCCGTAAATCCGACGCGACCCTTCAATATGAAATTGTGCTCACGTCGTCCGTTCCCATGCCGGACACGCGCACGCGACTCGCGGCTCTTGTGGGTGACGAAACGAAGATTGATGCACTTGTTAACGAGGCCAAGCCAGAGAGTTCTTCACGTCCCACCATCAAACTGAAAAATCATACCAAAATGGAAGGCAACGCAGATTTCTGGGTGCTACTTGCATCGGGTCCGAAGGTAGCCGCGGTCCAATTCATTGCAGGTGATGATCGGTTGAAGGGTTTGTCCGACCAAATTCGCGCTTCAACATTTCCTGATACTTTTCCGGACTCGAAAGAAGTCATAGAAGTCAACGTCCTACGCCGGGCCCACGTGACCTGTTCTCATTCTATGAAGGACTGCACGCTCGTATTGCTTTCCGCTGACAGCATACACTCCGTAAACTAAGCCCCTTCAAGCAGGATGTAACCTCCATACTGTTACGTTCAAATGCCTGATTAACGCCGTTACCTGAGAAGTGGAGTAATGGTACGGCACTTGTCCGGTAATCCGACTTACCAGGACTTGAGACCTTCAAGTGACGTCGGGATGAGTCTCAAAGTTCAGCGAGGTTGGACCAGCAACATCTTCGAGAACTTCAAAATCGACTGAATCACCCACGTGTGCGTCCGCTGACGATACGTTCCGGCTGAGCCTAAGAGGAACAGGAGTGCCATCTTGGAGGGTGAACTGGCCAAGTAGAAGGTCCTTTTCCGTATCATTTGGCTGAGGTGCCGGAATTGCTGGCGCGGAGGTTTGTTGTTTCGCTGCATCCTGAGCTTCAACTGCAAGCAGTGATTCGAGCGAACCAGAAAGCAAAAGGAAACTCGCACCTAACGAGAGGATTTGATTTCCGACTGGTGGTTCCTTTCTGCTTTGCCTAGATGCTAACGGACAAGGTTCGGACAACCATGCCGCCTCTGGGATGCTTTGCGATTCTTATTGCGCTACAAAACCAGCGTCCACGGTGTACGATGTCCCATCGGGGTTGGTCACCTTCACTTGCACCGGACCCGCCGCTAACCCTGGTACCGTCACCTTCAACGTATTTCCGTCGACGTATGTTGTGTTCGCTACTTGACTAGCAAAAGTTATGGTCGCCCCGCTCTGGAACCCGCTGCCACGAATCACCACCACCGTTCCTCCTGCCGCTGGTCCCTGATTCGGCAGAATCGTTCCGACACTCAGCGGCAGCTCGGGAAGGCTCAGCAGAGTCAGTCCGCCTGTCGTGATTAAAAAGAGCCGCGTCCCCGTCTCGTCGACAGCCATCGCGTCCAGAGTCAAAGCGGGTTGCACTGGCAGCGCTATGCGCCACACCAAATGTCCGCGCCGCGCATCAAGCACATCGACCGCATTGTTTAGCAGGGCAGGATTAAGCGCATTGTTTAGCGGCGCATACAGCAGCCCGCCTGCCGGATGCAACTTCTCTCCGAACACGTAGTTCGGATTTTGCACCCCGGTTGACAGGTAATCCACGTCCTGCACCACGGAGGTCTCGTACAAATCCAGCCCGAACATCGCGAAGTCCTTTGCCAGCACCGTGCCGTCCGCGTTGATTGCCGTTTGCCCCGCGGTTCCAAATGGCCTGGACGTATACGTGTCCGTCGTAACGTCCCACACCCCAATCGGCAGATTTCCAATGTTCGAGCCTTCCGCGACATACACCTTGGTCCCGTCCGCGCTCGATGTCGCAAATAGAGTCGGCGAATCGAACTGCGGCACCAGTGTCGCGCAACCCTTCGACCCTCCGCAGCCAAACGTGTTGGTGGTCAGGTCCAGTGGGACAAAGACCCCACCCTGCACTTCGGCGCACGAGATAGCAAATAACGCCTGGTGGCTGCTCGCGGTGGCCACAGCATAGGGCCGCACCGACCCGCATTGCGAAGGCAGCCCCGGCGCGTTCGTGAACGGGATTGTCGCGCTCACCGTACCCGTGCTCAGATTAATCACCGAAGCCGTCTGGTCCTCAGAATTTGTAACCACCAGCTGCGCACTATCCGGCGTCATCGCGAGCCCCGCCGGCGAGTTGCCAACCGGGATCGATCCGGTGAAATGTATCGCATTCAAGTCAAAGACGTCCACGCGGTTCGCGGTTGTATCCGATGCATAAATCTTGTGTCGGCTCTGGTCGTACGCCAGTTCCGCCAGCGACCCGCTCGGGAATGTTTGTGGATCCGCCACATACAAAAATCCTTTGCTCATCGTCGCGTTGCCGGCCGGCGTGGTAATCACGATGTCGGCTGCCCCCGCAGATCCCGAAGGCGTTGTGAATTTCAGCGTGTCCATCGGGAAAGGAAATGGACTGATGCCGGGGCCGGCAAACACCTGCGTCACGGTCGCGGAGTTCCCGCCAACCGTCACCTGCACTTGCCCTTGGGAAAACGCCAGGCCGTAGCCATAAACGGTTACCGTCGTTCCCCCCGACGCCGGACCACCATTGGGGGTTGCCAACAGTGGCTGTACCCCATACGTAAAGCCGTCTGGCAGCAACTCCACCCACCCGTCAGGTGTTGCCAGTGTTACATTCACTGCTCCCGCAGCCGTCGCCGAAGGCGGCGTAACGGTGAGTGGCGTCCCGTTTCCGCCGCTCTCGTTTGTGCCCGGTGTCGCGTTCGGCGATCCCGGTGGAGCTCCAAAAAACACCTTGGTCGTGCCCGCTGGCTCTTGCGCCGTCTGGCCTTGCTCCGCTGTCACAGTTACAGGTCCGGGTGATGTCACGGTTCCTTGCGGCGGCGTTACAGACCCGTTAAAGGTTTCGTCCACTCCCAAAGCCACGGGGCTACTCACATCCAGGAAAGTCACGCCGCGATTCCCCGGCGTCGGCTGGAACACCATGCCTGTTTCGTCGATGTCCGGCGGGTAATCCACTCCCGATCCTCCCGCGGCCGGCGTTGTACCCAGCAGGCTCAAATCCGTCCCACTCAACACCACCGTCGTCGATCCTTCGTCCGTCCCCGCGAACACGTATACCTTGCTCCCGTCGCGGCTGAACAGCACTTCGGTGGCTAGCGCGAGCGCGTTGAGCCCGTAGGTCGCTATCGTCTTGAACTGTCCATCCAGCAGTGTTACCTGTTGTACGCCCGCGACCGGACCGCTCAGCAGTGCAACCCGGCTCGCGTCATTGTTCAATGCCCCTGCCGCGAGATTCGACAAAGCCTGCGGCGGTCCCATCTTGTCCGCCACGGCGTCATATAACCTCGCGCCCCCGTTCGCCAGCACTAGTACATGCGTGTGGTCGTAGCTGCTGCTTAGCAACACATCTCCGGTCGACACTGTTGGGTCTGGATTGGTGAAACTGTTGGTGGCCGGATCCCACTCTGCCAGTTGTGTCGCGGTCGTGTCGAGATCGTCGATAAGAAACAGCACTTTCCCGCTTGAGAGCGTTGCCAGCCGTAAGGGAATCGGCACCGAAGCAGTGATCACCGGCGAATTCAGCGGCAGGGTCACGCGATTTACCAGCTGTAGCGTCACTGGATCAACGACACAAAACGCCGAGTTCCGCGTACCCACGATCAGCTGCGTTCCATCCGCCGTCAATGCTGGTTGGTTTGGCTCCGCCATCGGAATCGTTGCCACCGTGTGCGCATCCACCGACGAGTACACCACCAGTTCATTCAATGGATCCACGGCTGCGTACACCAGCTTTCGCACCGGATCGTAGGCCACACCCGTCGTATCCATGTCCGTTCGCCGAAACGTCGTTCGCGAGGGTGCGGGGTTTGTCGGCAACCCGTTTACCAGATTCAGCGTCATTGTCGCCTGTGCCGTGAACGGCCCGTCTGCTCCCGTAATCGTGAACGGCACCGACACCCCGTTCGCCTGCGCAAAAGTCGTTTGAAACTGTACGGTCCCCTGTGGTGTCGCCGCCGACAGTGTCGCCGGATTCGACGCCACCGTGATTCCCCCCGCCAGGTGTACATCCGCAAATTGGATGAATACGCTGTCGGTGCCGAAATTTGCGCCCGGCACCAGCGTCAGTTGTGTCGTCACCGTAGAGTTCGGTGCCAGCGTCAACGAGGTTGGATTGAACTGTAGTTGAAACGTAGGCGTAGGCTGGACCTGCAAGCTGAATGTCGTTGTGCGGGTCAGTCCGCCTCCCGTTCCCGTGACCGTGATCGTGCTGGTTCCCACCTGCGCCGTACTCGCTACCTGCACGCTCACATCCTCGCCCACCGTCCCCGTCACTTGAATCGGACCTGACGGCGAAATGGTCACTCCGGCCGGCAAGCCCGAAAACGTCAAACTGACCGTACCTGTGAATCCCTGCAAGTAGGTAACGTCAATCGTTTGCCCGTTTGCCGTGCCTTGCCGCAATACCAAGGTCGTTGTCGACACGCTGATCGAAAAGTTTCCTGGTGGTGGGGGTGGCGGTGGCGGTTGCTGGCTCACGGAGGACCCGCCTCCACAGGCAGTGAGCAGCAAGCAAGAAGACATTAGTGCAGCGGCCCAAGCCCGCGTCCTGGTCAACACAAATGGTATCCGCATGAGTCGAGAGTTTACTTTCGTTGCTACCTCTGTCAAGTACAAGCTGCATAATACACTTGTTCCAGTTTACTGCCGCGAATATCAATCACCCACAGTTTAGTCAGCAAGCGCCTGGTTAACGCGGAAACCGGACAAGTCAAGTACTAGCCCGGAATATGTCCGGTCATCCGACTTATCGGGAGTCAGGCATCCGCTGCTGGAGCCGATTGCTGGGTACAAAATCGATTCCCACCACCTATTCGTCTGGAAAACCACGCGAGGCACAAACGGTGAATGAATATTGGGAAAATTGATTTGCGCGGCGTTCCGCCAAAATAACCTTGGGTGAGTTCCCAATCAAAGTGTCAGCAAGCTCAGGCTTCGGCCACCACCAGGCTTGCCGGACCCGCGAGCGGCCTGTGCTCGACGAAATGCCACCCGGCTTGCTCGAGCCAAGCCCTGCATTCTTCGACGCTGTAAACATCGCCGTTTCCGGCGATGACCAGGAATTCACCAGCCATCAGTGCGGCAAACAAGGGGTCAGTATGCGTGGCATTGGTCCAGAAATCCAAGAGGAGAAAACGCGCCTCAGGGGCGGCCAGCTCACGAGTGCGGCGGAATAGTGCCTGGTTTTGTGCGGGCGTGAGCACATGCACGACGTTTGCAACGAGAAAGACATCGTGGCCTGCCGGAAGGGAATCGGTGAGGAAATTTCCCTCTAGAATGCTCACCCGATCCGCAAACTGGGTCCTGCGTAGTTTTTCTCGAGCGACGGATGCTGCCGCCGGAAACTCAAAAAGCGTGCTCTGCAAATGCGGGTAGAGTTGCGAAATCGCTAGAAGAAACGAGCCTGTGCCGCCACCCAAGTCCAGAAGCCGACGATGGAGGCTAAAGTCATACACTTGAGGCAGCGCCGCAGCTTGGCCCGCGGTGATGGCTGCCACCCCTTCGGAAAAGATTTGCTGTTCGTCCGGCGTGAAGTCGAATTCGCCGGAAACGCCGCGCCCCAGGCGGACCGAGTCTTCCAGCGTGAGCCAGCGGCGATAGCTGAGGCGATTAAAGAAGCGCATGAACGAGCGCATGTCCTGCGGCCCCACTTAGATAAGCTTGAGCGACCTCACTGTTGCGGTATCGGTCGCCCTGGCGTTCGAGAAAGCCCAACGCGGTCACAGCATCCACAATGATACGAGCGGTCCGCGGCGGCAGCTTGAGGTCTGCAGAAAGCTCCGCGAGCGATTTTCCTCCGTCCGCAAGCGCTTCAAAGATGCCCAGCTCTGCAGCCACGAACAGATGCTTGGCTCGCATGAAGCCAGTGGCCGTCTCGAAGATCGGCTGGGGATCCGGAGCCTTGTTGCTTCTGACGGCGGATGTATCTCCACTCATAAGCGCCTCTTGGCATTCGTCGGGTGAAGTGTTCTTAAACGCGGCCTTCGTCAGGACAACTTGTGGCCGGTGACGATGCTCCAATAGCCGAAAGTCGGCTTCGACTCGACTTCCTTGAATCCCGCGTCGGTGAGCATCCCGCGCAATTCGCGCCCCGAGTATTGTTGGCCCGGCATCGCCACGAGCATATCCACATTGAACGCAGCGACGGGGAAGGGCCCGGTGCGATCGTCGTTGAACAGCATTTCGTGAATGATGATCCTTCCACCCGCCGGCAGGCTCGCGAAACTTTTCTGCGCAAGCGTCCGGCATGTTTCTGGCCGCCAATCGTGAAAGATCATCCCATAGAAGTGCACGTCGGCAGGTGGAAATGGATCCTTGAAAAAATCGGCGGCGTGGGTGGAGATGCGGCCTGATAGACCATACTGTTCACTGAACGAGCGCGCAATGTCGCAGATGATTTGCTGGTCCAGAATTACGGCGCGGAGACCGGGCCACTCGCTCACGGCGCCAATGGAATGCGCTCCGGAGCCTCCTCCCACGTCGAGCATCACGTGATGGTTGGAGAGATCAACATGCCTGGGCCATGCCAGGCCAGGAGCGATACTGGCGCTGTGCATCGCACGAGTGAAATTCAATGCCTGTTCCGCATGCCACGAGGCGAATGCGCTGTTCGGATCGCCAAATGGGCCTTGCGGTGTGTCGGTCATCACCGCCTTGAGCAGCGATTCGGGTGACCACAGCGAGTAGATAGGCGCCCAAGCGTCGAAGAACCAGCCAAAATACGTGGGACTCGACGGCAGCAGGTAATCCTCTGAGAGGGGGGTGAGCGAATAGCGGCCGTCTTTCAAGACCACAAAGCCCAGTGATGTGCACACAGATAGAAGCGTTTCGGCCGGCCGTTTGGCAAGATTCTTTGCGTGGCATACCTCGTCGAGCGTTAGCAGTTTCTCGGCCAGCAGCTCGAAAAGTTTCAGTTGATGTGCAACTAGGACTGCGGGATAGCCCCACAGCCCGAACAATACGTCCCAGAGCGGTTTTTCGTCGGCTCGGGGCTGCGAAATGGCTTGAACTGGATGGCCCATGAGAATCCTTCCTGGCTCGAGACCAAACTCGAAAGTTGGTTTATTCCCAGGGGACGAACAGCCTTGTGCGAGGAACGTACTGCACTCAAAATCCGTTTGTCAAGGGCCACCATGACTGCGTAAATGACCCTGATGGTGGTGGGTTAGCGTTCAGGATGGACTCAAGTCCCGATTAACGCGGAAACCGGAAAAGTAGGTACTAGCCGGAAGATGTCCGGTTATCCGACTAACCAGGAGTTAGCCCGGCTGATTTATCCAGTGGGCCACTACCTCCTGCGCTAGCAAGTAGCTTCTGAGGTCATGGAGTGTAAAATCCCTTATCCAAATGAAGACTGACCGCACTGCGTTGCTATGGGGCACAGTAATTGGCGTCAGTCTGGTCGCTGTGCTATCGGTGCTAGCATTCAAATTCCCCCGCTTTCGAATGCCGCTCACTTCGACCGAATGGGATACTTTGTTAGTCAGCGGCTTTGTTTTCGGAGTACTGGTTGCTGCGTATCGGAAGCTGTGGAAGGCCCGTGGCTTCTGGGCACTATTGCTTGCTTTCCTTGGAGCACACACCGCGCTGTATTGGCTGCTGATTGAGGAGGTCGCTGAGAGCTTGGGCGGGGTTCGCAAAGATGCTTTTTACGGAACCGTTTCGGGGATAGAGTTTCTCATCTTCGCTTTGATTGTGGCTCGCCTGTATCACCGAAGCCCTAATACCCGCTTTCTTTGAGGGCGGAAGGCATGGTGCAAGTTGACCATCTGATGGTCAGGTCCTGATTAACGCGGAAACCGGACAAGTACCTCAATGTTTGGTAATCCGACTATACGTCCACTGGCCAACTGGTTAGGCTCGGTGGGTCGGCACGTTCATCGAAAATAGTGGTCTACGGACACGGTCAGTGCAAACCGCCGCTTCTGAGTCGGTGTCCGAATTTGGACATTGACAGCCGAAAACGAGCATCCCCTAACGGCGCGGCCCATGGTAAGTGATTTACAATGTGAGTCTTCCTGTTGGCACCCGTGGTGCAGATGAAGCCGCGAGGAGAACAAACATGTCATTTTTCCGCGATCTTAGAGTTGCGTTCCACTCGCTGATGCGCAGCAAAGGACTCGCCACTATTGTCATCCTCACGCTGGCGCTGGGAATCGGCGCGAACGCCGCGATCTTCACCCTCGTGCGCGGAGTGCTGCTGAAGCCGCTCGTCAACCGCGACGAAAACCGGCTGGTGTACATCCGCCAGAGCGCCCCCAGCGGCGGACAGGACAACACCACGTTTTCCGTGCCCGAAATCAACGATATCGAGGGCAGCGTCCGCACCATCAGCGAGTTCGGCGATTTCTCGCAGATGGACTTTACGATGGTCGGACTCGGCGAGCCTCGCGTCGTTCACGGCGGCGTCGTCAGCGGCAACTACTTTGACGTAGTGGGTCTGCGTCCTGTTCTCGGCCGCCTCGTTGGACCTCAAGACGCCGGTGCCGACCCCCCGGGCGTCATCGTGCTGACTCATCGTTTTTGGTCCACCGTTTACAAGAATGACCCCAACGTGATCGGCAAGACCGTTCGCCTGAGCAGCATCGAAGATCGTTCCGCTACGGTAATCGGCGTCCTTGAACCCTCAGTGCCCTATCCGGCGGAGACAGAGATCATCGGCAACCTGGTCGTCAGTCCGCATCATCTTTCGGCCACCATGGTCACCGGCCGCATCCATCGCATGACCGAACTTTTCGGTAAGCTCGCTCCCGGCGCCACTCTCGATCAGGCGCGCAACGAGTTGCGCACCGTCTACGCTTCCATGGTGAAAGACCATCCCGATGCGTATCCCGATAACGGCGGCTACCGCATTGATGCCAAGATGCTTCGCGATGAGATCACTTCCGGCGCGCGCACCGTTCTGCTCGTCCTGCTCGTAGCCTCCGGCCTGGTCTTCATCATCGCCTGCTCCAACGTTGCCAACCTGATTCTCGCGCGGACGGTTCGCCGCGAGGGCGAGTTGGCCGTCCGTGCCGCGCTGGGCGCAAGCACCGGCGCGCTGCGGCGCATGTTGTTGGCTGAAAGCCTGCTGCTCTGTGGCGCGGGCGCGGCGATCGGCGTGATTATCGCGCAGCCATTGGTCACCATCCTGGCTCGATACGCCTCGCGCTTCTCCGTTCGCGCGCTGGATTTAACGGTTGATTGGAGCCTGCTCTGGGTGGGAGTGGCGCTGGCCGTAATCGCCGCGGTGATTTTGGCCTTTGTGCCGCGCCTGCCGTCGCCCAATGCCTCGAATGGCATGAACCTCGCCAGCGGCAGCGTGCGCATCACCAGCAGCACCGGCCGCCGCCAGCGTGCTTTTGCCATTACCCAAATCGCAGCGTCTTTCGTGCTGCTCGCGGGCGCATGCATGTTGATCACTACGCTGCTCGCGTTGCAAAGGACCCAGAGCGGCATGGATACGCGTCACGTCCTGGCCATTGATGTTCCGTGGCCGTCCAACGGAAGAACGCCGCAGCAAGTTATCGATTTTTATAGGGAATCGGTGCGTCAAATCGATGCGCTACCCGGCGTCACCGAGACGGCTGTCGGGATGATCGCTCCCTGGCGTGATGCCGGCGGCGGCTTCGATATAGGTTTGCAATTCTCTGGTGATGGTCACGTCCATGGCAAAGACGATCCTCGCGCGCTGTGGCGTAGCATCTCTCCCGGCTTTTTCAGCGCGCTGGGCGTTCCCATTATTGCCGGGCGCGATTTCAACGCGCTCGATGACCAGACTCACGAGCCGGTGGTGATCGTCAGCGCGACTCTCGCAAAGCAGATGTTTCCCGGCCAGGATCCGATCAACCGGCATGTCTATTGGACCGATCCGGTGCTCGAGTACGCTACAGGCAGTGCGGAGGAAAAGGCGCGACTCACTGCTCCGCACCGCATCATCGGTGTCGCCGCTGATATGGACGACGAACATATCGTTCCGGTGCCCACCTCCACCGTTTACGACTCCTATGCCGACGGCGGAATGTTCGGCGGTCATCTGTTCATCCACACCACCGGAAATCCTTATGCGCTGGTAACGCCGGTAACGAAAATTATCCGCCAGATGGCCGCCGACGAGCCCGTTGAGCACGCCGCCACTCTCGAAGACATCCGTGCAAAGGTGCTTGCGCCAGACCGCTTGAACTCCCTGGTCTTTGGCGTGTTCGCAGGGGTCGCGTTGCTGATCGCCGTCGTTGGCGTCGCGGGCGTACTGGCGTTTTCTGTCAGCGCGCGGACACGCGAATTCGGCATCCGCTTGGCGCTTGGGTCACAGCCGGGAAATATACTCAAAGGTGTTGTCATGGAAGGCGCTGTTATGGCTGGAGTTGGCGTTCTGGCGGGCGCCGCATTCGGGCTCGTCGCGGCTCGCGTGGCAGGCAGTTACTTCGGCGACCTAAAAATGCCGGGCGCATTGCCTGTAATCGTTTCTGCGTTTGTGCTGCTCGGCGCTGCGGTCGTTGCGTCGATGCTGCCGGCGGCACGCGCCGCCCGCATCGACGTCATACAAGCGCTCCACTCAGAATAATTTTTCCGGCGCGCGAGTTTCCTGTTAGTCGATGAGTCGTCGAAATGGAACGACTCCGGGGTCCTCATCGAGATTTTCCCTGACCGTCAGGCGGCGGCTAGAAGTGTCTCCTGACAGGTCGCCTTCCAATCCTGTTACGCAAACGCGAATCACCCGGGAGTAATCCACATGCCTGATTAACGCGGAAACCGGACAAGTACGTCAATGTCCGGTAATCCGACTTATCGAGAACCTAGCGATAGTTGGCCGCCTGCAGTTCGAACATCTCTGAGTACCTGCCGCCGATCCGGATAAGCGCGTCGTGCGACCCCTGTTCGACGATGGTTCCACTCTCAAGGACGATAATTCGATCCGCCATTCGAACGGTAGAGAAACGATGGGAGATCAAAAGGGCCATCTTGCCCTTGGTGAGTTCGCCAAATCGCTCGAACACTTCATGCTCCGATTTCGCGTCGAGCGCGGCTGTCGGTTCATCTAGGATCAGCAGCTGGGCATCACGCAAATAGGCCCGGGCCAGCGCCACTTTCTGCCACTCTCCGCCGGAAAGATCGATGGCCTCTTCGAATCGGGAGCCGAGCGGCTGTTCATAACGCATGGGTAGATTTCGGATAAATGTCTCTGCCAGGCTCTTATGGGCGGCGGCGCGGATGCGAAATGGGTTATCTCGCTCGTCGATTTGACCAATGGCGATGTTTTCAGAGACGGTCATCTCATAGCGTGTAAAGTCTTGGAAGATGACGCCAACCTGCTTCCACAGATCTTCCAGGTCGTACTCGCGGAGATCTACACCGTCCAGAAGGATCTTCCCTCCAGTAGGGTCGTACAAACGCGTGAGCAGCTTCACGATGGTTGTCTTCCCCTGCCCATTTTCTCCAACCAGGGCAATTCGCGAAGAAGGTTCCAGGTGAAAACTGAGGTTGTCGAGCACGAGTCTTGGATTCGCCGGGTATGAGAACGAAACATTCTGAAACTCAAAGCCTCGCCGAATTGGCCGCGGAGCAGGCAGTGCGTCAGGTTTCGAGAAAATCCCGGGCTGGATGGATAAGAATTTCAGCAAATCGGTCATAAACATCGCCTGGTCGGCAATGATGGAAAAAGTTGAAAAGAACGCTTGGATGTTCGTGCTGGCCCCGGCAATAGCTCCAACTAAGAGAGTCATGGTTCCGAGGGTGAGTCCGCCGGTGACCGTCCGATAGATGACGAATGCATAGGTCCCGTAGTACCCAACCGTGCCCAAAAGCGTCAAGAAAGATCCGAAGAGGAGTTTACGTTTTGCAAGCCTAACGGTCTGACGATGGAGCTCGTCCGAAAGCGCTGTGTAGCGGCCCACGAGGTACGGCGCCAGTCCGAATAGTTTTAGCTCTTTGGCGCTTTCCTTACTCCCGCCCAGGGTCCTCAGGTAGTCCATCTGGCGGCGAGCGGTGGTCTGGCGGAAACTTAGCGAATAACCAAGGAATGCAAAGTGGGTCTCGCCGAGGAAAGCCGGAACCACGCAGATGATGAGAGCGAAAAGAAGCCACGGAGAAAAGAAAAAAATACTAGCCGCTAAAGTAGCCGCTGTGATGCCTTCCTGGAACAAGCGTCCGGCCGACTGAATCATTATCAAACGGTCCGTGCCTTGCACTCTGGCACGCTCCATCATGTCGTAGAAGAGTGGGTCCTCGTAGGAAGTCAGGTCAAGACGTGAAGCATGCTTCACGATTCGCGTGCTGATGTGGCGAGTGAATTTATCGGCGAGCACGCTGTCACAGAAATCGAGGACGCGAACCAAGATAGTTGCCAAGCTGGCCAGGGCAAATTCCAGCACAACCAACCACCAAAAATCCGTTGGGAGCGCCTTGTGATGAGACAGCAAGCCATAGATCGCATTGATGATTAGCCTAGTGACCGCCAACATAGCGAGCGGAATCAGAGCGGCTACTAATCTCGCGGAGAGGTTTGCGACCACGACTTTCGAGGCCGATTCCCACACCATTCGAATGATCGGAGGAGTGTTGAGGCGTAGCGCCTTCAGTCGTACACGCCACTTGGGGCTGGGCTCTTTGGTGCCTTGGCGAGTCGCTGTGTCCACGGAATTCATGGTATGGAACCTCTTGTCGCGCCAGGAAAATCCTTCATCCAGCGATCCTGCAACGGACATTCGCAACAGGTGGAATATCGATACGTACTTGGAGCAAACCAAATCCGGCGAAGGAGATGCCTGCCAGGATTACTTCGCGGGCTGGTTTGCAAGCGCTGCTAACGCTTCTACCTTTTCATTACTAGGCGCGAAACTACTTTGTGCCGAGCCGAACTTGCGGTGGGCCGTCCCCAAGTGGTCGCGCAGTTCACGTTCCGAACTGTAGTGAGCATTGCATTTACCACACGTAGTCTGAGGCATCTGTTCTCTCCGTGGTGCCAGAAGCGAAGTATCCCAAGCGGTCAGAGTGCGTGTCTGTCCCTTCTTGGACAGTTTTATCTCCTATGGTCTTCGGGGGCTTGTCCGGTAACGGCCCAGGGCGGTTAAAAATACTCGCGCTTTTCTGACTTCCGCTGCCCCAGCTTTTATTGGGTTCAGCGGGCCAAGAATGGCGGTTACAAAATAGTAGTTTTCTAAACGCCTAGGCCCAACGGAATCCGAAGGGGGGCCTAGTCGGTGAAAGTCTTCTTCGTGAGCAAATGGCTCGCGCTGCGAAGCGGGCAACGGGGCAAAGTGGGACCGGAAAGGGTGCCAAGGGGATTTTGAGCGTGGCGTTCACCATTCAAGTGGCGGATGCGAACGGTCAGTTCGCGAAGCAGCCCTACACCGTGAACATCAAGAGTACTCCCACCATTGCTGTGACACAGTCCGGTGCGGTGCAAGGCGTCGTGGAAGGTAACTTTCTGGCGTTCCGCGGCATTCCCTTCGCCGCGCCGCCCGTTGGCAATCTGCGCTGGCGCCCGCCAGTAGCTCCGGCGAGTTGGCAGGGCATACGCAACGCTACGAGCTTTGGCAACAGATGCCCGCAGACCGACTTCAACAACGGTGTGCAAGGCGACGAGGATTGTCTCACGCTCAACATCTACGCGACAAACCCACCTGCAAGCTCGAAGCAGCCGGTCATGGTGTTTTTTCACGGAGGAGCGAACATACTGGGCAGCGCCCAGGACTCCCCGTGGGATCTCGTTCCCCCACTGGCAGGCCACGGTGTGATCGTGGTGACGGCGCAATACCGCCTCGGACTGCTGGGCTTCTTAGCCGACCCGCTGCTCACCGCCGAGGCGGGCGGCTCTTCTGGGAATTACGGCTTGATGGACATGATCGCGTCCCTGCGCTGGGTGCATGATAACATCGCAGCGTTTGGCGGCGATCCCACCCGCGTGATGATGTTCGGGCAGTCCGCCGGATCGTTGGACGTACAGGCCCTCTTGGCCTCTCCCCCGGCGCAGGGGCTATTCGCGAGCGCCGGAATGGAAAGCAGCGCCCTCTCCGGCAACCTACTCGGTACTGGCGTCGCCGACGCCTACCCGCTCTATGCCAAGTTCGCCCCGCTCGTTCACTGCGACACCGCCACGGATGTGCTGGGGTGCCTCCGAGCGCTCACGGCCAATACGATTGTGCTAACTGAACTTCTGCCCGGTCAATTTCCGTTTATCACTTACAACCTCGAGCCCAACGTCCTTCCCGAGGATCCCTTCAACAAGTTGCAGCGGCTCGGCTCCCCCGTGCCGCTTCTGATCGGTTCCAATAGCGATGAGCAGTCTCAATCGGAAGTTTTTACGCCTCCCCTGGATGCCACTGGCTACGGCGTGGCCATCCACGCTCAATTCGATCCAGTGAAAGCGGGAGCCGGCAACTCGATTCTTTCGCTCTACCCCGCCTCGTTCGACACCACGCCCAACTATTCGCACGTCGACGTGGAAACCGATTACATCATTACTTGGGAGACCCGGAATCTTGCTCGCGCGGCGGCGACCGGCGCGCACAGGCCGGCGGTCTGGCGGTATCTCTTCACTCACCGGTACGAGAACGATGCCAGTCTAAATGCGCTGCGCGCCTTCCACACCGCGGAGCTTAATTTTGTTTCCGGCAATTTTCACCGGGTGTCTTACGCCGCGGTGCCGTACACACCGAGCGCGGCCGAGGTCACTCTTTCCAACGAGATAATGGACTACTGGGCGCGCTTCGCGGCGACCGGCGATCCAAACGATCCAACAGGAGCGGCGATAAGGTGGTTTCCTTACGATGCGGCCGAGAACATCCTGCGGCTCGACGATACAATTTCGAATCTCCCCGGCGGCTACCGCAACGCTCAGTGCGATTTTCTGTCAACGCTGCCGCAGCCATGATGCACTGTTTGCGAATCCTGTCGCAGAAGAGATGGCATTCTCGGCGAGGTGGCGGCGCTGTAGCACCGCTCATCATTTTTCCCCGGCTGACTGCGAGCCCGGTGGACAGACTGGGCTGGGTTCGCGAGTAGCACAGTTCTGCCGGCCTTTTTCCCTCTCCCAGCTCCCAACACGATTCGCTCGAATACGGAGCCCATGAAAGATCGATTTGCCCCTGGCGCGTGATGAAAGTTGAACGTCCATTTGTAGCTTGCCATCTGTTGCAAGGGACTCCCGGCGTACCCAAAAAAACCACTTGGACGATTAACGCGCATACCGGACATCCCCTTACCCATAAACGGGGGCCGGGGAAAGTGCCTCAAAGACTGCAACAGAATCCCGGTTCTGTTGCCTTTCTCTGAGATACGGCCAGAGGAATAGAAGACTTAACTTGGCAAAGCTGAGACGTGTGGCTCGTGTAGTGTTGCATTTCGCCTCCTGCGCTTAAAAAGGTAGACTTACCCGGTTCGCGCGTTTATCAGGCACATACCATACGATTGAGGGATGAGGCGATCCAACAGACCGCAGTCTATATAGGTCCGTTGTGTCAAAACAATTGTCACGCTCAACGGCTGTGATGTAGAGTTTCTCGTGATCGTTAAAATAAAAAGCTCTGGCTGATCAGGCCACAGTAGCTGCCGTTTTCAAAGCAGGAAGGAAATTCCCCATGCAAGCGAACCGTCTTACCTTGGGACTGGGCTTCGTCGCATTGTCATGTTTAGCGGCATTGTTGATCTCTTCTGGGGACGTAAAAGCCAGAAACGCCGACGCTCCTTCCTGGGGTTTCTCCTTGAACAATCTCGACACCGCTTGCAAGCCCTGCGACGACTTTTACGAATTCGCCATGGGTGGCTGGATGAAAGCGAATCCGATCCCTGCGGAATATCCCAACTGGGGCACGTTCACGAAGCTCCGCGACAATAACCTCACTGCTACCCACACCATTCTCGAAGCCGCCGCCAAGGCCAACTCTCCAACCGGTTCAAATGAGCAGAAAATCGGTGACTTCTACGCTAGCTGTATGAATACCGCGGCGATCGAGTCGGCTGGGCTCAAACCGATCGCCGGCGAACTCGCTGCGATCGACGCAATAAATGATCGAAAGTCGCTTGATGCGGCTATCGCCCGACTCCAGCGGGAAGGCGCGAGCGTGCTCTTTCGGTTCAGCTCCGGCCAGGACATCAAGGACAGCTCGCGCGTAATTGCCATAGCCAGCCAAGGCGGCCTCGGTATGCCCGACCGCGATTACTATTTCCGCGACGACGATAAATCCAAGCAGCTTCGCGCGGACTACGAGCAACACGTCATAAAAATGCTCGTGCTTGCTGGCGATACGCCAGATAAAGCGGCTGCGGAAACCAAGACCGTCGTAACCATCGAAACGGAACTGGCAAAGGCTTCACGAACGCGGGTCGAGCTGCGCGACCCCGAAAAGAACTACAACCTCATGCCGCTCTCGGAAATGAAAGCTCTCACTCCAGACTGGTCCTGGGAAGATTACTTGCATGCAGTCGGGACTCCTCCGGTGGAACAAGTCAACGTGCGCCAGCCCGAGTTCTTCAAAGAGATGAACCAGGAACTCGCCGGCGTTTCGCTTACCGACTGGAAGATATATTTGCGTTGGCATGTGATCCACGCCAGCGCGCAGGGCCTCCCGGATAAATTCGTCGAGGAAAACTTCGATTTCTACGACAGGAAACTCTCCGGAACGAAGGAGATACTGCCGCGCTGGAAGCGTTGTGCGCAGTCCACGGATCGCAACCTCGGCGAAGCTCTCGGACGAGTCTATGTCGACAAGTACTTTCCGCCGGCCGCAAAAGCCCGTGCGAAGGAAATGGTAAACAACCTCATCGCCGCGCTTCGCGACGACATTCCAACGCTCGCATGGATGAGTCCAGAGACCAAGAAGGAGGCTCTCGCCAAGCTCGAAGCCTTTAACGTGAAGATCGGCTACACCGATAAATGGCGCGATTATTCCAAGCTCACTATCGACCGCGGCTCTTATGCCACCAATGTTCGTCGCAGTATCGAATTTGAATTTGCCCGCCAGCTCGACAAAATCGGAAAGCCGGTGGACCGCACGGAGTGGGGCATGACGCCTCCCACCGTCAACGCCTACTACAACTCCAGCATGAACGAGATTGTTTTTCCCGCTGGCATCCTTCAGCCGCCCTTTTACGATCCCAACGCCGACGACGCTGTGAACTACGGCGGAATTGGTGCCGTCATCGGCCACGAAATCAGCCACGGCTTTGATGATCAGGGGTCCAAATTTGACGGCAAGGGCAACCTGCACGAGTGGTGGACTCCAGACGACCGCAGGAACTTTACGGAGCGCGGTGACTGCGTGGTGAACCAATTCAATAGCTATGAAGTAGAACCCGGCCTGCACCAGAACGGCAAGCTCGTGCTCGGCGAGAGCATCGGCGATCTCGGAGGCCTGGCCATCGCTTATGCCGCATACGAGAAATCCATCGAGGGCAAACGCCCGAAAGATATCGACGGCTTCACGCCGGAGCAGCGCTTCTTCCTCGGATGGGCCCAAGTCTGGGGCACGAATCAGCGGCCCGAGGCAGCGCGCCTCCAAACCAACACCGACCCGCACCCGCTGGCGCGATTTCGTGGCAACGGCCCTCTCTCCAACATGGAGGTTTTTGCCAGGGCCTTTGGCTGCAAAAAGGGAGACCCGATGGTCCGCGTGCAGGCCTGCAAAATCTGGTAGGAACGATCACCCGTTCTTAGGAGTTTGAGAAACAATAACCTAAATCGCTGCTTGGAGCGGCGAACGAGCTCGCTGAGCTGCAGACCTAAGAGGAGAAAGGGAGATGGCTGGTGAGCGGAGGTGACGACGATGGGACGCGAGTTCATCGGAGATTACCCGACATCGGGAGAGGATTCCGAATTTGACGATTACGCGGCGGAGCTAGCGATTAAGTACATCAAGCAGAAGTGTCAACCGCCCCGCGGAGTCAACGTCCAAGTTACTTGGGAAGACCACGAGCTGGGTACCTATCCTGTAATTTCAGTGGTTTGGAACGACGACATCACGGACTATCCCGGCGAGTACATCGGCAAATGCGTTGAAGCTTTTGATCATTTTGATCTGCCAGAGGAAATTTACGAACGAAATCGCGTCCTGTTTGATTTACAAGACAGAATTCAAAAGTTGTTCAACCTGGATTGAGCCGCTTGCCGTCGAAGTTTACGTCCGCCACGGCCTCGGATATATTCCTTCACTGGTTTTGCAACCGTTTGGCAGAATTCGCCTTCCGCCTTCGCCAAAAAAGGGGGCTTTAACCCCTAAAAAGGAAGCAGCCGGCAACACCGGCTGCCGGCTGTTCCAGTTTTTCACTCAGCGACAGAATTTACCTGTGCCCGCCGCCGTGCGAGCCGCCACCACCTCCGTGGGAGCCGCCGCCGTGGGAGCCACCACCGCGCGACCCGCCACCACTACCGCCGCGGAAGGCGCCGCCACCGCCGCGTGGCCCACTGCCGCCGCGGAAACCGCCGCCGCCGGCTCCGCGTCCACCACCGTTAAACCCGCCGCGTCCGTTGCCATTGAAGCCGCGTCCACCACCGTTAAACCCGCCGCGTCCGTTGCCATTGAAGCCGCGTCCACCACCGTTAAACCCGCCGCGTCCGTTGCCATTGAAGCCGCGTCCACCACCGTTAAACCCACCGTGTCCGTTGCCATTGAAGCCACGTCCACCCCACCCGCCGCGTCCGCGGAAGCCGCGCCCAAATCCACCCCCATAGTAGCCGCTTCCAAATCCGCCGAACCACGGACCGGCACCGATAAAGATGCCGCCGGGGAAATAGCTAGGACCGTAGTAGCCGTAAGGCGCGCACGCGTATGGGTAATATCCGTAGTAGCCATAGGCGCACACGGGAGCCGGACCAACGTAGGCTGGAGCACCGTAGCCCGGATCACTGTAACCCTGATCTCCGTAACCCGAATCACCGTTGTCCGGACTGTTCTGTGCGAGTGCGTAAGGTACTGCAACCAAGGAAATGCCAAGCAAGGTGAGAATTTTTAGGTATCGCATTGTAGGACCCCTTCTAAGATTCCGAAAGCCTGTCTCAAACTGCACTTTGAATGGTGCAGGCGCATGGCCAAACACAGCCTCATTTGAGGGAGTCACGTAAGCGCTTGTTTTCAATAGGATGCCCGACGGACATATGGATGTATGACGTTCACTGATTGAGCGTCGGTGGTTCTTTTCAGTCGGGCTGGTGGTTTTCAGCCAGGAGAATCAAGCGTATGCGGTTTGGCAATACTCGCCAGCCAACAAGGACCAGCCCATAGGTCGCGAGCAATAAATATAACAGCGAAGGTGTATTCTTTCGCGGACCCGCGCGTCCGTTCTGATGAAGCTGGCGCCAGGTGATAACGACCCGCCCGAAACAGGAAAAGAATGGCCGACGTCTTGACGAGCGAAGAGAGCAAAGCACTTCTTGACCTGTGCCGGACTGGAAGGCTTTACGATGTCGAGAAATGGATTGCGTCGGGTAAATCCCTGCGAGTGACTCCTGAGTGTAAGAAGACGGTACTTCAAATCGCACTTGAAACGGGATTTCACAGCATGGTCGAACTGGTTGTTCGGAACGAAACCGATCAGGAGGTGAAAAACGAAGCACTGCGATGTGCGGTTGCGCAAACACAACTCGATTTTGTGCAGTTACTGCTCGCCCATGGCGCGGACTTGAAGTCGGTTCCTCTTGCGGATGTTTTGTTCAGTTGGAACCCGAGGCTAATTCGTTTCTTTCTTGCTCGAGGGGCTGATCCTATCGGCGGCGCTCCCTTTGCTCAGGCATTTAGAGCGAAGATCCGAACCGCCATCGGTCCGTTCCTTGAATGCAAACGTGCTCATCCCGAATTGGCGGACCAGCTTCAGGAACAAGCAGACTGTGCGCTTCGGCATTTCTGCAGTGAAGGCAATCTGAAGTGGGTGAGCCTATTGATGTGGGCTGGTGCAGACCCGAGAACAAAGGGCCCAGTACTGGGTAAGGACTATACAAATGATCCCGATTGCTTCACGACCGCGCTGGAAGAGGCATGCTATGCAGAAAACGTTGACGTACTGAAGAAGGTGAAGCCCGATCTTGGTCATGATGACCTGACGCCGCTGATTCACCACGCAGCACTTCTCGCTCGCAAGGAAAACCTCGAATACCTGCTGGAACTCGGCGCGAATCCGAACGACAAGCCCAATGGCGGATCATCGGCTCTTGACACCGCTTTGTCGGGTTTGAGTTTTGCACGTCTTGATCCTTATGGTGGCAAGAGGCTGAAGTCGAAATACGATGTTTCTACCGCCCTTGATTGTGTACGTGAGCTGCTTGCTCATGGTGCGATCTGGAGTGCTGACGACACATACCATGTGAGTTCCCTTCGACGCACACTTCTTGACTGTGAGCCAAACGTAGCCATCGAGTTGCTCCAACTGTTTCGGAAGTACAACTCCTGCCCGCTGAGCGGGTACACAAGCTACTTGGGACGCCGCGAATGAAAGAACATCTGAAGCCCGCGACCGGTGCCCTTCTGCGACTCGGAATCCATTTAGAAGCCGGGCCGAAACTGAGGCGTCAGGCTACCGCCGCGGCCGTGAGCTGATAAACGAACGCAGACCATAAGAGGCATAACCTCACAATCCGGAGGGCTACCGTGATGCAGCAATACGATCGTGAAGAGCTCTATCGCAAAGTGTGGGAGCAACCAATGTTGAGGGTGGCTGAGGAGTACGGTGTATCTTCCGTTGCGCTCGGTAAGACGTGCCGGAGATTGTCGGTACCGGTTCCGGGACGAGGGCACTGGGCGAAGCTTGCTAACGGACGTGAAGGCGTCAAGAAGCCCCCGCTACCAAAACTCGACAAAGTCCCGGTGATCTATCGCTGTCCCGTAGTAGAGAAAAGACCGGCGAGCTGCGATCAAAATGACTTCGAATTCACAGCAATAAACCAGCTGCTCTCGTCTGGTGCGCTCAATCCACCGCCAGTCGATCCCTCTGCTCGGCCGCATCCTCTGATTCGACACACTGCAAGCCTACTCCGGAGTCGCAGCCGAAAGGATGAAAACGGCATTCTGCTACCGCGTGAGTCAGGTGGGCTCGACGTGAAGGTGAGTGAGGGAACGGTGGAACGTGCGTTGCAGGTGATGGCGCAAGTGTTAGCCGTATTGGAGGGAAAGGGCTTCAGCATTGAAGTACCGGAGACTGGCTGTTCTGCTGCTTTGATCAATGGACAGCATGTTTCTTTCGGCATCGAGGAGCCCATCCGAAGAGTCGTGACTCAGAAGCCGCGCGTGCCCCATCCGACGGACGGTTGGGATTACGACGAAGTCGTGACATACGAACCCGCAGGAAAGCTGGTTTTGAGCATCCACGCGGATACGTGGGGACAACACGAACAAAGAAAACGTTGGAGCGACGCCAAGGTCCAGAAAGTGGAAACTCTCATTGCGGATTTTGTGGCCGGACTGATGCGAACCGCTGTGGCCCTGAGGCGTCAGGAAGAGGAGCGCAAACGGCGCGAGGCCGAGCAACAGAAGCGAGTGCAGGAAATGGCGCAGCTGCGGAAAGATATCCAGGACGAGGAGAAAAAGCTGAAGCAATTCAATGGGTGGGTTGACGAGTGGGAACGTGCGGAACGGCTACGAAAATTTATAGCTGCTTACGCCGAAAGATCCCGGTCGTGGACAGCCGAGAGCCAGCCGCGGCACAAAGCATGGATCGAGTGGGCAACACGGCAGGCAGACCGCATCGATCCGTTCATCTCCGAAAAGCCGCCATCCGTGTTGGACCGGCAGCGCGACCTGAACGAATCGTGATTATGAGCAGCACCCGAAGTCTGGAGCGCGCACGAAGAGAAATGCAACAGTACCCAGGTCCCAAGGTCAAAGCTTTGCGAAGTTAAGTCCCCTATTCAGCTAACCGCGCTTCCAAGAAAGGCAACAAAACAGCCCTTCTGTTGCACCCTTGAGCCATTTTCACGGCTTCCCGAAGCTCTTCATCCAGGCGTAAGCCGCACAACGTTAGTCAGAAGTTGTCTTAGCGGAGGCCTTCTGGCGCAAAGCCCTCATCCAGCAATCTTCGACGGGAACATCCACGCGGCGTCTTGCGTATCTCCGGCAACGAGGAAGAAAACATGAGCAACCTCTGGCAGGACCTGCGCTACGGCGTCCGCATGCTAGCGAAAAATCCGGGGTTCACGGCCATTGCTGTCCTGACGCTCGCCATAGGAATTGGCGCGAACACGGCGATGTTCAGCGTGGTGCACGCTGTGCTGCTACGGCCACTTGCATATCGGGAGCCGAACCGGGTTGTCACGATTGCCTCGCTGTGGAAGGAAACTGGACACCACGGTCCGGTTTCCGCGCCGGATTTTCACGACTGGCACGATCAGGCTACCGCTTTTGCTTCCATGGCGTACTACGAAGACGAAGACTGCGCAGTGTCGTCGAGCACCGGCGGCCAATACTCGCACTGTGCTCTGGTTACGCCCGAATTCTTTCGCGTCTTCCTCCTCGAGCCGGCGGGGGGCCACTTCTTCACGCCGGATGAGCAAAAGGCCGGCGCCGCGATTATTTCCCATTCTTATTGGCGCCAGCGATTCGGTGGCGATTCGGCAGCGCTCCGACGGAGCGTCCAGGTTTTCGGACGCAGCCTGAATATCGTCGGCGTTGCCCCGCCGGGGTTTCGTTTTCCCGACATGACAGATGTCTGGATTCCGGCGAATACGGCCGTTCCCGAAACAACGTCACGCTCGGGCCACAACTACCGGGTCGTCGCGCGGCTGAAGGCAGGGGTCACATTGAATAAAGCCCAGGCGGAAATGACCACGATCGCCGCTCACATCGAGCAGGTGTATCCGCCCAGCAACAAGAATAAGAGCGCCGTTGTGGCCTCCCTGCGCGACGACATGGTGTCAAACGTGCGGCTCACGCTCGAGCTCTTGCTGGCCTCCGTCTGCGTCGTTCTCCTGATCGCGTGCGCCAACGTCGCGAACCTGCTGCTGGCAAAGGCCACAGGCCGCGCACGCGAAATAGCCATCCGCGCAGCAATGGGCGCCAGCCGCGTCCGAATCGTCCGCCAATTGCTCACCGAAAGCGCGCTGATCGCGCTGGCAGCCGGCGCAGCGGGGGTGGTGATTGCGGTTTTCAGCTCGCAGATCCTGATGCGCCTTGCGCCGCATGATATTCCGCGCCTGAACGAAGCTGGCGTGGACCTGCAAGTGCTTGCGTTCACCTGCGGCGTTTCGCTCATCACGAGTGTGCTCTTCGGCATCGCGCCAGCATTTCAGGCGGCGCGCATGGATCTGAACGAAGCGCTGCAGCAATCGGGCCCGCGCGGAAGCGCGAGCCGCGGCGCCGGGCGTTTGCAAGGCGCGCTGGTCGTATCCGAGGTCGCGCTGTCGGTAGTTCTGCTGGCGGGCGCGGGCCTCTTGATTCGCAGTCTTCGCGCGCTGCTCGATGTGCAGATGGGCTTTCGGCCCGAAAAAGTCGTGGTAATGGATACGGACGTGCCGGCGTCGGGCCTCGAGGGCGCGCGCCACGCCACGCAGCTTTACAAGAGATTTCTCGTCGAAGCGTCCGTGATTCCGGGCGTCGCTTCCGTGGCCGCCACACGCGCCTTGCCCCACGACGCCAGCTCGAACGGCGGCTACTGGATTGATTCGCTGCCGCCAATCGAGACGCTGAGTGTTGGAGCTCCACAGGCAGTCTTTTCGATCGTCACGCCGAATTATTTCGGCACCATGGGTATTCCGCTTGAAAGCGGCCGTGACTTTGCGGACGGTGACACCTACGACGCACCCTTTGTCGCCGTCATCAACGAGGCCCTGGCCAAGCAAGCCTTTCCGAAGCAGAATCCGATCGGCCACACGATTTTCTGCGGGATGGATTCATTCAAGGGGATGCGCATCGTCGGGGTGGTGGGAAATACCCGCCAATTCGGCCCGTCCACGCTGCCCTGGCCCGAAATATTCATGCCGTACGAACAGCATCCGCTGCCCTCGACATCGCTTATCGTGGTGGCCCGCTCCCCGCTCGAACCGGGCTCTCTCGAAGAAACGCTCCGTCGCACGCTGCGCGATGTTTCTTCTGAAGTCCCGTCGCGTTTCAGCACCATGCAAGCCGAACTCTCGGAGTCCGTGGCCGCTCCGCGTTTTCGAGCGCTGCTGATCGGGGTGTTCGCGCTGCTGGCGCTTGCGCTTGCTATGGCGGGCATCTACGGGGTGATGGCGTACAGTGTGGCGGAGCGCACGCGCGAAATCGGCATTCGCATGGCACTCGGCGCGCAGCCCGTCGGAGTGTTGCACCTCGTGCTCGGGCAGGGCATGCGGCTTGTGGCAGCCGGGCTCGTCGTGGGGCTCGGCGCCGCGTTTGTGGCCACGCGCCTGTTGACGAGCATGCTTTTCGAAGTGAAGCCGTTCGATCCCGCCACCTTTGCCGGGGCTTGCGGGGCGCTGTTCGCGGTGGCGCTTGTTGCCAATTACGTTCCGGCTCGCCGCGCCACGCACGTGGATCCCATGGTGGCGCTGCGGCACGAATAAGTCTCTCCGCTTTCTCTAGGTCTGCACCCCCTCAATTCCGCCGATCTATGCATTTGGAAGGTATGTCGGATAACCGGACAGATTCCGGGCTAGTACTTGACTTGTCCGGTTTCCGCGTTAATCAGGCACTAGCGCAACATAGCAGGCACCGAGTAGAGTGATTCAGCTCCCTGATGTGAAGTGCTCCGAATCTAGCAGCCGCTAGAAGCAGTCGTCCACCCCATTGAACGTAGTGATTGATCGCAACGTATCCAGGTCATCGGCTTGCGGGAACCTCACAGGTGGGTGCTGCGTTTGATCGTTAAATATGAAGGCCACGTAGTAAGACGTGTCGCCGCATGGCACTGGGAAGTGCTGCGTCCCGATTTTAATAAGATCGTCATACGAATGTTTGTGTGAACCTTCTACACAACACATCTGGCTGAACTGGATTTTGTTCGCTCGAAGGTAGTCCTCCACATCCTTCCGGGTCATTCCAGGTTTGAGGATCTGGCTATACGAAAGCACAGACGCTTTAGTACGTCGCGCAACACAGCCGGCGAGTGCGCCAAGACTAACACCCACTAAGACTAGACTCAGCAATCGACGCTTCATGAGGTCCATCGTGCCTCGCTCAGGTGTGAGAGTTCCGATTGACTTCTTCGTCTGGCGCATGTGGACGCCTCTTATCGCGTAGGTTGATCTCCGTGCCTCCGTAAATTTGTGGCAGAAGTTCGCTAAATGGCGTCGGCGGGACTTCGATGTTGGGGAGCACTGCATACTTCGATAGGTTGATCGCCAAAACATCAACCACGATCAAGAGTGAGAGGACCGCGTAAAGCAAATGGAGTCCCCTAAAGCCCAGCGCAAAGGACGCAACCACGGAAAACAGAAGACTACCTAGTCCTACCCACCGTCCATAAGAATTCGGTGCCTGAAGTTGCGTGCCGCAGCCCGGGCACGGGAAACGTCCCGCCGCACGAATGTCCCGAGGCCTCAGCAACCTACCACAACTAACGCATTTAACCGTTCGGTTCATCAATACCAGTAATGCATCTTATCAATTCTCCCCACGAAAATACCGACTGTTGGCATTGCCTCACCGCGCGGATTTAAACAGCCATCAGCTGCAATGTCACGAAGGAGATGGCGGGACCGAGAGCACTAACTCCTGGTTAGTCGGATTACCGGACAAGTGCCCCTGGCCTCGTCACAAATCCAATGGTCCGGTAACCGCATCTATCAGGACGTAGGCAACAGTGCTACTCGATCTGCTTTCCGCTTTCGCTCCTTCAGCAGCCGTCTTTAGGCGGGCGCATTTGCCTGTCGAGCGCGCGGGAATCCCGGACTGGCCATCACCTCTTCGCTCTGCGCACGGTGACGGTCGCAATGCGCCGCGATCAGAAGCAGCCACTGATACATGTCGAGCTCGCCGAATACAGGATGCTTGTAGAAGTGCTGCCTCAAATCTGCGTTGGTGCTGGCAGCAAAGTCCCGCGTCTGCTGGCGCGCCCCTTCGAATTCCTTCAATAGCTGCTCATCCGGCCATCGGCCTGTCGGCGCCACATACTCCGGCGCCTGGAAACGAGTCACGCGGCCCGCGACGCCGGCGAACATCGCATCGTCAGCGCCCTCCATGGCGCTGCGCTTGGAAGGATCGGGAGGCGTCTCCAAGAGCTTTTGAACAAACCCGAGCACACGTCCTTCGACGATTGCTATATGCTCCAGGCATTCGGCGACAGTCCACCGCCCAGGCGCCGGACAGTAGTGCAATTGCTCGCGCGAAAGGCCCTGCGCCATACGCAGCAAGCGCTCGCGCGATTCCGCAAGATTCTTCAACAACGATTCGCGTTCGGCAGAAGTCATTTTGTTCTCCCTTCTTGACGCCTCGTCGCCCGCCATCATACGACTTGCGCAAGCCCCGGCAAAGCTTCCTCCGGCTCGGCTGACGGATCAGTTTCCGGTTACCGACGGTCACTCCGTAGCATTGGGCAACAAGCTGCTAACTCCTGGTTAGTCGGATAACCGGACAAGTCAGTCGAGAAGCTTCGTATGGAGCGCAACTGCTTCCGATTTACGTCGGTGTAGAGATTTCTGAGACCTCCGTTAATTCCGCCGCTTGCCGTTTACCATCTGGCTCTCGGGAGTTTGACAACCCCATGTCGGAAACCTACGATCATCGTAAGAGATATCAGTCACAAGGCAAATCTGTGCCTACTCGCCAATGCCCCTACTGCGGAAAGCTTGCGTATGCCTCTCTGACCGACTGTCCGTATTGTCATGAAACAATTCCGCAAATCCGAACGGTTGTCCCTAACCGCTCCGACATCGGGCGGCCAAAAATTCGCCAGGGCCTGCTGTACATGCTTCTGGCTGCGATCATCCATTACTTCGCAGGTGGCTACAGCGCAATGGAGATTCCTTTCCCGATTCAACCTGTGGTGACCGCGTATTTGGCGCCCTTGCTATTCTTGGGCGGATTCGGCCTAAGTCTTTATGGCTTCTACTTGCACCGTAAAGTTTAAGTCCACACTATTCGCATGCCATGAGTACGACTCGAACTGAGCGGGCCGAAAAGGTTTTCCTTTCGGCCCAGACCAGTCGGAACCTATCCTTTCGGTGCAGGAAACCACTTGTCCGGTAAGCGCGTTCTATAAGAGGGGATGTCAAGAAAAAACACTTCGCCCGCAACTGGAGGACGCAGAGAAATTCGTTCTGGCATCCAGCCCCTGTAATGGAGTTCTATAAGAGGGGATGTCAAGAAAAAACACTTCGCCCGCAACTGGAGGACGCAGAGAAATTCGTTCTGGCATCCAGCCCCTGTAATGGAGTTCTATAAGAGGGGATGTCAAGAAAAAACACTTCGCCCGCAACTGGAGGACGCAGAGAAATTCGTTCTGGCATCCAGCCCCTGTAATGGAGTGAGGATCTGTGAGGTTCCCTTTTCCGCAGATTCATCTTGCTAGCGTGACGACTGTCCATCGGCTTCTGACGCGGACAAGCAGCGTGGTTGTGCAGTGCCAACCATGGTTCTATCTGAGACTCGAGGCCTATAGCTTTTTCTGGTTGTCCGAGGGGGCATATAGTTAATCGAGAGACTCGCGGTGCTCGAAGCGCACTCTCCGCCTAACGCGCTTATGGATACTCACCCTCGAACCAGAGCGTCGGAAGAACCGACAGACCACCGCCAGGAAATGAATCCAGAGATGGAGGGATTCTCGACCAGACGCTCAAGCTGCTTGTTGTTTCAGATGTTCGGGGTCGAAACGCACTCCTTTCTTCCAGACGATCAAAGTGATCGCAGCGATCTTTCGCGCTAGCGTCAGGCGTGCCATGGGTGGTTTCATCCCTTTGGCAAGGAGCGCCGCGTAGAAATCCTGGAAGGGTCCAGCCACAGCAGCGGCTCGCATGGCCGCGCCCTTAAAGATGTTTTTCAGATCATGGTTATGGTTCTTGTTGAGCCCGCGGACGGCTACGACTTTCCTGGAACGCTTCAGCTGGCCGTGCACCATCCCATATTCCCCACTGTTTCGTGTCTCCAGAGCCAAACCACTGTAGGGCCACAGTTGTCGCTTGGTGCGGAACCGGTGTGGGGTCTGGATGAGTGCGACCAGAAGCACGGCTCGAATCGGACCGATCGAAGGGATCTGGCGTAGCAGCTTCGTGGCGCTATGCTTCCTGCCCTCCGCCAATAGTTCTTTCCGGGCTTGCTGCTGCAAGGAGCGCAGCGCGTCGAGTTGCTGGTAGTAGAGCTCCGCCCGCCGGCGCACGCCAGCTTCGGTGATTTTCTCGAGCCAGGCGGCACGATGACGCGGTGCGTAAACCTGCTGACCAGCACAGAGAATGGCCCAACTCCGGTAGATGGCTTTCAGTCGACTCATCACCCGCGTGAGATCTTTAGTGATCGTCAGATAGCTGCGCGCCAACTCCTTGACCGTTCGTAGGCCTATGTCTTCGTGAAAGACCGAACGGAGAAGGTTCGAGCGCAGCAGTTCAGCGAGTTTCCGTGCATCAATGCGATCGCTCTTGTTGCCGACTTTCAACAGGGCATTCTTCCGCGGATCACAGACCAACACTCGCGTGACATGGGGTTTGAGCAAGGCGTACAACCAGGCCGCGCAGGTGCCTTCTTCGAAGGTTACATGCAAGCTGCCGCGCAGACCGTGGATAAACGCGAGAATCGTCTCCGCTTTCGTTTCGAGAATGGCTTCCATCACCAACTTGCCGCTGGAATCCAACACGGCTGCGGAGATCGTTGCCTGGTGAACATCGAGCCCAATATACTTGGCGTCGTTCATGAGGGTGCTCCTTCTTGTAGGTCGAGATGCGAACGATCAAAACCTACTCCAAGGGGCGCCCTCTTATAATGCGTTAATCGGGCCCTTCGAGAATTAGGTGCGTGCTTCGCAGTTACAATTTTCCCCAGAACGCGAATGTCACGGCTCCGACCAGAAATAGGAACGAAACAGCATGATTCCACCTGATGCCTTCACCCAGGTAAATCCACGCAAAGACGACGAACACAAAAAGCGTAATCACTTCCTGGATGATTTTTAACTGAAACGCCGTGAATTGGCCGTAGCCGATGCGATTTGCAGGGACTTGAAAACAATATTCGGCGAATGCGATCAGCCAGCTTACGACGATTGCGACGATAAGCGGACTCTTGCGATATTTGAGATGCCCATACCATGCGATCGTCATAAAAATGTTCGAACATATGAGAAGCAAAATGGTTTTCATGACATTTTAGAGCATAGCACGGTCGAACCGTAGCTAAACTCTGCACGGCAACACGAGTCAACTCCCGATAAGTCGGATTACCGGACATTGAGGTACTTGTCCGGTTTCCGCGTTAACCAGGCATGTGGATTAATTCCGGATGGCCCGTTACCCGCCCAGAATCCGAAACCGGTCAGTCCGGGTTCTGAGTGCTAACGCCTGTTAACAACAGCTACATTCTGCTCGACTATTAAGACGCGCGATGTGAGAGCGTTGCACGAAATGGCGGCTTAACTCCGCCTGTCTCTGCTTGGCGTCGGTCGGGTACGTTGCCAGTCATTAATCTCAGCTTGCAACTCGCTTTTTCTGTTTTCGTTGGTTTCCAGAGCAAGTTGTCGTTGAAGTTCCGCTATTCGGGCGTTTACAAATTCCGGACGTCCTGATTTCTTCTTCGGCTTTTCAAATCGCATGTTAGCCTCTTCAGGTAGTATGACAGGCTTCGTGTGGCCACTCTGGGTCGGAGTCAATGAGCTTGCTCCAAAGCTCCGTTGTAATACAACGTCCGATAGTCGGCGCCCTCGAAATTCTCTAACTCGCGGCCTTCCTCGCTCCGGCTCTTACTTTCGCCCATCGTCTCTTCATGGCTGCCGAAATCTTCGCTCTTCCCGCCGCTGATAGGACTCTCTTTTGTGCTTTACCTAGTTCGTTGCTCGCAGAGTTGCCGAGAGCCTTAGCTGCGGCTTTCAGTCCCTCCAGTTGTTGATGAAGCTTGGCGGCTTGCTTTTCGAGCTTCCGCTGCTCACGTCTGATTGCTGCCAGAATAGTCATTCAGATTAGCCTCCGAGTGGAATTTATATCAAAGTGGGCCACTGACCACCAAATCGTAATGCATGAGGAGCGTAACTCGGGACGGCTTGAAGTAGAATCAGTTTAGTAGCTCGGGGACCGCATATGGTCGATTTGTCGATAGCAGATGGCAAACTCGTGTTACACGTGCGAGGCGCTGACCAACTTTGGGCTTTGAAGAGCAGCCTGGAAATACCGCTCGCGCACATTGCGGGCGTCCGAGTAGATACGGAGGTCGCACGAGGGTGGTGGCACGGTTTCAGAATGCCTGGAACCAATGTGCCCGGAGTCATCACGGCGGGAACCTTTTATCAGGATGGCAAACGGGTGTTCTGGGACGTCCACAGTCCAGAAAACACTATTGTCATCGACTTGCATGACGAGCGCTATAACCAGTTGATTGTCGAAGTGGCTGACCCTCAGGCCGCAGTGAGGCTCATCCAGAATGCAATGTGAGATTGTCCGCCACGTTAGCCTTGCACCTGAAAGGGGATAAGTTGCGGCTGCGCATATTGCACCATTGTTCGAATTTTGTCTCGTGTAGCTGCTAAAAAGGACTCTTGCTGTAGAGTTGCCGAGAGCCTTGGCTGCGGCTTTCAGTCCCTCCAGTTGTTGATGAAGCTTGGCGGCTTGCTTTTCGAGCTTCCGCTGCTCACGTCTGATTGCTCCGAGAATGTTTGTAACTCTCAAATCCGCCAGGCGTCAGCATCACGATCATGCCAGGCGTGCTCCCAGTGTTCTTGTGGGCGTGCGCCGTGCCTTTGGGGACGTGTACGAGAAGACCAAGTAGGCGCAGTGTCCGCTTTCGTCACGCCGTCTCCCGCGAGCGGTCAGTTTTTGCCTTTCGGCGCGCTCGACATCCTGTTAAACATCTGTAATCCATCCATTTAACCGTAGTCCTGATTGGCAGCAGAACTGCGAATTCTGCAGGGAACACGGGTAGGTTTCTTACGCTCCTACTCCAAGAGGATCCGCCAACATGGGAAACCTGCTTCACGATCTGCGCTACGGCTTCCGAATGCTGACCAAAAGGCCCGGAGTAGCTGTGCTCATCGTGGTCACGTTGTCCCTGGGCATCGGCGCGAGCACGCTGCTTTTCAACATGGTGCGCCAGTGGGTTCTGCATGCAGCATCGTTCCCGGAACCCGATCGTCTGGCGGTCCTCTGGGAAATTGATACCAAGAAAAGTTGGGAGGCACCCGCATCCGCGCCCGACTTCAACGACTGGCGCGAACAGAACCAAGTCTTCGAGAACCTGTCCGCCTGGACTGCATGGAATTTCAATTTAACCGGAAACGACCGCCCCGAGCGGGTTCTCGGCGCCCGCGTAAGCGCGAATTTCTTTGACACGTTGAGAACTCGCCCGGCGCTCGGGCGAACATTCCGCCTGGACGAGGACCGATCGGGCGCAGGTCACGTCGCGATTCTGAGTCAGGGGCTTTGGCACGACCGGTTCAACGCCGATCCGAACCTCATCGGCGGAACCATCAAGCTTGACGGCGAGTCCTACACCGTCGTCGGTGTGATGCCCGAAGAATTCCATTACACCTTAATGGGCCGCGCGAACATCTGGGTTCCGCTCGAGCTGACCGGCAAAGAACGCGCCGATCGCATGAATGGGTGGCTGAGCGTCGTGGGCCGGCTGAAGTCGGACTTGACTCTGTCGCAAGCGCAGCAGGCCATGGACCCGATCGCGCAGCGGCTCGAGAAGCTGTATCCGGAAAGCAATGCGAACAGCGGCGTTTTCCTCAATTCTCTGACGCACGAGATTGGAAAGCACGTAGGCGACACGGGCGTTTATATGGGCTTCTGCCTCGGAATTTGCATCTTGCTGATTGCGTGCGCGAACGTAGCGGGAATTCTTCTCGCTCGTGCGCTTGCGCGCCAGAGAGAAATGGCGGTCCGGGTTTCGCTGGGCGCGCGGCGTTCCCGCCTCGTGCGTCAGCTCCTCACGGAGAACATCTGGCTTTTCATTTTGGGCGCAGGCCTCGGGCTCCTGGTCGCGAAGTGGGGTGGCGACTGGATCACAGCTGCCATACCTTTCGAGAATCGCGGATACCTTCCGAACTATGGCCGTCTCTACCTCGATCTTGCGACTTTTGCCTATGCCATGGGCGTTGCGGTCATCACGAGTGTTCTCTTCGGGCTCGCGCCGGCTTGGCAGAGCTCGAACCCAAACCTCACGGCGGCGCTGAAAGATGCAGGAGGAGCGGTCTCCACGAGCCTCCGAGGTCAGCGCATGAGGAAAGCCCTGGTGGTACTGGAGGTATCGCTGGCTCTGACCTCCCTCGTGCCGGCGGGCATGATGTCGAAATGGCTGAAAAACATCTATAGCCTGGACCTCGGGTTCCGGCCGGACCACGTGCTCACGGCGCGGCTCAGTCTGCCTGCCACCAAGTATGCGGACCTGCGCCAGGCGATGAATTTCTATGATGGCTTGGTGGCGCGGGTCCGGGCGCTTCCCACTGTCACCGATGCAGCCGCGAGCGACTTCATTCCTTTCGGAGAGTCCAGCGGCGGTGCGGAAATGTTCTTCGAGGGACAGCCCGCTCCGGCACCTGGAAGCGTGCCCGCGACTTCGCTTACCTGTGCGACTCCGGGCTATCTTTCCGCCATCGGCCTGAACCTGGTCGGCGGACGCTTCATTTCAGAGCAGGATGGTCCCGACTCGCTTCCGGTGATGGTTGTCAACCAAACGCTCGCTCAGCGCCACTTCCCGAATCAGAGTCCGCTGGGGAAAAGAATCCAGCTCGGCCGCGACAACAAGAAGCTATGGACCGTCGTCGGGATCGTGAAGGACGTGACGGAAGTCGGCATGCTTGGCCAACCTCCGCAGGCTGAAAGCTATATCCCCTTCGCGCAATCGCCCAGTCGCGCGATGGTAATCGTGCTGCGGACCACGGCGGCTCCGGCCTCTCTGACGGCGGCGGTGCGCGATTCCGTTTCGTCGCTCGATCCAGAACAGCCGATTTCGCGGGTCGTGCCCTTGCAGCAATTGATCGATGATCAAGAAGCGCCACACCGCATTTTCACGAAGTTCACGGGCTTCTTCGGCCTTCTCGCATTGTTCCTGGCCGCCATGGGAGTCTACGGAATCATGTCGTTCATCGCTTCGGGACGCACCAGAGAGATCGGGATCCGCATGGCTCTCGGCGCGAGCCCACCTGAAGTGATGCAGTTGGTTCTATCGCACGGAATTCGCCTCACATTTCTGGGAATCATTCTTGGTTTGGGCGGCGGATACGCGTTGTCGCAGATGATGAGGGGGCTGCTCTTTGGCGTAAATGTTTCCGATCCCGTTGTGTACGCGATTGCGGCCGCGGTGATCGCCGCGGCCATCCTTTCCGCGAGTTACTTCCCGGCGCGCCGGGCTGCCGGTGTCGATCCGATCGTTGCGCTGCGCTACGAGTAATGTGGCGGCTACAGGCAGCGAAGGGTGACCCTCAATTCAAGGACCTCATCCGCGCGCGGGAGTACAGTCGACAGATGTATCTTAGTAGAATGTGACGGACAACCGACAGGGTCAAAAGTGCGACCGGATTTGTCCCGAGTGACGACGCAGTTGGAAGGTATCCGCTGTGCCGCGAAGAGCTATGGAACACAGGCATAATCAATGCGTTCCGCTTTAATCAGACAGCTTAAGCATCGACGTGTTAGATTGTTCAAAAGCCGACGGCACGCAAGAGCTCCCGGCTAATTCGTCAAACTCCCGGAGAGAGCAGCGATGGCGTCTTCATCGACAGGAAAGCACGCGGGGCCTGGCCCAGCGGGTGACCGACCCACGGTCCCCGAGCCTTCCTTTGCCGAGCGAGCACGTACACTGATGTACTTGGGCCGCACTGGCAGCCTCTCGACCCTGTCGCGTAAGCAGCCAGGTTTTCCCTTCGGATCCGTGATGCCCTATGGATTGGACGACCACGCGAATCCTGTCTTCCTCATCAGCACGATGGCCATGCACACTCAAAATGTGCTGGCAGACCCGCGTTCCAGCCTGTTAGTGACCCAGCCTGATACCATCGGCGATCCTTTGGGAGCGTCCAGGGTCACGTTGCTAGGAAATATTCTGCCGGTACCTGTGTCGGAGGTGTCTGAAGCACGGAAACTCTACCTGGCGCGTTATGCCAACAGCAAGTACTGGGTGGACTTTGACGACTTTTCGTTTTACCGGATGGAGGTGGTAGACGTTTACTACGTGGGTGGCTTCGGAGTGATGGGCTGGGTTTCTGCCTCGGAATATTACAGCGGGCAACCCGACCCGCTGGCTGACACTGCAACCGAAATCATCCAGCACATGAATACCGATCACGGGGATGCGCTCGTCCTGCTCGCGCGGGTATTTGCTGGAATCGAGTCTCAGGAAGTGGCGATGACTTCGGTCGACCGTCTTGGCTTTCACGTACGCTTGAAAACCCAAGATGGCACGCGTGGTGTCCGCATCGCATTCTTGCGGGAGGTGAGTAGTCCGACGGAAGCCAGAAAAGTTCTGGTAGAAATGGTAGGGCAAGCGCGGCGAATGTGAGCAACCGTGCCGCGCTCTAATGCCGGATTAACGCGGTTACCGGAAACTAGGACTCAATGTCCGATTACCGAACATGTTCCGGGCTAGTACCACCTTTCCCGGTAACGGCGTTTATAAGGCACTTTCTCTACGTTGTCGGCAGGAATTACTGGAAACTAGGGTTCGACTTCCGAAGCTAACCTTTCCATTTCCAGCAATTCCTCAGCCGTATAATTAATCAGGAACTTTGCATGGGTTCGCGCACCCGCAGAAATCGCAAGGATGCTCAGTATTGCTCGAATCTCTTCAGGATTCTTCGTTTGCAAAACCCCAACTGCACCAAGCTCGGCGAGGTCTCGAATCGCCTGAAAATAATCCTCCTCCAACCATTTCGGCACCTGAGGATTTTTTCCGTCGTCACGAGCTAACTCGATGACAGCAACGATTGCATAGGTGTTCCAGTCAACTATTCCACCCTTGCGATAAATTCGCACGAGATGCGGAACCGCAGCATACGACGCCTCACCCACGTCTCCCTGATGGTGCAGTCCTTCCCATAAATCATGCCACGCTGCTTTCATGTCCTTGTTGGCATCCAGTTTTGACAGCGAAGGTCGTGGGTCGAACTGGGTGCGATACCCTCCCTCAAGGTTCTGCCAGCGTTTGTCGTCCAGACTAAGCATTCTGAAGCAGAATTTATCACGATTTGGTCGTAGTGCCCGGTTAGTCGGGTGCATTCGATAGGTCGATGCAACACCATCTGATAGACGTGCAGTTTAAGGATGGTGTCTATGACCCAAGGGAAACGATCGAGACTTTCTCTCACGCAGAGAACCGAGATCTGGAGGCGTTGGAAGTCCGGGCAGTCGTTGCATGAGATCGGGCGCGCCTTTGGCAAGCCACATAGTTGCATTCGCTGTTTATTGTTGCCTCGCGGAGGAATTCCTCCCGCCGCCCGTTGTCGCTCACGGCTAGCGCTCACCCTGGCTGAGCGAGAAGACATCTCCCGAGGGCTCGCTTCCGGTTCGTCGTTTCGTGAGATCGCCAGACACCTGGATCGAGCGGCCTCAACGGTGAGCCGGGAGGTCTGGCGCCATGGTGGCCTTCCTGTCTATCGCGCTCATGAAGCGGATGAGCACGCCTGGGACTCAGCCTTGCGACCCAAGCAGTGCCTTCTGGCCATGCACCGGAGGTTGCGGGAGGTCGTTGCGAGTAAACTGATCCTGGACTGGTCGCCCGAACAGATTTCCGGGTGGCTGAAAACTGAGTATCCCGACGACGGGAGCATGCACGTGTCCCACGAAACCATTTACCGCAGCCTGTTCATCCAAGCGCGGGGAGTATTGAAAAAAGAGCTCATGGACCACCTGCGGTCGAAGCGGCGCATGCGCCGCTCGCGCCATGCAACGGTCAGCGGACAGTCACGGGGTCAGATCGTCGATGCCATCTCGATCCGCGAAAGGCCTGCGGAAGTGGAAGATCGAGCGATTCCTGGTCATTGGGAAGGCGATCTGCTGAGCGGCGCCAAGAACAGCTACATCGCAACCCTGGTAGAACGTCATTCGCGCTTTGCCATGCTGCTCAAGGTGCCGAGCAAAGAAACGGAAGCTGTGGTTGCTGCCTTGAGTCAGCATGTTCGTAAACTTCCAGCGACGCTGCGACGCTCGCTGACCTGGGATCGCGGGTTGGAGATGGCCAAACACAAGGACTTCACGGTAGCTACGAATGTGCAGGTCTACTTCTGCGATCCGCAGAGCCCCTGGCAGCGCGGTACGAACGAAAACACCAATCTGCTGTTGCGACAATACTTCCCGCGAGGCACTGACCTGTCTGGCTATTCGCAAGCACAGCTCGACCAGGTTCGCTGCGCTTGAATCAACGTCCCAGAAAGACTTTAGGATTCCAGACTCCTGCGAGTAGACTTCAACAAAGTGTTGCGTCGACCGTCTGAGCCGGCACGGATTACCGGACATTGAGGTACTTGTCCGGTTTGCGCGTTAATCAGGCACTGGGCCCGTAGAGCCGGATTGCCGATTTGGATCATCGATAGCCCTGCAGCGGCGATGGATTTCGGCTCAAGCCCCTTCCGGGTCGGCTGTCCTGTCACAATCTTGCACACCTCGCGTCTGGCGTGGTAATTTGCCAGGCAAGTCATGCGGTGTGTACTCATTGCAGCAGCAGTTGTTCTCACCTCCCCATTGGTCCTTGGGCAATCAGTTCTCACAAAGAAAGACGGCAAGGAGCTCGTCCACAAGTCAATTGACGACATGCAACTCAGATCACCGGGGAGCTCGCCATTTCATCTCACCGCCAGGGTTCATTTCGCAGTCAATGGGAAAGCTCTGGATGGGACTTACGAGTTGTTCTGGGCCGCGCCCGACCGGTACAGAGAAGAATTCCGAATGGGTAGCATCGCAGAAACCGACGTAGAGCTAGAAGACAAACTCTACATTGTCCGGACGACTCCCGCTCTGCCATTGCCGTTGTGGGGCGCGAGGAATTTGTTGTTCCCACCGACAGGCGGTCCCTGGGATTCCCCAAGAGTACGCAGTGTAGACCCGGCCCTGAACGGCGCGAGCAACAGAGTATGCGTCGAAGCTGATTACAATGTCAGTTTCCGTGAACAGTTCTGCTTTGACGCGACCACACACGAAATTATCTCAATTGAAGCGGGCGACCCTCACGGCACAGCCCCAATGCGGGACGTGCGGCGGGAACTCAGCGAGTTCTCTCGACTGGAGACGAAACGGTTTCCTCAGCACCTATTTTACGATGATGCTGGCGAGAAACTGGATATTCATGTTGAGTCTCTCGACGCAGCTTCGAAATTCGCTGACGGCGTGTTCGTCCCTCCATCGAACGCCGCCGTGCGCGACTGGTGCCCAGATCCCACTCAAGGTGACACCGCACCGTGGCCTTATCGGCCAACGATGACTTTGAGTAAGAAGTCGGCCGCGATTCCAACTTACGCTGTACTCATCGGTCGTCATGGCCGAGTAGAGAAAGTATTCCCCGAGGTATCGGGTGGCGAAGAGTTCGATCAAACCATGGAAAAATTCCTGCGCGATGTACCATTTCCGATTAAGTCTTGCGGCGGCAAGCCCATTCAGTACGAAGAAATCGTTTTCCCAGCGATCCGTGTGCCTCCCGGCTTTGATTAATCGTCCCCGGTGCGGCGAGCTAACTCCTGGTTAGTCGGATAACCGGACATGTTCCGGGCTAGTACTTGACTTGTCCGGTTTGCGCGTTAATCAGGACTTGAGGATTACTTCCGGGTTGCCCGTCATACGGGAGTAACCGCGAATTACTTCCTACAAGCCGACTTCGCAGGACTAATCCGGCTGGGGGAGGCCAAACGACGACAAAGTTGCGTTTATCCGCGCTTGGTTTGCGGCGTAATCCGCACGGATCTGTGAAGCCGATACACCACGAAGAATTGGAGGACGGCGATAAAGAGCGGCCCAGCGCATTTCCCAAGATCATGCTCAAACAGACCGATTCCGGCATCCAGCAATTGCATCACGCCGGGCGAGCGCACCCAGGATCAGCGACGCAGGCGTCGCCTGCTTGTAGATCGCCCCAAAATACGAACAAAGCCAGTGGAAGTGTTCGTCACTGGCTTCTGGACTATGGCGGGTCATTTGGATATAAGGGAGCAAGGCCCAGACCGGGCACATCAAGTGAAGGAGGCCAAAATGGCCAAGAAACCGACGAAAAAGTTGACGAAGCGCAAGGAGCTCAAAACGGTCAAGCCGTTGGATGTAATGATAGAAAGGTGACGATTTCCATCGGCAATAAGGCTCGATTCCAGTGAGGTAAGCGTGCTCAACTAAGACCGATGCACGCCCGGCCAATGATTTTCAGAGTGCAGAGGGGCTGCGGCCGCTCAGGCTGCAGCCCTTTTCTTTTCCATCTCGTCCGGTTTTCGACGAACTTTCACGCTAGTGCTTTCCACACCGGAGCATCGGCGATTCGTTATCACCAGTTAACGGCTGCTCGAACACGCGGCTAAGTCCTGGTAACTAGTACTGAACTTGTCCGGTTTGCGCGTTAATCGGGCCCTTCGAGAATTAGGTGCGTGCTTCGCAGTTACAATTTTCCCCAGAACGCGAATGTCACGGCTCCGACCAGAAATAGGAACGAAACAGCATGATTCCACCTGATGCCTTCACCCAGGTAAATCCACGCAAAGACGACGAACACAAAAAGCGTAATCACTTCCTGGATGATTTTTAACTGAAACGCCGTGAATTGGCCGTAGCCGATGCGATTTGCAGGGACTTGAAAACAATATTCGGCGAATGCGATCAGCCAGCTTACGACGATTGCGACGATAAGCGGACTCTTGCGATATTTGAGATGCCCATACCATGCGATCGTCATAAAAATGTTCGAACATATGAGAAGCAAAATGGTTTTCATGACATTTTAGAGCATAGCACGGTCGAACCGTAGCTAAACTCTGCACGGCAACACGAGTCAACTCCCGATAAGTCGGATAACCGGACATGTTCCGGGCTAGTACTGAACTTGATTGCATAACAATGTCGGCTCCTTGACCCGAGTAGACTGTGGTTGCTTAACGACCATAGGCTCCGGAGAAAGGAGCCGAACATGTTGATAGGCGTAGATTACCACCCGAGCTTTCAGCAGATTGCATTTTTCATTGAAGAAACTGGCGAGTGTGGGGAACGGCAGTTGAACCACAGTGATGGTGAAGCAGAACGATTCTATCGGGACTTGCAGCAGAGAGGAATCCGCGTGCGGGTAGGGATGGAGGCTACCGGATATTCACGCTGGTTCGAGCGGCTACTCGCTGAATTAGGTTTCGAGTTGTGGATCGGCGATCCCGCACAGATCAAGGCCAAGCGAGTGAAGAAGCAGAAGTTTGACCGTGAGGATGCCCGACTCCTGCTGAGACTGATGCGGGGAAATAACTTTCCCGCAAATCTTAGGGATGGCTGGGCTTGCTCTCGGACTTCTGCTGCGGCTGCTGTTTCTGCTGCGGCTGTTGTTTCTGCTGCAGCTGCTGTTGTTGTTGCACGTGGCGTTGCTGTAGCTGCTGCGTCTGTTGCTGGTGCTGGTGCTCTACCTGCTGTTTTTTTGCATCATTGGTATTTTGCTGGGCCAGGCGCTGGTGGTCTTGCTCCTGTTTTTGCTGTAGCTTCTGGAGCTGCTGGTTCTGGTTGTTATAGAGCTTCTGTTGCTGTTGCTGGTATTTCTGGTCCAGCTTGGGATTGCCGGTGTTGGGAGGAGCCGGCTTCTCGTAGGGCGCAATTTCCTTGGCGTGTGTGACGGGCGGACGGTTGGCATTATTCCCCGCATTTGGCGGACGATTGGCATTGTTCTCGGCACGGGCAGCGTTGTTATTGGCGCTGCGATTGGCTGGAGGCTGGTAGCGTCCGCCAGCTTCCTTGGCGGGGACAACATTGGAACCGCTAAATGATCCAGGGCGCTGCGTGGCCGCGATGGGGGGCTTTCCCTGATTGACTGAGGCGCGCAATTCGCGATTGCCCCGCGCTTCCTGAACATGCTGGTTTTGCGTGGCGACGGGGGATATATGGCGATCGCGAGAATAGGCTTCTTCTTGCGCGGAGGGCCGCTCGTTGATGCCACCGTTCCCGCCGTTGTAACTGACACGGTTCGAATTGTTGTATTCGATCTTGGTATCATAAACGTTATGAATTTCGTTGACGTTCACGTTGTTCACGGAGCGGTTGTAGTAAAAGTGGTCGCGATCCCAGCGGCCGCCTTCATAACCGTGGCCGAAATAGCCGAATCCATAATTGATGCCGCCATACCAGCCGACGTGCGGGCCCCAATAACCTTCATGGAAGAAATAGCCGCCCTCGCCCCATCCCCAGTAGCCGGGTGTCCAGAGGAAGCCAACTTCCGGAGCTTCGACCCAGGTTCCGGGAACCCAGTAATAGTCATCTCCATCGGCATCCCAAGCCCAGTAACCGGGAGTCCAGATATAGCCGTCACCCGGACAGATGGGTTGTTCATAAACGGGAATGGGCGGCGGAGCGAAACCGACCGAAATGCCTATCCCAATTTGTGCGAACGATGCCGCAGAAACGGCTAGCAGAAACAGCGCGAGAAGCAAGTAGCGAACAACGGAAATTATGCGCATTGTTTGATTCCTTTCGACCGATAATCTTTCGCCAGTCAGGCTCGGTCTCTTCCCATGGGCTGGGTGGATGGGTAGACAGAGCAATCATAATCTCGACCAGAATTTCTATTCTGGATTCCGAGTGGCTGACAGTTTACCCGAGACCTTCCGGTCTGAAGTCCTCACCCAAACAACGTTAAGAAACTTCCCTGGTCGCGTCTGTTCAAAATGGCACACAGGGCGTTCACACCACCGATTCGAGTACGGGCCTCTGCGAATCTGTTCGAGTTTAACTGCCTGATTAGTCGTGCCGGCTCAGACGGTCGACGCAACACTTTGTTGAAGTCTACTCGCAGGAGTCTGGAATCCTAAAGTCTTTCTGGGACGTTGATTCAAGCGCAGCGCGACCTGGTCGAGCTGTGCTTGCGAATAGCCAGACAGGTCAGTGCCTCGCGGGAAGTATTGTCGCAACAGCAGATTGGTGTTTTCGTTCGTACCGCGCTGCCAGGGGCTCTGCGGATCGCAGAAGTAGACCTGCACATTCGTAGCTACCGTGAAGTCCTTGTGTTTGGCCATCTCCAACCCGCGATCCCAGGTCAGCGAGCGTCGCAGCGTCGCTGGAAGTTTACGAACATGCTGACTCAAGGCAGCAACCACAGCTTCCGTTTCTTTGCTCGGCACCTTGAGCAGCATGGCAAAGCGCGAATGACGTTCTACCAGGGTTGCGATGTAGCTGTTCTTGGCGCCGCTCAGCAGATCGCCTTCCCAATGACCAGGAATCGCTCGATCTTCCACTTCCGCAGGCCTTTCGCGGATCGAGATGGCATCGACGATCTGACCCCGTGACTGTCCGCTGACCGTTGCATGGCGCGAGCGGCGCATGCGCCGCTTCGACCGCAGGTGGTCCATGAGCTCTTTTTTCAATACTCCCCGCGCTTGGATGAACAGGCTGCGGTAAATGGTTTCGTGGGACACGTGCATGCTCCCGTCGTCGGGATACTCAGTTTTCAGCCACCCGGAAATCTGTTCGGGCGACCAGTCCAGGATCAGTTTACTCGCAACGACCTCCCGCAACCTCCGGTGCATGGCCAGAAGGCACTGCTTGGGTCGCAAGGCTGAGTCCCAGGCGTGCTCATCCGCTTCATGAGCGCGATAGACAGGAAGGCCACCATGGCGCCAGACCTCCCGGCTCACCGTTGAGGCCGCTCGATCCAGGTGTCTGGCGATCTCACGAAACGACGAACCGGAAGCGAGCCCTCGGGAGATGTCTTCTCGCTCAGCCAGGGTGAGCGCTAGCCGTGAGCGACGACGGGCGGCGGGAGGAATTCCTCCGCGAGGCAACAATAAACAGCGAATGCAACTATGTGGCTTGCCAAAGGCGCGCCCGATCTCATGCAACGACTGCCCGGACTTCCAACGCCTCCAGATCTCGGTTCTCTGCGTGAGAGAAAGTCTCGATCGTTTCCCTTGGGTCATAGACACCATCCTTAAACTGCACGTCTATCAGATGGTGTTGCATCGACCTATCGAATGCACCCGGATTACCGGACAAGTTCGTACTAGACCCAGGTCCCCTCACGTCCTGACCGGGCAGCCATCCTCGGAATGCTGAGGTGCTCGAGCATCTACGCAAACAAACTCGAGGTCCTGCGAGGAATACCTCCATCTAGCGCACCGTTCTGATGATCTACTCTAACGTTAGACCTGGCCGCGTCAGTAGCGCTCAAAGAGCTTCGCAAATCTTGCCCGGCGCGACAGATATAACCCTCCACGCAACTCTCCACGTTCCGCCATTTGCCGACTATATTCTCGCGTCCGGGTGAGGTTCGTGAATTGGGGATCGCCCTTCGTTGCCTGTAGCCGCCACATTTCCTTCGGGTCCGCCTGAAATTTCCGAACTAACTTCTGGAGCCAGGTGTGGCTGAGCCAAGCTGCCCAGCCCAATCAAGACGGGATGGCTTTTTCGAGCCGCCGGTGTACCACGCGAAATTGTGGCCGCAGTCTTACTCGTTGTGGACGAGTGACGGCGTATAAGGAAATTTTTCTGCCAAGATGGCGCGCTCGCTCGGCGCTTGACCCGGTTCCGCGAAGCGGTCCAGAAGTCCCGTTCGAAAACATTGATCGAGCTGGCGCAAACTCCCTTCCCAGATACTTTCCTAGCAGGCGACAATTCGCCCGGAACCTCAGCTATCGTTTCCCATAAGCTGGGTTGTGGCCAGCAGCGGGTACTTGTCCGGCTACCACAAGGAAGCCAAATCAATATAGGAAAGGGAGAAATTCACCTGAGGGCAGCTTGTCTGTAACGGGAGAGCAACAATCCTCGACTAGCGTCGCATGCGGTCGGGCCAGCGCCCCGCTGTCGTTCCGAACTCTTCGAACAAAAAGGAAAGGTGGTTGAAATGATAAAAAAGGCTGCGATTTTGGGTCTATTGGCTGCCGCAGTGGCAGGAACGGTGTGGGCACAGGAGGGTGATGTCCCCAAGGGCATTCCGCATCTGGACCATGTGTTCGTCATCATGATGGAGAACCACGGCTATGGCCAGATCATCGGCAACCCAGACACTCCATTCGCCAACGAGTTCGCAAAGTCCGCTAACTCAGCGACGAACTACTTCGCCGTGGCCCATCCAAGCTCGACCAACTATCTGGAGCTGGTTGGCGGCTCAAACTTCGGGGTGCACAGCGACAACAATCCGGATTGGCACAACACAACGTGCACCACCAATCTGGCCTCCGCCATCGTCAATACGGATAATCCTCCCAGCCCGAACGTTTGCCCCATCTACGGTACCGGAACTGATGCGGCGACGCCTGCAATCGACTGTACAAACGAGACCACATGCCCGCCGGGATCCAACAAAGGGGAAAATAATATTGACGGGATTAAATCCATCCTGGCTGCGAAAAACATTCTCGGAAAGTCCATCGCCGATCAGCTCGTCGCCGCAGGCCTGACCTGGAAGAGCTATCAGGAAAGCCTGCCGTCAACCGGGGCCGATGGCGTGAATTTCTCCGATGGATTCTTCACCGACGCCAGCAATATTCTTCAATTCCTGCCAAACGAAGCACAGGGCTTGCTCAAGCTATACGCCGCCAAGCATAACCCATTTGTTTATTTTCGAAGCGTGCAGGAAGGCCAGAACGCGGCGCTCAGCCTGAAGAGGGTGGTTGGGTTCGAAGGTGATGACGGGCTATTCGAAGACCTCCACTCCGGCCATGTGCCACATTTCTCCTTTATCGCGCCGAATCAGTGCAACGATCAGCACGGCCGCGCAAACGGGGGCACGCAATGCGACTTCGACCCGAATGACAACGGAACGCTGGTCGGTCTGAACCCTGCGCTGATGTATCTGGGCGATCTGACCTTGCGGAACACCGTGAAGGCCATCCATAGCTCTCCTGCTTGGCAAGACGGCAAGAATGCCATCGTGGTCCTCTGGGACGAAGACGACTACAGCGTGGCGCCAACCACCAACAAGGTTCTGCTCATCGTGGATACCAACTACGGCCGCCACGGCGTGCAAGACGGGAACTTCTACACGCACTTCTCTCTGCTGAGATCCCTCGAGGGCGGCTTCGGGCTGCCTTGCCTGAATCATGCTTGCGATGCGAACACCAACGTGATCTCGACCCTGTTCCGCGAAGGGGAAGGGAACCACAACGGAAACGACCAGTAAGACCGCAAAAACACAAACCGTCTCCCCTGACCCTGTGCGTGACGCGTAATGCGGCGCCACGCACTAAGGGCAAGACGGCAATGCGGCAGTTTCCACTCAGCGGGCGGACGGGCCTACGAACTTGTAGAAGCCAGGCTGTCACGTGCCCTTGCAGATCCCCGTGGGGCGGTGCTCAATGGGGATGCAAACAAACTCGAGGTCCTCCGCGGGATACCTCCAGCTAGCCCGACGGTGCTGATGATTTAGTCTAACTTTAGACCAGACCACGAATCGAGATTCCTGGCTTGAACCCGTCGGGCCAGCGGATTGGAAACCATGGTGTACCCATCAGATGTCCTCCTGGGAGAGCACAGAGCTTCGCATAGAGCTCTTGGGCCCCTTCGACGGTCAGGCAACTGAGGTTCAATGTTCCCCAAGGGGGGGGAGGAATGGGCCGGTATCGTTCCTGGATCACTGCTCTCGCCGCCGCGCGCGACTTCGCCGAACCTAGTGGGAATCTCCCGGTTTCGGTCCAGCACCCCTATCGATCACTGAAGATCTCCAGACTCAGAGCGAACTGAGCCTTTTTCGTTTTTTGAGTAGCACTCTCGCAGCGGCGCGCGACTTCAGCGAACCGACAATAAAAACGCCGAGCCGAAAGGCCGAATCTGTAGCGGGCTGCAGACCTTCTCCGCTTGATTTTTCAATCACCTAGAGACTCCTGACTGACTCCATCTGTTGCGTCCACGGTTTGCGAGAACCACCCTGGAAGCTTTCCATCTCGCGCGTACGATTCCAATTCGCGTTCGCTCATTCTCTCGAATAGCTCGTGCAAATTGACAGTCTCCTTGCGATCAACCCATTGCCCCTGAGCATTGATCTTAGAATATGCTTGGACCGCAGCGACAACGGACGAGGCGTTCACCTCCACGTCTCCTGCTCGTTCGATGATGTGTTCCAAGGCTGCTCGCACGTTCCGTCGTCTCTTTGCAAACAACCCAAAGGCATGTGCATGACGGTAGACCGTACCGCGGTCTGAGAGTCGGTACTTCTTTGCAATCTTTGCCGGGCTGCACCAATTGACGAAGTCACGTTCAATATCTTCGCATTGAGGATTCTTGCAGATCGTGCAGAATTTCACATGCCGGCCGCGGCTGACTGCCGCTTGCCGGTCGCCGCATGTCCGCTTTGTCAAAGTCTGTGTCACATTCCCTCGGTCTGTACTTTGATCGTCTGCTCATCGGTCTGAAGAATCCATTGAGTAAAGGCCTCCCACACCTGAATTCGATTCCCCGGGTTGGTCTCGATGTCAATCTCAAGGGACCAAGCCAACTTTTTCTCTGCTTCACACATGCTTTCGTAAACTGCCTCGGGCAGGGCGATGGACCACGTCTTGAACCCGTCTCGTGACAAGCCACGCGCTGCCTCGATCTGGTGTTTGAATTCCTTGGTAGGGAGCGTAGCTGCCTTCTCGAGCCATTCCTCGCTCTTGCGCTTGTTCTCGGGAAGGTAAGTCAACATGTGCGCGTTGCGCTCGCCGATACGCTTCAGCTTTGCTTCGGGTACCCCTTCCAGAGCACGGACGCTCCGAAGAGCAGAGAAAGCATTAGAGAAGCTTTCACCAAGTCTCGCGGTCATCCATGCGCGGAAGTTCGGGAAACCGAGTGCCTCGTAAGATCGAGTTTCCATGAATCTTTGCACAAGGAGACCAAGGCGTAGCCAGTTCGAGCGGATTTCACCGACCATGCGAACGACCCGCTCGTCCATCGCTACCGCTTCGGCTTTGGTGGCGGTGCGCCGACGACCGCGACGACGAACAAAGGCCGACTCCAATATTGGAGTATTAGTTTCCGGATTCCTCATCGATGCAGCCCGCTCTCGTTTCGGGAATTCTTGCTCACGTTTAGCTCCAACTTGCTGTCCCCGTAGCCCAATACTGAAATCGCGATTGCAGGCGATTTAAGAGCTTTGCTCGTCGGCGTAGGCACCTCATAGCTAAGTCTCGGAATCGTGTCCGTAAGTGTCGCGTTTTGTATCTTCGTTTTCGGCTTATTTGGCCGATCCAGGATTCGCTGCCGCATCCGACAGACGTCCGAACAAAAGTGGGCTCCCTTCCGTTTTCCGAGGAGCGAGACGCCACAGCCGTAGCACGTGCGGGCTTGTCGCTCAATTCCGTCGCGGCACTTCTGCGAGCACCATGCTCCCGGCTCGCCGCGGATCGTCCAGCGAATTGATCCGAGCACGGCGCCGCACCTGTCGCACGCCTCCGTGACGTAGACGCGGTGCATGCGCATTAGCTTCCGACTCTGCCCTTCGGTCAGCTGCATAGTTCTCCCCCTCCTAGCACGAATGCTAGAAATTAACCGGCAAACAAATCAGCTGATTGGTTGTTACGAGGTCAGACGTCGTCGAGAGGCTGGCGCATCACTTCGAGGACGTTGCGCTGGAATTCTGGCAACTCATCGAGAAACACGACGCCGTTGTGGCCGAGCGAGACTTCTCCCGGGCGCGGAATGGCGCCGCCGCCGATCAGGCCGGCATCGCTGATGGTATGGTGGGGCGAGCGGAAAGGGCGCGTGCCCACCAAGCCGCGCGAATCCTCGAGCACGCCGGCTACGCTGTGAATGCGCGTGGTCTCGATGGCCTCTTCGAGCGACATGGGCGGGAGGATGGTGGGAATGCGCTTGGCGAGCATGGTCTTGCCCGCGGCGGGCGGCCCGATCAACAGAATGTTGTGGCTTCCGGCGCAGGAAACCTCTAGCGCGCGTTTGGCGGACATTTGACCGCGGACGTCGCGGAGATCCACGGAATACTGGCTGGCTTCGGCGAGCATCTGCGAGGTATCCACTTCGAGCGGGCGAAAGGATTCGGGAGCGTTCATCAAATCCACGGCGTGCGGAAGAGACTTGATGGCGAAAACGCGGACACCTTCCACCACGGCTGCTTCGCGCGCGTTGGCTTCGGGCACAACCACGTTCTGAATGCCGCGCTCGCGCGCCGCCAGAGCCGCGGAAAGCGCGCCGCGCACGCTGCGAACGCTGCCGTCGAGGGACAATTCGCCGAGAAACACGTGCGAGTCCAGAATCTTCCCGAAGAAGGTTCCCTGGCATCCGAGAAGCCCGAGCGCCATGGGGAGATCGAAGGCCGAACCTTCTTTGCGGATGTCGGCGGGGGCGAGATTGATGGTTATGGAGTGCTGCCAGGGAACATCGAAGCCGCAATTCCGCAGGGCGGACTTGACGCGCTCGCGGCTTTCCTTGACGGCGATGTCCGGCAAGCCCACCACGTTGAATTCGCCGGGCTTGCCTGGGCCAACGTCGACCTCGACTTCGACAAGATAGGCGTCAATGCCAAAGACCGCGGCGCTGAATGTCTTAAAAAGCATAACGAAAGAGAGTTTCCCCGGCTCTTGTGGCGCAAAGACTAACCCAAAACAGCACGTTACGCTAGGGATACTAAAGCCGGGCTTTGCGGCTGGAAAACGCGTGGGAATATGCGCGGCCGGCATGGCCGCCCGCATACGCCGCTTTACACCGGGCACCCTCCGCCGTATGCTGGCCGGCGGGTCTCGCTAACGAGCAACCATGGGATTGAAGGGGACCGTTTCAAGGACGAACTGAGAGGGATGCCATGATATGGATCGTTCTGATCGTAATCGCGGTCATCGTGATCTTCGTGATCTCGATTTACAACGGGCTCGTGCAGTTGAAGGTCCAGTGCGACAACGCGTGGTCCGATATTGACGTCCAGCTCAAGCGGCGCTACGACCTGGTTCCGAACATCGTCGAGACGGTGAAGGGCTATGCCGGGCACGAAAAAGGAACGCTCGAAGGAGTGGTGGCCGCGCGCAATCGCGCGATGAGCACCGAAGGCCCCGCGGCGAAAGCAGAGGCCGAAGGCGTGCTTACCTCCGCCCTGCGCCAGGTGTTCGCGCTCGCGGAGGCTTATCCTCAACTGCGCGCAATCGAGAGTTTCACGCAGCTCCAGCAAACACTCAGCCAGATCGAAGACAGCATCCAGAATGCAAGGCGCTACTACAACGCCGTCGTCCGCGATTTCAACACGAAAATTGCGCAGTTTCCCTCAAACATTCTCGCCGGTATGTTCAACTTCAAGGCGCGCGAATTTTTCGAAATCAGCGCGCCCGCGGAGCGTGAGGTTCCCAAGGTGAGCTTCGGCGGAACCACGTAAGCCGTGATTTCGATGAAGAATCCGCGCTGTCTCCTGGCCGTTTGCGTCGTCGCACTTCTTGCCGCCTTTCCGATTGAGGCAGCGCGCCAGCTGGTGATCCAACATTTCGACGAGCAAGTGGTGGTGAATGCAAACGGAACAATCGAGGTGGCGGAGATTATCGACGCGCACTTCATCGGAACGAACTGGCACGGCATCTACCGCACAATCCCCGTGGAATACACCAATTCTGAGGGGTTCAACTACACGCTCCTGCTCGAGCCGCTGACCATCAGCGACGATAACGGGAAGCCGCTCAAGTACGAACAAAGCCGCGAAGGCCGCTCCGTAAAATTCAAGATTACCGTGCCGGACGCGGACAACTCGACGAAGACCGTGATCATTCGTTACCGCGTCCTCGACGCCCTGCGCTTCTTCGAAGATCACGACGAGCTCTATTGGAACGTCACGGGCAATCAGTGGGAAATTCCCATCGAGTCCGCATCGGCCCGAATCGAGCTGCCTGCGGGAGTGACCGGCTTGCACGCTTTGGCCTACACCGGGCTGTCCGGCTCGCGCGAACGGGATGCGGACGTGCAAGTGAACGAAAACATCGTGCAAATCCGCATGCGTCGCGCGCTGCCGTTTCACGAGGGCTTGACCGCCGTGGTGGGATGGGACAAGGGATTCGTCCATCCGCCGAGTTCCGCGGCAAAAGTAGGTTTGTTTCTGCGAAGCAACTGGCCGCTCTTCCTGCCGATCGGAGTCTTCGCGGTGATGTTCTGGCTGTGGTGGACGCGAGGACGAGATCCGGCGCGCCAATCCATCGCGGTGCAATATGAACCGCCGGACAAACTCACGCCGGGCGAGTGCGGCACGCTCGTAGATAATGAGGCCGCACTGCGCGATATCACCGCGACGCTCGTGGATCTGGCGGTAAAAGGCTATCTAACGATCGAGCAGAAAGACGAGAGCCATCTTCTCGGCCTATCGCACAGCAAGAGTTACACGTTTCATCTGAAGAAACCCGCCGCGCAATGGACCGACGCGCGCCCGCACGAGCAGGAAATGCTTTCGGCATTGTTCGAAGGCGGGACGAATACCGATGTGAAGCTTTCTGATCTTCAGAATCACTTCTACTCTCATTTACCGACGATTCGCGACCGAATCTTCGACGCCTTGATGGCAGATGGCTACTATCTGCATCGTCCGGACACCGTTCGGCAGGCGTATATCGGCTCGGGTATCGTTATTGGCGTTCTGATGTTTGTGCTCAGCGGCTTTCTCTCGAATTCTCTGGGGATGGCGCCGCTCCCGTGGATCGTATCCGGCATTCTTTCGGGCGGTATCATTTGTATTTTCGGCTGGTTCATGCCGGCGCGGACTATTATTGGTGCACGAACGCTTGAAAAAGTTCTCGGCTTCGAGGATTTTCTCGGCCGAGTGGAAAGCGACCGCATCGAGCGCATCGAAAAAACGCCTGAGCTTTTCGAGAAATACCTTCCCTACGCCATGGCATTGCACGTGGAGAAGAAATGGGTGCAGGCATTTTCGAATATCGCCATGCAGCCGCCCGCGTGGTACCAGGGGCCTTACGGCAGCGGCTTCGTCCCTTATATTTTTGTGAACGACCTCAACATCATGGCGATGCAGGCGGGAACGACGATGGTTTCATCGCCGCGCAGCTCGGGTGGCTCAGGCTTCGGCGGCGGATACTCCGGCGGCGGATTTGGAGGCGGTGGAGGCGGCGGCTGGTAGAAAACAAGAGCGTCCTTCTTCCGGGTACATTCGATCCTTCACTAGACCACTCTTCCTGGCTGGCGCCATTTGCTGAACCAACCATGCTCGCGGATTCCTTCCTCCTCCAGGTGGCGCGTCCAAGCGCCAAGAATGCTCGAACGGTTCAGATAGCCAACCATTCGCAGGGGATCCTCGCGTGCGACAACCGGAAGACGGCCGATGTTGTTCTGCAACATTCGCAAGAGGGCCTCGAAGACGAGCTCGTCGGGAAACGCGACGATTAATTTGCTCGAGCCGGCATCGAGGACGGGCATGTTTCCCTTCGGATCTTTTTCGAGCGCGCGGAGCAAGTCGCTCTCCGTGACGATGCCAACAATATGGCCGTCGCTTCCGACAACTGGCAGTCCATCGGCGAGAGTGTAACTGCCGTCCCGGCGCGCGGTGCGTTCAGCGAGCTCGCTAACGGTCATTTCCGGGGGTATAGGCTGTACATCCGTGCGCATGATTTCGCCGACGCGAACGACATTCAGCACGCCCGCTTCGTAATAGTCCGGAACAGATAAGCCGCGGCGCGTAAGCTTCAGCGTCATGATCGAGCTTGGCAGGTAGCGGATGGCAATCATGTCCGCAATCACGCAGCCGAGCATCAGCGGGAGGATCGCGTTGTAATCGCGCGTGATTTCAAACGCAAAAACGATGAATGTGAAAGTGGCGCGCGACGCAGCTCCGAACACCGCAGCCATCGCCACCAATGCGTAGGCTCCTGGCGAGAGATGCGCGCCCGGCACGATGAAATTCACAACCATCGCAAAGACGCCGCCGAGAGCCGCGCTCGACATGAACATCGGCGCGAGCAGCCCGCCCGATGTCCCCGAGCCCAGCGAGATCACCAGCGCCAACGCCTTGAATATGGCGATCACGATGAGAAGCTTCAGCGCAAGATTGTTGTTCAGAATGTCGGAGATTGTGTCGTAGCCCACGCCGAGCACGCGCGGAACGAAGAATCCGATGATGCCCAGCCCCAAAGCGCCGATAGCGGGATGCCAAAGGTCGTCGATCGGCAAGCGGTCAAACTGGTCTTCCACCCAGTAAAGAAATCTCGTGAAACCGATGGCAGCCACTCCGCAGATCGCTCCGAGCAATACATAGAAGGGAAGCCCACGCAACGCGTCGAAATTCATATTGCCCATCGTAAACATCGAGCGCTGACCGAGAAGGATCGCCCGCACGCTGGTGGCGAGCGTGCTGGCAATGACGAGTGGAATAAATGAACGGCTGCGGAACTCGAATAGGAGAAGTTCGATCGCGAGGATCACGCCCGCGATTGGCGTATTGAACGTGGCCGCCATTCCGGCGCCCGCGCCGCATGCAAGAAGCACTTTGCGTTCCACAGCCGTCGTCGAGATCAACTGGCCCATCAGGGAGCCGAGTGCGCCGCCGGTTTGAATGATGGGTCCTTCCGCGCCGAACGGCCCGCCCGTTCCGATGGCGATTGCGGCGGAGAGCGGCTTCAGGATCGCGACTTTGGCCTCGATCCGGCTGCGGGACATCAGCACCGCTTCCATGGCCTCGGGAATTCCATGGCCCTTGATTTTCGACGAGCCGTACTTGGCCATGAAGCCGACGATCAGGCCACCGACCACGGGCATGATGATGATCCACAGGCCTATCTGCGTATGCTCCGGGCTTCGAAAGTGGAAAGAGCATTGGTGATAGTAGGCAAGATTCGTGAACAGGGCGATGAGGTCATATAAAGCGTAGGCGACCAGTCCGGCCAGAACCCCAATACCCGCGGCCAGAAGCGAAATGAATCCAAGCCGGAAGCCGGCGGATTGTTCGGCTGGTGTGGAGTTTGCCGGTGGGGCGGTGGATGCCACGAGCTATCCTTTCTTCTTTCTGCTGACGCGGCTTGTTTTCATTGGAACTTTCTTCGGATGCGTTCCCACGCGAATGATCTCCACCAGAGCCCGCAGCAGCGTAGGCCCTGCCGAGCGTAGCTCGGCGCGGTGCGACAGCGAAAGTTCGCGCAGAACTTGTTCGCCGCGGCTCCTCAGGCTCAACACAACCTCCCGGCGATCGGAAAGGCCCGGCTGCCGGCGAATCAATCCCTTTGCTTCAAGGCGGAGGCTCAATTCAACGGCGCTGTGATGTTGAATCTGGAGGCGCTCGGCGATCAGTCCAACCGTAGCGCGCCGGCCGGATGGCAGCCCTTTGATGGCCAGAAGTGCCTGATGCTGGTGCGGTTGGATCCCGGCGACGCGCGCGGCCTGCTCGCTGAAATTAAGGAAGCGGCGAATCTCGTAGCGGAAATCCGCCAGCGCGCGATAGTCCACTTCGGTTTGCCGGTGCTCCTTCATATGCGATTATTATATCGTATTACGATATAATTTGGAGAGCGCGATTGTAAGAGAATTCGTTCCTGTCTATAAGGTCTTGCGGAAGGATTTCTGCGTTTTCGAGTGGACGTAACCGTGGCGTTCGTAGAAGGCGTGCGCGCGGCCGCGGATTACATTCGAGCGGAGCCCAACCGCGCGGCATGCTTTTTCACGGGCCCATTGCTCGGCCCGTTCGAGCAGCCGAAGACCAACACCTTGCGACCGCAAACGCTCGTCCACCACGAGGCCGCTAATCTCAGCGCGCGCGTCCGCTTCGACGCAGCGGTACACAAAAACTCCGATCCAGCCGCCGATTTCGCCGTTCGGCAATTCCGCGACGAACACGCTGTGTTCGCCTAATGGTTCCATTCCGGCGACGCGGCGCGCGATGTCGTCGGCATTGGCGGCATAACCGAGTTGTCCGGCAAGCTCGGCCATCCGCGGATAATCCGCCGGGCGAGGGGAACGGATTTCGACGGCGCCGGAACGGGCCGGAGCCGTCATGCACGCGCCTCTTTCTTCATGACGACGCCTTTTTTCAGGATCGCAATCTGGCCCGCGTGATACAGGTCGTGCTGCACGAGGCCGTGCAACATCACATAGATCGAATATTTCTCACCCAAGACTTGCTGGTTCAATTGCTCGTCGCGAAGCTGTTGGATGGTGCCGCGCAGCAGGTCCCGGCTCTCTTTCAGGTGGTCTAGCGCCCTTGTCCACGCGACTTCGCTTATTTCCAACACGGGCGGCCAGTCCATCTCCGGCGTCACTTCCACACTTTCACCGGCGACGCGATGGCGAACGATCAGATTCCAGGCAGCGATGTGGTTCACCAATTCCCACACGGAGTGCGCGCCGGAAACGGGATGCTTGGATGCATCTTCCGCGGACACGCCGTCGAGCAACTCTTGCAGCGCCGGCCCGTGCCAGGCTTCGCCTGCAAACCCACGGTCTAATTGATCGAGAATGCGCGCGACTTCGCTCATCGAATTGACCCCCAGCCGATTGGACGCCGTGCCTCTGATTTGGTCGCAGCCGAAAACGGCCTAAAACGTCTTCTCGGAATCGAGAAGAATCGTGACAGGTCCGTCGTTCACCAGTTCCACCGCCATGTGCGCTTGAAACACGCCCGTCTCAACCCGCACCCCGAGCGCCTTCAGCGCATGCACAAATTCTTCGTACAGCGCTTTCCCTTGTTCCGGCGGCGCGGCCTGAAGAAAACTGGGCCGCCGCTGCCCGCGTGCGTCGCCGTACAATGTGAACTGCGAAATCGCGAGCACCGAACCCCCGGCATCAAGGAGCGAGCGATTCATTTTTCCTTGATCGTCATTGAAGATTCGCAGGTTCACAACCTTTTCTGCCATTGAAGCGGCAGTCGCGGGTGTGTCTTCCCGCCCGACAGCCAAGAGGACCACCAGGCCCGCGCCGATCTCGCCGGTGACGCGCCCATCCACTGCGACGTTCGCTTTGCTTACCCGCTGGAGCACTGCG
>CAVPUS010000026.1:0-238343 GCA_963709005.1 uncultured Acidobacteriota bacterium
CCCGGATAACCGGACAAGTCAGCCACTGCGCGTTCCTCTCGTACCGCGGTGCACCACGTGGAGCTCGCGCGCAGCCCTAGTCGTCGGCCCGCCAGTTCTTTGCGGATTTTCAAGATTCTCTTGCTAACATCCTTGCTAACAACCGAGCCTAAAAACGCCCTTTTGAGCCTGCCTGCGTTCTGGAAAACGCCAGAAACAAAAGAGATTTAGTCACTCTACTCGTAATCGGCAGGTCCCCAGTTCAAGTCTGGGACTCGGCTCCATCCATCCCCTTGCCTTTTGAGCGTGTTACGCATTTTCAGTTGACCGGATAACCGGCGGGCGTTGCAAGGTCGTTGCAAGTTGCGTCGTATTTCTCGCTCAAAGCGTCCATTGCGATCACCTGGGATTCGCTCACGGTCTTAACGTACACGTTCATCGTCAAGCCCACGTTGCTGTGACGGAGAATCGCTTGGATGGTCTTATCATCCACGCCAAGAGTGTGAAGGTTTGTCGCCAGACCGCGCCGGAATGCGTGCCAGCCGTGCCATGCGGCAACTGTTGCGATCACGCGCCGGGCGAGATTGTCGAGATTCAGAGGTTTGCCGTTCCCGCTTGGAAGATCGGCAAATCGGGTTGCGCCAGAATCCCCGCACGCTTTCGGTGAGATTCGAGCGCATCGGCAAGTAGCGGGACAACCGGAATGGGTGAACGGCTGCGCCGTGTTTTCGGCTCGCTGACCGTCCCATTCCAGACTGACCGGCGCACGGCCAATTCCTTCCCGTCGAAATTCTCCCAAGTCAGGCCGCGCAATTCGCTTTTGCGAAGGCCAGTAAATGCCGCACAGAGCACAACCGTCCGGGCAGGTTCCCCGAGCATGGCGAGCATGGCTTTAATTTCGAACAGGGAATAGGCGTAGGTATCTTCCGGCTCGGGAGCCTGGGGAATCGAAACATCCATAACCGGATTGATTCCGTCGAGGATTCCCAGGCGCTTCGCTTGTTTGAACACGCCAGAGAGGAAAGCCTTACAGTGGCGAAGCGAACTGCGGCCTAGTTTCATTTGCGCCGCGATCTGCGCCAGCATTTGTTCGCCGTGGACCGTGCGGAATCCCCGCAACGTCAGTTTCCCCATGCGCGGCTTCAAGTGGTTTTGCCACACGTCCCGGTATTGCTTGAGGCTCGCTGGCCGAAGATTTTTCGTCACATATTCGGGCAAGTAAATGCGGTCCACAAATTCACTGACAAGCATCGTGCTCTGCGGATTGAGCAGCCCGCTATTGAGCGGGGCCAGAATCTCCGCGACGAATGGAGAAACGGATTTTTCTGTCCGAAAATCTCCGCCGTACTCGACATCCAATTTCTTGCAAACCAGCTTGCGCTTGATCGCACCGTCCGGCTGCATTACATCGTCGCAGTACCGGACAAACCAGCTCTTGCCCTTGTGGAACGTATAGCCTTTTTGCTCTCTCATGTTCCCTCCAGACTTTATGATATATCCCTATATACCATTGTCAACCCTTATTTCCCGAGCGGAGCCAAGCGCAAACCGCGTTCCAGTCGAATCGCAAATAGTGTCCGCAGCGCAGGACGGGCAGAGGATTGTGGCCATAGCTCCCACTGGCGCGGCTTTTCTCGTAAACCCATCCGACCGTGACCTGTAAGCGCGCGGCGAGTTGCTTGGGAGTGAGAATATCCCCCGGCTCAAGCCTGGGCGCTTCCGGCGCGACGACTGCGAATTTTCGCGCGCTTTCCATTTCGTTATGGCGTTGTCCCTGCGTGTTCGGGATGTTCTGAAATCCACTTGGCGAGCCTGTCTTTCTGTTCCGTCTTGCGCGCTTGCCATTCTTCCTCGCTCGGCAGATCGGCAATCTTGTTGAGCACGCTCCGTACTTCCTGCCGCGACGGAAGCGGGACTTCCGGCTCTTGTGCGGCAGGCTTTGGCACTAGAAGCGGCGGCGGGGCGCTCAGTCTCGCCAGGATTTGTTTTGCTTCGCTGTTCCCTATCAGGTGTTGCGACTGTCCGGTTTCATGCACGTTCGCAAGCGCGGCCAGAAAATCTTTCTTCGCCCATATCAGTTGCTCCCGCGTGCAAGATTCGAGGAAGTGAAACCCGCCAGCGGCGCGGGCCGCGTGTTCCACGGCGGCGGGCAGACGCGAAGCGCCTTTGCGAATGAAGCTAGTTCCGCCATTCGGCAATGTTCGGCCATCGGGCAAAAAGTTTTCAGAGACCCAGGCTAGAAGTTTTTCCCATTCGCCTTCCGATTCAAGCCGGAATGCCTTCGACTCGGCCGAGTCGACGTGCTCCCGAACATCCGCGATTTTCACGGGCCAGAATTTGCAGGTTGCCAGCGTTTTGCGGAAAGCAGCCTCGAGGATGGCGTCCGACAGAACGGCAAACGATTCAAGCCATAGGCTCACGTACACGTCTTGCGCCTTCCCGTCGAGCGGTTGTCCCGCGTTTAGCGCAAAGCGGACTAGCCATTGCCTAAGAAGGTTTCGTCTTTGTTTGTCTGTATCCGCCGAGTGTGATTCCGGCAGCGTCGCTAATTGTTGGCTTGCCATTGCCGCTTGCTCCTTTGGGTTGCGTGACCCTGCTAAACCAGTTGTGAAGAAACCGCGTCGCTTTCTTGGGCCGTCTGTCTGGGTTTGCCTCAAGCCACGAATCGGCCTTTCGGTACTCCGATGGCCGATCAATCCAAGGAAAGGCTTCTCCTAGAAGGGCGTCTTGTTTTTGGCTTACTGTGAAATGCTGGCCGGGAAAAGAGAGCGACGGCGAAGCCGGAGTGCCTTCTTTTTTCTCCCGTCTCCTGTCTCTAGTCTCTTGTATCCTCTGAGCGGCACCGTGCTCGACACCGTGCTCGCCATCCTGCTCGACACTGTGCTCGCGGGAGAAGTACGCTAAATTGGCGGGACTCTTTGACTCCAAGGCGTTTAGGTGCTCGCCATTGTGCTCGCCCTGTGTAATCGGAAATTTGTGTATCAGGATTGGGTAGCAAACGTGGCGACCGGGGACCGCAAAGCGCCTAACGTAGTCGCCATGCTCCATCTTTTCGAGAATATCCCGCGCCGTGCGCTCGGGGATTCCTAGCTCGCCTGAGATCGCTTTTGCGCAGCCCTTCCAGATACCGTTTCGCGTGTCCGCTTGCGAGCAGATGTAGATAAACGCGAGGCATTCCGTCACAGACATGCGCCCGTCGCGCAAGTGCTCCCAGATACCGCGACGGAGCGGAAGGAATCCGTTTTCCTTGCTCACTGGCGACCCCACAGAAAAAGGTTTTCGGGCGGGACGGATGGCCGGGGTTTGCCCGTGGTCCGCTCATACCAGTCCGCTGAATCGGAGCGTCGCTGCTCGTAAAAATCGTCTCGCTCAACCCGAGATATCGTTTCATTCATCTCAGCAGCGGCTAGGCTCCCCCGAGTGCTACCGGCCTTCTCTTTCTTTATTTACGCCGTTGCCGACACTCCTACTTGTTTCGACTTTGGCGTTCTGCGCGTGCGGCTATGGTTCCAGCGTTCCAGTGAATCCTTCGAGATCAGCCAGTGACCATCGGCATTCTTGTGAGCTTTCAATCTGCCCATGAGGATCATGCGGTGAAGTACATTGGGATAAACGCCATACGCCTGTACTGCCTGCGACGTTGTGAGTTCCATCCAACCTCCAGCGGTTGCGAATACCGCAACCTATGGGGGCAGCTTGGGCGTATCGTGACGGGAATTAAAGAAAGCTAATTGCCGAGGAATTAGACTTTCGATTTCTTGGGACGGCCTGTCCGGCCTTTGGTCGAGGCGATTGCAATCTTAATCAAGTCTTCCTCAGAAAGATCCGACTGGAAGATTTTTTTCCACCACTTCACATAACGCGGAAGAGTATCCCTGAAAAGCTGCTTGTAGGTCCCTTGCCCGCGCTTTTCTACCGAGTTCATTACCGTCTCAATCTCGCGCCACCTCATTCCAGCCTTCTTCAGCTTGACCATGTGTACGAATTTACCTGCCGTGGCAGGGTCTATCTTGCCTTTCTTACGGCCCCTGGGTGGCCACCGCTCGCTGAAAAACAGCGCTGTGGTCTTGGCTTTCTCTCTTTCCTGAATTTCTGCAATGATGTCACCAATGCGAAGAGCCTCTTCCGAACTTGCATGTTGCGGTAACTTACGAGGAGTCTTACGTTGATTCTTCATGTTCGTGCCTCGCCCCGGTGCCAGCCGAGGTTTCCTTTTCGATGAGATACTCGCACAAGGCGCTGCGTGGCCCAGTCGAGACTCTTCGATTCGCGATTTTCGCGTTCAAAGCGGCGAAGGACTTCATCAAAGGCGACAGTTTCCTCCAAAATCTCCATGGGTAGTAGTCTGCCCTAGTCCGTTGCATTCGGCGAGCTTAAGTCGCGCAGGTCGCGCCGGGCGACAACGTGCGCTATTCTTCCACTATGCGCGTGACATTTGTCAGCAATGTTTGGCAGAAGGTCGTAATCCCATGCCCGTCATGCTAAAAGTCAAAGCGAAGGATGCTGCGGTTAAAACTGAGCGCGAGGTGGCGGCTCAGCGCGTAATACACCACTTTGGCCTATGTCTCCCAGATTCTAGGTTGCTCTGCTTTCTGGATGACGAAGACCCAGCCACCCTCAGAAGCATCTTTGGCCTCGCAAATCGCGGAATTTATGGGCCGATTCACGACGGCACACCGTTGCCGGAATGGCCGGAATACGTTGCGGATTGCATCCGCGTTGATGACAATGTTTCCTTCATTTTTCCTCGTGTGATCGATGATCTTATTTATCTCTATGGGAGCACCTGTGTCGATGAGGTGGGCCTGACAATGACGTTAGCGCACGAACTTCAACATGCCATTCAACATTGCAGAGCGCGAAAGTTGTGGGCTGCGAATAGCCTTATCCATGGCTTGGAGAGAAAAACTATCGATGCTGTGAAGATAAAGTGGGCCGACATTCCAACTGAACTAGAAGCGCGCATCGTCGGCAAACGGGTCGCCGAATGTTTTTTTGGCGAGAGGCGCGTCACGGAGTATGTTGACAGAAGGATTGCTGAGCGGATCACCGCAAACGACCTTGACGACTGGCAGTTTATCCGCACGTTGATGCCTTCGAGTTCGGTTGATTTGGTCAGAAGCACTCAATTTCTTTTCGAGCGCCTGAAAGGCCACAGGTCAGAGCTTGAAAGTGTATTGCAAGAAAATCTAGGCAGTCCGGACTTTGGCGAGATTCATCTAGATGAATGGCTAGAGCAGGAATGAAAAGGACAATCGCGATGAGAAGCCCAGAAGGAATAAAAAAGGTCTTTGAGGACTCCGAATCAGGCTACACGGAAAGCGTGGGTCGCTTTCTTGGCACAATGACTGTCGCTCTATTTGCAATTTCCGACATGAGTTCGGGGGAGGATTTGCATTTCACTGGGACAGGTGTTTTAGTGACAGTCGGAAAATCTCACTACATCTTAACGGCCGCGCACGTATGGGAAGACGGCCTGAAATCATCTGACCGAGTTGGAATAACTCTGAAGGAAGGCGTCGATCACCGCTGCACGATTGACACGATGGCATTGAGTCCTTACGGCCCACCACTACCCCCGAAAAGTGGCGTACCCCCGAAAAGAAGTGAGTGGGGGCCTGACCTTGTCTTCTTGCGAATTCCCGAAAATCATTTGGCCGGAATCAAGGCGTTTAAGACGTTCTACTCCCTCGACAAAGAGCGTCCTAAAGTCAAATCGGACGGCATCGAGACACGAGTTCTGATGGGTGCTCCGGCAGAATTTGAGAAACGCACGCCGAAGCATTCAGAGTTGAATATCAATGGATTTTTCGTTGAATTCGGCGCACCACCTTTCGTTCGCGGTGATTTCGATTATGTGGAATTGAAGGAGGCCGTGAACCACCCGGGTATTCCGAAACACTTTGGCGGCGTCAGCGGGGGTGGGTTGTGGCTGGTTCAGATATTTGAACCACCGGGAACGGAGCAAATTGATTGGTCACACTTTCTGGAAGGAGTGGCATTTTATCAGTTGGGAATCGGTGAGCCTATCACCACCATTCGCTGCCACGCACAACAAAGCATCCGCACTGCGATGAATTACGTGCCGTAGTTCTCAGGCCCGAGGATACGGGTGTGGATAGGTCGTGATTTTGACTACATCTCATCTCTTACGTAATTTTCAACCAAACAAGCGATCCAAAAAGAGAGGACACTTAGAAGGAAGCAAACTGCCTGTGTTATAGCCAGGTTCCTAGATACATTTGGTGAAGTCAAGGTAATCGCAAGGATAATGAGAACCGGAACGAGAAGGCAAACGAGCAGTGCCGAGATTACTAAAACAATGCTCTCTTTGCGGACATGGGCTCGTCCAATCCCAGCAGATGCTAGTTTGACGATTGCCTGGCCAGTGACCACAGCAGATACGATTGACCATTCCGGGATAAAGAAGATCGACGGGAATTCACCCCGGTGCATCAACGTAATTCCGATTACTATGAAAGGCAGAAAAACAAACAACAACTCACTTGTTGCTCTGATAGCTGCACGACGGTCCTTCTGTTTCTCGGCCTCCTTATGTTGACGTTGTTTCTCTTCCTCGCTGAGGGCTGGAGGATTGATAGCCTGAGTCGACATAATTGGGATAATTACCACGAAAAAGCCGCCCGTCCTATAAGGATTATTCAGGCAGAGAGCCAAACTCATTCGCAACGGAATACCGGATGGATTCATGGTTCGCTTGGCAACCCTTCAGGAGAAGCACTTTCCTACTGCCACGAGAGTGGAGGAGAAGCCTGACGGGAGCATCGAAATCTGGTTCGACAGGATTTATCTCAATGGCTACGTGAAGGGTGAACATCTTAGGCACTGGCCGCTAGTCAGGGAGCGTCCGAAGAAGAGGCGGCGCTAAGGCTCAATTCGCCGTGCGGCGCCAAAGCGCTGACTAGGGGTATTCCTGACAAGATTCTAGTGCTCATCGAGTATGGGCTTTTTCGAGAATGTCCGCGACCTGGCGGAGTTCCTCATCGCTCAATCTGGATAGGTCAAAGCACTTATCTTGTTCCGTCGCGCCGTTCGTCGCATCCGCCTTCGCCAACATCTCGCCGAGCGACTCCACGCACTCGCGCACTTCGCGCAGCGCCACAATCGAGCCTCTGTAGTCGCCCTGGGTTTCGGTCTTGGCGAGCAGTTCCCAGGCTTTCCGTTGCACCCGTCGCATGTCGTCAAGCAAGCTGTCGCCCAGCCGCTCTTCGCGCTCCTCGTTCGCCATCATGATGGCCTGGGCGACGTGGTTCCTGTGTCGTAGCAGCCCTGCAGGAGAAATCGAAACACGTTTCGCTATGTTTCGTAACGGCTCGCGTGCGACAAGGGCTTTGTCAATTGCCTCCCGCTCAGGACTGGAACAGGCCAAGCATGTTCGCGGCATGAGGCATCCCTCCTTTCAGGTCCGGGTTCTGTCGCGCGAGCGTAACAGCGAAGCTAGCACAAAAACAGGGGTATACGTGTAACGGCCTACCCAGTCAAAGCGATACGGCGGAATTGAACGCAGGTTAGGGCAACAAGCGGTCGGTTGTAAACCATTGCATCTAAAGGGCTAAAATAGGCGGTTGTACGGCGGTTGCGCAAGATGAGCGAAATCACGCTATCCCGACATCGGCGATACCGGACGCAAAGCAAGCGCCAGCGGGATCAAACCCACTCAAGGAGAAAGCCCAATTAACGCTTGCCCTTTCGTTTTAAAGGGCCAACCGCTTCCGCGTCAGTGCGACCCACGGGGGATCTACTTGCGCAAACTGCCGAAGGGCGACAGCAACGTAAGGACCCGATTCGTCACTCTCGGCTCGAAAGTGGAGAACTTCCCAAGTCCCAGAGCCTTGCATGATGAACATACAATGCTGCTTCGAACTCTCGAAAGCTGCATACCAATCCGCCTGCTTAATCTCGGCTAACTGACTTACAGTCCAGTTGCCAAAATAGGGTTTCGTATACAGCTTGCCCACGAACTCCGACGCGCTGAACTCTCTAAGTATCTCTAATGCAATGTCTGGGAAAATGTCTTTCCTGGTAGGCACGTTAAGAAAAGTCTTCTTGGGCCAAATAAACGTGCCGTACACAAAAGTCTGCGGTGACCTCGGACTCATAGCGTCGGCTCCGGAATTTCGACGTAGCCCGGTATGTCTTTACCCCTCTTTTTGTATGCTTCCCAAATCCCGCTTGCGGTCTTCTGGAACTCAAACCGATTCCAGCTCGGACAGTACTTGTCTTTAGTGTTTGAGAAGTGCTCATCTATCTTAATCGCGGGACGTTCTACCGCCAAATTGACAACATCCTTGTAGAAGTGTTTGATGTCCACCGTCGCAGCAGCCTCTTTGAAGGGCAGGACAACTTTTCCTGCTCCCACGAGCACCCCATATTCAAAAACAACATTAGGCCTGAGGCCGTCCAGACAGACTACGCCAAACATGCATTTTCTTATCCGATCGAGAATCGCGTCATACTGGCTGCCGCCAGGTTCCAACGCTACGGGAGTGCGCGCCAACGTGAAATAGTCACCAAACACGATCTCAAGGCATTCCGCAAAAAGATCGACTTGGGGCTCGCCGGTTGAGTAAGACAAAAAATAAAAGGGCTTGGCGGCTCCCGTATTTCGTTCGGCCTGTCCGGGCCTTTTGGGCCTTTGCCTCGACATACGTCGCATCGTTCCCTTGAAAGCGGAGGCTATAACACAATTAAGCTGCCGCGCAAGTTAAGTGGGTGAGGCAGAGATGCGTGTGCGATTCCGAGTCTATTCCGGTCGTTCAACAAGACTAGGAAAAACGTCTTGCGACAGGTGGTCGATGAATTGACCGATGGTCTGTATCCGTTTCCGGCAGCGCGCACACCCAGGCACGACTACACCTTTGCCGCCTTGCGCGAAGCTCGGCGGCTCGTCAATGAAAGTGTCCCAAGTGTGCTTCGGAAATTCTTCCCGCACGGCTCGAACGATTGCGGATTTGTTTACGTCCAACCTCAATTTCGCCTTTGTGCTACGCTTCGTGGGGCGGGAGTGAGAATATACCCCTTCGGAAATCGAACGAAACGCGTCAAGTGAGGCATTGCAACCATGACAGTCGCCATTTCGTTTAATTTGTCTGATGGCGTCATCTTGGGAGTTGATAGCGCGGTTACCGTTACAGCTGGCGATAACCATGTAAAAATTTGGGAAAATGCGGAGAAGCTGTTTCAGCTCGGAGCCAAACCGATTGGAGCGGCCATTTACGGATTGGCTGGTTTCGGAGACCGCAGTATTGGCAGCTACCTTCGAGAGTTTGAACTATCGAATCCTCGCAACGTCTTGACAGTCGAAAATGAATTGGCGGATGTCGTGGAGCAACTCAGGCTTTTCCTAAATGAAAAATATCAGGCCATTATTGTCCCTGCGATCCAAGCCGCGGGTCGTGATTTTGAACAGGAGTTGCAAGCTGGAACCGTTCCAGCTGTGGGGGTAGTTGTTGGCGGCTACTCGTCTGGACAATACTTGCCAGAAGTTTGGCAGATAGTAATTCCATACCACACTAATCCTAATAGCTCCCTACAGCGATTTGCTCGTGGGAACACCGGGGTAAGTTGGTATTCCATGTACGAGCCAATCGTGCGGTATATTAACGGGTATGATGCGAATCTTGTGGAGGAACTGAAAGCATACGTTCGCGGCATGCTCGCTAGGGATTTTACGGCGGTCGAAACCGCAGAAATGGACGCCATTATCGGGAAGTATCAGTACAAGGTGTCTTTCGCGAGCATGCCAATCGCCCAAGGCATCGAGTACGTGAAGTTTTTGGTCGATTTAGCGATCAACCATTATCACTTTTCTAGCGGATTGGAACACGCGCCACTCACAGAAAAGGTTGTCGGCGGACGAGCACGACTTGGAGTCGTGACGTACAAGGGCGGGAGTTTCAAGATTTTGGATTGAGGGGGAAATCATGAGCCAGAAAGCAAAAGTTTCCCAAGCTGCTGATGCGGCGTACGGACGAGCGTTGTTGTGCAGTCGCGGTGGCTGGTCGCTTCGTGAAATGCTCGGCGCCGATTACCGAAAGTTTTCGATCACGGTCGAAGCCCCACCGGAAGAAAGCACGTTCCAGGAATTAGCTAAGAAAGTATCGCGTCGGATTCGCTCCTCCCGATCACCGAAGAAAAAGAAATGAGTTCCCTCTCCCTTCTCTGGTTGCACAAACCGTTGCACAAAAGGCGTCCGATGATGCCCGGCGAAGCCAACGGATGCCGACTACCGCACTCGTAACCGTCTGATTCTCCGTGTGCCGACCGTTGACAAGTCGCCTGTCACGGCAGAGGTCGCGGGTTCGAGTCCCGTCGTCCCCGCCAACATTCTCAAAGACTTAGTTAGGCCGGGTTTCGTCGGCGGTTGCACACTGGTTGAACAGAGTTTCAAGCAGTTGCATCGCGTTTCGCGTATTTTCCGGCACGTCTTTGACATAGTGGCGAGTCGTAGTCGCAAGGTTCGTGTGCCGCAGTAATCCCTTGGACGCCATGCCGTCGCGCGCGAGTCCGGCCAGAGTCGTAGCAACTCCCCGCCTTAGCGAATACCAACCATGCCATTCGGGAAACGCTGCATCGCGGGAAAACTCATGGTCGGCCCTTTCGTGCTGGTCTTTGCGAATCCCGCAAACCGCACAGCGGGTTAAAGTCGGGATAACGACTCGCTTGCTCAGGTTGTCTAGGTTCGCGGGCTTCCCGCTCGGCCCGCGCAATATCGGCGCGCGAGCGCAACAGCGAAGTCAGCACAAAAACAGGGGTACGCGCGCAACTCTTAGACGGTCAAAGCGATACGGCGGAACAGAGCGGCGGATAGCATATCGGCTTGTCAGTCTTTACGGCTTTATAATCTGTGGGTTACGGATGGCGTTGCAAGATCGTTGCAAGGGAAGGGTGCGAAGTGGAAGAGCAAGCACAAGCATCGAGCGATGAGAAGCGGCACAGGCGCGGCGGGAAACGGCCAGGAGCCGGACGCAAGCGGAAGCTCTTGCCTCCCGCCACCGATGGCCCAGGTATCGCGTCAGATGCCCCGCATAATCAAATAGAATCAAAGCCAGCGATTAAAGAGGAAGAGGTGCAGTCAGAAGCCGCAAACGTGTAAAATCGCTGCACAGATGAAGCGTCAGGAAGTGTTGGCCGAGCTTGTCGGCGGCGTGTGGCATACAACAAACCAGGACCGTTTCCTTCGCATCTTAGAATGCGGCGTGACACTTCCCGAGCCGGACATCTCTGCACACGAGCGCTGGGGAGCGTCTGTCGGACCAGAAGGCTATCCGTATGTCTGCAGCATTGGCGGTGTCAGCCTTTTCGATTTCCGAGGGTTTGAAGCAGAGAGCTACTCCGCAGAATATCCGTGCAGTTCATGGGCGACCTTCGTCCCTTGCCTCGATTCGTGGGATTCCGCAGTTTGGATCGAGATTGACCACGAATCACTCGGCTCTGCATTCATCTCCGGCTGCCAGCTTCTCACTAGGTGGAAAGCTGAAGGCTCGTTTCGCCGGATCATGCCTCTGGTCGAAGCCGCTCACATCGGGCCGCTGCCATGCCGAGCATTCAGGAGATACTTCTCGGTTCACAGAGAGCCTGACGACCCGCATTCGCTCGCAGCGGTATTGAAGGCCAGCAGATTGAAGGCTCGCTGATGCCCAAAGGCTTACAAGCGAAACGGAAAGCAGGTGCGATGCCGGGGAGCAAGCATGGAGTCTTTGACCGCGAGAGGGAATGAAACGCCCTCTCGCCACCCCTTTGGGATGTCACCGCCCCCTGAAGTAACGCCTCTTGGAGGAAGAAAGTGACCCCGTATAAGTCTCAAAACCCTCTTGAGAAGTATAAAGACGAAATCGACCATCTTAAGACTGCGCTTGATGCCGCCTTCGGTACGAACACGAAGGCCAACTCGTCCACGCCAGAAGATAGAGTTGTTTTCCCACTTGGGGTGGCGACACGCGATCTGTGTGAAGAGGTTATTTGGTTCGTGTATCAAGGATTCGGAAACGCTGCGCTCCGAACCTCTCGGACGCTTTACGAATGCGTGGTGTTTTCTTTGTACATCAACAAACATCCCGAGAGTTGGAAGAAGTACCTTGCCACGATGTATTCTCAATGGGCAAAAATTATGCAGAAAGTGCCTGGAGTTGATCGAACGTTACCCGAGATACACAATGAGCTGTTAAAACAAGTCCCGAAATACGGAAAGGGCAAGCACGTTTCCATCTCGCTCGATTGGAACAACGAAAGGACCACGTACAAGATGGCATCTGATGTGGGAATATCTGACTTATTTCACTCCCTCGCGTTTGGCTACACTTCTGCGTTCGTTCACCCCAGCGCGATGTTTCTTCTCCATAACTTGACTCGACCGTCGCCAGATGGCCCTCTGATCCTCGGGACCGATTCGGATGCTCAGGAGTGGAGGATGGCATTGCAAATCGCGCACGACATGACAATCAACGCCATGCGGCTGAGAATGAAATACTCGAAATCTTCCGAACTTCGAGAGATTCTCGAAATATGCGAGGAGGACTTTCGTAGTATTTGGGGTTACGCCCCTCAATTGAGTTAGTTGGCGCGTCCCGCTTTTATGCTTTCTTCTTCCGTCCGGGTCGAGTGGCCGCTAGAACCTTCCGGGCCTTCTCAATGTCGTGGGCCGTCCAAAGACGCATCGTGGAGCCTCCGATCTTCTGCAGTGGCGGAGCCTTGACCGTTCCAGCCGAAACATGGCGTTGCAGGGTTAGGAGTGTGACCCCAAGTTTTCGGGCGGCTTCGCGGGTTGAAAGCTCTTTCATAGATAACCCTATATCACATTTCCGGGGATGGCATCAACTGCATTTCATTCCTTCCCCCGAATCTAGGTATGGAAACTGATGTACCATGACGGACGTTGTGCCGTGGGAGCTGCAACTCATGTGGACAAACATAGCAAACTGGTTGAAGACATACGAATCTATCGCAATTTGGCTCGAGGGCATTGCCCTTGTGCTGCTCTTCATTTGGGAACTGAGGGGGAGAGCAGAACAACATGAGGAAATGCTCAAGCAAATAGATATAGCGCGTAAACAAATTCATGCCGACCGCGTGGCTGAGATATTCAGAGCTTTGCGGGCGTTTGAAAATTTTCTTGTGGATGCCATACATAGGAACAAGTCATTTGGGCCAGGTAGGGATTATTCAGAGTTCGGGGATGTGGGACGCCACCCGGAGGGCAAGATTTTTCAACCGTATTTGAATCTGCAGGAAGCGTACTACTTGTCATATCTCGTTTCTGACCCCTTGGCCGCTTACATGAAAGAACGAATGCAAGAAGCTGACGGCCTACAGCGAATCCAAAATTCGGAGGAATTTCACCGGAGGCTCGCTGCGTTCCATAAAAATTGGGACGTTTACAAGATGGCCGCCAAGATCAGAGAACTCTCGTAACAAAAACAGCCGTTGCAAATTGAGTTGCAAGGAACGGCCAGAATCACCCCAAAATAGGCCGAATGGGGCCTACTGGCCGTGATAGAGAAGCAAGGGGGTAGAGGAAAAGCGTCCATTTCGTAATCGGCAGGTCCCCGGTTCAAGTCCGGGACTCGGCTCCAACCCCTTCCGGTCCGGCCCGGACACATGGGTGACACAACGTACCTAAGACATAGGTAACACTTTTGGGCCGAACGGATTTTCGAGCGGTTCGAGCACCCGAGTCTCCAGATCGAAGTATCCCAGATCATAATCCATAAAGCTCACCAGCCAGATATCGTCGTGGACTTCTTTGATGCCGACGGCTTGGCCGGCAAAGACCTGGCTGAAATTGATTTTCTTCCTGCCCAGACAGATGCGACCGCAACGGGTGACCACGATCGTTTTATCGTGGAGGGGGTAGTCGATGTCTGGCAGTCCCGTGTATGCACGAGTCGAAGGTTGATAGACCTCGGCCGGGCACTTCATGTCCAAGGCTTCGTGAGGACGTTCGTTGTTGAAGACTTCGATGAAGTCGTCGAAGCGGGCCTGCTGCTGCAGGAAGTTCGAAGCCGCGGGTTTGGTGGTTTCTTTTTTCAAGGTCAGATGCATGCGTTCATGGCGGCCGTTTTGTTGGGGATGACCGGGCTTGATGCGCTCGATGCCGATCCCCAGGCGGAGCCACCACACCGCCAACTTGCTCAGGTTGAATAGGGCGTGAGCGGAAGCGAACGGCACACCGTTATCGCTGCGGATGCTGGCGGGCAGGCCACGCTCCTTAAAAAGCCGCTCAAACACAGTGAAAGCGTAGTCTTCCCGGGTAGAAGAAAGGGCTTCCCAGGTGAGGAGAAACCGGCTGGCGTGGTCGGTGACCGTCAGCGGATAGCAGTATTGGTGATTTCCCAGCAAGAACTCGCCTTTGTAATCGGTGCACCACAGCTCATTGGGTCGCTGGCCTAACGAGAGCAGCGTCCCTTGGGCGCGACGACGCACGCGACCGCGGCGCTCCACCAGGCCGCAGCGATCTAGCACCGCATGGATGGTACTTTTGGCCGGGATGGGAATATCGGGGAACCTGCGCAGCAAGCGCTCACGAATTTTGCGAGCACCCCAGCTGGGGTGCTCGTGCTTTACGTTCAGGATGAAGTTTTCGACCTGGAACGGAAGTCGGTTAGCGTAGCGATACGGACGTCGGCTTCTGTCCGTGAGCCCCTGCATGCCACATTTCTGATAACGATCGAAGATCTTATAGCCGGTCTTGCGGGAGATGCCAAACTCCCTGCAAAGTTCCGCCATCGCCTCGCCGGCTAGCCGGCGAGCCACAAACTGCAGTCTTTCATCCATGACCGAACACTCCTTCCAAGGCATCACTCCCTCCCCTCTACGGGGAGAAAGTGTCACCTATGTGTCCGGTACAATGTGTTACCTATGTCTCAGGCCGCTCATTCTGCTCAGCAAATTCTAAGAGTCCAGTTTAATCGAAGCTCGCACTAACGAGAAAAGATAACCCCTTTTCAGGTGTCGGCCCAGCTTGCGGTGGGGATTTCACCCGATGGCGTTAACCGCTATGCTCATTCAAACTCCCCTTTGAGATGCCGAAGGGCATCCAAGAGGTATGAAACATGTGCCAAAGAAACTGTCCAGTTTGTCAGCGGCCTTTGGAGAAAAAGCATCCCGCGGAAACGGTTGCCTGTTCGTGCGGGAAGTATGTCTGGAAAGGATAGTCCTGAGCGCGTGGCTCCCGCAGCTAAGCTGGCATGTCGGGGTGCCCATACTCAGAGGACGCCCATGCTCAAGCGCAAAACATTGGAAAAGTACAGGATAGTCTGTATTGAGACGTTTCTCTGCTTCGCGCGAAACTGCGGCTGTAACTAAGAGCAACTGCGATTTCGCCAGTTGCCAGCACGCTGACGGCTCCCAGCCGTAAACCCCAAGGCGTGGGTTCAAAAATGCTTCGACAAAGTTCCCGGAGGCTGAATCCGGGCATTTCTAAATGGGAGGATTCATATGCGACGCCTGCATTACGACATACATTGCTATTTGCATAATCTGATCGGATCTCTCGTCCTGTCAGCCGTGTTCTTCGCGCCAGCCATCGTTGTCCCGACAGCCAAAGCGCAGGAAGCGGAAGTCCAAGTCCGCGTCTTCGATATGGACCACCACGACTATCATAATTGGGACGATCGTGAAGACCACGCCTATCGCCGTTATCTCGCCGAACAGCACCGGGACTATATCGAGTACAAAAAGCTGAAAAGCAGAGACCAGAGAGCATACTGGAACTGGCGCCACGATCATCCGGACGATAGGTAAGATTCCGGTCGTCAGATTTTTCGCGCGTGCGGTCGGCTAGCTGGTGGGTAACGAGTTCCCGCCAATTAAGCGGACTACTGGACTTCGAAGGTTATGGGGTGCGGACGCTGCACGTTATCGCCTCGGATTTCGCGCAGGGCGCACGAGACAAATTCGGCGGTAACTCTTTTCCGCCAGGTCATGTCGAAATCGGTGTTGTCGAGTGGCTTGGCGATGCGCGCGGCGAGCGCGGCCGCCTCTGCAATCGTCTCCGAAATCAAGGAACGGCCCAGCAAGAATTTGGAGGCCTCTCCTGCAACCAGCGGGCGTGAAGCGGCAGAGCCCACGACAATGCGCGCGTCTTCAACCACCCCTGCGCTCGAAAGCCTCGCCGCTGCCGCCACGGACAGCACCGGAAAATCGAACGAGCCGCGGCGCCGCAATTTCCAATAAGTACTCTTCCAACCGTGCAAAGGATCGAGCAGCACTTCCGCGAGAATTTCATCGGGCCTTCGGCGAATGTAATCCATGCCGTCGTTGTTGTAGAGATCGGAAAGCAGGATTTCGCGTTCTCCCGCGCGCGACACGAGGCGGACGCGCGCTCCCAGAGCGATCAGCGCCGGGGCCGTATCCGTGGAGGAAACGGCCACGCACTTCGGGCTTCCCGGGGCGACCCAGCACGTTGTGCCGTCTTTCTTCAGGCAAAAGTTAATCGCCTTCCGCCATTCATAGCTTTGATCGTAGTAATTGCAGCGCGTGTCGAGGCAGAGATTTCCGCCGAGCGTCGCCATGTTGCGGATTTGCGGAGTGGCCACCTGAGAAGCGGCCTGCGCGAGCGCGGTCATTCCATTCCGGAAGCGAGGATCGTTTGCTACCTCGGTAAGCGTGAGGCACGCGCCCAGCCGCGAGCCTGAAGGAGCCCACTTCACCTGATGCAAGTCCTCGATGTAACGAAGGCTCATCAGGGTGCGGGGAACCTGCTGCCTGCGCTTCATGTTCGGTAGCAGGTCCGTGCCACCCGCGAGCGGCATTGCCTTCAGACCTTCGCCCTCCAGAATACGCGCAGCCTCGTCGAGAGAGCGCGGCATGCGGAACTCGAAGAGAGGCAGCCGCATCATGAGCTGAGGACCTTCTCTTTCTCCGGGCGGGATTTCGGCGGCCGGGGAACATCGTTCACCGCGTTGCCGTCGCCTCCCTCCCATGGCGGAGGCACCTGAAGAGCTTCCGGCCAATTGACGCTGGGAAAGTGGCTCGGTCCAAAACGCGGAAGACGACCTGCTCTTTTTTCCGCGAGCGCCTTCATGATCTTTTCCGGCGTGATGGGGACTTCGTCAATCCTCACGCCCACGGCGTCGTACACGGCATTGGCGACCGCTGGCATGATGGGCAGCAGCGGGCCCTGGCCGACTTCCTTCGCGCCAAAGGGGCCGCGCGGATCAGGCTCCTCGATCATCTCCGTGATCACATTGGGCATGTCGAGCGAAGTGGGGCTCTTATATTCCAGGATGGACGGAAACTTGTGCACAAGCGCATGCGAGAGTTTCTTCGGTAGGGGGCGGAATTCCTGCTCCTCCATCAGCGCCTCGCCAAGCCCCATGTAGACGCTGCCTTCAATTTGGCCACGCGCCAGAGTTGGATTCAGCGCGCGGCCAATGTCGTGCGCGATCCAAATGGTGGGCACGGTGACCCAGCCAGTGACCGGGTTCACCTCGACTTCGACTACCGCAGCAGAATACGAATATGTGGGAGACGGCCCGACGCCGCCGCCTTTGTAATGCGCGGGCGATTTCGGCGGAGTGTAGGAACCAACTGTCCCAATCGTGCCGAAGCGAGCCTCCGCCGCGCAAACGGCCTCCTGAAACGTGAGCCTCTTTTCGGGCGCGTCGAAATCGAATACATGCTTGCCCGCAAAGCGCAGCCGCTCCAAGGGGACGCCGAGACGCTCGGCGGCCGCGTCTGCAAGCATTACCTTCGCGCGTTCCGCGGCTTGTATCGCCGCGTTGCCCGCCATCAGCGTGACACGGCTCGAGTAGGAGCCGAGGTCCACGGGACCAAGATCAGTGTCGCCGGTGTAAACCCGAATGTCGAAAGTGTCGAGGCCCAGAATTTCGGCAACGATGCTTGCAAGAACGTCGTCCGATCCCTGGCCGATTTCAGTCGCGCCGCAGAAAAGCGTTACGCCGCCGCCACGGTCGAGCTTGAGTTGAACTCCCGAATGCGGCATTTTGTTCCAATAGATGGGGAGTCCGGCGCCGGTCAAATAAGCCGAGCAGGCCAGCCCTACGCCGCGACCCTCCGGCAGTTTGCGGAACTTCTCGTTCCAACCCGAGGTTTTGACAATGCGGCGGATGCATTCGGCAAGATTCACGGTCCCGAGGCGCATAAAATTCGCGGTGACCGTATTGGACGATTCAACGATGCGCAGCCGAAGCTCCGCAGGATCGATCTTCAGTTTCTCGGCGATTTTGTCGAGCTGGACTTCCTGGCCGAAGCGCGGCTGCGGAGTACCGTGGCCGCGCTTGGGTCCGCAGGGCGGCTTGTTCGTAAACGTGCGGCAGCCTTGAAACTTGTAGCGCGGAACGTGATAGGTGATCGTTTGCAACGCGCCCGTATAAAACGTGCTGGCAACGCCGTAGGAACCGTACGCGCCGCCGTCAATCAGTGTTTGCAGATGCATGCCGGTGATCGTGCCGTCCTTTTTGACGCCCGTCTTGAATTTCATCAGGACCGGATGGCGGCCTCTGTGGCAGTAGAAAACTTCCTCGCGCGTGAGGCAGATTTTGACCGGCCGGTCGAGCAGGAGCGCCGCCTTGGATACCACGATCTCGTGATTGAAGGGATCGCTCTTGCCGCCAAAGCCTCCCCCGTTGGGCGTGGCGATCACGCGAATGTGCGCGGGCGGCATCTCCAGCACCTTGGCCAGCGCGCGATGAAGGTAATGAGGAGTCTGTGTGCTGGACCAGATGGTCAGCTTTCCATCTGGATCCTTGATGGCCACGGAAGCATGCTGCTCGATAGGAAGGTGCGTACTGCCCTGGTAAAAGAAAATGTCTTCGAAGACCTCGTCAGCCTCGGCAAAGCCCTTCTCCACATCGCCGAATGCGAGCGACACTCGCTTATGAATATTCCCTTCATCCCCGTAATCGTGAATCCGCGGCTCCGGAGTGGCGAGGGCTTCTTCGGGATCCGATATTGTCGCCAGAATCTCGTATTCGACATCAATCAGATCCAAAGCCTCGAAGGCGGTCAATTCCTCGCGCGCGATCACCGCAGCGACCGGATCTCCCACGTGCCGGACGTGGTCTACGCACAATGCCTGCTCATCCTGGCTAACCGGGAGAATGCCGTACTCAATCGGAACGTCCTTCCCCGTGAGGACCAAGTACACTCCGGGATGCGCCTGCGCGCGCGAAACGTCGATTCTTCGAATGCGCGCGTGCGGGTGCGGAGACCGCAGAAGTTTGCAGTGGGCCATTCGCGGCAGAAAGATGTCGTCGGCAAAACGCGTCTGGCCCGTCACCTTGGCCCGAGCGTCCACTCTTCGCCGAGGGACCCCGATTACGCGCAGTTCGTTGCCGTTCGCGTCTGAATCTTTAGCCAATGCCTTTTGCAAATCCTTCTGGTCCGACATGTTTCCTCCGAAGGGATCGGTAGTGCGCGATGCGCGGCCGTTCCCTTCGCCTTTATGCTCCCGAGTTCGCTTGCTCTGAAATCTTCACCATGGCTGCTTCAACCGCTTCGAAGATCTGGAGATACCCAGTGCACCGGCACAAGGTGCCGGAGAGCGCTTCGCGGATTTGCTCGCGATTGGGATGGGGATTCTGATCGAGCAACGCTTTCGCAGTCACCAGGATTGCAGGAGTGCAATATCCGCATTGCGCCGCACCGAGATCGGCAAACGCGTCTTGCAAAGGATGAAGCTTCCCGTCAACCCCAAGGCCTTCCACGGTCAACACACTTTTGCCGCCGCACTCGAGCGCCAATACCAGGCAAGAAAGCACTGGCTTGCCGTCCAGAAGAACGGCGCAAGCGCCACACTCTCCCAGTTCGCAACCATGTTTTGTGCCCGTGTGCCCCAAATCTTCGCGAAGAACCTCGAGCAAAGTTTTGTAGGGTGCGAAGGAGACGTCAACGCTCTCGCCGTTCAACGTCATCCGAAGATGAGACGTTTTCGCCGACTCGATTGGGAGCATCACGAGGTCAGTCGTATCGTCAGGCACATCGTTAGGCATATGGGGCGGCATATCAAATGACCTCGCGGGAAAGCCGGCGGGCAGGTGCGCGCCTTTTTGCGTCCCGAAGCGGATAGTTGCGAATGGCGCGCAAAGCCTTTCGGCTCGACGATGAGTTACCGGAAACGCGATGTTTGGCCAGCAAGCCCCGGATCAGATAATCTGCAAATCCGTCGGCGACTTCTGTGGACGTAAGAGTCCCCTGCGGACTGAACCAGCGCACGCTCCAGTTCAGCGCCCCCAGAACTGCGCGGGCGAGCAGAGCAGGGTCGCAGGGAACGAACTCTCCCGAACGGCTACCGGCAGCAATCAGTTGGCGCACACCCTCTTCGTACCGATCGCGTTTCGCAATCAGAGACCGCTGAAGGCACGCCGGCAATGCGGTTGTAAGAAGATGCGCCGCCGAACCTTCCACTTCGTCCAGCACGCACCGCACGTGAGACACAATAACGAGACGCAACCTCTCCGCCACACTTGCCCTCAGGCGGCGAGCCTTGTCGAGTGAGGCCATCATCCTGTCCAGGGAATTGTCTTGGCAGAAGAAGAGTATTTCGTGTTTCCCCTGAAAATAATTGTAGAGGTTGGCGGGAGAGAGAGAGGCAGCCGCTGCAATGTCGCGCATGCCAGTTTCCGCAAATCCGTTGACGCGGAAAGTTTCTCCCGCAGCGCGCAGGATTTCGAGGCGCCGTGCAAGATAGCGCCGCCGAACGCGCCTATTGCTGCGTGCTTTGTTTTGACCGTTCGGCAACATCGATCTGCGCGACCTCGCCCGGGCGTTCGTTACTACACCGTACTTTCCTAGAACTATCACGTTCAGTTGCTCTGTGTCTATTGAAATCTGAACGCACGTTCAGAAAACGAACGCCTGTTCAGAATTGATCACTCAAAGCGGGTTCCGGAGTGTTGATCGCAGAATGGCTCTATCGCGGGAAAAGCCGCGCTGCATTGTCGTACAGGATTTTTCTCTTTGCTTCATTCTTAATCGCCAATGCGTTGAACTTCTCAATGTTGCCCTTGATTTCCGGGACCCCTGGCCCCGGCCAGTCCGTGCCCCACAACACCTTGTCGGCTATGTCTTCAATTCGTGGAAAGTATTCCATCAGCTTCTGGGGCGGGATGCCGGAGATGTCCATGTACATGTTCTTGTGGCGGCGGACGAGGAAGAATGCTTCGTTCATCCACAGCGGCCTTCCGCCGTGCGCGAGGATGACGACCAAATTCGGATAGTCAATACTCACGTCGTCGCACAGCATCGGTTGCGCATGAAGGTTTCTTGCGCCCGGGAAGATGGAAGTTCCCGTGTGGATCATCACGGGCATGCCGTTCGCCTGAGCCCGCTCGTAGATCGCCGCCAGGCCACGATTGCCCTCGAGGTAGTCATTCGGCGCGAGGACTTGATGCGACGGATGCATCTTAATGCCGCGAATCCCGAGCTTTGCCATGCGGTCCACTTCGGCGCCTGGATCGGAAACGGTTCCGGGAAGCACGCCTCCAAACGCGATCAGCCGATCCGGCGCCGCTTTGCAGTAATCGGCAATCCAGTCGTTCACGGCGGGGGGAAGCCCGATGACATCGGGAGCGACATAATTGATCAGCCCTGCGCGCTCGACTCGGAGCTCGTCGAGGAGCCTTAGAAACGCTCGAGGGTCGGCAGAATAGCGCTGCACGTCCGCGAAATCTTTGCGGTGCTTCATCAAATCGAGCGCCGAGGGCTTCATCATGTGGTACGGCATGATGTGAATGTGAATATCAATAATGCCCGGCATCGAGTTCCCTTCTAGGCGCTTTCCGGCCTGCTGGCGTGCGCGAACAATTGCTCCACCTTTCTTAACTCCACGCTTTCGTCGGCAGCTTGCGCGGGCGTCAATGGCACGCCTGCCGCGATCAGCTTGCGCCCAATGATGTGGTCTACCGGCCGGTTGATCGAGTCAATAGCCACAAGCCGGCTCTCTTTGAAATAAAAAGCGGAAAGCTTACGGCTCTCGGAATTGCCCCGAGTGACGACTTGATCGTGTCCATGCGAGATTCCCGCCATCTGCAGCTTAACGTCAAACTGGTCGGTCCAGAACCACGGCAGCGCGCGATAGGGCTTGCGACGGCCTGCTATTGTGGCGGCTGCCGACTGGGCCTGATCGGCCGCATTCTGGACGGATTCCAGTCGAATTCGCGCGCCGGCAAAAATACAAGGATGTTCGGCGCAATCGCCGACTGCAAGAATATCCTCGTCCGAGGTCTCAAGATACTCGCTAACAACGATACCATTTGCGATAGCAAGCCCGGCATCCCGCACCAGTTCGACATTTGGCACCACGCCTACGCCCACGAACACCAAATCCGCCGGGTACGTGGTGCCATCGCTCAACACGACTTTTTGCGCCTTACCGCCCGATCCGGCGATTTCCGAAACCGTTGCATCGCACAGAATCTTTACTCCTCTGTTTGCGTGCAAATCACGAAAGAACTCCGAAATAATCGGAGCGACCACCCGCGACATCAGCCGCGGAAGCGCCTCAACTACAGTAACCGATTTCCCAAGCGACCGAGCTACGGCCGCAACTTCAAGGCCAATGAATCCTCCCCCGATGACGACAATTTCTTTCGCTGCCCCGAGCCGTTCCTTCAGAGCTGTTGCTTCGTCGAGCGAACGCAGATAGAGAACGCCATCAAGGTCCGCGCCCGGCACCGGAAGCTTCCGGTTTCGAGCGCCCACGGCGAGCACGAGCTTCTCATACGGAACGCGGCGACCCGAAGGCAAGGCTATGCGATGTTCTCCTTTTTCGATCGCGGTTACCGTCTCTCTGGCCAGCAAGAGGATGTTGTGATCGCGATAGAACGCGCTCGGGCGCAGTTGAATGCTTTCGCTGTTTTCCGCGCCCGTAAGGAAAGCCTTGGAGAGAGGAGGCCGCTGGTAGGGGATGTGCTGCTCATCCCCGATAAGAGTGACTGGTTCCTGATAGCCTTCGCTGCGCAGCGACGCAGCAACTTGAAACCCCGCTTGCCCTGTGCCGACGATAACAGTTCCCGCCCGCATTACCGCTGCCTGGTGGGCAGGCGCACGACGAGGCCATCGAGGTCGTCGGTCATTTTGATCTGGCAGCTCAACCGGCTGGTAGGCCGGCGCTCTTCCGCCGAAATTTCCAGCACAGCTTCTTCGGTGTCTTGCGCGGGAGGGAGCCGATTGAAAAAGCTTTCGTCAACGAAAACGTGGCAGGTGGAGCACATGCACACTCCGCCGCATTCGGCGACAATTCCGTCAATGCCGTTCTTGAGCGCCGCTGCCATCACGGTGGTGCCAACGGGCACATCTACTTCGCGAGCGTCACCTGTCGGCGACACATAAACCACTTTGGGCATCCATCAGTTCCTTGGGCAGTTCCTTGACGCGCGTATTGGGGCCGTATCGGTTCGGGGCGATTGCAATCAATTGAACCGCACGTATTCGAAATTCAAAGGCTGATTGTTTACCCCGCGGCTCGGCGGCGCAATCCAATTCGCGAATTTGCCCGGGGCAACGACACGTCCGCTCATCAAAGACCGGACATAGGCATAGTCCTCCGGGCTCGGCATCCATTCGTGCTGATGATTCTTCCAGGCTTCCTCAGGCATGACTTCGCCGGTGGGGCTCATATATTTCCCGGCAAAGTTGCCGATGGCCCGATGAAATCCCTTGTGCGGAAGCGTGAGACGAAAGCGAAGCCCCGCCTTCTCCATATTGCGGTTCCAGCGGTCCACTCCTCCCTGTACCTCACGAATGTAATCGTCGCGCAGACGCTCATTGAGGGCGGTCAGCGCCGGCACACTTTTGCTCGAGATTTTGTCATCCTTCACTTCGAATACCGGGTATTCACTGTCGCTCAGCAAATGGTCATCCGCGATTTTGGTTTCATCAAACCGTCCCTTGAGTCCTGAGGTGTAGTAGGTTGCCGCGTTTGACGACGCATCGGAACCAAACAGATCGAGAGTGACGCTGTAATGGAAATTCAGATATTTCTGAATAGTTTCGAGGTCAATGACTCCGAGCGTGCGGACGTCGGAAGGAGCCTCGATCTTGTTCTCCTTCATTACCTCGCAGGTACGCTGAACCACGCGGCTGACGCCGGTCTCCCCGACGAACATGTGATGCGCTTCCTCGGTCAGCATGAACCGGCAGGTGCGCGCCAGCGGATCAAACCCCGATTCTGCTAGAGCGCTGAGTTGAAACTTGCCGTCGCGGTCGGTGAAGAACGTAAACATGTAGAAAGCGAGCCAGTCGGGGGTCGGCTCGTTGAACGCGCCGAGAATACGCGGGTTGTCATCGTCGCCAGAGCGGCGCTCGAGCAAGGCCTCCGCTTCTTCGCGTCCATCGCGTCCGAAATAGCGGTGCAGCAAATAGACCATGGCCCAGAGATGCCGCCCTTCCTCGACGTTGACCTGAAAGATGTTTCGCAGGTCATACAAAGAAGGACACGATTGCCCGAGCATCTTCTGCTGCTCCACGGACGCCGGCTCCGTATCTCCCTGCGTAACAATGATTCGGCGCAAAGTGGAGCGATACTCTCCTGGAACGTCCTGCCACGCAGCCTGTCCCTTGTGCATTCCAAAATTGATCTGGCGATTGACATCACGTGGCTGAAGGAAAATGCCCCAGCGATATTCCGGCATACGCACATAACCGAATTGGGCCCACCCATCCGGTTCCACGCTGGTAGCGGTTCGCAGATACACTTCAAACGCGTGGCTCTCGTTCGGACCCATGTCGTACCACCAATTCAAGTATGCAGGCTGCCAGTGCTCGAGCGCCCTTTGCAACACTTTGTCCCGCCCCAAATCCACGTTGTTCGGAATCTTATCAATGTAATCGATCATTGCTGTCTCCCTCAGAAGTGTGCAGTTAGGCTGTTGCTAAACTCGCTCCCAGTTGAATTTCACAGGCGCGCCGGTGCCGTACACTTTCAACGCACCACTTGGCCCCACGGCGTTCGGGCGGACGAAGATCCAGTTCTGCCATGCCGAAAGCCGCCCGAATATCCGCGTCTGCATTGTCTCTGGCAGGCCGAACCGCAGATTCGCCTCCAGTCCCGTCAACGCATCGGGAGAAAGCGAAACGCGCGACTCGATGGCCTGGCGCATTTCGTCTTCCCAGTCGAGATTGTCGAGCGCGGTCGTGACCAGCCCGTCATCCAGCGCTTCGCGCGCCGAAAGCTTAGATCCGATTTTGCCGCGCAGAGTCTCGATTGTTTTCTCATCACCGTAAAAGCGGGCAGCGAGGCGCGGCAATTGGTTCACCATCGGCAGAGGCCCGAAGTTCATGCTGGAAAGCATCACGCTCGCCTTCGCTTCTCCTTCCTGCGAATCGAGCATGTAAGTGCGATCCGCTGCGAGCGCTAATTCCATCAACGTGCCCGCAAAACAAGACCCCGGTTCTATGAGCGCAAACATCGAGCGCGCCGAAACGTCCAACCGCGCGAAGGTGCGCCGCATCATGCCCAGAACTTCCCTGACGAACCAATTGCCTTGATTCTTCACCAGGAAATCGTCAATGGAAATCACCGTGGCGGGATTTCCGCCCGTCTTGATAATCCAAAGCCCGAATTCGAGTTTGTTCGTCCGCAAACTCAGAATCGCATCATCCAATTCCCGGGCCACCCTGAGCGGCCACCACTCGGCTCCTGCCGCGAGAACGTGCTCCATAATGCTCTCCACTGCAGTCTCCGGCGCGCGCACCGTTAGCGTGACCGTACGAGAAACGCGATCCGTCCGCGCATCCACGTATTTGTAGTGCAGCCCTGTATCGTCAGAGGTCCGTTCCAGCAGCGGAAGGATCACGCCTTTCGCGTCGCGGGGCCTGTCACTTTGCTCTGCAAGTTGCAGAGCGCGATTTTTAACGTGCTCCGCGAAATGTTGCGTCTTGACCGCCGCATCCACCAGGCCCCATTCCTTGGCTCTCTCGCCTCGCACTCCGTCAGGAGTGGTGCAAAAGATGTCTGCGCGATCTCTGCGAACTTTTCTCTTGTCGGTCACACGCGTAAGGCCGCCGGTTCCCGGCAGCACACCCAACAGCGGCAATTCGGGCAAACTCACTGCCGAGTTCCGGTCGTCCACCAGGATAATTTCGTCACAGGCGAGCGCCAGTTCATATCCGCCGCCGGCCGTGGTTCCATTGCAGGCCGCTATGAATTTCAAGCCGGAGTGCGCGCTCGAGTCCTCGATTCCATTTCTCGTTTCGTTTGTGAACTTGCAGAAGTTCACTTTCCAGGCGTGCGAGGAAAGCCCCAGCATGTAAATGTTCGCTCCGGAGCAGAAGATGCGGTTTTTCGCGCTGGTGATTACAACCGATCGAATCTCCGGATGCTCGAACCTGATTCGTTGCAGCGCGTCGTACAGTTCGATGTCAACTCCGAGGTCGTAGGAATTCAGCTTCAGCCTGTACCCGGGACGCAGCCCGCCTTCTTCATTGACGTCCATGGTCAACGTGGCCACGGGCCCGTTGAACGTCAAGCGCCAGTGTTTGTATTTCGATGGATCAGTCCGATAATCCACTTCGAGCTTGGCTTGCGTTTCCTGCGTCAGCGCTGCGTCCACACTACCCTCCTAATCTCCTGGATTCCAGTGCCTGCTTCAATCTGTTGAAGCTTTCTTCCGCGGATTCTCCCGAAGTATCGAAGTGCAGGTCCGCCTTGCGGTACAGCGGCTCGCGGGCTTCGAGGATCCGGCGCAGATCCTCCATGGCTTCATCGTTGTCCGCCATGGCGCGGAAATCACCTTGCGCTATCACCCGCGACATGTGTTCTTCCGGCTCTGCCTTTACCCAGATGGTGTAGCAATTCGAAAGCAAATGATCGTACGTGTCCTTCTCCGAAACGACTCCGCCGCCCACCGAAATGACGGCGCGATCGTGCTCCTGCAGCACGCGTTCAAGCGCGCGTTTTTCAATCCGCCTGTAGCCCGATTGCCCGTAGAGCGAGAATATTTCATCCAGCGGCATGCCCGCGTCTTTCTCCACGTCACGGTCAAGCTCAACGAAAGGAACTCCCATTTCTTTTGCCAGCCGAAGGCCAAGTGTGGATTTTCCAGCGCCGCGAAGCCCGATCAAGGCGATGCGCATCCGTCGCGCTTCCTTCTGATCGTCGAAATCGCGCATCAGACGGCCGGCAACTTCTTCCAGCCGGTGCGGTGGCAGGTGTTCCAAGTAACGGCGGATCAACTGCCGTTCGCGCGGCTCTTCCATTTCGGGAGTGAACAACTCGACAAGCGAAACATTCAAAGCCATGGCGATTCGCCGCAGCAGGACGATGGATATGTTGCCTTCACCGGTTTCGAGTTGCGCCAGATGACGCTCAGATACATCGGCCTCATGCGAAACGATCTTGCGCGTCATTCCGCGGAGATTGCGCACTTGGCGAACACGCTTCCCGAGAAATATAAGGAAATCACCTTCTGATGTTACAGGCGTTCGTTGCAGTGGCGTTCGTGAAGCAACCGGCATACATGCACTATAATACATATCGTCAGGAAACAGCAATACCTAAGGGCCATGCCTCCAAGCCCAACCCTTCGGCTTTCTATTGCTATCCAACAACAATCTATTTGACAATGAGTTGCGGATACAGTCCGACGGTCCTGCCGAATGCCCTGCGTGTCCAAGGTAAAATAAGTAGATGCAGTATTGTGCCAACTGGAGTATCGTTGGCCAGCAGGGGGCGAAGATGAAACTTGCGAATTATTTGGGTGGGCAGTGGGTGGAAGGGGCGGGCGCCGGGGAACCGATGTTCGATCCGGTCACAGGGGAAGAACTGGCGCGAGTTTCGTCACAGGGCGCCGGCATCGGAGCCGCTCTTGATTTTGCGCGATCCAGCGGCGGCGACGCGCTTCGCAAGCTGGCCTATCAAGAGCGCGCCGCGCTCCTCGCAAAAATCGCTGACGTGCTGTCCGCAAACCGCGACGAATACTTTCGCCTCTCTCTTCTGAACTCCGGCGCCACTCAGGCGGATGCATCCTTCGACGTGGATGGCGCCATTTACACCATGAAATATTACGCGAAGATCGGCCGGACGCTGGCCGAAGGAAAATTTCTGAAGGATGGCGCGGTGATTCCTCTATCGAAGACGAACGTCTTCGCGGCTCAACATTATTTGATTCCGGCAAAGGGCGCAGCCGTTTTCATCAATGCGTTCAACTTTCCCGCTTGGGGTTTTTGTGAGAAGGCGGCGCCGGCATTGTTGTCGGGTGTTCCGGTGATGGTGAAGCCCGCTTCGCCAACTGCATGGTTGACGCACAGGATGGTCGAAGACATCGTCAAAGCGGGCATCCTGCCAGCCGGCGCAATTTCCATTCTGTGCGGCTCGGCCCGCGATCTGCTGGACCATGTTCGCGAAAGCGACATTGTTTCGTTCACCGGTTCCGCCGAGACGGCCGCGCGCATCCGCTCGAACCCAAATGTGGTTCGGCACTCCACTCGCCTAAACATAGAAGCCGACAGCATCAATTCCGCGATCCTCGGGCCGGATGTGGCTCCCGGGTCGGACGTGTTCGACCTCTTCGTCAAGGAGGTGGTCCGTGAGATGACGCTCAAAGCCGGGCAGAAATGTACGGCCATCCGGCGAGTCCTGGTTCCGCGCAAGCATTTCAAAGAAGTAGGCGATGCCATTGCAGCGCGTTTGAGTTCCATGAAAGTGGGCAATCCCCGGAACGCGGAGGTTGCAGTTGGACCGGTAGTGAGCAAGGCCCAGCAGTTGTCGTGCCTGGAAGGGTTGAAGCAATTGAAAGAAGAATGCTCCGTCGTGTTTGGCGGTGACGAACACTTTCAGCCGATCGACGCCGATCCGCGAAAATCGTCGTTTGTGCAGCCAACTCTTCTCGCTTGCAAGAATGGAGTGAATGCGAAATTTGTGCACGATGTGGAAGTCTTCGGTCCGGCGGCGACGCTGGTGGCTTATGACGGATTGGAAGATCTCGCCGCAATCGCACGCCGCGGGTTAGGCTCTCTTGTCGGATCAGTCTTCTCGAATGACACTCCTTTCATCAAAGACCTGGTTCTCGAAATCGGCGATCTGCATGGACGAATCCTCGTCGTGAACTCGGCTGTGGGCAGCCAGCATACCGGGCACGGCAATGTGGTGCCCAGTTGTTTGCACGGCGGCTCCGGGAGGGCCGGCGGCGGTGAAGAGCTTGCCGGCTTGCGCGCGCTGCTGCTTTACCATCGGCGTTTCGTCATGCAGGGGCCATCCGATTGCATCAGCGAGTTGGCTGGGTCCGCTGCAGATGCAGCCCTGCTGTACGCATAGGTCCGCGCTTACGCGGGACCTGAAGCGGAGAAGGCAGCCGCGGACTGACTACGTTGTCGCGTGCCGGGCTGCACTGATGAATGCGTTTCGATTGATTGTGGTATCGTTGTATTCGCTTCTCCGCGCTGCCCTCTTGGGTTCGCGGGGAGCGAGCGAGTAGCCGGTCGTCCCTTGAAGCTCCTTCAGAATTACATCAACGGTCGCTCTGTGAGCGGCGGTCGCCAGTTCGCCGACATAAACCCGGCTGACGGTTCCGTCATCGCGCAGGTTGCCGAAGCAAACCAGACGATGGTGGACGAAGCGGTGATGGCTGCGCGCCGAGCCCTCGAAGCCGAATGGGGCCGCTCGACGGTTCCGGCGCGTGCCGCCCTGATGCACAAGATCGCTTGCGGAATCGAAGCTCGCTTTGGCGATTTCCTTCAAGCCGAGGTTGCCGACACAGGCAAGCCCATCTCGCTCGCCTCGAAGATTGACGTTCCGCGCGGAGCCGCAAATTTCCGCGCATTTGCTGACATCCTCAAGACCGCGGGCGCGGAATCCTTTCGTACCGAAACTCCTGACGGCCTCACGGCGCTCAATTACACCGAACGAAAACCGCTTGGCGTCGTGGGAATCATCACGCCCTGGAACCTGCCGCTCTTGTTGCTTACCTGGAAGGTGGCGCCCGCATTGGCCTGCGGCAATTGCGTCGTCGTGAAACCTTCGGAGGAAACCCCTGCCTCGGCAACGCTGCTGGCCGAAGTCATGGAGTCGGCGGGGGTTCCCCCGGGCGTGTTCAATGTGGTCCACGGTTTCGGGCCTGATTCCGCGGGAGAATTCCTGACTACGCATCCGGAAGTGGACGCGGTTACGTTCACCGGAGAATCACGCACCGGCGCCGCGATCATGAAAGCCGTCGCTCCCACCGTGAAGCCCGTATCGTTTGAGCTTGGCGGAAAGAATGCGGCAATTGTCTTCTCCGATTGCGATTTCGAGGAAACGATCAAGGGTCTGTCAGACGCCGTCTTCCTCAATACCGGGCAGGTGTGCCTGTGCGCCGAGCGCGTCTATGTGGAGCGCTCGATCTTCGATCGTTTTCTTGACGCATTCAAAAAAAGCGCGGAATCCTTGCGGCTGGGCTGGCCCACCGATGAAACCACAACCACGGGCCCACTGATCTCGAAGGAGCATCGCGAGAAAGTTCTTTTCTATTACCGGCTCGCGAAAGAGGAAGGAGCAACGACTCTCACCGGCGGCGGCGTACCTGAATTTGGCGATCACCGCGACAACGGCTTTTACATTCAGCCGACGATTTTGACCGGTCTGCGTGAGTCAGCCCGTTGCGTGAAAGAGGAAATTTTCGGGCCCGTGTGCCACGTGGCGCCATTCGATTCCGAGGAAGAAGCCATAGCCAAGGCCAACGATACGAAATACGGCCTGGCGGCTTCCGTGTGGACTTCCAATCTGAAGCGGGGCCATCGTGTTGCCGGTAAGTTGCGAGCCGGGATTACCTGGGTCAATTGCTGGTTCTTGCGCGACCTTCGAACGCCATTTGGCGGGGTGGGGCTATCGGGCATCGGGCGCGAAGGCGGCATGCATTCGCTCAACTTCTATTCGGAACTGAACAATATCTGCGTTAAGTTATGACGCAGCTTCGTCTGCCACGAGGCAAACAAGTATGGTGATGGAAAGCAAGACGGTCGAAGGCAAGGCAAAACCGCTCGGCCGGTTCCCCCATGTAAAACGGGCCGGTGATTACCTCTTCATCTCAGGAACCAGCTCGCGCCGCGCCGACGACACCATCGCCGGCGCGGAGACTGGCTCCAGCGGTGCCGTGCAACTGGACATTCGTGCACAGACTCATGCCGTCATTGAGAACATTCGCGACATTCTTACAAGCGTAAGCGCGGAATTGAAGGACGTCGTCGAAATCTCCACTTATCTGGTCAACATGTCGGACTTTGCTGGTTACAACCAGGTTTACGCCGAATACTTCGACGAGCAGGGGCCTGCGCGGACCACGGTTGCGGTTCATCAATTGCCCCACCCGCACCTGCTGATCGAAATGAAGGCAATTGCCTACAAACCGGTCACTTGGTCCGAAAGGAGAATGTAATGCCCTCGATTAAGACGCTCAAGGCTTTCGACTTTCAAGGCTGGATTGATGCGAATCGCGACAAGCTGAAACCCCCCGTGGGTAATGCCCAGATATGGGAAGACGGTGACATGATGGTCACCGTGGTGGGGGGACCGAATCAGCGTATGGACTACCACGACGATCCGATCGAGGAGTTTTTCTACCAGGTGAAGGGCGACATTTTCATCCGCGTCATGGAAGAGCCCGGCAAGCCTCCGAAGGATATTCCCATCAAGGAAGGCCAAATATTCCTGTTGCCCAAGCACGTTCGCCATTCGCCGCAGCGATCCGCGGGAAGCATCGGACTCGTGATCGAAACGCCGCGCCCGGAAGGCGCTGTGGACGGCATCGAATGGTACTGCCCGAAGTGCCATCATCTTGTCTTTCGTGCGGAAATTGATCTGGAAAGCATCGTCCGCGATCTGCCGCCCGTGTTCGAGCTTTTCTACGGAAGCGCCGATCTGCGAAAATGCAAAAATTGCGGCGAACTGCATCCGGGGAAGCCGGCCCCGAAATAGCATTCTAGAGGCAACATGCAAACCGTCGACATTCATACTCATTTTTTCCCCGAATCGTGGCCGGATTTGGCCGCTCGTTTCGGCACTCCGGACTGGCCGTCGATCAAGCACACGGAGCCGGGCAAAGCGACGATCATGCTCGGCGATCGTCCGTTTCGAAAGATCACCTCCGCCTGCTGGGACATGAGCGTTCGCCTCGAAGACATGGACCGCGACGGCATCGATCTCCAGGTGATGTGCGCAACGCCCGTTCTATTTGCTTACGGCCGCGAGCCGCAGCACGCCCTGGATTGCGCGCGCATGTTCAACGACGCAGCCCTCGAAATGTGCAGCCGCGGAAAAGGAAGATTGAAACCGTTGTGCCAGGTTCCGTTGCAGGATATTGACGCCGCCTGCAAGGAACTCACGCGCTCCATGCGTGCCGGGCACCTGGGCGTCCAGATCGGCAATCACGTGGGCGACAAGAACCTCGACGATGCGGGCATTCTCACCTTCCTCCATCATTGCGCGGATGAAGGCGCCGCGGTCTTCGTTCACCCATGGGACATGATGGCGCGGGAACGCATGCCCAAATACATGATGCCGTGGACCGTCGGCATGCCGGCCGAAACGCAATTGTCCCTGGTGTCGCTCATGTTGAGCGGAGCTTTCGACCGCCTCCCGGCCAGCCTGCGCATCTGCTTTGCTCACGGTGGCGGCAGCTTTGCATTCTTGCTCGGGCGTCTGGAAAACGCGTGCGCCCATCAGGAGATCGCCCGCGGCGTTTCGCAATCTCCGCCCAGCCACTATCTAAACCGCGTGTACGTGGATTCCGCCGTGTTCGAAGAGCGCACCCTGCAATTCCTCGTCGAAATCATGGGGCCGGATCGCGTGATTCTCGGGTCTGATTACCCGTTTCCGCTGGGCGAAGAACGAGTAGGGCGCCTTGTCCGGAACAGCAAACTGCCTCCCGAAACCAAGACAAAGCTCCTCGGCTCGAACGCGCACAAATTCCTGGGTCTGCAATCGCCCGCTGACAGTGCCATTGCTCCCCGGATTGCTTCTTACGAGACTCCTTCTTCGGCGGCCGGACAAAAGCCCGACAAGACGCTGACGTACAGCTCGTATCTTCGCGTCCCGGAGTTGTTGAGCCTTCAGCATCTGCAATCTTCCCCACAACATCACGACGAATTGTTGTTCATCATCGTTCACCAGACCTACGAACTGTGGTTCCGGGAATTGCTGCATGATCTCGATGCCGTGGTCGCAAATTTGCGCGCCGCGGGCGTTAATCCCGTTTCGCACGACGAAGTGTACGAAGCCGCGCGCCTCCTTCGCCGCTGCACGGAGATCATGCGCGTGCTCGTGGAACAGTTCACCATTCTCGAGACCATGCTTCCCACTCACTTCCTCGCCTTTCGCGGAATTCTCAACCCTGCGAGCGGGTTTCAGTCCGAGCAATTCCGCGAGATCGAATTCCTCTGCGGCCTGAAAGATGAAAAAATGCTGCGCTACCACGAGCCCACGCCGGAGGCGCATGCGGCCCTCGAGCGCAGGCTGCGCGAAGATTCCTTGCGCGATGTCTTCTTCGCGGCTTTGAAAACCCTGGGAAAGCTTCCCGCTCCGGCTCCGGGCGAAACCGAGCGCGAGCGTTTCGTGGCGCGCGCGAAGGCCATTCAAGCGCTCTACCAGGATGAGCGAAACCATCGCCACTGGATTGACGTCTGCGAACGCCTGACCGAATTCGACGAGCTGATGGTGAGCTGGCGTTTGCGCCATATACAGATGATCGAGCGCACCATCGGCACGCGCATGGGGACGGGCGGCACCACGGGCGGGTCGTACCTGAAGAACACGCTCGACAAGAAGTTCTTTCCGGAACTTTGGGAAGCGCGAACGATCCTGGAATGATGATTTCTTCGCCGCGAAATTGCGGCGCGCGACACATCTTCTGACACATGCAAAAATCTTCCGAGAAAATTACGCTCGTCGGCTCCGGACTCACGGGTCCCCTCCTGGCCATTTCTCTCGCGCGGCGCGGTTTCCCCGTCGAAATCTACGAGCGGCGCCCGGACATGCGGCGCGTCCGAGTAAGCGCGGGACGCTCCATCAATCTCGCCATCTCCACACGCGGCATTCACGCGTTGCGCGAAGCGGGGCTGTGGGACGGAATGCGAAGCATCATCATCCCCATGAAAGGCCGGATGATGCATTCTGCGACCGGCGAACTCACCTTTCAGCCTTACGGAAAGGACGAGACCGAAGTCATCAACTCCATCTCGCGCGCGGATCTCAACGCCTCCTTGATGGACGCAGCCGAGGCCAGCGGCGCCTCCATCCGCTTCAACGAGCGTTGCACCGGATTCGATTTAAAATCCGGCGCCCTGCGCCTGCGCAATGAAGATACAGGCGCCGAGACGCTCGCCGAGTCCAGCGTCGTGATCGCCACCGACGGCGCGGCCTCCGCGGTTCGGACCGAGATGCTCAAGCTCCCGCAATTCAATTTCTCGCAGCAGTATCTCGATTACGGTTACAAGGAGCTGACCATCGCCGCCGAACCAGCCGGAAAGCATCGCATCGAGCCGCACGCGCTGCACATCTGGCCGCGCGGCTCCTACATGCTGATCGCGCTGCCAAACATTGACGGCACGTTTGCCTGCATTCTGTTTCTGCCGTTTAAAGGCAATCCGAGTTTTGACGAGCCTCGACTCGGATGCGAAGGTTCTCAAGTTCTTCGAAACGAATTTCCCCGACGCCCTCCCGCTCATGCCTCAATTGCAGGAGAATTATTCCGGCAATCCGGTGGGCTCCATGGTCACCATCCGCTGCTCGCCCTGGCATGTGGACGGCAAAGCGCTCCTCCTTGGCGATGCGGCTCACGCCATCGTGCCCTTTTTCGGCCAGGGCATGAATTGCGCGTTTGAGGACTGCACTTGTTTTCTCGAGCTCCTCGATCGCCACGGCCCGCAGTGGCCAAATCTGTTCCGCGAATTTGAACGCGCCCGGAAACTCGATACCGATTCCATCGCCGACCTGGCTCTCGAGAATTTTGTTGAGATGCGCGATCGCGTCGCGGATCCCGCCTTTTTGTTCCGGAAAAAAGTCGAGCTGGCTCTCGAAGCGCGATATCCCCGGCTTTTTGTGCCGAAGTATGCGATGGTCACATTTCATCGAGTCCCTTATTCCGTCGCCCGTTCCCGCGGACAAATCCAGGATCGCGTCCTCGCTGAATTGTGTGACTCGCTGAACCGGATCGAGGACCTTGATTGGAAAAAGGCCGAGGCGTTTATCCGCCGAGACCTCACTCCGCTGGAGGATCTATAAGTGGCGCCCGCTCCGTTTGAGGCAACGAAAGATTTTGCCGCCGCAATGACCGCCCGCGATCCGCTGGCGGGCTATCGGGAGCGATTCCATTTCCCGCGAATGACTGACGGTTCCGACTGTATCTACCTCTGCGGCCACTCGCTCGGCTTGCAGCCCAAGACAGTGCGCTCCTATATCGAGCAGGAATTACTGGACTGGGAAAACTTTGGCGTCGAGGCGCATTTCCGCGCGCGCAATCCCTGGATGCCGTACCACGAAATTCTCACCGAACCCACTGCGCGCCTGGTAGGCGCTCTTCCCGGCGAAGTGGTTGTGATGAATTCGCTCACGGTGAATTTGCATCTGATGATGGTTTCGTTCTACCGGCCCACCGCGGCTCGAAACAAAATCCTGGTCGAAGCAAACGCGTTTCCTTCCGACCAGTACGCCGTCAAATCGCAGCTTCAATACCACGGATACGATCCGGCCACGGCATTGATCGAAGTCGCGCCGCGTCCCGGCGAGACTTCCCTTCGCACGGAAGATATCGAGCGGCGGATTGAAGCCGATGGCGAAAAGATTGCGCTCGTCCTGCTGGGTGGAGTGAATTACTTCACCGGCCAGGCCTTCGAATGCTCCCGCATCGCCGATGCCGGGCACGCCAAAGGCTGCCTCGTCGGTTTCGACATGGCGCACGCCGCGGGAAATCTCCATCTGCAGCTTCACCACTGGAACGCCGATTTCGCCGTTTGGTGCAGCTACAAATATCTCAACGCGGGCCCGGGGAGCGTCGCCGGATGCTTCGTTCACGAGCGCCACGCGCGCAACCCCAAGCTGCCGCGTTTCGCCGGATGGTGGGGCCACGACAAGCAAACCCGCTTTCGCATGGGACCGGAGTTTCACGCCATCGCCGGCGCCGAAGGCTGGCAATTGAGCAATCCCTCGATTCTTTCGATGGCCGCGCTCCGTGCTTCGATGGAGATTTTCGACGAAGCCGGAATCGGACCCCTGCGCGCGAAGAGTGAAATGCTGACGGGCTATCTCGAGTTTCTGCTGGGTCACGACCGCTCGGGAAGGTTCTCCATCATCACGCCGCGCGATCCCGCGCACCGCGGCGCGCAACTTTCGCTGCGGCTGCCCCAAAATGGCCGCGCCGTTTGCGACGCGCTCGCCCAGCAGGGCGTGATTTGCGATTGGCGCGAGCCCGATATCTTGCGGGTTACTCCTGCGCCGCTCTACAACTCGTTCTCCGATGTGTTCACGTTTGCCGAGAAGTTCCGCGCGGCCCTTCAGGCCTAGCCGGTTTTCCACCTTCAATCATCTTGAGCGTTGCTCGCCCGACCGCGCTCGTCCGGTCCGCCAGGCCGAAAACGATATCGAAATGATTCGCGCCGGCCACTTCCAGCGCGGAAACGGAAAAACCCGCCACCCCCAGCCGCGCCGCGTACGCCCTGCTCTGCCGTTTGAATTCCCCTGTCTCATACTCGCCCCAGGCAACCACCGCTGGCACGCTTCTGCCAAGCGGCAGGCGCATCGGGCTCAGCGATACGGCGTCGGCGGACGTTAGGCGTAGCGCCGCATCAATATAGGTCCCGATCAGCGGCTCGATATCATAAATGCCGCTCAATAGCACGGCCCCGGCCACAGCCTCCTCGGGCAAACCGAATTGTTCCTGCCAGCCGCCCGCAAGCAGCATCGCGGCCAAGTGCGCGCCTGCGGAGCTTCCGGCAACAAATATTCGGCGGCGGTTGAAACCAAGCGCGCCCGCTTCGCGATGAAAATACGCGACTGCCCGGCGGCACTGTCTCACGATGGCCTCGAGGCTCGCATTCGGCGCCAGAGTGTAGTCGAGAGCCGCAAACGCAATGCCGTTCGCCACGCAATCGGGCGCCGCAAACAACGATTCGTTCTTCGACAGCTCCTGCCAGTACCCGCCGTGAATAAACAGCAACAGCGGCGCGTCCGCGGAATCAGCCGCGAAGAAATCGAATGTCTCATCCGCCGCTTCGCCCCATCGCAGGTTCTTCTGGCCGCGCAGGCGCGACTCGGCCTCGCGGCTGCGCGTCTCATAGGCCGCCAGAAAAGGCGCGGACGAAGCGATGCAACTGCTCGGCGAGTACTCCTGTTCACGCCGGGCGAGCGGCCAATTCCTCCATGCCTGCTCGCCTTCGCTTAACCCCATAGCATGGCTCGTCCCATGGCTCCCAAGGCTACAACACATCGGAAGCCATCCCATGAATGGTTTCCGGCAGGGCGTGGCCCGCCGCGAAGTAGTGTCACTTTCGGCAAGCTGGCCCAATGGACAATTGAAGCCATAGGTGCCCCCCGCTCATACTTTCGAGACGTGCTGCGGTTCAATGCGGGGGGTTTTCGCCTTCTGAGGCGGAAGGAGTGGGGTTGGGACATGACTAATCGAGCCAGGTTACCTTTTTATTTCGTCATCCTGCTGGTTGTCGCAGGTCTTTCCATTGCTGGCTGCGGAGGCAACGTCTGCGGCCCTCTGGGCGGGTCAGGGGCAGCTGCGATCACGGGCGGTCCTGGTAAGGGCGGCCACGGCAGTCATCCAGCGCTGTTCAGCCCGGCCGCAACCACGACATGCGGGACCGGCGGCGGCGGTGGAGGCAACTGCAGCAGCACGCTGACGCCGAGCAATGTTGCTTACGCCCTGGACGCAACCGGCAATGTCCTCGAATACGCGATTGATACCAGCGGCAATCTCGCGCTCATGTGCACCACTACCCCCGCGGCGACCGCTGTCGGAGGCGAGCTCGCCGTCTCAAAGAACAATTTTCTGTACGTCCTGGACAAGTCGGCTACCCCGCAGATTTTCAGCTTCATCATTGGGCACGCGAACACTGGTACACTGACGCCGACCAACCCGAAAAGCCTCACGTTCACCGACGCGAAGGTCGACGCCTTTGCTCATATTATCGCGGACCCCGCTGGCAACTTTATTTACGTCACCAACCTGGACGGCAGTAACATCCATGTTTTCTCGATCAACCTGGGATCGGGTATTCTGACTGAAGTCGTCGGTTCGCCTTTCACTGTGAGTACGACTGCCCAGCCGTTCTCGCCGACATTCTTGGCCCCATCTGCTGACGGAAAGTTTGTATTTGTTACGGATCCGGTGAATGGCGACATCTTCATTTTCTCCGTCGGTTCGTCCGGAACTCTTACCCAAACGGCCAGCTCTCCCTTCGCAATCCAGACAGGCAAGGTGGATTTTCCTGGCTTTGCAGTCGTAAGCGCTTCAGGGAACTTCCTGTACACCGCGGATAACGGCAGCGTCGCTGGATTCTCGATTGATACCTCCACGGGGGCCTTGTTCCAACTCACCGGTTCACCGGTAACTACTGGCAGCATAGCGCCCGAACTCGTTGTAATTGATGAGAGCGGAGGCTTCTTGTACGCCCCGGATTTCGCCACCAACGGAATAATTGGCTTCACGCTCGACAGCGGAACGGGTGCCATCGGACCGGGCCAACTCGCCAACTCTCCTTTCGGCGTAGGTATCAGCGTGTTCGATCTTGTGGCCTAACACAACTGGTGAGGAGCTTTTCTTGGTCGCTCCGGGCACCACCGACGAGGTCGTCAGCACCGTCCCGATTACGATAGCCACCGGAGCGCTGACAATCCCGACGACCGCATCCAAGCTCGTTGCCGATAGCAACGTCGTCATCGCCAACGTTCAGTAGCATTCAGCACAGATCCGCAGGGGCGCATCACCGGCCGCACTTGCCGCTGATGCGCCCTTCGTCTTTCCGCGCCGTCCGAAGCCACGTTCGACCTCGCCAATATGAAAGTGAGCCCGCGGCAGGCAGTCAAAGTCCACTGCACTTTTTTTGCTTTTTTCCCTTGAAATTTTCTCGCGACGATATACTGGAAATGCCAGCATATCGGATGCGCCAAAGGGGAGCTGGCAGGATGGATAACTTGGGCTTCAGCAATCCACAAACCGGCGGAATCTTTATCCCGGAGGGGGAGTCCGTCTCCCCTCACTCCTCTGCTTTTCTCCGCGCCTCTGTGGTCTGCTCCCGCTTTTCTAATCGCAACATTCCATTATTAGACACCTCGTTAAGCTCCTCAAAACAAAGGACATCATTTTTTCTAGGTAATTATCCCTTGACATCAAGTACGGAATTTGACACAATCAGCCTGTCGTTAGGAGACGGGCGATGGCGAGCGGAAAAGGCACCCACGGCAGAGTCAAACAGAGCATCCCCGCAGAACTTCGATTCACGCTGCGCGATTTCTTCGGCAAGTTTCCGACTGACGATTGCTGCCTCGAATACCTCAAAGAGAAACGCTATCCCGGCGGAATCACTCACTGCGAAAAGTGCGAGCAGGAACGCAAGCATCATCGCGTCACTGGCCGTCCCGCTTACGCTTGCGATTACTGCGGCAAGATGATCTCGCCGATGGCCGGGACGATCTTCGAGAAGTCTAGCACATCGCTCCGAACTTGGTTCTACGCAATGTACCTCATGGGTTCGACTCGCTGCGGTATTTCCGCGAAGCAGATTCAACGTGAGACTGGCGTGACCTATAAAACCGCATGGCGCATGTTCAAGCAGATTCGTTCGCTGCTCTCGGATGGCGATATGCAGTTGGAGGGGCCGACGGTTGAGGTAGACGAAACTTACATAGGCGGCGTCCGCAAGTATGGTCGCGGTCGCCCGATGCGCGGAGATAAGGTTAAGACTCCGGTTGTCGGCGTCGTTCAGCGTGGCGGAAAAGTGCTGGCGCGCATCATCCTCGATGCAAGCGAGCCAACATTGTCGGGAATCATTAGGAATCATGTTGTGCCAGAAAGCGTGATCTATACCGACGAATGGGCAGGTTACGGGCGCATCCCATTTCTGCGCGACGAGAACGGAAAGCCTTTGAATTACCGCCATCGTCACATCAAGCACAGCGCCGGAGAGTATGTCTACAAAGACATTCACACCAACAGCGTCGAAGGGTTTTGGATGTTGGTCAAGACCGGAATTCGGGGAGTCTATCACTCCGTTTCGCCCAAGTATTTGCAAAGCTACCTTGACGAGTACACTTTCCGGTACAATCGCCGCTTTGAGGGGAACCAGCAGTTTAGTGCGATTTTGGAGAGGGTTTTCGAGCGGGCTTCGTAGTAATAGCCCGCTCCAGAAGTTTATCGAAAGCTGATTCAGAGTACGGCAGCATACGCTCCTTCGTCTTGGCGGAGGGAGTGAGCGTTTTGCGCGTCCGCGTCTTATCCGTAGCGCTGTGCTCCATACAAAATGGAGTGTGGCGCAATGGTGTGTCAAAGTCAACGCGCATTCTTGTATCCGCTTCGGTTGGGGGATGAAGTGAATTTTCGCCTCACCTATGATGGTCCGCTCAAATCTGCTAGTCAAAGCGACACCCGTCGAGCGGAAAAGCACGCTATCCGCCGCGCTCTCAGCAAACAGCTGCACCAATTGATGGAATTCAAGTCAGCTGTTCTAGATAGGGAATTCGAGAATCTGGCAGAAGAGGACGCCAAGGCGATAATCAAAAAACGTGGCAACCTGTCGTTTCTAGCTATCGTCCGAGAGCGGCTCAATCTTGTATGTGATCTGGACATTCTTTTTCTGCGCCGCGAGAATCCTGGCAGTCTCATTTGCGAAGGCGGAGACATCGACAATCGAATCAAAGTTCTATTCGACGCGCTGCGCATTCCCCAAGATGACAATGAGGTGCGCGGATTCCCGCCCAAGGCCCACTTCATTCTCTGTCTCACCGAAAACGATAGTTTAATCACTGGATTTCGCGTCACTACGGACAGACTGCTCGAACCTCCGGCAACCGAGCAACACCAAAATTGTGTGCGCTTAATCATAAACGTCGAGATTAAAGCGACTAAACTCACAGAAGAAAACATGGCTTATTTCAGCCACTTTTGACACGCGGATAAGGCGTATAATCGCGGCGTTATGACTAAGCAGACAGCAAAGGAAATTGCGCGGGCAATTCTAGATATCGCCGATGCACGTCTGAGACTCACCGCGCTAGAACGGGTATTGGAGGAGCAGCAACCATCTCTTTACGCCGCCTTCCAGCGGGAGTTAGAGAATCTAAGAAAATCGAAAGCTCACGATATGTTTCTAGAATCGGTCCAAAGTCTTCAGCGGAGACTGGAATCTGAATAGCTGTGCTGCTCTCCGGTCCCATTTTACCCTGTCCTGTCACGGCACCCTCCATTTTAGCACCTTACTTGACGAGAGGGGATAATTACCTTTTTCTAATCGCAACAACAACGCCGATCCGCGTTCCCACGCACGCAATCGCTCCTCCGCGCAGCTACGCGCTTCGCTTCCAAACTATCTTCTAGCCGAGGACTTCTGGAGATCATGTCTCAAACGACCAGCGAATCGAAAAAAGCGGGCTCAAGTCTCGCCGGCCGTGTCTGGCAGTTGGCTTTCGTCGCATGGATTCTTCTTGTGAATTTCCTCTACTACCTCCAGTTTCGCGATTTATTTCTCGCGCGCTTTGGCGCCTGGATTCACCGGTGGCACTAATCCTCGATGTGGCCTATTTGCTGGTCGTGGCTGCTCTGTTTCTGGTCGCCGCGGCCTGGGGTGCTCGCCTGCTCGAGCGTTTTGGTTTCGAAACCCAAAGCCACCTCGAATCGGTGCTGTTCAGCGCAGGCTTCTCCTTTGTCGTGCTCGAATTCGCTCTCTTCGTGATGGCGGTGACAGGCTCGCTCCGCCGCGGTCCCGCTGCTCTCTTGCTGGGCTTGATGGCATTAACTGCCGGGCGCGGCTGGCACCTTCTTTGGAGCCATACACGCAGCCTGGCTGAAAGCTGCCGGGCGTCGCTGCACTCGCTATTCGACCGTGCAATTTTCTGCGGCATCGCCCTTTTCCTTGCGCTCGAAGCCCTCATGGCAATGGCTCCGCTCACTGGCTCTGACGCCATGCACTATCATTTCACGGCGCCTCTCCTCGAGCAGGGGCGCCCTCTCGCGCCCATCTTCTGGCTCACGCACAGTTTCTTCACCGGCCAGGCACATCTCTTGATCTCGCTCGGGCTCGCCCTCGGCAGCGACCACATTTCGATGGGCCTCATTTTTCTTGGAGGGTTGCTCACGGCCGTCGCACTTTTCGCCATGGCGCGAGAGCTGATGCCCCTTCGCTTGGCGTGGATTGCGGCGCTCATCTTCGTCGCCACGCCCCTCGTCTTCTGGCAGATCGGCACATCCGGCTCGCCGGACATCTGGATGGCGTTCTATGTTGCGCTCGCCGCCCTGGCAGCCGCACGCGCAGAGGCAGCCGGAGCATTAACTGCCGGCAGCTCCGCGAAAGCTACCCATCGCTGGTTCGTGCTGGCCGGGCTTTTCGCCGGGGCCGCAGCGGGCGTGAAGTATACCGGCTGGGTAATTCCGTTCGTTCTCGTGGCCTACCTCCTCGTCGTTCGAAGGTCATGGAAAAGCAGCTTCGCGTGCGCGCTTGCTTCCCTCGTCGCGGGAATCTGGCCGCTGGCCCGTAACTGGATGTGGACCGGGGACCCCGCTTTTCCATTCTTGACTCCATGGCTCGCGCCGGCCCGCGTGAATTTGTACGGCCTCGAGGCCATCCGCCTTGCAACTCGGGCGGAGGCATTTGGACGCGGTCTCCCCGCACCTGCTCGAGTTCCCCTTCGCGCTGGTTCTCAACGGCAATCAATACGGCCTGGGACATTATTTCGGCCCGCTTGTGCTGGCTTTCGCGCCGTTGCTTCCATTGGCGAATTGGCGGAAACCAGCAGGCCGGTTCGCCGCACTTTTTTGGGCCACGCTGTTCGTTTCCGCTCTTCTAACCTCCCAAATGGGGAGATTCCTGCTTCCCGCTTACGCGCTCAGTCTCGTCCTGGTGCTCTCCGGCGTAGCTGCGATGAAAGAAGGCGGGCGGCGGATCATCCATCTGTCATGCGCGGGTACGATTGCCGTATTTTTGTTGTTTGCCGCAGTCTCCGACGCGATCTACGCGCGCAATTTCCTTCCCGTCGTTTTGGGAATCGAGCAGGAGCGCGCATTCCTGGAACGCATGGCCCCTGATTATCGAATCGTGGAGTTTATCAACCGGAATTTGGCTCCGGAGGCAGGCAGCCAAGACAACGGAAGCGTGATGGTCTTTTTTCGCCATCTCTACTATTTGCGAGTTCCATTCGTGGACGGTGCGCCGGAGTATTCCTGGGTGATGGACCCCGCGCGAGTTCAAACGCCGGACGCAATGCTCGAGCTCTTGCGCAATCTGAACGTTCGGTGGATCGTCCAAACGCGCGAATATCCCGAAGAATTGGCTGCGCCGCTGTCCGCTCTCGAACAGCAAGGAAAACTTCTGCCGATTGCTTCAACGGACGTCGAAAATCGTACGGGTACGGGAAGAATCTACAACGAAACGGAAAAGCTCCACGTGGTCCTGTTCAGAGTTACAGAAGGAAACGAAAAGTGACATCGCGGAGGGCAAAAAAAGAAGGCCCGCCGGCGAGGCGGGCCTTCCAGGGAGAAAGCTCCACAGCCAATGCGCGGATGGCCATAGAATACTTTCCTCCAGCGCAGTCTAGTAAAGCACTGCAAATCAGTCAAGTAGGAATGCCACTTTTTGACAATCCTGTAAGCTGTTTATTATCAGACAGGTACACGGAATTTCCCGCCGGAAGCGGCTCTTTTTGCACATCCCTCATCGCTTGCGGGCTGAGGGGCCCAGGCCGTAGAAGTCCTCTGAATTGATAGGTTTGCTAGATAGACCGAGTTGGAGAACCTGCAACTGGCTGCTGCGATCGAACACTTTGTCCGGCAGCAAACGCTTCATTACTAGCCGGAATCCGCCGAACGCCAAGCCGGAAATCACCGCAAAGCAGCAAATAACTCCGGTCCCGATGATTGCTCCGACGATCATCGTAGTGATCGGCGGCTCTTTGAATTCAAATGCTGGCTCGTTCCAGGTGACTTCCTCTCCTGTGTGAACCTGCTGCAGCAAAGTATCTGCTTCAACGCGATTCTGCGCGCCCGCAACCATGACCAGCAAAGTGAGCGACCTCTTCGCGTACAAATTTCCCGGGTTCGCGCCCGGATCTTTGTTCACATTTCCCTGCTGCTCAATTTCCTTCAGCTTGTTCGCGGCCATCTCGGGAGTAGGAAAGTCCGCCACGAGCAGGGTTACGTGATGTCCACGCAATTGATAGAACGCCAGTTCGGCCTCGGCTCCTTGAGAGAATCCCAGCCAATCATCAGGAGTGATCGGCAGAAAGTGATTTAGCGTCACCGGACCCAGAATGTAATGGTCGGTTCGCTCCTCAAGTCCCTTTAAGGGCAAGCGCTCGCTCAAACTCGGCAGCGGACCTTGATGGGCGGAAGGAGTGATCGCGGCGACGAGCGCTCGCAAATCTTTTTCCTCACCGGCCAGGCCCGTGCCGCGAATATCCAGCACGATATCGCCAATGAGAACAAGCGCCCGTTCGCGTGACATGGAAGAATGGTCGGTGAAGGTGGCGTGTAGCATGTCCGGCGTGCGCAAATAGGAGTATTCCCCGTATGCGCCGCTGGGATCTTTCATGCGATAGAGCTGTACCTGAAGGGCGCGATCTCCCCGGGCGTAGGAAGCCTGTTCGCCGGAGACGAAGCCGTACTCTTTTGCCGCCGCGATTGCTTGACCAGCCAAAGCCACGGCCCCCTGGTCCAGGGTGTTGTTTGGCTCAGGGGCGAAATTTCCGCGCGCCGTGGCATTCCAACCGCCGAAGGAAGAAGGCAAGACCTGCTGCGCGGACGCAGGTGCGCCCGTAAAAATCAAGACTGCGAAGATGGCAACAGCGCAAATCAAGTGACGCCGCATATGTGTCCCTACACTTGTACGCTTTTATTAGACGCCCGGATTCTATTTGGGGTTCCCGTCAGACGCCGCGGAGCCCGCATGATTGTCCGAGACCAGCCTTTGTCTATTGTAGGAGAGACTGTTGAGGCTGTCGAGGTAAGACGAAATACCGTGGTAGAGGCCCTGAGCCACGCGGTCGCGCTGGTCGCTCTTGCGCAGCAGCTTCTCATCCGCGGGATTGCTGATGAACGAAACTTCGGAAAGCACCGACGGCATGTTGGCGCCGATCAGCACGATGAATGGGGCCTTCTTCACCCCGCGGTTCTTCTCATTTTGACTGATCACCTGGAGCCGGTGCGAGAGCGAATCTTGAATATCGCTCGCGAGTTCCTTCGATTCCTCGATTTTTTCGTTGCGCGCGATTTTCTTGATCAGGTCCTGAAGGTCGTGTATGGACGATTGCGCCAGCGCGTTCTCGCGGGTCGCCACTTCCATGGAATCCGGCGAGGTGGCAAAGTTCAAATAATAGGTCTCGATGCCCCGGGCGGCGTGGTCGTGGCTTGAATTCGCGTGGATCGAGACGAACAGGTCCGCCTTCGCATTGTTCGCAATCGCAGTTCTGTCTTCGAGCGGAATAAAGGTGTCGTCCTTGCGCGTGTAAACCACTTCCGCTCCCGGAATTCTCTCCTCGATAATGCGCCCCAGGCGCAGCGCGATATCGAGGCACAAATCCTTCTCCATCAGGCCGTGCGGCCCAATCGTTCCGGTATCGTGTCCACCGTGTCCGGGATCTATCACGATGCGGCTGATCTTGAGCCCCAGCTCTCGCGTTAGAGATCGCTGGCCGTCGCGGTTCGGCTTAGGCTCGGTCGGAGGTTTCAGTGCCGCGGCCGTTTTCTTGACGTCTGTCGCGGGCTTGGTGGAAGAAGACGCCGGATGGGCCACGGGCTTCACTGGGTCGGCCGGCCGGTTCTCGCTGGTCGTAACCGCCGGCACCGGCTTTTCAGACGGAGGCTGGGTCTTTGCTGTCGAAACGCCGGAGGCAGGCGGCGCGCCCGTTTCGCGTTTTGCCGTCGCGACCGGTTGCGAGTGCACGTCAATCACCAGGCGGTACGGATTCGCGAGCAGAAATGCCGAATAATCTTTCGCGCCGTCCACATCCAGCACCACGCGCACGACGCCGTCTCTGTTCTGCGCCAGGCGTACGGACTTCAGCAAGCCGTCCTGCACGTCGAAAGTTCTGTGCATGAGCGCCGGCCCGACTTTCGCCCGGTGCAGATCGAAGTAGACGCGGTCAGGCGAACGAATATGCGCGGAATCGAACCGGATCGTGTCGTCAATCGTCACCACGATCCGCGCGTAATTTTCCGTATTCGAGGTGCGCACATCCGTCACAAAGGGAACTCGATTCGCGACCTCACGCGGCTCGACTTTCTTTTCCGCTGCCAGGGGATCGGCAGCCGGTTCCCGATGCTGCGCAATCTCTACCAGAGCCTGCCGCGCGTCGCTCGCGTGCTCGGATTTCGGGAAGCGCTTCAGGAATTCCTTCAGAGTAACTTCCGCATCCTCCGGCCGCTTCAAGTCGTCTTTTTGAATTTTGCCGATCGAGAAGATTGCCTGCGAGCGGTAGCGGCTTTGCGGATACTCCTTCAACAGGAAATTGTAGGTATCAATGGCGGACTGAAAATATTTCGGATCGAACTGGCGCCCCATTTCCTGATACAGCTCGGCCTCCGCGATGAGCGCCGGCGTGACTTCCTCCGCCAGAGGCGAAATCAAATAGACTTTGTGGTAAGCGGTGACCGTCTGCTTGTAATCGCCCAAGGCGCGGTCCTGCGGGAGGTAACCTTCGAGCATCGTGCGCAGTTTCACGGCCTGCTCGAACGCCTGGCGGGCCCCCGCCTTTCTATCGGCGCGGGCAGCCGAAGCAAGCGACACCAGTAGCGCAAGCACTGCCAGAATCGTTGCAACTACGCGAGTTGGGCGGGAAACTTCGTGTCTCATTCGTTCGTGAAAACAACCCGGCCATTCGAATTCACTTCCTTCCGCACCGGAGCCCTCAGCGGGCTCCAGAGCGTCGGGTCGCGACCCGAGCCGGGCCGGAAGTATGCGTCCGTAACCTTCTGCACGTACCGTTGCGTTTCCGGATAAGCCGGAACGCCGCCGCTGTGATCCACGGCGCCCTCGCCCGCGTTGTAAGCCGCGAGCGATTTCGTCAAGTCGCCGTTATAGCGATCCAGCAGCACCCGAAGATACGCTGTCCCGGCATCCACGTTCTGCGCCGGGTCATAGGGGTTACGTCCGCCGTAGCGTTGTGCCGTCTCAGGAATCAACTGCATCAGCCCGACAGCTCCCTTGCGGGAAACTGCCCGCGGATTCCACCCCGACTCGGTGCTGATCACGGCTTTAACCAGCGCCGGGTCCACCTTGTGCCGTTCGGCTGCTTCGCGCGCGAGGCGCTCGAGCCGGTCGGGCGGCGGTGCCGAAGCTACCGCCAGTGATGCTGGCGATGCCGGAACCGCCGAATGAGCACTCATGGTACTCCTATGCTGTGCTCCAGGGGAATCCCCGTTGACGAAAACGAGCTTCCCGGTGTCATCCACGTATGATGCAATCTGGGCGCGGGCCGGTGCCGCAACTGCCAAACATCCTCCGGCTAGAACAACTGCCGCCCAGATGCAGCTTCCGAGTATGGACCTTGGGCTCATAGTCAGCGGACCTTGGGGAAGGCAGAACGCTCCTCTTCCGAACGAACAAAGCGGAAAGCGAAGACAAATCCGCGCGGGAAAGTCGAGTCTCCCGGCGTAAGAGTCTGGCGCTACAGGGATTATAACAAGCGGTCCAGGAGGGAATGCACCTGCCCAATGGTACTTTTTATTGCGGATGTGTCTTTTCCGCCAGCCTCTGCCAAATCCGGCCTTCCGCCACCGGAACCACCAACCATCTTGGCCAGTTCCTGGACAATCTTGCCGGCGTGGAGCCTGGGGATGAGGTCCTTCGTAACCCCTGTAATTAGAGCAACTTTGCCGTCGTCCGCGGATGCTAGAACCACCACGCCCGAGCCGAGCTTCTGGCGCAGCGAATCAACCATTTGGCGGAGAGCATCGCGGTCAAAACCGGAGACTTCGGCGGCCAGGACCTTAACGCCCTTTACATCGCGGACCTGTTCCAACAGATCCTGCGCCTGGGAGCCAGCGGCCTTGCGTTTGAGGCCTTCGAGTTGCTTTTCGAGCTGCTTGACGGAGTCGAGCTGACGCTCGAGCGCGGCGACCACTTCGTCTTCGCCTGAATTGAGCATCCCGGCGACTGACCGGAGAGTGGTTAGGGCGCGCTGGTATTCGGCAAGGGCGCGGTCACCGGAGATGGCCTCGATGCGGCGAACACCGGCGGCGGTGGATTGCTCCGCCAGTATTTTGAACACGCCGATTTCGCCGGTGCGCCCCACGTGCGTGCCGCCGCAAAGCTCCTTGCTGTAGAAGCCGCGCGGCGACGCGGCGTCGGGAATCGTGACGACGCGGACGTTGGCCTCCGGATATTTGTCGCCAAAGAACGCCAGCGCGCCGGAAGCGAGCGCGTCGTCAATGTCCATGATGTCCGTGCGCATTTCGAGGTTTTTCAGGATTTCTTCGTTCACTTGCTGCTCGATTTCGGCGAGCTCGCTCGCATCCACGGCGGCGAAATGCGAAAAGTCGAAGCGCAGGTGATCGGGCGCGACGAGCGAGCCGGCCTGCTTCACGTGCGTGCCCAAAATGCTGCGCAGCGCGGCGTGCATCAGGTGCGTCGCGGTGTGATTGCGCATGTCGCGCGCGCGGCGCTGCGGGTCAGCCATGGTGGCGACACGATCACCGACGTGCAAATCCTCTTTCGCCACGATGCGGTGCGCGATCAGTCCGCTAACCGGATAATACGCGCCGCGCACTTCCGCTACTTCGAGCGCGCCGGAATTGTCGTAGAAGCTGCCCGTATCCGCGACCTGGCCGCCCGATTCGGCGTAGATCGTCGTGCGATCCAGGACGATTTCAGCTTCAGTTCCCTTCTTGATTTCCTTGACCTGGCCTTCTTTGGTGACAATCGCTTCGACGCGAGCGTCCTGCGTCTTCGTGCCGAAGTAGAAGTCGGGCTCAGTCTTGAATGTTTGCGCCAGCTTCGCGTAGACGGGGTTCGCCGCTTCCTTGTGCACGCCCTTCCAGGAAGCCTTCGCGCGCGTCCGCTGCTCTTCCATCGCGCGATCGAAGCCTTCCCAATCCACTTGCACGCCAGCATCGCGAGTCACGTCCTCTATGAAGTCTCGCGGTAGGCCATAGGTGTCGTAGAGTTTGAAGGCCTGCGGACCTAAGTATGTAGGCGCGGACATCACGACGCCGCCGTGGACGCGAGCGCCGAGCGTTTTCGCACCTTTGTCGGCAGCGAGAAGCGAACGCAGGTCTTCATCCAGCTTCTTCAGTCCGACGTCTACTGTTCGCGCGAAGCGATTCTCTTCCTCGTCGAGGATGCGCGTGATGCGCGAGGCGTGCTCATCGAGGTCAGGGTACGCGTCCTTCATTTCAGCGCGGACGGAGGCGGACATGACTGAAAGAAAAGGCGACGGCGCCTCGAGCATGTGGGCGTGGCGCAGAGCGCGGCGGATGATTTTGCGCAATACGTAGCCGCGGCCTTCGTTCGAAGGAATGACCCCATCGGAAATCAAGAACGTGGCGGCGCGGGAGTGGTCTGCAATGATGCGCAAGGAAGGCTGGACCTTCGGGGCATTCACGTCGCCATGCGTAAGCTTGGCAGCTTCGCGGATCAGCGGCTGAAACAAATCCGTGTCGTAGATGCTGATTACACCTTGCAAAACGGAGGAGGTGCGATCCAGGCCCATTCCGGTGTCGACGGACGGCTTCGGCAGGGGGTTCAGGTTGCCGCTCGCATCGCGGTTGAACTGCATGAAGACGAGATTCCAGATTTCGACGTAGCGGCCGCAGTCGCACGGGAATTTGCAATCCGTATGTCCCTGGTCGGATGCGGCCGGGCCCATGTCGCAGAAAATTTCGCTACACGGGCCGCAGGGGCCGGTGTCGCCCATCTGCCAGAAATTATCTTTGAGGCCGGGAATTTCGATTACGCGATCTTTCGCTGCGCCTGTCTTGAGCCAGAGCGAAGCGGCGTCATGGTCCGGTGGCAATACCTGGCCTGCAGAGATTTCCGCGCCGCCGAAGACCGTGAAGTAAAGTTTCTCGACCGGTACGCCGAACCACTGTGGAGAGGTGACCAGCTCCCAGGCGTACTTGATCGCCTGTTCCTTGAAATAGTCACCAAACGAAAAATTGCCGAGCATTTCGAAAAAGGTGAGATGGCGATTGGTGAAGCCGACGTTTTCGAGGTCGTTGTGCTTGCCGCCCGCGCGGACGCATTTCTGGCAGGTGGTGGCACGTTTGTAGTCGCGCTGCTCGAGGCCGAGGAAAACGTCCTTGAACTGGTTCATCCCCGCGTTGGTGAAAAGCAGCGTGGGATCATTCGTGGGGACGAGCGAGCTGCTGCGCACGACGCGGTGGCCGCGCTCCTCGAAGAATCGCAAAAACATCTTGCGAATGTCGTTGCCGCTAAGCTTCTTCATTTTCCGGAATTTATTATCGCAGAGGGCGCGCTGACTGGCGAGTGAGTAGTAGTGAGGAATCCATCGGGGGAGTTGGTGCGGTTTGCTTGACTTCGCCCAGTGTGTCCGATACGCTCGTCCACCGAAGAAGTCTTTCACTGCATAGCGGGCCCCGCAACAACGGAATCTATCCGAATCAAACTGAGGAGGCATCAAGTATGAAGAGACTTACGGGGATTTTTCTGAGTTTGTGTTTGGTGTTGGCCTGTGCGGACATTATTGCCGCGCAGAGCTCGCAGGGAACGCCGCCGCCTAAAGTTCTTGCCATCACGCGCGAGTATGTGAAGCCGGGCAGGACCGGCGCAACACATGAAAAAACGGAGAGCCTGTTCGTGCAAGCGATGGCGCATGCGAAATGGCCGACGCACTATCTGGCCATGGAGTCTCTCTCGGGCAAATCGCGGGCGCTGTTCTTTACGGGCTACGACTCATTCGAGGCTTGGGAGAAGGACGTGGCGGGGCAGCAGAAGAACGAAACGCTTTCCGCCGCGCTCGCGCACGCTAACCTAGTGGACGGCGAACTGCTGGAGTCCTTGGACCAAAGCGTGTGGGCTTACAGCCCGGAAGGCAGCAACGCCGGGGGAATCGACATTCCGCACATGCGGTATTTCGAGATCGAAAGATTCCAGCTTCGTTCCGGACACGAAAAGGAATGGAACGACATCGTCAAGCTGGTGATACCCGCTCTTGAAAAGGCCAATCCTGATACGCACTGGGCGATGTATTACGCGGTCTATGGAATACCCACTCCCACGGCAATCGTCATCACGCCGATGAGGTCCGCCGCTGAAATCGATCGCTCGATGGCGACGCAACCGAAATTCTCGGCGGCGATGGGCGAAGACGGAATGAAAAAGCTCAGCGAGCTATCGGCGATTGCGATCGAATCGAGCGAAACGAATGTCTTCTCCTTCAATCCTCGGATGAGCTACGTCGAGGAAGGCTGGGTGAAGGCCGATCCGGACTTCTGGAAGCTCAAGGCGGCAGCGGCGCCGGCGTCAAAGAAGGCCGAGGAAAAACCCAGCGCCAAGCCGTAGACGGCCGCGTCACATCAGGTTCTCGCCCTCAATCGGGGCGGCGGCCTTCACCGCTTTGCGAAATAGGCGTTGATGGCGTCGCCCCACTCGGGGCCGGATCTGCGGTCGGAATCGCCGAGGTGCCGGACGTGGTCATTGGCATCGGGCGCGAGCGAGGTGCGCTCGTAGGCCACGCGCACGTCCGTAGCGGCGGCGTCGCGCGGCGCGATGTGGATGTCAATCAGCGCGACCAGCGCGCCGGGAATCACGTAAACGTATTGGACGTGCCCTGCATCGAGGTCGAAGGCTGTGTTGATCCACGTCGCCGAGTGGCCTTTGGCGTGGTCAATTCCGAAGACGGCGCCGGGAATATCCCTCGCAGGCTGCGGATAAAGAAAATGCGGGTCCCACTCGGCGCCCGCCCAGACGCGTTCCGCATCCGCGCCGAAGAGCGGCGCAGCAACTTTGTACGGTGCGTGCACGGTGAACTCAAATTCGTTGCGCACGTGGACCAGCGGCTGCGAGGAATCCACATGCCCGTGCGGCCGCAAGTGGCGGGCCACGACAAACCCTCCCGCACCAAGACCCACGAAAAGACAACCGGCGCACGCGAGTACGATTCGAATGTTCATGGCTGGCGCTCCTTGAGGCGGTGGCTGTCCGTGGCCTTCAGCGTGAGGCCATAGATCTTCCTGAACTGCGCGATTTCGGCGAGCGTCGCGGCAGAAAAAGGCGTCTTCCCTTCAAAGACGTGCAGCACAATTCCTTCCAGCAAGTCGCCGAGAGACATGTCTTTCAGTTCCGCAACGGCTTTCAGGACTTTGAGCAAGCGCTTTTCGAGGCGCACGCCCGTTTGGACGCGTTCGACTTCAACGAGGTGAGGTGCATGTTGGGGGGTCATGCGTACCAATGTACCATGGTACACAACAAAAGAAAAGCAAGAACGGCAGCTTACGCACTAGAGGTCGGAGCAGGGGCGAATGTCAGTTTGCGGCGGGTTCGGCGGCGGCAAGCTCGGGAATCTCGATGTGAATCTGGGTGCCCTGCCCTTCCTGGCTGCGAATATCCATCTTGAACTGGTCGCCGTAGAGCAGCCGCAGCCGCTCGTGCGCGTTGCTGATGCCGATGCCGCCGCCGTAGACCTCGGCGAGGCGTTCCGGCGAGATGCCGAGTCCGTTGTCTTCGATCTCGATCAGGAGCCGCCCGTCGTTGTGACGCGTGCGGATGTGGATCTCGCCGCCCTCGAGCCTCGGCGCCAAGCCGTGCTTGATGGAATTTTCGATCATGGGCTGCAGCAACATGCTGGGCACGAATGCGTCCAGGGTCTCGTCGTCAATTTCCTTGAAAATCTGGAGCTTGTCGGGGCCGAAGCGAATCACTTCGATGTCGAGGTAGTCGTCAATGAATTCCAGCTCTTCGCGCAGCGGGACAAACGTCTCATGCTTGCGCAGCAGGCGGCGCAGAATGTTCGAAAGCTTGAACACCACGCCGCGCGCCATGTCGGGATCGAAGCGGATCAGCGAGGAGACGGTATTCAGGGTATTGAAAAGGAAGTGCGGGTTGATCTGGCTTGTCAGCGCGTCCATGCGCGCCTTGAGCAGGAGCTGCTGATTCTGCTCCAGGTTCATTTCGGTTCGCGTGTTGTTCCAGATCTTGATCGCCATGGCCACGCACATCACCGACGACAGCACCACCAGCAGCGCATAGCCGGCGTTAGCCGGATGGATGGCGAAGAGCCAGTTCACCGGCAGCGCTTGAGCAAGCTCGATTTGCCCCATCGCGAATGCGGCGCAGGCAAACAGCGGCAGCATGGCCCAATTCCCCTTGCGATAACGCAGCTGGTTCCAAATCCAGCGCGGCACGCTTAAAAAAAGGAACGGGCCAAAATGCCAGATGTCTTCCTTTTCCGGAAGGAGGTCGCGCACCATTCCGGCAAAGAGTCCCACCAGGGCGGCCAACGGGCTCGATAGCCATTCGTGATTGCCGAATGCAGGCAGGCTGATCAGCGATCCGCCCAGCAGGCCGACAATCCGCCCGCCGATCAAACCCATCAGGAATGAGCCTTCGAGCGTGAGGTCGAAGAAGCGGTAGTTGACCAGCCGCAGCAACACCCCCACGGCCAGCGGAGGAGTGAGAAACAGCAGCAGTTGCACTTTTTGATCGGAGTCGCGAACTTCGGTGAAGAGTAGCTTGCGAAACAGCCGGAATCGCACCAGCAGCGCGGCAAGCGCTGCCGCCCAGCAGACCTTCAAAATCAAAATAAATAAGAGATCTTTGCCGCTAGAGAGTGTTCCCATTTCGCTCGCAACCGCTTCCGGAAGCGGTCTCGCGCTACGTTAGCCAAATGGCCCCGCGATGTAAAGAGAAGGTCGCTCGCGCGTGCTTTCGGGCTGATTTTGTGGAGCCTGCTATAATGATTGTTTCGATGAAACGCAAAAAACATTCTGGTGGCGCGCGCATCGTGGCCAAGGCGCAATTGCCGACGCGTTTCGGCCGCTTCACGATCTTCGGCATCAAAGGACGCGGCGCGAGCGAAGAGGCCGTCGCGATTCAGCATGGGTTTCCAGCAAACGGCAAGGGCGGCAAGGCGCCGCTTGTGCGCGTGCACTCGCAATGCCTGACCGGCGACGTCTTGATGTCGGAGCGCTGCGATTGCCGCGCGCAGCTTGAATTTTCGCTGCGCAAGATTTCAAGCGCGCCCTCGGGCGTCCTGCTCTACCTGCCGCAGGAAGGGCGCGGCATCGGCCTGATCAATAAGTTGAAAGCGTACGAGCTGCAGGACGCCGGGCTCGACACGGTCGAAGCCAATCGCCGCCTCGGGTTCGCGGCCGATTCGCGCGACTACGAATTTGCCGCCGAAGCGCTGAAGGTGCTCGGCCTTCGCGCGGTGCGTCTGCTTTCGAACAACCCCGACAAAGTGAAGCAGCTCGAGCGCGGCGGGATCCGCGTCGTCGAGCGAATCCCCTGCCGCCCGCGCACCAGCCGCCTTTCGCGCAAGTATCTGCGTACCAAGAAAGACAAGCTCGGCCATCTCCTCGCCGGAATCTGATGTCATCCCCAGATAGTGCCGACTCGCTCGTGCGCTTCTCGTCCCAGCGCCCTCGCTCGCGTTGACTTGCTTTTGGGCGCGGCCTAAGATGTGCCGCCATGAACGGCTCTCCGGAAATGATCGGCCGGACCATCTCGCACTACCGCGTGCTCGAAAAACTTGGCGGTGGCGGGATGGGCGTGGTGTACAAGGCTGAAGACACCAAGCTCCGCCGTTTCGTCGCGCTGAAGTTTCTGCCGGAAGATCTAGCCAAGGATCGCCAGGCCCTCGAACGATTCCAGCGCGAAGCGCAAGCCGCCTCAGCCCTGAACCATCCCAACATCTGCACAATCTACGAAATTGACGAATACGAAGGGCAGCACTTCATCGCCATGGAGTTTCTCGACGGGCAGACGTTGAAACACCGCATCGCCGGCCGCCCGCTCGACATCGAAACGCTGCTTGATTGGAGCATCCAGATTGCCGAGGGCCTCGACGCCGCTCACGCCGCCGGCATCATTCATCGCGACATCAAGCCGGCCAATCTTCTGATTACAACCCGCGGCCACGCGAAAATCATGGATTTTGGACTCGCCAAGCTCGCGCCCGTCCGGCAACACGTGGCGGAAGGCGCCACCGTATCCGCGAGACCCACCCCAGCGGACCAATTGCTCACCAGCCCGGGCACGGCAATGGGCACGATTGCCTACATGTCGCCGGAGCAGGTGCGCGGCGAAGAGCTCGACGCGCGCACCGATCTTTTCTCTCTTGGCATGGTCCTCTATGAAATGGCGACCGGGGCGATGGCTTTTCCCGGCGCTACCTCTGGAGTGGTCTTCGACGCCATCTTGAACCGTGCGCCGGTCCCCGCCGTGCGCTTGAACCCCGCGCTGGGCTCCGAGTTCGAGCGCATCATCGAGAAAGCGCTCGAAAAAGACCGCAGGATGCGCTATCAGTCGGCGGCCGAAATGCGCGCGGATTTACAGCGCGCGAAGCGCGAAACGGAATCGGGGCGAACAAGCGCCGTAAGGACCGCCGTTGCGCCATCCTCGGCGCCAAACCGCCGCGGCCTGTACGCAGCAGGCGCCGTCCTTGTCGTATTAATTGCGATCGGCGGAGCGGTCTGGTATGCGAAGCATTCTGCGCCAGGTGCCGTGGCCATCGCTGCAAAGCCGTCGGTCGCCGTGCTTCCGCTCCAGAATCTCAGCACCGACGCCGACAGCGCCTATTTCAGCGATGGCATGACCGACGAAATCACCACCAAGCTCTCGAAACTCCAGGGACTTGCCGTGGCGCCCCATTCCTCGGTTGCCGCGATGAAAGCTTCTGACCAGACTCCTGCCGAATTGGGACGCAAATTGGGTGTCCGCTATTTGCTCGAGGGAAACGTCCGCAAGTCCGGCAACCAGGTCCGTATCAACGTCCATTTGATCGACTCGACCACCGGCTTCCAGGTCTGGGCTGACGATTTCGTGGGCGAGCTGAAGGACGTTTTTTCGCTTCAGGAGCAGACCGCGCTCAAAATTGCCCAAGCCCTCAATCTGCATCTCACCCCGCAGGAAGAGAAAGCGGTTGGGCAACGATATACGCAAAGCCCCGAGGCTTACGAAGCTTTCCTCATCGGCCGCGCCCTGCTCCTGTTCGAAACCCGTGATAAATTCGAGCTGGCACGGAAAAATTTCGAACAAGCTCTGAAGTACGACCCCAACTATGCTCCCGCTTTGGCCGGCCTCTCTCATGTGGACGGTCTTTACTATCGCGATATCGACTCAAGTCCAGCCCGCATTCAGAGCGCCGAGGAATATGCCCGGCGCGCGATTGCCGCCGACCCGAATCTCGCGGAGGCTCACGTTGCAATGGGCCAGACGTACGCGCTGCGATACGATTACGCCCGGGGTGTAACGGAATTTCGCGAGGCCATCCGTCTCGAACCCGAGAACTCGCTGGCGTGGGATCTGCTGTCCTGGGCCCTCGAGTACGAGCAACCTCCAGAACCGCTCGAGGCAGAGAAAGCGGCCCGCGAGGCCATTCGCCTCGAACCATCCTCCTCGGCGGCACGTTATCATCTGGGCCGTGCTCTTCTGTTTCAAGCACGCTATCCGGAAGCGACCGACGCGTTCCAGCGCGCGGGTGAGCTGGGGGATTCCACTTACAAGGATCTTGGACTGGGTCAGGTCGCGCTGGCCCAGGGCAATTACGATCAGGCTGTCAATTATATGGAGAGTGCGGCCAAGATAAAAAGAACGGCAATCCATTTGTTTTGGATGAGTTCGGCGTACTCGGCGAAAGGCGATAAAGACAAGGCCTTTGCCTCCATACAAGACTCCTTCAAGCTTGGCTTCCGCGACTTCTCCGCCATCGACAACAGCCCGTATCTCGCTTCCCTCCGCGTCGACCCGCGCTATCAACGCCTCGTCCAGCAGTACCGCAAGCAGTAAGACCCCGTCGTGGCTCAGACAATCACCCGTCCCGAGCAACGCCGAGGGGTGTCTGTGCTCTTGCTCTTTCTTGCCGACGGCCCACCTACCGCAGAGCCCTGCGAGGGATGGCCAAGCTTGTTTGATCCCTCCCGCAGGGCCTCACGGATCAATTACCGAAACGTATCGTGTTCGACCCAAGGGTGTTCCTGTGGCGGAACCGATGGGTGCAGGCTATCATGAGGCCCGCTAAAGGGAGAAAAGCCGATGCGAAACACAAAAGTGTTCTCTCAGGAGCAGGGTAATTGGCGCTCGTGTGGTGTCATTGTCGCTTTGCTCCTGCTCATCGCGTCGCCTTGTAGCTCGCAGACCACGCCGCCTGACAAAGCGCCAGAGACGCCGTGGACTCAGTATCTTCAGAAGCACCCCGGCTTACTCGAAGAGGCCGGCGCGTTGGCCAATAAGCTCTACGCCGGCGTCCGGTTTCCGGCGCCACGCAGCGCAAGCCGTCTTTTGCCGCTGCTACCGCAATCCACGACCGTCTACGCCGCATTCCCGAATTACGGCGAAACCGTCCATCAGTCGCTCAACATCTTCCGGCAGGAACTTCAGGAAAGTTCCGCGCTCCGTGATTGGTGGCAGCACGGCGAGCTGGCCGAGGCCGGGCCCAAAGTGGAGCGCGGGCTTGAGACCTTTTATCAACTCTTCGGATACTTGGGCGACGAGATTGTGCTGGCGGCCAGCTCGCACAGCAAACCTCCTGATTTGCTGATGGCAGCGGAAATCCGGCAGCCGGGCCTGAAACTGTTTCTTCAGCAGAAGCTCAAAGAGTTCGGCCAACCGGCGGGCGTGCGGGTATTCGATGCTCAGGAACTCGCCACCGCGGAGAACCGCCCGGGGACTCAGGATCTCATCATTCTCGTGCGCCCCGATTTTGTTGCCATGGCGATTGATGTCGGCACATTACGCATGTTCAATGCCAGGGTGGAACGCGCCAGCCGGGAATTTGCTTTGACTGCTTTCGGGCACCGCGTGGCGCAGGAGTATGAAGGCGGCTTGACGACGTTGGCAGCCGCGGACCTGGGGAACCTCCTGAAGGAAGTCCCCTTCGCAAATGAAAAGGACAAAGAAAGTTTCGAGCACACGGGATTTGGGGATGTTCAGTACTTGGTAATGGACCACAAGAATGTCGACGGTAAGGGGGTCAGCCTGACGGAATTAAGCTTCACTCGTGCGCGGCGCGGCGTCGCGGCCTGGCTCGCAGCGCCGGCGCCGATGGGGAGTCTCGATTTCGTCTCTCCCAAGGCGGTCGCGGCTGCGACGGTGATTCTCCAAAGCCCTGCCCAGGTGTTCGACGACGTGCGTGACCTCGCTACGACGGGTAATCCCAGCGCGTTTGCGGCCGTCGACGCGATGGAACAGATGTTCAACCTCAGCCTAAAGCGGGACGTGCTTAGCCAACTCGGAGGAGAGATCACCACGGAGCTTGACGGTACCTTTCCTGCGCCCGCATGGAAGCTAATCCTCCGAGTAAACGATGCCGGCCGTTTGCAGCAATCGCTTGCCACGTTGCTGGTGGCAGCGCATTTCCCCACCGAGCAGCGCGAAGAGGGGGGAGTCACTTACTACACCGTGCGCATTCCTTCGCAGAAAACCCAGGAAATCGGCTACGCGTTTGTGGACGGCTACCTGATTGCTGCGTCTAGCCGCGAAGCCGCCGTGGAGGCAGTTCGACTGCACCGGATGGGCGAATCGCTGGCAAAATCCAGGAGATTTCTGGCGTCGGTGCCACCGGGCCACTCATCCAACGCCTCCGCAATGTTCTACGAGAACCCGCTCGCGGTGTCGGCGCTGATGACCCTATGGGCGCGGGCCCCGGAACTCGCTGTGCCGCTTGGACAGGCGGCCGGAGAAGCGCCTCTCGTGACAGGTTGGGCATATGGCGAGCCGACGGCCATTCGTGGAGCGAGTCTTAACCCAGCCGTTGATGCTGCCGTGATTTTGATGGCGGCGGCAATTGCGGTTCCCAATCTCCTGCGCTCGAGAATGGCCGCCAACGAAGCGAGCGCCGTGGGTAGCATACGCACGGTGAACACCGCGCAGATCTCTTATGCGTCTTTATATGGCGATAGAGGCTATGCGCCAGGGCTCGCTACGCTTGGGCCGAATCCCGACGGAACTACCATCGCCTCCGCCGACCATGCGAGTCTCCTTGATGCGAGTCTCGCAGGGCCGACTTGTACTCCAGGCGCATGGTGCCAAAAAGCAGGATATCGCTTCAGCGTCACAGCTACCTGCAAAGGAAGACGTTGCGAAGGATATGTCGTCACCGCCACTCCCGTGTCCAATGACACGGGAGTAAGAAGCTTCTGTTCGACCACCGACGCCGTGATTCGCTACAGCACGACCACGGCGCTGGTTGCGCCGTTGAGCGCCGCCGAATGCAGGGCGTGGACGCCGCTTGACTAGAGGAGTTTTTAGACAATTTCGTTGCACTCCAATCCCTCGCTCGCGTTGACGGGATAGCAGTTAGAACGCCCTGAAACTGCGCTTTTTGCACTATTTTGGTGCAAGTGGGTGTCCTGGCCGCGCACGGTACTGCAACCCACTTCTCCGGTTAGCGCTGCCAAGATCGCATTCGACAGGGACGTCGAATGCCAACATCTCGGTGTGCCTCAACCTCTTTAGACTGCTCACATTGAGTCTCACCGCGCTAGGTGTTGGATTTGTCAACATTCATTGAATTAGTTAACGCTCCCTCGCGCCTTTTCCAACCTTCGTACTCTTTGCCCTCGCGCTATCTCAAAGAATCGAAAGGGCATGGGTGGACACAGCCATGATTCTGAACAATTCTGGACAATGGTGCGCCACTTGCATATAACAGTGCAGTGCCCAGGGGGCAAATTGGGTAGCGAGGAGGAATCAAATGGCAGCGAAGAAATCAACTAAGAAGTTGCGCAAGGCCAAGAAACTAAGCCGGACCAAGCCTCTGAGTGTAATGTTCTATAAGTAGGAGCCGTAAGGTCGTCACAGGACTCGAGACAGTGGGATATCCTTTCAGCGCACGATGGAAAGGACTGTCGGCTTGCCGGCAGTCCTTTCCCTGTCCCTGATTTCATCCGAATGTGCCAACGCCGCAAACTCCCGTCGGTTGATCCACGCTTCTCAATGTATTCTCTGCGTATCGGTCGTTCCGCGATTCATCAAATCGGCGTCTTTGCCGCCGAAGAAATTCCTCGTGGCAAGAAGGTGATCGAGTATACGGGCGAGCGCCTGACGATTCCGCAAGCCATTGCGCGGTTCAAGCGAATCTGGGTGCCCGGTGGCAGGAGGCCGATTTATCTCCTGCGCCTCAATCGCCGCTGGTTTCTGGACGGCGTCGAGAAGGGCTCAGGAGCCGAGCGGGTCAACCACTGTTGCGATCCCAATCTCAAACGCAAAAAGATTCGTGGGCGCATGTGGTTCTTTAGCCGACGCCGCATTCACCGCGGCGAGGAACTCACGCTCGACTACCGCGTTAGCCCGAAAGCTCCCTTAGTCCGATGTCGCTGCGGCTCCCCCAACTGCCGCGGCACAATCAACCGCATATCGGGGTGACCACGCATCGGACCCTGCCACCTCTGTTTTCGGCGCCTCGCTGCCGAAAGCATTATGCCGGGCCCTGTCTAAGACCGTACAGAATTCATAATCCGTCACAGCACTTCTTATGTCCGTCTTCGTAGGATTCTCAATCTCTCAGCGACCTCACGCCGACTTTTTTGTCCAGCACTCTTGTACAGAAGAGAAACATAGTTACGAGTCCAGACGAATCCGAAGTGCCTAATATACGTTTTCAATTCGCCCTCAGTAAAAACCTCAATTCGTACCTTTGAAGTGATCGCGGAGCGTAACGCTTCAGCACCATTGTCGTAAAGAATATTCGGACACATTTCGCAATGGGATCGTGTCCAGTCGATGCCAAAACGCTGTGATGACGTTCGTCTGGCGATTGCCACTAGGGGGAAAAAGCGCGGCATTGAAACCCAGAAATTGCCGTTGGGGCGATACAGTTCGCCTGGATCAAATAGGGAACCTACAACTGCGTTTCTAGATATCATTCGATTCAGAAGAAACCTCCAGAGGCCGGGCTTCACAAATTCCACGTCAACATGAATTCCTGCATAGAAACGCGCGTTGAAGTGAAAATTGTCTCTCAGGAAATCCCACATTCCCTCATTAAATTGATGTGCATTCGATTCGTTTATTTCAGCCACTCGACGCCTCATCTTCCGGTCCAGAGAACGTTCCATGATTAATTTGGTTCGGATCGGAATTGTCGTGATGAGACGCCTGCATATCTTTTCAGTATCATCTTGCGACTCACCTACTAGCATGACCAGTCGGATGGCTTCACCAGGACGAAATCCTTTGTTTGCGGCGCTCAGAAGAAAAACCTCTGCGTAGGCCGCTGCATTTTTTACGCTACAGAATACCGTCAGCATGTTTACCTATCGGACTGCCCAAGTGTGCCATTATGGAAAAACGCAGGGGGAACAATGACGCTGAACGAAGTACTCAATGGTTTGGTCTTTCGTTCTCTGAAGCTCCCGCGTGTCGGAGGACTATATCACCGTTCTGGGTTCTGAGGTAACGTGCGGCAACCGCCGCTCTTAGTTCTGACATCGCCCTTCACCTGACCGGAAACTACGGCGAGAAAGTGGCCGCCACTTTGGCCCCAGCCCCCGCTGCCGGTGAGCCGCCTTGGGCTCGCTATGCCGGCTCACGTCTTTTTCCGGAGGAAAGGCCACTGAGACTCCATTTGGAGAGCCTGGATTGCGCCAGTGGAGAGAGGTGGCCTTGAGAATCCGGGCTAAGTCGGATATCCGGAAAAGTCCAGTCCAGTACTCCACCATGCAAGCGGATATGATTCGCTGCCCTCCAAACGCCGCCGATTAACGCCTCGCCCCCCTACGCAGGTTTGCGTACACCTGTCCCACGAGTCAGGTTTTTGCGTTTTCTGCGACCTGTACCAATTTTGTCCCCGAGGACAATTATTCTTGCGCCATCCTCCGTGTTAACGTGGGGAATAAACGGGGCCCCCAGTGTCCCCGGTGAGGGGAGCCTGGGGGATCAGTCAGCAGAAAGGAGCGTGGAGAACAATGACCCCAGCGATTCGTCATCCTCATTCTCCGTGTCTCTGTGCCTCCGTGGCAAACGCTAGCCACTTGCCACTAATCACTCGCCACTGCATTTCTAATCGTCACCCATGTCGATTAGAAACAACCCTAAATCCTTGCGCATCAATGACCGCACCCTTTCTAATCGTCACTCAAACAGGGGTATTTCTGGCACATCTTCGAGGTAGAGTCTCGGTGCTCCAAATCAAAGACGCCGACCATTTCTCGGAAACGTGGACGATGGAGGCGAACGGAAACGTGCAGAAAATGACCTTCAATTTTGCGCGCACGAAAGGATGGAACTCAGCCGCCGCCGACGAAGTGGACGATTTCGAAGCTGTCGTCCGCCTGGACCTGCGTTTCGGTCCATTGCGCGCGCGGAAGAATATCGAGATTGCGCTCGATAGCGACGCGGCCGAGGGTGATTCCGAGGTGATCCAGCAGCGCGTCCACCGTCAGGCCATCCGGGATTTCGCGCCGGTCTCCATTGATGACGACCGTCATTGGGACGAACTCGACGGCTGCGCCTTCGGTCGGCTGCGCATGGTGAATCGGATTTCATCTTTCGCGGCGTCTGCGCGGGCCTGAATCACAAGCGCCAGCTCGCCCTTTCCCAATGGCGGGAGGGGAAACTGAATCCTGACGCGTCCCTGGCCGTCACTTGTGCCGGAATGCCGGGTTTCCTCGAGCGCACCTTCGATCGCCGCGTCCACCTGCGCGCCCGCAGCCGGGATGCCGTCCGCGCGCCGCACGATTTCCACATCGAGCGAAACGTGCCCGCCGGAAAGCCACGACCCCGCGTTCAGCAGTTGCACCTGAATCCCGCCGGCGCGGCTCGCCTGCTCCGCGGCCGCGGCGATTTCGCCGTCGAGAATTCCCGCGCGAAGGTCTTCAATCGCGGCACGATGCCGCTGCTCTACGAGCTTGCCGAGCTCCTGCGCATTGAATGCTGCAGATGCGGCGAGCTCGCGATAATCGTGCGACCTTCGATGGACCACCATTCCGCTGTGGTACACGATGGTGTCAATGATCGGGCGGGCGGGACCGCGATCTTCCGTCTGCACGTGGAATACCTGATCGTTCAGCCGAACGTCGGTGTTGAATCCGGAACTCATCGAACTCTCATCGGGCGCCGCTTTCCTGGCAGCGAGCGCGCGTGACGGGGAGCTGCGAAAAATGAATATTGGGTGACATCATTTGACCGGCTGGTCTCGGGCCGCTATTATACCAGCGCGAACGACATGGACAGCAACTACCTCGACAACTATGGCCCCTTGCTGCTGATGTTTTTGCTTGCGGCGGGGCTTTCCGGCACATTGCTCGTGATGTCGACGCTCATAGGCAGGCATAAGCGGTCGCGGGAGAAAGACCAGCCGTACGAGTGCGGGATTCGGCCCACAGGGGATGCGCGCGAGCCATTCTCCGTGCAGTTCTACATGGTGGCGCTGCTTTTCATCCTGTTCGACATCGAAGCGATTTTTCTTTACCCCTGGGCGCTAGTCTACCGCGACCTGAAGGTGTTCGGGTTTGTGGAGATGGTGCTCTACATTATAATCCTGCTGGCCGGTTACATTTACCTCTGGAAGAAGGGCGCGCTGGACTGGGATCACTGAGCGCTCTCCGGAATCGAAGACATTATGGGATCGCAAGAGGCAGATAAAAATCCGGTTGTGCTCAAACTGAGGGAATGGGACGCGCAAGCAGTCGCCGAAGTGCTGGAATTCCGGGGGGAGATCACAATCATCGTTCCTCGCGAGCACCTGCGCCGAGCAACCGAGTATCTCTCCACCGAACCGTCACTGCGGTTTTCTTTTCTCTCGGACATCACCACTTTGGACCGCTTTCCCATCGAGCCTCGCTTCGAAGTGAACTACCATCTGCTTTCGCTCGACCGGCGCGAGCGTATTCGCCTGAAAGTGCGCCTGAGCGGAAGCGATCCCACAGTCCCTTCTGTAACCCTGGTTTGGCCGACGGCAAATTGGCACGAGCGCGAGAATTTTGATCTCTTCGGAATTCGCTTCGAGGGGCATCCGGATCTTCGCCGCATCCTGATGCCGGACGATTGGGAAGGCCATCCATTGCGGAAGGATTATCCCGTGGAGGGTTACCGCTGAATGCGCGGGACGAACGCTCGGCTATGACGACCGTTGAAACACAAATCGGCAGCACAAAAACGATGGTCCTCAACATGGGCCCGCAGCATCCGTCCACTCACGGCGTGCTGCGCGTGATTCTGGAGCTCGACGGCGAAATCGTCGTGAAAGCGGAGCCGGTGATCGGGTATCTGCATACGGGCATCGAAAAGAACTGCGAAAAACTCACGTATTCCCAGGTGATCACGCTCACCGACCGGATTGATTATCTCGCGCCGCTTTCTAACAATTTGTGCTATTGCCTAGCGGTGGAAAAGCTGCTGAATCTGGAAGTGCCGAAGCGCGCGCAATATATCCGCGTGCTGCTGACGGAAATCACGCGAATTGCCTCGCACCTGGTGTGGGTCGGAACGCACGCGATCGATCTGGGAGCGATGTCGGTTTTTCTGTACACCTTCCGCGAACGCGAAGAGATCCTCAAAATTCTCGAGTATGTTTCCGGCCAGCGGATGATGACGAGCTATTTCCGCACGGGCGGGCTTGCGCTCGAGCCTCCTCCCGGCTGGCTCGACCATGTCCGCCGCTTCCTCGATTCGTTCCCGGCGCATCTGGACGAATACGAAGACCTGCTCACGAACAACCGAATCTGGCTGGGACGCACGAAGGGCGTCGGAATTATGAGCGCCGCGGACGCAATCGCCATGGGCGCTTCCGGCCCGTTGCTGCGCGCAAGCGGAGTGGCGTTCGACGTGCGCAAGGCGTTTCCCTATTCGAGCTATGACGAATTCGATTTCAACGTTCAGGTGCAGACGGCCGGCGATTGCTTTGCGCGGTACCAGGTCCGCATGGCCGAGATGCGCGAGAGCTTGAAGATCGTGCGGCAAGCGATGGACAAGATTCCCGCCGAAGGCCCTTTCCGGGCCACCGCGCCGGGAATTATTCCTCCCGCGCGAGAAGAGATGAAGACTTCGATCGAGGGCCTCATCTACCATTTCAAGATTTACACCGAAGGCTTTGCGCCGCCCGCGGGCGAGGTTTATCAGGTGATTGAATCGCCGCGCGGTGAACTGGGAGTCTTCATGGCGAGCGACGGCTCGGCGAAGCCTTACCGCGTGAAATTCCGCACGCCATCGTTCATTAATCTGCAAACGCTGCCGAAACTTTGCGAAGGCCGCTTGATTGCCGACGTGGTTGCCTGCATCGGCACCACGGATATCGTCCTGGGAGAAGTGGACCGCTAGCTTATGCAACTGCCACCGGCACTGGATGCAAAATTTACGGAGCTGATCGGGCGCTACCCGGTGAAACGGTCCGCGCTGATTCCGATGATGCTCTATTCGCAGGACTATTTCGGTTTCCTGGGCGACGATCTGATCGAGGAAATCGCCAAGCGGCTCGGGTTGAATATCATCCAGGTGACGGAAACGCTCGCGTACTACTCGATGCTGCGGCGCAAGCCGGTGGGCAGGTATCACATCCAGGTGTGCACGAACATTTCCTGCATGCTCCGCGGCGGCAACGAGCTTTACCAGCACGTTCAGAAGCGCCTGGGGATCGGAAACAAGGAAGTTTCGCCGAGCGGAACATTTTCGCTCGAAGAAGTGGAGTGCATAGGCGCTTGCACCGGCGCCCCGGCCATGCAGGTGAATTACGATTTCCATGAGAATTTGAACGCCGACCGCGTGGACGCGATTTTCGAGCAACTGCAGGACGGCCACATACCCAAACCCGTCCCGGTGATTTCCGGCGGAATTCACGAGCGCCTTCCCGCTGAAGTAGTCGTGATCAGCAAGCGATTTGGAATTCCCAACTCGAACAAGATTGAGGTGTACCTGCAAGAACGAAGGCTATCAGGCGCTCGAAAAAGCGTTGAAGCAGATGACGCCCGAGCAGATCATCGAAGAAGTGAAGAAATCGAACCTGCGCGGCCGAGGCGGCGCGGGCTTCCCCACTGGAATGAAGTGGAGTTTCGTCCCGAAGGACACTTCCAAACCAAAATATATTCTTGCCAACTGCGATGAAAGCGAGCCGGGCACGTCCAAGGACCGCCCGCTGCTCGAGATGGACCCTCACCAGCTGATCGAAGGGATGGCGATCGCCGGACGCGCGGTGGGCGCACGGAGCGGTTATGCCTATGTCCGCGGGGAGTATCGCTATGTGATTGATATCCTCGACGCGGCGATCGCGGAAGCCTACGCGAAGGGTTATCTTGGCAAAAACATTCTCGGCAGCGGATTCGATTTCGATCTCGCGACGCACACGGGCGCGGGCGCCTACGAGTGCGGCGAGGAATCCGCGCTGATGGAATCGCTCGAAGGCAAGCGCGGTTACCCGCGCATCCGGCCTCCCTTCCCTGCGGTGGTCGGCCTGTACGGCTGTCCGACAGTGATCAACAACGCGGAAACGCTCAGCTCCGTGCCGTGCATCATTCTGCGCGGCGGCGAATGGTACTCGAGCCTTGGCACGCCCAGGAATGGCGGCACGCGCCTCTACTCGATTTCAGGCCACGTCAATCGCCCCGGAATTTACGAGCTGCCGCTTGGCTTCAACCTGAAGCGCATGATCGAAGAGGTTGCCGGGGGCGTGAAGGACGGCAAGAAGCTGAAGGCGGTCATCCCCGGCGGCAGTTCGTGCCCGCTGCTCAGCGCCGACGAAATTGACGTAGCTCTCGATTTCGATTCCGTCGCCAAGATCGGCTCGATGCTGGGTTCCGGCGGCGCCGTGGTGATTGACGAAGACACCTGCATGGTGGATGTGGCGCGGCGCATCATGCATTTCTACGCGCATGAGTCCTGCGGGTGGTGCATTCCCTGCCGCGAAGGCACCACGTGGCTGCGCAAGTTGCTCGACCGTTTTCACGATGGCGGCGGCCGCGCCGAGGATATTCCGCTGATTGACGAGCTGTCGAAGAACATGCTCGGCCGGACGTTCTGCCCGCTGGGCGATGCCGCGGCCATGCCTACAATCAGCATCGTCAAGAAGTGGCGCAACGAATTCGAAGATCATCTCCGCGGGAAGTGCCCCTACAAACCGGCGGAAATGATCGTTGGAGCGCACTAGCACCCGCATGGCGGAACAAAAACAAGTCACGTTCACGCTCGACGGGCAGAAGGTCACCACGCCCGCCGGCACGCTCGTCATCGAAGCGGCGAAGCGCCAGGGCATCGAGGTTCCTTCATTCTGCTATTACCCGGGACTCTCGCTGCAGGCCGCGTGCCGGATGTGCCTGGTGGAAGTGGAAAAAGCGCCAAAGCTGCAGACGGCGTGCACGCTCGTCGCCGTCGAAGGCATGGTCGTCCGCACCAGCACGGATCAAGTGCACAAAGCGCGCAAGGACATGCTCGAGTTCCTGCTCTCGAATCATCCGCTCGATTGTCCCGTGTGCGACAAAGGCGGCGAGTGCGAATTGCAGGATATGACGTTCCGTTACGGCCTGGACCACAGCCGTTTCACCGAAGAAAAGCTGCACTATCCCGAGGAGAAGTGGTCGCCGCTCGTCTACTACGACGCGCCGCGCTGCATTCTGTGCTTCCGCTGCGTGCGCGTTTGCGACGAAGGCATGGACGTAAAGGCGCTCGGCGTGGGCGCCCGCGGCGTGCATTCCGTGATTTTGCCGAACGAGCCGGGCCAGCTTGCGTGCGAGGAATGCGGCATGTGCATTGACATCTGCCCCGTTGGCGCGCTCACCAGCGGAACGTACCGCTACAACACGCGGCCCTGGGAAATGACCTACGTCGGCAATCCGTGCACGCATTGCTCGAATGGCTGCAAGACCACGCTCAGCGTTCGCAACAACGAGATCCTGCGCGCGAACAATCGCGACCATTCCGGCATCAACGGCGAGTTTCTCTGCGCCAAAGGCCGCTTCGGATTCGACTTCACGCATCATGCCGAGCGCATGCGCCAGCCGCTCGTCCGCCGCAACGGCAAGCTCGAGCCCGCGAGCTGGGAGGACGCCTTCGAAGAGATCGCGCGGCGGCTGAAGCAGGTCCGCGACACGCACGGCCCCGCAGCGATCGGCGTGATCGGCTCGAATCACACGACGAACGAAGAGAATTATTTGCTGAACCGCTTTGCGCGCGCGACGCTGGGCACGAACAATCTCGACCATCATCGCACGGCGGATTACACCGGGCTTGCGGCCGCGCTCGGCCCGAATGCCAAAGGCGCGATGGCGACGATGGCGGATATTTACAACGCGAGCGCGGTGCTGCTGATCGGCAACGACGCCACGCAACAGAACCCGCTGGTTGCCTGGCAGATTCGCACGGGCGTGCGCCATCACAACGCGCGCCTTTACGTCATCAATAGCCGTCCGAGCCAGATTCATCGCAAGGCCGCGCAGGTCGTCGAAGTCGCAAAGGGCGGCGAACGGCCGGCGCTGCGATGGCTCATAAGCGGCGAGGGCCAATTCGACGCTGCCGTCACGACGGCGCTTACCAATCTGAAAGCCGCGCTCGAAAAGGAAACTGATCTCGTGATTCTCTTCGGCGCCGATATTCAGGGCGCGGCGGTTCGCGATGTCGTCGCGCTCGGCTCGAAACTTCCCGGCCGCATCCGCTGCATGGCGCTCGGTGACTACGCAAACTCACGCGGCGCCGCCGACATGGGAATCCTGCCGGACCGCCTGCCCGGTTACGCGCCGCTTTTCGATGCCGGCGAGCGCAAGCGATTCAGCAAGCTCTGGGGCGGTGAGATTCCGGACACGCCGGGGCTCGCGGCGCACGCGATGATGGAAGCGGCTGCTGCGGGAAAGCTCAAAGCTCTTTACGTTGTCGGCGCAAATCCCGTGAAGACGTTCGGGCTCGCCAAGGCGGATCGCATTGCCGGGCTCGATTTGCTCGTGGTTCACGACATGTTCTTGACGGAAACCGCGCAGCGCGCCGACGTGGTATTGCCCGCCGCGTCCACGTACGAAAAAGACGGCACGCTCACGAACACGGCCGGCGAAGTGCAGATGACGCATCGCGCGATTGACCCCCAAGGTCCGCGCAGCGATTTCGATTTACTCCGCATCCTTTCGCACCAGCTCGGAATGCTCGGCGTGGGCACGCCCATCCGGCTGCGCACGCCGGAAGCAGCGTTCGACGAGATTCGCCAGAACGTGCCCGGCTACGACTTGTCGCTTGCAAGCCTGCTCGGCGGCGGCGCGGAGATGTCCTCGGCAAGCTGCAAAGCGGTCGAGCCGTCTTACGACGCGCCCGCCGGCGCAGTTTTCTCCTCCCAGGATTATTTGTTTACGAGCGGGACTCTGGGCCGTTATTGTTCCAGGCTCAATTCCACCAACGAGGCTAAGGAAAAGCCGTGGAGTTCGTCACCAACCATCCAGTCCTGGTGGTATCGCTAGTTAAAATCGTCGTCCTGATGGTCGTTTTGATGACGGTACTGGCGTACCTCAGCTGGTTTGAGCGCAAGATCATCGCGCACATCCAATCGCGCTGGGGCCCGTACTACGTCGGCGCGCATGGATTGCTGCAACCGCTGGCCGACGGGATCAAATTCCTGTTCAAAGAGGATCTAACGCCGCCCGCGTCGGACAAGTTCATTTTCGTTCTCGCGCCATTTCTCGCGCTGACGCTGTCCATGACCACGCTGGCGCTGATCCCGTTCGGGCCCATGGTCTCCATCTTCGGTCACCCGACGCAACTCGTGGTCGCCAATGTCGATATCGGATTGCTGTTCTTGTTCGCCATCACATCGATGGGCGTTTACGGCGTGGCGCTGGCGGGCTGGTCATCGAACAGCAAATATTCGCTGCTGGGCGGGCTGCGCAGCTCCGCGCAGATGATCAGCTACGAAGTTTCACTCACGCTTTCGGTGGTCGGCGTCTTGCTGGTTGCCAATACGCTGAATTTCAACCACCTCGTCGAGGGACAGGGCGGCTACTATTGGCATCTCATTCCGCGCTGGAATATCGGGCCGCAGATCATCGGCTTTCTCTGTTATTTCACGGCCGCCATCGCCGAAACGAACCGCGCGCCCTTCGATCTCCCGGAAGGGGAGCAGGAACTGGTCGGCGGATTTCACACGGAGTATTCGAGCTTCAAGTTCGCCATGTTCTTCATGGCCGAGTACGCGAACATGGTCACCGTCTCCTGCCTGGCGACCATTCTCTTTCTGGGAGGCTGGCTCTCGCCGTTTCCGGATCGCTGGACATTGCTGCAATACTTGCCCGCGGCTTCGCTTATCGGTTTGGGTTTGTATCTCGCCTACGACACGGCGCTGCACATGCGCGGCATCGCGCGGATTCAGCTCGCCGTGGTGACGCTGCTCGCGCTCGGGCTGGGCGCCCTCTGCCTGGTGCCGGCAGTGATGCCGGTGGTTCAAGGCCCGTTCTGGTTCATCGTGAAGGTTGTCTGCCTGCTCTTTTTCTACGTGTGGACGCGCAGCACGCTGCCGCGGATGCGTTACGACCAGCTGATGAATTTCGGGTGGAAGGTCCTGCTGCCCGTGTCGCTCGCAAACCTGGTCGTCACGAGCTTTTTGGTTCTCCTGAAGGAGATGCGCGGATGACGCTTCCCTTCATCCTCTTCTTCGTCTTTGCGGGGATTGCGGTGCTGGGCGCCCTGCTGCTGATCGCGGCGCGCGAGCCGATTCACAGCGCGCTTTCGCTGGTGCTGGTGATGATTGCGCTGGCGGTTCTGTACCTGCTGCTTGGCGCGGAGTTCACCGCCGCCGTACAGATCATCGTGTACGCCGGCGCGATCATGGTTCTATTTGTGTTTGTGATCATGCTGCTGAACGCGGGCGTCGAGGAACGCACGAACTGGAGCAAGGTCGCGAAGTATGCGGGACTGCCGCTCGCGCTTTTCCTTCTGCTCGAGCTGGGGCACTCGATGTCGCAATGGAATTCGCGTGCGTACGGCACGGGTACGGATATGGCCGGAGGTCTTACCGGCCATGCCGCCTTCTCGACGGTCGAACTCTCCAAGCAGCTTTTCCAGAAGTACCTGTTTCCGTTCGAAGCCACGTCGATCCTGATTCTGATCGCGATCCTGGGCGCGCTGGTACTGGCAAAGAGGGACGAATGAACGGTGTTCCGATTTCGTATTACCTGGTCCTGAGCGCGATTTTGTTCGGCCTGGGCGTCGTCGCATTCGTATTCAAGCGAAACATCATCACGATTTTTATGGCCATTGAACTGATGCTGAACGCGGTGAACCTCGCGTTCGTGGCGTTCGCGCGGGCGCACAATCAGCTCGACGGGCTCGTGTTCGTCTTTTTCGTGATCGTGGTAGCGGCGGCGGAAGCGGTTGTGGGCCTGGCGATTGTGATTACCATCGTGCACAACCGGCAGACGCTCAACGTCGAGCGCGTGAACTTGCTCAAACTCTAACCGATGCTTCTTCTCGACCATCTCTGGATCATTCTCGCGCTGCCGCTGGCCGGCGCCGCGATCAACGGCCTTTTCGGCAAGAGCTGGCCGAAGACGGTGGTGAATTCCGTCGCCATCGGTTCCGTAGGGCTGGCGTTTCTCTCGGTCGCTGAAGTGGTTCGCGAATTCTGGCAGCTGGCTCCGAACCAGATTCCTTATGCGAACGATTACTTCACGTGGATGACGGCCGGCGCGTTCCGCGTGGATTTCGCGCTGCAAGTGGACCAGCTCACCTTGGTGATGCTGCTCACGGTTTCGTTCGTCGGTTTGCTGATTCACATTTACTCCACCGGCTACATGGCGCACGAGGGCGGCTACTACCGGTTCTTCAGCTATTTGAATCTGTTCATGTTTTTCATGCTGACGCTGGTGCTCGCGGCGAACGTCGTGGTGATGTTCGTCGGCTGGGAAGGCGTGGGCCTGTGCAGCTACCTGCTGATCGGTTTCTGGTTCCTCAAGAAGTCGGCTGCCGATGCGGGCAAGAAAGCGTTCATCGTCACGCGCATCGGCGATGTTGGATTTACGGTCGGCATTTTGCTGCTGTTCTGGACGTTCCGGTCCGTGGATTTCAATACGATTTTCGAATCCGTCGCGCAAACCTCGCCGGGTGTGGACATCCTCACGGTGATTTGCCTGCTGTTGTTCGCCGGCGCGGTGGGTAAGTCCGCTCAATTGCCGCTTTATGTGTGGCTCCCGGACGCGATGGAAGGCCCGACGCCGGTTAGCGCGCTGATTCACGCGGCCACGATGGTCACCGCGGGCGTGTACATGGTCGCGCGCATGAATCCGCTTTTCTCGCGCGCGCCGATCGCCATGCTCGCCGTCGCCATCGTGGGCGGGCTCACCGCGTTTTACTCGGCTACGATCGGACTGGTGCAAACCGATATCAAGAAAGTTCTCGCCTATTCGACGGTCTCGCAGCTCGGCTACATGTTTCTTGCCTGCGGCGTGGGCGCCTACGCGGCAGGAATCTTCCACTTAATGACGCATGCCTTTTTCAAGGGCTTGCTCTTTCTGGCGGCAGGCAGCGTGATTCACGCCATGAGCGGCGAGCAGGATATGACCAAGATGGGCGGGCTGCGCAAGAAAATTCCCGTCACCTATTGGACCATGTTCATCGCCACGCTTGCGATTGCGGGCATTCCCGGCTTCGCGGGATTTTTCAGCAAGGATGAAATCCTCGAAGCTGCCGCCGCGGGTCCGCACGCCAATCTGTGGCTCTGGGCGCTTGGGCTTATCGCCGCCGGGCTGACGTCGTTCTACATGTTCCGACTTGTGTTTCTCACGTTCTTTGGCAAGCCGCGCTTCGACGAGCACAAAGTTCACGTGCACGAATCGCCGCGGAACATGACAATCCCGCTCATGATTCTTGCGTTCCTCTCGATCTTCGGCGGCTGGTTCGCGGCGCCGAAACTTGTGGGCGGGGTAGATCATTTCGAGGCCTTCCTGCACCCCGTGTTTGCCGCGTATGCGCCACAGGCTGCAGGCGGCCAGGGAGCATCGCTGACGGGAACTGCCGAAGCGGGAGCGGAAACTGAACCGGCTCGAGCGATGGAACTGGTGCACGCGCTGACGGGCCCGCCGGTGATCGTCGCGCTCGCCGGACTTCTCGTGGCGTGGTGGTTCTACATCAAGCGTCCGGAAACGCCGAAACGGCTCGCGCAATCCTTGCATGGGCCGTACACGCTTCTTCTCCACAAATATTACGTGGACGAGCTGTATCTCGCCGTGATCGTGCGCCCGCTGCTTTGGATTTCGACGAATGTGCTTTGGCACACCGTGGACGAAGGAATCATCGACGGCACGGTGAACGGCGCGGCCACCGTCGCGCGCGAGGCGGGCGGACAACTGCGCCAGCTTCAATCCGGCAACGCGCGGAGCTATGCGACGTGGGTCGTGGTGGGCGCGGTGGGATTCACCGTGTTGTTGCTCGGACTCTGGATGGTGCGTTAGGTGCCAACGCAATCCATGTTGCTGACAGCTATCATATTTCTGCCTCTTCTTGGCGTTCCGGCGCTTTTGTTTCTCCGGTCGAACGACCATGCGTGGATTCGCCGGATTGCGCTCACCATTTCGCTGGCTGAGTTCGCGATTTCGCTTTTCCTGCTCCCGCAATTTGCCGCGGACAATCCGGCGTCCCAGTTTGCGGAGAACCACGAGTGGATCGGCCAAGTGATTCGCTATCACATCGGCGTGGACGGCATCAGTTTGTTCCTCGTCCTGCTGACGACTTTCCTGACTCCCCTGGCGATCCTGTGCTCGTGGAACTCGATTCAGGAAAAAGTGAAAGGCTTCTTCATCGCCATTCTGGTGATCGAAACTGCCATGATCGGTGTTTTCGTGTCGCTCGACCTGTTTCTGTTTTTCGTGTTTTGGGAACTGACGCTGATCCCGATGTATTTCCTCATCGGCATCTGGGGCCACGAGCGGCGCATCTACGCGGCGGTGAAGTTCATTCTGTACACGATGTTCGGCTCGATTCTGATGCTGGTCGCCATCCTGTGGCTCTACAACCTGACCGGGACGTTCGACCTCCCCTCCATCCTGTACACGCTGCAGAACAAGCTGGCGCTCGCGCCGCGCACGGAGATGCTGCTGTTCTGCGCGTTCTTCCTCGCGTTCGCGATCAAGGTTCCGCTCTTCCCGCTGCACACCTGGTTGCCGGACGCACACACCGAGGCGCCGACGGCGGGCTCCGTGATCCTTGCCGGCGTGATGCTGAAGCTTGGCACCTACGGGATGCTGCGGTTCTGCCTGCCGCTGTTTCCGACCGCAGCACATCGCGCGGCTACCTACATCGGCGTGCTGGCGATTATCGGCATCGTGTATGGCGCGCTGGTTGCGACGGTGCAGCATGACCTGAAGCGCCTCGTCGCCTACACGTCGGTCAGCCACCTCGGATTCGTCGTTCTTGGCATCTTCGCGTTCAACACCATTTCGATTCAGGGCGCGATCTACCAGATGCTGAATCACGGCATCTCGACCGGCGGGCTTTTCCTCGCGGTTGGAATGCTCTACGACCGGCGGCACACCCACGAGATCAAGGAATACGGCGGACTGGCGACGCCGCTGCCGGTGCTGATGTCGTTCTTTCTGTTCATTTGTCTGTCGTCGCTGGCTCTGCCGCTGCTGAACGGGTTCATCGGCGAATTCCTGATTTTGATCGGGGTGTTCCACGGTCATCACGCATGGGCCGCGTGGGCGTCGAGCGGCGCCGTGCTCTCGGCAATTTATTTGCTTTGGGCTTACCAGCGCGTTTCGCTGGGTGAAATCACCGTGGAGAAAAACCGCACGCTGCCGGACGCGTCTCATCGCGAGCGCCTGATTCTCGCGGCCGTCGCCGTGATGATTCTCTTCATGGGCATCGCTTCTCCGCTTTTCACGAAGCGCATGGAACCTTCGACGAACAATCTGATTCGCCAAATCAGTCCTCCCGAAAATGCGAAGGGTTCAGCGCCGCCGGCGACTCCAGCAAAACACACGGCGCTCGCAACCGCGCCATTTGCGGCTTCGGACCGGCCGGTGCAGCCATGATGCAAATTCCGGCCGAACAGCTCGCGAATCTCCAGCGCCTGGCGCCCGAAATCGCGCTGTGCTTCTTCGGAATCCTCATCATGGTTGTGGACCCGTTCATCGGCGCGGCGCACAAGCGAGTTCTCGGCTGGATGGGCTTCATCGGCGCGCTCGCGGCTCTGGGTTCTGTCTGGTGCGCGGCGCAAAATCCCGGCGCCGCTTATTCCGATCTGATTCGCGTGGACGCGTTCAGCATTTTCGTCCACGCGGTCGTGATTGTTGCTTCCGCGCTCGCGATTCTCGGCTCGCTGAGTTATCTGGACCAGGAGGGCATCCAGCGGGGCGAATATTACGCGCTTGTGCTTTTCGCAACCGCCGGGATGGGCATTCTCGCCGGCGCGAACGAGCTGATCACCGCATTCATCGGCCTGGAAATGAGCTCGATTTCGAGCTACATCCTCGCGGGATTCCGCCGCCGCGCGGTGCAGTCGAATGAAGCATCGTTGAAATATTTCATGCTTGGATCGTTCGCCACGGCGTTTTTCCTGTATGGCATCGCGATGGTCTACGGCGCGACGGGCACGACGAAAATCAGCGTGATTCAAGACGCGCTCGGAGCCCAGCCTGCCGCGTCGCTTTCGATTCTCGGGCTGGGACTGATTTTCGTCGGGCTTGGCTTCAAAGTTGTCGCCGCGCCGTTCCAGATTTATGCGCCGGACGTGTACGAGGGAGCGCCCACGCCGGTGACGGCGCTGCTCGCATCGGGGCCGAAGGCCGCCACGTTCGCGCTGATGTTGCGCATCTTCGATGTGTCGTTCGGATCGGCCGCACATTACTGGTTCTGGGTAGTGTGGATTTCCGCCGCACTCACGATGTGCATCGGCAATTTCGCGGCGATCGCGCAAACCAACGTGAAGCGCATGCTGGCGTACTCCTCGATCGCGCATGCGGGATACATCCTGGTGGCGTTCACGGCATCCACCGCGGCCGGAATCGCGGCGGTGCTTTTTTACCTCGCTGCGTACGCGCTGATGAAGGTGGGCGCGTTCCTGGTGCTCGCGCATCTGGGGCAGCAGGGCGAAAAGCGGCTCGAGATCCGCGACTACGCGGGACTTGGATCGAAGCAGCCGGTGCTGGCGGCGTGCTTCAGTTTGTTTCTCTTTTCGTTGCTCGGCCTGCCCGCGACCGGCGGCTTCCTGGGAAAATTCTTCGCGTTCCAGGCCGCGCTCGATTCGCGCATCGTGTGGCTGGTGGTGATCGCGGCAATCAACAGCGTGGTTGGCGCGTTTTATTACCTGCGCGTGGTGGTGGCGATGTATTTCTGGGAACCGTCGACGGACTACACGCCCACGGCGGTTGCTCCGTCGCTTGCGGCGGCGCTCTTCTGCGCTGCCGCTGGAACGCTCTATCTCGGCCTGTTCCCGTCGCGCGTACTCGCGCTGGCGAAAGCCGCCGCCGATTCCCTGCCCCTGCGGTAAGTGTACTCGACCAGAAAAGAAAACGGCCCGGAAGCCCGCGCGGCGGGCGTCCGGGCCGGAAACGCGTTGAGGAGAGTTAGACCACTTTGAGGAAAATGATGGCGAATGTATACAGCGCCATCGACTCGATCAGCACGAGCGCCAAGATCAGAGCGAAGCGAATGGCCGCTGCCGCCCCCGGATTTCGTGCCAAGCCCTCGCAAGCGGAAGCGGTGGCCACGGCTTGCGCATAACCGCCTGCCGCGGAAGCAATCGCCATGGCGAATCCGGACGTAATTGCAACCCAATTCGTAGCCGGCGCGGTTGCCGGGTCTGCTGCAAATGCCGCTGGCGCAAGTAATGCAATTGCGATTGCAGCCAGCACAAACGACGCAAACTTTCTCATACTTTTCTCCTCGCTATGAAGTTGCCGCCAGGAGGTGGCTCCTGGATACGCGCCCAACAACCAGGATCACACTGGACAGCCATAATGCCCGCATTGGCATGCTTCGATAAATGTTGTTCTAGTGCTCTTCGGCGACCGCGCCCGCCACATAAATCACGGGAAGAATGGTGAACACGAACGCCTGCAGAACGGCCACGAAAATATGCAATCCGATGAATGCAATGGGCCCGATCAGGGGAATGACCGCAAAAACGTACAGTGCAGTATGAACCTTGGAGACGTACAAAAAGAGATCCAGCATCAATCCCAAAAAAAGAACGTACAGCATTTCGCTGACGAACATATTGACCCAGAGGCGGACCGTAAGCGAAAGGAGCCGCGCCAGATTGCTGATCAGCTCAATGGGCAACATGATCGGAGACATCACCAGCACCGGCCCAAGGAAATGCTTGCCGTGTCCGAGCAGCCCATGCTTCGAAATGCCGGTCCAGTTGTAATACACAAACACGACGATCGCGCACCCGAGCGGAACAGAAACCACCGCGGTGGGAGACTCGAGCGTCGGAACAATACTGATGAGATTGTTCAAGAGGATAAAAATGCCGATGCTACCCAGCATGGCGACATATTTGCCGGCGTCGTGGCCGACATTGTCATCGAGCAGGTCGCGGACGCCCACCCCCATCGGGTTCGTCAGGATCGCTTCCATGCACTGCTGCGTGCCGCCGGGCCGGTCCACGGAAATACGCGCCCTGAGCCAGAGAAAGAACACCACGGCGACGGCTAAAACGAGAATCTCCATCGAGATATGCACGGGGATGGGATATTCGGCGTTCTCGGGCTTGATGTGCAGCGCGGCGAGAAGCATCGCCGCCGGCTTGCCAAGCAGGCGATTTACAATCACGGTGACCCAGATTGGACGCTCGCCCATTTCACCCCTTCAAGAATTCGCGCGCGGCAAGGCGCCGCTTCGAAACAGTTGCGCGATCATTTCCACAATTACGGCAGCGGCAACCGCAAGGAGCCCGCAAACAAAGCTCGCCGCGGGCAAACTAAAGCCACGCAGAATAGCATAGGCCGCCACGATCAGCAACGCGTAGCGGCCCAGGAACTTGAAATACACACTTCTCGGAACGCGGGGTTGCTCCGCGCCTGACTGCGCTGTGGAGAGTCGCGCGAGTGTGCCGACGCCCTGCTTCATCCAGCGATAGTTGATCCAGGAAAGCGCCGCGCCCGCCGCCACCCCGCCGCCAGCGCCGGGGCGCCACAGAATCGCCGCTGCTATGGCAGCAACAGCTCCGAGAGCGAGCGTCAAGTATTCGATGCGGCGCTCGGCTGCGGCGTAGAAGATGTCATCCGTTTGAACTGGGGCCGCCATTGCCTTTCTCTTGTTTCTTTTCGTCGCGAGTGAGGCGCTTCAGGATATCCCAGAAGCCCCCTGCAAAGCCGAGAATGCCGAGAATCAACGTCATGGCAGGCGATGTGTGAAACCAGCGGTCGAGCAAATATCCGAGGCCGCCCCCAATCACGACACCCATAACCAACACAAAGGGCAGTTCGATAGCCATCGCAAGCTGCGATGCGGAAGTGCTGGGGCGCTTGCGGGGCAGCGGAGATTGTGAGGCCATGGGCCCTCCGAACTCAGCGGCCGAAGGGGATGAGGATCGAGTAACTGGCGAAGCGCAGAAATTGCTCGGGGAACAATCCGGCGGCGAGCGTGACGATGGTCATGGCCGCGAGCGCAAACATCTGCGCGGGAGAAATCACGACGCGCACGCTATCGGTGGATTCGCGCACCCACATGGCCGCAACCAGCCGGAAATAGTAGTACACCGCCGGAAGAATGTAGGCGACGGAGATAACGGCGAGGACGGGATGGCCCGTCTCGATGAGCGCCCAAAAAACCATCAGCTTCGCGACGAAGCCGGCCGTCGGCGGAATCCCGGCGAGCGAGATCAGGAAAATCAGCATCAGGATGGCGGCGGTGGGATTGCGCTGGATCAGGCCGTTCAAGTCGTCAACTTCATCGCCAATCATTCCCTTGCGGCGCAGGATGATCACGATCGCGAACGCGCCGGTATTGAAAAAGGCGTAGGTAAGAAGATAGAAAGCAATGGCCTGGAGCCCGCGCTGGTTCAGCGAGCCGTCCTTATTCACGCTGGCGACGAGGCCGAGCAGAATGTAGCCGACCTGCGCGATCGAAGAATAGGCAAGCATGCGCTTGACGTTCGATTGCGTGATGGCGGCGAGAGCCCCGATGGTGAGCGAGAGAACGGCGACGGTGGACACGATCCCGATCCAGTCGATACTGACCGGCCAGAAGACGGTGAGGAACAGGCGCAGCAGCAGGGCAAAGCTAGCGGCCTTGGACGCGACGCTGACGTAGGCGCTGATGCTCGTGGGCGCGCCCTCATACACGTCAGGCGCCCACTGGTGGAACGGCACGGCGGCGATCTTGAAAAAAACGCCGGCGGCAACGGTCGAGAGCGCGAGGAACGTCAAAAGATCGCCTCGCGGCCCATTCACGTTGCGTTCGGCAACGCGCGCGGCAATTACCTGGAGATTCGTCGAGCCCGCGATTCCATACAGAATCGAAAAGCCGTAGGCGAGGATGCCCGAGCTGAACGCGCCCATCAGGAGATATTTCATCGCGGCTTCGTTGGAGCGGCGGTTGCGGCGCAAGAATCCGGTGAGGACGTAGAAGCTGAGCGCCATGGTTTCCAGCCCGATGAACAGGACGATGAGATCGTTGCCGCAGGCGAGGAACATCATGCCCACAGTGGCGAAGAGCATCAGCGCGTAATACTCGCCGTGCTGCTCCTGCTCGATTTCCATGTAACTCACGGAGAGCAAAATGACGAGCGCCGTGGAAGCAAGAAAGAGAAATCCGAAGAATATGAAGAACGGGTCTATCACAATCGAGTTGCTGAACGCGTAAATGGAGCGCGAGGCCTCGTTGCGCCACATCCAAAGCGCCGCGCCGCTCAAGACCAGGCCCAGCATCGCGGTGAGCGAGTTCCAGGACTTCTGGCGCGGCGTGAGCAAGAAATCGGTGACCAGAACGGCCAGCCCAAAAAAGACGAGCATCGCCTCGGGAAGGATGAGAGAAAAATCGCCGGAAAGCTGGTCCATCTACTTGACCTCCGCGGCGACGGCATGCGCGGGAGCAGAGGCCACGGCCGATGCGACCGGCGGCGGGGCGTAGTAGCCCGGATTGACGCGCGCGACGATCTGGTCAACGGGCGTCTTCACGGCATTAAAGAAGGGCTTCGGGTAGATGCCGATCCAGAACGCAAACGCAACGAGCGGCAGGAGCGTGGCATATTCGCGCCAATTCAAGTCGGGCAGGTGCTCGTTGGAAGGGTTCGTCACGTTGCCGAACATCACGCGCTGGTAGAGCCACAGCAAGTACGCAGCGCCCAAGACGACGCCCAGCGTGCCCCAGGCTGCCCATTGCCAGCGGACCTCGAAAATCCCGCGCAGAATGGTGAACTCGCCGACGAACCCATTGAGCAGCGGCATGCCCAGCGAACTCAGCGTGACGATCAGGTACACGGCGGCAAAATTCGGCATGGGCGTCGAGAGGCCGCCGAATTCGGAAATCAAGCGCGTGTGGCGCCGCTCGTAGAGCACGCCGACGATCAAGAAGAGCGCGCCCGTCGAAATGCCATGGTTGACTTGCTGGAGGATGCTGCCGTAAAGCCCCAGCGGCGTGAGCGCGAAGATCCCGAGCGTGCAGAAGCCCATATGGCTCACCGACGAGTACGCGATGAGCTTCTTCATATCCTTCTGCATCATGCAGACGAGCGCGCCGTAAACGATTCCGACGAGCGAGAGCACGATCATGAACCAGCGATACTTGTTCGTGGCGTCCGGGAACATGGGGACGGAGAAGCGCAGAAAACCGTATGTTCCCATTTTCAAGAGCACGCCCGCCAGGATAACGGAGCCGGCCGTGGGCGCTTCGGTGTGCGCGTCGGGCAGCCAGGTGTGGAATGGAAACATCGGTACTTTGATCGCGAAGGCGAAGAAGAAACCCCAGAAAAGCCACTTCTGGAGTTGCACCGAGAAAAGCGTGGTGGGCGATTCGAGAATCGCCTTGATGCTGAACGTGTTCGCGTTGTAATAAATCGCCAGAATCGCAAGGAGCATCAGCACCGAGCCCGCTAGCGTATAGAGGAAGAATTTGATTGCCGCGTAGAGGCGCCGCTCGCTGCCCCACACGCCGATCAGGAAGTACATGGGCACGAGCATCACTTCCCAGAAAACGTAGAAAAGCACGAAATCGAGCGCCATGAAAACGCCGAGCATGCCGGTCTGGAGCAGCAAGAAGAGGATGTAATATTCCTTCTCGCGCTTCCGAATCGCCGACCACGACGACAAAATCGAAATCATGCCGAGGATGGTGGTCAGCAGCACCATCAGGAAGCTCAGGCCGTCAATGCCGACCGTGTAGCGTGCGCCGATCGAGGGAATCCAGGAGAGATCCTGCACGAATTGAAACCGCGGGCCGCTGGGATCGAATCGCCAAATCAGAGGCAGCGAGACGAGGAGGCCGAGAAGCGCAAAGATATTGCCCATCCAGCGGTGCAGGTCGGCGCGCTCGCGCGGGATGAACAGCATCAGGATGGCGCCCACCAGCGGCGTGAATAAGATCGTGCTTAAGATGTGGCTGTCGGAGAAAAGCATCCGTTCCCTCGCCTTCTATCGCTACCGAATCGCGCTATACAAATGGAAGTAGTACGCCAGAAAACCAATCAGGCCGATAACGATCAGCAACATGTAACTTTGCACCAGGCCATCCTGAATCATGCGCACGGGATAGCTGAAGAGCCAGACGATCCGCGAGCCAAGTCGCACCGAACCGTCAACGATCCAGGTGTCCCACCACATGGAGAGCCGCGAAATCGCGCGCGTGAGCCAGCCCGCGCCGTTCACGCCAAGCCCGTCGATTATGTTCGTGTCGAAAGCGCCGAGCGCGAGGCCCAGATCCTTCGCGCGATTCACGAACATCGCGTCGTAAATTTCATCCACGTAATATTTGTGGTAAACGGCGCGATAGAAGCCGCCCAGGCTCGCCGCGATCTTCTGCGGCAGATCGGTGCGCTTGATGTAGAGATACCACGCGAACAGAATGCCCAGCACCACAAGGCCTTCTGAAAGCATCATGAGTTGTATTTCGCCCAGCCGCGAACTCGGACCCGTAGCCGGCTCCATTCGCGCTTCGTGAGGCATCACGATCACGGGTTCGAGAAAATGCACGAAGCGGCTGTTGCCGCCGAGAATTTCGGGCCAGCTGATCCAGCCGCCGGCGATCGACAGCACCGCGAGAATCACCAGCGGAATCAGCATCGCCTTCGGCGATTCGTGGATGTGATGTTCCACCTCGTGATCCACGCGCGATTTTCCGTGGAACGTCAGAAAAACGAGCCGGAACATGTAGAATGCCGTCATCCCCGCCGTGAAATAGCCGATCACCCACAGCAAAACGTCATGCTCGTAGGCCTTGCCGAGGATCAGGTCTTTGCTCATGAAGCCCGCGAACGGGAAAATGCCGGCGATAGCGAGTGTAGCGACGAGCATCGTCCAGTACGTGACTGGAATTTTCTTCGAGAGAGCGCCCATCTTCTGCATGTCCTGCTCGCCGGAGAGCGCGTGGATCACGCTGCCGGCGGCGAGGAAGAGCAGACCTTTGAAGAACGCGTGTGTCATCAGATGGAAGATGCCGGCAGTAAAGGCACCCACGCCGCAGGCAAGGAACATGTAGCCGAGCTGTGAGATGGTCGAATAGGCAAGAACTTTTTTGATGTCGTTCTGCACCACGCCCATCGACGCCGCAAAGATTGCGGTGACAGCTCCGATAACGGCAACCACGGCCATGGCAGCGGGCGCCAGTTGGTAGATGGCATTCGTGCGCGTAACCATATACACGCCGGCGGTGACCATCGTCGCCGCGTGAATCAGCGCGCTGACCGGCGTGGGGCCTTCCATCGCGTCCGGCAGCCAGACGTACAGCGGAATCTGCGCGGATTTTCCGGTGGCGCCAACGAAAAACAACAGCGCAATGGCAGTGATTCTCGGGTCGCCCCACGCAAAGTGTCCCGCGGCAAGTGCCGGGCCAATTTCATTGAAACGAACCGTGCCCAGGAGCGCGGAGGTCAGAAGGATGCCGAGCAGAAAGCCGGCGTCGCCGATGCGGTTGACGATGAATGCTTTCTTCCCCGCGTCCGAAGCGGACTTCTTATGGAAATAGAATCCGATGAGCAGATAGCTGCACGTCCCCACCCCTTCCCAGCCGACGAACAGCAGCAGCAGATTGTTCGCGAGCACGAGCATCAGCATCGAAAACATGAAAAGGTTCAGGTAGCCGAAGAAGCGGTAGTAGCCGCCCTCATGCGCCATGTATCCGGTGGAATAGACGTGAATCAGGAAGCCGACGCCGGTGACGACAAGAATCATCACGGCCGAAAGCGGATCGAGCTGGAAACCCCAGTCCGCGACGAAATTTGCGATGCGGCCGTCGAGCAGGTGATACGGGCCCACGGCAATCCACTCGAACAGGATTTTCGAAGCCACGCGCTCGCCCACCGGCAACGCCACCAATTGCAGAAAGGCGCCCGCCGAAAACAGGAATGAGAGAAAAACGCTGCCGACACAAAGCGCATCGATGACAGCCTTCTTCAGCTGCCGGCCGAAGAACAACATCACCGCCGCGGTCGCCAGGGGAAACAGCGGGATCAGCCAGATGTGATCCAGAAAGAATGGCAACTGAACGTTCATTCGGAGCCCTTCACCATTTCAGCATGTCCATTTCGTCGGCGAGCACTGTCTCGCGGTTCCGGAAAAACGCAAGAATGATTCCGAGGCCCACGGCGGCTTCCGCGGCGGCATCAGTGATCACGAAAATCGCGAACACTTGCCCATCCACCGTGCCGTAATAGCGTGAGAAAGCCATCAAGTTGATGTTCACGGCGTTTAGAATCAGCTCGATGGACATCAGCATGATGATGACGTTCCGCCGCGTGAGCACGCCGATCACGCCGATCGTGAACAGCACCAGGCTCAGCAACAAATAATAGTCCGGAGCGATCATGGCATTGCCCGGCATCAAACCCTCCGCTTCGCCATTACGACGGCGCCAATCATCGCCACCAGCAGAAGCACGGAGGCGATCTCAAACGGCAATATGTATTGCGTGAAAAGCGCCTGGCCAACGGCTTCGGTGTTGCGCGGCGGCATCACCGCGAGGTGCCTGGGCGGCAATCGCAATGTCCCGCTCCCCAGCCACACGGCGAACACCACTTGCGCGCCGAGAACCAGCGCAAGCACTCCGGCAACCCATTTCTGCCGGTTGAATTGCACGGAGCGCAATGAAACATCGAGATTCACGAGCATGATCACGAAAACGAACAACACCATGATTCCGCCGACATACAAAATGATCTGCACAACGAACAGGAATTCACCGCGCAATTGCAGGAAAATTCCGGCGGTCGCAAGCAGCGTGGTGATCAGGGAAACGGCGCTGTGCACGATGTTTCGCCGAGTCACCATCAGAATGGCGGAGACCACCGCCACAGCGGCGAAGAACGCAAACAGGATATAGCTCAGGGCCATCTACTCACCGTCCGCCGTTCGAATCGCCGTCTCGTGCTTTTCGTCGCTCGACGCGAGCCACACGGCCACGCTGAGCGTCGCGAGCGTCGCAAGAATCGTCGTTACCCGCGGGTGCCATCCCCACTCCTGCGAGACAACCAGAGCCACCGCTACGGCGATCAGGTTCACGAGCGCCAGCGGAATCAGGAATCGCCATCCGAGACGCATCAACTGGTCGAAGCGATATCGCGGAAACGTAAATCGTATCCACAAGAAGGCGTACAAATACGCCATCACCTTCGCCATGAACCAGAAACCGCCGTGAACTCCCAGCCGCACCGCGTCCGGCGCAAATAGCGAACCGGCCAGCGCGGCGGCCAAAGCCACGCACAGCCCGCCCACGAGCGCCATCACGAGCTTTTGAATCTTTACCGGCTGCTTCGGCGCGAGCCAGAAGCAATACGCAGCGACGCCAAGAAACACGAGCGACGGAAGCGCGTCCAGGATCTCCACGGAGGTTCCGGGGAGGCGATCGGCGAATCGCGGAAACGGCCGCAGCCAGCCACCAAGGAACAGCGTGGTCGCAATCCCCGCGACGATGATCATGTTGGCATATTCAGCCAGGAAATAGAGCGACCACCGGAAGCCGCTGTACTCCGTCATGTAGCCGGCCACGAGCTCCGATTCCGCTTCCGGAAGGTCGAACGGCGCGCGGTTTGTTTCCGCGATTGAACCCACCAGATAGATAAAGAAGCCGATGGGCACGGAGAAAACGAACCATTCTCCCTGGTCGTACTGCGCCTGCACGATTTCCTTCATCGAAAGCGAACCCGCCAGCAACAACGCGGAGACCAGGCCCAGCCCCGCCGCGGTTTCATAGCTCACAAGCTGCGCCGCGCTGCGCAGCGCGCCCAGCAGCGAATAGTGGCTGTTCGACGCCCAACCTCCGAGCACGATTCCGTATATGCCTAGCGAGCTGATGGCCAGAATAAACAGCAAGCCGACATTTAAATCGGCGATCTGAAACGCAGGGCCGAACGGCATCGCCGCGTAGGCCAGCAGGGCCATCGTCACGCTGATGAGCGGCGCCACCCAGAACATCAGGCGGTCGGCATCATGCGGGATGATGTCTTCTTTCAGCAAGAGTTTGACGGCGTCCGCGATTGGTTGCAGCAATCCGTGCGGCCCCACGCGCATCGGCCCCAGCCGCGCTTGCATGTCCGCCATCACCTTGCGCTCGAGCAGCACGATGTATCCGGCGAGCAGCGGCAGCACCGCAACGATCACCACTCCCCACAACACGGGGAGCACATAAGGCTGGATCGAAGTTGGTATCAGATGGCCCATCGTCAGCGGTCCACTTCCCCGAGCACGATATCAATCGTGCCGATGATCGCAACCACATCCGCCACCAGCGCCCCGCGCGCCATTCTGTCGAACGCTTGCAGGTTGATGAACGACGGCGGCCTCACGCGCAGGCGATACGGCTGCGTGGTGCCGTCGCTCACGATGTAATAGCCCAGCTCGCCCTTGGGGGCCTCGATCGCGTGATACACCTCTCCCGGCGGTGGCTTCAGCACCTTTCCCACCTTCGCCATGATGGGGCCCGAAGGAATGTTCCCGACGGCCTGCAGGCAGATACGCCTCGACTGCCGCATCTCCTCCATGCGCACCACGTACCGGTCGTAGGTATCGCCCGTGAGCCGCGTTGGAATTTCAAATTCATACTGGTCGTACGCAGCGTACGGCATCGCTTTTCGGATGTCCCATTTCACACCGCTCGCGCGCAATACCGGACCCGTGACGCCCATCGCAATTGCGTCCTCGGCCGAGAGCTTGCCGACGCCCTTTGTGCGCCCTACCCAGATGCGATTTTCGGTGAGGAGCGTTTCATACTCGTCGATTTTCGTGGCGAAGTCGTCGCAGAAGCGCTTCACGTCGGCTTCGAAGCCGTCGTACGTCTCGTATTGCAATCCGCCGATGCGAAAGGCGTGCGTGGTCAATCGCGCGCCGCAATATTTCTCGAAGATCTTCAGGATCTCTTCGCGCTCGCGGAAGCAGTAGAAAACAGGCGTGAGCGCGCCGATATCCAGCGCGTGCGTGCCGAGCCAGAGCAGGTGGCTCGCGATGCGCTGGAGTTCCGTGAGGATCGTGCGCACCACGCGCGCCCGCGGCGGTGCTTCCGCGCCCAGCAGCTTTTCCACTGCCTCGCAATAGCCAAGGCCGTTGGAAACCGCCGCGACGTAATCCATGCGGTCCACGTAAGGCGCGAACTGCTGGTAGCTGCGATGCTCGGCGATTTTCTCGACGCCGCGATGCAGGTAGCCGATGATGCATTCGGAATCCACCACGCGCTCGCCATCGAGCTTCAGCTTTACGCGCAGCACTCCGTGCGTGGAGGGATGCTGCGGGCCCATGTTGAGAATGATTTCGTCGGCGCCCAGCACCGTCGTCTCAACGTTTGAAGCGCCCGACCAGGTCCCGCCGTTATTTCGCGTGTCCGCCATTTTCGCGCTATTGCCCGCTCTCGATTCCCAGGTTTTCGCGCACCCAGGCCGTGTCCTGTTTCAAAATGTCGTAATCCTTGCGCAGAGGATGCCCTTGCCACTCGTCCGGCAGCAGAATGCGCTTCAGATCCGGATGGCCCTCGAACACGATGCCGAACATGTCGAAGCATTCGCGCTCGAGCCAGTTGGCCACCGGCCAGACAGCGCAAACGCTCGGCACAGGCTCGCTTTCGGCCGCGTGAGCCTTCAACCGCAGCCGCTCATTCTTCGGAAACGAATACAAATTGAGGATCACATCGAACCGCTTCTCGCGCTTCGGCCAGTCAACGGCGGTGAGGTCCGTGAGCATGTCGAATTTCTCTTCGTCGCGGCAGTATTGCGAAATCTCGCGCAGCTTGCCAGCCGCCACGAGCACGATCGCCTGCTTCCGGTCGAGCGTCGCTTCGCGAATCGCCTCGCCAAAACGCGCCTTCAGCCGCTGGACGAGCTCGTTATCGAGCGGAACCGGCGCCATCGGATTTGGCTTCGCCGGCGGCGCGGCAGGTTTAGGTGGTGCTGCGGCAGCCGGCGCGGGAGGTTTCGCAGCCGCAGGCGCGCCTTCTCCCGCAGGTTTCGACGGAGTAGGCGATGATTCCGCCGCGCCTTCCGGCGGTTTCGAGGGTGGAACTTTTTCCGAGGGGTCGTTGGCCATTGCTTCGATCGGCTGCTGTCGCCGGAGACTGCGCGCTAGGTCGCGCAAACGCTCGCGAGCAGCCCGCCTTTTTAACACACCCCAAAAAACAGCGTCAACTGATTAGGACTGAATCAGAACGGTCGAACCGGCTGGGCTGCCCGCGATCCCCGCGCGTCAGACCCAGTCGAGGGCGCCCTTCTTGTACAGCCAGACATATCCAACCAGCAAAATCCCCAGGAACATGATCATCGTCGCCAGGCCGTATGCCCCTAACTGGTTGTACTTGATCGCCCAGGGAAACAGGAAAATCGTCTCGACGTCGAATATCACGAAAAGAATGGCGACAATGTAGAACCGCACCGAGTATCGCCCGCGGGACGAACCTTCGGGCGGCACGCCGCACTCGTACGGCTCGAGCCTCGCGCCCGTGGTCTTCATGTCAGGGCGAATGAACTTGGCAGCAATGAGCGTCACGGCGGGAAACGCCGCAACGAGCGCCGCGTAAATCAAAATCGGAATGTATTCGTTCGGCATCGCCGTTTTGAACTGCACATCGTAGCACACAGGTCAATCGCGGCCAATGCCGTCCGATGGGGCTTCGCAGCAGGAGCTAGTTGTGGCCGGCGCCGTGGAGGATGGCGACGGCGTGCGGGAGAAGATCGGCGATGGCGTTGAGCGATTCGACGGCGCCCGCCGGGCTGCCCGGAAGATTGATGATGATGGTCGAGCCGCGAATCGCCGCGGTGGCACGCGAAAGCATCGCTCGGTCAGTCACTTTCAATCCTTCCGCGCGCATATGCTCGGCAAATCCGGGGATGAGCCGTTCGGCTACGGCCATCGTCGCTTCGGGCGTCACATCGCGCGGCCCGAGCCCGGTTCCTCCCGTGGTGAGAATCAAGTCGGACTCGCGCGCATCGGCGAGCTTCTGAAGGATTGCTTCGATGGCGTTGCGGTCATCTCTCAGTATGGCGGTGCAGGCGATTTCCCATCCGAGTTCCTTGCAGCGCTCACGCACCGCAGGGCCCGATTTGTCCTTATATTTCCCGGCCGCCACGGAATCGCTGATGGTAAGGATGGAGACGCGCATGAGGGGTTCGAGCGATCAGCCTTCTGTAACTTTGGCGTCTTCGCCGGAGGAGTCGCGCTGCTCTTCGTCCATCAGGCGGAGCGCCTCCATCAGAAGACCGGTGGTGGTGCGGGATATCGTGTCGCGCGACGCCGAGCCGTTGAAGTCAATTTCGAATTCACCGTCGGGCCAGCTTACGGCTTCATAGACCGCCGCCTCGCCCTCCAGAGAGCCGACGCGCGCGTCCTTGCATTGGCCGGAAGAGAAGAAGAGTTGGGCTGTTTCGCCGGCGCGCCGCACGGTCAACTGGCAGGATTTCTGGCCCATCTCGAGTGACTGCATTAAGTCCATGATGCTCATTTCCTCGAGGCGTCCTTGAATCACGCCGGGGCGTACCGCGCGATTCTGGAGTTTTTCGAGGTGCAGGCGGTCCACCACTTTCTTGGCGCGCCGCACCAGGTCCTTCAGGAAAAATGGCTTGGGGATGAATTCTTCGACGCCTTCCACAAGGGGCCGGAGCTTTTCTTCGATGTCGCCGCGGCTGGCGAGAAAGATAAACGGGATGGTTTTCGTCTGCTGGCGCCCGCGCAATTTTTCATAGAGCTGGCGCCCGTCGAGGCCCGGCATGCGGTAGTCGCAGACCACCAGATCGGGCGGATCATCCACGATCTTCAACAGCGCATCGGCGCCATCGGCGGCGGCGCGCGTGTCGCAGTACGGCATCAGCCCCTTCATCAACAGATCGAGGATCAGCGCGTTGTCGTCCACCACGAGGACTTTGACATCCTTGTTGGGCGTCATTTGCGCACACGCTTTCCCGCGCGCGCATACGCGCCGCTTCGTCCCCCGCTCTTTGTTACGAGATGCAACTCCGTAATCTCCATGCCGCGCTCAAGCGCCTTGCACATGTCGTAGATTGTAAGCGCTGCAATCGCGGCGGCGACGAGGGCTTCCATCTCGACGCCCGTGGGCCCGGTGGTCGTCGCCTGCGAGGTGATCTCGATTCCATTTTGGCATAGCTTCGCATCCACATCCACGTGCGTCAGCGCGAGGGGATGACAAAGTGGAATCAGCTCCGAAGTGCGCTTGGCGGCCGTGATTCCCGCGATCCGCGCGATTTCAAGCGGGTTGCCCTTGGGCGATTTCAACCGGCGAATGCTGGCGATGGTCGCCGCTTTCATGCGGACGAAGGCGTGCGCGGTCGCCGTGCGCGACGTCGCGGGCTTGGCCGTGACGTCCACCATGCGCACGCGGCCTTTCTTGTCGTAGTGTGAAAGCTTCTTCAAGATCGCAGCCTCTAAAATATCCCTCGCCGCGGCAGAACGTCCACCGATTCGCCTGCGGCGAGCTTCAACTTCGTAGTCTGCACGACGAGAAAGCAGTTTCCGCGCACCACCGCGCCAATATCGCCCGAGCCCTCCCATGGCAACGCTTCGACCACCGGCTCGTCGCCGGGCCAGCTTACGCGCGCAGGAAGGAAATGCGCCAGCCCCGGCTTCTCGTCGATCGAGTGCGCGAGCTTTGCTTTGAACAGAGGAAGCGGCTGCGGCTCGCTCCCGCTCAAGATTTCGATGCCGGGCGCGGCGAGCAACTCAAACGTTACCATTGTCGAGACGGGATTCCCCGGCAAGCCGAATACCGGCTTGCCCTTGCACCAGCCGAACACCGCGGGCTTCCCCGGACGAATCGCGATCGCATCGAAGAAAAACTCCGCGCCGAGTTCGCGCAGCACGTTTTCCACGAGATCGTACTTCCCCACCGAAACGCCGCCGCTGAGAATCAGTGCGCCGGTTTCGAGGCCCCGCTCGATCCGGCGGCGCAGCTCCACGATTTCATCCGGCGCGTTGCCGAGCATCACGGGCTCGCCTCCTGCAAGCGACACCTGCGCCGCAAGCGAGACGCTGTTGCTGTTGCGAATCTGAAATGGTCCCGGCGCCTGAGCCACGTCCACGACTTCATCGCCGGTCGAGAGAATCGCGATGCGCGGCCGGGCAAAGACCGAAACGCGCGAACGCCCCACTTGCGCTGCCATCGCAAGTTCGGCGTAACCCAGCCGTGCGCCGCGCGCGACGACAACATCGCCTGCTCTTATCTCCTTTCCTGCCGGCACGAAGTTTTGGCCAGTGCGCGCCGGCTGATCGAATACAACAAAATCCCCTTCGGCGCGCGCGTACTCTTGCATCGCGACAGCGTCTGTCCCTCGCGGCAGCGCCGCGCCTGTCATGATCCGCACGCACTCGCCCGCGCCGACCGTGCCATCGAACGCCACACCCGCGCGGCTTTCGCCGGCAAGCCGCAGCTTCGCGCCCGGCTTTGCCGCATCGGAGGCGCGAAGGGCGAACCCGTCACGCGTCGAGCGGTCAAAAGGCGGATACGGACGGTCGGCGGTGACATCTTCGGCAAGGACGCGGCCGAGAACACACGATGGCTGGCCGGCAAATTCGAGGAGCTCTGGCTCGTGCGCGGCTGCCGCGCGAAAGCGCTCGCGAATCACGGCGATGACTTTTGCGCGAGCCTCTTCGTAAGAGAGCATGGCGGTGGGTTACAGCCAGGCGGCGAGCTTCGTCCCGCGCGGAACAATGGTGGCGTCGCGTTCCGGGCCCGTCGAGATCATTCCAATTTCGACCTGCAGCTGATCGGAGATGAAATTTAGGTAATCGCGCGCCGCTGCGGGCAAATCCTTTACGTCGCGGATTCCCGGCGTTGGCTTCCGCCAGCCCAGCAACGTCTGATACTCCGGCTCCACTTGCGCGAGCGCGTCCACATCCGCCGGCACCGAGGCGAGCCTTTGCCCTTTGTAGCGATAGCCCGTGCAAACTTTGATTTCCGACTGCGAGTCGAACACGTCGAGCTTCGTGACCACCAGCGAATCGATTCCGCTCAGCATGATCGCGTACCGCAACACGACCAGATCGAGCCAGCCGCAGCGGCGCGGGCGTCCGGTGACGGCGCCGAACTCATTGCCGCGCTGGCGCAGATCCTGCGCGGCGCTATCCGCCATTTCCGTAGGGAACGGCCCGCTGCCGACGCGCGTGGTGTATGCCTTCGTCACGCCGACCACGCCCGTAAGGCGCCGCGGAGCCACGCCGAGACCCGTTGCCACGCCGCCCGAAGTGGCGTTCGACGACGTAACATATGGATACGTCCCGTGATCAATGTCGAGCATGGTGCCCTGCGCGCCCTCGAAGAGCGCGGATTCGCCTCTGTCGAGCGCCTCATTGAGGAGCACGGCGGTATCCGTCACCAGGCCGCGAATGTGCGCGGCAAGCTCCAGATACTGGTCGAGCAGGCCAGCCGTCTCGAGCGGATGGCCGTATGACGCGCGGCTGATGGCGTCCTTTTCACCGATGACGCGCTCAAGCCTTTCGCGGAAGCGCTCCGCGTCGAGCAGCTCGCCGACACGGATTCCGCGCCGCGCCATTTTATCTTCGTATGCCGGGCCGATGCCTCTCGACGTGGTCCCGATGGCCGCCGCGCCGAGAGCCGCTTCGGCCGCTTTATCCATTTCGCGGTGATACGGAAAAATCAGATGCGCGCGATCGCTCAAGAACAAGCGTCCGCGAACCTCGATGCCCGATTTCCGCAGATTCTCGACTTCGTTGACCAGCGCTGCCGGGTCCACCACCGTGCCGGGACCAATGACCGCTTTCTTGCCCGGGCGCAGAATGCCGCTGGGAATCAACTGCAGAACAAAGCGATGATTGTCGAAGATGACCGTGTGGCCTGCATTGTGCCCGCCGGCGTAGCGCGCGATGTAGTCGAACGACGACGCGAGGTAGTCCACCACCTTGCCTTTTCCTTCGTCGCCCCACTGCGCGCCGACCACCGCCACCGCTTTCGTTTTCGCGCTTTCAGTCAACTTCTCGACCCCTTGTCAGCCCGCACATCGCCCGGCGAAAATCTCGGATGAAACGCTACAGGAAGGTCAAATCCAGTACAAATTATAGTACGCTGCGCCGTCACGCCAAGGCAAGCCCGAGTAGCGGGGAAACTACGTAGTTGGTGGCACAGACAATCCTGTCTGTGCTCTTCGCGGACACGAGATTATTTCGCCAAGCCAGCGGTGGAGTTGAGGACGATGTGCAATGGAGCCACTTGGGGTGGTTTGGCGTAGCGGTTCACGAGGAATCGCTGGCCATCCTTGGTCACGTCGTACGAGTAGAGATCGGTTGAAGAGACATTCGCCCGAAACTGAGTGCGGAACAGCGGCGTGGGGTTTCCGCTCGAGAAGGTATCTCCGCTAGCGACCGGCACGGCCGTCAATGTGCTTCCGGGCGCGATGTAAAAAATCTCTTTGCTATCGCCGCGCCAGCGAGGCTCGGTGCCACCACCACGAGACACTTGCCACTTCCCGGCAGCGGTGGGAAATGTCGTCACGTAAATCTCCCAATCGCCGGATTCATTCGAAGCGTAGGCGACCCACCTTCCGTCGGGCGAAATCTGGCCGTTGGTCTCGTTGGACTTGGTGCTGAGAAATGGCGTCAACTTACCGCCCGATGCTGAGAGAAGCACCAGTTGAGAGCCTCCCGCTGCGGGCTGCAAGGTGCAGAGGAGTTGCTTGTCGTCGAGCGACCACGAGTTCGGATCGAGATCATCCGTTGTATGAGCGCTTGTCTTGGCGGAGAAAATCGATTGAGCCGGTTGCAACCCCTGTGCTTGTTTCAGGAAGATGTTTGTATCGTTCAATGCGAGGGAGCGGTAGGCGACCAATTTTCCGTCGCGAGACCAGACACCCACAACCGCCTCGCTTGAATCGAAAGTGAAGCGTGAGTTGGTGCCGCGTTTGATATCGCTTAGCCAGAGGTTGACGTTGTTCGCTTTTGCATCTGCGATGTCCTCCGCCAATCGGGTTCCGTCGGGTGAGAGTGTCGGATTTGCGAGAACTCCGACATCGCCCACACGGCCCAATTCCTTTCCGGCCCGGTCGTACCAGGTGAGGACCGAGAGCGTGGACCCGACATTCGTGTTGTAAACGATCGTACCATTCTCCGCCACGGAAAACGCTCCCCAGAAAATCGACGGTTGGTATCCGATCTGATCAGTGACGACTTGCGACTCGCCCGACAGCGTTCCCTTCGAGACGTCGACTTGACTGGCGCGCAACGATTTCTTGTCATCCAGATAGAACAGGTAGCCGTTCGCATATCCGGGGTTCGACTGAGCGGCAGATATCAACCTCTTTGCTTCGCCAGAAAGTGAACCGACGTAGATGCCCCTGGCGCTGTTATCCAGGTTATTCGTGAAGCTTACCGCTATATAAAGGAAATGCTCGCCGTCGGGCAAAAAGACGGGCCAGCGGTGCGAAACAATTTGGCGGGCGTCGAATATCTTGTCCGTGAGCGATACGACATTGCTACCGTCGGCGTTGACTTTCCACAACCACCCAGATGCTTGGGGCGAGAAGACAATGACGCCGCGGCGACTCCAGCTCCCACCGCGACCGCTTGTCGCAATGGCAAGGACCTGCGGAACTCCGCCGGAGGCCGCGACTTTCTTCAATTTGCCATCGGCAAAGAACGCCACATACGAATCGTCGGGCGACCAGAACGGATAGCTTGCGCCCTGGGTGCCCGGCAGGATGGTTATCCCCGGGGAACCGACGCGCTGCAAGCCCAGCATGTTTGCTCCCGAAGACTGATCCGGTGTGACAAACGCCAGCAAGCGGCCATCCGGAGACAGCGCCAAATGGCTCATTTCTCCCTGGAGGGGAATGGAAAACTCGAGCCGTTCCGCGCGAGGGTTTTGCGGCCGGAACAGAAATGCAATCACAATCGCCGCTGCGAGCGCCAGGACTCCGGCGGCCAGCATGATGGCCGGCAGCTTGCTCCGCGCCGTGGATCTCCCGACGTCCAACTTCGGAGCGTCCGAAATGCCACTCGACTCTCGAAGCCAGTCCAACTCCATCTTCAGGTCGTGCGCGCTTTGCGGCCGATCTTCCGGATCCTTCGCAAGACACGTTTTGACCATGTGCTCCAGCAGCCGTGGCGTCATCGGCTGCAATTCGCGCATCGGCCGAGGCTCTTCCTTCATGATTGCCGCGATCAAGCTCGCGTGGCTCTTTGCCTCGAATGCCTTCTTTCCCGTCGCCATCTCATACAGCATGGCGCCGAAGGAAAAGATATCGCTCCGCGCGTCGGTCGCTTTGCCTTCCAGTTGTTCGGGCGACATGTATTGCAATGTCCCGACGATCGTTCCCTGTGTCGTCAGCGGTCGGCTTACAGTCGGTGAAGAGCTGAGATCTCCTCCCTGTATGATCTCGCCGCCCTTCGCCAGGCCAAAATCAAGCAGCTTGGCCCCTGACTTCGTCAGCATCACATTGCCCGGCTTCAGATCGCGATGCACGATTCCTTGGCGGTGCGCCTTGTCCAAAGCGTCCGCGATCTGGGACGCGTATCGCAAAAGGTCGGCGCTCGGCATCGGACCTTTCTCAATCCGTGCTGCCAGCGTCTCCCCCTCGAGATATTCCATCACCAGATATTCGATTCCGTCCTGGTGGCCCACGTCATAGAGCGCGCAGATGTGCGGATGATTGAGGCTGGAAACGGCCCGCGCTTCTCGCTCGAATCGCTGCCGAATTTCGGGCGTGTCCGCTAGCCCTTGCGTGAGAATCTTGACAGCGACAGTGCGGTCCAGGCGCGTATCTCGCGCGCGGTAGACTTCGCCCATGCCACCAGCGCCAAGCGGCGCGACGATTTCGTACGGTCCCAGACGAGTGCCGGAGGTCAATGCCATTGGGTGCGGGATTATACCCCGAGAATTAGAAACCATTCCTGTTTACGTGGAGCGCTCCCGGCAAGGTATTTGGATCGAGGCTCTTCAGAATCCCGGCGGGCCCGCTCCAACCCCGCGAGCTGCACTCAAGCGCGAGCCCGGCGCGCGCGACGTTATCCCTGGCTGCTACCTTGCGAACGGGGCGGGCGGCCACCTTTCGCCCTGGAACAGCTTCTTACCCTCGACATCAAGCCGAGCGCGGAGAATCCCACACCATTCGTTACCGACTGCAAGACGGGGCCTCCCAGGTCCCCGGCAAGGGAGGAGCCGCGCTGTTTGCGTCCCGGAAGATTTCGCGGGACTGGGGGATCAGACGCCGCCCAGGTCCCCGGCATACAGGGCTCCCGAGTCGACGGCAAGTCGAGCTCGGGAGATCAGTCGAGCCTGGGGGATGGATCGCGAAGGGTCGGACGGTTTATCGCTTCCGGGATTAGGCCAGTGATGACTGCGGGTGGCCGAGACCAAACATGTGTTCGAGAAGGTGCCGAGTCCGAGTGCTGCGCCCTCCGCGCCGAATATTCTCTCGACTAGCAATGCTTTATCCTGCACCGATAATTTGCACAGAAAGTGCAACGGATTGCGTAGGTTGTGAGCGCCGGCTTAGCTAAATCGTTAGATTTCTAGCAAAGAAATATCGGTACTCAAAGTGCCCAAGCTGTACGGGGCTTTCTGGTCATGGGTATTCTTGAAGATTCTCGTTTCAGGAAGACTGAGCCGTTCAAGAGCTCGCGCGGGGGGAAATCCAAAATGCCGAAACTGATGGCAATTCTAGTGTTGTCGGCCCTTGCCGTTGCCGTCGGCGCGACAGTCTGTAGCGCCGACAGTGTGTTTGTCCTTGGCAGCAGTGCGCAGGGTGTCACTTTTTATCCCAACAACCCCGACGGGACGGCGAACATTCAATTGGGGATCTGCGATGCAGCCTTCACTTGTGTGTTATCGGGAAGCGCAAGCTCTCCCATCGGTGACATCGGCGGGACTTACACCCTCACAACAACCAACGATAATGCAAGTCAGGGTGCGGATGACGGGCTTCTGCTGGGCGGTTTTCTTTCGTCGTCCCCTTTTCACTCCGTTCTCCTCAATGGAACGACAACGAATCTTACCCTCGTGTTCGCTGATGGCGATTCCTTGACTGGAACCATTGAGTGGCAGGGCTTAAGTGCCGATTTCTCGGGGGGCATGCCCACGTTCAATGCAATCGTAACTAACTTCACTTTGAGCGGCGACGCCGCCTTTCAGGGCCTCTTTAGCCCGAACGTCCCCTATCTGAACTTCTCCTTGAATACCACGATCTGCACAGGCGGCGCTGTTCCTCCGCAGACCAATTGCATTTTCACGTATTTCGCGGATACGAATACCCTCCTGACTGAAGGCGGAACAACGACAGTGGCCGGCGGTGACGTCACAACCCCCGAGCCAAGCTCTATGGTGCTGCTCGGAACCGGGCTTCTAGGAGCCTTGGGTGTGACGCGCAGGAAATTATTCCAGTAACCTGGCCGGGTGCCACCTTGTCCTGAGCGGAGCGCGTTCTTGGCGCCCCGGTCGGTCTCGCGGGGCCGAAGGGATCCTTCCCGGCGCATCGTAGCACGCTCACCCCAACACAACTCAGGGCACGGCCTGTTGACTTTCGCCTTTTATTCGCCTACGATTCTCGGTCTAATGAGTCGGCTGTACAAGGTCACGTTCCGGGCGCATCTCGTACCGGAAGGCTTCGCATGTCCCGCGACAGTCGTCACAGTAGCCGATACCGCGCAAGATAGGAACCTGCCTAACCCGCTGCAAACACGTGACATCCTCTTTTCTAACCGAAAATAATTTGCACTGGCAGGATTCGATTTCCCACAGCGCCCGTCGCGGCAAGGCCCAAGAAGTTCATGTAGCGCCGTGCTTTCGCAGTTTGTGTGCCCCGATGGTTTTTGTCGGGGAGCGCGGCATCCTTGGTTTGCTCGAACCTCTAACTTCTAACCTCGAACATCCAGTTTCTAATCGTCACTCGGCGAGGGGGGTCTTTTTCGACCGAATTCAGGACAGCAGCCGTTTTCAGAAGCCGGGTGGGCGCTCGCCGACCACACCCAGGCTGCGCTCGAGCGCAAGCCCGGCGCTTGCGATCGTGCCCTCATCGAAGAGGCGTCCGATCAATGTGACGCCGTGCGGCACGCGGCGCGGCGGCGAGAAAGTTGGCAGCGGATGGTTCGGGTCCGGCGCCCAGTCGCTGCGCGCCTTGGACACTTCGACGAAGCCCGCGCGCAACGTAAGCGATGGGTGCCCGGTGAAGTTCGTTATGGTGAGCATTTCGTCGCGCAGCGATGGGACGAGCAGCAAGTCCACTTCAGAAAAAACGCGGGCCATCTCGGCAGCCACGCTTCGGCGGAAGCGGTCGGCCTGGACAAAGTCCACGGCGGACAGGAAACGCGACTCGCGGAAAATGTTGGGCCATGCGTCGGGCACTTGAGCCTTCAGTTGATTGAGCGCGCCGCTGAGAGTGATTTCCTCGAACGCCGCGGCTGCCTCGGCGAAGAGTATCAGGTTGAGCGAATCATAGGGCCAGTCAGGAATGTTCACTTCCACCGGAACCATGCCCAACCTTTGCACTCCTCTCAAAGAAGCGCGATCCACTTCGGTGGCCTGCTTCATCCAGCCTGGGAAGTAGCCGACGCGCAGCCCTCGCACGCCTGCGCTCGAGTCGAAATCCAGCTTGCTGGGCACGCTTGCCAAATCGCCTGGGTCGGGCCCGGAGATGGCGTGCAGCACCAGCATGGCATCCTCGACACAGCGCGTCATGGGGCCGAGCTTGTCGAGCGACCAGCAGAGCGTCATCGCGCCTGTGCGCGGCACGCGGCCGTAGGTAGGCCGCAGTCCGGTGACTCCGCAGCGCATGGACGGCGCCACGATACTGCCGCCCGTCTCGCTGCCAATCGCGAACCCCACCAATCCCGCAGCGGTAGCGGCGCCGGGGCCCGCGCTCGAGCCCGACGATCCCTCTTCCAGCAGCCACGGGTTCATCGTCTGGCCGCCGAACCAGATGTCGTTCAGCGCCAGCGCGCCCAGGCTCAGCTTCGCGACCAGCACGGCGCCCGCTTCGTGGAGGCGCTTCACCACCGCCGCGTCTTTCTTGGGCACGCGATCCCGGAAAGGCTCGGCTCCGTACGTCGTCGGAATTCCGGCCGTGTCGAGAAGGTCCTTCGTGCCCCACGGAATGCCGTGCAACGGTCCGCGGTACTTGCCCGCCGCGATTTCCTCGTCGGCCTTCTTCGCTTGCGCGAGCGCCAATTCGCGCGTCACTGTAATCACGCAGCGCAACTTCGGATTGAAGCGCTCGATCCGCTCCAGGTAGATTCGCGTAAGTCGCTCGGAGCTGAGTTTGCGCCGTTCGATCCAGCGAGAAAGCTGCGTCACCGAAGCGAACGCAATGTCCTCGTCGTGTGTAGGTAGCGGTCCGGGATCTTCGTTGCTGCGAACGAATCGGTCGCGTTCCGGGGCGGCCTTCAACCCGGGCAGCATCGGATCCCAGCGCGACGCAGGCGCGAGTGTCGGCTCGAACTCGACCTTGCGTGGCCCCGTGCGCCGCTCGTAGAGATATGCCATCGTCGTGCGCCAACTGCCTGCTGCCATCGCGCGCTCGGCGCCGGTCAGTTCTATCTGTACGAGCTTCTCTGCTTCGGCGAAAGTGGCAGGCGACACCTGAGGTCCGACCGCCGGCGCGGTGCCGAACGTACTCGGCGCCCCCGGCGGCAGTTCGGCTTGTTGTTGCTGCTGGCCGCGGCATACGGCGGCCGCTCCCAGCACTGCCAGCGATGTCTCCGCCAAAAATTCCCTGCGCGATTTCGACATGTATCCTCCGAGCGGTTGTATCCGCGCCAAATCAAAATGCAGCTGATGTAACCATTGAATCAGACGATGGCCGCGAGGAGTGAGCACCGGCCGATCGTCGCGAACGCTGCGGGATTATACTAACGGACGCCGTTGCGGCGGAAGCAATCGCGGGCGTGGTCGTTGACCATCCCGGTGGCCTGCATGAAAGCGTAGCAAATCGTCGAGCCCACAAAGGGAAGCCGCGACGCTTCAAATCCTTGCTCATGGCGTCGGATTCAGGCGTGCTTGCGGAACGTGCTTGCCACGATTCTGCGCGATTTCGACATGTATCCTCCGAGCGGTTGTATCCGCGCCAAATCAAAATGCAGCTGATGTAACCATTGAATCAGACGATGGCCGCGAGGAGTGAGCACCGGCCGATCGTCGCGAACGCTGCGGGATTATACTAACGGACGCCGTTGCGGCGGAAGCAGTCGCGGGCGTGGTCGTTGACCATCCCGGTGGCCTGCATGAAAGCGTAGCAAATCGTCGAGCCCACGAAGCGGAAGCCGCGACGCTTCAAATCCTTGCTCATGGCGTCGGATTCAGGCGTGCTTGCCGGAACGTGCTTGGACCACGAATTCTTTTTCGGCTTGCCGCCGACAAATTGCCAGATGTAGCGGTCGAAGCTGCCGAATTCCTTGCGCACGTCGAGGAACGCTTTCGCATTGGAGATGGTCGCAGCAATTTTCAGGCGGTTGCGGACGATTCCGGGATTGCGCAGCAGTTCGCGGATCTTTCGCTTATCGTATCGCGCAATTTTCATTGCATCGAAGCGGTCAAACGCCTTGCGGTAATTCCCGCGCTTGTTGAGGATAATCTCCCAGCTCAAGCCTGCCTGCGCGCCTTCGAGAATCAGGAATTCGAACAAGAGACGGTCGTCGTGAATCGGCACGCCCCACTCTTCGTCGTGGTAACGAATCATGAGGGGTGACTTCGCCCAGTGGCACCGGGGTCGCGACGGGATTCGTTTGCGCGTCACGGAAACGCGCTTAGGAGATGTGGCGCTGGAGGACCTTCACGATCTGTTCTTTGGGCACGGCGCCGACGATCTGGTCAGCCACCTGGCCGCCCTTGAAAACGAGCAGCGTGGGGATGCCGCGGATGTTGAACTTTCCTGCTGCGTTGATGTTCTCATCAACGTTGAGCTTCACAACTTTCAGCTTGCCGGCGTGCTCGCGCGCGATTTCTTCGACGGTCGGCGTGAGCATGTGGCACGGGCGGCACCAATCGGCCCAGAAGTCGACCATCACGGGCTGATTCTTGCTCGCGTCCACCACTTCCACCTGAAAATCCGCGTCGCTGACTGCTTGAAGGGTACTTTCCGCCATGTCTTTTTTCCTTATCTCGCGCGCCGGGCCTTGACCCGGATGTTTGCGCTATTTTTTAGATGATCCAGCCGCCTTGGGGATTCTAGCCCTTCTAGCCGCCTCATACAGCGTGACATAGGCGGAGGCGGAAGTCTTCCAGGAGAAATCTTTCGCCATGCCGTTGACCTGCACCGCGCGCCACAGCTTGGGATCGCGATAGGTCGCCAGCGCCGCTTGCACGCACCCGAGGAGCGCCCGGCCGTCGTAGGGCTCAAACTTGAACCCGGTTCCCTGCTGTGTTTTCGGATCGAAGTTCTGAATCGTATCGTCCAAGCCGCCGGTGGCGCGCACCACGGGAACCGTGCCGTAGCGCAGGCTGTAAATCTGGTTCAAGCCGCAGGGCTCGTAACGCGACGGCATCAGAAACATGTCCGCACCCGCTTCGATCTTGTGCGCGAGCGCGTTATCGTACCCGATTTTCACGCCCACGCGCGCGGGAAATTTTTCTGCCAATTCCTTGAACAGTTTTTCATGTTCCGGGGCGCCGGTGCCCAGCGCGACAATCGCCAAATTTTCCTTCATCAACGCCTCGGCTTCCGCGGCGATCAGGTCGAATCCCTTCTGGTCGGCGAACCGCGAGACGATGCCGATGAGCGGGCGGTCGAGATTCTCCGCCGGCAAGCGGAACAGCTCCAGAAGGTTCTTCTTGCATGCTTTCTTCCCTTCCAGATTATGCGCGGAATAATTCTGCGCGATGAAGGTGTCGGCTTCCGGGCTCCACGTGCCGTAGTCTACGCCGTTCAGTATGCCGACCAGGCGCTCCCCCCGGCCGCGGATCACGCCATCGAGACCGTAGCCATATTCCGCCGTCTGGATCTCCTTGGCATAGCGGCGGCTCACGGTAGTCAGATAATCGGCAAAAAGCAGGCCGCCTTTGAGAAAGTTCACATTGCCGTAATATTCGAGCGCGTCCACGGAGAAAAGGCTTTGCGGCAACCCGATCTGGCGCAACACGGACTGCGGAAACAATCCCTGATAGCCGAGATTGTGGACCGTCAAAATCACGGGCAGCGAACGCACCACCGGATCAGTCGCGTGCTGCGTGCGCAACAGGACGGGAAGCAGCGCCGATTGCCAATCGTGACAATGAATGATGTCCGGCAGCCAGATGCGCTTGGTAAATTCGATTGCCGCGCGCGAAAATTCCACAAATCGCTCGGCGTTGTCCGGGTAGTCGCCATTCTTGTCGCCGTAGAGCTGCTCGCGATCGAAGAAAGACGGATCGCCGACGAAAAAGTAACGCACCCCGGCAACGGATTTGCCTTCGCCAAGGGCTGGAAAGCGCAGCGTTTCTCCGAGCGAAATGGTGAGGCTCGAAACCAGCGTGGAGCCGATCTTGTTGCCGCGATATTGCGGCAGGAGCACGGCTACTTCATGGCCCATCTCGACGAGCGTCTTGGGAAGCGCTTCGACGACATCCGCGAGTCCTCCCGTTTTTGAGTAAGGCAGTCCTTCCGAGGATACGAACAGGATTTTCATGGGCCCTCAGGCGAAACAAAAACGGTAACGGAAGCGCGCGGGTTCGTCAAGGGAATCGCGCATCGCAAAAACTTGGAATGCAACGAAAGCGCCAAGCGAGAAGCGTCCAGATCTTTCGACAATGCCAGCCGCACCACCCACGATAACAGCTTGGGTTGGGCTGCAACAGGAGTTTCAGGCTACACTCGGCGCTGGAATGACGCGACAAAAGCTGGGCCAGCATTTTCTAAGCGATCCCGCGTGGCGGAAGCGCATTTTTGAAACGCTTCCCAGAGACTCCGGCGATGTGTGGGTGGAAATCGGCGCGGGGCACGGCGAAATGACGGAGTTGCTCGCAGGCGATGGCAGGCGCGTGATTGCCATCGAGACCGACACGCGGTTGGCTGAGGGATTGCGCCAACGGGCACGGGATTGGCCCGGCGTCGAAGTGGTTCCGGGCGACGTTCTTTCGCTCGACCTTGCGAAGCTTGTGCACGGAAAGTTCCGCGTTTACGGCAACCTGCCGTATTACATCACGTCGCCCATCCTGCACCGGTTGTTCGGCTGCGCCAGGCAGATTTCTTCCATTCACATCGTGATCCAATTCGAAGTCGCCGAGCGGATTGCTTCGCCTCCAGGACGCAAAGCATACGGCTATCTCTCGGCGGCGTGCCAGTTCTACACACAACCGCAAATTGTGCTGCGGATTCCGCCCGGCGCGTTTCGTCCGCCGCCGCGCGTGACGTCCGCGCTCGTGCGGATGACCCTGCCGGGCGAGCGCGCGTCGCTCGGAATCACAGACGACACGCCGTTTCTCGATTTCTTGAAAACTTGCTTCGGACAAAAGCGGAAGACGCTGCGCAATAATCTGCGCGCAATGGCTTCCGACGCGCGGATTCACGAAGCGCTGGCAGCGTGCGGGCTTCGGCCGGACGCTCGCGCGGAGCAATTGACTCTCGGGCAGTTCGCGGCGTTGTTCCAACGTATCGTGTAGCGGTGTGCGGGATAACAGGTCTACTTCGGCGAGTTGATCACACTGCGGAGACGATCCGGAAAATCGGTCATGACGCCGTCCACACCGGCGGCGATAACCGCGCGCATCTCCTCGGGATCGTTTACTGTCCACGTGGCAATGTGCAGGTCGGAGCGGTGCGCTTCGTCAACCAGCGCGGACGTGACAAGCGTCGAGCGCGGGCACAATTGCCGGGCGCCCGCGTCCACGGTAGCTTTTACGAGATCCGCGCGCGCCTCTTCCACGAGCACCCCCGTCATGATCGTGGCGTCGAGCTTGCGCAAGTCCGCGAGCGCGCCCGGATCAAACGAGATCACCACGGTGCGCGCCGCGTCCTCGGGGTTTCGTAGCGCCCCGACAAGCGCGTGGTGCATTCCCCAGGCTGCTTCGTATTTGAGCTCGAGATAAACCACAATATCGTGATTGCGCGCGAAGGCCAGTATCTCTTCGATCGTCGGAATGCGTTCGCCCATGTACATCCGGTCGTACCACAGGCCGGCTTCCAGATCGCGCAGTTGCGCCAGGGTGAAATCGCGGACGGCACCGCGGCCGTTGGTAGTGCGTTCCAGGGTGCGGTCGTGAATGGCGACAAAGTGAGCGTCGCGAGTGAGGTGCAGGTCGGTTTCGATGAACCCGGCGCCCAGCTCAACGGCGCGTTCAAAAGCCGCGAGCGTATTTTCCGGAGCGTGGCCGGATGCCCCGCGATGCCCGATGATCCATGGAACGCGCATTTCGCTCGCTATCGTAACAGATGAAGCAAGCTCCCTCACTCGCTGGTGTTGCATGGTTGCGGCAATAGCTACGTCTAGTGAAACGTGCAAGCCAGTGGTCAATAAGGACAAGGCACTGCCGGAGTTTTCCACATCCCGGCTGACAAACTAGTAGTACCCCCATCGAGCGGCATCATTCCACAAATTTACTGCCCTATCGTCATTCTTCTCAGGAAGATAGCTCGGTGCGCCTCCGGTGCTGCTATCTCCCGATTTGGTAGCTCGAATGCCCGTTATTCATGCGTGGCCTGGGGAGTCCGCTCGATGACGGAAATTGGCTTCCATATCGATCCCGCCATTTTGGCTAGGGCGAAGAACCGTTCCATCGGCGGCGTCCTGGCCCCGATGGCGTGTGGTGAACAGAAACGGCACGGCCGCAGGATTCGCACGGTTTCAACGGTACCAAGGGTCAGGATAGCGCGAGAGAAGCGCGTATCTCGTTCTATAAGGACTAGGACTACAAAGCAGAGCGCCTGAATGAAATTGCGGTTCTAATGCAACTTCGCATTGGCACGCGAACTCTTATCGAGTATAACGGCGCAGCCCTGATCCGCACCTGCCGTTAGCTTGGGAGTCGAACGTGGCGCTGTTCGTTCTATTGATCGTAGGCGTGGTCGTCGCGCAGACGTGGCTCGATTGGCGCGATACAAAAAAGTCGTGGGTGGTGCCTGACTGGGCGCAAGGGCTCGCGCTGGCTGCTGTGGTTGGAGCTTCGATCACCGCGGCGGCTTCATTCGCCTCGTTCTGGATGAACCAGGGCCCTAACCTGGGAGCGAGCGCTTTCGGGTTCAGCTCGCGCCTTTTCTGGCCGGAACTTGCCTTCCTTCTTTGCGCGATGGGAATCATTGTGACTGCCGTTCGCAAGAAGCGCTTGCGGCTGCTGCTTGTGCTTTCCGGTTTGCTGCTGGGAGCTTTTTGGATTGGTATAGTGATTACGTCGTAGGATCTTCCTGAACGCCTTGCGGCCTGCCAGTTTCCTTTTTCCTCCCTGCTTCCCGGCGCAGGATCCACCTGATAGGGTGTGCCCCTCGCCAATAAATGCCGTTCGCCGGTAATTAGCCGCCGTTCGCCGAAAACCCCGCGACGCCTTGCGGTCACTCCTCTATTCTCGCCACATGGACGCAGCAGTAAAGTTCGGAGCGGGAGACAACAACATGGCAAACGCGAATCGGCAGTCCTCCATGCAGAATTCAATTCCCGGAGCGGCCATCATCGCCGCAGGGGCGGGCATGCTGATTCTGCTCGGCATCGTTCTTCAAATGTGTGAACTGGGCTACGGCCATTCGGGGCTCGGCGGAGCCTGGTTGTTTTCCGTGCTCGCAAGCGGCATTTGGAATATCCTCGTTTTGCAAATGAATGTTCCCTGGGTGCAGGAGTCGCTCCGATTCTGGCCGTTGGTCCTTGTGGGGGCGGGATTGGCTGTTCTACTGCTGGGAAAATTGCGTGGCCAGCCAGTAACGCCTCCGGGATCCCGGGCGGGAGATCGCAATGGAAGTTAACAACAACTTAGGGCACTTCAGCAGGGGCCTGATTTTCGGGGTCATCATTCTGCTGGTCGGTGTGGCGCTCCTCTTCGACCAACTGGGAATTATTTCCGCGGAGCACGTGTTCCGGTTCTGGCCGATGATTCTCGTCGTCTTTGGCCTGTTCAATGTGTTCGGCTGCAGTAACCGCAGCCGGCACGTCTGGGGCGGGGTGCTGATTCTGATGGGAGTCCTGCTCCAGTTGGACGAGTTGGGAGTCAGCCGCGTCGGCATCCAGACCATCTGGCCGATCTTTATCATCGGTATCGGCGTCGTGTTGGTGATGCAGGCTTTTCGAGGCGGGGGCGGCAAGGCCTCCTGGGTGGATGGGTGGAGGGACACTTGGAAGCAGCACATGGATGCAAGTACGTCGGATGCGCGGCTCAACTCTCTTAACATTTTTGGCGGCGGAGCAACCCGAGTCAGCGCTAGGAATTTTCAGGGCGGCGACATCCTCGCCATCTTCGGCGGCTTTGAAATTGATTTCACGAAAGCCGACATCGAAGGCGAGGACGCGGTGCTTGAAGTGATCGCCATTTTCGGCGGTGGCGAGCTTCGCGTGCCAGAAAACTGGAATGTCACCGTGAATCGCATCAGTCTTCTAGGCGGCTACAGCGACAAAACCAGCCACCCTCTGCCGGGTGGGGCGGTTCCCATCAAGAAGCTTATTATCAGGGGCATCTCGATGTTCGGAGGCTTGTCCATCAAGAATTGAAGCGCGCATGCACCCTATTCTCAGCCAATTCCGCCGCCTCTTTATTTACCTCCTCGTATGGCTTCCCTTCTCCGGGACGCTCATCTACTGGCTGGCGGCAAGCGGAGGGCTTAGTTGGAGTGAAGCAGCGGTCGTCGCGATTCCCCTGAGCCTGCTGTACGCGGTGATGTGTCTATCCGCCTGGTATTCGTGCCGGGCGACGCGGCTCGATGAATCCACGCCGCTTCGACTCAGCGTCACGCATCTTTCCGCGGCGTTCATCGTCAGCGGCTTCTGGGTACTTACCGCCAAGGCGCTCGCCGGCCAGCTTTCCCGCTTCGCCAGGTACCACGGAATTGATACGCGCATTTCACATGACTTCCCCATTTTGTTTGGCACTGGCGTTTTACTCTACCTCCTGTCTGTCGCCATGTTCTACGTCATGCTCGCGCTTCAGGACGCGCAGGAAGCCGAAGCGCGCGTGTTGCAAGCCAGCATTCTCGCGCGCGAAGCGGAACTGAAAGCCCTGAAAGCCCAGGTGAATCCGCACTTTCTCTTCAACAGCCTCAATTCCATCAGCGCGCTCACCAGCTCCGACGCGGCAAAAGCCCGCGAGATGTGCATCCTGCTGGGCGATTTCCTGCGCCGCACGCTCGGCCTTGGGGAAAAGTCCGCAATACCACTCGAAGAGGAGATGTCCCTGATTCGCGCCTTTCTCGCCGTCGAAAAGATTCGCTTCGGCGCGCGCATCAAGATGGAAGAGAATATCGACAAGGAAGCAATGGACGTCCAGGTGCCTCCGCTGCTGCTTCAGCCGCTTGTCGAAAACGCCGTCGCGCACGGCATCGCGAATCTTGTGGAAGGCGGATGGATACGCCTGGACGCGCATTGCCAGAACGGCAAGCTATCGATCGTCGTCGAGAATTCGTTCGACCCCGAAGCTCCGCCGCGGCGCCGGAACGGCGTAGGCCTCGCGAATGTTCGCCAGCGCCTTGCGGCGCGCTATCCCGATCTCGCGAGTTTTGACGTCAAGACAACCGGAGACTGTTTTCGCGTCGCCATGACGCTCCCCGCGGAAAGGGAGGTCCGGCCCGCGTGAGCCGCGAACGCGAAGGCAAGATTCGCGCCGTCGTCGTTGACGACGAAGAACTGGCTCGGCAGGTTTTGCGCGAATTTCTCGGCGCGCACGACGAAATCGAGCTTGTCGCCGAATGCGCCAACGGCTTCGAAGCGGTGAAAGCCGTGATGGAATTGAAGCCGGACCTTCTGTTCCTCGACATCCAAATGCCCAAATTGGACGGTTTCGAGGTATTGGAGTTGATTGACGCGGACCCGGCCATCGTGTTCGTGACGGCTTACGACAGCTACGCGATCCGCGCTTTCGAAGTTCACGCCGTGGATTATCTTCTGAAGCCTTTCGGCGCGGACCGTTTTGAAGCGGCTCTCGGACGCGCAAAACACCACGTCGTCGAGAAGTCGGACGGCTCGGGCGCATCCCATGCATCGGCCCAGCCTCGCGCGACGGACCTGGCTGCCGCGGCTCGCCCGCCTGCGCATTTCATCGAACGAATTCCCGTGCGCGACGGCACGCGCGTGTTCATCATTACGATTGCCAAGCTCGATTATGCCGAAGCCCAGGACGATTACGTTGCGCTCTGCGCCGAAGGCAAAAAGCACCTGAAGCAGCAAACCATCTCGAGCCTCGAAACGGTTCTCGACCCTTCCCGCTTCATGCGCATTCATCGTTCTTACATCGTGAATCTCGAGCGCGTCTCGAGAGTCGAGCCCTACGCGAAAGATAGCCACGTCGCCGTGCTCAACAACGGCACCCAGCTCCCCGTAAGCCGCGCCGGCTACGCCCGCCTCCGCGCCTTCCTCGACCGGTAAGAGCTTCGCCCCGACCGTGGCTGCGCGATCAGCTTGCTTTGGCCTTGGCGTCCTTGATCTGCTGCATGAGGATGTCGCGGACGTAATGCCAGTACGGAATAATCTCCAGCGCCGAACGCGCATACTGCTCCGCGGCGTTGAGGTCCGGCGTCGTTCGGTTCAGGCTGGACCAGGCTAGAGCCATCAACAACTCCGGCTCACCCCACGATGGCTCCAGTGGATCGCTCGCCGTCGCTTTCCGCTTCCGTGCCGTTTCCAGGCCTTTCTGGTACGTTTCCATCGCAACGGCCTGGCCGCCTCCGCGCTCCGCGGGAGTCCGCCAGAGGATGGGACCTAGCACCCAGATGAGGCGTGGATTATCCGGGTCCGCCGCTCGAGCCTCCTTCATGATTGGCGAAACCTGCGCCATGAGCTCCTGCATCCGCGCTGGGTCTTTTTGGTTCAGGAAAAGACGAAGGCCCAGGCACGCCACTGCCCCCACCTTGGCATCCACAAAGCCAGGGTCGCTCGCGGCCGCCTTGTTGAATTCATCCACCGCCAGCGTCAGATCCGCCTCCTGCTCCTTGGCGTCCACGGAATCGTTGAATCCGTTTACGGCCCTGCGCCACAGCGCAAACCCGCGCCAATATCGCACTCGCGAAGCAAGCTCTTTGTCCTCCACAAAAGGTGTCAACTCGCCGTAGAGGCGCTTCAACGCTGCGCGGTCACCTTCATAGTCGGCCCGCTGAATTTGGACGACTATTTTGGTGACTGCTTCTCGCGTGGATTGGGCCGAACTTCCAGGAGCTGCTGCTGCCCCCCAGGCCACACAGGTTAAGAGAACCGCTGCGACGAAGGCCTTCCGGGCTCCTCCCCGGTTGCGAGGCGCCGAATCCAAGTATCGCCAAGCAGACTCCGTCAGCCGCAATGACACCACTTTTGCTATGTTGCTTTCACGCATGGCTTTTCACCCCTCCAGACGCAATCCCTCCGGCCCGGGAGCGCCTTAATAGCAAGACGCAGGAGGGTCCCAAAATGTATCGCTTATGCCTCCAAAAGGAGGGCGCAAACCGTTCCCCGTTGACTTGAAACAGGCCCATTGCCGTTCCCCACAATGCCCAACAAGGCCTTCCTCAAGTTCGATGCCCGGTTCCGGGACTCCTGTAGGTACTACTCTTTTCGTACCCCCTTCGGGCGCCCCGCCGATATTGCCGGGAACTGCCGTTTCGTAGTAGTGTCCCTCTGTGCCCAAAACCAAGAGGCGAGCGTCCACCCGGCAGGGCATCAAGAGCCGCAGAAGGAGAGGCAGGAATATGGCATCACCGGCCGAAGCAAAAGTCCCCAATAACGCGAACAATGAGAACCAAGGCGCCAATGTAGACAAAATCCGCGACATCCTTTTCGGTTCCCAGATGCGCGATTACGAGAAGCGCTTCGGGCGGCTCGAGGACAACGTCACGAAAGCGCTCGAAACCCTCCGCGAGGACATGACCAAGCGCCTCGACACCCTGAGCAGTTTTGTTCAGCAGGAAGTGGAATCGCTCAGCCAGCGCATCAAGACCGAAAAGGCGGAGCGCACCGACGTGGCGAAAGAGATCTCCCGCGAGATCAAAGATACCGGGAAAGTGCTCGAGAAGAAGCTCGGCCAGGTCGAAGAGCAAATGTCCGACGGTCAAGGCGAGCTGCGCGCCAAGCTTCTCGAACATTCCAAAGCCATTTCCGGCGAGATCGAGAAATTGCGCCGCGAATCCGCCTCGGCGCTGGAACGCGAAGTCGAGACTCTGCGCCACGAAAAGACCGACCGCGAAGCCCTGGCCGACTTGCTCGCCGAATTTTCTCTGCGGCTCAAGAACGATCTCGAACTGCCCGAAAAATAGCTGGAACGGCGCGGACGAAGCGAATCACAGAGGCTCCGCGGGATTCGCAAGTCGCCCGTCGAGGCAAACCTTAACCTTCCAACATGGCCGAGCAAGCTCAACGCCGCGCCCCCCAGGGGCAGTCGCAGCAAGACCCGCCCAACGAAAACGATAACCACGCTTTCGAGGAATTGCGCCATCTGATCATCGCTCCGGAACAGGAAGAAATTGCGGATATCCAGCATCGCCTCGAGGACTGGCAACGGCGCGCTCAGGACTTGAGTTCCGTGGTCGCCGAGGCGATCAAGCTCCGGCGCGACCAAGGCGATGATCGCGCTCTCGCCGACGCTCTGGCGCCCACCATCGAGGAAACTCTCCGCGATTCTGTCCGCAAGCACCCGCATGTTTTGGCGGACGCGCTTTTCCCCGTCATGGGCCCGGCCATACGCAAGTCCATCACGGAAACTCTGCGCTCCATGCTCGAATCATTCAACGAAGCTTTGGAGCACAGCCTTTCCTGGCGCGGTATCAAATGGCGGATTGAGGCGCTTCGCACCGGGAGATCCTTCACTGAAATTGCGCTCCTCCACAGCCTGGTGTATCGCGTCGAGCAGGTTTTCCTGATTCATCGCGAAACCGGCCTCGTGCTGAATCACCTCACCGCCCCCTCCGTCGCCACGCAGGATCCCACGATGGTTGCCGGATTGCTCACCGCCATTCAGCAGTTCGCTCAGGATGGGTTCAATACGGCGCGCGATGAAGCTCTCGACGATCTGGGTTTCAGTGGTTTCCGCATTTGGGTTGAAGTTGGCCCGCAGGCTGTGATCGCTGCCGCGTTTCGCGGCCACGCACCGGAGGACTATCGAGTGCACATGCGGGAAGTGTTGGAAGGCATCGAGCAACACTACGCGGCGGCCTTCGACAATTTCAAGGGCGACACGGATCCATTTCGCGGCGCGGACGACCGCCTCACCCCCCTCCTCGAGGAACGATCCCGCGAGGCAGCGCCTGGCAAGCGCAAGCCGCGAACGCTGATCACTGTTTCGGCAATTATTGTGGCGGCGATTCTTGGTTGGGGTTTTTACCTCTCCTATCGGGTCCACCAGTGGACGCAGTTCGAGCAGGCCCTCCGCCGGGAGCCCGGAATCGTCGTCACCTCCGTCAGCAAAGAAGGAGGCCGCTACATCGTGTCTGGATTCCGTGATTCACATGCCGTGGACCCGAAAGATCTGCTGGCGAACGCCGGCCTGACCTCGGACCGGGCGGAGTTTCATCTGGCGCCGTTCTATTCGACTGACGACTCCATGGTATTAAGGCACGTCAGGAAGCTTTTCGCCCCGCCTGCTGGCGCCACCCTTTCGATGAAGGATGGCGTCCTGGTGGCCGAAGGCGCAGCATCCCCGAAATGGATTGCGCGTCTGCGCGACCGCGCCACGTGGGTCGCGGGCGTGCGCGAACTGGACGACTCAAAGCTGCAGGATGCCAACATTCTCGCCTTGAAAGGCGCAAAAAGGTCCGTCGAGTCGATCGTATTTCTCTTCCCTCTCGGCATCGCAACGCTCGAACCGGGCCAGGATCAAAAGGTCGCGCTGGCGCAGAAGAACATCCAGGAAATCGTCGCGCAGGCGATCGCTCTCAATGAAAACGTCCATATTGAAGTGGTGGGCCACACCGATAATACCGGCGTCGAAGAGACGAATCTTCTGCTCAGCAAGCAGCGCGCGGACGAAATCACGAAGGCGCTCAAACGCGCGGGCGTGCAGGCGTCGAGCTTCCGCCCCCGCGGCGTGGGCACCACGCAGCCATTGCGCACGGACGATACCGACGAAGGACGCCAGCTCAATCGCAGCGTAACGTTTCAGGTCGACATCTCGCCCGTTGCCCCGTAAACTGGGCGGCGATTTCCATGATCACGCAAAAAATCTGCATGCTCGGTTCCTTCTCCGTCGGCAAGACCAGCCTCGTCCGCCGTTTCGTTGAAAGAATCTTCTTCGACAAATATCACACCACCATTGGCGTCAAGGTTGACAAGAAAACCGTGCCGGTCAATAACACCCCGGTCGAGCTCGCTCTTTGGGACATTTACGGCGAAGATGACTATCAGAAAGTCAAAATGATGTATCTCCGTGGCATGCACGGATATTTACTCGTTGTCGACGGCACGCGGCGTCAGACTCTCGATGTCGCCCTCGCCCTCAACGACAAAGTCGCGCAAACAATCCGCGATGTCCCTTTTGTCCTCTTGCTCAACAAAAGCGATCTCGCCGATCAATGGGAAATCGAGCCGGACACGGACAAGACCTACGCGGCCAAGGGATGGCAAGTCCTGCGCACCAGCGCCAAAACCGGCGAGAATGTGGACGAAGCTTTCTCTCAACTCTCGCTGGCCATGATGGCTAAAATGAATTCCACATCGAGCCCCGGCGAATCGCGCTCAACCTGATCTGAACTGGCTAAATCTCGCATGGCGCCTGACCACATCTTGGAATCGTTTCTGGCGAAGGAGGGATTCGCCCTTTTCGAGCACTTGGGAAACGGCGTCTTCCGCCCGATTGGAGATTTCCCTCCCTGGCTCGCGCGTACCTGGGGCGCGCAGTTCGAGCGCTCCGCGACGGTTCGCCTGGGCCAGCATTCCGCTTTTCTCGAAAACTTTCTCGTGGACGCGGAAGAGTTCTGGAAGGCCAAAAAGGACGGCTCCGCGAATTCCGGCAACTGGATCGAGCGCGGCGAAGCCGGGGATCAGACGCCGCTCGAAGCCGCGGCCCTGTGGCTCGATGGCCGCCCCGTCCTCCTCATACGCAATTTCTTGCGCTCTTTCGGCGAGCAGAAGCAATGGCTGCAGACGGCGCGCGATTCGCTTCTCGCTCACGAACGGCTGATGCGCGAAATTCAGAAGAAGGAAATTCTCCTGCACTGCATCATTCACGACCTCTCGCAACCGCTGAGCGCCATGCGCGGATGCTTCAATTGCCTCACCGCCGGGGACTTGCCCGCCGATCTCGGCCGCTACGTCGATTTAGGGCAGCGCGAATCGCAACGGCAGGAGCAGATGATCCGCGGAATCCTCGAAGCCTTCTCCGGTGAACTGGCCGGGCAATTGTCCGGCGCTGAAAAAGCGGCGGACACCGTGGATCTGGCCGAACGCGCCCGGCACGCGGTCGAAAGTTTTTCCGCCGCCTTCCGCGAGAAAGGCGTTCACCTTCAGCTCGATCCCGCCCTCGACCCCTCGCGCGATTGGATATCTATCGGCGATGCGCCGCGTGTGGATCGCATCTTCGGAAATCTTCTCGAAAATGCCATGCGTTACACTCCCAAGGGAACCGCGGTGACCCTGGGCGTCATGGAAAAAGGCAATTCCCTCCTCGCGTTTGTGGATGACGAAGGCCCCGGTCTGCCCAAAGGCGAACCCACCGATAAACTCTTCATGCTTTTTGCAAAGGGCAAGGACCGCCCCGGCAAGGCGGGCCTCGGCCTGTACTTCTGCAAAATGACCGTCGAGCGCTGGGGCGGAACCATTGGCGCCGAGACGCGCTCGCGCGGCGGCTCCCGCTTCTGGTTTTCTTTGCCGCGCGCTCAGAGCTTGGCAACCGCACCGAAGAACGCCGCCGCGAATCAAACACCTCCCGCCAGGAGATTGCAGGCGCAGGGATCGCAAGAAAGAGGATTTCTGGAGAAGGAATCGAAACACCAGCCCGCGAAAGAAACCGCCCCTCCGCCCGCTCGCCGCAATTTGGCCCAAGCCGAAAAGCCGCTGTGCATTCTTGTCGCGGACGATTCCGAAATCAATCGCGAGCTCGCCATGGAATTGCTCAGAACGCGCGGCCATTCCACTGTGGGCGTGAGCGATGGCCGCCAGGTGATCGAGGCGCTCAAAAAGCAGCGCTTCGATGTCGTGCTGATGGATGAAGAGATGCCTGAAATGGGTGGCATCGAAGCCACGCTCGCGATTCGCAAAGCGGAGCTCTCGTCCGGACGCCATCAAGCCATCATCGGCCTCTCGGGAAACGTCACGAAAGAAGACGAAGAAGAATCCCTGAAAGCAGGCATGGACGGATTTCTGTCCAAGCCCTTCGATATGCATAAACTGTTTCAGACCCTCGAGTCCGCTGCTCTCGGCGCGTCACGAATCGAAACGCCTCCCGCGCTCAAAACGCCGGACGCGCCCGTCGAAGATGTTGCCGCTCATCTCCAGCGCACCACCGCCGGAAACGACAAGCTGATTCGCTCGCTGATCAAATCATTCCTCGCGGACGCGCCAAGGAAACTTTCGGCCATCCGGCAGGCCATTTCGCGAAAGAATGCTGAAACAGTTGGCAGCACCGCCCATGCCCTGAAGGGTGCGGTCGCCATCTTCGGCGCGCCTCGCGCCGTCGCCTCCGCCCGCAACCTCGAATCCATGGGCCGCGCCGGAAATATCGGTGGCGCTGCCGCGGAATTTGCCGCGCTTGAGAAGGAGCTCGACCGCCTCCGTCAGGAACTCCTCGCCATGCATGCTGCGCCGCGAAAGAAAGCAAATCATCGTCGCGCCACTTCCCGTGGCCGCAAGAAATAATCCCGCGCCAGTTTCAGAATTGCGGGAAGCTCAACGGCTGCGTTGACCACCACAGCAGCCCGATAAAGAGGATTTGCATCGGCAACCGCAGCCAGAGCGGAGTCACCGGCTTGCCCCTCAAGGTGAGCTTCTCCCGCGCCGCCCTGACGTTGGCGGGGAACATTGCCACCAGGAGAGCGATCAGGCAAAGCCCTGCCAGACCGCGAAACCGCAGAAGCAGAATCCCGGCTGCGCCTGCGAATTCGCACACGCCCGTGAAGTAAATCATCCACATCGGAGCGGGAAGCGCTCGCGGCATCATGCGGACCAGTTCGTGCCGCGTCTTGTTGAAATGGGTGAGCCCGGTCACCACGAACATTACTGCCAGTGCATAACGCGTTGCTGCAATCCACGAGGCCAGCGCCGCCACTCCCAGCGCGCCGGCTGCACGAAACACGAGCAGCGAAATCAGCAATACGAAGAGCACTGCCACGGCGCGAATTGTAAAACAGAACCCGGAATATTGTGCGATTCTGCTGACTAACCCAACAACTTCCCCGCACTCAAATTTGCCGTCGGCCGGCCAGGGGGCGATACTCGAATCATGAGGCGCCTTCTCCCCTTCGCCACCGCAGCTGCCTTGTTTGCAGGGCTCGCCGCCGCCGCGCGCGCCGACGAGCTGAAATTAAAAGACGGAACGAAGGTCTCGGGCGCCATTGTCGGATTCGACGACAATTCGTTCAAGGTCAAGACCAGCTACGGCTACGCGCTGGTGCAGAAGGACCAGGTTGTTTCCATCCTCATGTCGGATACAGCGAAAAAGCCGGACACGGAAAAGAACGCCGAAACGAAAAAGAAACTCGAGCCGGCCACAGAGAAAGCGCCGGCCGCTCCGGGCGCCGCGGCTGAAAATGTGAACGAGCCGGCTTCCGCCGCGCCGAATGCGAAGCCTGCCGCGCCGAGAGAAAGCAAGCCTCCGGCAAACGCCACAGCGGCAAACACTGCGGCGGCAAGCCCCGCTCCTGCTGCTGCGAATGCTGCTAACACGAAGTCTGCGTCCGCACCTGCGACGCCCGCTCCCGCCGCGCATCCTGCCAACGCGAAGATTGCATCCACACCTGCAACACCTGCTCCCGCAGCCGCGAACTCTGCCGCCGCGAAAACTCCGCCGCCGGCCGTGACCGATCCGCCCAAGCCCGCCACGCCTGAGCCGGTGCGCGAGGAAGTCAACGGAAACACCTACACGAACAAGACTTTCGGTTTTCAGATGTACAAGCCGCCGGACTGGCAGGTGATCGAAGGCGCGCGCTCGATACTCCCCGGCGCGATTACGGCGATGGGCACAGCCGATCAAACCACGTACTTGTTGATCGGGAATGAGCCGGCCGGCAAGTCGCTCGCGGCCGACATGGATGAAACCGATCATCGCCTGCGCGAGATTCTAGACAATTATCGCCCGCTCGGAGAAAAACGCGTCGCCGTTTCCGGCGCGCCGGTAGTCGAACGGCGCTTCCGCGGCAGCATCGATCATCGCGATTGGTCCGGCGTGGTCGCCTTCATCCCGCGCGGCGCGCATCTCTACACGATTTTCGCCATGACCCTCGCCGATACCGACCTCGTGCAAATCCAGGAAAACGTGATCGCCCGGACCATTTCCAGCTTTCAATTCACCGGGCAGTAGCCGGTTCCCCCGCTTTGCGCTTGCAACCCGGCCGCGCAAAAGCGTAACTAATTCCGTGGGACCTTTCTTGCAGATAAGAATCGCAGCCGCCGCATTCGCCTTGCTCGCGTTCGCTGGAGTTTTTTTTCACGCGCGCGCGCAGCGCTCGCCCGCCGCTGCGTCTGCGCCGCCAACTTTCTATCGCGACGTCCTGCCGATTCTCCAGCAGCATTGCCAGAGCTGTCATCGGCCCGGCGAAATCGGACCGCCGCCGCTCCTGACCTACGAGCAGGCGCACGCAAAGGCGCGCGCCATTGCCACCGAGGTGAAGGAAAAGAAAATGCCGCCGTGGTTTGCCGATTCGCGCTTCGGGCATTTCGCCAACGATCCATCGCTCAGCCCGGCCGAAATCGAAACGCTTGTCGCGTGGGCTGGCGCGGGCGCTCCCGCCGGTGTTCCCGGCGACGCTCCTCCCGCGCGCCAATGGGCCGCGGGCTGGAACATTCCGCAGCCGGACGTGATCGTGCAAATGCCGAAGCCGGTCGAGCTTCCTCCGAGCGGCGACATTGAATACACCTACGAAATCGTGCCTACCGGTTTCACCGAAGGAAAATGGGTCCAGCTCTGCGAGGTTCGCCCGTCGAGCCGCGAGAGCGTGCATCACGCCGTCGTCTACATTCGTCCGCCGGATTCGAAATGGCTGCGCCGCGCCCCGCTTGGAGTTCCCTTCACCGCCTCGGACATGGCCGACGAGCAATCGATTCGCGACACGCACTGGACCGACAGCGACATCCTCCTCGTGTACGCGCCGGGCAGCTCGCCGGACATCCTGCCCGCCGGAATGGCGAAGTTCATTCCCGCCGGCTCCGATCTCGTGTTCCAGATGCACTACATGGCGCACGGCCACGCCGCGAGCGATCGGGCCAGCCTCGGAATCGTCTTCGCGAAAGGGCCGCCGAAGCAGCGCGTTCTTACGCTGCAACTCACCAACGACCATTTCGTGATTCCGCCGCGCGCCGACGACTACCGCGTGGAAGCGCACGGCACGCTGCCGAACGACGCCGTGCTGCTCAGCTTTCTTCCGCACATGCATCTGCGCGGCAAGCAATTCGAGTACAACATCATTCAGCCTGACGGCAAGATCGAAACGCTGCTGCGCGTCCATTGGGATTTTTTCTGGCAGTTGAGCTACCGTCTCGCCGAGCCGCGCGCGCTCGGAGCGGGCACCACGCTTCAGGAGGTGGCGTGGTACGACAACTCGAAGAACAATCCGCACAATCCGGACCCGGAATCGCCCGTGCGCTGGGGAGATCAAACGTACGACGAAATGATGGTCGGCTTTTTCGACGTCGCCGTGCGCGCCGATCTGGATAAGCAGCACTACTTCATTCGCGGCGCCGGCAAGCGCGAGGTGTCGGCTTCGCCGCACACTCCATGAAGCTCCTCGCTTCGAACCTCTAACCTCGAATCTCTAACATCTAGAATTTTGTGACCTCCGTGAAGTGAAAATCGCGGACCTTCATCGCCGGAACCACCATCTCGAATGATTCTTCGCCGGCCGCGCGCACCGCGGGGCCGAGCATCTCGACATTCGACAGCAGCTCGATCGCGCTCTGATTGAAGCGGAAATTGCGGATGCCGCCGGCGACGCGGCCGCCCTCGACAAGAAACGTGCCGTCGCGCGTCATGCCGGTGAGAATCTTTTCGTAGGGATCGACTTCGCGAATGTACCAGAGCCGCGTGACCAGGATGCCGCGCTCGGTGGAACGGACCATATCCTCAACGGATTTATCGCCGCCCGCGAATACGAGATTCATCGGCGCTTCGCCGTATTCGTTGGGCAGCGCGAAGCCATGGCCGGTCGGTTTCTTTTTCATTTTTTTGGCGGTGGCCCGCGAATAAACGAGATTCTTCGGAACGCCGCGATCCACCAGAAGGACTTTCTGGCGCGGCATCCCCTCGCCGTCGTACGGCTCTCCGGTCTGGAGCGGATGGTAGACATCGTCCCAGAGCGTGATGTTCTCGCCGAAAATCTTTTTGCCCATGCGGTCGTTCAGGCAGGAGCGCTTGTCGAGAATCGCGGTGGCCGCGAAATCGTAAAAAAGGAAACCGACAAGATCGAGCACGGCGGAGGGCTCGAGGATCGCGGTGTAGCGTCCGGGAGCGAGTTCGCGAGGTTTGCGCGAATCCGCGGCCTTGCGGCTGGCGCTTGCGGCAAGAGCGTCGGGATGGATGGCGCGAATATCGGGCGAGTTTGTCTTCGCCCAGCCCGAGGAATTCTCTTCCAGGATGGTCACCGAGAATTCGGCTTCGGTCTCTTCATGATGCGCGAAGAGGCCTTTCGAATTGGCGAGAATCGAGCGCGAGAAGCCGTTCGTAAAAATTCCGGCCGCGGTCTGCTTGTTTTTCTCCGCCATCTTGCATACGCGGGCGACTGCGCGAGCGCGGTCCTGCGGCGTGGCCGCGGCGGTGGCCGGAAAAGAGCGAGCGACTTTCCGATATTTTTGCGGGCCGAGCATCGGAAGCAAGCCGGGGATTTCGGGCTGGTGACGCGCGAGACGCACGGCCGAAGCGGCGACGCGCCCGAGCGATTCTTCGTCGGTCTTATTCGTGGTGGCGCGAGCCGTGCGGCCGTCCACCACGGCGCGCACGGAAATCGTGAGGGTCTGCTCGGCGACGTTCTGATGGATCGCGTTGTTGGCAAAGCGCGTGAGCGCGTCAATGTTGACGTCGAGGTCCACTTCGGTTTCGTGCGAGCCGCTGGCCTTGCCGAGCTTCAAAATTCGTTCGGCGATGCCTTCGAGCTCCACGCGCGTGAACGCCTTCTTTGTCCGGGTGATTTTCATTTCGCGAAGGCGACTCCGACTTTGACATTGCGGAAGCGCGACGGCGATGCGCCGTGTCCGGTGCCCATGGTTTGCATGGGCTGGCCCTTGCCGCAATTCGGCGTGCCCCAGAGCGTCCAGTAATCGCGCGAGCAGACGGCATCGCAACTGTTCCAGAATTCGGTGGTGATGCCGCTATAGCTCGGATTCTTGATCATGCGCCCGCGCTTGCCGCCCTTGATCTCCCAGCCGATTTCCGTGGAGAACTGAAATTGGTAGCGGCGGTCATCGATGGACCAAGAGCGGTTGGTCTCCATCAGGATGGCGTCGTCGGTGTCGGCGATAAGATCTTCATATTTCCATTCGCGCGGCAGGATGCTGATGTTGGTCATGCGGATGATGGGCAGGCGATTCCAGCTTTCGGTGCGCATCGTGCCGTTCGAGCGATTCTCGCCGATGGACGCGGCGGTTTCGCGATTGCTCAGGTATCCGGTGAAGAGGCCATCGGTGATGATCGGGGTGCACTGCGCGGGAACGCCTTCGTCGTCGTAGGCGAACGTACCGAGACCGGGACCATGCTCCAGCCGCGCATCGGCGACGACGTTGACGATGTCCGAGCCGTACTTCAGCTTGCGCAGCTTATCGACGGTAAGAAAACTCATGCCCGCGAAATTCGCTTCCTGGCCGAGGACGCGGTCGAGCTCGATGGGATGGCCGATGGACTCATGAATCTGCAGGCCGAGCTGCGAGCCGCCGAGGATGATCGTGCTCGTTCCCTCCGGGCATTGCGCGGCGGAATGCAGCGCGACGCATTCTTCGGAGATGCGCTGGGCATTGCCCGCGAGATCGAACGACTCGACCAGTTCGTAGCCCTGCAAGGCGTGCTGGCCGCCAAAACTGTTCGGATAGGAGCGCTTCTGGATTTCAGTGCCGGCGTAGGACGTAGCTACGATGCCCGCGCCCGATTGCATCTTCACCTGATGAATCGAGGAGCCGATGCTCGAAACGAAAAGCTGCTCGATGCGTTTGAACGACATGGAGCCTTCGGCGAGCGTGATGCCTTTCACATGGAGCATGGCCTTATCGGCTGCGAGCAAAACGTCAATCTGCCGCTCGACAGGAATGCGGAAGGGATCTTTCAAGAACGGGTTTTGCCAGGTGTCCACATAGGCTTTCTCGGGAGCGAGCGAAACGTTCTCGCGCTTGGCCATGGCCGAGGCTTTCGCAATGGCAACCGCCTCGGCGGCGCAAGCCTGTACCCCTTCGCGGGTGAGGCGGTCGGTGGAGGCAAAGCCCCACGCGCCGCCGGCGACGACGCGGACGCCGATGCCGAGCGATTCGTTTTCCATCAGCGTGCCGACTTCGCCGTTTTTGGTCGAAATGTCGCGCTGGCGAATGTCCATGACGCGCGCGTCGGCGTAAGAGGCGCCGCGGCGCTTCGCCGTATCGATTGCCCAATTGGCCCAGTCTTGCATCATGGGGTGAAGCCGCCTTGCGCAGGCCGGATCGGCGTTCTTGTTGCGATTAGAAAATTCGATGTCATTGGTTTTGCGTGGGTTAGCAAGGCTTCTAATAATGGAATGTGGCGATTAGAAAAACCGAAAGTGAGCGCGTAATGCGCTGGGGTAGAGTGGGCCGCCGGCCCTCTTCGGACGGAAGTCCAGTGCGGCGCTTCCTGGTTCATCGAATTGGCTGATTTCGTCATTTTGTTTGCTTGAATTACCCCCAGACTGAGTGACGATTAGAACGTGCACCGGACCTTTGTTTTCAATCACATAGCGTCGTTTCTAATCGTCCTGACTGACGATTAGAACTGCTTCTCTGCGCTGACCGAACCGTCCCCCTCACGGTGACGCATGAGACGCGCAAAACAAACGCCGAATGTTAGCAAGATTCCGTGCCGGAAGACAAGCAAATCGCAGGGAACGGTGAAAATTCGCGGGCGAAATTCGAAATTTCAGGGTCGAGATTTGCCACAGAGGTCACGGAGACACGGAGGTGAAGTGAAAAGGCGAAGAGAGGTTCTTCGCTGCGCTCAGAATGACGGCAAAAACAACTAGGTGCCTTCGGACCAGGAGGCGAGGTAATGCTCCTGGTCGGGGGTGAGCTTGTCGACGTGGACGCCCATGGATTCGAGCTTGAGCTTGGCGATCTGGCGGTCGATGGGCTCCGGGACGGGATAGACCTGCTTCTTAAGCTGGCTCGCGTTCTTGACGAGGTACTCGGAGGCGAGAGCCTGGTTGGCGAAGCTCATGTCCATCACGACGGCGGGATGGCCTTCGGCGGCGGCGAGATTGATCAAGCGGCCTTCGCCGAGGAGGTAGATGCGGCGGCCGTCCTTCATCACGTACTCGTCCACGAAGGGGCGCGCGGGCTTCTTGGCGCTGGAAAGTTTCTCGAGCGCGGGGATATCAATCTCGACGTTGAAATGGCCGGAGTTGCAGATCACCGCGCCGTCCCGCATTTTTTCGAAGTGTTCGTGCGCGAGGATGGACTTGTTGCCGGTGACGGTGATGAAAATATCGCCGATCTTCGCGGCGTCGGCCATGGGCATCACGCGGAAACCGTCCATCACGGCTTCAAGCGCACGCGTGGGATTGATTTCGGTGATGATGACGTCGGCGCCGAGGCCCTTGGCGCGCATCGCGACGCCGCGTCCGCACCAGCCGTAGCCGGCGATGACCACGCGCAGGCCCGCGATCAGCAAATTGGTGGCGCGCAGAATTCCGTCAATGGTGGACTGGCCGGTGCCGTAGCGATTGTCGAAGAGATGCTTGGTGAGCGCGTCGTTGACGGCGATGACGGGATACTTCAGCGTGCCGTCCTTGGCCATGGCGCGGAGGCGGATGACGCCGGTGGTGGTTTCTTCGGTGCCGCCGATTACGTCTTTCACCAGCTCGGTGCGCTTGGTGAGGAGAGTGGTGACCAGGTCGGCGCCGTCGTCCATGGTAATCTGCGGCTTGTGATCGAGCGCGGCGGCGATGTGCGCGTAATAGGTGGCGTTGTCCTCGCCCTTGATGGCAAACGTGGGGATGTTGTAATCCTTGACGAGAGACGCGGCGACTTCGTCCTGCGTGGAGAGCGGATTCGAGCCGCAGAGCACCACTTCCGCGCCGCCGTCGCGCAGGGTGATGGCGAGGTTGGCCGTTTCGCTGGTGACGTGCAGGCAGGCGGACATGCGAATGCCCTTGAGCGGCTGGTCTTTAATGAACTGCTTGCGGATGAGCTGCAACACGGGCATCTGCTGATTGGACCATTCGATCTTGCGCTTGCCTTTTTCGGCGAGGGAAATGTCTTTCACGTCTCCGTTCAGCTTTGCTGCTGTTTCCACAGGATGCTCCCTTTTTGGATTATTGCCTGAACCTTACGCTGAGATTCTTCGCGCCCGGGGGCGCTCAGAATGAAACGTTAGCTGCGTGAGGCGCCCGCCGCGGCGGGCACTCAGAATGAAACGTTAGCTGTGTGAGGCGACGACAGCGCCACGCGAGCCGGCTTCCTTGCGAATGGCCGCCGCCTTGTCGGTGCGCTCCCAGGTGAAGCCCGGGCCGGTGCGGCCGAAGTGACCGTAGGCGGCGGTGGGGCGGTAGATCGGGCGGCGAAGGTCGAGCGTGTCAATGATTCCCTTGGGCGTGAGCTTGAAGAACGCGCGAATCAATTCGGTGATCTGCGAATTGGGAATCGTGCCGGTGCCGAAGGTATCCGCCATCACGGAAACCGGCTCAGCCACGCCGATGGCGTAGGCGAGCTGGACTTCCACTTTGCTGGCCAGACCCGCAGCGACGATATTTTTCGCGACGTAACGGGCCATGTAGCAAGCGGAGCGGTCCACCTTGGTTGGATCCTTGCCGGAAAGCGCGCCGCCGCCGTGGCGGCTGTAGCCGCCGTAGGTGTCCACGATAATTTTGCGGCCGGTGAGACCGGCGTCGCCCATGGGCCCGCCGACTACGAAGCGGCCGGTGGGATTGATGTGGTACTTCGTGTTCTTGTCGACCATGGACTTCGGAAGAACGTGGTCAATGACTTCCTTCCGGATCGCGGCTTCCAAATCCTTGTGCGAGACCTTTTCGCTGTGCTGTGTCGAGATAACGGCGCAATCAACGCGCGCGGGGCGGCCATCAATGTATTCGACGGTGACTTGCGATTTGCCGTCAGGGCGGAGGAAATCAACTTTGCCTGACTTGCGGACTTCGGCGAGGCGGAGGGTGAGCTGATGCGCAAGCTGGATGGGCATGGGCATCAGCTCGGGCGTCTCGTCGCAAGCGAAGCCGAACATCAGGCCCTGATCGCCAGCGCCGCCGGTATCGACGCCCATGGCAATGTCGGGCGATTGCTTCTTGATGGCGGAGATGACGCCGCAGGTCTCGGCGTCGAAGCCATATTTCGCGCGGGTATAGCCGACGTCGCGGACCACGCCGCGAGCGAGCTCGCCAATGTCAACATAGGTGGTGGTGGTGATTTCGCCGGCGACCACGATGAGGCCGGTGGTCACGAGCGTCTCGCACGCGACCCTGCCCATGGGATCGTCCTTCAGGACGGCATCGAGGACAGCGTCAGAAATTTGATCAGCAATCTTATCGGGATGGCCCTCGGTTACAGACTCCGAGGTAAACAGGAACTTCTCGTCAGCAAGCGCCAAAACGGTACCCTCCGGGGGAAATGAAAGGCAATCACGAGGCCAAATTGCGCTTTCTTATGGTAAGCGAATATCGAGGCTAGCATGCACGTCTGCCACTGTCAATTATATGCATCAAAAGGCCTTAAATCGGCGCTGAATGGGGGTAAAAAGGCCCCGAACGGCGATTGGCGGGCGTTTCCGGGAGCGCGGGGGGAAAGTTCGTTCCACCAAACATTACCTGGGGTCGCCATTCGCCCCGTTCCGGCGGTACAACAGGTAGGCGCGGATGAAGGAGTCAATATCGCCATCGAGAACCTTCTGAACGTCGCCGCGCTCGACCTTGGTGCGATGGTCCTTGATGAGCTGGTAGGGCTGCAAGGTGTAGGAGCGAATCTGGCTGCCAAAACTGATTTCGGGCTTTGAGGCGTCGAGCTTGCTGCAGCTCTTCGCGGCGCTTTTCAAGCTCCGCCTCGTAGAGATGCGAGCGGAGAAGTTTCATGGCGATTTCGCGATTCTTGTGCTGGCTGCGCTCGGCCTGGCACTGGACGACGATGCCCGTGGGAATATGCGTGATGCGGACGGCGGTTTCCACTTTGTTGACGTTCTGGCCGCCGGCGCCGCCGGCGCGAAACGTGTCAATGCGAATCTCGTCGGGCTTGACGTTGATTTCGATTTGATCGTCAATTTCGGGGATCACGAAGGCGGAGGCAAAGGAAGTGTGGCGGCGCGCGGCCTGGTCGAACGGCGAAATGCGCACGAGACGGTGCACGCCGCTCTCGCCGGAGAGCAGGCCGTAGACATTCTCGCCTTCGATCTGCACGGTCGCGGACTTGATGCCCGCTTCTTCGCCGGGGGTTGAGTCAATCACCGTTGGCGCGAAATCCTTTTTGTTCCGCCCAGCGCAGATACATGCGCAGAAGCATTTCGGCCCAGTCCTGCGATTCGGTGCCGCCGGCGCCGGGCTTGATGGTCAAGATGGCATTCAGGCGGTCGCTTTCGCCGGCGAGGAGCGTTTTCGTTTCGAGATCGGCGATGTAAGCGTCGGCGGAAGCGAGTTCCTTGGCGATATCTTCAAGCAGCGAGGCGCGCTGCGCGTCGTTCGATTCTTCCTGCGCGAGGTGGAAATACGTGTCGATGTCGCTCATTTTGATGTCGAGCGCTTCCTCGGCGCGGACGCGGTCTTCCAGGCGCTTGCGCTCCTGAAGCACGGACTGAGCTTTCTGCTGGTCCTGCCAGAAGGCGGGATCGTTTATTTTTTGTTCGAGCGCGGGAAGCTGCTGGCGGGCTGCGGAGGCGTCAAAGATAGCTCCGCACGAGCTGCATGCGCTTCTTCAGCTCGTCGTAGCGGTGCTGGAGGTCTTCGATGTGTTCGGCCATGGCTAAATTCTACTAGGCGAAACTGGAAATTCGAAAATCGAAATTCGTGGAAGCGGCTTCCACCCAGACTCATTCCGGAGTCGAGGCCAGCGGAGACTTACGCTGAGATCCTTCGGGTCCCGCTACGGCGGCCCTCAGGATGACAACTCTTCTGAATCTTGACAGAAAATGGAAAAGAGAAACGGAAATCGGTCGGGGCCAGCCCTACTCGCTTCCGGTGGTTCAAGGCCAGCGGAGTCTTACGCTGAGATTCTTCGGGTCCCGCTACGGCGCGCGCTCAGTCTGACAACTCTTCTGAATCTTGACAGAAAATGGAAAAGAGAAAGTGGAAATTGGTTGCGGCCCTCTCACTAACTCGCCCCCGATGGAGCATGGCCTGACTGGCGCCCGGGCGCATTATCTTTTCCGGTTGCCATTTTCTATTTTCTCTTTTTATTTTCCCAGCGGCAATCAAGCAATGCGCACACGACACGAGGACGCAGAGCCAGGCGAACCAGTCGCCGAAGCGGACGTAGGGCGTCAGGTCGCTGCGGAAATCGTAGGGGGCGTCGAGCTCGCCGCGAACGTCGAGGGCCATGCTCGCGACGATGCGGCCGTAGGGGTCCACGCTGACCGTGTAGCCGTTGTTGGTGTCGCGCAGCAGCCAGCGGCGGCTTTCGACCGCGCGCACGCGCGCCATCATCAGGTGCTGCGGCGGGGCGGCGGAACGGCCGAACCAGCCGTCGTTCGAAATGTTGATGAGGAGCTGCGCGCCGTTAGCCGCGAATTGGCGTATCTCACCCGGGAAAATCGCTTCGTAGCAAATGAACGTGCCGAACTGCCCTTCAGGAAACTTCGCGACGCCGTAGACCGATCCCGGCGTGAAATCGGAGATGTCCGCCGTCAGGCGGCCCGCAAACGTGAGCCACGTGCGCAGCGGCACGTATTCGCCGAACGGCACCAGATGAATCTTGTCGTACGTGAAAATTCGCCGGCCCGGAGGGATCGAGCAGAACGGCGCTGTTCGATGCGATCCACTGATTTTGCGAGCCTCGCGCTTCCAATCCACGACGCCGACGAGAAAATAGTCGCCTGAATCGCGCGCGATTCGCGTGGCGCGCGCGGCAAACGCCGGGTCCTGCAGGCTGAATGGCGCCGGCACTTCGGGCCAGACGATGAGGCCGGGATTTTTCTTGCCATTTTCGACGCTGAGCGTTCGAGCTGGTCGAGTTCGCCCGCGTGAACCTGCAACCAATCGGGCGGATATTGCTCCGACTGCGGAAAATTTGTCTGCACGAGATGGGCGACGTGGCGCGGCGCCGCCACGGGAACCAAATATGCGCCGCCGAACGCGATCAGAATCAAGGCGGCTGTCGCTATCAGCACGGCCTTCCACGCGCGGTTCGTTCCGGCGAGAACGGCATACGCGAGAAGAGAGCCGTACGCCGCAATCACAAACGAGAGGCCGTAAATCCCCGTGACGGGCGTGACTTGCAACAACGCGAGGCTGCCGACGGCGGCATAGCCGGTGAGATTCCAGGGGAAGCCGATGATGGGGAGATGCGTGCGCGCGAATTCGAGGGTGACCCAGAGAAACGGGGCGAGCACGCAGGCAAGCGCATTACTTTTTCGCGATGCGAGCGCGACGCCAATCGAAAACACCGAGCAGACGATTCCGCCCGCGATGCCGATGAGGCTCACGATTCCAGCCGAGGTCCACGGGTCCACATTGCCGTACTGCTGCATCACGACGGCGATCCAGGGCAGGCAGACGGGATAGAAGACCACGCCGTGAAGAAACCCGTAGAGAAGCGATTCGGCCGGACGCGCGCCCGACGCAGGCCAGGACGAGCATGCCCACGGCAATCCAGGCGAGCAACGACAGGTTGTAATTGGGAAATGACAGCGCGAGAGCGACGCCACTCCCCACGGCGAGGAGCGCTCGCGTATGCCAGCGGAAAGTCATTCAGCGCTTGATGATAGCCTTGAAACCTTCGCGGTCAAGCGCGGCTTTGGCGGCCTCGGCCGATTTCATATCGGTGTAGGGGCCGACCTGCACGCGGAAGAAAGCGTCCGTGTGGGCGTCACAACGAAGGAAGGGAATTTCTTCTGCTGCAGCGCGTCGGCCAGGCCATCGCGTCGCGGGCGTCGGATGCGGGCGTGACAACGTAAGAAGGAAATTTCTTCTGCTGCAAGGCGTCGGCGAGGGCCAGCGCGTCGCTTTCGCGAGTCAGTGCGGCAAGCTGCAGCGTGATCGATCCTTTGGGCATCGAAGGGGGCTCGAAACGCGCGGGCGACACGACACCTTTGCGGGAGGCAGGCGGCGCGGCGACGGGAGGGCTTTTGGCATTTACGGCAGGGGCGGGTGCGGACGCCGGCGGTTTCGGCGCGGGCTCCAGCCGATTGTCTGCTTTCTTCTTCGCGTAGAAGTCCCATTCGCTGGCAGCCGGGGCAGCGGGATTTTCGGCATCCTTTTCCTTTTCCTTTGTCTTCGCAGGAGCGGAATCAGGCGTACCAGCGGGAGACAATCTGCGGGTAAACGAGGTAGAGGCCTGGACGGAGCCGCCATATTGATTGTGGCCCATGACGTAGCCGAGCGTGAAGAAAACTCCGCAAAGAAGCACGACGCCGAGAAAAAATCCCACCAGATGCCGGCTCTCGAGCACCCGGTCGCCGCCCCCGCGATTTCCCTTGCCGCCCGCCATGCAATCGTCCTATGCGCTACTTTTTGCTCGCTGCAGCATTCACCCACTGCGAAATGATATCCACCGGCAGCGGGAACACGATGGTGGTGTTCTTTTCCACGCCGATTTCGGTCAAAGTCTGCAAATACCGGAGCTGAATGGCGGCCGGCTGTTTTTCCAGCACTTCCGCGGCGTCCGCCAGCTTCGTCGAGGCTTCGAATTCGCCCTCGGCGTGAATGATCTTGGCCCGGCGTTCGCGTTCCGCCTCCGCCTGCTTGGCGATGGCGCGCTGCATATTCTCCGGGATATCGACTTGTTTGACCTCAACCTTCGTTACCTTGATACCCCAAGGCTCGGTATCCTGGTCAAGGATTAGTTGCAGCTTGGCGTTTACCTTTTCGCGCTCCGACAGGATGGAGTCCAGCTCGAACTGGCCCACGAGGCTGCGCAGGGTGGTCTGGGCAAGCTGCGAAGTGGCGTAGAGATAGTTCTGCACCTGCGAGAGGGCCAGGTTCGCGTCCACCACGCGGAAATAGCAAACGGCGTTCACTTTTACCGAGACGTTGTCGCGGGTGATGACGTCCTGCGGAGGAACGTCGAGTGTTTCGATTCGCAGCGAAATGCGCGTCAGCTTGTCGATGGGGTAGAGAACAAGCTGCAGACCGGCGCCCTTCGCTTGCGGCAGCATGCGGCCCAGACGCAGGACGACGCCGCGCTCCCATTCCTTGATGACGTAGACGGAATTGAAAAGCCAGATCAGGAAAATCAGTACTGCGACCCCTAATAAGAGTGTCGCGAAATCCATCGTTTCCTCCTCTGGTTCTCTTACGGTATTCCCTTACGGAGCCGCTGAATGCGGCGCGCTCACAGGTTCGACCTCGAGCGTGAGCCCGGAAACTTTTGTGACGCGCACGCGCGCCCCTATCGGGATCGTTTTGCCGTTGTGCGCCGCGGCGCGCCAGAGCTCGCCATGAACGAAAATCATTCCGGCGGCGGCGTCCACGGGCTCCGTGACTTCGCCTTCTTCGCCAATCAGCTCTTCCTTGCCGGTGGACAATTTCCACGCGCGCGAGCGCAGGACGAGCCGCGCCAGAATGGTCACAATCACCGCGAACGGAATGGTCACCGCGAGCGCGGTCCATCCGCTTACGCCCATGCCCGTAAACGGCGATTTAATGAGAAACACCGCTCCCAAAAACATGGCGATTACGCCTCCCAGACCAAGCACACCATGCGTGGGGAATTTAGCTTCCAGAACAAATAAGACCAGCGCCAGCACGATGAGCAGAAGGCCGGCGACGTTTACCGGCAGCAGATGCATGGCATACAGGGCGAGCGCCATGCGAGATAACTCCGATCACGCCCGGCGCAAAAAGTCCCGGATGCGTGAATTCCGTGTAAATGCCGAGAACGCCGACGATCAGGAGGATGAAGAACACGTCCGGCTCGACGATCCTCGTCAGAAATTTCTCGCGGCCGGTCATGTCATGCACGGAGACGAGCGGATGCGCGATCGAGAGTTGCGCCGTCGTGCCGTCGAAACGCGTGATCGTGCGCCCGTCGAGTTTCGCCAGCAATTCCTCGGGCGAGGCGACGACGAGATCAATCAGCTTCCCGTCGAGAGCTTCCTTGTCGCTGAAGGCTTTTGCGTCGGTTACCGCGGTGGCCGCGAGATCCACGTTGCGGCCGCGCTTGCTGACGTAGCTGCGCAGGTAGGCAGTTGCGTCGTTGACGATTTTCTTGTGCATGGTTTCGTCAATCTGCACCGGCTGGCCAAAGATAGACATCACCGGCGAAGCCGCGCCGGTTTCCGTGCCCGGGGACATCGCGGCGACGTCAGCGGAAACCAGAATGAAAAATCCAGCGGAAGCGGCACGCGAGCCCGTTGGAGACACGTACGTCACAACCGGAACACGCGAAGTCAGGATTGCATGGATGATCTCGCGCATGGAGGTATCGAGACCGCCCGGCGTATTGATCGTAATCAGAATAAGTCCGGCTTGCTCGTTATTGGCCTGCTCGATTCCGTTGGCGATGTAGCCCGCGAGGATTGGTTCGATCTCGCCGTCAATGCGCAACTCAAAAACATTCGTCGCGGCGGGAGAGGGGGATGACGATGGCGCGTCGGCGCGGACCGCGAAGGCGAGGAAAAATCCGGCCACCACAAACACACCCAGAAGAAAAGAGCGCAATGACCGGAGAGCCATTTCGGAAGGAGATTATAGCAAGATAAAGCGCAGAAACCACGAAGCGCTCGCACGAAACCACGAATGGCGCAACGCGTCAGTTCGATGCGGGCTTTTTGTCATCCGTCGCGTAGGAAGGAGGAATCTGCAACACTTCCTGGACGCGCGGGTCCTTGATCACTTTCGCGAACGCCGGATCCTTTTGCGCGGAAAGGAAATCCTTGTAATCATCGTCGCGCGCAAGCTTCAGGTAATGCGCGGCGCGCTCGGCGTCTCCGGCGCGCGCATACGACTTCGCGACAAAAAAGTAAAACAGGCCGGGATCGGTGGTGGTCCTCTGCTGCACGATCGTGCCGCCGCCTCCCCTTCGCTCGAAGATTTGCGGGTCAATCGCGAGAGCGGCGCTGAACGAATCCATCGCCTGCGGATACTCCTTGTTGCCGAAATAGGCGTAGCCCAGGTTGCTGTAAATCGTGGCGTGGTCGATGGGCAGGGTAAGCGCCTTCTTGTAAAGATTGATGGCCTTGCCGTAGTGCTTCTTCTCGTACTCGACGGTGCCCAGATTATTCACCGCGCTCGCGAACAACTTGTTGGCCTTCATCGAGCTCTTGTAGAAACGCCCGGCATGATTCAGCTCGCCCAATTGCTGGTAAGCAACGCCGATTTTGTTGAGCAGCGCCGCATTCTTCGGTTCCTTCGCGACGATCTGCGCGTACGCGCCGATGGCTGCGCTGTATTCCTTGCGAGCCATCAAGATATCCGCGCGCATTTCCGCGGCCTCGCGAGCGGTCATGGCCACGGGAGCGGGAGCCGGCTTCCCGGAAACTTCGGTGACCGGGGCCTTCTGATTATTGGGCTGATTATTGGGCTGACTATTGGACTGAGCTTCTTGCGCGCCTGTGGTGACTGCAAACAGACAAGTGAGCGCGATCGCAAAGAGGGCCAAACGACTCATCGCCCTGCTCCTTTTTCCGCGCCTGGCCTACGGCTGAGGTTTCGAGCTGTCCGCAGGCTTTTTACTTCCTCCGAAGATACCAAAAACCCGGTCAAGCAGCCCTTTTTTCTTTTCCGGTTGCTCAGCTTGGTCGGCCTGGCGGGCCGTCGAACCCGGAGTTGTGTTGGGGCGCGGCTTACCTGCTGTGTTGGAAGCGTTATTCGGAGAATTGGATGTAACGGGGGGAGGCGGATTTTCCGGCTTACCGAATAAGTGCGCCATCCAGGATACAGGCGGCGCCTTTGCCAGGCCGCCGTGCAAATCGCAATACTGGGTCGGCTCGCTGCCGGAAACGAAGAACTCCTGGACCGCCTGGGGACATGAGGTGGTGGCAACAAGGCCCGTTTGCGGGTCAATCCCCTCTTCCACAACGCCCGCCGGCGGCTCGAACTCTTCCGTTCGCTTGTAAGCAGGCAAAATCACGGCGCGTTTCATGAACTCCGCCCACACCGGCGCAGCCGACTGGCTGCCGGACAATCCAAGATCCCGGTTGTCGTCAAATCCAATCCAGACGACGCAAAGCAGATTCGAGGTGAAACCGGCGAACCAGCCGTCGCGGTCCGTTCCGGTCTTTCCCGCAGCGGGTGCGCTGAAGCCCACCGAGCGAACCGTGGCGCCGGTGCCGCGATTGAGCACGTCTTCCATCAGGCTGGTCACAAGAAAAGCCACGCGCGGGTCGAGAACGGAGCGGGTCTTGGGCGCGGCGCTTTCCTCGATATTGCCGTCCGCGGCCACAACGCTGCGAATGAAAAGCGGCTCCGACCGGAAGCCGCCATTTGCAAAAGCGGTGTAGCCCGCGGCGACATCGATGGGAGTCATCTCATACGCTCCCAGCGCAAGCGCGGGAGTTGCCTGAAGGTTGTTGCTCACGCCCATCTGGCGCGCCACTTGGACCACGCGCTGGTACCCGATCATTTCGGCTACTTTCACGGTGGCGACGTTGAGCGAGTGGATCAGCGCGTCCCTGACCGTGACGGTGCCGTAGAACTGCTCGCCGTAGTTGTTCGGCGTGTACTCCTTGCCGTCAAAATCGAATGTCGTGGGGATATCTTCCACTCGCGTCACCGGGGTGACGATGGGCTGGAGTCCCTCGACCGCGTTGTCAAATGCCGCGGCGTACACAAAGGGCTTGAACGACGAGCCCGGCTGGCGGCGCGCCAAAGCGTGATTGAGCTGGCTCTCACCGTAATTGCGCCCGCCGATCAAGGCGCGAATTTCGCCGGTGTGCGGATCGAGCGCCACGAGCGCGGCCTGCACCTGCGGCACGGCTTCGCCTTTCTTCTTCCAGGCCGCGTAGCGCTTGGCGAGAAGCTTGTCCACACCTTCCATTCCCGTCTGCAAGGCCTGGGCGGCAGCGCGCTGGAGATCCGGGTCGAGCGTCGTGTAGATGCGGAAGCTCTGCGTTTCAAGATCGTTTTCGGAGTACTGCTCGAGGAGATGGTCCTTCACCATGTCCACAAAATAGGGGGCCGAGCTGCTGTCCACGCCGCCGCTGACGAAATGCAGCTTCACCTTCTTCGCGGCGGCTGCTTGATCGGCTTGGATGTAGCCGTCCTCAACCATCTGCCCGAGGACGCGGTCCCGCGCTTCAATGGCGCGGTCCATATGGCGTTCGGCGGCGGAATAACGATTCGGCGCGCGAATGATCGCCGCGAGGAACGCCTCTTCGCCCAGGTTCAATTCGCGAACGTCCTTGCCGAAATAAGCCTCGGCGGCTTCTCCGAAGCCGCGAATCGAGAAGCTGCCGCGATTGCCGAGATACACCTCGTTGGCGTACAGCTCGAAGATCTGCTGCTTCGAGAAGCGCTCATCGAGCTCGGTGGCCATGAGGATTTCCTTCATCTTGCGGGTCCATTCGCGCTTGGTGGTGAAGAAGAAGCTGCGCGCCACCTGCATGTCGATGGTGCTCGCGCCTTGCGCTTTCTGGCCGCGGCGAAGGTCCGCCCATGCCGCGCCCAGGACGCGCACGAAATCGAGGCCGCCATGCTCGAAAAAGCGCTTGTCCTCCGCCGCCAGGACGGCATTCTCGAGATTGGAGGGGATGTCGTTGAAGCGCACGATCCGGCGCTTTTCACGCGAGCTATCGAACAGGTTGGTGATCAGCTCGGGCTCGATGTCCGCGGATTCACGCGAGGCTCCGGCGTTGAGGTCGTCGATGCGTGCAATCTGCGTCCCTGCAAATTGCACGCGAATTGCATTTCGTCCATGGAAATAGGAATCATCGGAAGGGCGGATCTCGACGATAGAGCCAGAAACGTGAAAGATGCCGGGGGCCCCGGTTACGACACCCTCCTGGTATCCCGCACGAAGCAGGTAACCCGCGAGATCGTAGGGCTTCATGGACTCGCCGACGTAGATGTGCCCGACTGCGGAGTAAACGCGCGAGGTGTTCTGGAATATCTGCCCGGTCAGATTCTGGTTAATCAGCCGGCCGAATTGAATGTAATAGTAGGCGAGGGTGCATGCGCCGGCCAGCATGATGAGCAGCATCGCGCCCATCACTGCCATGCCGAACCGGGAGGTCAGCCAACCTTTGGCGATTCGAATCTGCAATCGGTATCTCCGCGCGAACCCAGTGCCGCGCTTGGCTTCAGATCTCCAGCCGCAGCCGGCAGGTGCGACATCCACAGACGGGCCAGATAAACCCGATAAGCAAGAATGACCAGCATCTTCTTAGACGGCTTACACCTCTAAGAGTACTATTTTAAAGTGTCCGGTTGTCCGCGTGGGGATGAAATTGAAGCGTGAGTTGATACACTTGCAGGTCGATGGGCACCGAGTAGTCCACTGTAATTTCCACCAACCTCAGCTGGTTGTTCACCTTAATGTCTTCGCGGCGGGCAGGAATTCCGAGCTCTTGAATCTTTCTCATGAGGTCATCTCGAATGTCATTGTCGGGCCTGCGGTCGGCAATCGCGAAGCGCGCTTCGGTCTCGACCGCATCCTGCAGCTGGTAGTTCGCGAAATAAACGGGAACGATCTTCACGCCAACGAAGACCAGAACGACAAGAATGACCAGCGTGATGATCAGGTTGAACCTCGACCCGCCGTGCTCTCGCGTGCGATTTGGCGCAGCCCTTAAGATGGCTCCTCCTCCCAAGCGGTCTCGATTGCCTGATGACCTGTGGCAAATTCAATGCTAGCACCCCCGCGCCGCACCGGCAGGGATTGGCAAGCCTCTGTTCGCGATGAGTAAACCGGGGGTTTCGGCGGCCCGGAACCTCGAGATTGGGGGTGGCCTGTCCCTAGAAGCTATCTCATAAATACAATCGGAGCAGGGTGAGCCATGGCTTCAGGGACTAAAGCCTGCCACTTATGACTTTTGGTACGGCGGGGTTGAAACCCCGACCTTCCTGCCCACTTATGGGACGACTTCTAGTAAGCGCGGGCGAAGACGGCTTTCTCTTTGGCGGGCTGACCGCAGTAGATGCATTTGCCCGAGCCGCCCGCCGGCGCTGAGACGGTCCCACCGAGGGTTTGGTCGAACGGGATGCAGCGCATCGTGGCCTTGGTCTCTTCCTTGATTTTCGCCTCGCAGTCGGCGTTGCCGCACCACCACGCGAACGCGAAGCCCTTCTCGACGGCTTTCTTGAATTCCTCGTAGTTGACGGGCTCCGCCGTGTTGGCTTTGCGAAACGCAAGCGCGCGGTCGTAGAGCGACTTCTGAATCTCTTCAAGCATCTGCGCCACGGCCGCGGCAATTCCCTGCTGCGGCACGAACGACTTCCCCTCTTTACCCGGACGGTCGCGCCGCGCGAGCACCACCGACGCCTTCGCCACGTCCTTCGGCCCCAGTTCAAGGCGCAGCGGCACGCCGCGCATCTCCCAGTCGTTAAATTTGAAGCCGGGGCTTGAGCCTTCGCGCTCGTCCATCTTCACGCGGATTCCCGCATCCACCAGTTCCGCGCGAAGCTTTTGCGCATTGGGGAGCACCGCGGCCTTCTCCTCGTCCGTCTTGAAAATCGGCACGATCACGAGCTGAAAAGGCGCGAGATGGGGCGGCAGGATCAGTCCCTGGTCGTCGCCATGAACCATGATGATCGCGCCTACCGTGCGCGTCGAAAGGCCCCACGAAGTTGTCCAGCAGTGCTGCAAGACGCCTGTCTTATCGAGGTAGCGAATCTCGAACGCCTTCGCGAAATTCTGTCCCAGATTGTGCGAAGTGCAGAATTGCAGCGCCTTGCCGTCGCCCATCATGGCTTCGAGAGAATAGGTCACGTCGGCGCCCGCAAATTTCTCCGACTCCGACTTGCGCCCAACAATCACGGGGATGGCGGCTTCCTTCACCGCGAAATCGGCGTACACGTCGGCCATCTGGCGCGTTTCCGCTTCGCCTTCCTCGGCCGTGGCATGCGCCGTGTGGCCTTCCTGCCAGAAAAATTCGAGCGTGCGGAGGAAAAGCTTCGTCCGCAGCTCCCAGCGCACCACGCTGTTCCATTGATTGATCAGGACGGGCAGGTCGCGGTAACTCTGAATCCACTTCGCATAGGCGTGGCCGATGATGGTCTCGGACGTCGGCCGGATCACCAGCGGCTCTTCGAGTTTTTCGCCGCCGCCGTGGGTCACCACGGCCAGCTCGGGCGAAAATCCTGCTACGTGCGACTTTTCCTTGTCAATGAAGCTGCGCGGAATCAGCAGCGGAAACGCCGCGTTCACGTGGCCCGTGGCCTTGAAGCGGCGGTCGAGCTGCGCCGTGATGTTTTCCCACAGCGCCCAGCCGTACGGCCGCACGATCATGCAGCCGCGCACGGGCGCGTAGTCGGCCATCTCCGCGCGCAGCACCACCTGGTTGTACCACTCGGCGTAGTCTTCCGACCGCGAGGGAAGCTTCAGATCCGCCATGGTTGGCCGTGCTCTTTTCTGTGCCGAAGCGATTTCGCTCATCCACAATCGGACAATCGGCAACGGTGTAAGAGAGCGAGAGTATGAGAGTCGCAACGCGAAGTCAACCAAGCGGCCATTCGCTCTTTTTTCGTGAATAAAGGGGCAAACCGGTGTAGGCTACTGCGCGCGCGGTCCTCTTGAGACCTTTGTTCCTAAGATAAGGAGAAGTCGAAAATGAAAATGCCTCGGGCGTTTTTGGCTGTGTGCGCCGCCGCGGTGATCTTGATCGGAGTCGCCTCGTTCTCCGCGCCCTGCCTCGCGCAAGGCGCAAACGCCAACCCCATGTCGTTCGCGGAAACAAAACAAGTTCTCGGACTCGAGGGTTTGAAGCACAACGTGATGGGAACTCTGGCCGCCGAGAATGGATCTCTCGTATTTACGAGAGGAAAGAAAAAGGTGGTTGTGCCGGCCGCCTCGATCACGGAAGTAATGACGGGAAAAGACACCGAGCGCACCATCGGCGGAACTGTTGGCACGCTGACGATGTTCGCGCCGTACGGAGGCGGGAGATTCCTGAGCCTGTTCCGGACCAAGATTGACACTCTCTCGCTCGAGTATGCCGATCCATCCGGCGGCATCCACGGTGTGATCTTCGCTCTGTCGGAGGGCAACGCGCTTGGTGCGAAGAAGGCACTGCTGAACCAGGGAGCAAAAACGAGCGTTCCCCCTGAAGTGGAAGCGGATGCGCAGGCCAAGCCCAAGGAGAAAAAACAATGAAGTGGACCGGTTATTTGAGCGCACTGCTGCCACTCGCTCTGGTGTTCCTCTTCACGGGGAGCGCGGCGACGGCACAGGATAAGCCGCAGGCAAAGATTCAAGCGTCCTCGATCCAGATTCTGATGGTGCAGTCGGACGAAGTGAAGCTTCCCATCGCATTTCAACTGGCGCTCTACGAGAACCTGATCGAACAGGTGCAAAAGGCCAACAAATTCTCGCACGTGTACCGCGACGGCGACACAGCTGCTGCCAGCGCCCCCGATCTCGTGGTCCTTCACAGCAACGTGTACGGCTTCAAGCAGGGCAGCGAGGGAAAGCGGCAGGTGACCACAGTGGCGGGCGCCACTCAGATCAAGGTGCACTGTGACTTTACGGACAAGGCCGGCAAATCCGAACTCGCGCAAGATGTCACGGGCAATGTGCGATTCATCGGCGGCAACCTGCGAGCCACGTTCGACTTCGCGAAGAAAGTGACGCAAATCATCGTCACAAACTTCCAATAAATTCGGAGCCCCTGCACTTTCGAAATCGAGCTTCGTGCGGCTTTTCACCGCCGCCCTTGGTGCTTTTCATCACCGGCGCCGGATTTGGACTTCCCTTTCTTTTGACGCATTCTTGTTCTTCCCAGACGCGCTGGCGGATTTTGACGAATTTGAATGCGCGGCCTTCTGCTCAGAACCAGCGGCGTTCGAATTCGCCGAGCTTGCCGAGTGCCCACTGGAGTGATTCCCAGACGCAGCGTTCGAGTGCGCGGAAGCCGAATGCGTCTCCGCGTTGTGTGCGGTGCCAGCATTGTGCTCACCCGCGCCGCCATGCGCGCCTTCCGCCTTCGCTGCCGTCACGCCATGGCCGGAAAATTCTCCCGGCTTCGAAGTTGCCGCAACCGACGGGTGCCCGTGGTTCTCGGACGCCCTTAGTGACTTGTTGGTGCTTGCGGAATGCTCGTGCTCCGTCTGTTCGTGCGTCGCGGATACGTGTTCTTCATGCTCGGCGGACCGCTCCTCGGCGGTCGGCTCCGCGTGCATGCCGCCCTCGCCGTTGAAGCTGGTGCGATTCACCGTCGTGTTGTTAAGCACCGTCCGATTGACGTACGTGTTGTGGATCACCGTTGTGTCCACGTGCATCACCGCGGTGTTGTAGGCGAAAACTCCGCCCGCCCAACGTCCGCCAACAAAACCCACACCGCCGTAGCCAAAGCCATAGTTCACGCCGCCGTAAAATCCGATATGCGGTCCCCAATATCCCGCATGCCACCCGTATAGGCCGCCTGCGAAGCCCCAATAGCCCGGCGTCCAAAGCAATCCAACCCGGGGTGCGGCCACCCAGGTCCCGGGGACCCAGTAGTAGCCTGCCTCACCGTAGGCCCAATAGCCGGGCGTCCACATAAAACCGGCATGAGGGCAAACGGGTTGTTCATATACGGGCAGAGCGGGTGGAGCGACTCTGATAGACACGCCAACTGCGATTTGTGCGTGCGACGCCGCCGGTATGGCCAGCATCACGAACGCGAGCAATAAGAACCGAATCGAGCGGATCGTGCGCATTTCGAATCACCTCGTCGAGAGTGTCGTCTTCTGCCGAACTCGATTAAGAATACCTACCATTTGATTGAACCCTCCTTCTCTGCCAAAGTTGCGTGCGTTTGGATGTAACTGTCCATTCGGACAGTCTGACGATTGGAACCGACGGCACCAGTTTTGCGAAGCCGGACGCGTACGGAACACATCCAATGGCACGTTCCGGGGTAGTGTCTATCAGGGGGCGCGAACATGAACGACGAACGATCGAACGATGCAACGGGAATCGAAACCGGGAAAGCAATTCGGGCGAGGAGCCGAAAAGGATTCTGCGGCAGTCGCCGATTTGGTGGGGTTCGACGGATTTCCGTGCCCGTCGCGAGGGCACTCGGTCGCGACCATGGAAACAGGGCCGCGTCATGCGAATCCGATGAAGAACGCTTCATGGCGGAATCCTGTGCGATCTCACCGACGCGGCCATGGGCGTTGCGTTTGCCAGCACGCTAGCGCGAGGGCGAGTCGTTCACTACGGTCGAGCTGAAGATTAATTTCTTCCGGCCGGTGTGGAAGGCACAACTGCGCGCGGAAGGGAAAGTCGTGCGCCGCGGCAAGATGATCGGCTACGTCGAGTGCGAGGTCACCGACGAGAAAGGCCGGCTCGTCGCCAAAGCCGCGTCCACTTGCCTGGTGCTGCACGGCGAAAAAGCCGAGGGCCGCTAACTCGCTGCAATCCGCCGTGCGCGCCGCGTTTGCCACGCGGAACCCGAGATCTCCCGAATTCAAATCCACCACAGCATGGATGATCATCGCCGGCCACAGCGATCCCGATGCGAGTACGACGAGCGCAAAGAACAGCCCGCCGATGCCAGTGGTCAAAACATCCTGCGCGCCCAAGTAAATGTGCGCAAATCCGAATAGAACCGAGGTGATCACGACGGCAAGCACGACGCCGACCCAGCCCTCTGCGAACCACGATGCGAAATACCACATCACGAATCCGCGAAAGAGGAATTCCTCGCAGATTCCGGCCGTTATTGCGACCGCCGCGAAGGTCCGCCGCTCGCCGACGGTGTGGGGCATGAGCGCGTCGGCGTGCTCAATTTTGCGCCGCACCAACTCGAGCCCTTCCGGCCGGGCAAGAAGGGCGCGCCGCTGCGCCCATACCAAACCGAGAAATAACCCCGCAATCGCGAACCCGATTCCCAGCCGCAGCGGCGTCCCCGCACCGAGCCGCAAAGCGCTCCAGGAGCGCCCCTGCGCCGCCCACAACGCGATGACGCACGCCGTGAAACCCCACTCCGGCAAAAGAATGTTCCGGTAGAGCCGCCCGCGCGCCCTCGCAACTCCGCTCTTGATCGCACGCACCGATCGCGGATAGTAGAAGAGCCATTCGGCGACCGGCCAGACGAGCACGATCAGCACAAAGAGAACGTGGTCGAGCGCTACGTGAGCTCCAGCCATCACGGCGTCATTTATTTCGCTTCGGCGGGCGTCGCTGTTGCCGGTCCCTCGCCGACGATTTCCAAGACGGCCTCGCCGTCCTTCGCGCCATCGTAGTGAATCTGTTTCCCAAAATGCGTAACGAACGTGCCGGCGGGCATCGGAACGGTGCTCTCCGGATCGAATTTCGCGCCCGTGCCCACCCACCACGTTCCGGAGAGCACGGTGATGAACCGGTCGTTCGGGTGGAAGTGCGGATGGCTCATGTGATGAGGCGTCCATTTCACAAGCACCACGTAGAGGCCCGGCTTCGAGGGGTCCCCTTGCAGGACGGCCATCTTTGCGCCGATGGGGTCGTCGGCCCATTGGATTTGTTCCGGCAATTTGTAGACGAGCGCTGCCGGATCGAGGCTGGCCGCTTTGCGCTCAGGCGCCTGGGCCGAAACGCGCGGCCCGCCACTCGCGATCAAGAATGCAAGCAGCGCGCCCATGGCGATTAATGGCGCGATGAACGGCCCGAGCATCGAATTGCGCCGCATGACGAATTTCCTCATGGTTTCCTCCACAGACTGGTTTCCTCTGGTTGAGCCTAAGGGAATTCTCTCCGTCGGGTGGCCACCTTCCTCCACGGCGCAATGCAGCGAAGGATCTCTCTTCAATGCTTGAGGCTGTGTAGACGTGTGCAATCGAAGAGAGATCCTTCTCGTTGCGCTCCTCAGGACGACGCCGCAAAACGATGCTGAACGATGCTCCGAATCCAGCGCGGCAAAACTACCAGGGGAGCGGCTGGCCCAAGTGGAAAAAGCCACCGGAGGGGCCGTCTTCGGGTAGTGTGGCGAGTTGGGCGCTGGTTTTGCCGCCTTCGCTGAGTTCCATCGGCGCTTGCTCGCCGCCCATGTCTGTTTTCACCCAGCCTGGATGCGCTGAATTCACTTTTATGGGCGTCCCGCGAAGCTCCTGGGCGAGATGGATCGTAAAGGCGTTGAGCGCGGTTTTCGAAGCGTCGTAGGCGAACGTCTTTTTATCGTAGATGGGCGATTTAGGATCGGCGTGCAGAGTGAGCGAGCCGAGAACGCTCGAAAGGTTCACGATGCGCCCGGCTGGAGATTTTTTGATCAGCGGCAAAAGAGTTTGCGTCAGCGCGATGAGTTGAAAGAAATTCGTGTCGAATGTCTGGCGCAGTTTTTCCTGGCTGACGATCGATGTGGAGTTGAAAGGGCTGCCGCCGTTCGGCCTCTTCGCACCTTCGTCCATAATGCCCGCGTTGTTGATAAGTATGTCGAGCTTGCCATATTTGCGATCCAGGTAATTGTAGATTTCTTTGTGGTCGGCTGTCTTGTTGACGTCGAAGCGGACCGCTTCAACTGATTTTGCGCCTTCCTCGCGCAGTTTTTCCGCGGCGACTCGGCCTTTGTCGAGTTCGCGCGAACCAAGGACTACGGTGATGCCTTGTTTCGCGAGAATCCGCGCGGTTTCGAGGCCCAGGCCGCGATTCGCGCCGGTGATGAAGGCTACTTTCGTCGCATTGGTCTTCGTTGCATTCGTCTTCGTTCCATCGGTCATCTTGGTCTCCTCCGTCTCCTTGATTACTGACCCACATTTGTGAGCTTGTTGTTTGCTAAAAGTTGGATGATTGGAGTGTGGGCGAGGCTTCAAGGAAAATCGAGATTGTTGAAATCGTGCTGGCGACTGGCGAATCCTCTGACGGATCTCTCCCCGAATCCTTATTCAGATCGGGAACGAATTCGTATTCATTGAGCGCTCGCCAGCGGGCAGAAACCGCGATAAAATTGCGAGCGCAAGGCGCGCCGTCCTTGGCGCTGAAAATCGGACAGAGAGAAATCAGAGGGCGCGGCAGCCGGGAGCTGGCCCGAGCAGGGCTGAGTCTGGACGGAACGGAATCAAACAACAATGACAATGGAAACGCCTGAACTGAAACGAATGAGCCGGACGCTCGAGGAAACCGACCCCGAAGTCGCCGAGGCGTTGCGCGACGAAGTGCGCCGCCAGGCGACCGGACTCGAGCTGATCGCGTCGGAGAATTTCGTTTCCGAGGCGGTGCTCGAAGCGATGGGCTCCGTGTTCACGAACAAGTACGCCGAAGGATATCCGGGCAAGCGCTACTACGGCGGCTGCGAAAACGTGGATCGCGTCGAGCGGCTCGCGATCGAGCGCGCCAAGAAACTTTTCGGCGCCGAGCACGCGAACGTGCAGGCGCATTCCGGCACGCAGGCGAACATCTCCGTTTACATGACCGCGCTCGAACCCGGCGCAACCGTGCTCGGAATGAATCTGGCGCACGGCGGCCATCTGACGCACGGCCATCCGCTGAATTTTTCGGGCAAGATCTACAAGTTCGTCGCCTACGGCGTGACGAAAGAGACGGAGACGATTGATTACGACGAGATCGAGCGGCTGGCGCGCGAGCATCAAGCCGAAGATGATCGTCGCCGGCGCGAGCGCCTATGCGCGCGTGATTGATTTTCGCGCGCATCGCAAAGATCGCGCAAGTCTGTCGGCGCCCTGTTCTTCGTGGACATGGCGCACATCGCCGGACTGGTGGCGGCGGGCCTTCATCCCAGCCCGGTGCCGCACGCGGATTTCGTTTCGACGACGACGCACAAGACGCTGCGCGGCCCGCGCGGCGGGCTGGTTCTGTGCCGCGAAAAATACGCCAAGGACCTCGACCGCATCACGTTCCCCGGCATTCAGGGCGGCCCGCTCGAGCACATCATCGCGGCGAAAGCGGTGTGCCTGAAGGAAGCGACGGAGCCGGAATTCCGCGAGTACCAGCAGCAGGTGGTCGCGAATGCGCGCGCGCTGGCTGCCGGGCTTGCGAAGCACGGTTTCCGCATCGTCACGCGGCGGCACGGACACGCATCTCTTTCTCGTGGACATGCACTCGCGCGGAATCACGGGCCGCGACGCCGAGCTCGCGCTCGAACGCGCCGGCATGACGGTGAACAAGAATGCGATCCCGTTCGATCCTCTGCCGCCGCTGAAGGCGGGCGGCATTCGCGTCGGCAGTCCGGCGGTGACGACACGCGGCATGCGCGAACCCGAGATGGAAAAAATCGCCGCGTGGATCGCCGACGTGCTGACGCATCTGGGCGACACGGCCACGGAGCAGCGCGTCCGCGGCGAAGTCGCGGCGCTCGCCGCAAAGTTCCCGCTGTACGCGCGGCGCCTGGAAGCTGCGGACGCGCCTCGACGCTTCAAAGTTACCGCGCAAACCCCTGAGTTCGTTGAAATGATTCTCCTGAATGGAACTACATGGCCTGTAAACCCTTTACTTCGCTGTGACCGTGCCCTATTCTCATCGAAGTTATTCAATTTTCTTGCAGCCCCTCTCTGGGATGTGGCGCGCATCTCGCGAACCGGACTTGGGATGCTCTCTAAAGGGTCGCGCTATGACCGTGGAAATTTCCGCCACCGACCAACGCTGGGAAATTGAAAAAGAAGAAGCGCGATGTGATTCAGCAATCGCTGCTGCCGACGGGCACGTTGCGCGGCGAGTCGTTCGAAATTTCCTACCAGTTTTCTCCTTACTCCGAGGTAGGCGGCGACTTCGCGGATTTCTTCAACTTGCCGGACGGGCGCGTTGGAATCTACGTCGGCGACGTGGTCGGCAAGGGACTATCGGCGGCGATGTACGCCGCCCTGGTGATGGGCATGCTGCGCGGGATTCACAAAACCGGCGTGGCCGCCGCGTCCGTGCTGACGCTGCTGAACAAGCGGCTGCTGGTGCGGCCGGTGCGGCCGCTATTGCACGACGCTGTACGCCACGTTCGATCCGAAAACTCTCCAACTCGAGTTCTCCAATGCGGGCATGCCGCTCCCGCTGCACGTGTCGTCGGGCCATTGCAAACTGCTCGGCGAGGGGGGAATGCCGTCAGGAATGTTCGCCGAGGCAGAGTACGATCAGTATTCGATTCAATTGAGCCGGGAGACACCGTGCTGTTCGCGACGGATGGGCTGCACGAGCTGAAAAACGCGCAGGATAAGTTTGTGAACGCCGAAGAACTCGTCGAGCTGTGGCGGCAATGCGCGAAGCGCTCCGCGAATGAATCGCTTGATTATCTCTTTCGAGGCGTACGCGCGTTCGCGAACGGCGCGCGCCGCAACAGCATGACGACATCACCGCCGTCGTGCTGAAAGTATCTCTCGAGGCCTCGGTCCTTCAATTCCGTTGCGATTCGAGTCCGTCGCTGGTCGCAGTCGTCGCGAATCGAGCATGCGCCGCGCGTCCATCACGAGGGCGAAACGCGCTCCGCGCGCGAAACAATGAAATAGGCGGCCTCCGGATAGTAGGCCCGCTCGATGTCGCGCGCCGATGGTTTGTTCTCGCCCGTCGGATGCGAGTGGTAGATGCCGAGGAGTTCGAGTCCCGCGGCGCGAATTTCGCGCATCAGGCGAAATAGTTCCTCGGGCGCGATTTCGTAGGACGTCAGGATCGCTCGCGGCGTTCGTCGCGGACAAGGCGCGTGTGATTACACCGTCGCGCCCCGCCAGCAAGCCGCAGCATTCTCGCCTCGGCTCCCGGCCTGCTGATCCCACAACGCCGCCAAGATCTCGTGGATTCGGATGCGGCCAGCCACGCGAAAGTCTATCGACGCCACGGAAGGAAAAGCGCAACACAGAGGGCAAAGGCGGAGAGAACCGGAGGAACGCCGAAGCAACGGAGCACCTCGGAACATTCTGCGCTCCGAAGGGGCCGCTCGCCGCCAAGCCAGCCTGCGCTAGGCCTTTTGCGCCTGGCGGCGCAGGAACGTCGGCACGTCGAGATCGTCGGCCGGCATTTCCGCGCATCACTTCGCTCACGTTGCGCGCGACCTGCTGCACCACGTTCGTCTGCTGCGGAGCCATCGGCGCGGTCTGCTCGCGTCCCGCCTTCCACGTCTTCGGCAGATAGGACGGCCGCGTGTGCGTCTTCTTGCGCGCGACTTCGCGGAAGCCCGCGGCGATCACGGTGATCTTCACCGATTCCTTCATGGCGTCGTCCTGCACCGCGCCGAAAATGATGTTGGCATTCTCGTGCGCGGCTTTCTGGATGATCGGACGACGCTTCGTGCACTTCGTGCAGCGAAAGGCTCGACGAGCCGGTGACGTTGATCAGAATTCCCTGCGCGCCCTGGATGCAATTGTCTTCGAGCAACGGGCTGTTGATGGCGCGATTCGCGGCATCGATCGCGCGGTTCGAGCCGGACGCGACCGCCGTGCCCATCACCGCGTAGCCCTGGCCGGACATGATCGTCTTCACGTCGGCGAAGTCGCGGTTGATGATGCCGGGAATCGTGATGATGTCGCAGATGCCCTGCACGGCCTGGCGCAGAATGTCGTCGGCGATGCGGAACGCCTCGAAGAAGCTGGTGCCGTGCTCGACGCATTCCATCAGCCGCTCGTTGGGGATCACGATGACGGTGTCGACGCAGCCGATCAGCTCGGCGAGCGCCTGCTCGGCCTGCTGCATGCGCCGCTTGCCTTCGAATGCGAACGGCTTGGTGACCACCGCGACGGTGAGCGCGCCGAGCTCGCTCGCGAGATTCGCGACCACCGGAGCAGCGCCGCTGCCGGTGCCGCCGCCGAGGCCGGCGGTGACGAACACCATGTCCGCGCCGTCGAGCGCCTCGAGAATTTTCTCGGTGTCTTCGAGCGCCGCCTTGCGGCCGACCTCAGGATTGGCGCCCGCGCCCAAGCCCTTCGTCAGCTTCGCGCCGAGCTGCAGCTTCACCGGCGCCTGCGACAGCTTCAGCGCCTGCAAGTCCGTGTTGGCGGCGATGAATTCCACGCCTTCGACCTTGGCGCGGATCATGCGGTTGACGGCGTTCGACCCGCCGCCTCCCACGCCGATCACTTTGATCTTCGCGCCGTTCTGCGCCTCTTCACTGAATGAAACTCGAATACTCGATTCTTTTGGCGTCATGCTTCCTCCCCCAGTTGAAATCGATTCTAGAGCCAGATGCTTTCGATCATTTCTCGGAGGCGCAGCAGAGCGCGTCTACCGTTCATTTCCACCTCAGGCCCCTGCAAACATGCTTTTCAACTTGCCCACCCAGCCGGTGGGACGCGCCCCTGCGAGGCGCCGCGTGCGCGCCCCGTAGAGCACCAGTCCAACGGCCGTCGAGTACTCGGGCCGGGAAACCTCTTCGCTCATCCCCGCCAGCCCGCGCGGCACGGCCACGCGCACCGGCAGGTTGAAAACGCGCTCGGCCAGCTCGGCAAGTCCGCGCAGGTGCGCGCCGCCGCCGGTCAGCACGATTCCGGCGGGAATTTGCGATTCGAGTCCGCCGCGGCGCAATTCGTCGCGGACGAGCATCAGCAACTCCTGCGCGCGCGGCTCGACGATGTCCGACAGCATGCGGGCGAAGACGGTTCGCGGCGGGCGGTCGCCCACGCTCGCGATCTCGATGGCGAAGTCCTCCGTCAGCTGCTCGCGGAAGGCGCAGGCGTGCTCGCGCTTGATTTTTTCCGCTTCCGGAATCGGCGTGCGCAGCCCCACCGCGAGGTCGTTCGTGAAATGGTCGCCGCCGACGGGAATCGCCGCCGTGTGCCGCACGACGCCGCCGACGTAGGCAATCAGCTCGGTGGTGCCGCCGCCGATGTCGAGCAGGCAGGCGCCAAGCTCGCGCTCATCCTGCGTCAGGCACGCTTCGGCGGAGGCGAGCGGCTCGAGCACGGTATCGTCCACGCGCACGCCCGCGCGGTTGACGGCGGTGACGATGTTCTGCGTGGCCGTGCCGGAAGCGGTGACGATGTGAACGTTCGCTTCCAGGCGCTGGCCCGACCATGCCGATCGCGTCGCGGATGTTGTCCTGCGCGTCGAGAAAGAATTCCTGCGGCAGCACGTGCAGCACTTCGCGGTCTTCGGGCAACGAGCACGCCGCGCGCTGCTTCGATCGCGCGGCGCACATCGTCGCGCTGGACGTCGCGTGGCCGCGCGCCGACGGTCGATTCCGCCGCGGCTGTTCACGCCGCGCACGTGGCTTCCCGCAACGCCGATGATGGCCGATTCCACAGGCACGCCGACGATCGTTTCCGCTTCTTCCACCGCGCGACGAATCGAGCTGACCGCGAGATCGAGGTTCACGATCTGGCCTTTGCGCCAGCCCTTCGATTCCGCGCGCTCCGAGCGCCGCAAACTTCACGCTGCCGTCGTCTTCCAGCTCGCCGATCAACGCGCACGTTTTCGTGCTGCCGATGTCGAGCGCCACGATATGCCGTTCCTTCTTCGTCAAATCCGCCGCTCCTCGCTGAATCTCGTGCCTGCTGCAGGGCTATCTCGAATGCTTCACGGCACTTCCGGGCGCCGCATGCGCCGGCGCTTGCTTCAGCGCCATGGCCGATGTATCCGGGTTCACGACCGCCTCGCGACTGAATCGCAAGTCCACCGACTCGACGCGCCCCGCCGTCGCGCGCCACTGCGCGATATTTTCGAGCAGGGTGCGATACTTGCCCTCGAAATCGCTGTCGCCGAAATGCACGAGCATCGGCGCATCGGCGCGCCCCCGGAGTCGCTTGCCGAGATACTCCGCCCGGAAGCCCGTGACGGTGGCGCGCAAATCGTTCGCGTCCGAGAGATCCACTTCGCTCACCTGCTCCATCGCGCCGGCGCGAGCCGCTTGCAATCTGCTGCGACAAAGCCGGCAAAAAGCTGCATGCGTTTCTCGCGATCTTCCTGACGCCATCTCCGCAGAAATTCCGGTGACGACGGGAAAATGAAAATTGCCCTTGACCGGGCGATCGAGGATCACGCCGTGGACGTCCACCAGCGCCAGCTCGCTTCCCTGCCGCAGAAATGCGATCGGCGTGCGCTCGGTGATTTCGACTTCGATCGGTTTGGCAACGCGCGGCGCACGGTGGCCTGCTCGACCCACGGAATCGCCTCGAGCTGCCGACGGCGCGTATCGAGCGGAATGCGCAGGACGCTGTGACCGCGATCGGCGGCGAAAACTTCGAGCACTCTGGCCCGGGGAACGTAGCGTATGCGCCCCATCAATTCCCTTGATTGCCACCTGCTCGGGATGAATCAGCGCCATTTCGGGCGAGGCGAACAGAAAATGTCCGCAGGCGTACGCCATCCAGGCACCGGCGAGGCCGACAAGGGCCCAGCCGGCGACGCGCAGATACGTTTTCCAGGCTTTGCGGCCGAACTTGCGGCGCTTGATCTCGAGCGGCTTCTGCCGCCGGAGATAGTTCGGCTCCTCTTCGGCCAGGACTTCCTGTGGATACGCTTCCGCGTCCATGGCTCTCAGTTTTTCCAGACGATCACCTCGTTCTCGAGCACGATCCCATAGGCGCTGCGCACGCGTTCGCGAACATCGTCAATCAGGCTCAGCATGTCCGCGCAAGTCGCGTTCCCCGCGTTCACAAAGAAATTCGCGTGGCGATCGCTGACCATCGCTTCGCCGACGCGATGCCCCTTCAAGCCCAGCTCGTCAATCATCCGTCCCGCCGAACCGCCCTGCGGATTCTTGAAAATACAGCCGGCGCTTTTCTGGTTGAGCGGCTGGCTCGAGCGGCGCTTCTCGTTGCAGACTCGGATGCCCGCGAGGATTTCCTTGTAGGGCTTCGACGGCAATTCAAGCTTCACGCGCAGCATGACGTCGTCGGGCGCGAATGAGGTGTGGCGATAATCGAAGCGAATGTCGTTGCCGCGGACGGTCTCGATCTGTCCGCTGGATGCGCGATACAGCTCGACTTCGCGGACGTACGACCCAATCTGCGTTCCATAGGCGCCCGCGTTCATCCGCAAGGCGCCGCCTACGCTTCCCGGAACGCCAATCAGGCCTTCCATGCCACCGAGATTGTTTTTTGCGCAGAACGTCACCATGCCTCCGAGATCGGCGGAGGCGTCCACATGGGCGATATTGCCTTCGATTCGAACGCCGGGATGCGCCGATGGAAGATGCAAAATTACCCAGGGAAGTTCGCCGTCGGCGACGAGGACGTTCGTGCCGCCGCCCAGGAACTTGTGCGGGAAGCCCGCGTCCGCGAGAAGGCGCATAACGTCCGGAATCGTTTCGTAGCGGCGAAGCAAGAGCTCATCCGTGGTACCGCCGATACCGAGCGAAGTTTTTCCGGTGAGCGGCACGGCGGCGCGGAGCTCGACGCCGAGGTCTTTGAGCTTCGCGGCGATCGGATTGTCGCTAATGCGCATGATTCAATTCACGCTTCGAGTGCTTCAAGCTCTTCACAGGGGTTGAAACCCCGCCCTTCCAAACCGCGGGACTACGGTTTCCTCGAAAGGGGCGCAGCAAGCAGCGCCTCTACGACCGGTTCCTGAATTCCGTCTAGTCGCCACGACGAGAACTCACGTGAGTGCCCAAAAGCATCGCGAGCTGGTCGAGCACGCGGCCAATGCTGCCTGCGCCGATGGTGAGCACAGCATCGCCGGAACGCGCTTCGCGCAGCATGAACTCCATGCCCGCCTGCATCGTGCTGGTGAATACGACATTCTTGTGCCCCGCCGTGCTGATGGCTTCGGCAAGCCGCTCGCCGGTGATGCCTTCGATGGGCGATTCGCCCGCAGCGTAAATTTCGGTCATGACGAGGATGTCGGCTTCGTTGAACGAGCGGCGAAACTCCTCCAAGAGAAATTGCGTGCGCGAGTAGCGATGCGGCTGAAAAAGTACGAGCAGGCGCTTATAGCCACAACCGCGCGCCGCTTCGAGCGTGGCGCGGATTTCGGCCGGGTGGTGGCCGTAGTCGTCAATGAGAGTGACACCTGCGTAGGTGCCCTTGATTTCGAACCGGCGGCCCACACCGGAAAAGTTCGCAAGGCCGGCGCGAATCAAGTCCGCTGGAACATTGAGCGAGAGCCCGACTGCCGCAGCCGCGGCCGCGTTGCGGACGTTGTGAATTCCGGGCGGCGAAGGCAAGCGAAAGAGGCCGAGGTCGTCGCCGTGATATGTCAGGCGGAACTCGCTGACGAGGCCTTTCAGTTGCACGTCGCTGATGACCAGGTCGGCCTGACTCGAGGTGCCGTAGGTGATGACGGGTCTTTTTACGCCGGGAAGGATGGCCTGAACGTTCGGCTCGTCGAGACACAGAATCACAGTGCCGTAGAACGGCACGCGATTCACGAACTGGAGAAACACTTCCTGAATTTCGTCGAGCGAACGGTAATGGTCCAGATGCTCGCGGTCAATTGTGGTGACAACGGCAACGACGGGAGCGAGCAGAAGAAAAGAGCGGTCACTTTCGTCGGCTTCGACGACCATGTAGTCGCCCTGGCCCAGGCGGGCGTTCGAGCCAGCATGATTTACGCGCCCGCCAACAACGAAGGTGGGATCGAGGTCCGCGGCCGCCAGAACCGAAGCGACCATCGAGGTCGTGGTGGTCTTGCCGTGCGCTCCGGCCACGGCGATGCCGTACTTCAGGCGCATCAATTCGGCGAGCATTTCCGCGCGTGGAATCACCGGAATCTTCGTGCGGTGGGCTTCGACAACCTCGACGTTGTCGGGACGAACGGCCGAGGAAATGACGACTACGTGCGCGCCATGAACGTTTTCCGCGCGATGGCCTTCGTGAATCATCGCACCCAGGTTGCGCAGACGTTCGGTGACCGGCGAGGACTTCAGGTCCGAACCGGAAACGGCGTAGCCGCTCGAGAGAAGCACCTCGGCGATGCCGCTCATTCCACTGCCGCCGATGCCGACGAGGTGCATGCGCTGAAAATTGCGGAAGGTGACGTTCATCGGCGCGAGACCTCCTCGAGCAGGTCCACAATATCCTCCACGGCGCGCGGGCGGGCGAGCGAGCGAGCGTTCTCTTCCATTTCTGAAATTCTCCGGGGCTGGTCCAGGAGGGAGAAAATTTCGTTCGCCAGGCGGTCGGGCGTCAATTCGGGCTGCGGAAGGAGGCGGGCCGCGCCAGCCTGTTGCATGGCTTCGGCGTTGCGCGTTTGATGCGCGTCCGTGGCAGCGCCGAAGGGGATAAAGATGGCGGCGCGTCCGGCGGCAGAAACTTCCGCGACGGTGATCGCGCCCGAGCGGCAGACGATCAGGTCTGCCTGGGCAAACCGCTCCGCCATATTCTCGATGAAAGGAAGAACCTCCGCTTTGAATTCACGCCGCGCATAGGCTACGCGAACCGCATTATAGTCGCGTTCGCCGGTCTGATGCACGATGAAAAGCTGGTTCTTTCGCGCAGCGAATTCGTCGAGCGAATCCACGACGGCGCGGTTGATCGGCAAAGCGCCACGGCTGCCGCCGGTGATAAGGAGGGTGAACGGGGCGCGGTGCTCCTTGCGCGGCACGGCGAAGAATTCCTTGCGCACTGGACAGCCTGTGACCACGGCTTTGCGGCCGAGACGCGCGGCGGTTTCCGGGTACGCCACGGCGACCCGCGTGGCCATGTCCGCAAGGACGCGATTCGTGAAGCCGGGCTCGACATTCGGCTCGAAGATGACGCTTGGAACCGAATGGATGGCGGCGAGCAGCATCATGGGTCCGGAAGCGTAGCCGCCAACTCCGAAGGCAGCGGTGAAACGATTTCGTTCCATAATCCTTGCGGAATCCCACAGGCCGGCGGGAAGCATGGCGGCATTCCGAAGCAGCTTGGTGCCGCTGATGCCTTTCAGGCCCGCGACGCGAATGGTTTCGAAAGGCAGGCCCGCCTGCGGCACAAGCTTTGCTTCCAACCCGTTTTCGGTTCCGACGATCACGACTCTACGTTCTCCTTCAAGGGCTCCTTCAAGGGGTCCTTCATGGACTCCCTCATGTGTCCCTTCTGTGGCTCCGGCTGCGCCACGGCGCAGCCATTCGCGCGCGATCGCCATCGCCGGAAAAACGTGGCCGCCCGTACCGCCGCCCGCAATCAGCAAATTCTTGGCGTCGGCGCTCACTTAGGGCTTCACGTCTCATCCGCGTGCTGACTGATGTTCAGGAGCACGCCGGTAGCCAAAAGCATTCCGAGCAGACTCGAGCCGCCATAGCTGATGAACGGGAGCGGAATCCCCTTTGTCGGCAGCAGGCCGAGCACGACGCTCAAATTAATCATGGCCTGGCCCACAACCATCGCCGTGATGCCTACGGCGAGCAGGCGTCCGAAACGGTCGGGCGCCTTCATCGCGGTGACAAAACCGCGCCATCCGTACAACGCGAAAAGTACGAGTACGACGACCGCGCCGATGAAGCCGAGCTCCTCGCAGATCACCGCAAAAATAAAATCCGTGTGCGCTTCGGGCAAAAAGAAAAGCTTCTGGCGGCTCTCCATCAATCCAACGCCAGAAAAACCGCCCGAGCCAACGGCGATCAGGGATTGCAGCAATTGGAATCCATGGCCCTGCGGGTCGGCACCCGGAGACAGGAACGCCTGCAAACGCTGGTAGCGGTACGGGACGCGCACGATGAGCAGATAAATCGCGGGTACGAGCGCGAGCGCCGCTCCTGCCACGTAACGCAGCGAAATGCCGGAGACGAAAAGCATCACGCCGGCGATGAAGAAAATCATGCAGGCGGTGCCCATGTCAGGCTCGGTGACGACCAGCGTCACGATCAACATGACGGTTCCGAGTGCCGGCCCGAGCGTGTGAAGCGGGTCGTTGATGCCGAAGCCACGCGGCGCGCAGCGCATTTCTAGGAACCAGCCGAGATAAAGGATCACGACAAGCTTCGCCATTTCGGAAGGCTGCAGGCTGAGCGGTCCGAGGCGAATCCAACGATGTGTCGCGTGCGACCGGTCGAGGAAAAACACCGCGAGCAGCAGCACCAGCGTGACGGCGAGTCCCGTGAAAATCACGCGCGGCTGACGCAGCATGCGGTAGTCCGTTTTCATCAGCCAGAACATTCCGCCGATTCCGAGAGCGATGTAGACGAGCTGGCGGATCAGGAAAATGTAGCCATTGCCGAACTGTTCGCGGGCCGTCATCGCCGAGGCGCTGAACACCATTACGGCACCGATGAAACACAACGCCAGCGTCACTATAAATAATTGCCGGTCGGGTTGGAGGGTGCGCGGCATTGTGCTTTTTTCCTTTTGGCCTCTCAGGCCTTTCGCGCGGGAGCGCCCGCGGCGGATTGGCTTTCGAGCTTCGCGACGAGCTCCTTGAACACGCGGCCGCGATGCTCGTAATTCTCGAACTGATCAAAGCTGGCGCATGCCGGGGCCAGCAGAACGACGTCTCCGGGATGCGCATGGTGCATCGCCATCTTCAAAGCACGGTCTATTGTTTCCCCGCGCTCGACTGGCACGGCATCGCCGAGTTGCGATGCAATCTTGTCTGCTGCCGCGCCGATCAGAAGCGCCATTCGTGCACGCTGGCGAAGCGGCTCCCGAAGCGTTGTGTAGTCGCTGCCCTTATCTTTGCCGCCCAGAATGACGAGAAGAGGACCCGGAAACGCCTCGATGGCCTTCAGCGTGGCGTCCACGTTCGTGGCTTTTGAATCATTGTAGAAAGCCACACCGGCGATTTCGGCCACAAACTCAAGCCGGTGTTCGACGCCTGCGAACGTTTTCACCCCATTCGAGATGGCGTCGGGCACGGCACCTGCGAGATAAGCGGCAGCGCAAGAAGCCAGAACGTTTTCGACGTTGTGCTCACCCTTCAACGGAATTTCATCGCGCCGGGCAAGCAAGGTCTCGGTTCCTTCATGGCGAAAAATAATCTGGCCATCGCTCAGATATGCGCCCGTAGCAACTCGCTTCTGACGGCTGAACCAGTAAATGTGCGGCTTCGAAGGCATGCGCTTGGTAACTTCAGGATCGTCGGCATTCAGCAGGGCGGCATCGCGTTCGAGCTGATTTTCGAACATTCGCATCTTCGCCTGCGCGTAGTCTTCGAACGACGCGTGGCGGTCGAGGTGGTCGGGCGTAAGGTTCAACAGGACGCCGATTTCCGGGCGAAACTTCTCGACCGTTTCCAGTTGAAAGCTGCTGATTTCGGCCACGGTGACGGTGGAATCGGTAGAAGCCTCGACGAGGGCGAGGAGCGGGGTGCCGATGTTCCCGCCGACCTGAGTGGGTATTCCCGACGTTCTGAGAATGTGCGCCACGAGCGAAGTGGTTGTCGTCTTGCCGTTGGACCCCGTGATGGCCACGAGCTTCCCGCGCAGGAAGCGCCAGGCCAGTTCAATTTCGCTCCAGATAGGGATTCCTTGCGCGCGCGCTAGCTCGAGAGCCGGGAGCTTTGCCGGCACGCCGGGGCTCACCACAATCAAATCCTGATCAAGAAACGTCGCCTCGTTGTGGACGCCCAACTCGAGCTTCACGCCAGCGGCACGGAGCTTAGTGGCAGTGTCGCCGAGCTCCGATTCCGGCCTTATGTCCGTAGCAGTTACAACACCTCCATACGCGGCGCTGAAGAGCGACACAACAATGCCGGTGCGCGCCAGCCCTACGGCCAGCACGCGCTTCCCAGAGAGATCGATTCCGGGTCTCAGAAACTCACCTCAATTTCAGAGTCGTCAGAGAAAACAGCGCGAAAACCAGAGCGGCGATCCAGAATCGCACAATTATTTTCGATTCGCTCCAGCCTATCAGCTCGAAATGATGGTGCAGGGGCGCCATCCGGAACACGCGTTTGCCCGTGAGCTTGAACGAGCCCACCTGAATAATCACGGAAAGGGCTTCGAGAAAAAAAACTCCGCCAATGGACAGCAGCAGAATTTCCTGCTTGAGGATGACGGCGACCACGCCAATCGCTCCGCCGAGTGCGAGCGAGCCTACATCGCCCATGAACATCTCCGCAGGATGCGCGTTGTACCAGAGAAACCCGAGGGAGGCGCCCACGAGCGAGCCGCAGAAAATCGTGAGCTCGCCCGCCGCCGGCATTTTCTGGATATCGAGATACTCGGCGAATCCCGCGCGGCTCGAGATATAGGTGAGCGCCGTGAGCGCCGCAGAAGATACGAGCACGCAGCCAATCGCAAGGCCGTCCAGCCCGTCCGTGAGATTCACCGCGTTTGAGCTTCCGACGATGACCAGAATGAGAAACAGCACAAAAGGAATGTATGCGAGCGCCCAGAAGTGATTGCTGCCCAGCAGCGACTCGATCACGAGATTGGGATGCAAACGCTTTGCAAACGGCACGCTCAACTGCGTGGAATAAGCGCCGCGCGACTGCAGATCCAGCAAAATGCTGCCCACCACGACGCATGTCAGCACCTGCAGCCCGAATTTCATTTTTGCCGTCAGCCCGAGATTCCTGCGGCGCACCACTTTGTTGTAGTCGTCAATAAAGCCGATCGTGCCGAACGCGAGCGTTGCGCCGAGCGCGAGCAAGACATATGGATTGCGGAGGTCTGCCCAGAAAAGTGTCGGGATCACAATGGCTGCGACAATCAATACGCCGCCCATCGTCGGCGTTCCTGCCTTCTTTTGATGTGCCTTCGGGCCTTCCACGCGAATGTATTGCTTTATTTGCATCGCGCGCAGCCGCTCGATCACCCAGGGGCCGAGCAGAAGCGAAAGCAGCAGCGCGGTCCAACTGGCTACCGCCGTACGCACGGTGATGTAGCGGAAGACGTTTAGAGGGCTGAAGTAAGGGCGCAGCACGTGAACGAGGAGATAGTAGAACATCTCAGCGCCGGTCCTTTCGCATGTCCTCGAGCTTTTCCGCGCCAGAATCCGCGGCCATGCGCCGGTGCTTCCCCTCGATCGCTTCGAGGATTTTTTCCATGCGTACGCCGCGCGAACCTTTGAGCAGCAGCAGATCGCCCGCGGCCACGAATTCGGGAAGGAACTTCGCCGCTTCTTCCGAAGACCCAAAAAAACGCGTGCGCTCCCTGGCATGTCCGGCGTCGATTGCGCCCTCCACCAATTCCCGGGCATCGCCATCAACGCCCACGATCCAATCGATAGCGTTTCTTTCGGCTGCGGATTTTCCAGCGGCGCGATGAAGCTTGGCCGATGCGGGTCCAATTTCGCGCCAAGCGCCCGCAACGAGAATACGGCGGCGATACCCCGGCGTAGCGCAAAGAAGCTCGATCATTCTCTCGAGCGCCAGCGGATTTGAGTTGTAGGAGTCGTTGATCACCACAAAGCCGTCCGTAAACCGCACAATTTCTCCGCGTAGCGGCGCCGGGGTCAATTTCGGCAGCGCGTGCTGCGCCTCGGCGGCGCCGATTCCCCATTCGCTGGCCGCCGCCAAGGCGGCAACGGCGTTCAGCACGTTGTGCCGGCCGACCAGAGGAAGCTCCAGGCGGGCGCTCCCCGAGGGGCTCTCGAAATCGAACGTAGACCCATCGATTCCGTGGCTCTCGATGTTTTCCGCACGGAATTGCGCGTTCTTCGAAAAACCGAAATAGAGGACGCGGCCCCGGAAGATCTCCGCGAATTGCGAGACGCGCGCGTCGTCTGCATTCAGCACGGCCACGGGATCCTTGCCGCCCAGCCCCTCGATCAATTCGCGCTTCGCCAGCGCGATTTCATCCACCGAGGAGAAGAATTCCAAATGCACCGGCGCAACGTTGGTGACTACACCCACATCCGGCCGGGCGATTTCAGCGAGCCGGGCGAGCTCGCCCCGGCGCGACATCCCCAGCTCGGCCACGGCTACGTCGTGCTCTTCGCCGAGCCGGAACAGCGTGAGCGGCAGCCCGTATTCGTTGTTCAAGTTTCCTTCGGATTTCAAAACGCGGAACCTCGCGGCCAGTAATGCCGCAAGAATTTCCTTGGTTGTCGTTTTACCCGCGGAACCGGTAACCGCAGCCACCCGCCGCCCCGGTTTCGCTTTTCGCCAGTCGTCGCAATACTTTCCTGCCATTTCCTGCAGTGCGCGGAGCGTGTCGTGGACCGCGTAGAGCCGCGGGCGAATCTCGCCCGGAAACTCCAGGAAACGCTCCCGTTCCACCACCCCGGCCGCAGCGCCGCGAGCCAAAGCGTCGGCGACAAAACCGTGTCCATCGTGACGCGGACCGCGTATGGCGAGGAACAGTTCCCCGGGCTGAACAGTACGAGAGTCAATCGAGACACCGGCCAGCCGGGCCATGGGGTCGAGGCCCGCGGGAGGCGGGACACCCAGCGCTTCGGCCACTTGAGCCACGTTCCACCGCATTGCGTCTCCAATGTGCTAGGCCTCACTCGCGCGCGTACTCGGCCAGCTTAGGTCAGCTACGGTTCCCCCAGTTTCTTCGAAAAACCCTTGCGCCGCAGGATCGCGCGCGCCTTTTCACGGTCGTCAAATTCGAGCGTCCGGTCGCGCAGGATTTGGTAATTCTCGTGCCCCTTCCCAGCAAGCAGGACAATGTCTCCCGGGCGTGCCTCCTCAATCGCGATTTTGAGCGCCGCGTCGCGGTCCTCTTCGATCCGGTAGTTCGCATTCACTTTCTGCAATCCCACGACCACGTCGTTGATGATGCGCAACGGGTCCTCGCTGCGCGGGTTATCGCTTGTCAGCACAACGAGATCGCTCACCGCGCCGGCCGCTTCCCCCATCAGCGGGCGCGTGGAGCGGTCGCGTTCCCCTCCCGCGCCGAAAAGCGTGATGATGCGGCCCGAAGGATTCAATTCGCGCGCGGTGGTGACGAGATTTCGCAAAGCGTCATCGGCATGTGCGTAGTCCACCACCACGAGGAATGGCTGGCCCTCGTCCACGATCTCGAAACGCCCGGGAACCAGCTTCAGATTCGCGATTCCCTCTTCGATTTTCGCGACCGGAACATCGAGGCCGATTCCCGCCCCTATGGCCGCCAGAATGTTGTACACGTTGATGCGGCCGACGAGCCGTGAATGCACCTCGACCTTTCCTGCCGGTGTTTCCGCTGTGAATTCGAGGCCATCGAAACGCAGCGAGAATTTTTTCGTGCTCAGGTCCGCAGCGCCCTTTAGCCCGTACGTGAGCGTGCGCCGTGCCAGCCCTTCCAACCGCGCCGAATACGGATCATCCGCATTGATCACGGCCACATCGGGTGCCCCGGCGCCTGTGCCCTCGAAGAGCTTCCGCTTCGCCGCGAAATATTCTTCAAAGGTGTTGTGAAAATTCAGGTGATCGCGCGTGAGGTTCGTAAAAATTGCCACCGCGAAATGGCAGCCCCACGTCCGTTCAAACGCAAGCGCATGCGAGCTCACTTCCAGAGTGGCATGCGTACCGCCTGCCTCCCTCACTTCCGCGAACATCTGGTGCAAGTCGAGAGATTCGGGCGTGGTATTGCCCGCGGTGCGCGGGCCTTTTGGCGTGCGATAGCCGGTGGTGCCGATGAGCCCGGTAGTGAAACCCGCGGCATGCAGGATCGAATCGACGAGAAACGTTGTCGTCGTCTTTCCATTCGTTCCCGTAACGCCAACGAGCCGCAGCGCATCCGCCGGGCAGCCATAGAAATTCGCAGCAGCCTGCGCAAGCCCGCGGCGTTCCTTTCCAGCGGGCAACTCGATCCAGGTAATCCTGGAATCAGTTTCGGCGGGCCGCGCCTTGCCAGCGGCAATCGCAACCGCGCCTCGCTCGATGGCATGTTTCACAAATTCATTGCCGTCTGTTTTTGCGCCGGGAAGGGCAAAGAAAAACGCACCTGCCGCGACTTTGCGGCTGTCGCACGCAATCGAGCGGATATCCGGGTCCGCATGTCCAGTGACTCGCACGTCACCGATTCCCTCGAGTACGTCGGCCAATTCCATTTCCGGGTCCGCCTGTGTTTTCTCGCCGCCTCGCGAAATCCCTGCCCCGCCCCTCTCCAACACGTAACTCAATTCCCATCTCCCCGTGATCGCGACGGTGTCAATTCTGAAGCACGCCCGAAACGTACCGTAATGCGGCTGCCGCGCAGCACCTGCGTTCCAGCTTCCGGAGACTGTTCAACTGCAATGCCACTGCCAATCAGAGAAGGTGACAGTCCGATCCGCGAGCATTCTTCGGTCACCCCGCGGACGGTCAGCCCTGCGAGATCGGGCATGGCGACGGCCTCCTCGTCGGCAAATGCAACCGTTGGGGCCGCCACAAGCACCGGCTGATTCGTTTTCGCCACGGCCGCGAAGCGCGCCTCGTTCGCGTCCTCCTTTGCAGCCGGATCCGCGGTACGCACGTTTTTCGCCGTCTGAATATTTGATGGCATGGGCACGTCATGCGGAACATCCAAATAGGCGAGCGTTTGTTCGGCAACTCGTTTGAATACCGGGCCGCCAACGTCGCCCCCAAAATGCTCGCCGACCGGTGAATCAAGAACCACTAAAATTGTCAGCACCGGCTCGTTCACGGGCGCGAATCCAACGAACGACGCAATGTATTGATTCCGGGAGTAGCGTCCCGTCGCGGGATCGATTTTCTGCGCTGTTCCCGATTTTCCCGCGGCCGTGTAACCATCGAGCTTCGCGCGTTTCCCGGTGCCTTCCAAGATTACCCCTTCCATCATCTCGCGCACGGTCGCCGCGGTTTTCGCATCGGTGGCCTGCGTGGGCGCCGGATGCGTGCGCAATGCGGCGGGGGCATCTCCGCGAATTTCATGCACCACGCGCGGCCGGTACAGCAGCCCGCCATTCGCAATCGCCGAAACCGCCGAAATAATCTGCACCGGCGTAACGCTCACTTCCTGCCCCATGGCGAGCGATCCAATCGAATTCGCGGACCAGTTCTCGATGGGCCTCATCAGGCCCCGGTTCTCGCCGGGCAACTCAATCCCAGTCGGCTGGCCGATATCGAAATCGCGAATCGTGTCGTAGAACTTCGGCCCCCCAAGCCGCAGCGCAATTTTGATTGTGCCGACATCGCTCGACTGCGTGAGCACATCGCGCACACTTAGGATACCGAAAGGCTTGTGGTCGTGAATCAGGCGCCCGGCGACGAGAATCGTCCCCATCTGGCAATCAATCATCTCGGCGGGATTCGTGACGCCGTTCTCGATCGCACCGGCAAGCGTAACCAGCTTGAACGTGGACCCCGGCTCATACGCGGCGCTTACCGCGCGGTCCATGCGAACCTCGTCGGCAAACGCGCCTGCATTGTTCGGGTCGAATGCGGGCTGGTTCGCAATCGCCAGCAGTTCACCTGAGTTCGGGTCCTGCACCACAACGACGCCGTTCTTTGCGTGCGTCTCTTCAATCGCGCGCGCCAATTCCTTTTCCGCGATGTATTGAATCGTTTCGTCAATGGACAGAACCACGCTCGCGCCGGGATCGGCTGCTGCTTCTCGCCGGTCGTACCAGTGGCGCCGCCCGTCGGCCATCACCATCATACGACCGGGCTTTCCACGAATCTGCTTGTCGAGCGAGTATTCGATTCCGCCGAGGCCCTTTTCGTCCACGTCTACATAGCCAAGCACGTGCGCAGCGAGTTCCCGCTGCGGATACACCCGGCGATTTTCCTTCTGAAAAAAAACTCCCCGGAGGTTCATTGCATCGATGCGGCCGACTGTTTCAGGGGAGAGCTTCTTCGCCAGGCGCACCGGCGTATGCGCTTCGCGAATCCTGGTTTCGAGCTCTTCGACGGGAACATCCAGGACGCGAGACAGCAACCGAGCCACCATTTCAGCGTCTGAGATATCCGCTGGATCCGCGAACAAGGAATCCATGGGGATGCTAACGGCCAATTCCCGGCCTTTGCGATCCAGAATCTGGCCGCGCTTGGGGCTGATTTCAAATGAGCGCTGTTGCTGGCGTTGGGCTCGCGCGAAGTATTCGCTATAGCAGAAGAGCTGGAGGTAACCGAGGCGTGCCAGCACAGCCGCCATCCAAACCACCGCCAAGACCCAAACCACCAACCAGCGGAGACGCGGGCTGCGCTGCTCCATGAAACTCCGGCCTACCCACCCGAAGAACTGAAACCGGCGTGCTTTGCAAGGACGCCGGGAACGGCCCAGGGTGCCGGGCCAGTATCAGGATTCTGTTAGGGGCGTGACGTCTGAATCACGGCACGCGCCTCAGCCAGTACCGCATCGCCCAGCACCTCAGCGGGAGCCACTTGGCCGGGCACTGGTACGGTCAGGCCCAATTGTTGGCGCGCAATCGTGTCCACGCGCATCGGCGATCTTAGCGTCGCTACCTCGAGGTGAAGCTGCTGATTTAATTCGGCAGCTCGCGCGCGTTGCGACTCGAGCTGCTCCACCTGATAGCGCGTTTGAATGCATTGAAAATGCTGCCACGCGTAGCACAGCAGCAAAGCGGCCATCACGCCGCCGACGCCAACGCGGCGCCAGAACTCGCGCAAGCGCGCGGGAGCGGTCGCCCGCACCAGCCGCGAATTATCAATGCGCTTGATCGTGTAATACTCGGTCATGTTCGGATTGGCCATTTCAGTTCTCAGCCGCCAGGCGTTCGGGCGGCGCAATTCTTTCTGCAACGCGCATTTTCGCGCTGCGCGAGCGAGGATTGCTTGCAACTTCATCCTCGCCCGGCTGAATCACTTTCTTGGTGAGTATCCGGAAACTCTTATCGCGAGCCAGGCGCTGAAACGTATGTTTCACCTGACGGTCTTCCAGCGATTGATAACTGAGGACAATCCACCGTCCTCCTAGATTCAAAGTGGCAGGGGTCCGCGAAAGAAACTGCTCGAGTTCCTCCTCTTCTCGATTCACCGCTTTCCGCAGCGCCAGAAACGTTTTTGTCGCGGGATGCAGTCTCTGCCTTCCCCTTGCTATACGTCCCCCTGCCACAACCGTTGCCAGATGTTCGGTGTCGCGAATGGGCCGCGACCGAACAATTGCCCTGGCGATTCTTCTTGAGTCCGTCTCCTCGGCTTGCTGGTAGAGGAGATTGGCCAGTTGCTTCTCCGGCCATTGATTCACAATTTCGTCCGCCGTCAGCGAGTCGCCGGGATTCATCCGCATGTCGAGCGTTGCAGCCCAGCGAAACGAAAAGCCGAGTTCAGGACTGTCCAGCTCGAGGCTTGAAATCCCCAGATCGGCAACGACGCCGTCAAACGGCGGGAGCTTCAGTCTGTTTGCCACTTCGCCGATCTTCGAAAATTCCGCGTTCACCAGAATCACCTTTTGTTCCTGCTCCCCGAGCCGCTCGCGTGCAATTTCAAGCGCCTGCGGGTCGCGATCCAGCCCCAGAATCCGTCCCGTCGTCAGCCGCCGGGTGATCTCCACTGTGTGTCCGCCCGTCCCCACCGTCGCGTCCGCATACGTGCCTTCCGGCAGAATGCGCAACCAGTGCAGCACTTCTTCCAGCAGCACCGGCGTATGCAGAACGCTCAAAAGCTAGATGCCCAGTTCGTCCAAAGCCTTTTCGTCTTCCGCCGTAATCGGGTTACGGTTCAATTGATCGAGGAATCGCGCGTGGTTCCAGACTTGCAGGTACGTAAGCTGCCCCTGCACGTCCACTTCGCCCTTCATTTCCGCCGATTCCCGAAGCACGGGTGGAATTAGAATGCGCCCCTGCCCATCCACCTCGACAACCTGGCCGTAGTAATTGGTCCGCGATAGGAATTTTTGCTTGACTGCGTTGTAGGAGGATTTCTTCGCGAGTTTCTTTTCGATCTCTTCCCACACTTTCATGGGATAGATGCGCGCATACTCGCCGCTGGCGCTGGTGACGTAGAACTTCGAGCCTGTGCGGCGCAATTCGGCCAGAAAGTCGGCGGGAATCTTCACCCGCCCTTTCTCGTCCACCGTCGCCAGATAGTTGCCGCGCAGCATGAAAGCCCTTGAGAACGTTGGCCGGCGTGTACAGCTTCGCAATCACTCGTTGTTCGCCCCTGCCGCCGAATGCCACTGCCTTGCACTTTTCACCAACTATTACCACTTCTAGCCACTTTCTCCCACTTTGTGCCCCGATTGTAGTGGCACTTTCCTTCTTGTCAAGCGGAATTCATCTCAAAATGAAAAAATTTGCGGACGGTTCGTTGCGCGCATAGTGGTGATGCGGAACCAAAACCACAATTAGTAGTGCCATGCGGCGCAATGTTCGTCGAGCGCTAGTCGGTCCCTTGCCGCGGTGGGGAAAAATGTTCCGTAACAGTTAACACGACGCGGAATTCTTATGGGTTTGGCGCAGGCGTCGAGGGTGGAGAAGGATTGCGAAGCCCGTTGAGGTCGCGCAGCATGGATTGTTCGTCGGGACTAAGCCCTCGCATGAACTGCGGATCGCTGATCGCAGCCTGCCGCTGCTCCGGAGTCATTCCTTGCAGCACGTGCAAGCGGCCGTTGATGAGCTGCCGGCGGTCGAGTGGCATCTCCTGCCATTTCGGGAGCACATCGTTCTCCAGATGCTCGCGCTGCTCGGGCGTCAGACTCCGGAAGAACTCTTGACGGTCGCGAATCGCTTGTTTCTCCGTCGGCGAAAGCCTGTTCCATCTATCCAGGTTCTGACGAATCTGCTGCTGCTTCCAAGGAGGAAAGCTCTGAAAGCGCTGGTTGTTGCGCATGAAGCGCTCTTGCTCCTCCGGCGACATGTCTCGCAACCGCTCGACCATCGGGTTGGGCAGGCCTGCCATCCCTCGCACGTTCGGCTGGCGTCTGGGAGCCGGGGGGCGGTTGGGATTCGGCCTGGGCTTCTGCCCCTGCGCTGCCGGCGGAGCCACCCGGCCTTGCTGCGCCGGGGCAGGCTCCGCCGCAAGCGCCATCCAAAGCGCGAGGGCAATCGCCAATGTGTACCTGCTTTTCATGGACTATCCGCCGCCGTCCTCGTGCGATTGGCTATCCTTCGGCTGAACGGGCGGAGCCGGCATCGGAGTCAGTTCGGAAAGCGCGTCGAGTTTGGTGAGCACGTCGTAATTCTCGAGCACGCCCAGATCCTTGATCATCTCGAATTGTTGCTTCGCGCCGACCTCTGCATCAACGGGCGTAGCCGGCGGCAGCTTCGCCATCCACACACTCAACGCGATGAGCATAGCCATCGAAAATGCCAGCCGTGGCTGCGGTACAAGCGACGCCAGCCAATTCCGGCGCGGCTCCGCCGCGACACGCTGCCGGAGCCGCGCGTCGAACGCGAACGACAGCTCGATGGCAGGCACTTCGTCGAGCAGGCTCCAAAGCTTGCGAAACTCTTCCGCGCGCGTGCGGCAGCCCGCACAAACCGCGAGGTGCTCTTCCACATCGCGCCGCTCGGCCGAATTTGCACGGCGGTCCAGATATGCAATCAGTTCGTTCGATACATCTTCGCACTTCATGAGCGCCTTCCTTCCCCTGCGTGAGGCGCCACCGGCTGGGTGACAAGCGGTGCCAGTTCGACTCGCAGGGTCTCGTAAGCACGAAACAACAGCGATTTCAGCGCGCTTTCCGAGCATTCCAGAATCTTGGCAATCTCTCCGTAATCCATCTCTTCGTACTTATGCAGCAAAACAGCGACGCGTTGTTTTTCCGGCAGCGCGGCGACGGCACGGCGTATGAATTGGGCGCGATCGCGTTCCACCATGTGCTCGTCAATCCGCATCTCGCGCGCGGGCAGTTCCCGCCGCGCTTCGTCCTCTTCCACCGGCGCATCGAGCGAAACGTCCATACGGCGATGGCGGTTGTCGCGCACGCTGTTGAGCGCCAGGTTCGTTGCGATCCGGAAGAGCCAGGTGGTGAACTTCGCGCTCGGAGAATACTGCTTCCGCGCGCGATAGACACGCAGAAACACTTCCTGCGCCAGGTCTTCCGCCGTCGCCGCGTCTCGCACCATGCGAAACAAAAAATTGATCAGCGGCAAGCGATACTTCTGCAAGAGAAGGTCAAAGGACGCGTCGTCCCCTGCCTTCACGTCCAGCATCAGTTGGACGTCAGTCCTGGTCATAACCAGCACATTCTATCTAACACAAGCGCTGCCATAAAGTTGCGAGCCATGGGGACGTTCCTAACGCGAACAGTCCAAGCCTCAGCCAGACTTCTCTGGCGCGGGCCAAAGCCCCTCAATTTAAGACATTTAGCGTGTGTCCCTTTGACACGTTTCGAGGACCCGTCAAAAATGAAACAGCGCTTTGAGCCCCACGAAGAAGGCAACTCCAAGGAATACTAGGAGGGCCATTCCGACGCCGGGCTCGTCATTTACCTCCGGAATCAGGTCGGACGCGGCAACGTAGAGTGTAACTCCCGCCGAAAGCGGCAGCGCATCGCTCACCGCGCTGCGGAGTGCGAACATCAGAGCAACGCCAAGGAGCGTCGCGCCCCCCAGGATTGCCGACGAGATGAGCGCGACTCGACGGCTCTGGCCGCTCGCAAGCATCAGAGAAGCGACCGTGAATCCCTCCGGAATCTTGTGAAGGAAGATGGCCACGAAAATCACGCCCCCGAGCCAGGTGGAAACCAGAAGGCCCGATGCGATGGCGACGCCGTCAAAAAAAGTGTGGATCACCAGTCCGAGCAGCGCCGCGTAGCTGGCATGAGCGCCAGACACTTCCTCGCGATGCGTTTCCTCGCCAAAATGAAAATGGGGAGCGATGGTGTGTTCGAAAAAATGAACGAGGAAGTAGCCCGCCAGAACGAGAACGAAGACCGCGTTGGTATCGCCGAAGAAAGCGGAAGAGGTGTCGCTGCGGAGCTTCAGCGACTCGGGAATCATTTCAACCAGCGCCGTTGCAAGCATGAATCCGGCGCCCAGTGCGATGAAATACTTCAGGTAGCGGTGCGACCACCGCCCGCGCGCGATAAAAAGCCCGCCGATGACGTTCGCGCCGGCTGCGGTAATGCCGAGCGCCAGCGCGATCAAAATTTGGGTTTCGCCAGCGGCCGGCATCGCGGCTATCCGGTGTGACGGAAGAGAATCACGTCGCCTTCCTGCACGATGTACTCTTTCCCCTCGAGCCGCACCTGGCCCAGTTCCTTCGCGCGCGGAAAACCGCCCGCCTTGAGAAGATCTTCCCAGTTGACCACTTCGGCCTTGATGAAATTCTTCTCGATGTCGCTATGGATCGCGCCCGCGGCCTTTTGCGCGTTCATGCCGCGCTCGATGGTCCAGGCGCGGCACTCGGGCTCGCCGCAGGTGAGAAAGGAAATCAATCCCAGCAAGCGATAGCTTGCCTGAATCAAGCGGTCGCGGCCGGATTCAGCCAGTCCGTAGGCGCTCATCATTTCGGCTGCTTCGGCGTCGCTTAGTTCCGCAAGCTCCGCTTCAATTTTTCCGCAAAACGGCACAACGACGGCCTGAGGTTTTGCCGCAAGCTTTTCGAGGTGATGCTTCTCGATGACGCGGTCCACTTCGGAGGCTTCCTCATCGCCAAGGTTTAGAACATAAAGCATCGGCTTGCGCGTGAGGAACATGAAGCCGGTGAGCATTTTCTGCTCTTCGGGTTTGAATTCGAGCTCGCGCAACGGCGTTTCGCCCTCGAGGGCCTTGCGGCAGCGCGTGAGAATCTGCAATTCGGTCTCAAGAATTGTGTCTTTCTTCTTCTTGAGGTCCTTTTCGACGCGCTCGATCCGCTTCGTCGCTTGTTCGAGATCGTAGAGCATCAGCTCGATCTCAACGCTTTCGATGTCGCGCATGGCGTCGAGCGAACCCGCCTCATGCGGCACGGCCGGATTTTCAAACAGCCGAACGACATGGGCCAGCGCATCCGCTTCGCGCAACGGCACAAGCGACGCCGAATTCTTTTCGCGGTCTTTCTGCAGGCCGCCGATGTCCACATATTCAATCTGCGCGTAGGTGACCTTCTTCGGCTTGAAGACTTCGGCCAGTTTCGCCACGCGCGAGTCCGGCACGCGCGCGATCCCCACGTGCGCCTGATTGGGCGCGCTGCGGGTGTCCACGCGCGCGCGAGTCAAGATTCGGAAGAGGCTCGTCTTCCCTACCTGCGGCAGCCCGATAATCCCTGTCTGCATAACCGAGCGATAGTAGCACAGCGGTTTGCGCGGCCGTTCGATGGGCGATGCATGCGGGTGCGTGCGGCCAAGGAGACAGTCATAAAACAGGGTGTGACAGAAAGTGACGATTAGAAAATTGTTGACGCTTGATTCTGCGGGACTTAGTGCGAATTCTAATTTCGAAGCTCCGCGATTAGATTGTCGATTAGGAGGGAGGTGCTGCCGGCCCCCGCCGAACTGGGCGCGGGCCGGGGATGGTGAAGCGTCCTGGTCCTCGGTGACTGTCACAGCCTAAGTCCCCTGATTCTAACGCAGTTATTATATCATATTGGTAACCACAAGTCAAGCGGTTCGCGCGGTTAGTAGTGGGTCAGTTTCCGGTTACCGCTGCATCCCCCACATTTCACGCGAGATGAGTTATGCTCTCGTTGGACTGGACATTTGGCCCCAGATGTGCCTATAAGTACGTGACCGCCCGTGGGGGCGATCCGAATGAAGGAGAAAAACCATGGCATCGAAGAAACCCCTAAAGAAGGCTAAGCCCATTAAGCATACCAAGCCACTCTCCCTGTCCTCTAAGGCCTGCACTGTCTGATAGTGGGTTGTCTAGCGTGGGTTGCCAATTGCTGACTGGCGACCCCCGCCTGCTCGGCACTGTGATATGCCCACCAAGCGTAACCGTCCGCGTCTCAAGTGGACAATCGACTTCCAGCTAGCGTATAAGGTCATGAACGCCCCCGGGGCGTTCAAGCAGGAAGGAGAAAAACGATGGCATCGACGAGGGCGAGTAAGAAGAAGTTGAAGAAGGCCAAGTCTATTAAGCACACTAAACCACTCTCCATGACCGGCAAGCACGTCTGTATCTGATCGCTGGGCTGTCAGCATGGGGTTGCCAATTGCTGACTGGCGACCCCCCGCCTGCTCGGCACTGTGATATGCCCACCAAGCGTCACCGTCCGCGTCTCAACTTGAAACTCGCCTGCTTTAAGCTCCGCATTCGCCGTTCTCGCGTCGAGCGGTTTGGCGTGTTCGCCGAAGAAACGATCCCGCCGCGTAAGAGGGTCATCCAGTATACCGGCGAACGGATCAGCCAGCGCGAGGCCATGCGCCGCACTGTGAGGATGTTCCTGGCGGGGAAGGCAGGGCGAGTTTACATGGTTCAATTGAATCGCCGCTCGCAGCTCGATGGATCAGTAGGCGGAAGCGGGGCCGAGTTCATCAATCATGGCTGCGATCCGAATTTGACGATGCGCAGAATCCGCGGGCAGGTCTTCCTCTACAGTTTCAGAAGAATCAGGGCAGGCGACGAGCTTACCGTTGATTACGGCTTCCGGTGTTCGCATCCCTGTCGTTGCGGCTCCTCGAAGTGCCGTGGAACCATGTGCCACGTTTGACCTCAGGAGTTAACGATTGAATTGTGGCGTTTGCACCTTCGCCCGAAGTTTTACATCCCGCAGAGGGCTCCTGCGCAATGAAACGGCTGCGAACGCGATTGGATCGCGGAATCCATAACTTGCGCCGCTATGTCCCCCAGCGGCGCCGTGGGGCTGAGGATTCACGCCGCATGCGATCCCAGAATAGTGTGTTTTCGAAGGAAAAACTCACCGGCTTTGGTTGTGGATGTAATCGCAGATCTTCCCGCATTCGGGCAAGCATTGCGATTGCGTCCATCCGCTTCTGATCTACTCGCCCGGCAGGGAGCCAATCATGGAAGTTCTGGAGCTCTCCCGCAGGCAATCGTCTGCGAAGCCCCTCCTCTAGGATTTTTTCATATGTGCGAAGCGGGTAGAAGAGAGCCTTGCCAATTTGCACGAGACTACCCGCGGTCGCCCCAGAGACGATCCCCTCCGCTGCGGCTTTTGACAGAGTCCGCCGGATATTGACCAGTGGTTCGGAGACAGCGCGATACTTTCTCCCGGCGGAGGCATGCGCGAGAGTCACCTCGTCATCATCCGCGAGCGCGCCGTTCGCATAGTCTTCATAGATTGTTCCCACTCCGATCATGCCAAACGCAGAAAGCTCGGCGGCTCTTAGAGCGCCCATGCTCGCGCTGCCGTAGATGTGTATCCCTTTGCTCAACGCCCAAAGTATTTCTTTATGCCAGACGGATGGGGTGCGTTCGAAGTAGCCATCTATGATCCCAATGCCCCATGGCTTCCGGCGAGCGATTTGGTACACGTCGCCTTGTGCAACGGGCGGAAGATAAGTAGGTTCGCTCCAGATCTCAAGCGCCACCTGCCGGGGAAGTGACGGGCCTGTAAAAATGCAAACTTTCATTGATTTCCTCTGCTCGCCAACCTTGCTCTTGCACGCGGCCCCGGGGCGTATTTCGACGACGTGTTGACACCTTCGAGGTACGGAATTACGATCCGCACGACGGGAATCCCTAATTGCGATTTGGTCAGGTCGACGGCAATCACTTGTTGAATCCCGGCCCGCTGAAGCCGCTGCAGCAGCCAATCCAGAATGTCCTTTGAAGTGCCGCCTTCGAAAGTGGGAACTTCTTGAAAGTCGATGCCGTATTTCGCCTTCAGGATTCTTGACCGAGACGAGTTCAACATGCGCTGGCGTCGATGGCGCACATAATCGCTCCGGGTAAGATCATCTCGAGCCCCGGAGATCACCGTGAGGCGGGATTGTGCGGCTTCCAGTAAAGCGCGGAGCAGTGCAATATCTCGGGAAGGATGGCAGCCAGAACCGCCTGCTGTAAACAAGCGGCGAAATGTATCGTCGGACTCGGGAATGATATGGGACACAACGGTGGGAATGCCGAGATCGGATGTGACGTTCCACGCCGCCACGGCGACTTCGGCCTCCTTAAACATCTTCAGGACTCTCCGGCAGGCAGGGTCGTTGACTGTCTCGAGCCGGATTTTCGTCTTCTCCCGCTGCTCGGGCCGCAGGAGGTCCCAAAGGGAGCAGGAGTCCGACTCGATCACCTCGCATATTCCGTGGATTACAGCTTCGAGAATCTCATTACCGGCCGCAAGTCCAATCGACGTTTGGAGGAAACGCCCCGCCCCTGGCGGGCGAGGCAGGCGGAAATCCGCATGGACCAATTCGTTCGGAACCCATATGGAAGCGCCGTTGAGCAGATCGTGGCCTTCGATCCAGATAACCCGTAGATTGGGATGGAAACGCTTGTCAGACGTCCCTGGCAAGAAATCAGGTTCCGCAACGCGAACCTGACGTCGGAGTCTCGCGTATGTCTCAAACTTGAGCGGGCGGTCGATATTCTCGGCATGGAACAGCTCAGCAGCTTCCATCAGGCCGGAAACTTTTGCTTCATGCAGGTCCAGCCCCTTCCCTTGCGATACGGAAAGGCCTCGAGAATTGGGCCGGCAAACCATCACGACCGGGATGCCGATATTGTCGAGGCCTGTGACGTTCGCAATCCGCGTGATGCCCATCGAGGTCAAATGCGGTGTCAAACGCGCAAGGGTTTCGAGAGGGGGACATCGCCGATAGGCGCTGTTAGGGTATGGCTTCGAAGCGTCCGGAGTTTGGGAGGTGGCACTCACGGGACTCAAATCAACTGGGCCGTCTTCCCACATCCTACCGGGATAGCTGAGCAAGGTAAACTTTATTCACAGGATTGAAATTCTCAGTCCCTGATAAGTCCTTCCATGAGAAGGCCGGTGCGAGTCAAGTCGGTTTTTCTCTTCTTTCCTGAAATTCTTTGCGTTCGAGCTGAGCCGCCTCTGTCGCCTTCCTTCCATCCGCACTCTTTGGTTGAGCGATTCTCGCTCGGTGCCAGTTGGGCGTACTCGTTTCAGTAGGTGCTGCTACCTGATAATCGACCTCGGCTCCTCTCTCTTCGACGGCAGCTGGGCCAGGACTTAGTCGCAGTCACCTGAACTCGGCGGTTGAGCTCGGCTGTTCGGATCTAACTCTAGGCTACTGCGCTCACCACTTTTTGGTTGTTCCGCAGTGGCTCATACACCTCTCCGCTTACCCACAACTTGTGCAGCAGTACGGCCAACTTCCGAGCTACGGCAACAACGGCTCGCTTCCTGGCATTCTTTCCCCCTCGCTCAGCAAGCTTCCGTCCCCAGCGCCGCAGGTCACTGTCTTCTCCAAAAGGTCCCAGAATGTAGTGCGCACCTTGCACCAGCAGCGTCCTGAGGTAACGATCTCCCTCCTTGCTAATGTGCATCTGGGGTTCGCTGCTCCCAGAGTTCCTCCGCCCAGGGCGCAACCCGACAAAACATCCCGCATCCCGGCTGCGGCGAAATCGGTACGGATCATCCAAGGTCAGAACGTAGGTCAACGCGATGAGTGTTCCTACTCCCTTCACTTGTTGGAGCAGGGCGACCTCCGGATACACTTCCTTGGCGATTTGCTCAATCCGGCGGTCATATTCCGCGATGCGCTCGTTCAATGATTCGATTTCCCTCAACAGCGGATCCAAGGCATCCCGCAACTCTTGGCTCAGTCCCTTGGCTATCTCTCGATTCATTTGCCCGGAGCCACACTTTCGCAGCCGCTCACCATACGATTTCGTCAACCCGCGTGCGGCATTCACCAGCGCCGTGCGCGCGCTGACCAGCGTCGCTCGAGCGCGAATGACCGTCAGATGGATTTGCGCCTTTGCACTGCGATGACGCACCGGACCCAACAGGCCAGGATCGATTCTTGCCAGCCGTGCCAGTGTCCGGGCATCCATCTGGTCATCTTTTCGGCTACTTTCCCCGATCAGTCGCACATTGCGCGCATGGGCCACGATCACTTCGTGCCCCCACTGCGTCAACTGCCGGCTGACCCAGGGAGAATGCGTCCCTGTTTCCAGTGCGATCCGACTGCGAGGAATCCTGCTGAAGGCTTCCTCGATTCCTTTCGGCGTCGTTGGTAGTTTGCCCTCCCAAATCACTTCGCCCGCTTCATTCAAAATGCAGTAATGGCTGGTTCGATCTCCCAGATCCAAACCAATCGTTCGCTGGTGCTCTTTGAAAATCTGGATCCTTTCTATCGCCACAGTGCTAATCTTCTTCACGGCCGGTCTCCTTTCTCTTGCGCTTCGAGCGCGTCGATCATTGGGAGCGTATCGCATCCCGTGGAGACCGGCCTTCTCATCCCATCTGATTAGGCGGGCGGTCTCAATGGGTCGATGCAACACTAACTCGAAGCCCACCCGGAGGGCTTTCAGCGGCTGAGGATCGTTCGCGAGAGTTGATTGAGCCGAAACACCCCCCTGGCTAGGGTCTGGTCGACCACAGCCGGACAGATCGTTTCTCTAGTGGGAAGCATTGCCGGACCAACAGCTTAGGTGGTGTTGCGTCGACCAGTTGAGCTGGCACGGATAACCGGAAACTGATCCACTACCCGGGGGTTGGGCAGCAAGTGCTCGCGGAGGCCAGCCAGAGCGGCGGTGTACATGCACCGCCGCGTGCAGCATGGGAGTGGAGTATCCCGCACCGCATTAACGGTCATAAAACCCTGCAGCGTGCGGGTGAAAGCTTAACGATGCTGGAGCGCTTGAGAAGAGGGCAGTTAGCGGCGATTCCAGTCGGCTGGAGGGATTTCGATCGGCCAGAATTCAGGCGCGGGTTTGGCGAACTGAACGGCGACCGTCGCCAGCCCGGCGTAAGGGGGGCCGAGAAAAGCGACGGTAGCTTCGCGCTCGTCCGCAGTTTTCGTTTTGGTGAGGATGACCTTCTGTCCCAATTCCACCTTGGAACCCAATACCATGAGCGCTCCGTGAGCGCTCACAGTCAGCGTGAACGTCTCCTCACTGAAGGGCTTCTTATCGACAGCCTCTCCGCGAACGATGAGAGACACGTCGAGGAGCACGCGCTCGCTACGTCTTTTTCCAAAGATTGGCACGGGCTGACCTCTGTCTGAAATCGGCAGAACCTAGTGTAGGACGGAAGCCCTTACGGCTCGCCGCGAACGAGCGGCTTGCGTTCCCGGGTAGTAACCACGGGCTGAAGCCGCGGCGCTATATTCCACCCTGAAGCAAGAAACGGGAAGCGCGAGGTGCTTGCGTTTTATACTCTGGTGCATCTAATTTCGCGCATCCCAAGCTGCGTCTAGAGACGCGATTGAAGTGCGGAGAGGGTGGCACCCATGAAAACAAGCGAACTATTCAACCATGCCGATGCGGTGACGGCGTTGTGCAAGATCGACAAGCAGGAATTCAAGAAGTTCATGGCAGCGCACGGAATCGCGGAAGAATGATTCAGCCGTCCCTGCGGGACTAGAATGTTTTTCTTGATTCGCATGCCCAGCATTCGGTTCGGCGAAATGCGCCGAACCATGCTGGGCTATTTTCAAACGTCCCTTCGGGACTCATCCCCAAGCTGCGTCTGAAGCGGCGATGGAAGTGCGGAGAGGGTGGCACCCATGAAAACAAGCGAACTATTCAATCATGCCGATGCGGTGACGGCGTTGTGCAAGATCGACAGTCACTTCGCCCGGCTAGTCGAGCGCGTGGGCGAGACGCAGCTTGTGCTCGACGAGTGCGAAAGCCCCTACGAATCGCTGCTCGAAGCGATTGCTTATCAGAGCATCTCGGGCAAGGCGGCGGCAACGATTTTTGCGCGCATCAAGGCGCTGGGCGCGAACGGCGTGTGCCCGACACCGCAGGAAATTCTGCGTACGCGGAAATCCGTGCTGCGCAAAGCCGGATTGTCGTTCGCGAAGATTGCCGCGGCGAAAGACCTTGCTCAAAAGACGATCGACGGCATCGTGCCTACTCTCGAACAGGCGCAGAAAATGTCGGACGAAGAGCTTGTCGAACGGCTGATTTCGGTGCGCGGCATCGGTGCGTGGACGGTCGAGATGTTCTTGATTTTCCGGCTCGGGCGGCCAGACGTGCTGCCCATCCACGACTACGGCGTGCAGAAGGGTTTTGCGCTCACGTATCGCAAGAAGGCGATTCCGAAGCCGAAAGAGCTCGCGAAATTCGGCGAGCGCTGGCGTCCTTATCGCACCGTCGCGAGCTGGTATATGTGGCGCGCGGTGCAGCTCGCCGGCAAGGATGCGCGGAAAATCACGAAGAAGAAGAAAGTGAAACCACAGATGAACACAGATAAACGCAGATGACCGCCCAGCAGAAATTGTTGGCTGAGATCCTTCGAGCATCCTCATCGGATGCCCTCAGGATGACAGATCACTTGGTGCGAACGGTCAAATAGAGGGCGGCGATGCCGATGAGAAGGACGGCGACTTCGAGCTGCACCGAGGTGCGATGCAGGCGGTCGAATTCGAGGCGAAGCGGGTTATCGCGGGGCGTCGCGTCGACCGACACCATCTCGGTGCGCAACACAGCCATGCGCGGCGTGACGATGCGCTGCGAAGCCACGGTAAGAAACAACATTACGATGACGCAGAGCGCCGCGGGTTGAATGAGCGCCTTGAACGACCGACCAAGCCCCAGCCCCGCGACGAGATAAATCACTGCCGCGATCACGCCGAGGTGGTGCAGCCGGCCGAGCACGAGCCCCACGACAGCGCCGGCCTGGTCGCGATTTGGGATTGTCCCGAAAACGCCGGGCGCGACGACGAAGCTCAAATAGATGATCGAGCCGACCCACGTACCCAAAGCAAAGACTTGTAGGAATCGCAGAAAACTTGTCATCACTAGATTCCGGCCTTTCCAGGAGATTCCCTGAACACGCCCAGCCTATCACAGTGCTTCTTGGAGATTGCCGACAGCAAACTCGGAAAGAATCTCAACCAATCGAGGGCGGTTGGGTAGAGTTCTTCAGAGGCTGGTTGAACACATCAAACCAAATCAGCATTCAGGCAGTCCAAGAAATGGTGGCAGAATAATCGAGGAATGGTGGGCGACCAAGGACTTGAACCTTGGACCTCTCCCGTGTGAGGGGAACGCTCTAACCAACTGAGCTAGTCGCCCGAGAACTTACTTTTTGTAGCAGAAGGCCACGGGAATTGCAAACCACGACGAATACCAGCACTGGCAGCACCGCCGCGCGGCTCGCTGAGCTTCACCGCTCGATTGCGCGCGTGGTGAAGGGCAAGGAAGACATTATTCAGCTTGCGCTCACCACGCTGCTCGCACGCGGCCACCTGCTGATCGAAGATGTGCCCGGCGTGGGCAAGACGACGCTGGCGCAAGCGCTGGCGCGCTCGTTCCATTGCTCGTTCCAGCGGATTCAGTTCACCTCGGACCTGCTGCCCAGCGACGTGATCGGGGTGAGCGTGTTCAATCCCGCCACGCAGACGTTCGACTTCAAGCCCGGACCCATTTTCGCGAACATCATCGTGGCCGATGAAATCAACCGCACCACGCCGAAGACGCAGTCGGCGCTGCTCGAGGCGATGAATGAATCGCAGATCACGGTGGACAACCACACGCATCCCCTGCCCAGCCCTTTTCTCGTTCTCGCGACGCAGAATCCGATCGAACATCACGGGACGTACCCGCTGCCCGAATCGCAGCTCGACCGCTTCCTGATGCGCATCCGCATGGGCTATCCGGCGCGCGGGAGCGAAAAGGAAATCATCCGCAACGGCTCGGGCCAGCCAGCCGCGGAAAAAATCGCTCCGCTGATGGATTCCGCGGACGTCGCCGCAATGCAGGAATCGGTTTCACGGATAAAAGTGGACGAAAGCTTGCTCGACTACGAGCTCGAAATCGTCGAGCGCACGCGGCAAAGCGAGCAGCTCAGCCTGGGCGTCAGCCCGCGCGGCGCCATGATGCTGCACCGCGCGGCGCAGGCGCGCGCGTTTCTCGAAGGCCGCGACTATTGCCTGCCGGACGATTTCAAGCGCCTGATCGTGCCCGTGTTCGCGCACCGCGTCGTGGTCAGCTCGCGTTACGTTTCGACGCAGAAAAAATCCGAGCAGGCGGAAACCATCCTCAGGGAAATTCTCGAAACAGTTCGCGTTCCACTCTGATGCCCGCCCTATCTGAAGGTTCGCCGGCCGCTCGCTGGTGGCACAACATCGACCGGCCCGGCTGGAAGAATTTCGGAATCGCGATTGGCGTGCTGTCGGTGGCGCTGGTCGTGGCGCTGTTTTCGGCCGCTGTCGCGCAGCAAGGCCGCATATGGCTTGCGGGAATCAGCACCGCGATTGCGCTGGGGCTCGCCGGATGGGTGGCGGTAACGATCGTCCCGGCGCTGGCCCGCCGGACAAGCCTGCGCTGGCTCGCGTACCAGGTGGACTACCGCCTCACGCGTGACGGCATCATTTACCTTGGCGGCGTCTTCGTCCTGATTCTCGCCGCCGTAAACACTGGAAACAATCTACTGTTCATGGTTCTAGCGTGCACGCTGGCCGCTATCCTGATCTCCGGCGTGCTCTCGCGCGCGGTGCTCACAGGAGTCGAACTCAAGTTTGATCTCCCCGAGCACATTTTTGCCGAGCAACCCGTTCTGGCGGAGATGGAGCTGCGCAACGAAAAGCAAACGTGGCCTTCGTTTTCGCTGCGCGTCGTGGGCGAAGGCAAGAACACGAAGGGTGACATTCTCACGCGGCCGGTTTTCTTTCCGTACATACAGCGCGCGAGCGCCGCGCGGCAAAAGATTGAGCTCACATTCCCGCGCCGCGGCGTTTACCGCCAGAGCGCATTCGGCATCCGCACGCGTTTCCCTTTCGGCTTTTTTGAAAAGACGCGCCGCGTGGATTCGAACACGGAAATCGTCGTGTATCCGCGCGTGGCGCCGACCGATCATTTCTACGAAGTGCTGCCGCTATTAAGCGGCGAGATGGCCAGCTACTTTCGCGGCCGCGGCCACGAGCTGCACACTCTGCGCCCCTATTTGCCCACCGACAGCGCGCGCTTCGTGGATTGGAAAGTGACGGCCAAGACAGGCCGGCTCATGGTTCGCGAGTTCGCGCGGGAAGATGAGCGCCGCGTCATGCTGGTTCTCGACCCGTTTGTCGGCCCTCCGCACGCTGAACTGGGAGAACTTGCGGCGGCCGAGCACGCGCAGCGTTTCGAGCGTGCCGTGTCCATGGCCGCGTGCATCGCGTGGCATTTTTCCGAGATTAACTCCGTGATGCAGTTTCGCACTGACCGCTTCTCCACGGCCATGGCGCCGGCCGGCGAAATCGTATACGACACGTTGCGCGAGCTTGCCCTGATCCAACCGGACACTTCCGTCGCGGGTGGCCCCTTCCTCAATGACCTTGCGAACGAGCAGGAAATCTTCAAGATTGTTCTCACCTGCCGCGGGCAAAGAACGATTCCTACGCGGCTTTGGTCCTCGTCGTATTTCTTGTTCATTGACACGATGTAGGATCAACACGCTCTGGCGGGCGGTAGCTTGGCGGTGCGAGAATGGCAGCCGCATGAGCGTCCAGATCAATCATCTCAAGGGCCGTGCGCTCGCAACTTTTCAGAAGCGCCTGCTCGCGTGGTTCAAACGGCATCGCCGCGACCTTCCGTGGCGGAGAAACCTCGATCCGTATCGCGTCTGGGTGGCGGAAATCATGCTGCAGCAGACGCGCATCGCCGCCGTGATGCCTTACTACGATCGCTTCCTGTCGCGTTTTCCGGACGTGCAATCGCTCGCGCAAGCGCGCCAGGAAGATGTTCTGAAGGCGTGGTCGGGGCTTGGCTATTACAGTCGCGCGCGAAACCTGCATGCCGCGGCAAGAGAAATGATCGCACATCACGGCGGCCGCTTTCCGCGCGAGATCGAAGCGGCGCTGGCTTTGCCCGGTATCGGACGATACACGGCCGCGGCAGTACTGAGCATCGCGTATGACGTCCCGCTTTCCGTGCTCGATGGCAACGCGGCTCGCGTGCTCGCGCGCCTAATGGCGATGCGCGGTGACTTGCGCGCGTCTGCACGGTGGCGGACCCTCGCAAACGCCGCTCAGCGCTTGCTACCGGCGCAAGTGCCCGGCGATTGGAACCAAGCGCTCATGGAGTTGGGCGAAACAGTCTGCACGCCGCAATCGCCGCGTTGCGAATCGTGTCCCGTTTCAGGATCGTGCCATGCGTACGCGCTGGGTCTTGAGGCGAAGATCCCTGCGCCGCGGAAAAAGCCCGCTGCCGTACACGTGAAGATTGCAGCGGCGATCCTGCGCGACCCGCGAGGGCGCACGGTGCTGGTCAAGGATCCCGGCGCGCACGACCACGTGCTCTTCTCGCGGATGTGGCAATTCCCCGCCGTCGAGGTGGCGAAGCACGCCAGGGCGGAATTGGCGCGGCACGTTCGCGCAACGCTTGGCATTGACGTGCCCGCGCTCGAAGCCCTTCGTCAAGCACGGCACGGTGTGACGTTCCGCAACATTACGCTGCTGCCGTTTCTGGGCCGTGTGCCGCTGCTCCCGGATCGCCCCCGCACACGCATCCTTTCGCTCGATCGCCTTGAGCAGCTTCCCGTCTCGAGCGCCACGCGCAAAATCGCCGCGGCGCTTCAAGCGGCCTCCTCGAAATAGGCTTGAATCATTGCCGCCGATTCGCGAAGACGTTAGCGGATTCGCGTCGCGGCCTCCCGGCACATCTTAACGGGTGTTAGCATCGTAAGAAGCTCATGGCATCCGTGGCGCACGCAAGCGCACCACCTACACAGGCGGTGCAACGATATTTCGAAATCTCTCTGTATCTTCTCGTCTGCACCGGCGTTCTTGCAGTCGTCACGACGGGCAAGCTCGACCTGCTTTCGACCTTCGTTCCGCCGATCGCATTAATCTATAAAGGCATCCGCATTGGACGGGGGCGCGGTCCCGAGATTTCCACGCGCGTGGCCACCGCGCTGGTGCTCGCGTATTTTCTCTTTTTCCCCGTTGACCTCTGGGTTCTTTCGCGCAATCTGGCAACTGGGGCCCCGAATCCGACTCTGTATGCGGCACTGCTTGCTGCGATTCATTTGATGCTGTTCGCAACGCTCGTGCGCCTCTATTCCGCGCGCGCGAACCGCGATTCCGCATTTTTGGCGGCCCTCGCATTCCTCTCCATGCTCGCTTCGGCGATTCTTACCGTGGAGACGAGTTTCCTCGTATCGCTGGCGATTTTCTTGCTCCTCGCGGTTTCCACGTTCGTCGCGCTCGAAATCCGCCGGAGCGCTGCGGGCGCTGTTTCGCCGCCGCTCGAAGCGGGTTCGCCGATGGGCCGTCAATTGAGCCGCGCTCTGGGGCTGACGTCGGGCCTTGTCGCCGTGAGCGCCCTGGTGGTGGGCGGCCTACTCTTCTTCTTGATTCCGCGTTTCACTGCCGGTTATCTGAGCGCGCTCAATCTTCAGCCGACGCTGATGACCGGCTTCAGCGACAACGTCGCCCTCGGCGAAATCGGCAAACTGCAGCAAAGCAGCGCGGTGGTGATGCGCGTTCAGGTGGAGGGTGATCCCGCGCGAGTGGAAGCGACGCGCTGGCGCGGCATCGTGTTGACGAATTTCGACGGGAAGCGCTGGTTCACGCCGCCGCAGGACCCGACGGTCATTTTGCCGGACGCTGAGGGCGATTTTAAGTTCAATCCCCTGCCGCTGTCTCCGGGCCAGTTCTTTCAGCTTCACTACACCGTGTTGCTCGAGCCGATGGCCACCGACGCTATTTTCGTCGCGCCGCGGCCGCAGAGCGTTCGTGGCCGTTTCACGAATGAGAGTGAGCGTTCCGGCGCTGCTTCCCATCGCGGTTATTTAATCCTGGACAGCACCGGTTCCCTCTTCAATCCATTTCACAATGACACCAAGGTCCGGTATGAAGGCGTGTCCAACTCTCCCATGGTCCCGCCGGCCGTTTTGCGCAATGCTTCCTCCCAGTATCCGGAATTCATTCGGGGCATGTATCTCCAGTTGCCCCAACTGGACCCGCGCGTCAAATCGCTCGCCGAGCAGGTCACGTCCAGCTCAAAAAACGATTACGACAAAGCAGCGAACATCGAACGCTATTTGAAAACTCGCTACGCCTACACGCTCGATTTGAGGGGTCCGAAGGTGGACGATCCGCTCGCAAATTTTCTCTTCGTCCGCCGCTCCGGAAATTGCGAATACTTCGCCGCGGCCATGACCGTAATGCTGCGGACGCTCGGGATTCCGGCGCGCTACGTGGGTGGCTTCTTGCCTGGGGAATACAACGATCTCGGCGGCGATTTCATCGTGCGCTCGAGTGATGCGCACACTTGGGTCGAAGTCTATTTCCCAGCCTATGGCTGGATCACGTTTGATCCCACTCCCGCCGGAAACGAAAAGCGCGCTGGAATGTTCTCCCGGCTCGCGCTCTATTGGGACTGGTTCCAATTCGCCTGGAGCGAGTGGGTGATTAACTACGATTTCGTGCATCAGGTCACTCTCACGCAGAACCTGCAGAAATCCTCGCGCGATTGGGGCGAACGTTTGCAGCGGTATTATCGCTGGAGGCAGCGCGACGCCATGCGAATACTCATCGCGCTCGACAAGAGGATCGAAGCCTCGCCGTATTTCTTGCCGGGCGCGCTCGTCCTGCTGATAGCCCTGCTGTTCTATCTGCGCGGACGTCCGCTGATCGAGTACGCCGTGGCACGCTGGCACATGCGCGCGCGCCGAGGCGGAACTCTCACGTCATCGCTTGCGGCACTTGAATACCGTGAAATGCTGCGCCTGCTCGAGAAACGCGGCTGGAAGAAAGCGCCTGGTCAGACGCCGCTCGAATTTGCTGCGGCCATTCCCGCAGCCGACCTGCTTGCGCCCGTCACGCAACTCACCGAGCTGTATCAGTCCGCGCGCTTTGGCGATCATGCCGTGCGCACCGACCAGATGTCTTCCCTGCTCCGGGGAATCCGCGATTTGCTGCGCGCACGTCCGCAAACTCCTCGATGAACTGGACTTCCCGCATAACATGTTAGAATTGTGTGTTTTGCAGGCACGCTAAAGGACCGCGCTGAGATGCCGAAGGTCGGATTCGTAAGCCTGGGATGCCCCAAGAACCTCGTCGATAGCGAGGTGATGATGGGCATTCTTGCGCGTGCGGGCTACGAAATCACGCCGCGCGCGGGTGACGCGGACGTTCTCGTTGTCAACACGTGCAGCTTCATCGCGCCCGCACAGCAGGAATCGGTGCAGTCCATTCTCGAAATGGCCGAGTACAAGAAGTTCGGCCGGGCCCAAAAGCTGATCGTCGCGGGCTGCATGGTCGAGCGCTATCGGGACGAAATCCGGGAGCAGATTCCGGAAGTGGACGCCGTCATCGGCACGGGTGAAGTGGAAAAGATTCTCGCGGCGTGCGAGGGCGAGCTGCGCGCGGACCACAACGGCTCCGCGGCGAGCCAACTTCCTACCTATCTTTACCATGATCTGACGCCGCGTATTCTCGCCACCCCGCGGCACACCGCCTACATCAAAATCAATGAAGGATGCGACCATCCCTGCACGTTCTGCGTGATCCCGCAACTTCGCGGAAAATTTCGCAGCCGCCGTTTCGAATCTGTCGTGCGCGAAGCGGAGAATCTGGCGGCCAATGGGGTGCGCGAAATTTCGCTCATCGGCCAGGACACGACGTTCTACGGCGAAGACCTCGGCCTGCGCGACGGCCTCTCGACGCTTCTCGAACGTCTCGCGCAGATCGAAGACCTGCACTGGATTCGCTTCCTCTATTGTTATCCGAACCGCATCACGCCGCGCTTGCTCGACACGATTGCGGCTCATCCGCGCCTTGCGAAATATCTCGACGTGCCGCTCCAGCATGCGAGCCGCAGCGTGCTTGCGCGCATGAAGCGCGGCTCGAATGGCGACGCATTTTTGAAAATGCTCGAAAAAGTGCGCCGCGCGATTCCGGGCGTTTCAATTCGCACTTCGTTTATCGTCGGCTTCCCCGGCGAGACCGAGCATGATTTCGACGAGCTGTGCGATTTCATCCGCTCCGCGGAATTCGATTGGATGGGCGTCTTCGCCTATTCCGACGAGGACACCTCCAAAAGCTTCGCTTACGACGATAAGGTCGATGCGGGGACAATCGAGCGCCGGCGCGCGAAGTTGATGTCCATCCAGAAGAAAATTTCCGCGCGAAAGCTGCGGCAGCGTGTGGGCCAGCGGCTCGAGGTGATGCTCGAAGGCCCGTCGAAGGACACCGATCTCATCTGGGAAGCGCGCCTGGAAGGCATGGCGCCGGAAATTGACGGCAAGGTGTATATCACCGAATTCGAAGGCGTAAGCGACGCGGCCGATTTGCCCGCGCCCGGCACGCTCGCCACCGTCGAGATCGCCGAAGCGAAAGAATACGACTTGATCGGCCGCGCCATTGAATTTGCCGCGCCGGCGTGCAATGTTCACACAAATGCCCACCCATCCGTGCCGCTTGCCAGCAATTCCTTTCCGATTCTCACTTCGCGTTGATTCGGGAGTATCCTCGGAACATGAAACGGCGCTGCCCGATCTGTCGCAAGCCGGCCGATTCGGAAACGCATCCGGACTTCCCATTTTGCAGCGAGCGCTGCGGGCTGCTTGACCTAGGCAACTGGGCGAGCGAGAAGTACAAGATCAGTGAGCCGGTCATTGACGAGTCCACTGGCGAGCAGAGGATCGAAGATTCCGAACGAGACGCGGATGAATACAAAAACTGACTCGCCCGCGTCTACCGCGACTGCCTCCCCGCCCAATCGACATAAGCCCCGCTTCGCGTTATTCATCGCGACGGCTTGCGGCCTCGGCTACCTTCCAATCGCACCCGGCACATGGGGTTCGCTCGGTGGTCTGCTCCTGAGCTATGTTCTGCTCAGGCTCTGGCCACACACGACTTTATGGGAATCGGGGCCAGCTTCATACACGCGAGGAGTTCCTTTCATCCTTCCAGCGGCCTTCCTCGTAACACTTGTTGCGGCTATCGGCGTGTGGAGCGCAGGACGAGCCGAACGATTCTGGAGTTCCAAGGACCCCCAGCAAGTCGTCATTGACGAAGTCTCCGGCCAGTTGATTACGCTCCTATTCGTTCTGCCGACTGTTCGATACTTCGACGGAATGACCAATTTCAGCTACGGCTTTTGGTGGCGCGGGCTGCCGAACTGGAAATATTTGCTCCTCGGTTTTATACTTTTTCGTGCATTCGACATCTGGAAACCGTTTCCCGCGCGCCAGGCCGAATCGCTGCCGGGCGGTTGGGGCATCATGGCGGACGACTGGGTGGCAGGAGTTTATGCCGCGCTCGGGTTGTGGATTACGCGTATGCTGGGCCTGTAGGTAATCGTGAGCACATCCGTGAAGACGAACGGCACGCCAAGAATTGAAAGTGTGAAGCCCGCTGCTGCGCTTCCGGGCGGCGAGGTTTCCATCAGGGGCTCCGGGTTCGGCGTGCACAATCACACGCGCCCTCAGGTGCAGTTCGGCTCGGCCGAGGGGAGCCTGATGATGGCGGCGGAGAATCAATTGATCGCTCGCGTTCCCGATGGCGCGGCGGGAGGTGCGGTTCGCGTGCGCATGGGCAGCGTCGAGAGCGCGCCGTTTCCGATGGCCCTCGGCGTTCAAATTGCCGATAACCTGCATCCCGTCTCGAATCCCGCGGTGGATTCCGAAGGAAACGTTTACGTCACATTCAGCGGCCAGCGCGGGCAAAAGGTTCCCGTTTCGCTCTACAAAGTGACGGCCAATCACGCGGTGAAGCCGTTCATCACCGAACTGATGAACCCGACGGGCCTCGCGCTCGACCGCAACGGCAATCTTTTCGTCTCCTGCCGCCAGGACGGCACGATTCACCGCGTTTCTCCCGACGGCGGCGCGATGCAATGGATCGAAGGCATGGGCATCGCCACGGGAATCGCGTTCGACAAGACTGGAAGTCTCTATATCGGCGATCGCAGCGGAACAATTTTCAAGATCTCGCCCGAACGCGAAATTTTCGTCTTCGCCACGCTCGAGCCGTCCATGTCCGCGTACCATCTTGCATTCAGCCCCACCGGCGAACTTTTCGTCTCCGGCCCGACGACTTCGAGCTTCGACCGCGTCTATCGAATCTCTCCCGCCGGTGAGGTGAGTGTTTTTTTCCGCGGGCTGGGCCGCCCGCAAGGACTCGCTTTCGACCGCCGCGGAAACCTGTACGTCGCGGCGTCGCTCGGAGGCAAGCGCGGCGTCGTGCGGCTCACACCGCAAGCGGAGCCCGAGCTCGTGCTCGGCGGGAGCAACATCGTGGGGCTGGCCCTCCTGCCGTCCCATCGCGCCGTGATCACCACCAATAACGCCCTCTACACTCTCGATTGGGATGTTGAGGGCCTTCCCCTCAACAGCTGAGTTCCGCCGCTCCTCGCTGCCGCTGCTTTGAGACCGCCTTGCGCGTGGCGTGCGCCATCGGGTACAACAGTTGTGAATGAAAGCTGAGATCATCGCCATCGGGTCGGAATTGCTCACCCCGTACCGGCTCGACACAAATTCGCTTTTTCTCACAGACGAGCTGAACAAGCTCGGCATCCGGGTTGTCCACAAAGATGTCGTCGGCGATTCGCTCGACGACATGCGATCTTCATTCGCTCACGCGCTCGAGCGCGCCGAACTGATCGTCGCCAGCGGCGGCCTGGGTCCGACGGATGACGACCGCACGCGAGAAGCGGTGGCGGAGCTGCTTGGCAGAAAGCTCCATCGCAACGACGCCATCATTCGCCACATCCAGGAGCGCTTTCGCCGTTTCGGGCGCGAGATGCCCGAGATCAATGCGCGCCAGGCAATGATCCCGGAAGGTGCGATGATTCTTCCCAATCCGCGCGGCACCGCGCCCGGACTGTGGCTCGAATCCGATGGCCGCATTCTGGTTCTTCTTCCCGGCGTACCGAACGAGCTGCGCGCGATATTCGAAGCGGAAGTGGGGCCGCGGCTCGCGAGACTCGGGCAAGACGAGCGCCTTTTCACCCGCGATCTTCGCATCACGGGACTGCCCGAATCCGAGGTCGAACAGCGCGTCCGCCCGCTTTACGCTCTCTACCCCGATACGGAGACCACGATTCTCGCCGCGCCGACGGGAATTCAGCTTCATCCGCGTACTTGGTCGCGAGATGCCGCGAAGGCCGAAAAGCTGCTCGATGAAATCGTTGACCGCATGGCTCTAGTGCTCGGCGAGCATCTCGTTTCCAGGCACGGCGAGACTCTCGAGGAAGTGGTCGGGCGCGTCCTCATGGAGAATCACGCCACCATCGCCGTCGCCGAAAGCTGCACGGGCGGCATGCTCGCGGAGCGGCTGACAAATGTCCCAGGGAGCTCGAATTATTTTCTTGGCGGCGTCGTTTGCTACAGCAACGATCTGAAAACATCCTTTGTGGATGTCCCCGCGGCAATCATCGAATCGAAAGGGGCGGTCAGCTCGGAGGTTGCTCTGGCTCTCGCTGATGGAATCCGCCGCCGCGCCGGCGCAACACTCGGCATCGGAGTCACCGGAATCGCCGGACCCGGCGGAGGCACGCCAGAAAAACCCGTGGGCCTGGTGCACATTGGGATTGCGGACGAGCGAGGGCCGCGCGAACGCTCCATGCGTTTCCCGGGCGACCGCGAGCGCATTCGCCAGTATGCTACCCAGGCTACGCTCGATTTCGTGCGCCGCTATTTCCTCTATCCCGCGCATGGCCGGAACTGAGACATGCGCCTTTTCGTCGCGCTCGATTTTCCTGATCGCGTGCGCGCGTCGCTTGGTGAACTCATCGCGCGCCTCAAACCGGAATCGGGCAGCGCGCGCTGGGTAAGGCCGGAAGGAATGCACGTCACCCTAAAATTCGTCGGCGAAACAGATTCAAACAAGGTCGGCGCGATTCGCTCCGCGCTTGCGTGCGTGCAATCGGCGCAGGCAGTCGAGATGCATTTCCGCGGCCTCGGATTTTTCCCGAATGAGCACAGGCCGCGAGTTCTCTGGTGCGCCGTGGAATCTTCGTCGAATCTTGCGGAGCTTGCCGCCGCCGTTGACCTGGCGCTCGCACCGCTCGAAATACCGCGCGAATCCAGGGCGTTTGTTCCGCACCTTACGCTCGCGCGTTTCAATGCATCCCGGGGGCTATCTCGCGGTGTGAGCAAGCTGGACAAGCTCGTGCGCGCCGCTGGCGAGCTGAAATCCTCCGATTTCGGATCGGCACGCGAAACGGAATTCTATCTCTACGAAAGTATTTTGAAAGCTTCGGGCGCGGAGTATAAGAGACTGGCTGGGTTTCCTTTCACCGGCGGTCCGCATACCCGTGAGGTCATCATACGTGAAGGCATTGTGAAGCCATCGTGAAGCCAGCCGTGAAGGATAACGCGTGAATTCTCCCTGGCTGATTCTGCTTGCCGCCTATCTGCTCGGTTCGATTCCTTTCGGCCTGCTCATCGTTAAGTTGAGCGGCGGACCCGACATCCGCAAGATCGGCAGCGGCAATATCGGCGCGGCGAATGTGACGCGTAACGCGGGAGCCGTCGCTGGCGCGCTCACCTTGCTTCTCGACGCAGCCAAAGGCTATCTAGCCGTTTGGCTTGCGGGCCGCTGGACCGGTGGCAATATTCGCTGGATCATGGCGGCAGCGGTCCTGGCCGTGGTGGGCCACATGTTTCCGGTCTGGCTGCGATTTCGTGGAGGAAAGGGAGTCGCCACCGGCCTCGGTGTCTTCCTGCCGATATGCTGGGAGGCGGTTGTGCTGGGCATTTTCCTCTGGCTGATCGTTGTCGCCTTCTGGCGGTATTCTTCGCTCGGCTCAATCGCCGCCGCCGCCGCTCTTCCGGTTTTCGTGTACGTTCTCTACGCTCCGCGGCACGCCCCGCCCGAAGTGGTGTCGATCGGCGCCGTGCTCATCTCCGTGCTCGTCCTCGTTAAGCACCGCGAAAATATGGAACGCCTCATCGCCGGCACGGAAAACCGGCTTAAATTCGGCCGCTGAAGGCGCCGGCCTCGAATCCAAGTTTCGCCAGCCTAGATTTGTGGCATCCGTCACCGGGCCCCATCGGCAACCGCATGCGCCCCCCGTGGCGAATCCGCAACCCAGTACCATCGTCCCGTTGTGCTGCTGCCTTGTGTCCGCTAGCATTTTATTGAGCGGGATTCTCTGTGCCCATAGACGCCCTCAAGCATCTGACAACGCGCCGCTTGCGCATCCTCTGGATTGTGCTGGGAGCGTTGCTGCTCGTCAGCGTCGCCCCTCTATGGCTTTATCACCGCCAGGTGATTCGGCTCAGCGATGAAAAGCTGCAAGATACCGAGCGCTTGCAGCAGAGCGAAATCACGCGCTCGCTTGCCAGCGAAACGCTGCAATTCGAACAGAACCTTCGCGAGCAGCTCCTCAGCCAGCGGCAGGTGCTCGCCCTCACCGGCTGGATTCAGAATGTGGACGATCCCGCGCACGCTCCGCAGCTCGCGCGGCTTCTTCAGAATTTCGTCGAAAACGACGGCAACCTCCTCTATGTGACCGCTGTAAACCAGCATGCCAAAGGACAATCCGCCGGAAGCTTTCGCGCGGACCAGGATCCCTTCGTCGAGGTTGCTCTCAAACATGCATTTACCGCGAGCATTCAGGGGCTGAACTTCATCGGTGAGCCGTTCGCGATGGGAAAAGACAATCGCCCTGCGCTCGTGATGGCCGTGCCGTTATTTTCGGACGGGCAATTTACCGGGATGTTGGCCTCCGTTGTTTCGCTCGATCGCCTTCAGGCTCGGCTGCGCGATGCAAGCGTCCGCAACCGCACCGTTTTTATCGTGGACGTGCACGGCCATATCGTCGGCCACCCCAACACTCTCGAATTGGTTCCCGGCAGAGACGTGAGCAGCACCTCGCCGGTGGTGCAGCATTTCAAGGAGCTGCCGCAGGAATTGCGCGCCACGGAAACGATGCATTTCCCTCTGTACACCAAAGCAGTGAACCGCGACGTCGAGATGATCGGCACGTATAGCACGATCCCGGAGTTGCGCTGGGCCGTGATCGCCCAGCGCAGTTTGGAAGAAGCACGCATTGATGCGGGAGTGAAAGAGCTCACCGCGCAGGCCTTGAGTTTCGTCGTGGGCGTCACGTTTGTGGCGCTGGCTTTCGGCTACCTTTTCGCCCTCGGAATCACCCGGCCCATTCGCGGACTGGTCGTCTCCGTCCGCGCGATCAGCCGCGCGGAATTTCACGAACGCGCCGAGGTTCGCGGCGCGGCGGAAATCCGCGAGCTCGCCGAGACGTTCAACCATATGGCGGGTGACATCGAGGAATACGTCGAACGCCTGAAGCAAGCCGCCGCCGAAAATCGCGAGCTCTTCCTTGGCTCCATCCGCATGCTCGCCGCAGCCATCGACGAAAAGGATCCGTACACGCGCGGCCATTCCGGACGCGTGGCGAAATACTCCATGATTATCGCCGAGCAATTGGGATTGGACGCGGAGGACCTCGACCGTCTGCGTATCTCGGCCCTGCTCCACGACGTTGGCAAAATCGGCGTGGATGATCGCGTTCTGAAGAAGCCCGGCAAGCTGACCGATGAAGAATTTGAGTTGATGAAGCAGCACACCGTGAAAGGCGCGAACATCATGCGCCCGGTCGCGCAATTGAAGGACGTTCTGCCCGGAATCGAACTCCACCACGAGCGCATGGACGGCGCTGGGTACCCCTACGGGTTGCAAGGTGAACAGATTCCATTGATGGCGCGCATCATCGCCGTCGCGGACACCCTCGACGCGATTACCACCAATCGGCCGTATCAGTCCGCCATGGACCTGGACTATGCCGTCGAGCGCATTCGCTCGCTGGCCGTTTCGCGGTTCGACGCGAAGGTGGTGGCGGCGCTCGAATCCGCCATCCACGCGGGCCGCCTCCGCCTTACCGCCACTCTCGTCGAAGTTTAGGTTCCTTCGCTCGCATCTATTCCCTGAGCATCCTCGCATGTCGTAGGAGCATGCTGCGCCCGTCAAGAAACCGGCAAGTTTGCTACAATGTTCAATTCCCTATCGGTCTGCGAACCCCATGATTAGCCTCTTTGGACCACCAGAACCCACGCTGCTCGAGCGGCTGAAGGATTCCGTCACCAAGACGCGCTCCGAGTTGTCGGCCAAAGTCGAGCAGTTGCTCACCGGCGACCGGCCCGTCGATCCCGAACTCTTGAAGCAGCTTGAAACAGCCCTTCTGAGCGCCGACATTGGCGTGCGCACCACGCGCGAAGTGATCGCCGCCTTGCGCGCACAGGTAAACGAGCACAAGCTCACCGACGCGAAAGACCTCAAACGCGAGCTGAAAAATCAGGTCGTGAAAATCCTGGCCGCGCCCGCCACAAACTCCGACGGAAAGGTCGGCGCGGCGCCGCGCGTCCTGTTCGTCGTCGGCGTGAACGGCACAGGCAAGACCACGACCATCGGCAAGCTTGCGAACCGCCTGAAAAGAGAAGGCGCATCCGTGATGGTCTGCGCCGCCGACACCTTTCGCGCCGCGGCCATCGAGCAGCTCGAAGTCTGGGCGCGCCGCTCGGGTGTTGAAATCATCAAACAGAAGTCCGGCGCCGATCCCTCGGCCGTAATTTTCGATGCGCTCACCGCTGCGCGCACCCGGGGCACCGATGCGGTGATCGTGGACACGGCAGGCCGCCTGCACACGAAGTCGAACCTCATGGCGGAGCTTGAAAAAATGAAGCGCACCGCGTCGAAAATCGTTCCCGGCGCGCCCCATGATGTTCTTCTGGTTCTCGACGCGACCACCGGCCAGAACGGCCTCAACCAAGCGCGCGAATTCTGGAGCCACGCCGGCGTCACCGGAATTGTGCTGACGAAACTCGATGGCACCGCGAAAGGCGGCATCGTTGTCGCCATCGCTCGCGAATTGAACTTGCCGATTCGTTTCGTTGGTACCGGCGAGCAAATTGACGACCTCGTTCCTTTCGACGCGCAAACCTATGTCAACTCGCTCTTCGACTAAGCCGATTTGGGATCACGGCTACTGGATGGGCGCAGCGATGGGACTCGCGCGTGACGCAATGGCGATCGCGCATCCGAATCCGCGTGTCGGAGCGGTAGTCGTCAAAAACGGCCTCCTAGTCGGAAGTGGCACTCATATCTACGATCGTCGCCACCATGCGGAAATCGTCGCGCTCAAGAAGGCAGGGAGGAAAGCGCGCGGCGCAACACTCTACGTCAATCTCGAACCGTGCTGCACGACCGGCCGCACGGGGCCGTGCACAAAAGCAATCATCGCCGCAGGCGTAAAGCGTGTGGTCGCCGCAATGAAGGACCCGAACCCCGCAGTTGCAGGGCGCGGATTCGCCGCGCTGAAGCGCGTGGGCGGCGCCGTGGAAGTCGGATTGTGTGAGGAGAGCGCCCAGGAACTAAATGAAGACTTCGCTTGGTGGATTCGCATCGAAACGGCCCTTCGTCACGCTCAAGACCGCGCTGACTCTCGACGGCCAGATCGCCTCGCAAGCGGGAAGCACGACTTGGATCACGAGCGAGCCATCGCGCGAAGCCGTGCAACGCATTCGCCACGCTGCTGATGCGCTGCTCACAGGCATCGGCACGGTCCTGGCCGACGATCCGCGCATGAGCGACCGCACAGGTGAGCCGCGCCGCCGCAGACTCTTGCGCGCGGTCGTAGACTCCCGCCTGCGCATGCCGCTCCGTTCGAAACTGGTGAAAGGTGCCCAGGGCGATGTTGTTGTATTCACAACGCAGTCGCTCGATTCGCCGAAAGCGCGCGCGCTCCAACGTGCAGGCGTCGAAATCGTCCGTGTGCAGTCAAAGCGTGGTCACGTTGATTTGCACGCCGTGATTCGCGAACTTGGAAAGCGTGAGATTCTGAATCTGGTGATCGAAGCGGGAGCCGAACTGAATGGCGCGGCGCTCGAATCAGGAATTGTCGATAAAATGATTCTCTTCTATGCTCCCAAAGTGATGGGGATGGGCGGCGTGCCCATGGCGCGAATCCCATCGAAATGGTTTGCGAAGTCACCTGCTCTCAGGAACCTGAAGTTACAGACATGCGGGCCTGATTTCGTCGTCCAAGGATACTTTCACGATGTTTACAGGAATCACCGAGCACGTCGGAAGAATTGAATCTCTCGAACACGGCAAAGACGGCGGCCGTCTTCGTGTGAGCTTCGCGGGAGCGGGCGCACCTTCGATCGCCGCAGAGATGAAGCTCGGTGACAGCATCTCCGTGAACGGCTGCTGCCTTACGGTCGCCGCATTCGACCCGGATTCATTCGGAGCCGATCTTTCCGGTGAGACGCTGCGCCGCACGGCGTTCAGCGAAAAGAAGGCCGGAGACGCCGTGAACCTCGAGCGGCCGCTGGCGGCAGGTGCGCGGCTCGGCGGCCATTTCGTGCAAGGCCACGTGGATGGCGTCGGACGCGTGACGCGTCTCGTGCCCGAAGGCGAAAACGGGTGGCTCTCGGTCCGCGTGCCGGAGGATCTGCGGCGCTACATCGCCGAAAAAGGCTCGATCTCGATTGACGGCATCAGCCTCACGGTCGCGCGATGGCACGACGGGGTGGCCGATATCGCGATTATCCCATTCACGTACGCGCATACCAATGTGCACGCGATGGTGGTGGGAGACATCGTGAACATCGAAGTTGACATCCTCGCGAAGTACGTCGAGAGCCTGCTCGAAGCGCGCAGAACGCCGTCCGAATCGCGGCTTAAGATCAGCCAATTGATCGAAGAAGGATTTTAGTTTCGCGGCACGCGGGGCTGCGAATGAAAATTCCACGGCGGCAATTTCTAAGAGCAATCAGCGCCGCGACGGCGCTCGGCCGAAGTGGTAAATCTTCTTCGACGAAACCGGCGGGTGGCCCGACGAGTAGCACTATGAGCGGCACAAAGACATACGACGCGGCGGTAATCGGAGCCGGGGTCTTCGGCTCGTGGACGGCCTATTGCCTGCGAAAATCCGGCGCGAGCGTGGCCCTCTTCGACGAGTACGGCCCGGCGAACGCGCGCGCAAGCTCGGGCGGCGAATCACGCATCATTCGCATGGGCTACGGCCCGAGTGAAATCTATACGCGTTGGTCCATGCAGGCATTGCCTCTCTGGCAGCGGCTTTTCGCCGATGCTGGACAACCTCAGCTGTTTCAGCCCACCGGCGTGCTTTGGATGATGTATGAGAAAGAGCAGTACGCGCTCGATACGCTCGCGACCCTCGAGAAGACCGGCGCCAAATTCAACAAGCTCTCGCTTGGCGATCTGCGCGGGCGCTACCCCCAAATTGCTTTCGACGAAGGCACATGGGGAATCTTCGAGCCGGATAGCGGCGTGCTCCTGGCGCGGCGCGCCGTACAGGCCGTGGTCGCAGAGGGGCAGAAAAAGGGTGTGGACTATCGTACGGAGGCCGTTCTCGCACCTTCCGGCCGCGGTCGTCTGGCGGAGTTGAAAACCGCAAGCGGCGATTCCATTTCGGCGGGAACATTTGTCTTCGCCTGCGGCCCGTGGCTTGCGAAAGTCTTTCCCGATGTGGTCGGCGACCGCATTTTCATTACGCGGCAGGAAGTTTTCTTCTTTGGCGTGCCCGCCGGCGAAACGCGATTCCAGGCGCCCGCCATGCCCACGTGGATCAACCTGCACGATGAATACTACGGAATGCCCGACATCGAAAGCCGTGGCTTCAAGATTGCCTTTGACCGCCATGGCCCTTCTGTGGACCCCGACACGCAATCGCGCATCGCGAGCGCGGAGGGCGCTGCAGCCGCGAGACAATATCTCGCGCGGCGCTTTCCTGCCCTGAAAGATGCTCCGGTGGTCGAATCGCGCGTCTGCCAGTACGAAAACACGTCGAACGGCGATTTCCTGATCGACAAGCATCCTGCTTTCGGAAATGTTTGGCTGGTTGGCGGCGGCTCCGGCCACGGCTTCAAGCACGGACCATCACTCGGAGAATATGTCGCCGAGCGTGTGACGCAGGGGGGAGCAACTGACTCGCGCTTCTCGCTCGCCTCGAAGCAGTCCGTGCAAAGACGGGGAGTTTTCTAGAAGCACCTTCCGCGCAATCGGCTATGCTTCCGCGCGCGCCTTCTGGCGCGCTCCGCGGATGTAGAGCATCACGCCGAGGAAAAGAGCGAACATCGTCCCGCCGATCAATTTCACTTCGAACACAAGTTTGCTTGCTGTCTCGCCGGGCGGAATCACCGAGAGCAGAATAGCCCCGAACACAATAAGAATTCCCATCCCGCCCGCGATCCATACTCCCGTTTTGCCGCCGGGAATCAGCACGGCTCCGGCGGATTGATCCCGGTCCGGCCGGTAGGCCAGCTTGATGACGGCGGCATACATATAGAGGAATGGGATGAAGTAGAGAATGTTGGTGGCATCCACCAGAATCTGATACGCGCTCACGGTCGTTTCGCTGATTTGGCTCAAAAGCAGAATCGCGCCGGAGATGCCGGCCTGGACCAAAATCGAAACGTACGGCGTCTGCCATCGCGGATGAATTCTGCCGAACGCGGGCGGCAGGTAACGATCCACGCCGACGGCAAACGGAACCCGCGCGATGCCCGCCACCGTCGAACCCACGCCTCCGGCATTGCCGACAGTCACCAGCAGCGCCGCGATGATTCCCAGTGCCCCGATCTTGAGAATCCCGGAAGCAACCGTGAGCGCCTGGAACACGCCGCTCTTCGGGTCCACCGTGACGGCGCTCATCAGGGAAAGCACGGCGACTGTTCCAGCGATGTAGATTGTCGCGATCACGATGCCTGACCCGAGAATCGCCCGCGGAAATGTCTTTCGCGGCTCGTGAACCTCCTCGCTCATGGACGAAACCAGCTCCAATCCGCCGAACGCGAATGCAATTTGCGGCCAGAAGTTCACCGTGTTCCAATCCCAGTGCGGCTGGATGTTGCTCCACGTAAAATGTGTCGCCGAGCCCTGGCGATACCAAACCCACGCGGCGGCGGCGATCAACATCACCAGCGGAACAAACGTGCCCACCGCGCCCGCGTTCTGCAGCCATTTTCCAATGCGCAGTCCGACGATGTTCGTTACCACCGCAACAAAAAACAGCGCAAAGGAACCCAGCAACAAGAATGTTCGGTTCTGCGCCATCGGCGCGTATCCAATTCCTCCGATGTAAGCAGCCATTGCCGCGCTGGCAAAGAGCAGCGCCGGGAAATAGAAGAGCGTGTAGATCCAGTACGTCCATCCGGCCACGAAGCCATGGAATTCTCCGAACGCGTCCTTCGCCCAGGCGTACAGTCCGCCTTCTTCCGGAAAGCGCGTCGAGAGCTCCGTAATCACCAGTGCTGTGGGCACAAAAAACAACACCGCTGCGAGAATCCAAAGGCTGAGGGAGGAAGTTCCGTTGTGCGCTGCTGCGGCAATCCACCGCGGGCCCAGCACCGTCACGATGTTGAACAGCATCACGTCCCAGAAACCCATCACGCGAGGGAGTTGCGGTTTCGCCGCGCTGGAAGCGGCCTCGCTCACGCGGTGGCATCCAGCGCGGGAATCAGTTCATCCTCCAGCAGGAAATTGCGAAGGAAAGGATCTTTCGATTTTTCGAGTTCCGTCCATGTGCCGAAGAAGGCCACGCGCCCTTCGGCCAGAAAAACCACGCGATCGGCCAGTTTCTTCGCGAGATGCGTGTCGTGAGTCACGACAATCGAAGTCTTGCGAAACTTCTGCTTCAATTTCACGATCAGGTCGCTCACATGCAACGCCATCAATGGATCGACCATCGTCGTGGGCTCATCGTACAGAATCGCATCCGGATTTTCAGCCAGAGCGCGCGCGATGGCCACCGCGCGTTTCATGCCTGTGCTCAGGTCCGCCGGAAGCTTGTCGGCGAGTTGCGCCACCTCGAGCATTTCGAGCAATTCCTTCACGCGCTTGTCCGTTTCTTCCGTGTCCTCCCGTCCACCACGGCTGGTCAGCGGAAAAGCGACGTTCTCCTCCACGGTCATCGAATCGAACAGCGCGCCCGATTGAAAAACCATGGTCACGCGCCGGCGAATTTCCGAAAACCGTTTTTCATTCCAGCCGGTCACATCCTCCCCGGCGACGATAATTTGCCCTGCGTCGGGCTGCAAGAAGCCCAGCAGGAGTTTAAGCGAGACCGACTTGCCCACGCCGCTTCGCCCCATAATCACCGCGGTCTCGCCCTGCTCGACGAAGAAGCTCACATCCTTCAGCACGGCGTTGTCGTCGAACGTTATCGAAACGTTGCGGAATTCGAAATAGTGCTCGCTCATGGTTTCGCTGGCGCGCCGAGCCTTGTCTTGGCTTCTTCGTAGTCGGCGGGCGAATTCATATTCTTGAATAGGTAGCCTTCGGAATCAAAGGCTTTCCATGCGGAGGGTTCGATGCTCTCCACGCGCACGCCGGCCAGTCCATCCGTCACTTTTCGCGTGCCGCGGACAAGAGCGGCCCGAATCGCCGGCTCGCAACTTTTGTTGTACATCGCGCAGAGCGGCTCCGCCCCCAGATCGTTCATCGGCACCACGGCGTCTGCTTTCGATGCCACAGCGCGCCTCATCAAGTACTCGAGCCACTCGCGCGTGAGATATGGAAGATCGCACGCGACAATCAGATTCCATGCCGCGCTGCTGGCGCGCAAAGCCGTGGCAAGTCCCCCCAGCGGCCCGGTGTCGGGAAAGTCGTCTCCGATCACACGCAAGCCAAGGGATCCGTACGCCTCAGGCGCGCCGATAATTGCCACGGGTGCGCCGGATACCGACTCAACCAGTTTTGCCGTCCGCACGACGAGAGCCACGCCGTCCAATTCCAACAGTGCCTTGTCGCGCCCCATGCGCGAGCTTCCTCCGCCCGCCAAAACGAACCCCGCGATTTGTTTCGCCGTTTCCATTTCGCCTCTCGCGCCGCTATTTTTTCCTCCGTGCCCACTCACTCCAGCCGACGACCCCCAGCTCCGGCTGCGGGCGCTCCGGCAACATGGCGAGAAATTCGAGCAGGTTCCCGTCCGGGTCGTGGAAGTAAAGCGAAGCGGCGGGCATCCACGCCAGCACTACCGGCTCGTCGGTCGGTTTGCCCGAGAAGTCGCGCGGAGTCACATTCGCAGCATGCAACCGCGCCGGCGCTTCGAGCAAGTCCGCAAGATCCACCGTAAACGCGAGGTGCAGGCTCATTCTCTGCGGTACGGTGCCCACTTCCCAAATACCGAGCATTGATTGGCCGCGCCCGCCCATCCAATAAAACGCGACCCTGCGCTCGGGGACAACGTGAGCAAGTTCCAGTCCCAGGATATCGCCGAAAAACTTCATCGAGCGCCCCAGGTCGCGCACCGTCAGGTGCGTTTCGAAAAGGTCGCGAATGGGAATCATCGCCATGCTCCTCCCGCCAGGCCAGTCCCGCCGATTTGTGTCAATTCCCATCTCATCCATCTCACATCTCATCCCGCCTGGCCTGCGGACTGTAATTGCAGGCGTGCCGAACATGCCCCTCTAACTCGCTGGCAATAATAGCCTTACTTAACGCAATGGCAAGCAAATTCCACCTGCAAGCCTCGCTTTCACCTTGACATCTAGCCGCGACCTGCTATATTAGCACTCACCTACGAGGAGTGCTAATTCAGCCCCCTCGCAGGCAAGACTCTTCAAATCACCGGGAGGAACCGCAAAAATGGCAGTGAACATCACGCCGCTGCACGACCGCGTGTTAGTGCGCCGGCTAGAAGAAAAAGAGTCCGTGAAGGGCGGCATCATCATTCCCGACACGGCCAAAGAGAAACCACAAGAGGGCGAAGTGATTGCCGTCGGCAACGGACGCCGCGAAAAGGGCGAATTGATCCCGCTCGACGTCAAGCCCGGAGATCGCATCCTCTTCGGCAAGTATAGCGGCAACGACATCAAGATCGACGACGAGGAATACATGATCCTCAAGGAAGACGAGATCCTCGCGAAGATCGGCGGCGCGGCCAAAGCGGCCGGCAGCAAAAAGTAACACCGGACGCGGCCTGATCGCCGCGACGGCCAACATTCCAAGGAATTTCAGGAGGAAGAAGAATCATGGCAAAGCAAATTGTGACTGGTGAGAATTCGCGCCAGGCAATCCTGCGCGGCGTCAACCAACTGGCGGACGCCGTGAAGATCACCCTGGGGCCCAAGGGCCGCAATGCGGTGATCGAGAAGAAGTTCGGCGCGCCGATCATCACCAAGGACGGCGTCACCGTAGCAAAGGAAATCGAGCTCCGAGATCCGCTCGAGAACATGGGCGCCCAGATGGTCCGCGAGGTCGCTTCGAAGACCTCCGACGTCGCGGGTGACGGCACCACCACAGCAACCGTGCTGGCCCAGGCGATCTTCCGCGAAGGCGTAAGAACCGTCGCTGCCGGCGCAAGCCCGATGGCCCTCAAGCGCGGCATCGAGAAAGCCGTCGAAGTTGCCGTCGAGGAAATCAAGAAGTTCCACAAGGACGTCAAGGGCGACATGATCGCCCAGGTCGGCACCATCAGCGCCAACAACGATAAGCAGATCGGCTCCATCATTGCCGAAGCCATGAAGAAAGTCGGCAAGGACGGCGTCATCACCGTCGAGGAATCGAAGACGATGGAGACGAACCTCGAAGTGGTCGAAGGCATGCAATTCGACCGCGGCTACCTCTCCCCTTACTTCGTCACCGATCCCGAACGGATGGAGTGCGCCATTGAAGATGTCCGCATCCTCATCCACGAAAAGAAAATCAGCTCGATGAAGGACCTGCTTCCCCTCCTCGAGCAAATCGCCAAGATGGGCAAGCCGCTTTTGATCATCGCCGAGGACGTCGAGGGTGAAGCGCTCGCGACGCTCGTCGTGAACAAACTCCGCGGCACCCTGCAGTGCTGCGCCGTCAAGGCCCCCGGCTTTGGCGACCGCCGCAAAGCCATGCTCGAAGACATCGCCACCCTCACGGGCGGCAAGGCCATCACCGAAGACCTCGGCATCAAGCTTGAGAACGTAAAGGTCGAGGACCTTGGCCGCGCCAAGAAGGTCACCATCGACAAGGACAACACCACGATCGTCGAAGGCGGTGGTAAAGCCAGCGAGATCGAAGGCCGCGTGCGGCAGATTCGCACGCAGGTCGAAGACACCACCTCCGACTACGACAAGGAAAAGCTGCAAGAGCGCCTTGCCAAGCTTGTCGGCGGCGTGGCCGTCATCAAGGTGGGTGCGGCGACTGAAACCGAGCTGAAGGAAAAGAAGGCTCGCGTCGAGGACGCCATGCACGCTACCCGCGCGGCTGTCGAGGAAGGCATCGTTCCCGGCGGCGGCGTGGCTCTGGTTCGCTGCATCGCGGCTCTCGAAAAGCTTAAGCTCCATGATGACGACGAAACCATTGGCGTCAACATCGTGAAGCGCGCCCTCGAAGAGCCCATGCGCCAGATCGCTCTCAACGCCGGTCACGAAGGCGCCGTCATCGTCGGCCGCGTCCGCGAGTCCAAGGACGACAACTTCGGCTTCAACGCGGAAAACGGCGAGTTCGGCGACCTTGTCAAGGCTGGCGTCATTGACCCGGCCAAGGTCACTCGCCTCGCACTGCAGAACGCCGCTTCCATCGCCGGCCTGATGCTCACCACCGAAGCTCTGGTGGCCGACATCAAGGAAGACGATAAGAAGGGCGCTGGCGCCGGCGGCGGTGGTGGTATGCCAGGCGGTGGCGGCATGGGCGGCATGTACTAAAACTTCCGCCGCGATGTCATCCCGAACCCGGCCGCGTCGTTTGCGGACGGCGGTGAGGGATCTGCTGTTCGGCCAAATCTGAGCAAGACAAAGGGCGTCCCGGTCATTCGACCCGGACGCCCTTTTTTATTTTTGCACGGATTGTCCTGCAACTCTTACGTCAGCGTGGGCTCCTTCAGATGCCCCATGACGTAAAGCTGAATGGCATTTTGGTCTTCCGGTGCGAGGTCGATGAATTCTGTGCCTATGCGCTCCGTTCCCTCTTTACGGACGATACGCGCGCGCACCTTCAAGGAGGCACGAACTTCTGCGATCTTGAACTCCAACGAAATTTCCTGGCCCTCCATCAGGCCGTGGGACGATTGCAATAGTATGCCGGTTTCGCTGATGTTCATGCTTCGCATGGGAAAATTCCGGCTACCGCACTTGCAGTTGACCTCCGTAAACAGGGGTAATCTCGCCGCTCGCCTTCTGTCTTTCCACCCCGGGGACTCCATGGCGGTCAGGATCGGAAGGACGCGAGCCGCGGCAATGGGCTTCGGGAGAGCGAACGTGACACCCGCGGCGAAAGCCTGCCGTAACGTATCAATGTCGTCCTCGGCGCTGAGCATCACGATGGTGGCCTCACTGTTGAGCTGTGAACTCCGGATTCGGCGGGCGAGCGCAAGTCCGTTCGGTTGCGGCATGCCCACAAAGACCACGTCGAACCGCTGCTTCTCCGCCTGTTGGTCGGCCCCCTTGCTGTCTTCCAGCGTCAGGACCGTATGACCTAAGGGGACAGCCAAAGACCTCATGACTTTCAGGCTCAACGGTTCGGCATCAACAACCATGATTTTCAGCGACATAGTCTTTGCCTCGGTAGGTGACCCCTCCCAGGATGCGGCCCAAGGACGACCTCTTATGCCAGAGTACGCCGGAGGCGTCGCCAGGGCATGATTAACTTACCGGCAGATGTCTAAAGCGTGAAGCCCCATAAGCGCTTTGGGCCTTGGGAATCTAGATATTGCCGCGCGCCGCCGATGGGCGTACAGTCCGCAAACAATTGGAGGCAGGCGATGAAGACGTGGTATGGGATTGCACTACATTCTCTGCTGGCCGTCGTGGTTCTCACCCTCGCATATCAGGCCAACGCACAAAGGACTCGGCCCGCCAAAGTGCAATCGCTCCAGGCAACCTCAGACAAGGCCGGCCAGCATCCCGCGACCGCAGACATCACCGGGCCCAAAACCATCACGTGTCTCAACGCGGCTTCGGAGACACCCAATGGACGGCCTGCGCCGTCGTGCCATATCACCGCGCCGGGCTTCAGCGGGAATTTGAACAAGGGCGAGTCTGCCAGCGCGACTGGGGCGGGGACTGTCACCCTGACCTGTAATGGGCAAGGCTTCCTGCGCTGCAACGCGCGAATCACCTAAGCGTTCGCCGCTAGCGCCCTGCGCCGGCGCGAGGATCTCTGTTCACCTGAATCGAAGCAAAAGGCGTCCCGGTCATCCGGCTCTTTTGCTTTGCACGAAGCACTGCCCCATTTTTGGAGCGCGGCGGCTCGACGCCGCTTTTCCGCTCTTTTTGCGTCCCGATTCTTCCTATCGCGGCAAGTATTGGATCCCGCTATCTCGGACGCGGTACCGCGTTAATCGGGACTTAGGCGATTAGTTCCGAGTTGCCGGCAATTCGCCCGGAGCCTCGTCTTTACGCTTCCCAGAACCCGTTTGCGCAGGTATCGTAGCTCGGGCCGCGCTCTTCTCGGAAGGAGGATGGGATGCTTTTTTTAAGACGCCAACTGCTTCGAACCCTGTCATTTGCTTTCGGGTCGAGCTTCATCTGGAGCCGGAACCAACTCGGCTTAGCGGCGCAGACAACCACACAGCCAAAGGTCTCCCCTCCCCCTGCGGGGGCCGCTGTTCGCGATGGGATCGCTGGAGGAGCGGAAATGGAAAAAGTGACGGGAATCGGAGGATTCTTCTTCCGAGCCAAAGATCCGAAAGCGCTGGGGCTTTGGTACCAGCAACACCTGGGAGTCTCGCTCTTACCATCGAGCAAAGAGGATTCCGTTTGGCAGCAAGAGGCAGGCCCCACCGCTTTCGCTCCATTCAAGGAAACGAGCGGCTATTTCGGGGATATCACCAAGGTCTGGATGCTGAACTTTCGAGTCCGCGATCTCGACAAGATGGCGGCCCAGCTACAAGCTGCCGGAATCGAGATCAAGATTTACCCGCCCGATCCCACCGGCCGGTTTGCCCGCGTGCATGACCCGGAGGGAAATCCGATCGAATTGTGGCAACCTGCAAAGCCAGACGCCCCACGCTAGGTTGCAAAGCAGTTCAGGACTGTTTCTGGATTTCTCCTGGGTTACGCGCAACTCGGAAGTAATTCCACTTGCCTGGTAAGTCGGATGACCGGACATGCCCGGTACAATGGTGTTCCCATGCCAACCGGCTGGAACCTCTACTATGAAGGTTGGATGATTGAGGACGGGGCGCCAGACCTTGAAGCCTACGTTCAAAGGGAAACTGTCCCTTCCATGATTTGCACAGCATGACCGCCGACCCGCACGTTCTTTACACTGTCAGCATCTTTACTGGCGCGCACGAAAATGTGGCTCGGGCGTTTGATCTCTACGCCTTGTAGGATGTGAACGACCTCACCCGGTTTCGCGATTCCGTACCGCACCATCCAAGCCGCCGTGCATCCCGCGGCAGAGCCAGTAGCGGGGTCTTCGCTGGTGGAGAATATCCCCCTTGAACGCAAACCGACCGCAGTGTCGCCAGTGTCACGCGTGACGTAATAAAAATCACCAAGTTCGGGTAGCTTCTGGCGGCTAAGGTAGTCATAGGCCTTCCGCGGCGCCACGGTTAATCGCTGAAGGGTCGACAAATCCTTGATTGGCACAATGATGAAGAACAGACCGGTCGAAAGAGTTTGAATCGGTGCGTCGCTGGAAATATCGCGGGGTGACAAATCAAGTAGAGCCGCGATAGTGTCTCGATCATGGACTGGCCCAAATATCGGGTCTACCTGGTGCATTTCTCCGAAGATGTTGCCGGATTGATCTGTCCGAAAATCAACGGGAACCTTACCGACTTTCAGGTCCAAGGTAATTTCGGCAACGTCTGTACTCTTAGCCGAGCCTGATTTTTGCGACGCAAGGCGGAGGTTACGAAGCACCATAGCAGTACCGAGAGTAGGATGTCCGCCGAATGGGATCTCTTCGTTAGGAACGAAAATCCTGACTTTGACTCCCTGCTCGCGCTCGGTTGCTGCATCCCGAGGAAAGACGAATGTGGTTTCCTGAAGGTTTGTCTCGCGGGCCAAGTCTTGCATTTCCGAGTCGCTCAAACCGCGTCCGTCCGTGAATACGGCAAGAGGATTGCCCTCTAGTCGTCGCGATGTGAACACATCCATTTGAACGCAATGGAAACGGCGGACGCCATCGTCGGGATTGGCCTGCGCGGCAGCAGTACTCACTTGCCCAACGGCAGCAGCTACTCCAGCTGCGCCCGCTGTTTGCAGGAAGCTGCGACGGCTATGTTTGTTGTCCACAGGAGCCTCCCCAGGCTCCCGGCATTCTACCTTAGAGATGAGGGTCAGTTGCCGGTAATGGCTGCGAGGAATACGAGAGAGCCGTCCCCAAGCGCTGCGGATTGCGACATAGTCCAATGACCTATTCAATTTCCGGTTTGTTGGCAACTCGGAACTTATCCGTGGCGTACGATGATAAGTCCCGATTAGTCGCATTACCGGACATCTGCCCTGCTAGCAACTCGTTCTCGCTCTACTGGTGATTATCTTCCTGGCAATCCACCCCGGCTGTTTGAGGAACTCTGGCGGAAAAACTCTTCTGCCTTGACTATCGAGCATGCTGGGGACTAATCTCTTCTCACCAGCCACCAGATTTTAATTGCCCCGGGTTCGTTCGTTTATGAAAGTCGTTTACATAGTCCGTTCTGGCAAGTGTCCACTCTGCGGCAGCACCAACATTCATCGCTCGAAACGCAAGGGTATTGCAGAACAGCTTGCCTGTCGGCTCACTCCGGTTCGTCCTTTTCGCTGCAACAGCTGCGATAATCGGATATACGCATTCCAGGCGGACGCTAAAAAGTCCGCTTGAAACGATCGCGGAATGGTCGGTCTGAAATCATTTTCTTTCGGCCCAGGGAAGGGATTCGCTGGTAGTTTTATTCCATTAAGGATCAATAAGAGAGGCAAGAAGCGAAGATTCGCAAGGGAGACCGAACATGGCGCAACCACAAATGGCTCGGATCAGCTGTAGTCAATGCAACGCTTGGTACGATTCGGAAAAGGAGCTGCGCGAACACATGAAGACCGCTCATCGCCAGGGCGGCTCAGAACAAGGTAGTTCCCCTCGTGATGGTATAGAACAAGACAGCGCTAATATTCAACCGCGCGACCAGAAGACGGCTGCTCTGAAGAGCTGGCCAGGCTCGCCAATCTACGCATCCAATCGGAGGGACACATGAACGCACCTCGTTACGTTGTTGTGTTCGCGTATTTCATGGGAGGTGTCGCCCTTGCCATGGCTAGCCCGCGTGTCCCCCAGACTGATCGCTCCGCCGACGAAGCGGCAATTCGCAAAATCGACTTAGCCTGGTCTCACGCGGCGGAGACAAAGGACCTCGAGGCGGTCATAGCTCCCTATGCAGCCGACGGCTCGGTTCTCCCCTTCAACGCCCCGATGGCTACGGGACCCGCGGCGATCCGCCAAGTCTGGTCCGGCCTGTTGTCCAAGCCTGGTTTCTCACTTCGTTTCGCGCCCACGAAAATTGAAATCGCAGCGTCACGAGATATGGCGTGGGAGGTCGGCACCTTCGAGCTCAAACTCAACGACGCTCAGGGTAATCCCATGATGATACCCGGCAAGTACGTTGTTACCTGGAAGAACCTCGGCGGGACTTGGAAAGTGGCTGCCGACATTTTTAACACCGACAAATAGCACCAGGTCGCCTCCGTGGATTGCCTCGCGCCTTGCTTGGAGTTGACGATAAGTCGGATTACCTGACATTTGCCGCCGCTCGCCCGCGGTCAGGCTTCATCGAGAATGACCGGCTCAGGTCGCCGGCCGTCGATGTCTTCAAATCCATAATCCTTCGCACAGGCTGCGGCAATGACGACATGGCCTGATTTTTGCATCAAGGCCGGATCAGTCGCCAATGCCGCCACCGCGCGTCCAATGAACCGTGGCGATTCTGAGTTACTCAGATCGAGGTAGGCAGCCGCCTCCATGACTTTCTCCGTCCGGACCATACCGGGGTACAAAGAAATCACAGCCACTCCGAACTCACGCAGCTCTTGCGCACAGTCCGCAGTCAGTTTGTCGGTTGCGGCCTTTGAAACGCCATACGCGACATTCCCGATGTGCTTCCGCGCAGCCCAAAAGGAAATATTGACGATCAGACCGCTGCGCTGTTCGACCATTTGCCGTGCTACAACGCTGCTTGCGACGTAATGCGCTCGCACGCCCGCCGAAAACATCGCGTCCCAACGCCAAATGGGTTGCTGCCAGAAAGGCCGTGTCCAGGTGAATTCGCCGTTTTCAACCATCTGTTCGTAGCCACCCCAGACGTTATTCACCAAAATGTCGATGCGCCGCTGTTCTGTCACCACACGAGCGATTGCGGCGAAAACCTGACTTTCCTGCGTGTGATCGCAAGTGACTGGAATGCAGCCAAAACCAAGCGCAGCTTTCTCAACACTGCGACCGGTCACATACACGGTTGCCCCCGCATCGGCGAGTTCCTCCGCGACGCCCTTACCTACACCACGGCTTCCGCCTGTGACGAGGGCTACCTTTCCATCGAGATTGAATTTTTGTGCTTGGCTCATCATGCATTCAGCCTCTTACATGGCGACTCTAGATTTGCGTTCGTCTAATTCTTCTTGGCCTCATAAGCCTGTTTCTCTTTTTCCGAGCCCGCCGGGTGCCCGAGACCCCTCCCGTTCTCGACTGGGATTCTAGGATACTGCAACCGTGAGGCTCCCTTCGAGCAATCATCGGCAGCCAACAACTCCACCCCTAGGGCGCCCTAAGTCCCGATTAGTCGGATAACCGGACAATTGCCTTTAACTGGCAAACTGCACCACCTGTAAGCATGAGCCTCTATGTCTTACCTTTTCTTTAGCTTGCGCGTCAGCGTTGTTCTCACTTGACGTACAGTTACTTCTGTGTTATCATGGGTCGTGCTGGTTTTCCGGCTCCGTCGCGGAGCGGACAAGGAGCGCAGGTGGAAAAGAGACTTCACGGAAGGCCGATCGCTTCCATTTCTAATCGTCACCCCGGTCGATTAGAATCGCCCGCAAATCCTTGTGCACCAATAACATCACTTTTTCTAATCGACACTCAATTGGCGGTGCGAAAAGCGTCGCCCTCCCGGGCGAATCCGCCCTGGCGGATGGTCACCGATCACCATTCACCGATCACGAATCGCGCTTCCCTTCCTTGCCCCTCGCGCGGGCTTTGGGTATAGTTTTCTAAACGGGACACACTGAAATGACCGAGCGCAAACCGCCTTTCGCCAGCGTCGAAGAAGCCGTCGAGGAAATTCGCCAGGGCCGCATGATCGTCCTGGTGGACGACGAAGACCGCGAGAATGAAGGCGACCTCGCGATGGCCGCGGAAAAAGTCACCCCCGAAGCCATCAACTTCATGGCCAAGTTTGGCCGCGGGCTGATTTGCCTCGCGCTCACCGAGCAGCGCTGCGACGCATTGAGCCTCGCTCCCATCACTCCCCGCAACACCTCGATGTTCGGCACGCCATTCTGCGAGCCGATTGACGCGCGCCGCGGGACAACCACCGGCACGAGCGCCTCCGACCGCGCCACCACAATTCTCGCGGCCACCGACGCGAACACGCGCCCCGAAGATCTGGCGCGCCCCGGCCACGTCTACACGCTGCGCGCGCGCAATGGCGGCGTGCTCGTTCGCGCCGGGCAAACCGAAGCTTCCGTGGACCTCGCGCGCATCGCCGGGCTGGACCATTCCGGCGTCATCTGCGAAATCATGAACGACGACGGCACGATGGCGCGCACTCCGGAGCTGGCGGAATTCTGCCGCGCGCACGGGCTGAAGCTTCTCACCGTGGCCGACTTGATTCGCTACCGCATGCAGCACGAACGCTATGTGCGGCGGATTGCCGAATCCGTTCTTCCCACCCAGCACGGCAACTTCCGCATGATCGCGTATTCGAGCGACGTGGACCACGAGCTGCACGTCGCGCTCATTCGCGGCGAAATCTCGGGCGCCGAATCGAGCAACGACCCGCCTTTAGTCCGCGTCCATTCGCATTGCCTCACGGGCGACGTCTTCGGCTCCACCACCTGCGATTGCCATGCGATCATCGAGCGATCGCTCGCCGCTATTTCCGAGGCGGGCCGGGGCGTGTTCGTTTATTTGCATCACACCGGGCGGGGATTTCAGACGGGTGCGCGTCCGGAGGAAAGCGATGCGCTGCCGCAAATTCGCTTTCACCGGCGCGACGAATTGGATCAGGATCTTGGCCGCCAGCGGCTGGTGCAGCGCGAAAGCGGCATCGGCGCGCAGATTCTAATTGACCTCGGCCTGCGCCGCATCCGCGTGCTCACGAACCACCCGCGCAAAGTGGTCGCGCTCGAAGGCTACGGCCTGGAAATCGCCGATCAAGTCCCGCTGACGATCGACCCGTCGAAGATCGACCCATCAAAGACCAGGCACCAAGTCCTCTGAAATTTTCCGCTACCGGCCAAACACGAGTACGACAAACGAATTCGGAATCAGCGCCGGACGCGGGCGCGGATTCTCCGGCGTGGGTGCCGGGCGCTCGCCGAAATCCGCCGTCACGAGAAACACTTCGTGCGTCTTCGGATCGAGCGCCATCGTCCGCGCATGCGCCTGCGTCGGCACCTGTTCGACCACCGTGAATTTGTCCGGCGAATCTTCGTGCACCACGCTGAGCGTGGCGCTTTCGCCGTTCGACGCGAACGCGAATCTCGTGCCCGGATCGAACTCATTCGCATCGACGCCATCGCCGATTCCCGGCCCGGCAATCACCTTGCCGGAATCGGCATCAATCACCGCCATCATTTTGTTGCCGCACCCGGCGAACAGGCGCCGGTTCGCGATATCCATTGCGAGGCCCGAAGGCTCCTCGCACGGCGCAAGTTTCCACGTCGCCGTAACCGCGAGTTTTTGCGAATCGATTCGTTGCAGTTCGCTTTTGTCTTCGATGTTGACGTACACGTGCCCGGCGCCATCGGCGGCGGCGAATTCAGGCTTGCCATCGAGCGGGATCGTGCCGGCGACAGTTCCGGTGGCGGCGTCAATCGCCGTCGCATTCTGGCTGCGGCCGTTCATCGCAAACACGAGCTTCGAAGCAGGGTCATAGATGATCGCATCCGGATTGGTTCCCGCCTGCGCCTGGCCGATCACTTGCAGCGTCTTTGAGTCGAAGATTGTCACGGTTCCCGCGCGGCCGTTGGACGTGAATCCGCGCCCCAGATCGGGAGCCAGCGCGATGCCATGCACACCTTCGGTGTTCGGAATTTCGCCGACGATTTTGCCGAAGTCCACGTCGAGAACTGTCACTCTCGTCGAGCGCGAGATGAACAGACGCCGCGTGGGCGAATCAAACGTGATGTAGTCCCAGCCTCCGTCACCGCCGATCGCAATTTTCTTCAGGAGGTGATAACCGGAAGGCCCCGGCGCCGCCGTATTCTGCAAGGGATCCGCTGCGCCCAACGCTGCGGCAACTGCAAAAGAAACGATAAGAAGTGCAAGATAGCTGAACAACGAAAAACGGCGAGTCTGCATTTCGATCCTCCAGGAACTGATTTTTCCGGACCAAGCGTACGGTGACTCCGCTCCCAGGTCAATCATCACGATGCTATCACGACCGAGGAATTTGTGGTTTCGGGGCCGGCGCCGCGACGGTGACGTAGGGACGAAGTTTTTCGAGCCGCGTCTTCGAGATGCCGTGAATGGCAAGCAAGTCTTCGACGCGTTCGAAGGGGCCGCTCTTCTCGCGAAACTGCACAATCGCGTTCGCCGTGCTCGGCCCGATTCCCGGCAGTTGCTCAAGTTGCTCGAGCGTCGCCGTATTCACATCGATCGGCTTCGCCGGCGGTTTCTTTTGCGCGCTCACGAAAGAAACAAGCAGCACGCATGCGGCGAGAAGCCCGCACGCTGCCACAACCGGCGAACGATACTTCGTCTCAATCCTCACTTGCCGCTCCCGGCCTGGCACTCATTTCCGGTCGCCTTGTGCGCCGTATTCGGTTACCTCGCCGAAGAGCGCGGCTTGGTCCGCTATCTGCTCGCGATCGCCCACGAGGACGATTTGCGCGTTGGCGGAATCGAAGTGCCGGCGTGCCGCGACGAGAACGTCTTCGGCGGTGAGCGCGCGGATTCGTTCGCGGTAGGTTTCCAGGTAATTCTCGGGCAGCCGTTCCAGATAAACGGTGGAGAGCTGGCCGACGATGCCGTCGAGCGTGGCCACGCCGAGCGAAAAAACGCCGCTCAAATAGCTGCGCGCGCTGTCGAGCTCTTCCGCGGTCACCGGAAGCGCGCGCATGCGGTCCATCTCGTAGAAAATCTCGGTCAACGTGGCAGCCGCGACTTCGTTGCGCACCGCCGCGTGCACGCTGAAGTATCCGTATTCGCGCAACGGATGCGCACCGCTGCGCGGGCTGTACGTGTAGCCTTTCTGCTCGCGGATATTGATCACCAGCCGCGAATGAAACGCGCCTCCGTAAATCGAATTCGCGAGCGCCAGGCGAAACCAATCGGGATCGCGCCGCGTGATCGCGAGATTTCCCACCAGCACTTGCGTCTGCACGGCGCCGGGAAGATGCACGAGGTGGACGCGACGCCCCGTGTTCCTGGGCGGTGCGGGCGACTTCAGCGCCTCCGGCCGCGGAGCCTTCCACGAGCCGAAAACTTTCTCGATCTGCTGGAGCATCGCCTCGCTCGAGAAATCGCCCACGACCAGCAACAGCGCGTCGGCGGGAACATAGTGCTGCCGGTAAAACGCCGCGAGATGTTCCGGCCGGTAGGCCGCAACTTGTTCTTCCGTGGGCGCCACAATCGCGTAGGGATGTTCGCCGAAGAGCACGCGCCGCAAACGCTCGCTCGCGAGGAATCCCGGCGTCGTCCGCTCGATGCGCAATTCTTCCACTTTCTGGCGCCGCTCGCGCTCGAATTCCTCAGCCGGAAGCGAAGCGTTGCGCGCGAGATCGGCGACAAGGTCGAGCAAGCCGCCCGAAAACTCGGCAAGGCCCGCAATCGAGATGGCGCTCGAATCGGCGCCGGCATGCGTTCCGAGGTCGGCGCCCATGCGCCGAAGGTCCTCCTCGATGCGGCGGCTGGGCCTGGACGCGGTTCCGGTGCGAACCACCTTGGCGGTCATCTCCGCGAGGCCCGGCGCGCGATGAGCCACCACCGCATTTCCGCTGCGGAAAAAGAGCTGCGCCGCAATCTTGGGAAAACCGTGCGATTCCGCAAGAACCACCTGCAACCCGTTCGAAAGCGTGCGGAGCGTTCGCTTCGGCCAGGCCACCGGGCGTTCGGGTCCAAGCGCAGGCGCTGCGGTGCGGTTCGTAACGATCGTCGCGGGCGTGCTCATCGTGCCGCTCCCATGGCAACAGGGCGCCGCACCACAATCGCGCGATTTTGGGGGACGAGATATTTCCGCGCCGCCGCCTGCACCTGCTTGGGCGTGACCGCGAGGAATCCGTCGAGAATCGTGTTGACGCGGTGCGGATCGCCATCGAAGAGCGTGAAGCACGCGAGATAATGCATCAGGCCGAATCGCGGCATGTAAGAGCCCATTCCTCCCTCGAGCATCGAGTAATAGTCGGCGCGGAATTTCACCTTCACGGGATCCAGCTCATCGTCCGGGATTCCCTGCTCCTGCACTTCGTGGATGATTTCGTCGAATACGGCGATAGCCTCGTCCGATGAAAATTCCGGCTTGTGAAAGATGCGCGTGACGATCTGCGTGGGCCCGTTCGTATCAAAAATATCCACGCTCCCCTCCGCTTCAACGGCAATCTGCTTATCGAGCACCAGCCGGTGATACACGCGCCCGGCCCGCCCGCCGTGGAGCACGCGTTCGAGAATCGCCGCCGCGTACCAGTCGTCCGTGCCGCGGGGGGGAACCGTGTATCCGATTGCGATGGCGGGCAGGGGGCCAAACTTTTCCTCGACTTCGCCGCGCCGCTCTTCCTTCTGCTGCGGCTCGGCCACATCGGCGCGCGGCGGCAAGGGATGCGGGGGAATATCCTCGAAGTATCGCTTCGCAAGGGCGAACGCTTCCGAAGTCTCGAAATCGCCCAGGATCAGGAGCACGGCATTGTTCGGCGCGTAATACGTGCGGAAGAAGGTTCCCACGTCGGCGAGGGTGGCGGCATCCAGGTCCGTGAAGTCGCCATAGAAATTGTGAGCGTTCGGCCAATTGCGGAATGCGATGGGCGGCAAATCGAGCCATGGAAACCCGCCGTAGGGCTGGTTCAAAACGTTCACGCGGACTTCTTCCTTCACCACGTCGCGCTGATTGCGCAGATTCTCGTCGTCCACTTTCAGGGCCCGCATGCGGTCCGCTTCGAGCCAGAGCACGCGCTCGAGCGCGTTCGAAGGCACCGCTTCGAAATAATTCGTGATGTCGTAATTCGTGGTGCCGTTGAGCAGGCCGCCGGAAGAATTGATCAGCCGGATATGCTCCATCTTGCCGGCGTTTTCCGACCCCTGGAACATCATGTGCTCGAATAGATGCGCGAAGCCGCTGCGTCCCCGAGGTTCGAGACGAAAGCCAATCTGATAATAAACGCCGACGGTCACGAAGGGTGCCGTGCGATCGGGCGAGACTACGACGCGCAGGCCGTTCGCCAGGGTCGTGTGCTCCACGGGAATATGAAGTCTCGCCACCTTAGTTTCCGTATTCTCCATCGAACCTCCACGAGATTGGTTCCATTGTCTCGGTCAAAATTCACTGAATGCTTCTTCACTTTTTCTTCGTCATTTCTTCTTGTTGAGAGCGCGATCGAGCTCGCGCAACGTGGCCGCAGGCTTCGTCGAGAGCACGCGGCCTGCAAGCCGCGAGAGCGATGCGTAAGACTCGCCAAACTCGGGCGGATATTCCTCGAGCGCGCGAACGTGCTTTTCGACGGTGGCGTAATCGCCGCGCGCGATGGGGCCGGTCCACGCCGCCTGAGGGCCAAGCCGCTCGAAATTATCGAGCATCTGGCGCATCAAGGGCAGCAGGGCGCCTGCGGCACGCCGCCGCGTGAACCCCAGTTTCATCAACACCTGCGTCGCAGCCTCCACAAGAGCGAGCCCGTGGCTGGCGACCAGCGCTCCCGCGGCGTGATAGGCAGGCTTGCTGCGGCCGTCCACGGCCACTGCTACACCGCCCAGCGCCCGAGCAATCTCCTGGGCCACGCGACGCGCTTGGGGATCGCCTTCCACCGCAAAGATCACGCCTTCCAGTTCCGGCAGGCCGCGTCCGCTGAACGTCTGCATGGGATGAATCGAACCCGTTGCGGCGCCGCGCTGCGCCAGCGGATCGAGAACGCTCCGGTCCAAAGCCCCGCTGGTATGCAGCACCACTTTGTCGCGGCATTCTTCGCCGCCCATTTCCCCGAGAATCCGCGCCGTTTCCGCGAGCGTTCCATCCGGCGTGGTCACAAGAATTATATCCGCGCCCAAAGCCAGGCGCGTGAGCCCGGCGTGTGGAGTTCCGCCGCCGATTTCGCGTGCGGCGGAGCGCGAACGCGCGGCGGAGCGCGTGATCACGGCGCCGATCTGCCATCCCAGTTCGTGCAAACGCCTGCCAAGCGTCCGTCCGACGCGTCCCGCGCCGACAATGGAAATGGTGCGCGCCATCCCACGTGATAGCATAACTTGTCCGCTGTTTTTACGGTGGGGGAAAATCGGTTTGCACTTATTTTTCACGGCATTGCTGGGCTGCATCGCGCTGGGGTGGGTGTTGCAGGCCATTGACATTGCCGTGGGCATTCCTTCGCTGAAATCGATCGCCGATGCCGCGCCGCTCGCGGACGCCGCCTGTCCTCCGGTCTCGATTCTATTTGCCGCGCGCGACGAAGCTGAAAAACTGCCGGGCGCGCTCGAAACGCTTCTCGCGCTCGATTACCCGCGCTATGAAGTTGTCGCCGTGGACGACCGCTCGGAAGACGGCACCGCGGGAATCCTCGAACGCGCGGCGGCAGCCGATTCCCACCTGATATATGTCCGCGTGAACGAACTGCCGCCGGGCTGGCTCGGCAAGCCGCACGCCTTGCAGCAAGCCTATGAGCACTCCAGCGGCGATTGGCTGATTTTCACCGACGCCGACGTCCATTTCGCGCCGGACCTGCTGCGCCGGGCGATTGCGCTGGCGGAACGCGAACAGTGGGATCATCTGACACTTCTGGGCCGCGTGGAGATGCGGAGCGCCGGCGAAAAAATCGTGCTGACGTTCTTCGCGATGAGCTTCCTGATCGCCGTGAAGCCGTGGCGCGTGAGCAAAACGGCCTCACGGTTCTATGCCGGCGTCGGCGCGTTTCAACTGATTCGCCGCAGCGCCTACGAAAAGATGGGGACGCACCGCAGGCTGGCGATGGAAGTGGTGGACGACATGAAGCTCGGAAAACTCGCCAAGGAAGCCGGCGTACGGTCCGGCGTCGCCAGAGACAACGGCGCGGTAACCGTTCGTTGGCACGCGGGAGTGGCGAACATCATTCGCGGGACGACGAAGAACTTTTTCGCCGCCGCCGGATTCCAGTTGTGGCTTGCCTGCATCCAGATCCTGAGCGTCTTCCTCGCTTTTTTAGTTCCTCTCGCGGCGTTGCCGTTCGTGCACGGCTGGGCACTCTTGTTCGCGGCCGTCGCCCTCGCGATTCCAATTGCGGCGCAAGTGGGATCAACGCTCGAGTTCGGAGTCTCGCCGCTCTACGCGCTGACGCAACCCATCGGCGCGCTGATTTTCATGTGGATGCTGATCCGTTCGACGGTCGTGACCCTGTGGCAAGGTGGAATCATTTGGCGCGGCACGTTCTATCCGCTCGAGGAATTGAGGCGCGGCGTAGTGTGAGCGTCAGGATCTGCGCCGGGCACGAGCTTTCGGCGGCGCAGCCGCTGGAGCAGGCACAGGCTTCTCGACGGGTGCTTCTGCCGCGGCTGCCGCAGGCGCGGCGACCGGTATCGTGGGAGCAACGGTAAGCTCCGTGGTCGAAATGAAGCCGAGGTCGCGCTGCTTGAGGCCGCGAATGCGGTCGCGCATGCCTGCCGCGCGCTCGAACTCGAAATTCTTGGCCGCTTCGCGCATCTGCGCTTCCAGTTGAGCGATTGCCTTCACCAACTCCTGTTCGTTGGTGATATCGCCGATGACGGAATCGTCCGCCGGAATGGTTACATAATCCGCTTCCACAATCGCGGCAAGCTGCATATCCACGGACTTGATGATGGATTGTGGCGTGATGTTGTGCTCCACGTTGTACGCCTGCTGCTTGGCGCGGCGGCGGCTGGTTTCGCCGATGGCATTGCGCATCGAGTCGGTCATCCTGTCGGCATACAGGATGGCGCGGCCCTCGATGTGCCGCGCGCAGCGGCCCATGGTCTGAATCAACGACGTGGCGCTGCGGAGGTAGCCTTCCTTGTCGGCGTCGAGAATGGCGACGAGCGACACTTCCGGCAGGTCGAGCCCTTCGCGCAGAAGATTGATGCCGATCAGTACGTCGAATTCGCCGCGGCGCAGATCGCGCAGGATGCGCACGCGCTCGAGCGTCTCGATCTCGGAGTGCAGATAACGGCAGCGCACGCCCACTTCGGCGAAATATTCGGCGAGGTCCTCGGACATGCGCTTGGTGAGCGTGGTCACCAGCACGCGCTCGTTGCGCGCGGCGCGCACGCGAATTTCCTCCAGCAGGTCGTCCACCTGCCCCTTCACCGGGCGCACTTCCACCTGCGGATCCTCGAGGCCGGTGGGGCGAATCACCTGCTCGACCACGATGCCGCCGGACTTCGTCAGCTCGTACGGGCCGGGCGTGGCGGAGACGTACACGACCTGGTTCGTGCGATGCTCGAATTCCTCGAATGTGAGCGGGCGGTTGTCGAGCGCCGAAGGCATGCGGAAGCCGAAGTCCACCAGCGTCTGCTTGCGCGAGCGATCGCCGTGGTACATGCCGCGAAGCTGCGGGATCGTCTGGTGCGATTCGTCGACGAACAGCAGAAAATCCGACGGGACGTAATCGAGCAGCGTGGGCGGCGCTTCGCCGGGAAGCCGGCCCGAAAGATGCCGCGAATAATTTTCGATTCCGTGGCAGTAGCCGATCGTGCGCATCATCTCGATGTCGAATAAAGTGCGCTGCACCACGCGCTGCGCCTCGACGATTTTTCCCTGCCGCTCGAGCTCGCCCTTCCACCAGTCGAGCTCTTCGTAGATGGTCTGGATCGCGCGCTCTCTTTGCTCCGCCGGCAGCACGTAATGCGTCTTCGGATAAACCGGGATGCGCGTGATTTCGCCTTCGCGCGAGCGAATCTCGCCCGTGAGCGGATCGATTTTCCGCAGCGCCATCGACTTCGCTGCCCCACAGCTCGATGCGAACGCCGAGGTCGTCGTACGGCGGGTAAATCTCGATCATGTCGCCGCGCACGCGGAACGTGCCGCGGCGCAGATCCTCGGAGCGCTCGTACTGAATTTCGACGAGCTTGCGCAGAATCGCTTCGCGCGCGATGGACTGCCCCTTCTCGAGCATCAGCATCATGCCGTAATACGCTTCCGGCGAGCCGATGCCGTAGATGCACGAGACGGATGCGACGACGATGACGTCGCGGCGCTCGAAGAGCGAGCGCGTGGCGCTCATGCGCAGCTTGTCGAGCTCGTCGTTGATCGTCGCTTCTTTTTCGATGTACGTGTCGCTCGAGGGCATGTACGCCTCGGGCTGGTAGTAGTCGTAGTAGCTGACGAAATATTCCACGGCGTTCGCGGGGAAAAATGACTTGAACTCGTGGTACAGCTGCGCCGCGAGCGTCTTGTTGTGCGCCAGCACGATGGCCGGGCGCTTCACGTTTTCGATCACCTTCGCCATCGTGAACGTCTTGCCGGAACCGGTGACGCCCAGCAGCACCTGGTGGCGCTCGCCGTCGTTCACGCCACGGATCAGCTGCGCGATGGCTTCCGGCTGGTCGCCGCGGGGTTCGTAGTCGCTGGCAAGCTTGAATTTCATGTTCCGGCTACCTCAGCGCGAAAAATGGGCACAGCTGAAAACTTCTATTATACCGCAGCTGCCAAATCGGCGCAGGGCCGCCGCGGGGCCATGAAAACCGGGCGCCCGCGCTCTTCACGGTTGCGGGGGAGCTTGCGCCAGCAGCGTAATCTGCGATTGGCTCTCCACATGGGCGGTGTGGCGGATCTTGGAGCCCGAGCTGGCGCTCACAATCTGAAAGTTCGTATCCTGCGAGCTCGTCTGCGTGGAGCTCGCCAAAAGTCCCGTTGACACGGAGATGGAATCGAGGCTTTCGCCTTTGCCGGTCCATGTGCCGGACGTCCGCAATCCGTTGCGGCGATAATCCTCCGGCGTCTCGTCGCCTCGCCCGCCATTGCGGACGATTTCGAAGCGCGTGAGGATCACCGCGCAGACTTCGGAGTTTGCGCCCGCTTTCGTTTTCGCCTGCGCCTTGGCGGCTTGCGGCGCCACGTCAGAAGAGGAAGAAGCGGCATCCGGCGCGCGTTCTTCGTGGCCCTCCTCATGGCACGCTTCGTCGCGAAGATAGGTTGATTCCGTGCGCCAGATCAGGCCTGTAAGTGGTGAGTCCACGAGCGGCTGCTCGTTGCCCCACTTCTCGCCGATGATGATTCCTTTTTTCGGGAAGCCTGCGCCTGAAGAAAGTCCGGACATCCATGAACGCGCTGCTCCCCCGGCGGAAGGATTGGCGAGAACGTCCTCAATGCCCTTCAAGTTCGAAAGCTTGCCGCCGGGTTCGATCGTGAATTCCAGCGAGCGCCCTTCGAGGCGGTCGTACTGTTCCTCGAGAGTCGCTGCTTGCGGGTCGTACGCGTCACTCTCGGATTTCGCGGCCGACTTTTCGTAGGTGGCGCGAATCCGCACCTTGCCGATGCCATCGCCGGTTCCGCGCTGCGCGTCGAGCACATCCAGACGGACGATCAGGCTCACCGCCTGCCTGAATTGCGAGCCGCCCTCCGGATTCTCGATGGGAGCTGTCGTCTTCCCGTTGGTGGTGGTTCGCGTTTCGATCTGGTAGCGCAGCACCTGCCCCGCCGTAAATTTCGGCAGGAGATGGATGCGCTGCTTCGACGCTGCCAGCGGCGATGAGGCAATGAATGGCGCACTCGCCCCGATGACAATGACGACGGCGACCGCGCTGATGAAGCACGTCGCGCCAATCACAAAGTGAGACTTGCTTCGGCGCGCCGCCGTGCGAGAGATAACCTGAGGCATCCACGAACGCTAGCACACGGCCCAGAGCGAGGCAAACTGCCCGGATTATTAGATGGTGCAGATCAGATGCCTCAGCGAGGCCGCGGAGCCGCAGCTGCCACGCGCGAGATCACCGGCGCGGATAGGGATCCGCCAACGTGGAATGCCGCCGCGGGTTCGTACGAAGTCTTCGCCGTCTGAGTCACACCCGCGCCGGGAAGTAACTTCAGGCGAAAATCGAGATTGTCGCTGAAATCCACGGACCCCGTGCCTGTGACCTCTTCATCCGGGCTCCCGAGCAGAAGCTTTTGAAATCGAATCTTGCCTTCGCCGCATGTGAATGCGGCGGACGATTCCGGGAAGACGCTGGTGTGCGCGTTGCGAGCCGCGTCCAGCCGCGATCCGGTGAAGCTGAGGCCGCGGAGTTGCGCCTGGCTCACGCGCGCCGCGCCCTCGCATTCGAGCGATGCGAGCAGGTCGGACCGCACGCCCCCATGCGCGTCGAAGGAGATTCTGCCAGTCGCCACGCCGCCGAAAAGATTCTCGAGCTTCGGTGCAGCCGCGGCAAGCGCACCGAGATCCACGCGCGAAAAATCCAGGCCCACATGATACGCGGGCTCTTTCTGTAACTCTGCTTCGAGGGATGCGCCGATGTTCCCTCCGTAGAAGTCAGCCTTGGCGTTCGTCAACACAACATGGCGGCCATCGATTTTCAAATCTCCCTCGAGCCGGCGCGTCGTGAACGGCGCGAGCGTGAACTGTTCCACGCGAATCCTGCCGCTTGCGCGCAGGCTCTCGGGCGCCGCATTCGCCGGCGAACGCGCGCTCAAGAACGGCAGCATGCGGTCCAGGAAACTTTGTTGCCAGCGCGGATTGAGCCAGCGGTCCACGTCTGCCGCAGCCAGCCGGTCTGCCGACAATGAAAACTGCCATCCCGTGGCCGGGTCGCCGAGATCGAAGCTACCTTTCCATCGCGCGCCAAACGCCTCCGCCGAATTCAGCGCGATATTGCGCGCGCCCGGCCCGATACTGATCGCGGCCTTGATCTGCTCGACGGGCTGATTCAAGAATGGCGCCCGAAGCGATCCGCCGCCCGGCCCCTCGCCCCATAGAACGTTCCCTTTCACCTGCGCCAGCAATGGACGGCGCGCTTCGGCCCACACGAACTCGAACGATGCCGGCCCCGCGACATCCCACCCGCGCGAAAGATTCCATCCCAGCGCGCTCGCCGTCGTGAGAAAGTCGCGAACCTGGCTGATGCTGCCGGCAAGCCGCAGGTTCGAATATCCTTTTTTGTCAGCCGCCGGCGATTCATCCAACCGGACGATTCCCGCCGACCGGCCGCCCGTAATACCAAAGCGGATCGTCGCGGGCGCCAATCGAATCTCGTCCTTGTGATATCGCACTTGAGCCAAGTCCAGCCGCACAGGTTCGGCCATCCCTGGAACGCTCAGCGCTGCCCCATCGATAGAGAGGCTCCCTTCGTTTGGGCGCGGCGGCCAGCCTCGAAACGTCATGTCCAGCTTGGCCACACCGCCGAGAGAAAGCGCGTCCGCAACGCCGGGGTGAAACGCCCGGAACCACGCAAGCGCGTCGTTCAGATCAATGCCGGGCGTGGTGACTTGAAGCTCGGTGCCGGAAGACTCCTCGGGACCCGCAAGCTCCTTGGAAAACGTCGCGTGGTTCCAATCAATCGCGCCGCTCGCGTGCGCATTCGAATGAGGAGTCTCGAGCGTCGCTTCGGTAAGCTCCAGCCGGGAACCGATCAGGTCCAGTTTTCCACGCGCGATGAGGTTGACCGACGGATTATCCTGGCGAGCGCCGAGATCCCAGCGGTGAAGCTGCTTCAGATCCGCGCGCCCCTGCAGCATCCAGGCATCTCCGCTGGTATGCGCGTCCACCGTAAGCGCCAGAGTTCCCCGGACGCCATAATCGTAGCCGCGCGTGAGGCGAAGCACGTCCGAAATCGAAGCGCCCTGCCACGCGAGATCGAGCGTTGCGGGACGAAGCCGCGAGGAAGTTCCGCCGAGATCGCCGGCGAGGTGAAGAACTCCCGCCTGCTGCACGGTGACGGCGGCGCGCGAAGGAATGGCCTCGAGGTCCATGCTCCAGCGTCCGGGGCCGTCGGGCTGGACGTATCCTTTCACGCTGGTGAAAGCGAAGGGAAGCTTCTCGTCGCCGCGCTTGAAATTGATTCTTCCGGAATCCACTTCGATTCGCCCGAAGCGCATTGTAGGCTGGCTGGGAGCAACAGCGGCGCCAACGGGCGCGCCCGGCGCGCCGAAACCTGCCGGATGCGGCAGCCATTCCGCCAGGTTCCAATCGCCATCGGAATTGCGCACGATATTCAGGCTGGGACGAGCGAGCGACAGCGTTCCGGCCTCGAGCCGACCCAGAAAAAGGCTCTGCCAGCGCAGCCGCACCGTCAATGATTCAGCGCGCAGGAAATATTCGTGGCCGAATCGCGCGTCCTCGCCGACTATCACCGACCGCGCCTCCAGCGCCGGCCCCCGCCACAAGCTGAAAGCGTAGCTGCCCACTTCGACCGGCCGGCCGAAGCCTGCTGCAAGCCGCGCGGTCAGCTTTCTCCGCAACTGGCTGTGCTGAATCCCGAGCGAGATTCCGGAGTCCACGGCCCAAAGCAGAAGCAGGAGGAACAGAATTCGCCTGGGCCAGCGGAGCCGGGCGCTTCGCTGCGCCGGAGCCGTTTCAAGCGGCTCGGCGCGAATCACGGTATCGGAAAGAATGTTCGACATTTCTGGCGGCAAGAATGGCGCTAGTGAACCTCGTGCATCATCCGATTCCAGCGTGTGCGGCCGGGAAGATGAACCAGGGTCTCCGCGATCCCTCGAAGCGTGCCGGAAAATTTCCGGTTGGCATAGTCATCGGCATTCGCTTGCACGGACCAATAGATCAGCATGGGCCGGCCCATGATTGCATCGCGGTCCACAAAGCCCCAGTAGCGGCTGTCCCAGCTGCGGTCGCGGTTGTCGCCCATTACAAAGTAGCGATGGGGCGGGACGATGATTTCGCCGTGGTCCACGTAGTCCATGATTTTCCGCGCCCACTCGGGCCGCAACCCCGCCTCGACGAAGTAACGATCAGTCGGCGGAAAGTCGTCGCCGAACGGATCGTAGCTCGACGAATCATGCACCGCGTAAGGCTCCGCCAGCCTGGCCCCGTTCACATAAACCTGCTGGTGGCGGATGCGAATACGGTCGCCGGGCAAACCGATGACGCGCTTGACGTAGTGCGGATGATCGTCGAACGGGAATTTGAAAACCACCACGTCGCCGCGGCGGATCGCCCGGTACGGAAGAAGTTTTTCGTACCATGCTCCGCTGCCCTCGAACAGGAATTTGTTCACCAGCAGATGATCGCCCACCAGCAGCGTGGGTTCCATGGATTGCGAAGGTATTTTGAAGGCCTGCACGATGAACGTGGTGCCGAAGAGCGCGAGCAGCACCGTTACGAGAAGCGACTCCACATATTCGGCCCAGGCGCCCCTGTGCTCCACGCGCGGAGGATGCGCCGGGGCGTCCACCGGCGTGGCTGCTTGCGTTGCTACATCCATCGGTTCCCTTCAACCAATTTTCCCGTCCGTTTCCAGAGTTCCCAGCGCGAGCCGGGCGGCGGCCTGTTCGGCTTCCTTCTTGGTGCGTCCTTCGGACGCCGCCATTTTTTCTCCCGAGAGCCACACTTCCACTTCAAATGTCTTTCGATGGTCGGGGCCCGACTCGTTGCGCACGCGATATTCCACGGGGCCGAGGCCCCGCCGCTGGAGCCACTCCTGCAGCGCGGATTTGTGATCGGGCGACTTCAGCCCTTCCACGTGACCGTCGAGCGCGGATTCGAGCAGCGTCCGCTGGAGAAAATCCGCCGCGGCCGCCAGACCCGCGTCGAGGTAGATCGCGCCGACGATCGCTTCGTATGCGTCCGCGAGCAATCTTTTCTTCTCGCGTCCGCCCGTTTTTTCCTCGCCGGCGCCGAGCCGCAGATAATTGCCGAGATTCAAGCGCCGGGCCGCGCCATGAACCGACGAGGCGCTCACCAGGCGCGCCAGGCCTTTCGAAAGGCTTCCGGAATCCCATTCGGGAAAAAGGCGGCAGAGCGTTTCGCTTGCCACCAGACCCAGGACGCGGTCGCCCAGGAATTCCAGCCGTTCATTGTCAATGCCGCTCGAATTCTGGCGATGCGAACGGTGCGTGAGAGCGCACTCGAGCCGCTCGAGAGTCTGAAAACGATGGCCGAGAATCGCCTCGAACTCCGCGCGCTCCTCTTCGGTCATCGGGTGGGCCTCATTCGCAATTCTTGGGTTTAATTCTTGGGCGGCGCAGGCGGAGCCGGCTGCGATGCCGCTTGCTTCTTCGCCGCGTCCGCATTCTGCTTGCAACGGTCCTGCAAGCCGCCCGCAATCTGGCCGCATTTCTGAAATGCGTCGGCGGCATCTGCGTAACGCTTCAGCTGTTGGAAATCAATCCCCGTTACGTAGAAGTCCGTGGCATCCGGGTGGGGGTCGCTCTTCTCGGCTACCTGAAGTTCGGCCGCTGATTCCGCAAATTTCTGTTGCCGGAAATACACCAGGCCAAGGCCCTCATGGGCTTGTAAAATCGCTGCGGCCTTCGTCTTGGCGAACTGATCGTCTGCTAAATTCGCCGGCTTCGGCAACGTGCTGAGCACCTCCAACGCGTGCTTTTCGTATCCTTCCGCCTTGTTGAGCCGCCGCTCCGCGTCCAGATCGTTCGGATTGGATATATGCGGGATCACCCATCCGACAAGCACGAGGACCGTCACATCATCCGGGTTGAGCTCGAGGGCCTTATCCGCGCTGGCGTACATTTTGTCGAGTTGGGGCGGCTGTTTGTTGTAGTAGGCCGAGGTCAAGCGCGAGTACACCGATTGCCGGTAGCTGCTCGTCGGATATTTCTGGAGGAACTGCTCGCCGAGTTGGATCAATTTATCGCTGTCTTGAGCATTGATGGCGAAGAACGCTGCGTATGCTTTTTCCTCTTCGGGGTCCTTCTTTGGCGCTTCCGCCTGCTGCGCCGGCGGGGCTTGCGCGCCCGGCTTGGCGGGTTGCTGCACTTGCGGTTGCTGCTGGGCCGGCTGTCCGGATTGCGCCGAAGAGCGCGGTGCAACAGCCAACACCGCTGCGACAATCGCCGCGACGATTCCGATTCCACTGCCAACTGACGGGACCTTCATATTTTTTCCCCTTCCCTCGTTTGGATATCCTCGAGCGCGCCTGAAGGAGCGGCGGCTCAGGGTTTTTGGGGCTTGTTCCCTGCGTCGCGCGGCGGCGGCTTGTAAGCCGCGTCAACCCCTCGCCGCGCAGCCGCGCGAGCTGCTTCCGGCGCGCCATCCACGGCGAGCGCGGCTCGATATTCGGCGACTGCTTCGTCGTGATCGTCTTCGAGATCGTGAATGCGCCCGAGATACACATGCGACCACGCGAGAATCGCCGCATCGTTCGTGGCCGCAGCCGAATCCGGCTGCCCATTCGCCGGATGCGAAACCAGGCTTTCGAATAAATCCGTGGCCCGGTCAATATTTCGCGCCAGCACCGATGCGACGGCCAGCCCATAGGTCGCGCGCGGCTCGTTCGGATACTTCGTCAAAATCTGCTCGAAGGTCGCGGTAGCGTCCGCGCCATTCTTGGCGGCGATCTGCTGATCGCCTTCGGCCAGCCAGCGCTCGAGCTCCGACGGTTCACTCCTGGCGGGCGCTTCCGTCTCCGGCGCGGGCGCCGCTTCGAGTGAAGCGAACGTCGCATTCTGCAGGCGCTTCTGCTCGGCTTCCACGTCAATCCCGGCGATGAGGTCGGGGAAATAATAGGTCATCGCAGGAGAGTCCTTTTCGAACTTTTGCAGTTGCGCCACGAAAGGTCGGACAAGGATGAAGCCGGATTGGTCGTCGGCCACGAGCGCCGCTTCCAGTTGCGCCGCCGGAGGCTTGCGAAGCCGCAATTCGACCGCCTTGATCAGGCATTCGTCCGCGAAGCCCAGAAAGTCCTGCCGGTACTGCACGGGCAACTGCGGCGCGCGAGCCGCGATTGCGAGCAGCGCGCTCTTGCGCTCCGTTTCCTTGCGGTATCGCAGCGGCAGCGTATCCAGCATGAAATGCAGATACGCATGCTGAATGTCGGCCACGGGAATCTGCGGGCCGGTGCCGATGACGATCGCGTATTGGTTCCCGTTGTTGCGGAAGTTGATGCGGTTGCCGACCAGCGGCTCGACGTACATGGTGAACGTGCGCGCGGTGGGCTTGAACAATTCGCGCAAGTAGGCGTTCGTCAGCGTCACGATCCGGCGCAAGGGCGCCTGGTCACGCGCGATTGCGCGATTGTATTCGGGCTCGATTTTCACCCATCGCGCATCCAGCTGGGCCTCGCGGTAGAAATTGACCAGGATTTCCTGGAAGCCGTCAATGGCCAGCACGTCGGGCGGAAGCATGTCGCGGTCCACCTGAAACTTGAATTGCGGCGGAGGGCCCACCACCAGGGCGAACGTGATGTAACGCGAGAGCGTTTCGCCCGGATCGGCCAGAGCATGATCGCGATAGAAACCGCGCAGGGCCTCGGTGGCCGGACCCTGCATCATCAACAGATCGTTGCGCAGCGCCAACCGCGCGGGCATTTGCGCGAGCGTGCTGGTGTCGGCATCGAAGCCCGCGGCATCGAGCGCGCAGAGCGTCGCAAAGATCTGCTGGCTGGCATCCACACTGATGCCGCTCGGCGACGATTGCGCGGGCGGTGAGGCTTGCTGGGCGCGCGTCGACAAAGCGACGGCGGCGCTCAGCGCGGCGAGAGCAGCCAATCGCGCGAAAACCGCGCGGTTTTTAAAAATTGCGAACACACACAAACTCTAATGGTCGGCTCCGGCAGAGTCAAGGAATCGCGGCGGACGAAGCCGATGAAATTACGCGCACAAGATTGGTGCGCCATTTTCCCCCGAGCGCAAGCGACGAATCCAATTTTCTGGCGCGAACAGCCGCGGAGCTAGCCGTGAACGAGAACTTCGTTGAAGCTCAGAAGGACACGGCCGCCATCGGCCGGACGTCCGAAATTCCATTGCGGGCGGAAGCGCGAGAACAAAAGAAGCTGGTCGAGCTGGTGCTGAACGGGGATGTCATTGGGACCCGAAAGAATCTTGTAGGAAACCACCTGGCCCTGCGCGTTGAGCGTCGCTTCCACAAGCAGCGCGCCGGGATGGCCATCGCGTCCGATCACGCCGGGCGCCGGAAAAGGAGCGAGGCTTTCGAGCCGCGCCGGCTGCACGAGATTCAGAGGCAGGTCGCCGGGAACGGCGACGCCACCGAGAGGCACGCCAACCAGAATATTCTGCACCACGAGGACAAACACAACGAGGGCGGTCAGCACGCCGCCCGTCGCGGGAATGGCGACCGGCTGCAACAGGTTTTCGAAAATCATGGCGGTGCGCGCCCAAGTCCGGCGCAGGTACGGCGCGAAAGAGCGGGCTTGCGAAGCATCCACGCGAATGCGAGCAACGAGATGAGCGGGCGGCGCCGCAGCTTCCACGTTTGCAAGACAAACGGACAGGCGGCGGTAGCCCTCGAGTTGCTCGCGGCAATTTCCACAAGAATCCAGATGCTCGCGAACGCGGGCGTGTTCGCGCGAGTTGATGGCGCCATCGAGATATCCGGCCAGCCGGCGCTCTACTTCGCGGCAATTCATCGCAGACCACCTTTTGCCTTTGTCCATGCGTAAGCCGTCCCGCGAGCCGCCATGGCACTGGGCGCTGCGGGCGAAAACCGAAAACGTTGGTGGCGCGCGGCCGCTTCGTTTTCACGCGGCGGCGCTGTTACGACGGAGGCTGCCTCCGATTGCGGCACGTGCAGAATCGGGTCGAGAATTTCCTTCAGCCGACGGCGCCCGCGCAAGATGCGGGATTTCGCCGTGCCGACGGAGATATCGAGGATTTCGGCGATCTCCTCGTAGGACAATCCTTCGAGATCCCGCAATATCACGGCGCTGCGGAACGGCACGGGCACCTGCGCCAGCGCGCGGCGAACGGTGGCCTGCGTCTCCTGCGTCGCGAGCCGCTCGAAGGGAGTGGCTTCGGAATTTCTTAGATCGAGCGCCAAGGTCTTGCCGTCCTTTTCCTCGTCAATTGAAACCTGCTGGCGATGATGACGCCAGCACCAGCGGCGATGATTCAGCGCCTGGCGCACCGAGATGCGGTAGAGCCACGTCTTCAGCGAACTGCCGCGGCGGAATCCGCGAATGCCGCGAAACGCGCGCAGGAAAACTTCCTGGGTGACGTCGGCGGCGTCGGCCTTATCGGAAAGGATTCCGTAGACCAGGTTGTACACACCCGCGTGATAGTAGGTGACCAGCCAGTCGAATGCCGCGTCAGATCCAGCCTGCAGCTCGGTGACGAGCTCGGCTTCGTCGCGGCCCCACGGCAAAGATTGTGCTAAGTCGGACATGCCGTCTCTTTACCCTGATGCTGCCACGCAGCAGAAGGGTTACCCTGATGCCGCCAGCAGCAGGAGGACTGGTCTCCTTCAGTCCGTGTCCTTTCCCTCAGGCTCCTAATCCCCCAACTCGCCTAGCCGGCGACTTGGGAGGCCCTGTCCTTAGAACGTTAGACACCGCCTGGGCTTGCAATGTTGCCAGAATAGCGAAAGTTGGCGCGGAATGGTATCCGTCAAAAGTACTAAAAGAGTGGCGCTGATTGATGGAATTCCCTGAACGCTACATGGGCGACGTGTTGCGATTAGAAATTTGGATGTAATTGATTCTGCGTGGCTTAAGTACAAGTCTAATCCTGGAGTGTTGCGGTTAGGTTCTGGAGGCAGGACGCTGGAGGATCGATGGGGAGCGGCCGCGTTTTGCGCCCCAGATCCAGTGACGATTAGAGAAGGTGCGGTTGTTGGTACGAAGGGATTTAGGGTGCTTTCTAATCGACATGGGTGACGATTAGAAACGTCTCGTTCGTCGTCGCTGTAAGTCAAATTCATTTGCGTTCCTACCTCCTTTCCTCTGCCAGAGCCGCTCTCCCGCCACGGCGGGATCGAGAGCGCAGGCGCACGAGTGCCCTCGTACGCTTCGTAGGCGCGCACACACTTAATTATTCTTTATATTGATTGGGAAACTAAATCATAGCACAACTGTGGGGCATTTGCAAGAGAAAAAGGTATCCGGTCAGAAGGGTCGGCGTTACATTCAATTCTGAACCAGCGTGCGGGGGCGGAGAGAGATCCTTCGTCCGCTGCGGCGGACTCAGGATGACGGCGAAAGGCGAAGAGCACACATTCGACTGCGCTCAGTGCGGGCAGACACGACTGTCTGTGCCATGCGGTGTTAAGTCAGCACAGGCAGGACCGAGCGGCGCCACCGGAGCCGACGCGGCTTCTGGCTGGGGCAGTCCGAATGGGCCGAAGCTGTTGCAGTTGATTCCCTGAGGCAACGGAGAAGACTACCGCGAGTCAGAGGGTTTTCGGCGCATGCCAGGGCTCGAGCCAGAAATCGAGGGAGAGCCAGAGGCTGTAGGAGTAAGGCATGAGGACGAAGGAGAGCGGGAGGGCGAAGAGAACCCAGAGGGCAAAGCGCACGTAGTCGGAGAGGCCTTTGACGTCGGGCAGGAAGAGCGAAACGAGAAGAACGGGAATGATGACGGCGAGCGTCAGGGCGTAGGTGATGATCATTCCGCCGATGTAATAGCCGGACTCACGGAAAAAAGAAAGGCCGCAGAACGGGCAGCGCGGCAGCATTTTGTTGGGCCAGCGGTCGAGGACGCGTCCTTTGCGGCAGTTGGGGCAGCGGAGGCGGAGGGCGTCGCGCACGGCGGCGCGAAAGGGCGGACGGACGATGGGTTGCGCCACTTTTTGCATGTCGTTCAATTCTACGGCAGAAAGTGCCGATCTGAAGACACGGCACTAGACTTGGACCGTCCCTGTTGACGTCCTCCTCATTCGTGTGGCCGGTGAGAGATTCTTCGGTTCGGATCCCCCAGGCTCGACTTGCCGTCGACACTGGGAGGCCCCATCTGATCCCGGCCCACAGATCGCGCAAAGCGCAATCTGTGGGAGAGAAGAGGCCGCCGGGATGCTCCGCTCAGAATGACACGTTCGCCCCGCAGCAGCGGGCTCAGTCCAAGCAGGAGCGCGAGGGTGAGCCAAAGCGGAATGCCGCGCTGAAGCGGCGACGCTACATTAGAACCTAGAAGCGATGACGTCATTGAGAATCTGGTGGAGCCGGCGGGGTTCGAACCCGCGACCTCCTCGATGCCATCGAGGCGCGCTCCCAACTGCGCTACGGCCCCACTTACCTGCGATGCTGCAATACAAGGTTATTGCTTTTATAGCACCCCGCGCAGGAAAGCGTCAAACGGGCTGCGAATGAATGTGCGGAAGCTCGGGGCAATCTCCCAACAACCGCGATGAAGGCCTAATTCTGGCATGAGAGATCCTCATCGGATCTTCACTTGTGGACCTTGAACCAGCTGTATCCGACGGTGAAAAAGAACGAGCCGTTGTAGCCGGGATTCTGGTTGCCGAGGCTAGCGTTGGAATGATGGACGATGGCGCCTTCGAGGATCAGGGCGCGGCCCTGCTTCAAGAAGATGTGCGCGCCAAGCACGCCCTGCGGAGTGAAGTTGACGTAGGACGTGTTGCCCGGCGGGACATTGTGCGTACTGAAAAGAACGCCGGCGGCAGGCCCGAAATAGGGCGCGATCTTCTTCCCGCTCGTGAAATTCCACAGCCACATGACGGGCTTAAAGCTTCCGCCGTAGATAGCACTCTGCGGCGGAAAAACCGTGTAAATGGGCATGAAATCGCCGGACCATTCGAAATTGCCATGCATCCACCCGGAGAGATGCTCGGAGGTGAGAACAACCCCGACGCGCCCGCCCGCATACATGAATTGCGTGTTGTCCGAATGGCCCAGACCGGTGCCGCCGCCACCGATAAGACCGAATTCCCAGGTTCCCTTGGTGAGCGACTCGGACGGGAGGCCCTGGGCGGCAACAGCCGATGCGAACAGCAACGCGAGCAAGAGTGCGGCAATGGTTCTCATGTGACCTCGCCGGGATGCCAAAAGAATGTAGAGGGTAAGGCAAGCGATGCGGGCGGGTCAAGCCGGCTGTGGGATATGAGTGGAAAATTCGCGGCGGCGAAATCGCGCGCGAATTCGCGGCGGGTTCGTTCTAGAATAGCGAGCCATGCCAAAAATCACTTTTCTGGGGGCCGCAGGGACGGTGACGGGGTCGAAATATCTGGTGGAGGCCGGGGGCAAGCGGCTATTGGTGGATTGCGGACTGTTCGAAGGCTCGAAGGAATTGAAGCAAAGGAATTGGGAGCGCTTGCCCATCGAGCCGGGGACGATTGATTGGATTCTGCTGACGCATGCGCACATCGACCACACGGGATATCTCCCGCGGATTGTGCGCGACGGTTTCCAGGGGCCGATATTTTCAAATCCCGCAACGCACGAACTGTGCGAGGTGCTCTTGCCGGATTCGGCGCACTTGCAGGAAGAGGATGCGCAATTCGCAGCAAAGAAAAACTACAGCAGCCACAAGCCGCCGCTGCCGCTCTATACGGTGGAAGAAGCGCAGAAGGCACTGACGCGATTCCGGGAAATCCCGCGAGCGGAAGCGTTCACGATCAGCCCGGAATTTTCCGTGCGGCCGCACGATGCCGGGCACATCCTGGGATCGTCATGGCTGGAACTCACGGTGACGGAAAACGGGAAATCGACGCTGATCGTATTTTCGGGGGACTTGGGGCGCTACGACCAGCCGATTTTGAACGACCCGGAACCGCCGACGAGGGCGGATTTCCTGCTGTGCGAGGCTACGTATGGGGACCGCGACCACGGGACGGGTTCTGTCGCGGACGCGCTGGCGGAGGTGATCAACCGCGTTGTAAAACGCGGCGGCGCCATCGTGATTCCCGCGTTCGCGGTGGGACGCACGCAAACGTTGATGTATTACCTGCGCGAACTGGAAGAGCAGCAGCGGATTCCACGGCTGCCCACCTATGTGGATAGCCCGATGGCCATTGATGTCACGGGAATGTATGAGCGTCATCGCGAGGATCATGACCTGGAATTCGCGCGCGAGGAAGAAGCGGGAAATCGCGACCCGCTGAATGTCCACGAAGTGCACATGACGCGGACGGTGGACGAGTCCAAGAAAATCAACGATGTGGCGTCACCGTGCATCATTATTTCGGCGAGCGGGATGGCCACCGGCGGACGAATCCTCCATCATCTGGCAAAGCGACTGCCGGACTCCCGAAGCGCGGTCCTACTGGTTGGCTTTCAGGCTGTGGGCACACGCGGGCGGGCGTTGGCGGACGGCGCGAAATATATCGGCATCTACGGCGAACAGGTGCCCGTTCGCGCCGAGGTGGTTACGCTCGACCAGCTATCCGCGCATGCGGGAAAGAGCGAGCTGCTGCGCTGGCTCTCGGGTTTCGGCGCCGCGCCGCGGCGAACCTTTCTTGTCCACGGGGAGCCGAACGCGTTGCAGGCGCTGAACGACGCGATTGCGAATCAGTTTCACTGGCCGGTGACGATTCCCTCGTATCGGGAAGCATTCGATCTGAACAGCTTCTAAAATCCTGAAAAGGCGTGTGCGTGATGCGAGTTTTTCGTTTCAGAGAAAGGCGCGCCGCGCTTCCTTCCCGGTGCTATACTGTCCGGCAACGTCAAGCTGATGGGAGGTGGCCCATGAGCCGTCTCTGCACTGCGTTTTCCGTAATTGCCATTTGGCTGATTTTTCCGGGAATGCTGGGCGCCCAACGGGGCGGCGGCATGGGCGGTGGATCCGCCTCTTCGAATACGCGCACTTTGAGCGGCACCGTCTACTATCCAGGCAACAAAGCTGCCGATCACATCACCGTTGAATTGCACAGCACGGAAGGAAGCATGATTTCTCCGGGGACGACCACGGCGAGCGGCGGTTACGAGTTCCATAACCTCGGGAGCGGTACGTATGCCCTGGTAATCAATGAGCAGGGCTATCAGCCGGTGGAACAAACCGTGGACCTTAGCCTCACCTCAAGTCGCGGCATTATTATTTACTTGACGCCGATTGAAAGTAAGTCCGCATCTCCGGTATCCCATTCAACTGTTTCCGCGCATGAGCTTGCCATGCCGCAAAAAGCGCGCGACTTGATGGATACAGGGAAAAAGAAGCTCTATATCGACAAGAACGCGCAGGGAGCCCTGGAAGATTTTCAGCAAGCAGTGGGGGCGGCCCCGGATTATTACGAAGCGTACTTCCAAATCGGGATGACGTATCTGAACCTGAAGAATCAGGACGACGCAGAGAAAAACTTTCGCAAGTGCGTGGAAGTCAGCGGCGACAAGTATGGCGAAGCGGATGTGAGCATCGGCAGCATGATGCTGGACAAAGGAGACCTCGCGGGCGGAGAAAAAACAATCCGCCGCGGAATCGAGCTGCTTCCTAACTACTGGCTGGGCTACTACGAACTGGGCCGAGCACAAATGAATGAGAAGCTGCTCGCCGACGCGCTGAAGTCTGCCGAACAGGCGAAATCATTGTCTCCGAACACGCCCATGATCTACCGGCTGCTTTCGAACATCCATTCCCAGCAGAAGAACTATCCAGCGCTGCTCGAAGATTTGGATGCGTACTTGAAGCTCGACCCCGACAGCCCGGCGGGAGCACGCGCAAAGCAGATGCGGGACCAAGTGCAGCAGAAAATCGCGCAGGAAAAACCGGCGGCGGCCGCCGACGCCAAGCAATGAGCATCTGGATCTGGAATTGCGGCGCTAACAGAATTCAGACGGCTTGATGCGCGAACGCGGGAACTTCGCTGAGGCGAAACCCAAGTACGAACATCGGATGCGGCGCGACGCGGCCCCAGCGCACCAGTTCCCACTTGGCGCGGAGGAAACGAACCTCCGGTTTCGAAGATAGATCGAGTATCTGACGAGTTTCGCCGCGGTAAAAACGCTGCGGCATCTTGAGCAGCGGCATTTTCCCCCAGTTCTGGCCATCTTCCGAACCCCAGACGGAGATGTCAACGGACTCCTGTTCGATTTGATCCGCGATGAGCATGGAGCAGAGGAACGTGCGCGTTTGGGCGGAGCCGATGTCGTGGGGCGCACCTTCACCGCTGGCGGTGAGTTGCGTGCCTGCGGGAATCAAGTCGAATTCCATCGCCATGCGGTGGTCTCCTGGTCGAAAAACTGCAGGATTCTAACACAGCTTCACTCGTTCATTCATTTCGCGGAAGGATTCGAGCCAGCTTGCAGTTTCGCGAGGCGCTCGGCGGCGGCCTGAAAAGTGGATTCTTTCTTGCAGAATGTGAAGCGAAGATGGGTGCGGCCGTCCGCGGGATTGCTGTAAAAACTCGAGCCCGGCACAGCGGCCACGCCAATTTCCTTCACGAGATACTTGGCGAAGGCGACGTCGTCGGGGAAGCCGAACGCGGAAATATCGGTCATGATGTAGTAGGCGCCGCGCGGCCGGAAACAGCGGAAACCCGCGCGCGAAAGGATTTCGAGCATCCGATCGCGGCGCGCCGCGTACTCGCGGGCGAGCGTCTCGTAATAGCTGGGCGGGAACCGCAAAGCCACGGCTCCTGCTTCCTGCAACGGCGCCGCGGCTCCCACGGTGAGAAAATCGTGAACTTTGCGGATCGCGGAGGTCACTTCCGCCGCGGCAATCGCCCAGCCGACGCGCCATCCGGTGACGCTGTACGTTTTCGAAAGCGCGTTGATGGTGATCGAGCGCTCGCGCATACCTCCCAAGCTGGCGAGCGAGATGTGCTCGGCGCCGTCATAGAGCATGTGCTCGTAGATTTCATCCGTGATGGCGAAGGCGTTCCATCGCACGCAGAGATCGCGTATCTGTTCGAGTTCCGCGCGCGCGAAAACCTTCCCCGTCGGATTATTCGGCGTGTTGAGGATGATCGCCTTCGTGGCGGGGCCGAACGCGGCAGCCAATTCACCGGGATCGAAGGTCCAATCCGGCGGCCGGAGAGTGACAAAGCGCGGAGTGGCGCCGGACAAAATCGCGTCGGGCCCGTAGTTTTCGTAGAAAGGCTCGAAGACCACCACTTCATCGCCCGGATTGATGATGGCCATCATGGACGACATCATGGCTTCGGTGGCGCCGCAGCAAACCGTGATTTCGCGTTCGGGGTCGATCGCGAGGCCGTTCGCAGGCCCGAATTTTTCCGCAATCGCATTCCGCAGCGATTTCGCGCCCCAAGTGATGGCGTACTGGTTGATGTCCGCGGAAATGGCTTCCTGCGCCGCGCGTTTGATTTCGGCGGGAGCGGCAAAATCGGGAAAGCCCTGGGAGAGATTGACGGCGCCATATTGCAGAGCGAGCCGCGTCATTTCGCGGATCACAGACTCGGTGAAGCGCGCCGCTTTAGCGGAGAGCCTCGCGGTGTTCGCGTCAGTGACCGCGGCGGGGGCGGGGGCGGTTTTGGGCAGGTTCATTTTGCGTCCCGTAAAGTTTACGGTAGATGTCGGCGTTGCGCGTCACCACCTCGACGTATTCGCGCGTTTCAGTGAACGGGATCGAATCCACAAACTCAGGCAGATCCCGATACTTCTGGCGCGCGGTCCATGATGCCACGCGGTCTTCCCCCGCATTGTACGCGGCCAGGGCCGATTCCACAGTGCCGAATTGCTTTCGCAAGTCGGCGAGATAAATTGTGCCAAGCCGCAGGTTGTAATCCGCCGTGAGCAGTTCGCCGTGCGCGTAGCGCACTTTTGCCTGCCTGGCCATGAGGCGGGCTGTTTTCGATAGAAGCTGCATCAGGCCGAGCGCGTTGGCGCTCGAGCGGGCTTCGAGCTGAAACGCGGATTCTTGCCGGATCAGCCCGGCGACGAGCATCGGGTCAACTCCTGCGCGCGCCGACCACTGCCGGATGGACGACTCGAATGGCAGGGGATACGCGGCCAGCCATACTTCGCGCGGAACCTCCGCAAATGGCCGCGACTCGAGTTGCGGATAAGCCTGCCGAACCGTGGCGATCGCCACGCCGCAGCGGCCTGCGTCGTTGGCGGCTTGCGCTGCTTCGAGGAGAAAACGCGGTTCGCCCGTTGCTGCATAGGCGGCGTGAAGTTCGAGTTCGGCGGAGCTGTCGAAAGCAATGGACCTCAGCGCATCGGCACGCGCCTGCCACCCTGCGGCGGAAGAAGGAATCGCGGCGCCCAGGCCGACGGCGGGAGGCGGAGGAGGAATCACCGCAAGCACATCGGGATCGTCCTTCGCTCCATCGCCGAGGACATTGAGGCGCGCCACAGCCATGGCTTCAAAATAATTCTGGGCGTAGCGTTGCTGCAGTTTTTTGTAATAGCTGCGCGCCAGCGCGGGCGTGCCGCCTTCTTCCGCAAGGCGGCCGAGCCAGTAGAGGGCGTCCGGAGTAAATTGCGATCCGGGGAAGCGCCGCAGATGTTCGGCCAGCAGGTTCGCAGCTTCCGGCCGGCGCTCGAGAACGGCAACCCACACGACGCGCCAATGCGCCTTGGCTGCGTCGGGCGACGCGGGGAAGTAATCGGCGACGCGTTTGTAGTAGGCAGAGGCCCGCCTGCGGTCAAGCTCCACCCAGTAGTAGTTGCCCGCGAGAAATAGCGATTGCTCCGCCCATGTACTCAGCGGCGCATGCGTCGCGGCGCCTTCGACCGCAGCAACCATTGCGCCATCCTGCGCGAGGGCGCGATAGACGTCGGCGAGCGCAGCGAAGCGTTCTGCATCAACCTCGGGATCGGTGATCTGAAGCGCGGCCAGGCCAGACGGACCAGCTCCGAACTGTGCCGCGCATTCGAGAATGCGGAGTTCGGCGCGCTCGCGGTCCACGCCGGACAGCTGCGGAAGAATCTGTTCGTACTCGGTCCTGGCCTCCGACCACAGCTTGGCAGCATAGAGGGCCGAAGCGCGCGCGAGGTGCTGCTCCACGGAAACCGATGGCAACTGGTCGCCTAGCTTGCTGCGAAGCAACGTCAATTTCATGCCGGATTCCTGCGACTGGGTGCTCGTCGCAAATTCCAGATAGATTCTCCGATAGTCGGCAGCAGCCGACGCTAAATCCCCGCCTTGCTCGTGAGCTTCGCCACGCATGAAGAGGAACACAGGCGACTGCGGTGTCGCTGCATGACCGTCCAGGGCAGCGAGCGCGTCAGCCGGGTGATTTGCCGCAAGCGCCGCTTCGGCGAGCGATTGCAGCGCCTGATCGGCGATCGTGGAATCCGGAAAATCCTTGCGCAATTGCTGAAGCTCGGCGAGCGCTTCGGCGTTGCGGCCCAGAGCGCGCTTCGCTTCGGCGTCCCAGTAGAGCGCGTAGACGCGCAGAAGCGTGTCCGCTTTGGCCCGTTCCAGCCATTTGACGGCTTGCGCGTAGTTCCCTTTTGAATATTCGAAGTAGCCGAGCGCCAGGGCTGCACGCAATCCGAGCACGCCTGAAGATTTTTGCATGGCGATGACGCTGAGACTCGAATAGGCCGAAGCGGAATTCTTCTTCAAGGCGCGAGAAAGCTGCTCGATTTGCTTCGCCGTAGGCTTTGCTGCGTTCCCCACCGGGGTCTGGGCTGGCACACGATCAGGAGTGGGCGCCGCGGCCGGCGGCGCGGCGAATGAAACCAGACACGCGAAGAACAGAGCGGCAGCGGTTCGCCGCAGCGTGCGGAGGGGCCGAAATGCGAATTTCATAGCAATCGTCTTAGTGCCGCAGAACAGGCGAGGGATAAGGATACTCCCCGAGGGCTTCGCCATCGCCCTCGGCGAGGATTTCAACCATCCAATGATGAAAATAATCGATGGGATGATCGAGAATCGCGCGGAAGCGGCGGTCGTATTCTTTGCGGGCTTTATCGAGTTCACTGCGCAACCGTTGACAGATGTCTCTGTTCTCGCGGCCCAGCCGGACGTCTTTCGGCCGCAATAGTTTGATGTCTTGCATGGCCACTTTGGCTACCCGGTTGGCGCGGCGATGCAGGTCCTGCATGTCCGAGGGAAGGCTCGTAACGTCAAAAACGGGCGTCGCGGTGGCGTCTTCAACGGAAACTCTTGTCTCGACAGACTCCGCGGGCTCAACAACAGGGATTGCGTCGCGCATGGCTGCATCCACGGCAGCCTGCGAGGGGCCCTCAGCCCACTCCGATTCGGATTCCGCCGGGGCGCCAACGGAGGGCTTGTGCCCCCGGGGAGCGGGTGCTTCCTCCGGCACGGTTTCTACGGCGGCGGATGCCTCCGCCGACTGTTGACGCGGATTCAGGGCGACAGCGACGAAGTTTGAAAGTACCGAGAGACCGGCGGCGAGCGCGGAAGCCGCTGTCTGCGCGCGAAGCATCGCCGGAAGGGCGTTGCTGGGCCGTGTCGAGGAGCACGCAGCGACGAGGTCCGCAAAGGCTTGATGCAGCTCGTCGGCCGTACGCTGAAGCGGCGCCAGGTTATCGCGCAATGCGCGAGAAACCGCTTCTTCCAGTGCTCGTTCGAGCGACTTTTGACGCTCAGTCAAAGGAATTTCGACCTCTTCACGATTATGGAAACGGTATCGTGGGGTGTCAACTGACATTCCCAATGCGCGTACCCGACTAAATAGCGTCTGCGGCTGGGAGTCCGGCTAGCTTGGCCGATCAGCGCCCGGTTATCGCCCGACCAGGGCCTCATACTGGGCCTGCGTTAGAGGCACAACGGAGAGGCGTCCCTGGCGTACCAGAGGCGAATCGGCGAAGAGCTTATTGGCCTTGATTTCTGCCAGCGATACTGTCTTGGGAAGAGCTTTCCCGGCTTGAATTTCAACTTGCGGATTCTTGGGGTCCGATGCATCCACGGAGACCACCGTGGCGGTTCCAACCACGGATTTTTCCTCACCCGTGTGGTAGATGACCAGCCGCGCGCCCGGCCGCATCTCGCGCAGGTTCCTCACGGCAACGGGATTCGAGACGCCATCCCATACGGTCTTTTTGTCGCGCTGAAGGTGCGCGAAGGAATATGCCGTTGGTTCCGTTTTCAGCAGGTAGTAGGTGGACATAGGCCCACTTTACCGCGAGCGGAACGGAAAAGGAATATGGTGGTGGAGGCAGGGGGAATCACCGTCACGCCTCTGATCGGACTGCCACTTTCGTTCTACATGACTCGAATTTCATAGTGACTACGATGTAGACTCTTGTTCGCCTAGGTCCAACTCGGGCAAATAGGAGAGGATCCGATGCCCAGTGATGCCGCTACAGCGATAGCCTACATCGGAGCATTTGTTGGACTAGTGGGGGGAGGCATTGCACTCTTCAACAGTTGGAAAGGAGTTTGTTGGAAGCGAGCCGAACTCGCTAACAGTTATCTTCGAGATTTCGATAGCAATCAGGAATTAGTGTTCGCTGGCCGGTGCCTTGACTGGAATGGCGGCAAGCTCGTCCTCCCCGAAAACCTTCGACCCTACATGCCAGGCAACGTTCAAATCATCGAGCACGACCGTAGAGTGTTTGAAAACGCATTGCGCCCGGACTTACTTATCGATGAATTGGATAAAGATCCGCGCACCCAGATTTACCGAACATCGATAGATTCATTTCTCTCATGGTTAAGTCTCGTTGCAAGCGCGCTAGATCGAAAGTTATTCACAGCAGCGGATATGGAAGAAATTGGCTATTGGGTGGCCAAGATAGAAAGCGACCCAGTTATCATCAAATTTGTCGTCGCCTACGGGTATGCCGAGAATATCGATAAGCTGATACGCCGTTATAGGCACGACAAGACCCCATACAAGAATTGGGTGTTCCCGCCCCCACGTTAGCACCTGGCCTGCCGGATGTGGTGCGTTGCTCCGATCAAAAAGGCTACGGCGGGCACTCGCCATAGCGCGCATTTCGCGCGACGGCGAGTGGAGGCGGGGGGAGTCGAACCCCCGTCCGAGAAGCCTTGCAACCCGAAGACTACATGCTTAGCCCGATCACTTCGCGGTCCACCCGTGAGGGCTTGCCGCAAGTTTCGCCGGCAGCGCTCAGAGCGGGCAAGACGCGCCGCCGACTAGTCCGATGATCTCGCCGCCGCATTACGGACCGAAACGCGACGGCCAGCCTACTGTGTGACGCCTCATCCCAAACGCGTAGGTGACGCCTGGGGAGACGCGCAGCTTACTTTTGGTTAGGCTGCGAGTGCCAACTGTGAGTTGCCAGTTGTGTTGTTCCACCCGATTGCGGGCAGGTGGGGCCCGGCATGCCTTCGAGCCGCGACAGCTTCCGTCGAAACCGTGTCGCCCCCGTTGGAGTAAATAGAATACCATCCCGAGCCGGGAGGAACAAAATTCCCTCCAGGCGATGGTGTTCAATTTGACGGGCAAGCATGAAAACGCTTTCCTCAAGGGCTGAAGCCCATCGCATTTTCTGTCCTTTGTGTCGGAGATGAAGCTCCGACCCCCTAAGAAACTCGAGATGACAGGCGTTCACGCCCGAAATAGGACACCATTGCCAGAAGCTTTGGTTCAATAAGCAACATACGGCATCCTCAATCCGTCAAAGTATAATGAGGGTTGAGCTTTCGCGATGCTTTACATGGAACCCCCGCGAACTGAGCGACATGTTGTGGTGCCGCGCAAGCCGCATCGGTGGCGAGTTGCCTTTGTCCTCGGCATGTGTGCTGCCGTGCTCTTCCTTGGCGCAGAGGCGAAGGCACAAGCACCGCCGCCATCCGAATCGGTATCGCACGCGAAGGTCAGCCTGGTTGCGGAGAATGCTTCCCCTCCTTTGGGCAAGCCCCTGTGGGTCGGGCTGCTGTTTCAGCTCGATCCTGGCTGGCACATCTATTGGCAGAATCCGGGGGACTCCGGCGAGCCTCCGAAGGTTCAGTGGCTGCTTCCAAGGGGATTCCGGGCCAGTTTTTTCGATTGGCCCGCCCCGATCCGTTTGGGCAGTGGTTCGGTGATAGATTACGGCTATGAAGGGCAGGTGCTTCTGATGGCACCCATTACCAGTACCGGAACACGCGAAAGCGAGCGCCATCGCAGCGATCGCAGCCGATGTGAAGTATGTGGTGTGCAGCGAAATCTGCATCCCGGGCAAGGCACACCTCACGCTCTCGCTTCCAGACACAGAAAAGACTGCGTTGCAAACAGGGGATTGGCACGAATTGTTTCGGCAGACCAGGGCCCGACTGCCGAAGCCCGGCCTTTCCGGCGTGAAGGAGGTCGTCTCGGACAGGGATCATTTTGTGCTTGCCGTTCATGGTGTCCCACCGCCGCAAAGCGTCACCTTTTTCCCTCAGCGGCCGGGCATGATCGAGAACTCGGCACCGCAGGTTCTCGAACCCGCGGGAGATGGATTTCGCCTGACGCTCAAGAAATCGGACCAGTACACGTCATATCCGCTGCTTAGAGGAATCCTGGTGTTGGACTCCGGGCCTGCGTACCAAATTTCGACTATGATTCAAGCGCGCCCAGCTCGGACGCCGTAATCAGTTTGCGTGAACATTTCAGCGATGCAAAACATAGACCGCGGTTCGGGAGGCAAAATGAGAAAGCTTCTTATGACGTCAATAGTGGCTGGATTCGCGTTGATGATGGCGCTCACGGTGGCGAAGGCCGCGCGGGTGGGCGACCGCGCGCCGGACTTCACGGCCACGGACAGCAACGGCAAAGTGCACAAGCTGTCGGACTACGCCGGGAAATTTGTGGTCCTCGAATGGCACAACCGCGGGTGCCCGTACACGGCCAAGCACTACACCAGCGGCAACATGGAGCGGTTGCAAAAGGAATGGACCGCGCGAGGAGTGATTTGGCTGACCGTGATATCGTCCGCGCCCGGCAAGCAAGGGTACGTAACGGCGGCCGACGAAAACTCATATGTTAAGGAAATGAATGCCACGCCCACGGCTGTGCTGATGGATCCCACCGGCGCGCTCGGCCACCTCTACGACGCGAAAACAACGCCCCAAATGTTCATCATCGATCCGAAAGGAATGCTGATTTACAACGGCGCGATTGACGACCGCCCCACCACCGATGCCGGCGACATCAGCGGCGCCAAGAACTACGTAGCAGCCGCCCTGGACGCAGCCCTAGCCGGAAAGCCCGTAGCCGTCGCCACAACGCGCCCCTACGGCTGCTCGGTAAAGTACGCGGAATAAAGTTCGCGATACCTTGCACTTCTACACGTCTTATGTTAAGGATACCTAGAAGAGCGAGGTATAGCGATGCCGACGAAGTCCGCTCTCCCTCAAGGTACCCTGGACCTGTTGATGCTGAAGATTGTGGCCCTTGGCCCAGTCCACGGGTACGCAATCGCGCAGCGCCTTCAACAAGTGACCCGCGATGTGGTGCAAGTTCCGCAAGGCTCACTTTACCCGGCGTTGCACCGGCTCGAAAACCGCGGCCTTTTGGCGGCGGACTGGAAAGAGACGGAGACCGGGCGTGAAGCAAAGTTCTACCACCTGACGCGGAAAGGGCGGGCGCAGCTCGAAACGGAAGCCGCGAGCTGGCAGCGATTGTCGGAAGCCGTCGGTCTCATCCTCCGAATGGCGGAAGGAGGTGCGGAATGACGTGGTGGAAGCGCCTGTGGCGCCGAAGGCAGATGGAAGAGCAACTCGAAAAGGAATTGCGCTTCCACATCGAACAACACACCGCCGAACTGATCGCGCAGGGCCGCAATCCGGAGGAGGCACGGCGGCAGGCGAGGCTTGAGCTAGGCGGTACGGAGCAGGTGAAAGAGAAGTGCCGCGATGCGCGCGGCACGCGGTGGGTCGAAGACCTGTGGCAGGACTTGCGCTACGCGCTGCGCACGCTGGGCAAAAATCCCGGATTCACGGCGGTTGCGCTGCTGACGCTGGCCCTCGGAACCGGAGCCACGACCGTGATGTTCACCGTGATCAACGGCGTTCTGCTGAAGCCGCTGCCGTATCCAGAGCCGGACAGGCTGGTTGCGGTGCACAGCCATACGGATACCTGGAACACGGCGGTGTACGGTGAACAGAACGTTGCTTACCTGGACTTTCTCGATTGCCAGCGCGAGAGCCGTTCGCTCGAGATGGGGGGAATGCTTTTCAACGGGGCGACGCTGAGCTCACCTGGAAAACCGGAGTACGTCGACCTGCGCGAGATCACGGCTGAATTTCTTCCCGTGCTTCGTGTTCCGATGTTTCGAGGACGCGTGTTCCTGCCGGAAGAGGACCGTGCCGGCGGCGCACCGGTGGCGATTCTGGGCTACGCGTTCTGGAAGAGCCACTTCGAAGGCAATGAGGGCGTGGTCGGAACACAAATCGTCCTCGACGACAAGGTTTACACGCTTGTGGGTATCGCGCCCGCGACTTTCCGGCCCGGCGATCAAGACCCGGATGTGCTGATTCCGATTGGCCAGGACACGGCAAAGTATTTGCACAATCGTCGCGCGCATCCGGTGACTGTTTTCGCCCGCCTCCGGCCCGGCGCGACGCTGGCCCAGGCGCAGGCGGAGCTGGCGCTTGTGGGCCATCATTTGGCGGAGCAGTTCCCGGACACGAATGCAGCGCGCAGCTTTGCGGTGCAGCCGCTGCGTCCGGATGTGGGAGATGTGCGGTCGACGCTGTG